>CAWJII010000007.1:0-333562 GCA_963842915.1 uncultured delta proteobacterium | reverse complement strand
GGTGCAGTCGGCTACTCCTCTTCATCTGCCTCTGGCGCCCGAAGCAGCTGGCAGCCGACCTTGTCTCGGAACGCCGTGACGTGACTCTGCCCCTCTGCCGACCAGCGGTGCCATCCCTCCTCGATCGAGCTGGGCTCACCGAGGAGCTCCTGGGCTCGCTCTAAGATCGCGGGGCAGGCACCTTTCTGGACGGAAACTAATAGCACTGCCCACATAACCTCTGACTCGAAGCGGCCAAGGAACCTGGTTCTGCCGTTGACCGGGCAGTCGACGCGCGTTCCTCGCTTTCGTACCCGACAGCGGAGCCCGCGCTCGCCCATCACGTGTCTCAGCTCCGTCCTGCTGGCGCGATCGAGAAGGGGGACCAGCGTCTCGAAGAACAGATCCACCGACTGCCGCCCGACCTGTTCTCCCGCGGCCGCATCCGCCAATCCAATCGGCGGCGCCGCCAAGCACATGAGGGCAGCGAGAAGGGGGGTCGTGAACATCCCCGCTCTCATGCTTCTCTCGCGACGCTTCGGCATGGGCTCGACGCTATCACTTCTCGAGTTCTGCATGATCCCGGTTGTCGACACTGCCCGAGGATTTCCCGCACTTCTAGTCACCGCCCGGCCCGCATGGAGTAGGGTCGACGGGCTCCAGCTCACAGTCGGGCACGAAACCGTACTCCTTCGTGAAGGAGCTGGTGCCGCAGAAGCAGTTGCAATCGGTGCCATGAATCGCACCGACCATTTCACCCGACTCGTCGAAGAATTCGGTGAAATCGTCCAGCGAGGGCCGGGTCATCACCCAACGAAATTTCTCGCACGTGCCGACAGCCGAATACGCGCGATTCAGGGTTGCATCATCAGCACAGTCGGAGAAGTCCTCCAACGCGTTGGCTGCGAGGAGCGCCTCGTCAAAGGACCTGCATGAGCCTGAGCAATAGTTTTCAAGTGATCCGCCGCGACACACGCCGTTCTCGGACCCGCATGCGGCCGCGGTAAGCGCAGACAGAATCGCTAGCGTCCGGACACAGACCCTCAGCATCCCGGCTATCATAGCAGCGAATAAGCCGAAGGCGTTGAGTGCGCCCCTCACGGCCGAGCTCGGGGCGAAGACCCGGGGCGACGGTCGTGCAGTTTTGTTTAACAAAACTCCACCTTGCCCGAACAAGTCGGGACCCTTTTTGGCGCACGATGAACAACTCTGGAGCCTGCTGCGCAAATCTGAAGGCAAGCGACTCGTATTGCCTGGCAAAGACGCAATCTGCATCAGAGTGAGGTAGGCCGAATCACTCTTGCGCGAACTGATGCAGAGCTATCCAGAAAAGAGCAGGACGAGCCAGGTCCGACCCAGAGTGGGAATGAGACTGAAGCGGAGCCTGGACGGGTACGCACACTGGGCATAACCTAGCTTGAATGGGGACCCGGTCCGATATTCATGCGTTGATCGATGCACTGGACGACCAGGAGCTCGACGCGCTTCGTGCGGTTCTGAACGCCGTTCGCGCCAAGGATGGCTTTGAGAGCCTGAGCGAAGATGACCTGAAAAGACTGCGGGCATCGGTGAGGCGTGGGCTGGCAGACGAAGCGAGTCGCTGGGCAGCTAGAGAGCTCGCGCAAATGGCACAGGAAGACGAACTCGGATACGAGTAGCTCGTGTCCGGAACCGCTGGCTGCCCGGAAAGTAGGAGATTCGGTCAGCTAAGAAAGAAATCTTTACTTTGAGCGCGCGTTGGTAAAGAATCCTTTCTTAGAGGCAGATGGCAAGAGTTACCGGGAGATACGAGCGTACGGCGGTCGCCGGCGAGGAGGTCAGGGCATTCGTTCCGCGGCCCTTGCCTCCGGCCGACCCGACGCTGAGCCTCGACTCCGAGGCCCTCGCGCTTCTCGGTCGTGCCGAGCGGGAGCTCAGTCGCCTCGAGCTCGCCGGCGAGATGGTCCCCTCGGTCGACTGGTTCATCTACGGGTTCGTCCGGAAGGAAGCCGTGATCTCGTCTCAGATCGAGGGAACGCAAGCCACGTTGATCGACCTGCTGACATTCGAGGCGCAGCGCGAAGACGATTCGGCACCGGGACCGGACGTCCAGGAAGTGTGCAACTACGTCGACGCACTCGCGTATGCGAGAGCACAACTTCGCCGCCGAAAAGGGCTGCCACTCTCGATGCGACTGCTCAATGGAACGCACGCGCGTTTGATGAGAGGTGCGCGAGGTGCGGACAAACAACCAGGAAAGATCCGGCGCACCCAAAACTGGATCGGCGGCACACAACCGGGGAACGCCGTCTTGGTTCCACCACCGCCAAACCTGCTCGACGGGCTCTTGAGCGACCTCGAGCGCTACATCCACGCAAACGATGGGCTGCCGCCCTTGGTTCGGGCCGGCCTCTTGCACCTACAGTTTGAAACCATCCATCCCTATCTCGATGGCAATGGAAGGATCGGGCGTCTTCTCGTCACCTTGCTGCTCGAGGAGTGGAACCTGCTCTCGAAGCCGCTTCTCTACTTGAGTCTTTTCTTCAAGGAGAACCGAGAGGACTACTATCGCCTACTCAACGCCGTCCGCCTCGAGGGCGATTGGGAAGGCTGGATCCGCTTCTTTTTGGAAGGCGTCGCCTCGATCGCAAAGGAAGCGACCGACACGGCGCGCGACCTTTTCGCCCTGGTGAGCGCCGATCGAGCGCGCGCGTTGGCGGCCCCCGCGAGCTCGGTCATGGCCGTTCGTCTTTTCGAGGCACTGGGACAGCACCCCATCGTCACGATCGCGCGCGTGACGGAGCTCCTCGAGATCACGAAGCCAACGGCGACCAAAGCGGTCAACACACTGGTGGACGCACGCATCTTGACGGAGACCAGTGGCCGACGCCGGGATCGCACCTACAGCTATACGGCCTACCTCGATCGTCTACGGGTCGGCACCGAGCTCGAGGGTTGAGACCCTCGAAGGGACCCGTCTTCGATCTCACGGTGCTCGCTGACGAGCAGTTCCCGCCACCGACTTCAACCCTTCAAGAGTTGCAGCCAAATGTTCCACGAATTCTTCCACATTTCGTAGGACACCTCGGGACACCACGGGACGGCACGCAACGCCACGGGACACGTTGTGGTTGATATCGTTGAATTTCCCGAATGGTGTTGGGGGCTAGGTGAATATTGCCAAGGTTGAAGTCGTGAGTGTACTCGGCTTCGCCTGCGTACTGCTCCCGTTCGAGTGCAGCGCGCTGCACGAGTACACTCGCAAGCGGATCTCATCTCCCGCTCCATCTGGCGATGGCGCCTCGGCTCTACGGGGTCGTTCTTAGTTACCGCCGAGGCCCAATTCGGCCGAGCTCATTATCGCCAGGTGTCGACGGTGGCCTGCATGGCGTCGATGACCCGGCCGATTTCGTTTTTGTCGGCGCCGCCTCGGACGGTGAGGTTGAGGCCCAACATGAAGGTCATGAAGAGATCGGTTCGTTGGTCGGTAATGCGCTTGCCGGCGGTTCCTTCGGGCTCCGCTTGACGGATGAGTGCTCGAAGTCGTTCGCGTAGTGCTTTGCGAAACTCGACGCCGAAGTCTTCAAAGCCGGGGGCGGTTCCGCTGAGCTCGCTCGAGCTGTTGACGAGGAGGCAGCCCCATTGGCCGGTCCCCGAGACGAGGTCGCGTCGCAGCATCTCGAGGAAGGCGTGGATTCCGTCGATCCCGGGTCCGGCCTGCTCGACGAGCGCGGACATCATGTCCATCCGGCCTGCGAGGTAGCGCTGGAGGATCTTCGCAAACAGCTCCTCCTTGGTGCCGAAGGTGCTGTAGAGGCTCGATTTGTGGACGCCGCTGGCGTCGACGAGATCGGCCATCGAGGTCTGGGAGTACCCCTTTCGCCAAAAAAGCGCGGTCAATTCGTCCAAAACGGCGTCTTCGTCGAAGAGCCGCGGCCGGCCTCGGGACCGCATATTCGTGCCGCTCATGCCCATACCATAGACACATTACACAATATTGGAACCCTCGGTAGCAAAATGGCTTGACATTTTGCTACCGAGCGGTAGTTAATGTCCGAAGGCCCCATTTCGAGAGATCGATTCAGCCTGGGAGCTTCGGGAGACTAGCCGTGCAGAACACATTCCAAACCATTCGACGCACGACGCTTCAAGTCGTTCTGACCGGGGCCCTCGTATCCGGGTCAGCCCTCGGTCTGGCGCCAAGCCACGCCGCCGCTGTGGAGGCACACGTGGAGAACGCGGGGATATTCACCGCGCAGATCCCCATGGAAGGTTCGAACATTGCGACGGGCCAGGCGGTCATCGTCGTCGACAGACCGATCGAGGAGGTGCTCCAGATCGTGCTCGACTACGCCAACTACGTGCGGTTCATGCCCAACTTCACCAAGTCCAAGGTGCTCGCACAGCGCGGGAGCCGGGCCATGGTTTACATGGAAGTCAGCGTCGCCAAGGGCATGTACACGCTCTATGGGCAGCTCAACCTCGCCGAGCGTCCCCAGGACGGCGTCTCGCGAGTCGTCGAAGGCAGCCTGATGGACGGCAATATCGATGCCTTCGATGCGACCTTCAAGCTCACCCCGACCGATGACGGCGCAGGCACGGAGATCGACTTCCGGATCTACGTGGACCCCGACCTGCCACTGCCGTCTTCCGTCTTCAGTCGAGAGAACGAGCGAGCTGCGGGCCGAACGGTTCGGGCCTTGCGTGCGCGGGTTGTCGAAACACCCCGTGATTCGACCTAAGCCCCGCTGCCGCAGAATTAGTACTCAAGCATTCGCTCACCGATTCCCCTCAAAGAAAGACAAGATTCATGTCACGTTTCGATAACAAAGTTGCGCTCGTCACCGGTGGAGGAACCGGTATCGGTCGAGCGGTAGCCAGAGCCCTGGTCGCCGAAGGGGCCAAGGTGGTCGTCACTGGCCGTCGCGAAGAGCCTCTCAAGCAACTCGCCGGCGAGCACCCGGATGCGGTGCGCTACATCACCACGGACGTCACCGAGAAAGGCGCTCCGGCCAATGCCGTTCGTTTTGTCATCGAGCAGTTCGACCGCCTGGACGTCCTGGTCAACAACGCCGGCCTCGGTAATTTGGCGCCCTTGGTCGAGCTCGACGACGAGGCGCTCGAACAGACTCTCGCGGTGAATGTACGAGGTCTGCTGGTCACGACGCGCGAGGCGATTCCGCATCTGTCCAAGAGCGGCGGGGCCGTGGTCAACATCTCGTCGACCCTTGCCCAGGCGTCGATGCCGGGTGCCGCGGCGTACTCGGGTGCGAAGGCGGCGGTCGAGCGCATTACCTCGGCCTTGGCCGTGGAGCTCGGACCGCAAGGCATTCGCCTCAACTCGGTCGCCCCTGGCATCACGGAAACAGACATGAGCGCTGGCGTACCGCAGGAAATGCTCGACGGTATGGTTGCTCAAACGCCTCTCGGTCGCATCGGCCGGCCCGAGGATATCGCCAGAGCGGTGGCGTTCTTGGCAAGCGACGATGCTTCGTGGATCACCGGCCAGGTGCTGCAAAGCAGTGGTGGCCTGATGCTCTAGGGATCGCACACGCCACCAAGCCGAGACTGATCTTCTTCGATGCGGTATCGCGACTGTCGCGGGAACCTATCCGACGCTTGCCCACGGCGAGCTTCGATCGTACCCCTGGGCTTCCACACCACGGCCCGGAGAAATCGTGATGAGAAAATCGAAGGAGGCATTTTTTGCAGTCGCCATTGCGCTGACATGGTTGGCAGGAGTCGCTCCGGTCAGTGCTCAGAGCTACGGCCAGTACACGCCGCGCCGGCCGATCGCTGCGACGACGACCTGCGCAGGAATTCGGGGTAATGGGCAGAACCTGTTCGCGCACTACGGCAGCCTCGCGCGTCACGTCGAGGAATACGGCGCGATCAAGTGCGCCGCCGGGGGTAGCTCGGGCAGCATCACGGCGTTCTTCGTCGAGAGTATCTGGGCGAGCCCCGATGTGCACAACTGCCGGCGAGGGCGCTGCGGCATTCGAGCTCGCGATGCCCGCATGTCGCTGATGCTCAAGTCGGTCGTGGGTTTGGTCGACACCGGCCTGTTCGAGGACGCGGCAACTATTAATGCTTTGATCGGAGGCATCGAAGCCCTCGGCATCGTCGAGTTGCTCGAAGGGCCCACTCCGCAGGAAGGCGTCGACGCCCTGCTCCGACTTCTGAGAGACCTGGGGCCGCTGATCAACCCCGAGTTGTTCGTGTTGTTTGCGAACTCTCCCGACCCGGTGTTCCACGCGACGGACATCATCGAAGGCTTGCAGAAGGGGCTCCAATTCATCGTCGATGACCCCAAGGTGTTCTTGCGAACATCGGTGATCAACTTCGACGCGTTCGCCACATTGGTTGGTGTCTACGGTTCGTTCTACGCAGGCTACGGACCAGCCGACCGCGACGGCGTGTCCGCATGGCTAAGCGCATGTGCAAGGCCTGGGATCGGATTGACCTGGGAAGAGCTTGCAGAGCTTCCGGGCACTGAGGGACGCAGTTGCGGGGAGACGTTCTCCGACTTGTTCAATGCCTACCGCGAGGCGTTTGCGGAGCTCGGCGGACGGAACCGCGCCGATGACCCGGTGGGTGGGTATATGCCGTCGTTTGGAGTCACCGGCGTGCTTACAGGCGATGCGATCGTCGCGTGGGAACAAGCCCGTGCGGCGTGGATTGCGGCCGATCCGATCGAGTTCAAGCCCAACTTCGACGACATTGGCGTCGGCTACTGGGGGCAAGCGCGCGAGCTTCGCGGCATGGAGCGAAACCTCGATCGCCGATTCACCGATCTGAGTAGTGAGCAATTCGTGCCGCTCGGCTCGGCCACCTGGCGGGAGGTTTTGTCGTCGTCGCCCGCCGAGCCCGGATTTAGCCCGGGAGTTCGGCTGAGCAGCGGATTTGTTTCGGTCGGCGGTTGGGCCGACCCCTTGCGCGTCACGCCGCTCGAAGCGCTTGGCGCCCGCCGAACCATCACCATCAACCGCCTAGGCGGTGTTGGCGGCTTCACCGAATCTGTGACCCGCTTGCTCAACGCATCCGACGCGCAAATCGAGGCCTTGTACTCGACGACCGATCCGGCGAGCTCGTTCTACGTGGGCTTGTCCGAAGCGACCGGTGTCTGGTGCACCGACTGGGACGGCCAGGGTGGAGATCCGAATCTCCTGTTCAACGATGCTTACAACTCACCCCTGATCACTGACGACGCAAGGTTCCTTTGGCCGCGATACGGCTACGAGAATGTCGGGCCGAATTACTCGATCGGTGGTTGCACGCCGGGCGTGCCGGTCGTCATTGCGGAATAGATAGGCGTCAAACGACCAGACGCCCGGGGACGGCACGCAACGCCACGGGACAGGTTGTGGTTGCTGTTCTCGATGCATCGGGACTCAATGGCGACACCGTGCGCGGCGCGGACGTGACCCGTTCTAGGTCGAGGGCTGCGGGTTGGCTTCCAGCACACCGCTGAACGAGCCGCGGTATGCCCAGGCCAAGAACAGTTGCAGGACGATGATGAAGATCGCCATCGGCAAACCCTTGGGATCCAGGAAGACATGAAACAAGAGGATTTGAACGGAGACCGGAGCCAAGATGATGAGGCCGAGCGGAAGAAAACGACCCGTCAGAATCATCAGGCCCGCCAAGACTTCGACGAGCTTCACGACCATCATGAAGTAACCCGTCGCGACGAGGGCGCCCATGAGTGAGCCCGCAGCTTCGGCCATTTCAGGCGTTGGAATGAAATGGAAGAAACCGTTCAACCCGAAAACCACGAATACCAATCCTAGAAACACTCGCGCCCCGATGATTGCAAACTTCATTTCACGCTCCTATCCTGGGTCCCTTAACACGCTTCCCGCGTAGATAGGGCCCGCGGGCTGCTAACGTAAGCGATGAGAGGTCTAACTAGATGAATTGGTACCGGATTAAGACTGCGCTCATCGGACTCAAGCGATTGGCGGAGCTGTCGGACGAGGACAAGCAAGCTTGCATCGATGCGTACAAGTTCCTGCAAAGGATGCAGGATGGTGAGCCGACCGAGACGGCGGACGAAACGAAAGCCGTCGCGGACTACTACAAAGTCCTGAACAACATGCTCTCGGTGTTCGACTTGGAGAAGCTCTACATCCCGCCGCAGCTCGACGAATCCCAGGGGCTGTACGGCAATCAGCTCTTGGTCGAGAAGGATGTACTGAAGGAGCTCGATCTAAAAGCCCCGAACAGCTCGCATCTGTTGGACATGGGCTGCGGGCGGGGGAGGATCTCGTATCACTTCGCCATGCTGACCGGCGGTCAGGTGTCCGGATACAACATCGACCCCAATCAGATTGAGAGTGCGATCGACTGGGCGGCGGAATGCCGAATGAGCGATCGGCTTCACTTCAAGGTGGGCAACCATCACGAGCCGCTCGAGTATGAGTCGGAAACCTTCGACGGCTGCTTTTCGTTTCAAGCGGTCTGGCCGTTCTTCAAGAAAGAAGAGCTCGATGACCACGCAGCAGAGATGTACCGGGTGTTGAAGCCCGGGGCACGATACGCGTGTTCCGAGTATCTGTTGACGCCGCATTTCGACTGGGACAACGAAGAGCACGTACGACTGCACAAGTCGTTTCTACCGACGCTTGCGGCGACTCAATCCATGTACCCTGCGGATGTTTGCGCCGCCTTGGAAAGGGCGGGTTTTGAGATTGTTCTTTCCGCTCCTTCGAGGGGCGCGGCCTGGCCGATTTGCGAGCAGAAGCGAGATTTGATTCTCGGGGGCCGAAAGGTCATCAGGGCGCTCGAGGCGGTTCGCATTCTGCCGCCCTGGGTCGAGGAGTCGCTCGACCTCCTTCAGAGCGGCGGTGAGTCATGGACACTTGCAGAAAAGGCCAAGATCGCCGATCTGAACTGGAGAATCGTGGCGGAGAAGCCGCTGGCCTAATCTGCTTTGGATTTCGGGCCGATTCTGCCTCGTCGCGCAACTGGTCTATGCTGCGGTCCGAGTTGCGAGCTTTCTCCGAGAAGCAGGGACGGTGATTGGCGACCTATGGAACCTCTACCTCGATATTTTCCACTCGAACGGGTAATCGCTTTCAGTGACGGCGTCTTCGCCGTCGTGATTACCATCCTGGTTCTCGGTATCGAGGTGCCCTCCGATGTCGCGCTCGACGCGGCTGCAATTGCTTTGGAGCGCGAGAAGTTCTTGCACCAGGTGCTCGTGTACGCTGTGGCTTTCTGGCTCATCGCCATGTACTGGACGCACCACAGCCTCCTCTATGCTGGTTTGCAGCGCGTGGACCGAAGGCTCGTCGTTCTCAATCTATTGTTTCTGTTGCCGGTGACGCTTCTGCCTTTCGTTTCCCAGATCGAGGAACGAGACGCGATGACTGGAAGCCAGTTCTTTTTTCTCTCTTCCCTTCTCACCGTGCGCGCGCGCCGTGACCCGTTCTAGGTCGAGGGCTGCGGGTTGGCTTCCAGCACACCGCTGAACGAGCCGCGGTATGCCCAGGCCAAGAACAGTTGCAGGACGATGATGAAGATCGCCATCGGCAAACTCTTGGGATCCAGGAAGACATGAAACAAGAGTATGTGAACGGAGACCGGAGCCAAGAGGATGAGGCCGAGCGGAAGGAAACGACCCGTCAAAATCATCAGGCCCGCCAAGACTTCGACGAGCTTCACGACAATCATGAAGTAACCCGTCGCGACGAGGGCGCCCATGAGCGAGCCCGCAGCTTCGGCCATTTCAGGCGTCGGAATGAAATGGAAGAAACCGTTCAACCCGAAAACCACGAATACCAATCCTAGAAACACGCGCGCCCCGATGATTGCAAACTTCATTTCACGCTCCTATCCTGAGTCTCTTAACACGCTTCCCGCGCAGAGAGGGCCCGCGGGCTGCTAACGTAAGCGATGAGAGGTCTATTTAGATGAATTGGTACCGGATTAAGACTGCGCTCATCGGACTCAAGCGATTGGCGGAGCTGTCGGACGAGGACAAGCAAGCTTGCATCGATGCGTACAAGTTCCTGCAAAGGATGCAGGATGGTGAGCCGACCGAGACGGCGGACGAAACGAAAGCCGTCGCGGACTACTACAAAGTCCTGAACAACATGCTCTCGGTGTTCGACCTGGAGAAGCTCTACATCCCGCCGCAGCTCGACGAATCCCAGGGGCTTTTCGGGAATCAGCTCTTGGTCGAGAAGGATGTACTGAAGGAGCTCGATCTAAAAGCCCCGAACAGCTCGCATCTGTTAGACATGGGCTGCGGGCGGGGGAGGATCTCGTATCACTTCGCCATGCTGACCGGCGGTCAGGTGTCTGGATACAACATCGACCCCAATCAGATTGAGAGCGCGATGGACTGGGCGGCGGAATGCCGAATGAGTGATCGGCTGCACTTCAAGGTGGGCAACCATCACGAGCCGCTCGAGTATGAGTCGGAAACCTTCGACGGCTGCTTTTCGTTTCAAGCGGTCTGGCCGTTCTTCAAGAAAGAAGAGCTCGATGACCACGCAGCAGAGATGTACCGGGTGTTGAAGCCCGGGGCACGATACGCGTGTTCCGAGTATCTGTTGACCCCGCATTTCGACTGGAACAACGCAGAGCATGTGAGCCTGCACAAGTCGTTTCTGCCAACGCTCGCGGCCACTCAATCCATGTACCCTGCCGATGTTTGCGCCGCCTTGGAAAGGGCGGGTTTTGAGATTGTTCTTTCCGCTCCTTCGAGGGGCGCGGCCTGGCCGATTTGTGAGCAGAAGCGAGATTTGATTCTCGGGGGCCGAAAGGTCATCAGGGCGCTCGAGGCGGTTCGCATTCTGCCGCCCTGGGTCGAGGAGTCGCTCGACCTCCTTCAGAGCGGCGGTGAGTCATGGACACTTGCGGAAAAGGCCAAGATCGCCGATCTGAACTGGAGAATCGTGGCGGAGAAGCCGCTGGCCTAATCTGCTTTGGATTTCGGGCCGATTCTGCCTCGTCGCGCAACTGGTCTATGCTGCGGTCCGAGTCGCGAGCTTTCTCCGAGAAGCAGGGACGGTGATTGGCGACCTATGGAACCTCTACCTCGATATTTTCCACTCGAACGGGTAATCGCTTTCAGTGACGGCGTCTTCGCCGTCGTGATTACCATCCTGGTTCTCGGCATCGAGGTGCCCTCCAATGTCGCGCTCGACGCGGCTGTGATTGCATTGGAGCGCGAGAAGTTCTTGCACCAGGTGCTCGTGTACGTTGTGGCTTTCGGGCTCATCGCCATGTACTGGACGCACCACAGCCTCCTCTATGCTGGTTTGCAACACGTGGACCGAAGGCTCGTCGTTCTCAATCTATTGTTTCTGTTGCCGGTGACGCTTCTGCCTTTCGTTTCCCAGCTCGTGGGAACGAGACGCGATGACTGGAGGCCGGTTCTCTTGTTCGCCGGGACGAATCTTGTCGCTGCGTGGCTCGTAAAGAGGCAGTGGGCACACGTGCTTGCTCTGCCCGAGATGCACAAGGGCCCCAAGACTGCGAGGCTCGCCCGGCGAATCCTCTGGGCGTCTCGTTTCTTCGCCTTGGCTCTGTTCTCGGGCGTTCTCATCTCGCTGCTCGACGTCAAAGCCGGCCTTGCCGTCATTCTCGCCATGCCGCTTGTCTTCTTCGTGAACTTCGTTCGAACTACGAAGCGGCTACCCTCGGACGACGCGTCTGCCGATGACACTGACCCCGAGGGGCCGTCGTAAGCAGAGCACCGAATCCGCACCGTGAGTGTTGGGGTCATCCTCGCGCAAACTCTGCGCGATAGCGTCGGGAGGACTGGACGCTTTCGGCTGGTGTAAATTCGCCGCGGCACCTATAGTCTGGGCAGGCTCACCTTCGAGCCTGCTGGGGCCCTAACCAAGAGGCAAAGAGTGTCTGGAACACGAGCGATGCAACGTCACATGGCGGTGCTCGTAGCAATCTTCGGAGTCCTGTCCCTACTTACGATCTCAGCTTCGAGTCGCGCGGAGCCCTCCGCTCTCGACGAGGCTCCCCCCTCCAAGGAAGAGAAGCCCGACACGGGTAAGCCCAAGGAAAAGAAAGCGATCACCGTTCCGGCTGGAACCGCGATGATGGTCAGGACGGGCGACGAGGTATCGTCGAATGACAAGGCCGGACGCAGGTTCAGTGCAACGCTCGAGGCCAATCTCCTTTCAGCGGATGAGGTCGTCGCAAAGGCGGGTACGCAGGTCTACGGTCAGGTGATCGGTTCGAAGAAAGTTGGGCGAGGCATCGTCATGCAGCACTCCGACCTCACGCTAAACCTCACCCAAATCAACATCGAGGGAACGATGTACCCGATCCAAACGGGCAGCTTCTCGGAGAAATCGACCGGGGTAATACTGCAAAGGGGTTCCGTGAAGATTCCCAAAGGCACGCTGCTCGAGTTCCAGCTCAGCCAGCCGCTCACCGTGAAGAAATAGGGTTCCCTTCGGTGCGCCCAAAGAAGGACAATCTTTGAGAGCCGCAACACCATGGATCACAACCGCGCTCGGTTTCGTTCTGGCCATCGGATGCCAGAAGTCCAGCGCTCCGGTCGAGGCGCCTGCCGAACAGCCGAGCGCCACCATCAAAGCCGAGGGAGAGTTGGATCGGACGGTGCTGCCGATTCCTGAGCCCGATCCGCCGCTGTATACCGAGCTCGACGTGCGGAACGCGACACCGCCGCCGCGCTTCGAAGTGAAAGCGCCCGAAGGGGCTCCCAACGTGGTCGTCGTTCTGGTCGACGACCTCGGTTTTGCGGGGACCAGCACGTTCGGCGGACCCGTCGCGACCCCCACCTTTGACCAGATCGCCAACGAGGGGCTGCGCTACAACAACTTCCACACCACCTCCGTGTGCTCGCCGACGCGCGCGGCCCTCAAGACCGGGCGCAATCACCACGTCGCCAACATGGGCGGGATCATCGAAACGGGCACGGCGTTCCCCGGGAACACCGGGCAGATCCCCAACAACGTGACCGGGGTCGCGGAGATGCTGCGCCTCAACGGCTATAGCACCGGGGCCTTCGGCAAGTGGCATGAGACCGCTGCCTGGGAGGCAAGCATCTCCGGTCCGTTCGACCGCTGGCCGACCCATCAGGGTTTCGACAAGTTCTACGGCTTCCTCGGCGGCGAAACCAACCAATGGGCGCCGTTCATCTACGACGGCGTGCATCCGGTCGAGTTGCCGGAGGATCCGAGCTACTACTTCCTGACCGACATGACCGACCAGGCGGTCGCCTGGATCAAGTACCAGAAGGCACTGACGCCGGACAAGCCGTTCATGGTCTACTTCGCGCCGGGCGCTACGCACGCGCCGCATCATGTGCCGAAAGAATGGATCGCGCGCTGGAAGGGCAAGTTCGACCAGGGCTGGGACGCCCTCCGCCAAGAGATTCTCACCCGTCAGATCGAAAAGGGCGTGGTGCCGGAGGGCACGAAGCTCGCGCCCAAGCCCGAGGCGATTCCGGACTGGGACGAGCTCTCCGCGGACGAGAAGCGTCTATTCACGCGCCAGGCCGAGGTCTTTGCGGCTTATGTCGAGATGACCGACCATGAAATCGGTCGGGTCATCCAGGCCGTCGAGGAGACCGGAGAGCTCGACAATACCCTGATCTTTCTCGTCTACGGAGACAACGGCACCAGCGCCGAGGGCGGTCGCAACGGCATGTTCAGCGAGATGACCTATTTCAACGGCGTGCAGGAGAAGGTCGCCGACATGCTGAAGCATCTCGACCAGTGGGGCGGTCCCGAGACCTATCCGCACATGGCCGCCGGCTGGGCAGTCGCGTTCGATACGCCCTATTCGTGGACAAAGCAGGTCGCGTCGGACCACGGCGGGACCAAGGTGGGCATGGCCGTTCATTGGCCGAAGCGCATCAAGGCCAAGGGCGAGCTGCGCACCCAGTTCCATCATGTGATCGATGTCGCGCCGACCATCCTCGAGGCCGCGGGACTGCCCGAGCCCAAGGTGGTGAACAGCACGCCGCAGCGCCCCATGGACGGGGTGAGCATGGTCTACAGCTTCGACGATGTCGCGGCGAAGGACCGCCATGTCACGCAGTACTTCGAGATGTTCGGCAACCGAGCGATGTACCAGGATGGCTGGTTCGCAAGAACGATTCACCGGGCGCCGTGGGAGATGAAACCGCGAAGGCCGCTCGCCGACGACATCTGGGAGCTGTACGACACCCGCACCGACTTCAGCCTGGTGAACGACCTCGCTGCAGAGCATCCGCAGAAGCTGGCCGAGCTGCAGGCCCTGTTCATGGACGTAGCCGAGAAGAACCACGTGCTGCCGATCGACGACCGCACCGTCGAGCGCGTGAACGCGGCCCTGGCAGGCCGCCCCGACCTCATGGCGGGCCGCACCTCGCTAACGCTGGCCGAGGGCATGACCGGCATGACCGAGAACGTATTCTTGAACATCAAGAACAAGTCCAAGACCATCACCGCGGAGGTGGACGTGCCGAAGAGCGGCGCTAACGGCGCCATCCTCGTGCAGGGCGGCCGCTTCGGCGGCTGGGCGCTCTATGTCAAGGACGGAGTGCCTGCCTACGACTACAACTTCCTCGGGCTGCAGCGCTTCACGATCGCCGCGACCAAGCCCCTCGCTGCCGGCAAATCCACGATCCGTTTCGAGTTTGCCTACGACGGCGGAGGCGTCGGCAAGGGCGGCACCGGCACGCTCTTCGTCAACCAGAGGAAGGTTGCCCAGGGGCGCATCGAACGCACCCAGCCCATGATCTTTTCCGCCGACGAGACCGCTGATGTGGGCGTCGATCTCGCTACGCCCGTGGTGGAGACCATCGGTTCGGAGGCCGCGTCGCGGTTCACCGGCCAAATTTCGAAGGTGACAATCGCAGCGAAATAGGCCGCGAATCATGAGACTCTCCCTTAGAGCAATCATCTGGATCTTCGTGACGGGTCTCGTCGCTTGTGGTGGGGTGGGGGAGTACCGGAAGACGGGGGGCACGTATGCGGCCCGAGGTCCCGCCTGTGAATACCGAGTCATCCGAAATCGCATCGTCGAGCCCTACGAAGAGCTAGGCGTCATCGACCTAGATGCATTTTCGATGAAGCAGTTGCCCGACAACGAGGAACGCTTCCGCAAGGTGGTGGGCCCCGTGGTGTGCGCCTCAGGCGGCCATGCCGTGATCCCAGCGCTCAGTCTGAACGGCCGATGGGTCCACGGAACGATCATCCGCTTCAATCCGGCGGAATGTGACCGCTGTCGAACGGACGGCATCATGACAAAGGGAGGATCCTAGCCGATGTTGACCGCGCTCATCGTGACGCTGATGAACGCTGCGGGCGTCGCGCCGACCCCTGCACAGCTTCAAAAGTACCAGCTCGACTCCCACGAGCGAATGCATCACGTGCATATCGACTTCTCCGGTACTCGAACCGCCTTCAGACAGAAAAACATCACCGTCGGCCTCGGGTACGAGTACCACATCGATCGTCAGTTCAATGGGGTCTCGTTCGAGGTGCTCGGCCAGAAGCTCGGCCGTCTCCTCTTTCAGGGGCCACAGAACTGGTGGGTCGGCGGGGGCATCGGTTGGTGGCCGATCCGCACCGTCAAAGTCTTCATGCAAGCAGGGGCGCTCTTCGACGAGGCCGGGCACGCCACACAGGGTCGGGTCGGCGTCGGCTACAGCCTCAGGTTGTTCATGATTGGCATCATGCCCTACGTCTACGTTCAAACCACGGATCGCCCGCGAGAGGCGAATGCACAGTTGCGCGGATTCACCTGGTGTATCGGCGCACGGATTCAGTACTGAGAGGCCATGGACCAAATCCGAAAAGCGCTGTGGATTCTCATCGCCCTGGCGATGGTGGCGCCGGGCTTGCTCGGCTGCAAAGGGCGCCCACCCACGAATTCCGCCGCGATCGCCCGGGAGCCCAATCGGCTCCTCTGGGGGGATACGCACGTCCACACTAGCTTCTCGGCGGACGCTCATCGCCTGGGCAATCGCTCGGCTGATCCGAACACCGCCTACCGGTGGGCCAAAGGGCTTCCCGTGGTCGATCCCTACACCCAGGCGAGGGTTCGACTCCGGGCGCCGCTCCATTTCGCGATTGTGGCCGACCACGCCGAAGGGCTCGAGAAGGCGGCATGGGCAGGCACCATCGAGGCGGCGGAGCGTCACTACGCACCCTGCGCCTTTACTACATTCGTCGGCTGGGAATGGACCTCGGAGCTCGGCGGCCACAAGCTTCATCGAGTCGTATTCATGAACCAAGGCGCGGAACAGGCGCAGCAGCTGGTTCCTTTCAGCGCGCTTGACGGCTCGCGGCCTGAGCAGCTCTGGAGCTGGCTCGAGCAAACCAGCACTCGACTAGGGACGGACTTCATCGCGATTCCAAGCAACCCGAACCTCAGCGGCGGCAAGATGTACCCCGAGGTCGATAGTGAAGGGCTGCCGATTACCGCTGCGTATGCGCAGACGCGCATGCGATGGGAACCGCTGGCCGAGGTCACACAAATCAAAGGCGACTCCGAAACGCACCCGTCGCTATCCCCCGATGACGAGTTTGCGGGCTTCGAGACGTTTGCGAGCGCGTCGAAGCAAGGTGAAGCGCAGGCGACGATCAGCGAGGGTTCGTACGCCCGCACGGCTTTGCTGCGCGGGCTTCAAATCAGCCAATCGCTTGGAGCCAACCCTTTCCAATTCGGGATGATCGGCTCTACCGGCTCCCATACGGGTCTCGCCTCTGCGGAGGAGGCGCATTTTTGGGGCGCAGGCCCTTCGGAGCTCGGCACGGTGAGTGCACAAGGCCTCATCGCCGTATGGGCAGAAGAGAACACACGGACTTCGATCTTTGACGCCTTCAAGCGCAAAGAGGTCTATGCGACCACGGGGCCCCGAATCCGGGTGCGCTTCTTTGGAGGTTGGAACTTCGAGGCCAAACAAGCTCGCAAGGCGAACATGGTCAGCATCGGGTACACGTTCGGGCACCCGATGGGGAGCGACTTGAAGAAGGCGCCCGAAGGCAAGGCGCCCAGCTTCTTGATGTATGCCGTGAAGGACTCCGAAGGCGCCAATCTCGATCGCATTCAACTGGTCAAGGGCTGGGTGGATGACAATGGGAAGACACAGGAGAAAATCTATGACGTCGCGTGGTCCGGCGGCCGTGAGCGCTGGCCCGACGGGAAGCTTCCGCAAGTGAAGAACAAGGTCGACCTTGCGACAGCGACGTACGTGGATGTGGACGGTGCGCCTTCGCTCTACGGCTTTTGGTCCGACCCGGAGTTCGATCCCGAGCAACCGGCTTTCTACTACCTGCGCGTCCTGCAGGTTCCTACCCCAAGGCATACCCTCTACGATGCGGTGGCCCGCGGAACCGACCCCGACGAGACCGGACAACCGCCAACGATTCAGGAGCGCGCGTACACCTCGCCCATCTGGTACGCGCCCTGAGCGACGCGGCTCTGCGCGCGTGAAATGCTGTAAGCAGTTCGATTGAGCTAGGCGATCCGAGGTGAAGTTTTCCAGATTTTCCAATGCGCCGAAAAGTTGCGCAGAGCGTCAGCGTGCGCATATCTGCGATTATGGAAAGCAACAACATCAAGGCCGCATCCCGGTCCCAGTCGAAGCGGTCAAAGAACCGCAAAGCAGCAAGCAGCACGGCGACAGCCGGCTCGACGTCGAAGCGAGCGGACGCAAAGACAGTCCGGCGTACCAAGAGCACGAAGACTGCCGCCAAGCGAGCGCCGGCCAGGCAAGGCGCGGCGCTCAGCGCACAGCAGCGGGCCCAGCGCATCGCCGAAGCCGCCTACTTCCTCGCTGAGCAGCGCGCCTTCGCCCCAAATCACGAGCTCGACGATTGGCTTAGCGCTGAACGAAGCCTTTAGGTCTCGCTAGGAGCAGACCGGGCTGCAATTGCGGTTCACGCAGAGCCAGCTCTGGCAGCCGCCGGGCAGGCTCAATCCGTCGCAGTCCGTACTCAGTTCGCAGTCGTAGTCCCCGCAGTCCGACGGGCACCCTGTCGCTGCCTCACCGGCTAGGACATCGCAGCTCCCGTCTCCGCAAGTGACGTCCTCGCAGACGGCCTCGCAGGCACCGGCAGGAAGCCTGCACTCCCAATGCCCACCGCTCGGGCAATCGTTCTCGTACCAGCGCGCGCCGAGGCAGTCGGTGGCCAAGGCACAGGGCCCGCCAAGGCAGTCTCGGAAGCAAGAATCTGCCGTCTCGCCCAATGCGGCGTCGCAGGTCCCGTTGCTGCAACCGTTGCTTTCGCAGGTCTGCTGACAGTCGCCCAAGAAGCAGGTGTACCGGCCCTGGCAGATCTGCGTCCAGTCAGCGTGCACGCAGTCGGTGGGCCACTGGCAGGTGCTCAGGCAGTCGGGGATGCAACTGCTGGCGTCTTCTCCGTTGGTCGCGATGCATTCACCGTCACCGCAGGTGGAGTAGTCGCACAGCGGCGTGCACGCGCTGAGCTCGCAAGTCCAGCGTCCGAAGCAGGGTTGTTCCCACTCACCGCTGTCTACACAATCGGCGGCGACGCTGCAGGGCTCCAAGCAGTCGGCCGGGCAGGACGCTTCGGTCTCGCCCCCGGCAGCATCACACGTGGCGTCGCCGCAGCCGACCGGGTCGCAGGCTTCCTCGCACAGGCCCTGGATGCAATCCCAGTTGCCCCCGCAGCTCGCTTCCCAGTTGAAGGACTCGCAGTCGGCGTCTAGGTTACACTCTAGGTTGCATAGCGGAACGCATTCGCCAGCGACGCATTCCCAGTGGCCCTCCGCCTCGTAGCAGTCGATCTCTCCCCCGATCTCCGGCCAAGTGAAGCCCTCGCAGTCGGCGTAGACCACGCAGTCGGCGCCAGCGTCGGCGCCAGCGTCGGTGCCAGCGTCGGTGCCAGCGTCCGTGCCAGCGTCCGTGCCAGCGTCGGTGCCAGCGTCGGTGCCAGCGTCGGTGCCAGCGTCCGTGCCAGGTGGTGCGGGCGGCCCACAACCGGCGCTCCAGACGGCGAACCCAGGCAACAGCAGCGACACAAGCACTATCGGAAAGATTTGCACTCTGGCTGATGCTGCAAGATCCGCACCACGGGCATGTGCCTCGTATCAGCTCCGATGTTCACCGTAGCAGTCGCATTGTTTGCGTCGCGCACCGTGAATGCGCATTTCATGCGTTTAGTGGCGCCGCGATTGTATGACCCTAAGCGAAGTGGAAGACGAGAGAGAGGAGGTTGAGATGCTTGGCTCGAAGGCAATCGTTCACAA
This sequence comes from uncultured delta proteobacterium, assembly GCA_963842915.1. Taxonomy (GTDB): domain Bacteria; phylum Myxococcota_A; class Polyangia; order Polyangiales; family Houyiibacteriaceae; genus SG8-38. Next base: position 314,401 of record CAWJII010000007.1, on the reverse strand, counting down.
CCGGGTGTTAGGCCTGGGCTTGATGGCTGCATTGATGGGCGCCTGTGGGTCGGGCAGCGACCTAGGCACCTGCGTCATCATGACGACAGGCGACGACGTCGTGATTGAAAACATCTCGCTCGAGGAGTGCCAAGAGCGCGGCCTCGACGTCCCGGGAGCCAGGGGCCTCGAGTGGACGCCTAACCGATAGCCGCCACAAACGGGCTCAGCTCAGCATCGCCCGGCACGCTGCAGCGCAGCGCAAGCACGAAGCAGCGCAGGCTGCGCACTCGGGGTGATGGCCCACGTGGGGACGACAGGCGGCTTCGCAGTCCTCGCAGACGGCAGCGCAGACTTCTAAGAGTGCGCGCAGACGCGGCGCGTCGGCCGCGGCGAGCGCAGGTACGGCGCCACAGACGGCGAGCATTTGCTGCACCCCTTTGCTGCAGTCCGCCATGGAGGTGTCGCCCTTGCCCAGGAGCCGCAGGCATTGCGCCAGGCACACTTCGCCGTCTCGAAGGCATTCGCTAGTCGCGACCATCACTTCTGCGCGTTGGTCCGCGTGTTTGCCCACGAGCGCGGCGGGTGTGGTGGCCTTCGCCGCTTGCCCCTGCGCCCCGCAGCCCATCACCGTGGTTACACCATGGGCAAGCGCAGTGCTCGCCCCAACCATCATCAACTCTCGTCGCTTCATGGCGGGTATCCTACACCAAGGGGCTGTCGCAGCCGAAACGATGTGCGGCGGAACTGCCGCCAAGCTGCAGCACGCTCGGTGCTCGCCCTCTCGGGTCAGCTCGAGTGCATCTTGACGGCCATCGAGGGGTCGCTACATCGAGACCCTTGTTTCCCTTCGACAATAGCTACGCGCGACTCCCCGAACGTTTCTTCGCACGCATTGCGCCAACCGCGGTGGCCGCACCTGGGCTGATTCGTGTGAACGAGAGCCTCGCTCGTCAGCTGGGACTCGACCCCGAGCGCTTGGTCACACTCGAGGGAATCGAAGTGCTCGCCGGGAATCGACTCCCCGAAGGCGCCGAGCCGCTGGCCATGGCGTACGCGGGGTTTCAGTTTGGGAGCTGGGTGCCGCAGTTGGGTGATGGCCGGGCGATTCTGCTTGGGGAGCTCATCGACCGAGATGGTCTGCGCCGCGATGTTCAGCTCAAGGGTGCAGGCCCTACGCCCTTCTCTCGCAACGGCGATGGGCGCGCGGGGCTCGGTCCGGTCATGCGCGAGTACATCGTCGCCGAGGCGATGGCGGCATTGGGCATCCCGACTACGCGTTCGCTCGCCGCGGTGACTACGGGTGAGCAGATTGCGCGCGAGACCTATCAGCCGGGCGCGGTCCTGACACGGGTCGCGCAGAGTCACATCAGGGTAGGGACGTTCCAGTTTTTCGCCGGCCGGCGTGACGAAGCGGCACTCCGGGTGCTCGCCGATCATGTCATCGCGCGTCACTACCCGCTGGCGGCTGAGGCAGAGCACCCCGTACTCGCCTTGCTCGCTTCGGTCATCAAGCGGCAGGCCGAGCTGATCGCCCGCTGGCAGCTCGTCGGGTTCATTCATGGCGTCATGAACACCGACAACATGTCGATTGCCGGAGAGACGATCGACTACGGCCCCTGTGCGTTCATGGACAGCTACCATCCTGATACGGTCTACAGCTCCATCGATCAGTGGGGCCGATACGCGTTCGCGCAGCAACCATCGATTGCGCACTGGAATCTCGTGGGGCTTGCGAACGCCCTCTTGCCGCTGATTGCGGACGAGCAAGAAGCTGCAGTCGCTCTCGCCACGGAGGTCATTCGAACCTTTCCGGATCGATTCGAGCGTTTTTATCGAGCCGGCTTGCAGCGAAAGCTCGGGCTGGGCGAGACTCGGGAGGGCGACGCGGCACTCGCCGACGATCTGCTGAGCAGGATGGCGGAGAACGCCGCCGACTTCACGCTGACCTTCCGCAGGCTCAGCGACCTCGTCGACCCGAGCTCGCAAGACGACGGCTCGGTAAGCGGCCTCTTCGATGATCCTGCGGCCTTCGAACAATGGGCGCTGCGTTGGCGACGTCGCCTCGCTAGTGAAACACGATCCGCCGAGGAGCGTCGGAACGACATGCGCTCCGTCAGTCCGGCCTTCATTCCCCGAAATCACCGGGTCGAAGAGGCCATCCAAGCTGCGGTTCTAGATGCCGATCTCGGGCCATTCGAGCAACTCGTCGAAGTGCTGTCGTCACCCTACGAGGATCAGCCGTCGCAGGAACAGTACGCCGCGCCACCGCGGCCCGATCAGGTCGTTCGACAGACATTCTGCGGAACCTGAGCTTCGGGCGCCCGCGAAAGCACAGCGACCCCGACCTTCGATGGACCATGCCAGCTCTGCTGGCGCTCACCGACGAGTTGAGGTCGGTGGAGTTGTTGGCATCACTGGGCCACCTGCCGTTGCAAACGCTCGCGTCTCCCCGTTTCGCAATACGTATCGATCCAATCGGTACGCCGTCCGTCTTTGGACCAGAGGATGGGGAAGTAGCTCTCGTCGAGCGTTGGATCGCCGGTGCGTTGGTAGCGCCGATAGATGTAGCCGCCGGGCCGATCCGAGAACTGCGCATCCACTGGCACCATGTGGACGCCGATCGAACGACGCGTCGTATCGCCCGTCACGTTTGGGCCGGAGCCGTGCCAAATCTCGCCGGAATGAAACACGCACGATCCGGCGGGCACCTCGATGGGCAGGGGCTCTGGGTCTTCACTGCCCGCGCCCAGGGCTGCGTGTTTCATCAAACCGCGATGGTCTTGCGGCGCATGAAACCCCTCTGGGATTCGTGTCAGCGGCCAGCGATGAGAACCCGGCACATACTCGAGCGTTCCTGCATCGCGATGGGTTTGGTCGAGCACCACCCAGCAGGTGATGGTCTTGGGTGGATCGAGGAAATCCATGTACGAAGAATCCTGATGGAACGAAACGGCCTTGCTCTTCGGCGGTTTCCACCAAATCGTATCCTGCCCCATTCGCGCACCGCTCCAGCCAGTGAGCTCCGTTGCAGCCCGTCCGATGTCCCGTGACAGAGCGAGCTTGGCCACCGTGAGGTCCGCCTTCCAGGCGTTGGCCATGTGCCGTGTCACGTCGGGTAGGCTCATGCCCTCGCGCCAGTACCACTCGTCGGGGTAGACGCCCGTATCGAAGTCGCCGGCGAAGAGCCGTGGAAAGCTGGCTCGCAGGGCTTCGATTTGCTCTTCGCTGATTGCATTCTCGACGACGAGAAAACCGTCCTCAGCGAAGCGTTCGACCGCGCTTGCTCCGAGCGCCCTCAGCGGCGGAATCACGTAGGGCATGGGCTCTGCATATCATCGACCGGCGGATGCTCATACTCCAATTCAAACGGGCCAAATCATTCCTGCGATGAAGCGCTTCCCCGGATGGCGCACCCTCGTTTTCGGCCCGATGACCGAATTTCGAATCGAGCTCGCCGCCGGCGCCCGCCGACCCCAAGGCAGGCGCGGGTCATCTCGAAAAAGCCCGGGCGCTGCCGCTTCGCTGAGGTCGTGATATGCTTACGACCTTCAACACGCTTCGCGACCCGACCGGATTCGGTCGCCGAGAAAGGAATCGCCTGGTGAAAATGTTCAAGCTCGTGGCAGCGCTCCTGCCGGCCCTCGCGCTATTCGGTTGTAGTGACGATTCTTCAGGTGGTCTGACTGGCGAAAGAAGCGGATGCATCACCAATTGGCAAGATCCAACGGGCCAGTCCATGTGTCCGGAAGGCACCACGGTATCCTGCAATCAGGCGACTCAATGCTGGGCTACGGTCGACGAATGCGAAGCTTCTGGCCAATGCACCTCAACCAACCCGAACCCCGGCACCTGCGACCCCAATTGGCAAGATCCCACCGGCCAGGCCGAGTGTCCGCAAGGCGCGCCTGTGTCCTGCAATGCTGCCAACCAATGCTGGCCCACAGTCGACGAATGCCAAGCCTCCGGGCAGTGTAACTAGGCGCGCCACCATCCGTTTCGGATTCGCGTCCTGAGCTGCGTTACTTGTCGCCCTTCATCGGTGCGCAGTCCCTTGCGCGTTCAATCGATGGCGAAGCAGTAGAAGCGGCCTGCGCCCCGCCTTTCGGCGAGACCCGGCTCGGTGCAGCTCACGGTGTCGTGCGCTGAGTTCCACGACTGGATGTCTACTCCCTCGATCTCGAAGCCCGCTGGCGCGATGTCGCTGTGGCCGACCTGAGCGACATCATTTTCGCTGGCCGACGTCCAATCGCGGCACGTGCGCCCCTCGGAAACAGTGCCCGCCGCGGTGCTCCCCGTCACGATGTCGTGCTCAGCCAAAGGAACCAGCTCGCCGTTCTCGTCGATGAGCAAGCCCTCTGCGGTGGGATCTTCCTCCACCCCCCAAAGCAAGCGCGGGATCTCGTCTCTATGAAGCGCCTCGACGTCGGCTGCGATTTCTTGGAATCGCACGTTGTACCAGGGGCCGGTTCCGATCCTGTCCCGCGCGTCTTCGCTCGAGGTGCTCAAGTACGCGTGCCAGGTCCGGCTGCCCGCCCCGACGGCGGCGGCGAGGTCCTGGCACATCTCATCGGCCCGAGCGAGCCCTCCGAGGTTTCCCCCGATCGACCCGGTCCCCACGCTAGTGACGAAGAAGGACAGGCTCGGCTCAGTCGAGCCCCCCTGCGCAGGCTTGTCATCCCCGCACCCAGTGACGCCGGTGATGGCCAGAAGCGAAAGAATGGTCCCACGCAAGAGCGCAAGCCGAACCAGGTTGCCGTTCGTCATCGAGGCCGAGCGTACCCGCCAAGCGAGAGCGTGCAAAGCCCTCCTTTGTCGGCCCATTCGAAGACGTGTCTGCCGTCACTCCACGCAGATGATCGTGACGTCGTCGGAGTTGTTCTCGTCGTTGCACTCGGTGGTGGTGCGGCCGCCTTGGCCGTCGTCGTTGACCACCATGGTGATCTTGCCCTGGATATCGACGTCGATGATGCAGGAGACTTCGAGGCAGCCCCCAACCGGCACTGGGCCTTCGGTGAACGAAACACACAAGAGGTTCTCGTCGGCCGGGTCGCCCACGTAGAACGTCGCCGGCATCGAGGCGCCGACGGTGCGTGTGCCCCGGTTGCACACAGTGGCGGTCAGCAGACGTTCTTCGCCTGAGGTTTGACAGACGCCTTCGTCGACATCCCCTGTGATGTCTGGCTGACTCCCAGGCGCAGCCCCGCCCTGCACGTTCTGGCGGAAGTTGTTGAGGTCAGGGTCAGAGAAGTTGGCCAGCCACTCGGAGGTAATGGGGACCGTGCCGTCGTCATTGATGTTGGTCACCGAGTAGGTGTGCTGGTTCCACATCGGGCGCGACGAAACCCAGCGGTCGAGCGCGTCACGGAGCACTCGGAGCCCGACCTGACCGACCCCTGGTGGATGCTCGGCTCGGCATGTATCGCCTGTGCCTGGGGTTCCCGAGATCGGCGTCTCGCACGAGTATCCTTCGCGGCATTCCGAATCGTCCGCGCAACGACAGAAGCCGGCGTCGCAAAGTCCGGAAAGGCAATCGGTCCCAGCTTCGCAGCGGTTGCCAGGATGAATCGGGTCAATCGCTGCACAGGTCGGACTGCAATTTGCGTTCGAGCCGATGAGGATCTCGGTGTTGGAGTCCCCGTCGGGGTCGGCGATGACGGGGTTTTCGAACCAGGTGCAGGAGGTGCGGAACGCGGAGTACAGAACCTCTCCGCTCGAGCCCTCATAGATGCGCGTGAAGCACTCGTCCGCGTACACGGCCTCCGCAGCGCCGTCGCCCTCGAAATCGAAAACCGAAGATCCGGTCCGATTGGAGGAGAGATCCTGAGATGATGTCGACCAGCGGATCTCCGTCGTCAGGCATGCTGTATCGATCGCGCAATCGAGGTCGAACAGCCGGTAGGAGTTTCCGCCGGCCGAGGCGAACTCGGGGCGTCCGTCATCGTCGAAATCGCCAATCGTCGGGGGACCCCCGCCGAGAATGCCCGAGCTCACGTCGAGGAGCACCTGGCCCGAGAGAGTCATCAGGCGTGCCTTGCCATTGCCCGTCGATACGATCTCGGCGATCCCGTCAAAGCTGTTGGCATCAAACTCCGCCGCCGTGGCGCCGGGCGTGCCGAAGTCCGCGACCGCCCAGAACTGTGCGCTATGGCCGAGCGAGTAGGCGAGGTCCCATTGGTCGGTGTCGGCGTTCCATCGATGGATGTCGCGCGCGGTGATTTCGACCTCACCATCCGCGTCGACGTCCGCGACCGCCGGAACGCTCATCCCGCCAGCGCTCGTCAACACCTGGCCCGCGTTGAGTCGGTTACCCGTCGGCCCGTCGTAGACTTCACTGGCCGAGAGCACCTCGGGAACGCCATCGTCGTTCAAATCGTGCAGGGCGATCCCATCCCAGCGCTGGCCGGTGATGTCGTTGCCCAGGGCCACCCAAAGGCCGGTGTAGGTCTCGGCCGTCGCGTTCCAGCCGTACGCGATGAGACCGCCCAAGGCCCGATGCGTGACGATGTCCGGAAAGCCGTCGCCATTGATGTCTCCGATGGCAGGAGGCGAAGCCGCAATCACCCGGTTCGCAGGGTCGTCGAGGTTCACGATCTGCTCACAGGTCTGACCATTCAAGATTCGAATCACCCCAAAGCGAGTGGGGTCCGTGCCCTCCGCCGCTGCCGAGCCACCGTCCAGGCCGTTGTACGTCACGATCACGATCTCTTTGGCGACACCCGAGTCGAAGGGAAGGTCGGCGACCAGTGGGGTCGTGAGAACCTGAACATGATCGGGGAAGGGATCGCCTGGCGGAGGCCCTGTCCACTCGCATTGAACGTCAGCCTGAAAGAGGCCGATCGTGATGTCGCCCAAACAGAGCTCGTTCACGTCTCCGCGCGGGCCCGTGCCATATGCGATGCACCTGGGCTGGTCGTTGGGGTCCGATAGGCAATCGGTTCCGCAGCAATAGGTGTCGCCGCCGCAGTCGTCGTCGCTGCTGCACTCGCCCTTGTCGGCGAGGCACAGGTCTTGAACACAGACTTCGCCAGACGGGCAGGGGCAAGCGAGGAGATCGTTCCCCCCCGTACCGCCGACGCCTGCGTCGCCTCCGCCAAAACCGCCGCTGCCCGAGCGAGGATTGGACCCCGAAGAGCAGGCCGCTATCAGCATCAAACCAAAGCACAGGCACAGCGTGGAGCTGCGCCTAAGAAATCTGCTCTCCCCCATGGCATACAGAGTAGCGAGCGCCGCCGCGCCTCGCAGTACTAATGCGAGGCAACACACAAAGAAGCCGCCGGTATTCTAGCCGCAGCTACGGCGCAGAGGGCGCGGCGAGCGCCCAGTCGGGTAGGACCCCCGGCTCGATTCCGAAAAGCAAAGTCCCGAGGAAGTAGAACACGAGCGTGATCACGACGGCGCCAATCACGTTCAGCGCCAGGCCCACCCGCGCCATCTCCGGGATGGTCACGCGTTGACTTCCAAACACGACGGCGTTTGGAGGAGTCGCCACCGGCATCATGAATGCGCACGACGCCGATAGGGTGGCGGGTACCATGAGGAGTAGAGGGTGAATCCCCGTGGCCACTGCGATCGAGGCCAGCACCGGAAGGACCATCTCGGTGGTCGCGGTGTTGGACGTGAGCTCCGTCAGGAAGGTCAGGCCGAGACAGGTCGCGAATATGATGAGCAGCGGGGGGACTCCCGCGAGCCCGGTGAACTGCTCACCGATGAACGCGGCAAGGCCGGTGACCTGAAACCCCTGCGCCAGGGCGAAGCCGCCCCCAAAGAGCAAGACGATGTTCCATGGGAGTCGCCGCACGACGTCGGGCCCCATGATCGTCGCGGACTCCGCCCCCGGGGATCGTGTGGGGACCAAGAACAGGATCGAGGCCATGCAGATGGCGATCGTCGCGTCGTCCAAGAGCTCTCCGTACGGCAGGAGCTGCGACCACCCAGGCACGGTGACGGAGCCGAGCACAAGGGGCGCCCGGAACAGCCAGAGCAAGGCCGTCGACACGAAGATCGCGAGAACGACGCGCTCCTCGTAGCCCATCGACCCGAGCTTCTCGGCTTCCTCCTCGACGACCGATCGATCCACCGTCACCTCGCTCGGGATTCGGAAGAACACGCGCGTGAGCATGAGCCAGGCGACTAAGAGCAAAATGATGCTGATCGGAAGGGCCATCATGAACCAGAGCCCGAAGCCGATCGGAGGCGCATCGGGAAACGTAATCTGAAAGATCCGCTGCAGGGATAGGTTCGGCGGTGTCCCGACCAAGGTCGCGATGCCGCCCACCGAGCAGGAGTAGGCGATCGCCAACATCACGGCGACGGAAAAAGTATGGGTCCTCTCCCGGCCGAAGTCCTGTTCCATGCGGAGCACGATCGCGAGCCCGATCGGGATCATCATGATCGCCGTCGCCGTGTTCGAGATCCACATGGAAAGGAACGCGCCGGCCAACATGAAGCCGAGGATGATGCGATCGGCCCCGCCTCCTACATTGCGAATGATCCAGAGCGCGATCCGGCGGTGCAGATTCCACTTCTCCATGGTCAGGGCGATCATGAAGCCCCCGAGAAACAAAACGATGGTGCTGTTGAAGTAGACCGGAGCCGTGTCGCCCGTACGCTCGATTCCGAGCAGCGGATACAAAATGAGTGGCAGGAGCGCCGTGGCGAAAAGAGGGATCGCGTCGGTGATCCACCAGGTCGCCATGAGCAGTGCAACCGCCGCCATTCGCGTGACCTCTGGACGGCCCGGGTCGAGCTCGAAGAGCAGCAATAGCGCGAAGAACGAAGGGCCCAGAAAGAGGCCAATGCGCTGAGCCCTGGTACGCGTGCCTCGTGTGGGAAGCCCGCTGTGGTCACGCTCCGGCGGTAGCATATCTGGCGACGGCGGTTTCATGGGTCGATTCCGGTCACGCCGCTTCGACCACAACGCCCCTGTAGTTCGCCCGACGCCTAGTCCGCATACTCGAACGTCGCTTGAAAAGCCACCGCCACCAAGAGGTAGCCGGCGTGCCGCCCCCAATCGAGACCGGAAGTCCCCTCTTGCCAAGCGCCCCCAAGCCGGGCGACTGTTGGGTCGATGCGACCCCTGTTCATGGGCTTACTGCTCTTCGGGCTCAGTGCTTGCGACCAGAGCAGCGTATACGACGAGATCAACCCAACTCTGAGTCACGCGTTCGAGCCGATTATGGTGGACGCTGCTCAAGAAGTCAGCGGCACCTGTCAGAGCTGGACGCTGAACAACGACGAACCGCTCTACGTATCCAAAGTACGACAGCGCAACGACGGCGCCTGGCATCATTCCAACTGGTTCTTCGTGCCCGAGGACACCTACCCGGGCCCCGACGGAACGTGGCGCTGTGACGACCGCGGGTTCCACGACGTCACCGCTGCGCTCGAGGGCGGCGCCTTCTTCGCTCAGTCGACGCAAGCCCTCTCGGAGTTGCAGGCCTTCCAAGAAGGAGCAGTCCTCGAGATTCCGCCGCGGCACAAGATCGTTGGCGGTGTCCATCTCGTGAACATCACCGCGGGCCCGCTAGAAACTGCGCTGAGCTTCGACATCGAAACCGTCCCCGAGGAGCAAGTTCAGGTCCGGCTCCGGCCCATCGCCTTCACCAACACCGCGCTCGACATCGAACCGCAGGCGGAGTCGCGCTATGCGATGACCTGCGACCTCGGGCGAGAGTTCGAAAGGCAGCTCGGCCGAGTCCCCGAGTACAACATCTACTATGTCCTGGCGCACTATCACGAGTGGGGGAACTACTTCCGACTCAGCTTTGTCGATGATGCGGGTGGGGAGCGGACGATCTTCGAGCTCGCTGGCTCGATCGGACAGCCGCTTGGAATCACACTCGACCCGCCGATCGCGTCGCAGGGCGCCGGTCGCCTCCGGGTCGAATGCGGTTACATCAACAACACCGACGAGCGGCTGAGCTACGGCCTCGCCGGCAAAGAGATGTGCGTCTTTCTCGCTTACAGCGACGCCGACCTGATCATCGGCGCGACCTCGGGCGACAACACACCGATGGGCCAAGATGACCGCGACATATTCATGAACGAGACGGCCTGCGGGCCAGTTCTGGCGATTCCCGCGAACTGAGCTCGGAGTACGGTCTCGCTAAAAAGTGCGTCTTCGCGCTCTGCGTCCAGGCCTCCGGGGGCAAGACCGTCGGCGGCTCGGAATTGCGTCCACCCGGAAGTGGGCATCGGTTTGCCTTCCTGTTAGCCTCGCGTCCGAAGTGGGCGGCGCAATGGGCGCCGATGGGAAGGCAATTCAATATGATCGAGTTTCGCTCCAAGTGGGCACGGCTTGCCGTGACTTTAATGTTTTCTGGCTTCATCTCCATGGGGTGCAGCAGCTCCGACGGCGGTGGCCAGGCTGGTTCTGGCGGCACGGCCGGTACTGGCGGCACGGCTGGTTCTGGCGGCACGGCTGGTTCTGGCGGCACGGGTGGCGATGGCGGTATGGGCGGCATGGGCGGTACGCCGGGTCCTGAAGCCCGGGTCATCGTGGCGCACGGCCGAACCGTACGTCTCCTCGACGTTTCCGGAAGCACCATCGTCGAGGTCGCCTCGGCCGAGATCCCCGCAGCAGGCCTGCTCGCGGGTCAGCAAATCTTCGGAGCCATCCAACAGGCCGGGCAGCAGCGCATCTACGTGGGCTCAGCCAACGATTGCTCGAACAGTGACGACTGGTGCTGGGGCAACGGCCGCATCGATCGCTTCACCTTTACCAAAACAGGCATCGCCTACGATGGACTTGCCTACGAAATGAACGATGCGGCCTTCCAGGCAGACGGCATCTCCTGCGCCGAGGGCGACGAAGTCGATACCGGCTACACGGGCCAGGAAGGCTATTGTGCACCCGGCGGTTTGGCGTTCTCACCCGACGGCACGCGATTCTACGTAGATGACGACGAGCTCGATGGCGTCGAGATCTTTTCCGTGGACGCTGGCACGGGCGACCTATCGTTCATCTCTGAGGGTGGCAGCACGAGCGTCCATGGTCTTGGCGCGCATCCGAACGGCCCTTATCTATACAACGGCACCAACATCTACAACATCACGGGCGACATGGTGGTGCAACTCGCGGACACGAACGGCGGAAACGACACGGAAGTCGTCCTCGCTGCGGACAGCGTCGCTACGACCGACTTGCTCGTCACCACCAGCAACACTGATGGCCTGGCGATCTATGATCTCACCGATCCCGTGTCACCGGTGGAGGTCGACACAATCGACTTCACGAGCGAGTACCCCGTTCGTGCTCAAGCCCACAACGCTGACTACAGCCGATTCGTCGTGGTCGGCAAGGACGAAGTTCGGACGGTGTCGTTCGACGGAACCACGTTGGCGCTCGAAGATGAAGTCATCGCCATGGTCGTGGATCCAATCCAGAACCGTGACGTGGCCGTGACCGGCGACGACGGCGAGCTCGCAGTCGTGGTCTACTTCGGTGGTGGAGACGGCGACCCCGTGGAAGCCGGCGGCGCCGTGCTTTACGGAATCAACGCTGCGGACGGCGTGCTCACTGAGCTCGACACCGCAAGCTACGCATCCGGCCCAGGCCGCGTCGCACTCAGCGTCATCGCCGAGTAGCTTCCACGCGGTAGTGCATGAGAACGGCCCCGTTCTGCGGGGCCGTTTCTTTAAGCAATCCGCATCCGTGCCTGGCTCCTAGGGCCCGATGACGAGATCGCTGGCCGACCTCACCAGCACAGTGCCCCAGAGCATGGCGCGGTCCTCGTCGGCCCGGTTTGCAGGCGAGCTGGCGTCTACCTCGCCGAAGCTGCGGAGGACGGTGATCGCCTCCGGGGTGCCGGCGCGCTTGACGGCCGCGAATAGCCTCTGCTGGTAGGCCTCGTCGGTGCCGTCCAAGATGTTTGAGAGCGTGAAGCCTTCGAAGCTCCCGGCCGGCTGGCTCTCGAGGAAGTTCGCTGCGTCTGCATGGACGAGCTGAACGTCTTTGGCCTGTGGCGGCGGCGGCTCCGAAGAGAGCTCACCCAGCAGCAGCGAACGGGCGTACGGGTTGTCGCGGTTTGGGTGTCGCGCGAAACAGCGTTCCATACGCCCGCGCATGACCGAGCCCAGCCGCTTCGGCAGAAAGTCCAGAAAACGCGGCGCGTACACCGAGCGAAGCGCCGTCACCGAAAAGAGCCCATCGACCGCTGCGCGAAAGCGCCAAGTGTTGAGCTCTTGTTCCCAGTAGCGTATTTGCTCGGCCGGATCGTCGAGCTCGACGAAGGTGCGCACCTTGGACGGCCACCAGCCAGCCAGCGGCCCGAAGAAGCGCATGAAATCCATGATGCGCTCCGCCCGGCCGCGGACACCCGGATCGCCATCGAAGCGACGCTCGGCGTAGGCGAGCTGCACCGGGTTGATGTCGACCGCGACGACCTCGTGATGAGGTGCGAGCTTCATCGCCGTGCAGCCTGCCGAGGCAATGCAAAGCACACGGCTGCCCGGCCGAAACGCTCCGAGCTCGATCGACGGGTCTTCGTACATACGCCCGAAGAGTACCTGCCTCGGACCGACGCGCGCATCGAGGCGCCCTCGCTCCCAGATAGTCACGGCAGCGCTCTCGCTCATGGCCAGAGTCCCCCTGGCAGGCTCGCTGCGACCCAGGCCAGGACGAGAAATGCGAAGTTCTTCACCAGCATGCCCTTGGGGTCGTGGATGAGATGCCTGGACCAAATGAAGCCGTTGGCGTTCAGCGAAACGAGCAGGATGGTCTGCGCCAGCGCGCAGAGAAACGCAAAGGCGCCCGTCAGGACCCATAGTCCAATCGCGACCTCGACCGTGCCCAAGGCCAGTAGAAAGGGAACGCCGAATCGCTCCCCGTAACGCGGAACCGCCTTGACGACTTCGAACTCGCGAGGCTCGCCGCGGAGCAACTTGCACCAGAGCCCTTCGTAGAGCCAGACGGCCGCGACCGCAGTACGAATCAGCCAGTACGGTGGAATGAGCTCAGGCATGCCGCTACTTCACTCGGATTCGATCTGGCGTCGCATCGTGCCCAGAAGGTAACGATGGAACATGTGGCAAACCATCTTCTCCAGAGGCTTCCAGAACCAACGGGGCCACTTGCGGCTGAGGTATCGGGTCTCGACCGACACTTCGGTTTGCCCATCGGAAAGGCCGCGTAAGGTGTAGCGCCCGCCCGAGAGGCGCATACCTCCGCCGACCGAAAGCGCTTGCTCGGCAACTTCGAACTCGTAGAGATCACCCTTTTCGATCTTGGTGATGCGCTTGAGAAGATGACCGCCTTCGTAGAGGCAGGTCGCTTCGTCTCCAACATCAGAGACCTTGCCCACGTTTCGAATCGGCACCGGCAGGAGCAGACGCAGATGCAGGGGAGGGCGTCCGCCCAGCTCCTCGTAGAAGACCAGACCCTTCCAGACCCGCTCCGGCGGAGCGGCGAAGACCATTCGGGTGACGACCGACACCGGCTGCGTGGCGGCATTGGCTGGTTCGCTTAGGTCGTCGGCCACCGCGGCCTTCATCTCTTGCGTCATGACTTGGCTCCTTAACGGACATCGATAGGGGCAACAAGTGGTCTGTCCAACCTCGAATCGCGCTGCCCAATGGCACTCCGATCTCCCTCGTACTAGATCCGAGCGATGAGCATGCTCGACCAACTCGACCTAGACGCCGTGAAGCGCCTCTACCGAGCCGACCTGCCGCTGCCCGTAGATGTCCTCAACCTCATCCACTTCAAGGATGAGGAAGCCTACAAATGGTACGGTGTTCTCACATTGCCTCTTCTGAAGCTGGTGGGAGCCGAGGTCGGCTGGATAGGCGCTCACCGGGCGTCCTTCCTCGGCGAGTCGCGAGCCGAGGAGCTTCTCGTCGTCCGATACCCGAATCAGCGGCGCTTTTTCGCCTTGGCGCTAAACCCTTACTACGCGCTGATTGCAAACCCGCAGCGCCTGAAGGCGGTCCGCAAATTCGAGGCCTCGTTTACGCATTCGACCGACTCCCTCGACACGCTCAGGCGCGCCACGTGGGTGCTCACGGTACACTTTCACGAAGCGCCCGACACCGTTCGAAACATCTTGGAGGCGAGCGGCGGGCAGCAAGTGTACTCTAGCAGCGAGACCGCGCCGATTGTGATCAGCAAGCGATCTCACCCAGCGAACGCCAATCCGCTCGAGTTCAAACGAACCAGCCTGTTTCGGTTCGAGGGCCAGAGGAGCTGCGAGATGGCCGTGCAGCGCGGGCTGCTCAACCAGCTCCGAGAGGCCGGCGGAGACGTGTCCGTCCAACTCTATCAGCGGGTGCCGAGAAGCAAGGCCCTACCTGTGCCGCTCCGAGGATTCCTGAGCTAGTTGACGGCGGGGACCCAATATTCGATATCTAAAACCGGTTGCGCTACAATTCCGATGTCTTGCAACCGGAAGCGACGCTTCGTGGTGAGCATGATTTGTTCGGCCAGGCGGTTTAAGCCGACGAGCGCGAGTGACGCGGACCAAATCAGCAAAACGGGCACATGTACTTCAACTCCTTCGAGTTCGTTCTCTTCTTCGCGATCGTCTACGGGCTGTATGTCGTTCTGCGCCATCGGCAACAAAACTACTTGTTGCTCGCCGCTAGCTACTTTTTCTACGGCTGGTGGGACTGGCGATTTCTATCGCTGATCGTCTTGTCGACGCTGGTCGACTACTTCGTTGGTCTGGCCCTCGATTCGAGCTCCGGAAAACGGCGCCGACGCCAGCTCGTCTGGCTGAGCGTTGGAGTGAACCTCGGTGTGCTCGGGATCTTCAAATACTTTGGCTTCTTTGCGGAGAGCCTGAACGTCGCGCTGGCGCAGTTCGGCATCGCAATGGATGCACGCATGGCGGACCTCGTGCTTCCAGTCGGCATCTCGTTCTACACGTTCCAAACGATGAGCTACACGATCGATATCTACTACGGCAAGATGAAGCCGACTCGATCTCTCCTGAACTTCGCCGTCTTCGTCGCTTACTTTCCGCAGCTCGTCGCCGGCCCAATCGAGCGAGCCAGTCACCTGCTGCCTCAAGTCGAAAAACCTCGGAGCATCAACTACGAGATGATACGAGAGGGCCTCTGGCTAGTGCTCCTCGGCTACTTCAAAAAGGTCGTCATAGCCGACAACATGGCGGAGTTCACCAAGCCGATCTTCGAGAATCCAGGGGCGGCGAGCGGCCTGCTCATCGTCGCGGGGATCTACGCGTTTGCGTTTCAAATCTACGGCGATTTTTCTGGCTATTCGGACATCGCTCGCGGCATTTCGAAGCTGATGGGCTTCGACATCATGGTCAACTTCCGAATGCCTTATTTCGCGACCAATCCACGCGAATTCTGGCAGCGATGGCACATCAGCCTTTCAACTTGGCTACGCGACTACTTGTACATTCCACTTGGTGGCAGCCGAGGTGGCACTCGGCAGACCTATCGAAATCTGATGATCACCATGACTCTTGGAGGGCTGTGGCACGGAGCAGCATGGAACTTCGTGGCCTGGGGCGTCTATCAAGGCTCGATACTCTGCGTTCATCGATATTTCGCAGGTGACGTGCCCACGCCATCAGGGCGCAAGACATGGTCTGCCCGCCTGTCTCACGCCGCTTTTGTCGTCTTGTTCTTTCAAGTGACCTGCTTCGGCTGGCTTCTGTTCGCAGTGAAAGACCTCCGCGACGTGCCCTTGCTGCTGCGGAACATCTTCAACCCATTCGAGCTGAACTTCGAGATGGCAGCCCTGTCGATCGTGTTCTTCGTGGCGCCGTTGTTCGTTCTGGATTGGTACCAAGAACGAAGCAGGGACATGTTGGTGGTGAAGACCTGGCGACCCACGGTGCGGCTCGCGGTTTATGCGACCTTGTTTGCGTACATTCTCTTGTGCGGCGTCCCTGCTGGTGAGGAGTTCATCTATTTCCAGTTCTGACGCCCAGCCCTTGAGTGCTTCCGAAATCCTGGGCCGTTCCCTGACGGTGACGACGGTGCTCCTCGCCGTGCTCGCGGCCAGCTGGCTCCTGCTCTCGCCTTGGACCACCCGGACAAACCACATGTTGATGGCCGTTGGCAGCCTTTCGACGGAAACAGAGGTTCTGGTTCTCGGGACTTCCCACGTGGACTGTGGGATCGACCCGAGCAGGGTCGACGTGCCGCTCGTAAACCTTTCGGGCATTGCCACCAACTACGTCTGCCTCGAAGGCGTGTCTGAAGCGCACCTCGACGAGTTACCAAACCTTCGGCTCGTGGTCATCGAGGCGGATGTTTTTCCGCTGCGCTACGATACCCTCGCCGTGCTCGATGGCGACTTTACTCGGCTGCTCGATCTGGCTCCGTCGGTGTCCGCCATGAATATTGGTTGGCGAGACAAGACGAGACTCTGGAAAGATCAGTGGCTGCTCTACAATCCCGTGACGGCACCTTTCTTGGCGCGAGACAAGCTCATTCCCGGCGTGGTTCAAGACCGTATTCAGCGGCGTTCGCTTGCTCCAAAAATTGACGTCTGCGGGACGGGTGAAGCCGAGATTTCACCGGGCTTTCGCGCGTTCGATCAAGTGATCAGCGGCGCAAACGACGGAAGCGTCAAGGCGAGCACACACGAAAGAGAGTCGAGTCACAACGTCGCCGCAAACGTCGAAGCCAACGCGCAAGCCCTGGCGAGAATCATTGATAGTATTCTCGACCGCGGGATATCGGTGGTCTTATTGCGCTTGCCACACCATTCCACGTATCGCAGACATCGGTCTTCGGAGATGAGCCAGCAGTTCGATGAGGCTATCGACAGCGTGCTGAATCAATTTGCAACAGCCGTGGCCAAGCGGCAGCTTCAAATCTGGGATATGGAAGACATGCCAGAGCTCACCGACCAGGACTTCTACGACGGCGACCATTTGAACGGAAACGGAGCGGAGAACTTCACGCGGCAGTTCAATCGTCGCCTGAACGATGCGCTCAGGGCAATGCCAGGAGCGCCGCTGGTCCAATGATAGATGGCTCGGACAAGGTCTTCACCCTCGAGCGCATCGACCATGCGGTGGCGATGTCGCGCCCTTATCGGGGCTGGTGGATGCTCATCGTTCTGACTCTGTTCGTCGTCCTGTTTCTGAGTTGGCTGGTGCTCTCGAAATGGACCCAGTACGACAGTTTCGAAACGCTTGCGGTCGAAGCTCTTTCCGACGAGACCGAGATTGTCGTTCTGGGAAGCTCTCACGTTCACATCATGACGAACCCCGAGTCGTTTGAACGGCCGCTGATGAATCTTTCCGCGGATGCATGCAACTACAAGTGCATGGAGGCGGTCCTGCGTGGCAACATCGAACGAGTCCCCAACCTTCGTGCGGTGGTAGTCGAGCTGGACATCGTGCCACTCGTCTACGACACGATTCACGTCTACAAAGGCGACAATGAACGCCTCTTGGATTTGCAGCCATCGCTCGCGGATCTCGACGAGGACTGGTCGCGCAAAGCTCGGCTGTATTGGCAAAGGTTTTTCGAATACTCGCCGCTGTCAGGGCCATTCATTTCACGCAACAAGGTCTCTCCGAACGTGGTTCGCGACAGACTGCGATACGGGCGTCACCATGGCGAGGAACAGATCGCGCCGGGCCATCTGATTTTGACCACCGTGATGACCGAGGATCGGGACGGCGACGACCGGTTGGAGGTTCATGAAAGAGAAGGGACCTTGGATCAGGTCGACCAGAGCATTGCAGCACTTCTCAGGATCATCGAGTACGCGCGCGTTCGAGACTTGCAGGTAGTGCTGCTGAGGTACCCGCATCACCGAACTTATTGGGAACAGCGGCCCGCGAGCTGGGATGCCGAGTACGACCGAGCGCTGGCGACCGTGCGCCAGAGGTTCCCCGGCTCAGAGGTCGAAGTGTGGGATCTCGAGAAAGTCGAAGGCTTCAGCGACGATGACTACTTCGATGGTGACCATCTGAACGCCCGCGGCACTGAAAAGCTCGGTGAGATCCTCAACCTGAAGTTCAACGACTTGCTGGCGAGACCAAACGGTTGAGGCCCTAGGTGACGGGAAGCACATCAGGCCCGGACGAGCTCGACAGCCAGGCATCGTCCGGGGCCCTGTGGACGATCCTGGGCCATGGCGGAACGCAGCTCGTTCGGCTCGCGTCTAACTTGATTGTGACCAGGTTGCTGCTCGCCGAGCACTTCGGGCTGATGGCCTTGGTGAATGTCTTCTTGGTCGGCTTGCATCTCTTTTCCGACATCGGAATTGGCCCAGCGCTCATTCAGAACAGACGAGAGGACCCGGATTTCGTGAATACCGTCTGGACGATTCAGGTCGTCCGCGGGATTTCATTGTGCCTGCTTGCGATGCCCATCGCAGGTCTGTACGCGGACTTCTACCACGAGCCGATCCTCGCCCCCCTGGTTCGAGTCGTCGCACTGACGGCGGCTATCGAAGGATTCACATCCACTTCGATTTTCACAGAGACACGACATCTGCGCCTGAAGGGTCCAATTCTTTTAGACCTTGGGGCCCAGGTCACGGGCACGATCTCCATGGTGGTCACTGCATGGTTTACCCGCAGCATTTGGTCGCTAGTCGTCGCGGGATTGGTCACATCGGTCCTGACGGTGGCGCTGAGCCACTTGTGGCTTCCCGGGATCCGCAATCGGTTCCGGTTCGACCGTCGAGCCGCGCGTTCTCTGTTCGTTTTCGGTTCCTGGATCTTCATCGGCACCGTCGCGATGTTCGCTTCCGATCAACTGGACCGACTCATCTTCGGAAGAATCACGACGATGGCCACCCTTGGCGTCTACAGCATCTCGGCGATGTTGGCGGTCGTGCCCACGTATGCCATCTCCGAGCTCTCGCGCAGCGTTCTGTTTCCTCTCTATAGCCGCGTGCACTATTCGTCGAGGGACCTATCGGAGGTGTATCTCAGTGCACGCTGGCCACTTCTCGTGCTTGGTGGCTGGTTCACGACGGGGTTGGTCGCCGGGGGTCCCACCATCATTCGGCTGCTCTACGACTCGCGCTATTGGGAGGCTGGGTGGATGCTTCAGATCCTCGCGGCAGGCCTTTGGGCTGGCATGGTCCTCGGAGGCACCGCGGCCTCCGTGGTGCTCGCGGCAGGTAGAAGCGAGTGGACCGCCGCCATGGCGTTTGCCAAAGTCGTTGGGCTGGCAGCGTTCATTCCGATCGGCTACTCGCTCGCGGGTTTTCCCGGCGCGGTTGCCGGCCTAAGCACCGCAGAGCTACTTCGGTATGCAGTCGCGGAGTTCGCTGCCGTCAAATTTGGTTTTGATGGTCGCCGTCAAGATCTGATTTTCACCGTTCGCGTTGCGGTTGCCGCGCTCGTCACCATTGCCGTGGTCCGTTCGCTGACCGATCTCGGCGTCACCCATGTCGTGCTTCAAGCCCTGGTGGTGTTCGTGGTCGCCACGGCGTTCTGGATCGGGCCGATCTGGGTCCTTTTTGGACGAGTCCGGCGCAAAGAGTCGCTCTTCATCGTCGACGTTCAGCTCCCGCAAGAGACGGCCTAGAAACGCGACGCGAATCGAGCGTTCACGACGGCCCGCGTGAATCCAGCTCCCCCAGAGACGGATGGCGATTTGCTTCGCCGCGGCACCCAGATTATTGTTTGGGCGGGCCGTTTCGCACCGTGTTGGCATATGAATTCGCGACAACCAAAAGCCAGTATCGCGATCCCGGTGTTCAACGATGAAGCGTCGATCGGTCGAACCATCGAGTCGGTGCTCGCGCAAACGATGGGCGACGTCGAGTTGGTGATCACCGACAATGCATCGGAGGACGGCGTCGAGGACATCTGTCGATCGTATGCAAAAGCCGACGACCGCATCCGGTACTTCCGTCACCCGCGAAACATCGGTTTGCTGCCCAATTTCAACTATGCCTTTGAACAAACGACCGGCGAGTACATCCGCTGGCTCGGCTGCGGAGACTGGTTGGCACCGGAGTACCTGGATCGCTGTAGCGCGGCCCTCGACCGCCAACCTGAGGCCGTGCTCGCCACCTGTTACCAGGATCACTATGATCCAGATGGCACCTCTCACTACATCGAATATACCGGCCCTCGGGTCGAATCATCGAGGCCCGACGAACGGTTCGCCCGCATGCTCTGGTTCTATCAGGTCAGTAGATTCTATTTGGACCCGATCTACAGCCTCATCCGACGAAGCGCACTCGAACGGACCGCTCTCTTTCAGTCGATGCTCGGCTCCGATCAAGTACTAGCGATCGAGCTGAGCCTGCTTGGCCCTTTCTGCCACGTGCCAGAGTGCCTCTCCTTCCGCAACGTTCCGCCGAACAAGACTCCGGCACAGCTGCTTCGACGGCTGGACCCTGCAAAGAGCGACGCGCGTTGGTGGATGGAGCGTATGTACTGGAAGATGGCGTCGTTCATAGCAGCAACACCGATGTCGCCGAGAGAGCGTTTTCAAAGCTACGGCGCATGGTTCTACTATTTTCAGAAGGCCGAAGCCGGGGAGATGCGAAATCGTGCGCGCGACTACGTCAAATCCTTGCTGCGACGAAGTTAGACCCCAACCAAACCCATTGTGAGCGACGCCCAACCGGGAGTGTCCAACCTAGATGAGAGGCCAGCATGACGACAGAAACAATTGACGCTGCGTTAGATCCGGACCGCGTGGGAGCTGAAATGTACGCTCTCATGACCGAGCTCTATCCGATCTGTCGGAGCATCACGGGAGCCGGGCTACGCCAGACTCTGGCTCTAATCGGTGAGCACATTCCACTCCAGGTTCACGAAGTGCCAACAGGAACAGAAGCCTACGACTGGACCGTGCCCAGAGAGTGGAACATCCGCGACGCATACGTCAAGAACGCGCGAGGCGACAAGGTAATCGACTTCAGCGAATCGAGCCTTCACGTGGTCAACTACAGTACGCCGATCCAGCGTAAGATGTCGCTGGCGGAGCTGAGACCTCACTTGTTCACTCTGCCAGACCGCCCGGAATGGATCCCCTATCGGACTTCCTATTACAAAGAGAGCTGGGGGTTCTGCCTAAGCCACAATCAGTTCGAGCAGCTCGAAGAGGGCGACTACGAGGTCGTGATCGACTCGACCCTGCAAGATGGTTCCCTGAGCTACGGGGAGCTCTATCTACCTGGCAAGCGCGCCGAGGAAGTGCTCATCTCCGCTCACGCATGCCATCCATCGATGTGCAACGACAATCTGTCCGGCGTGGTTCTCGCGACCTTTCTGGCCAAGCACTTGCAGACGATCGACACCGAGCTTTCCTACCGTTTCGTCTTCGGTCCCGGGGGGATCGGCTCGATCGTTTGGCTGAGCCGCAACGAGGCGGTCGTTCCAAACATAAAGCATGGTCTAGTGGCCGTTTGCGTGGGCGATCCGGGAGACTTCACTTACAAAAGATCTCGCCAAGGCAATGCCATGATCGACCGAGCAGCGATCAACGTACTCGAGAGCATGGGCGGCAACTACGGTGTGATCGACTTTTCGCCCTATGGCTACGACGAACGAAACTACAGTGCCCCGGCGTTCGACTTGCCCGTAGGCTCGTTGACGAGAACAACTCACGCCTGTTTTCCACAGTACCATACCTCGGGTGACGACCTCAGTTTCGTCAGACCCAAATCCTTGGGAGAGTCGGTGGCCGCCTACCGATCGATCCTCAACGTACTGGACAACGATCGAACTTACCTCACGCTCCACCCCAAGTGTGAGCCACAGCTTGGTAAGAGAGGCCTCTACGGGCTGATGGGTGGCTTGCAGGACAGGGATTCAAAAGAGGTCGCGATGCTCTGGGTACTCAATTTCTCGGACGGGCGGCATTCCCTACTGGACATCTCGGAACGCTCCGGCATCGCGTTCGAAGATCTGCGCCATGCGTCCGACTTGCTTCATCAACACGGCTTGATCAAGTTGATGTCTGAAGGCGACGATCCGATCGGCCCAGGGTATGCTACCTTGCCGGTGAAGTAGCGTTCCCAGCCTGGGAACCATGGAGGTGGAAGTGCCGTTGACTCTCCTCGTCGCTGTCGATTTCTCGGACGCATCGACTGCAGTGCTCGATCGTGCGCGTACTTTGGCGCTCGCGATGAATGCCAAAACGTTCCTGATACACGTGGCCGAACCGGAGCCAGACTTCGTCGGATATGATGCAGGTCCCCAGACCGTACGCGACTCAGTGGCAAAGAGGTTTCACGAAGAGCATCGGGCCTTGCAGAACAGCGCCGAGGAATTTCGGTCCGATGGAATCGATGCGGTCGCGCTTCTGGTGCAAGGCCCTACGGCACAGACCCTGCTTGCCGAGGCTGCGAAGCTGAAAGCCGATCTCATCGTCGTAGGCTCGCACGGAAAGGGCGCCGTGAAGCGACTGCTGGTGGGGAGCACGAGCAATGGCATTCTGCATAAGACAGATCTGCCTGTGCTCGTCGTGCCTACTCATGGAAGAGCATGAAGAGAGGAGGTCGCCGGCGGCGGCGTCAGCCGTTATCCGGATTGAAAGCTGGATGTCGACGATCCCGCTCGGAGATGATTGGGTCGAGCAGCGGCCACTTGATGCCGAAGAAAGGATCGTCCCAACGCACCGCTCGCTCTGCTTCCGGAGTGTAGAATTCCGACAGGAGATAGAAGACTTCTGTGTCTGGTTCCAGTGTCTGAAACCCGTGGGCGAAGCCAGGCGGGATGTAGAGCATGCGGCGGTTGCGCTCAGTGAGCTCGACGCCGAGCCACTGGCCGTAGGTTTCCGAATCTGGACGAAGGTCAATCATGACGTCGTAGAGCGCGCCACGAGTACAGCGGACCACTTTGACCTCCTCATGAGGTGCCGCCTGATAGTGCATGCCCCGCAAGGTGCCTTTCGATTTGTTCCAGGAGATGTTGTGCTGCACAAAGCGGCTCGTCAGGCCATGCGATTCGAACTCCTCGCGGCAGAAGCTACGCGCAAAGAACCCCCGATGATCCTCGATGGGCTCGAAGTCTATCTGGTACGCCATGTGAAGTTTCAAAGGCGTGAATTTCATGACTTGCTAACCGGCCGGCGACGCTGAATCAAACAGAGCGTCGCTGCATTCACTCGACGACTCGGACCTCGGGCACCGGTATGATGAACTTGCCGCCCTGATCCCGATACGCCTGTTGCTGCTTCATGATTTCCTCGGCGAAGTTCCAGGCTATGATCATCACCGAGTCCGGCTGATCTTCGAGGAGCTTCGATGGTGGCTCGATCTTCAGTCGATTACCGGTGAAGTAGAGGCCTTGCTTCATCGGGCTGAGATCGACGATGTAGTCGAGGTACTTGGAATCCACTCCGCAGTAGCTCAGAAGCGTGCAGCCTTTTGCGGCCGCCCCGTAGCCCACGATGCGTTTGCCTTGTGCCTTGACTTCCTCGAGCACTGCAATGAGATCTGTCTTGAGCTTTTCCACACGAGCAGCGAACGACTCGTAATAGCGAAGATTGGCAACCCCAAGCTGCGCCTCTTTCGCCAGAAGCTTCGTTACGGATTCTCCCGCGTTCGGCTTCTTCTCGATGAAAAGACGCAGTGAACCACCGTGAATCGTCGTCCGGACCACGTCGTTCAAATACAGTCCATGTCGTTGGAAAAGGTTTACTAACGACGTAATGGAGAAGTAGCAGAGGTGTTGGTGGTAGATGGTGTCGAACTCACAGTGCTCGATCAAGTCCAGCAGGTACGGGCATTCGATGACCGCTATTCCGTCGTCGTCGAGCAAGCGTGCCACGCCCGCGGTGAAGCCATTGAGGTCCGCCACATGGGCGAGGACGTTGTTGGCCAGAAACACGTCGGCGCGCTTGCCTTCCTCGAACAGATCTTCCGCTAGCTCCCTCGTGAAGAACGTGTTCAAGGTATTGACCCCGGCCTCCTGAGCCTTCTTTGCGGGGCCGTCGGCTGGATCGATACCGAGGACCGGAATGCCAGCTTCGACGAAGTGCTTGAGTAAGTAGCCGTCATTGCTGGCAGCCTCGACGACCAGGCTGTCCGGCCCGAGTCCACGCGTTTCGAGAAGGTTTCGTGCGCTATCTCCGAAGTGCTTCATCAGTGCTTTCGACACTGAGGAAAAGTATGGGTAGTTCTGACAGAACAGAACCTCCGGGGAGACGGTTTCGGTGATCTGAACGAGGCTGCATTCCTCGCAGAGGATGACATCGAGCGGAGCCACCAATTCTGGCTCGCCGAGTTGCTCCTTTGTCAGGAGCTGATCTGCTAACGGCGTGGTGCCCAGATTCAGAAATGACGTCAGCTTCGGAGAACCGCAGGAGCGGCAAGAGTCGATCGCGAATCCGGGGGCCCGTTGTGTCTTAGCTGTGCCTTGTGCCATTCACTTCCCGTTGATGTGGCGGAGTGACTTGTCAATGATGCCGTCTGCAATGAGCATCCGCACGTGATCGATCCGCTTGTAGCGCTTGCCCTCGAACTCCTCGAGCGTGAGGTCGCTAGCCTTGTAAGCCTCGTACAGCTCCTGAGCGCCCTTCCGAACGTTCCACTGCGGCTTGTACTCTGGCACTTCCCGTTGGATGAGAGAGCAGTCCACACGGTAGTTGCGTTTGTCCGGCGAAGCATCCGGAGCGAAGCTGACCTCGCTGCCAGGGACGGTGTCACGAACGATCTCCGCGATCTCTCGGATGCGGAAATTCTCTCCAGGCACAGCCACGTTGAAGGCCCGGTTGTGTATTCTTTCAGTACGCGCAGTGAGCATCGCGACGAACGCTCGAGAGATGTCTTCGATGTGCACGATGGGGCGCCACGGGGTCCCATCGCTCTTGAGCCGAACTGCGCCGGTCGTGTATGCCCATGCGACCAGATTGTTGAGGACGAGATCGAAGCGAAGCCGCGGCGAAACGCCGTACGCCGTTGCATTGCGGAGGTAAACTGGGCAGAACGTGTCGTCCGCCAGTTTCGCCACGTCTCGCTCGACCAGGACTTTGGATTTCCCGTATGGCGTGACTGGGTTGAGATCTCCGTCCTCGGTCAAGAGATCGTCTCCTCCGGCGCCGTAGTTGCTGCACGAGGAAGAGAAGATGAAACGAGCGACCCTGGCCTCTTTGGCAAGCGTCGCGAGGCGGACGGACGCTTCGTGGTTGATCTTATAGGTCAAGTCGGCGTCGAGGTCCCCGAGAGGGTCGTTAGACAAGCCGGCGAGGTGAAGAATCGCGTCAAACCCTTGGACATCCTCGATGGTCACATCCCGGACGTCCTTGATCGTCTCCGGTATCGACTTTGGATCGTCGCCAAAAGTGCAACGCGAAAAGATGTCGCTGTCCAAGCCATGCACTTCATGCCCCGCGTCCAGCAGCATGGGTGCTAGGACCGTTCCGATATACCCTTTGTGCCCGGTGAGTAGAACTCGCATAGATGACTGCTCCTTTGTCCGTATCCTCAGAACCGCTCCGGTCCTTCTATAGCCTGGCCTCCAGCGAGCGAGCTGGCACTCCGTTTTTTCGACGAGGTCATGAACCTTCGATTCGGCCCGCGGAGCCAGAATTTGCAACCCGCAATGTAGCACACAGGCCAGGAATAGCCGGTGAAGTGGCGAACCATTCCTCGCCATTTTCGTTCCGAGATATTTTGCTTTATCGTGCGCACCCGCTAGGCTGTAGGCGCAATTCCGAGGTTCCCCTTTTTTGGGGACAGTAGGTCAACGAGCAGAAAGTTGGAGCGCGCATGAAGGTTGCACTGCTAGCCGGTGGCATCGGCACTAGGCTCGAAGAGGAAACTGTAATCAAGCCGAAGCCGATGGTGGAGATCGGCGGGATGCCAATTCTCTGGCACATCATGATGCTCTACAGCCACTATGGCTACAGCGAGTTCGCTGTCGCGCTTGGGTACCGCGGGGACTACATCAAGAAGTACTTCGTGGATTTCTGCTCCCTCCACAGCAACCTCACAGTCGACCTCAGTAGCTCGCAAGTCTATCGCCACGGTTCCGAGCTACCGAAATGGAAGGTCGATCTCATCGACACTGGGCCCGAAACGATGACTGGCGGACGCATCAAGCGTCTTCAACCGCATATGGGGAATGAAACCTTCCTTCTTACTTGGGGTGACGGCGTCGCCAACATCAACATTCCTGAGCTCGTCGCGTTTCATCGCTCTCATGGAAAGCTCGCTACGGTCACCGCTGTCCGCCCTGCTGCACGGTTCGGTCACATCGAGTTCGACGGAGACAGGGTCGTGGAGTTCTCTGAGAAGCCTCAAACGAGCGAAGGCTGGATCAACGGAGCTTTCTTCGTGCTCGAACCCGAAGTCTTCGACTACATCGAAGGCGACACGACGCAGTGGGAGCTCGAGCCGATGTCAGGTCTAGCTCGGGATGGCCAACTGATGGCCTATCGACACAATTCGTTCTGGCAGTGCATGGACACTCTGCGCGACAAGAAGCGCCTCGAAGAGCTTTGGGCCTCGGGGTCCCCTCCTTGGCGCGTCTGGGAGTGACTCAGCCGGTTCGTCTCATTGTCGGAGTGTCACTGCTAGCTCTGCAGATCGTCATGATCGTGGCGGCGCGGTTTCATCCGATGAGGTACTACTGCTGGGCCCCCTATGACTCCCAAAACGAGTACCGGATCGAAACCGTCGTTGATGGTCGCGTCCTGAGCCCACCGCAGGTCGAAGGTCGCTATCGGCTCGAGACGCCGGGCATCAACCCCCGAATGATCTACCAAGTCACTGATGTCATCTCGTACGTCGAACGGGTCTACCACGAATACGATCAGGCCCTAGTCAGCGTTACGTATACGACCAACGGCGGCCCCGAGAACGAATGGCACTGGCCAATACGGTAGAGCGCTTTTCGATCTCCTCCTGGAACCCACTACGGGTCACAGGCACAGACTTGCCGCCTCAGCTTCTGCTGATGGCAAAGATCTCAGTCGTGGGACTCGTGCTGAAGGACTACCACGTAGGTTTCCCAGATGTGTTCGCTCCCTTCTTCGAGTGGATGGAGATCTTTCCGGCACCTTGGTATCGACGAGCCTTCAAGATTGCTTTCATCTTTTGCGGAACGGCTCTGCTACTCAATCGTGGTGTACGGGTGAATTGCTTGATCCTAGGAAGTCTCTTCCTGGTCGCTACGCTGTCGTCGAAGGTCTACTACCGCAACGCCATAGTATTCGTGGGGGTTCTGCTTTTTCTCACGGGGCTCCAAGAGAAGGGCAAGGCCCCCTGGATGATTTGGTGGCAGCTCGCCATCATGTATGTCGGTGCCGGGCTCAACAAATCATTGGAAGCCGATTGGCGTAGCGGCCAGTACTTCGACTATTTCCTGACCAACATCTATCCATCCGAGGCGTATCGGCTCGTCGCGCCTCTGCTTCCCGGGCAGTGGGTGGCGAAATTGATGTGCTGGTCGATCATCCTGGCAGAGCTCAGCGCAGGCGTGATGTTCACGATAGGCCGCCTTCGGCCCCTCGCCGTATGGATTGCCGCGTCAGTCCATGTTGGCGCAGCCCTGCTAGTCGTCGGCGACTACGGGATATTCATGGCGGCGGTCCTGGCCTCCTACCTGTCTTGTTTGCCCTGGCCGGAGCGCCTCAATGCGGCGGTCGATGAGCGGGGAAGCTGGAACTGGGTTCGTGGAGTGCTCGGTACTCTCGATCAGGATCAAATCGTTCACTGGGCCGACCAGGACTCCGAAGTCGGCCCTGGCTTCACGCTGAATGCGTGGCAGCGCAGCTGGTCAGGCAGCAAAGCGTTGGGGATGTTGATGGTCTGGACACCGGCGATCTACTTCGTCGCAGTGCTAGTCCTCACTGGGTTCCAGGGTGATGGGCGGGTGATAGTCGTGCGGCTTGCCGGGGCCGCCGGTGCCATGGTCCTGCTCGGTACCGCTCTTGGAAAGCTCCATGAGACTTTGCGCCATGCATGATCACCCGCGCGCTATTCTTCTGATTTCCTCGATTCCGGTGTTCACACGGAACCTCGTATGGGCAGCTGGTCAGGCGCAACGTTCTTGCTGGGTCATGACACCCAACCGAGGAGACAGCTGGGAATCCTATCCGCACGTTCTGGGCGTCGAAACAATCGACCAAGACATGTTGGTGCGTGCAGATCCCCAACTTTGTGGATTCGTCCAGAACTTCTGTAGAGCTCGTGGGATAGGCGTGGTCATCGCAGGGGATACTCGGAGCTCGCGGTTCGTCCTGCAGCTGGCACCGACGCTTCCCACTGAGGTGCGATGCTTTCCGATGTGTGAGCCGGATCTCTTCGAGCAGATGTACGACAAGTGGCGCTTCGCCAGCTTGCTGGAAGAGCTCGGATTGCCCGCTCCACGGACGACGCTCATTGGAAGCGCTGAGGACTTGGAGCACTGCGACACCGAACCACCACTGATCATCAAGCCCACCCAAGGCGAAGCGGGGCTTGGAGTCCAGACTGTCGGCACCGTCCACGAGCTGCGAAAGTTGGTGAACGAGAGAGCCGACCTACGAAAAAACCCGATTGTCGTTCAGTCATACGTTCCCGGCAGTGACATCGACCTGAGCCTAATCGCTGATCGGGGCCGCTGCGTGGCATGGACGATCCAACAATACTCGGACAGCGGAGTGATGACGTTTCTCGAGCGACCCGATGTGCTCGAATTGGGCCAAGAGCTCGTTCGCCGCACCGGTTATCACGGCGTAATGCATCTGGATCTGCGTATCGATCACAGAAGTGGCGGTGTCGTGTTCATCGAGTCGAATCCACGCTTCTGGGGCTCGCTCTGTTACTCGGTTTGGTCGGGTGTGAATTTCCTGGATCTCGGGCTCCGGTTGATGGACGGCGAAGACGTCTCAAGCCGATTCCGTCCTGTCGACGCTGAGTGCCCCTACTTGGCGGTCACCATGAGCTCGCTTTTCCGCCTTCTGCTCGGTGGTTGGCTCGGGCCGAGAGGTCTGAACGACTCCCAACTCCGGTCTTGGAAGTTCCACCACCATCCTGGCGTTGGGTCGATCAGCGAGTGGCTCAGGCAGAGTATTCGACGACGTCGATGACATGCGCGACGGTATTGGCTCGGAGATCCTAGTTCGCGCCAACGTCGATTCGAACCAAGTCGATCTCGCCAAGGATGACGGCACGCAAGGCGTGAGCGCCTTTGGTGAGCTTGACCGCCACTGGCGCGCTTGCCGCCTCTCCCAAGGAGCTGTGCTCGGCAATGGGCTCACCGTCGACTTCAATGATCAGGCGTCCGCGTCCCTCGCCTTCGACTCGAATCGAGTAGGTTCCAGTCTCAGGAGCGATGAGCATCCAAGAGAGCCAGCTATCCCCGGCCTCGCTGAAGCAAGGGACGTACTGGCGCCAGCCGGTCGCTTGTGTGCTGTGTGACCAATCCGCATCTTCGGAACGAAGAGCCGCAGGCAACGTTCGCCCATAGGTCGGCTCATCCCGAGTCCGTCTTGTCCCGCTCCGGATGCTCTGCATGATTGGGTAGTCTGCAGCATTCGCGAAGTCGTAGCTCGGCCAATACTTGTACACTCCCCAAACTGTCATGAAGCTGCCCGAAAGATCCCAAAGCTTCATCGCTCGATCATTGATGCCCGTAGCCCGTGAGTCCTCGAGCTTGCACCAGTTTTGAAGAGGAACTTGGTTGAAATCACCGCCGAGTGACCAACCCGACTCATAGGCAATTACTTGGAGCCCGAACGAGCGCGCGTACTTGGCTTGCGATCGGAGCTGGTAGGCGAGGTCCGGAACACCTTCCTGCCCTTGCGCTTCTCCTTTGTCGAAACCGCTGGACATGATCGCATCGGCGCTGGCGATCCGTACGGCGTCGACCAGCAAGTAGTTGGGTGCGACATCGCGACCAACGAACGTAATCGTGTGCCTCCCCGGCGCGTTGATGTGAAACACCGCACTTCCCCACTCGCCATCGAGGCTATTGATATCGCGAAACCAGCCTCCGATGATCGCGGTATCCGGGCTCACTCGGGCGTCGTCTTGTTCGCGCGAGCTGACTTTGCGGTCGTCCACGAGAATGTCGAAGGGTTGGTACTCAGGCCAATCATCGGCGACGCCAGCTCCGTTGAACGCAATGGCGTAGTGCCCAGCCTTCTTGAAATCAATACGCTGGCTGATCGAACCCGTTCCCAAGAGAAACGCCGCCTGCTTGCCAGAGCTGGGCATGGCCAAATTCTTGAAGCCCTCGATTTCTTTCCCGGGCTGCGGATGGATCAGTCCGGCCGTACCGCTGAACGTCCAAGCCGAGCCCTTCGGCCGAACTCGCCGTGAGCCGGCCTCGATCGCGGGCGTTTCGAAGCTCGAGTCTCGAAAAACCGTGTGAGACTGTTCGCCACTGCTGTTCGCGAGACCATAGTAAGCAGCGCCGCCGCCACCCCAGAGGTAGTGAGCCACCGGCTTTGGGTCACGTACGTGCTGGCCCGTTCGGTTATTGTAGTAAGCATCGATGAAGTCGAGAGACAGAAGCGCGGTCTCTTGGTAGTCATCGTACTGGTACTCGATGAGAATCCTCACCTTGGAACCCATCGCCTCGTCACCCCAAACACGTCGAAACGCCTTGCTTGTTTGCACGGTGCGAATGGCATGCCAGCGCCGCATCGCGGGTAGCCACTCCGGATTACCCGCTTGGCCGTCGTAGTTGATCGCTTTCCAGACCTCAGAGACCTTGTCGTGCTCGGCCTTGGTGATGCGCTTGGCGACATCGGTGGATTCGAACGCCCAGTTCCAAATCTCGTTGTCGAACTCGACGTACAGGCGCAAGTTAGAGTTCAATGGAGGATAGATCGGTTCGGCGGTCGGAGCTCGATAGGGCTCGCGGCCGTCACTTCCATAGCGCGTCAGAAGCGCGAGCTTCTCGATGTATTCATCGTTCGCTCCGATCGGGGTCGTGATGTATAGATCGCGACCGGTTTCGTTGGCGAGCATGACTAGGTACTCCCAGTTCGGCTGTCCGGATGTTCCGACGAAGAACGCATGGCTGGGAGGCGTGCGCTGCGACCACTCTCCGCCGGTGTCTTTATCCGACATGACGTAGCGGAGGACCGTGAAGTGGTCTTGGACGACTTCCTTGAACGGGCGATATACGATTTCATCTGCCCTGTGATGCGCTGCGCTGCCCTGTGCGATCGGTCGCATGAGCTTGATCCGAGTGACTCCGTTGTTACTGTCGCCCGGCTTTCGCTGCGTGTCGTCGAAGTTGAGCATGGTCCGCGAGCCGTCGACCGTCATGAGCGATGTCGTTGAGTTCGTCGAAGCATCGTAGCCGGCGCTCCTGGGCTTCACGAGTTGGTAGGCGCGGCCGTTTGACTGGAAGACAGCGTTGTTGCAGCAATCCTGGCGCAGCTCTGCTTGGCCCTCGAAGTTAATTAGGTAGGTTCCCGACATCTGCGGATCGGCGGGGAAGAAACTCTCGCTCGCAACGAGCTCGACCCCAGATTCGGTTGGCCATCCTTCCGAATCGATCTTGTCCGCGCCCACTCCATAGCGTGAGCTCTTCATCAAGTCCGCCCAGACATGACTCGCCCAGATATGCTGGCTGAGGTTGATGCCTTGCTGCCGAATTGGATCGATCACTTCGCTCGGAGTGCTCTTGCTTCTCCACATGAGCACGCACCGAGCGTCCTCTTCGTTCTCTCGGTACTCGAGCTGAATCTCGTAGAGCTCGTGCGAACGCATCTTGAATGGGATGGACTCGAAAACCCCCGATTTGCTCCAGCGATCGACCAGCGTGGTCCATGCGGCCTGGCCAATGGGCCGAATCTTCATGCGAACGCCATCTGCTGCGTCTCCATGGAACGTGTACGCCTCACTGAAACGAGCAATGATCCGACCAGTCCAACGGACTGAAAAGCCATCACGTGGAAATGAACGGTAAGGCTCCGCGGTCGAACCTCCAACTGGCCTCAGCTCGCCCCAATCGAAATCGATTCGTACGTCGTGGCGTGTGAATGACGGCGTGCCCTCGAGTTCAGAGTTCGAGTAGTAAGCGCCATGGATACCGGCATCCGCGAATCCGCCTCCGACCGCATCCGGAATCGCGGCAGCGGCAGGAGCCGCGAGCAGTAGCGCGACGACTGCCGCAGTCTTCGACAGGCGTTCCGCCGCCGAGCGAACCGCTTTGGCTGTAAGGCTGGTGTCTCTCAATCCATTCTCGTTCGACATTACGCCAGCTTGCCGCAGAACTTTCTTGCTGCAACCGAGTGCGCGTTTCGATGACCGGAGCGAACGCTAGGGACAGTAATCACAGCCGCACCACGCGGCGCCGCCGTTCCCGAAGTTCGCGCAGTCCGGATCACAGCTCGTGTCGCCGTTGGCCGGGCAGTCACAGCCATCGGCGGCGTTCACGTATGCTGGGTCGACGTCCGAACACGTCGCCGAGCCAGCGCCCCCGGATCCGCCACCTGAGTTGGGGTCACCATAGCAATACTCGCAACCGCACCAGCCGCCGCCGGCGTTGCCGTCGTCGACGCAGTCTGGGTCACAGTCAAAGGACCCGCTCGCAGGGCAGTCGCAGCCGTCGTGCTTGCCGATCCACTGCGATGGCACGACGGAGCACTCGGCGGATGGGTCATCGGAGCCGCCGGTACCCGCTGTGCCGCCAGCGCCAGCTGCGCCGCCAGTGCCAGCTGCGCCGCCCCGCCAGCGCCAGCCGCGCCGCCAGTGCCAGCCGCGCCTCCAGTGCCCGCGGAGCCACCAGTTCCCGCGGTTCCGCCGGTGCCGCCGCCTGAGTTGGGGTCGCCGTAGCAATATTCGCAACCGCACCAGCCGCCGCCGGCGTTGCCGTCGTCGACGCAGTCTGAGTCGCAGTCAAAGGACCCGCTGGCGGGGCAGTCACAGCCGTCGTGCTGTCCGACCCATTGAGCGGGGACGACGGCGCATTCGCCGCTGGGAGGCTCGCTGCCGCCGGTGCCGCCACCGGAGTTGGGGTCGCCATAGCAGAACTCGCAGCCGCACCAGCCTCCGCCGAGGTTACCGTCATTGGTGCAGTCCGGGTCGCAGATGAACGAGCCGTCCGCGGGGCAGTCGCAGCCATCGTGCTGCCCGACCCACTGAACAGGAACGACGGAGCAATCCGCGGTGGGAGGCTGGCCTCCCACTCCGCCGCTGCCGCCCGTGCTTCCGCCGATCCCTCCGCTGCCTGATCCGAACCCGCCAGACCCAGCCGCACCACCTCCACCCGATGTTCCACCGAGGAGCGCGTCGAGCACCGGAACCAGCGCGGCCACAAAGCCATCGGCCATGTGCTCTTCCCCGACGGGATTGGGGTGCACGCCATCAGAGGTCATCGAGGTGGCGTCGAACCCTGTGGCCAGGTCGACTACGACGATCGGCGAGCTTTCGGTGCTGAAGGCGGCTGCAAACCCGTCGAGACTCGCGTTTAGCTCCAGTATCAGCGCGTTGGTGTCGCCGAAGTCGGTCGCAATGAGCTTGGCGAGGATGATGTGCACGCCGGGGGAATCAGAACGCAGTTGCTGGATCAGATCTTCGATGTCACTCAACGTCGACGACGTCGATTGGTTTTGAAAGGCGTCATTGGTTCCCACGTGCATCAGTGCGACGTCGGGGGTGTAGTTCGATAACCAGCTCCCCAGTGAGCTTGCGAGCTCGTCGGCGCGCCACCCGTAGTGCCCCTCGTGGTCGAGGTCGAAGTCGGGATTCGGATTCGGTCCGCCGTGGTTGTACTGCTCCGAGCCGACGAAGTCCACGTTGTAACCGAGCTGAACGAGAGCGTGATATAGCGGTCGGCGAAAGCTGTCGTGCTGAGTGTCGCCTTGAGTGATCGAGTCGCCCAATGGAACGATGCGAATCGGCTCGCCCTCAGCGCCGTGTACGACTGTGTGGGCCGCCACGACCATGATGACTCCGAAAGCCGCGAGTAGATTCTTTGGCACGATTCGCCCATCATGCCGGCGACAGCCCAATGGCACAAGCGATTGCTGCGAACTCTTCAAAAACAGCTAGTTCGCGTTGCGCTGGCGAGGGTGCACTACCTGTCAGGGACATGAAGTCCATTGAGCTCGTCAGCGCGGCACGAAGCGAAGCGGCAGGTTATCCAGTGGTTTCGTAAACGGAAAGTGTTGGAGCTTCGCCGGGTAGTAGTCTTTCTCCGCGTACTCGATTCGGTACTTCCCAATCAGCTCTCGAAACGTCAGCAAGAAGAGCATCCGGGCGAAGTGCATGCCGATGCACTTGTGGGCGCCACCGCCAAATGGGACCCACATGAAGTTGTGCTTTCGGTGTTCGGCTACTTCATCCGAGAAGCGTGACGGGTCGAAGGTGTTCGGTTCATTCCACCAATCCGGCAGCCGGTGAATGTAGCTGCTCGGTATGCAAACCATCGTATCGGCAGGAACGGGCACGCCTCCGAACTCGCAATCGCGAATCGTCCGCCGAAGAAAGAGCGGAACAGGCGGATGCATTCGGATGGTCTCGTAGAACACGCAGATCAGCTGATTCACCGACTGAAACACGGTTTCGAAGCTGAGCTCTTCGGGCCACTGTGCCATTTCCGCGGCCAGTTGGTCCTGCATGTCTGGGTCGTTGCCCAGGTAGTACGCCGCCATGGTCGCTGCGCTCGTGGTCGTGTCGTGCGCGGCCAGCATCAGAAACACCATGTGGTCGGCGATGTCCTCGTCGTCGTAGTACTCGCCGTCTTCGGTCTTCTCTTTGCAGAAGTGTGCGAAGACGTCTTGGTCATCTGAAACGCGCTTCTGCTCGATCAGGTCCATGAAGAACCGCTTTAGGAACCTTCGGCCTTCGAGGCCGCGGTGGTACTGGAAGCCTGGAACGTCGAGACGCACGATCCCGAGCGCGCCTTCCATCATGTCTGTGAAGGCACGATTGATCTTTGGAATCGTGCTCTCCGAATCGTCGACCCAGCAGAAGACTTCGAATGCGATGTCGAGCAAAAGCCGCTTCACTTCATCGTAGAACAAGATGCTGTCCTGGGCTGCCCAGCGCGCAACGGTCTTCTCCACGATTGCCTGAATCCTCGTCGCATAGGCACGCATCGCCGGCGGCTTGAACGAGCTCTGCATGATGCCTCTATGCAGGCGATGTTCGTCGTAGTCGCGCATGACCAGGCCGCCTTGGAAGAAGTCGGCCATGACAGACTGCCAGCCCATCTTGGTGGAGAAGTTCTTCTCCCGGTCCATCAACACGCGCTGCACGTGATCGGGGTGCAGCAGCAGCACGCACTTGTTGCCTGTGATCGAAATGCGACTGACAGGACCGTATTTCTCGTAGTAGTGGCCAAAGAGCGATTGCGGGTCCTGAAACATCGCCAAGGTCTTGCCGATGAAGGGCCAGCCGTACTCGCCCTTCATGTGGCTCAGGTTGCGATTGGCGGGGCGCTGGTCGTAGGGAAGCTCAGAAGCACTGTCCATCTCTCTAGTATACAATGTGTAAACTTAAAGAAGCAATTTGAAACGACCTTCCACTGGCCCCCTCCGCCGGGGCCGCTACCAGGATTGTCCGAGCGAGGCGCTATCTTCGGCGGGCCGGCAGGCCGCAAGCGCCGTTGGAAGCTCCCGAGCGTCGTAGCGAGCCGCGCGCCGGGTGATCAACTTCCCATCGAGTTGGACCGGACCGAAGCCGAAGGGGGCGGCGAGGCCCGTGCCGATTCGCGGCCGCCGTCGCTCGCCCCGGCTCAGCGGTTGCGCTTCTCCGCCCGTGTGAATGACATAGGCAAGACTGTCGCCCACGGACGCGCCCATCACGACACCCTGCTGCACCAGCATGACCAATGCGCTGGTTTCTCCCGCGTCCGGGTCGCCGAGCACGGCATGATCGATACCTTCGAGCAGCATCTCCCAGCCTCGAGGATCTTCGGGAAGGACCCCGTTGCGGAAGCACCGGCCCAGTTCGGTGACGGTGCGAGCCGCAGCGGCTTGCGCGGCAACGCGCGAATCAACCCCATCTGCGAGCGCGATCAGAGTCCGATGCGCGTCCCTCAATACGCAGAGCCGGTCGTGGCTCGTGTCGTGGCTGGGTCGTTGCGATGCGCTGATTTCCAGTTTCATGAATGCCCCCGTTTCGTTGCTTCTACTCACAGCAACAAGGCGGGGTTACGCGCTATTCTCGCTCCCTACAGCAAAGTACATTGCCAAGTTGGCAATTCGAGAGCTAGGCCCGCGTAACCCCTGGAGTTTGGCGTTTTTCAGGGCTGCTGAGCTATCGTTCCCCTGATGTCGTCCGGAATCCTCTCCAATGTCTGAGCGTCCAAGCCTGCGCGGCGTTCTCAAACGCAAACCCGTCGTCGCCTGGGCCTTGTACGACTGGGCGAACTCCGCATTCGCCACGACGGTCATGGCCGGCTTCTTTCCGGTCTTCTACAGCGCGATCAGCCAGGACATCAGTACCGAGGACTCCCAGTTCTGGTTCAACGTCACTTTGGCCGCTGCCAGCGTATTGATCGCCATCTTCGCGCCGATCCTCGGAGCCATCGCCGATCGCGGCGGCTCCCGAAAGAAGTTTCTCGTCTTCTTCGCGAGCACCGGAATGCTCATGACCGCCGGCCTGGCCTGGGTGCACGCAGGGCAATGGTGGATGGGCTTACTGCTCTACGGCTTGGGGACGGTCGGCTTCTCCGGCGCCAACGTGTTCTACGATTCCATGCTGGTCGACATCGCCGACGAAGAGGAGCTCGACCTGGTCTCGTCACTCGGGTACTCGGCCGGGTACATCGGTGGCGGCCTCTTGTTCGCCTTGAACGTGCTCATGGTCCAGAAGCCCGAGCTGTTTGGCTTCGAGAGCGCAGGAAGCGCGGTCAAAGCTTCGTTTCTGACTGTGTCTCTGTGGTGGGCGCTGTTCACCGTGCCGCTTCTGCGCTTCGTTCGAGAAACCCCGACCGAAGATCAGGCCGCGCCCCTCCAAGCGGTGCGAGCCGGCCTCCGCCAACTGCGGGAAACCCTCAAGGAGATTCGCAGCTTCAAGGTATTGGTGCTCTTCCTGTTGGCGTACTGGATCTATATCGACGGCGTGAACACGGTCATCAAGACGGCTGTGTTCTTTGGCGACCGAGTGCTCGGCCTCGAGCAAGGCGCACTGATCACGGCGCTGTTGCTGACGCAGTTCGTCGCCTTCCCTGCCGCCCTCGGTTTCGGTGCGCTCGGCCAGCGCATCGGCGCGAAGCCAGGGATTCTGATCGGCATCGCGGTTTACCTCGCGGCTCTCGTTTACGCCTGGCATTTCCTCCAAGACGAAGGCGACTTCTACGTGCTCGCGGTTGCGATCGGGCTGGTGCAAGGCGGCGTGCAAAGCCTGTCGCGTTCGCTCTACGCGCGCCTGGTCCCGCCTTCGAAGACAGCAGAGTTCTTCGGCTTCTTCAACATGGTCGGCAAGTTCGCGACGATCTTCGGCCCGCTGCTGATCGCATTCACGCCCGCGCTGCTGCCCGGGGCCAGCGAACGCGATGGGATTCTCTCTCTCAGTATACTGTTCCTCGTCGGCGGATTCCTCCTGAGTCGCGTGCGCGTTGCTGAGGGGGTCGAAGCGGCCCGCGCCTTTGATCGGAAGTGACGCGCAATATTTTCGCGGACAGGAAGCGAAAAAGAATTACGTATGGTGCCAGCATCTCTGCGGACCTAGGTTCCCATCGTGAACGAGAAAGTTTGGGTAGCGTGGTTGGTCGCGGCTGCAGCTTTATTGCTGGTTGGGATTCAAGGCGGGGGTGTTGCCGACGCGCCACCCTCGACGGCGGTCAGTCCGCTGACGCATCATCTCGGCGTCGCCATCTTGCGAATGGATCCGGGACCGCGATCGCGAGAGTACAGGGAAAGTCTCGCCTACCTGAGAGAGCACGCTCCTGAAGCGGTCGCGGAGTTCAGCGGGCTCGTGCTCCGAGCAGCCTGGCAGCTTTCGCAAATGGCAGCTCAGCTATCTTCTCGGCGAGTTCGGCGACGAGACGGCCATCGCCTTGTTGCGGACCTTCATGGACGAGCCCATGCCTCAGTTTCAGCCAGCCGCCGAGGGAAGTCACGAGACCGACCTCCGCCATAGCGAGGAGATGATGTCGCGCTTCCAGGCTGTGTCTTCCACGGCGAGGATCGCCGTGCATCGACCCGAGCTGCGCGACCAGGTCGTCGAGACGCTCATCGCGGTCGCCCAAGGAGCCCCAGTGCTCAAGGACACCGCGATGTTCGAGCTCCAGAAGCTCCTGGGCCCGGACTTTCAGTCCTTGCGCCCCCAGTTCGGTCCGCAAGACGCGCGGCACTTCAAGCCGTTCATGCTGCCGCCGGAGTGGCAAGGCCTTCTCAGTAGCCGGATGCAGAAGCACCGGCGCCAGGAACAAGAGCTTCGTGACCAAAGGAAACCCCTATGCCAAGCGAAGTGAAGCCTCGGTGGCGTGGGACGATCACCCTACTTGCCATTGCGGCTGTTGGCGCGCTTGCGTACATGTTCATGCCAAGCTGCTCAATGCTCGCGGATGCTGATGACACGCTCTGTCACGCGATTGCAGCTGCAAAGGATGGCGTGGTGGACTGGCCCGCCTACGACGAGGGGTACTGGAGGGGACCCAGGACTTGTCACGAATTCGACCACTGTACCCTGAACCCATGGTTCACCAGCGAGGATGCACGCGCTTACATCGAGCGCTTTGGCATCGCTCAAGGTCACAACTGGGCCGACTTGGGACGCGCCGACACGCTGAGCGTCGACAAGGTTACCGAAGAGGTCAATTCACCACTGGGCCGCACGTATAACGCATATGCGAACATCGTTTTCGCGAACCTCGAGGGCATCGAGCTCGACAGAGGGCGCTCCCTCAACGACTTCGAGTACTACGACACCTACCTCAAATGGTCTTCGGCATACACTTCGCAGAAGACGTATCGGGTCAACGGCAACTGCGTCAGAAACTGTCGAACGGTCGAAAGCACGAAGTGCGTGATCGCAAAGACGACGACCGGACCATTTCGCAACGACTACATCGATCTCTATCAGACCTTCTTCTACGGCATCGATTCGATTTGGCGCGCATCGACCATCGTGCACGAAGTAAGACACGCGCGTCACGGAGTATCGCACGATGGCGGCAGCGGTTGTCAGAACCGGTCCGCTTGCGATCTGCGCTGGTCCAGCAGGGGAGCCAACACCTTCGAGGTGATGTGGCTCGCCGCCTACTACTGGACGCCGGAGAACCATCCTTTCATTACGCCGGCGCGAAGAGCGAGGGCTGCAGTTCTCTTCGGGCAGAGAAAGAAAGCAACCTTCAACGAGGACGTGCTCTGGAACCTCGGAGACTTCTACGCCATCAACGACACTCCCGAGTTCTACGTGGAGCAAGCTTCATGTTCCGAGGACCCGGATAACCCGCTCCACTGCCTCATTTTGGCTGACTAGGAGGCCAGCATGACCTTTCCACGACCTGCTCACACGCCTATCTTCTCTGCGGTTCTCTTCTGTGCCCTCGTGCAGACAGGCTGCACGGTCGAGGACGAGCCCAGCTCCACCGCCGGCGGCTACGTGTTCTCACGCGACTTCGATGGCGAGCGACGGGTGCTGCGCATCGAGCCGTCGCACGAGCGAGCGGCTGAATGCATGAAGACGAGCCTGCCGGCCAGTGCGAACGCGTCCTGGAAAGAGGCCTACCTCGCCCCGGAAACGCACCGTGCCCTGGTCGAGCTCTTGTTCGACGAGACTCGGTTGCCGTCCTACCAAGCCGACCTGAACGCCTCGAAAGCCAGCGGGACTCGCGTCTGCACTCCGCGCAGCGGCGCGCCGGACTTCTGCTATGTCCCCGAGTTCGTCGTCACCGGTGATGTGCCCACTGTCCAAGTCGAGGTCGTAGTTCCTGATGCGCCCTCGCGCTTCGTTCCCTCGCCCTTACGCTTCGGGCTGCAGCCCGAGGTCGAGCTCTCGGATGAGGGCCAAGAGCTCATCGACGCCTTCCTCGTCGCACACCAGGCCTGCTGGAAGGTCGACGACTAGCGTATCAGCTCGAACCGGGCGCAATAGCTCGCGAAGCGCTCGTGGATTGCAGCTGTGTCGAGGCCGAACCCTTCGGCTCTGTGGACGTGGCGCGGGCTCGTCTTTTGACGCTTTGCCCTCATGTACTCGTGCATTGCAACGCGGGCCTCGTCACCAAGCTCCATGCCCAGCATCCGGTAGGCCTCCGCGATGGTACCCACCGGGTCCCGGCTCAGGTCCGGCGATCGGACGTGTGCGACTCGCCCGGCCGGGAGTCGGTCTACCGCACAAACCGCTGGTTCGAGCAATCGGGTCATGTAGCTCTCCGACAGCTCGGCGCCGATCGCATGGGCGTCTACGTCGCTGCTGAAGACCGAACGGGCGTACGCGTGAAGACTGCAGATCGAGCTCAGCGTCTCCGCGGGATCCCGGTGGATGAACAGGAAGCGCGCATCGGGATAGACCTGGAGAATCTCGTCCACGAAGAAGGTGTGCGTCGGGTCCTTGAGGACGAACCGCTTTCCATGGGGCCGGTGATGATGAACGAGTTGGAGCTGGCGGCGGTGCTGGCGGTACGCGACGCTGGCGTCCTGCGCCAGGAGCCAGTCTAGGTAGCTGCTCACCCGATACTGCACGTTGAACTGCGGCGTCCGAAAGACATTGGTGAACATGCCGCGACACTCGTCGGTTTGATGCGCGTCCATCGGATGGATCGCCTTGATGCTCGGCGAGATGATGTCCGCAAGCATCAAAGTTCTCGTAAGCTTGCGTTGCCGCGGCTCTGGGCCTTCGGGCGTGTGTACCGGGTCGAAGCTCTCCCAATGAGGCAGGGTGCGATTCTCGGGGTCCTCGCCAAGCAAGCGATGCAGAGCCGTCGTGCCGCTGCGAAACAGACCCAAGACGAACACCGGAGTTGGAAGTGGGGTCTGCTCGATCGCAGGTGTTTCACGGAGCGCCTGCTCAATCCGCAAATGCGTTCCCGCCATGCGCGTACAATCGATCCACGCAGCAATCTTGCCGATGAAATTGAGGGCAGCGTCCTGGTTGAGTGATTCGGTCAGGGCGCCGAGCGCCGTCTGGGCGTCGGCGCTTGGATCTCCGGCGTCCGGGTTCAAGCGTTGTGCGCGTTCCCAGTAGATGTCTGCTGAGGGCTTGCCCAGCGGTTCGAACGAACCCCCAATCGCGTTCACCGCGCGCACCCAGCGTGCATGGGAATCGCGCGCGTGGGTGAACTGAGGCACCTGCGCCTTCGGCCGTCGCAGCCGAACCGGCGCCGGGAGCTCGAGCTCGATCGCGACCGATGGCGGTGGATAGGTTGACTGGCGGCCCATGGGGAACTGCCCGTACCAAACCATGATCGCCGATCCGCGCGTAGTTTTTGGTGACTTCAGGGGCGCAGGGGGGTGACCTCGGGCGCCAACGAGCCTAGAATCTCTCTCGGAGAGCCCATGCCAAGCCTCGCACGATTCACCCCTGGTTTCCTGACGTTGCTCATGAGTGCTGGAGTACTCATCGCCACAGCCGGGACAGCCTTCGCGGAGAGTCCGACTGGCGACGGGGCGGGCGATCACGCTCCAGACGCTTGGAGCCGCGCCCGACTACCCAGTGCTCACCAGGGGCCAGGTCATGCTCATCAATGCCCAGCGCCTGGTCGTCACCCATGAGCCGCTTCCCGTCGCGAAAGTCGCCGAAGCGCCGCCTGAGCCAGAGGCGGTCGAAACGAAAAGGCCCGCCGTACCTCATGCCGGGGCCATTTGGGTCGCTGCCCACTGGATCTACGGTCCCACCGGCTTCTCCTGGGTGGCCGGCACATATGTCGCTTCCAGAGCGGGTCACGTATTCGTTCCGCCTCGTTGGGCCTCGTTCGAGGAGCACTACTACTACTTCTCGGGCTTCTATGTTCCCTACGGCGTCTACGTGCGTAGCTACTTCAACCGCTACTACTTCAGCGGCGTGCCAAAGGGGCGGTCAGGTCCCAGCCACGGCCCGTACTGGCCGATCGGCGCGCCGACACGTGCCAACAGCTCGCTCAGCAGTGCGAGCGCGCGCGACCCGTACTGGCCAATCGGCGTTCGTCGCTAAAGCGCCAAGCCGCTCAAGGGCCCCTGACTGTACTGCGGGACGCCGAAGGTGCTCACGGGCTTGTTCATGGCGTGCGTCAGAGACACCAGGAGCTTGCCGTGCGGCTCGCCGCCAAAGTCGATGTGCTGACCGGTTCTGAAGTAGCCCTGGCAGCCGCCCGCCAAGATGAACGGCATGTCGCGGCGCGTGTGGTTGTTGCCCTTGCCAAGCTCGTTGACCCAAACGACCACGGTATTGTCGAGTAGGGTGTTCTCGCCTTCCTGAACGCCATCCATCAAGCCCAGCAAGTACGCGAACTGGTCCGAGTACCATTTGTTGATCTCACGGAGGTCCGCTTTCGCGTTCGCATCGCTGTCGTCGTAGTGCGAGAGCCCGTGGTGTCCTTCGTCGAGCGTCTGAGGAACCCAGTTGAATCGCACGCCACTCACCGATCGGGACCATTGCAGCGACGCGACGCGCGTCAGGTCGCAAGCGAGCGCCATCACCAGCATGTCCATCTGGGCCTTGCCAGTGACGGGGTACATGTCGTTTTGCTGGAAGGTGCCCCCAGGCAGACTCAGCTCCGGTGAGCTGCACGCTTCACCGAAGTTCGTGGTGACCGCCAGCCTGGTCTCCAGGTCTCGAATCGACTGCAGGTGCTTGTCGAGCTTCTGCTTGTCGTCGTAGCCCAGGCGACTTTGGAACGCCGCGTGTTCTTCCATCACCGCGTCGAGGACGCTCTTGCGGCGCCGCTGAATGAGGCGCAGCGCAAAGGGGTCGGAGTCGATGTCGCTGAAAAAGTCTTGGAAGTTCTGGTTCGGGTCTTCGCGAGGCGGCACGGGCTGGTCCGGCGCCGAGTACACCATTCGAGACCAGATCGACGAGCTCTTCACCTGCACACCGAGTTCGAGCGACTTGAACTTGGTCACCGCGTCCTTCGCGATCTCGTCGGCGATGTACTGGTCGACCGACTGCCCTCCGCCCCAGCCGACGTACTGCTCGTTTCCCGCGTCGCAGTTGCCTTCACAAAACAAGCTGCCAGGAAGAATCTCCGCGTTGGTGAGCATGCAAGCCATACCGGTCTGATGCCCGTCCCCGATCGAGTCGTAGGTTACCGACTGGTCGACCCCGTCCAGGAAAATCAGCTTGTTCGAGAAGGGCGCCATCGCGGCGTGAAGAGGGTGCCCGTTCAAGTCCATGTTCGCCGGCGGGCTCCAGATGTCCTGGCGCGTGCCGTTTGCGGTGAACCAGAAGACGATGCGCTTGGGCGCAGTGCCGGTCTGAGCGGCACCGGTGACCGGAAGCATGGCATCCAGCATGGGCAAGCCAATCGCGACCGTGCCGCCGAATAGCGTGCCCTTGAGCATGGCGCGTCGTTTGATCCGTTTCACTGGGCACCTCCTGCTGTGTCCGGCTCGAGCTCGACCGCACGGCGGTAGAGGAATGCGTTGGTTTGAGTGAGCGCTACCAGCAGCGACTTGATGTTGAAATCGGAGGCGCGAAACACGTCGTTGAGCTGCTCGATACTGCAGCTGTCCTCGGACGTGACCGTTCGGTTGTACGCGAAGCGGAACCACTGCGATGACACGCACTCCTGTACCTGAGTGCTATCGGCAAGCGCCCGAGCGAGCTCGGGTGCGCCGTCATAGTCACCATCGATGTCGTCGGTCTGCACGACCTGGCCGGTTGCATCTATGGGCTTGCCGTTCTGCTGATCTCGCCACTGTCCGATGCCGTCATAGTGCTCGAAGATGAAGCCGATCGGGTTCATCAGGGTATGACAGCCAGCGCAGGCCGGGTTGGCGCCAATTTCCTCGAACTGCTCCTTGGTAGTCTTGGTCGGATCGAGCTCGGGAGGCTCGATCACCAAGTCGTTCGGCGGAAGCGGCAGGGTGTTGCACATCAGTTGCTCCCGCACGAACTTCCCGCGGAACACCGGCGAGCTCTGATTGACGTTCGCATGGCTGGCCATGAGGCCGGCGCTGGTGAGCAAGCCCGCCCTGCGTTCCGGCTGGAGCTGAACTTGCCTGAGCTCTGGCCCCGAAACTGAATCGAGCACGTCGTCGCCGTAGAAGCTCGCTAGCTCCTCGTTCATGAAGCTGTAGTCCGCGGTCAGAAGGGTTTGTAGCGAACCATCGCCCTCGAGAATCACCTGCTCGACGAAAGTCTGAATCTCTTCTTTCCACAGTCCGCGGAGCGAGTTGTCGTAGTTGGGGTAGACCCCGGAGTCTTTTGTCAGGCTGTCGAGATGCGTGAGTTGCAGCCACTGCGTATGAAAGTTTCGGACGAGGTCTCGCGCCTTGTCGTCTTCGAGCATGCGTCTGGCCTGTGCCGCGATCTGCT
The DNA here is from genome assembly GCA_963842915.1 of uncultured delta proteobacterium. GTDB lineage: Bacteria > Myxococcota_A > Polyangia > Polyangiales > Houyiibacteriaceae > SG8-38. The sequence continues at coordinate 270,219 of CAWJII010000007.1, read as the reverse complement.
CCTTGGTTTGAAGCTCGTCTGCCTCCGCCGCCGCGAAGAGCGCGTCGTCAGGCATCGTGTTCCAAAGCATGTACGAGAGCTTGGTCGCCATTTCCCAGCTGGTGAACGGCACGATGTCGCCCTCGATCGGGGTCTGTTCGCCATGCTCCGGGCGGTAGAGGAATGAAGGCGACTGAAGCATCGTTTCGATGACGAGCTGGATACCGTCTTCGAATCGCCCGAGGTCGTCGTCCGCCAACGCCCAGTCGAACACGGCCTTGAACCGCTCCGTCTCGCTCTGCAGCAGCGGCCTTCGAAATGCGCGTTTTCCAAAATCTTGGATGAACGAAGAAGCGCAGCTCTCGTTGCCGTCGAGCTCCGGGTCGCAGTTGGGTAACAGCGCTTCGATGTTGCCGACAGCCCGTGTGCTCACCTCCTCGGCAACCTTCATGTACTGCTCGATCAGCAAGTCACTGCTGGTGAGCGCAGCGGCTTGGTTGTTGAAGCCGGCGACCTCTTCTTCGGGAGGAAGCAGATCGGCTGGGTTGCTGCTGTCGCCGAGCAGGTCGCGGACGGTGCGGTTGTATTCGAACCGAGTCAGGCGGCGAATCGGCGTGTCGACCACGCAGAGGCTTTTCGCGATGCTGTCGTCGATGGCGCTTGCACCGTCGCCGCCGATCGAACCGGTGCAGCCGACGAGCAGGGTAGCGGCGAGGGGCAGGCAGAACTTAATCCCTTGGGCTAGCAAATCAGGGGCTCCTTTGACTAGAGCCTTCCAGAGTACAGCCTAAAGGGTCGCTACGCACGTTCAGTGAGCAGAGCGTGCGATAGCTTACAAAAAGAAAGGGACAGCCCGTTTCCGGAACTGTCCCTTTCGATCGTGCGCTCTGTCGCCCCGCACTATCGCTCGGGGCGGCCTGCGGTCGGCGGCGTGTGCCGACCCACCGCCCCCGCACTATCTCCTAGATGAACAGGTGCATCTGGAGGACGAACGAGTTGCCCTTCCGGCTTTCCACGTTTCCGGTCCGTGTCGAAGATCGGGCGGTTTCGATACTCGAGCGTGACCTTCGCGTTGTGCCTGTGGACGAACATGTTTAGACCGACCCCGAAGTGGACCATGTGTCCTTGACGCCTCCCACTTCGCATCTGGCTGTTAGATGTAAGGTTGGAACTGAATCTGCATCGCCCACGTTCCCGGGATCAAGCCATGCCGAGCTCGCCGTACCCGCTGTTCCGGTTCCCAGCATGGGTACTTGTTGCCCCGGCCGCTGCCAACGAAGTGCCCGAGCCCGCATCGCCGAGATTCATGATCCCGACGCTGCGGATGTTGTTGGGTCCGAAGTCCATGTAGTAGTAGGCGCCATACCAGGTCGCGAGCTCCACCCTTCTCGGCCTTGAACGGGATGTCGAGAAACAAGTCGGTCGAGGCGATGTACAGCGCACGCTTTCGGATGTCTACAGCTACGGGGTCCGGGTCCGCGTCGTACCAGATGCCAATCGGCTGCGCATGGCCACCAAAGCCCCAGTTGAAGACCTTCTTGGCACCGATGTAGGTGCCCACCGTGTACGGAAGCACATCGGACTCGATGTCCAGGAACTGAAACTGGAAGTAGCCCGAGAGCCCAGGTGTTGGCGGTGGGGTTGTAGGTTCCGGCGCCGCTGGTCGGCGGGGTTCCCGGTGCCGTCGGGTCGAAGGGCGCTGCGATCGGCCGAACGACGGCCACCCGATAGTCGAACAATCCCGCCTTTGCCCTTGGCATAGACCCCCAGTTGACGGGCGAACTGGTCGGTCACCTCGATCGTCGGCCAGGGGAGATCGGCGAGTCGAGGCTCATGAAGGTGATCGTGCTCGCATTCGTCATTCGAGAGATGCCGTTCCAGTAGATTAGCCCGCCCCCGCGTAGAAGTGCCCTTCTTGGATGCCTCGAACTCGAGCCCAGGCATCGTGGAAGTAGAGCCAGGATTGCTTGAACCCGCTGCCCGCTCCCGGCGAAACGTCTGGTTGTTGATGCCGATGTGCATCAGCATGAACGTGCGCGGGAAGATCTTGCCGAACATGAGGAACCGAGCACGGCGGAGGCCCACGTCGCCTATCCAGAGGTTGCTCCTGTTTCGCCGAGCACGGTGGTCCCTGGATTGAGCTGCATGGCGCGGGTCCACACCTGCAGCCACATCGCGATTCGGAAGTATAGCGTTCCGTCCTCGTTCAAGCTGACCTGGAGCTTCTTGGCACGCCCGTCTACGGCGACCAGCCCCGTCCCCGTTCCTGGCGCTGGTGTTGGTGCGGGGGCCATCTTCCGGCCCATCAACTCCATCTGGCGTTTGGCGTCCTCGAGTTGCTTTTCAGCCTCCGCGATCGCCGCCGAAGCATCATCGAGCTCTTCCTGGGTCACTTGGTCGTCGGCCGGCTCCGTTCCCGTCGTCGCCTTGGGCGCCGCCGGCATCGCCTCGTCCGCGTCGTCCGCGTCGTCGATCGCGGTGTCCTCGGAAGACGGCTGGGCGAGCACCATCGTGGGGCTCCATGCGCTCAGTGCGACGCACGCTAGAGCCAGCAATCCAAGTCGCGCCAGGCAGTTGCGGCTCACGGCCGTGTTCATTTTCTTGCCTCATCACAACTCTCCTGTCTGTGTTTGAGCGGCCGCCTAGTGAACCGCCGACGGTCCTGACGAGCCCACGGGTACACGGATGTGCTCGACCAACTCTTGAACCTCTTGGGGCGGCGGCGGAGTGAACCGGCTGACCACGAAAGCGACGACGAAGTTGATCAACATGCCGAGAGCGCCAATGCCTTCCGGCGAGATTCCAAACCACAACTGGTCTGGGGTTCCGCCCATGAACTTGAAGTAGATGATGTAGCTCGCCGTGAAGATGATGCCGACGAGCATGCCGGAGATGACGCCTTCACGATTGGCGCGCTTCACGAACACCCCGAGGATGATGGCCGGGAAGAACGACGATGCCGCCAAGCCGAACGCGAACGCTACGACTTGTGCGACGAACCCAGGTGGATTGATGCCGAAATACCCAGCGACCATCACGGCCGCCGCAGCCGCTACGCGAGCGGCTATCAGCTCGTTCTTCTCCGATATCGAAGGCATGAAGACGCGCTTGAGTAGGTCGTGGCTCACCGAGGTGCTCACGACGAGCAAGAGGCCCGCCGCGGTCGAAAGCGCCGCTGCCAGGGCTCCGGCGGCGACCAATGCAATCACCCACGCGGGCAAGGCCGCAATCTCCGGGTTGGCGAGCACGATGATGTCGCGGTCGACGTAGAGCTCGTTCGCCGTGTCCGGGTTCGAATTGGTGACGACGCGTTGCCCATGCTCGCCTCGCGCCCAGGAGCCGTCATCGGCCTTGGCGAACGTCGGCTTACCGGCGAGCGCGGCGCCCGCAACGTACTGGACCTTACCGTCGGCGTTCTTGTCGACCCAGGCGAGAAGTCCTGTGTCCTCCCAGGTCTTGAACCACTGGGGAATCGACTTTTCGCCCTCGACCTGCGCGTAGTTCGCTTCAGATACGGTGTCGATCAAGTTCGTGCGTGCAAAGGCCGCAACCGCCGGCGCCGTCGTGTAGAGGATGGCGATGAAGAGAAGCGCCCAGCCCGCGCTGATGCGCGCGTCGCGAACCTTCGGCACCGTGTAGAAGCGAACGATGACGTGAGGCAAGCCGGCGGTGCCCGCCATGAGTGCGCCGGTGATGCACAACACATCGAGCTTGGATTTGGTGCCCGATGTGTACTCCGTGAATCCGAGCTCCGTGTTCAGACCATTGAGCTTGTCGAGTAGCGAAATGTTCTCGCCGCCGGCGATCCGGGAACCGATCTCGCCGCCAAGGTGCGCGCCGAAACCAAGCTGCGGAATCAAGTTGTCCGTCAGCAGGATGCTGATGAAGATCGCGGGGACCATGAAGGCGAAGATCAAGACGCAGTACTGAGCCGCCTGCGTGTAGGTGATACCCTTCATCCCGCCGAGAACCGCGTAGAAGAAGACGATCGCCATGCCGATCGCGACTCCGACGTTGATGTCGACCTCCAGGAACCGGCTGAAGACCACGCCGACGCCGCGCATCTGCCCGGCGACATAGGTGAACGAAACGAAAACCGCGCAAATGACGGCCACGATGCGAGCCCCATTGGAGTAGTAACGGTCGCCGACGAAGTCCGGAACGGTAAACTTGCCGAACTTACGGAGGTAAGGCGCCAAGAGAAGGGCGAGCAAGACGTACCCACCCGTCCAGCCCATCAGGTAGACGGCTCCATCATAGCCCATGAACGAAATCAGGCCCGCCATGCTGATGAACGACGCCGCGCTCATCCAGTCGGCGCCAGTCGCCATGCCGTTGATGACCGGGTGAACGCCGCCGCCTGCAATGTAGAAGTCGCCCGTCGTGCTCGCGCGGGCCTTGATCGCGATGCCGATGTAGAGCGCGAAGGTCGCGCCGACGATGAGGAATGTCCAGCTTTGTACGTCCATTGGTCTCTCTCCTTCGATTCAGCCGGCTAGTCCTCGTGGACGTTGAATTCCGCGTCGAGCTTGCTCATCAAGCGCGCGTAGATGAAGATCAGGGCAACGAACACGTAGATCGACCCTTGTTGAGCAAACCAGAAGCCCAGCTTGAAACCAGTGCCGGGGATGCTGATCTCGTTGAGAGCGTCCGCAAAGATGATCCCCGCGCCGAAGGAGACCAGCCACCACACGGCTAGCAGCGCGAAGAGAATGCGGAGGTTCCTCGCCCAGTAGCGATCCGCGTTGTCTTGTTTCGATCCGGTCATCGTCGTTTCCGTTTCTCCGCCGCAGGCGGGCTTCAGTCTGGCTTCAGCAGCGCCTCGACCACGCTTGGGTCGGCAAGCGTTGAGATATCTCCGAGTTGGTCTCCCTGACCGTCCGCGATCTTGCGGAGGATTCGCCGCATGATCTTTCCGGATCGGGTCTTTGGAAGGCCCGGTACGATGCGGATTTCGTCAGGGGTTGCGATCGGGCCGATCGCCTGGCGCACCTGCTCTTTGAGCGCGCCCTGAAGCTCGTGCGGCTCCCAGTCGGCGCCCGAGATGGGGACCACGAAGGCAAAGATGCCCTGGCCCTTGATCTCGTGCGGGCAGGGCACGACGGCAGCTTCTGCTACGGCCTGGTGTGCCACGAGCGCGCTTTCCACTTCTGCGGTTCCGAGACGGTGGCCCGAGACGTTGATCACGTCGTCGACGCGACCTGTGATCCAGTAGTAGCCGTCCTCATCGCGACGGCAGCCGTCTCCGGTGAAGTAATATGGCGGGTACTGCGAGAAATAGGTCTCGAGGAAGCGCTTGTGATTCCCGTGAATCGTTCGCGCCTGGCCAGGCCAGGGGCGCCGTATGCAGAGGTAGCCGCTGACGTCGTTGCCCTCGACCTCCTTGCCCTCTTGGTCGACCAGCAGCGGCTCGATACCGAACAAGGGGAAGGTCGCAGAGCCGGGCTTGGTGGGGGTGGCGTTTGGCAGCGGGCTGATCAAGATGCCGCCCGTTTCGGTCTGCCACCAGGTGTCGACGATCGGCAGCTTTCCGTTGCCAACGACGTCGCTGTACCAGCGCCACACTCCGGGGTTGATCGGCTCACCGACGGTTCCCAAGACGCGCAACGACGCGCGGCTCGAGCTCTTCACCGGCTCGTCGCCCTCGCGCATGAGGGCTCGGAGCGCGGTGGGGGAGGTGTAGAGTGTCGTCGCGCCGATGTCGTCGATGACGTTCCAGTACCGACTGGCGTTCGGGTATGTGGGGGTCGATTCGAACATGACGGTAGTGACGCCGTTCGCGAGCGGCCCGTAGATGATGTAGCTGTGACCCGTGATCCAACCAATGTCCGCTGCGCAGAAATGAATGTCGTTTGGGCCGATGTCGAACACGTACTTGAAAGTCGAGGCCGCGTACGTGAGGTACCCTGCGGTCGTGTGGACGAGGCCTTTTGGCTTTCCGGTCGAGCCGGACGTGTAGAGAATGAAGAGAGGGTCTTCCGATGCCATCCATTCGGAAGGGCAGGTGATGCGCTGCTCGGCCATCGCTTCGTGCAACCAGATGTCACGACCTTGCTTCATGGTGACGTCAGCGTCGGTGCGCTTGGCCACTAGGACGTGCTCTACGATTGCCAGCCCCTCGACGGCGTTGTCGGTGATCTTCTTGAGCGGAATGCGCTTACCTCCGCGGAGGCCTTCGTTCGCCGTGACGATCACCTTCGCGTTCGCATCGATGATCCGGTCTCGGAGGGCGTCCGCGCTGAACCCGCCGAAGACGATCGAGTGAACCGCGCCGATTCGGGCGCAGGCGAGCATCGTGTAGGCCAACTCCGGAATCATCGGCAGGTAGATACAGACCCTGTCGCCCTTACGGACGCCCAGTGATTTCAGGGTATTGGCGACTCGTCCGACGGAGGTCTTCAGCTCGCCAAAGGAGATGTGCTGGTACTCCCCGGGCTCGTCGGCGACGAATATGATCGCCGTCTTCTTGGGGTCTTTGGCGACGTGCCGGTCGACGCAGTTGACCGCGGCGTTGAGCCTGCCGCCTGCAAACCAGACGAACTCGCCAGGCCCGTGTTCCTCGAACACGCTGTGCGATGGATAGAACCAGTGCAGATCCTCCGATTGGCGTTTCCAATACTCGGCATTCTCGGTGATGCTCTCCTCGTAGAGGCTCTGGTACTCGTCCAGGTCGGTGATTCTTCTGCGGTATCTTAGGGGGGGTTGTGAGAGTGTCATCGGTAAACCTTACACCTTGGCGTTCCGATTTCTTACGCAATACCCGTACCAAGACAGCCGCTCGCGAAACCGCTTCGGATCTTCCTCTAACGCGTCGCAGCAAGCGTTACGATTCGTAGCAGCGCGCTACAGAACGAAACGTTCTTGAAACGTTCGTTCACTGCTCGGGTGGACGGGAGTCACGGCGCGGAATGCCCATGCGTTGGCGGCGTTCCCAGAGCGTCTTGCGGCTGATGCCGAGACGCTTCGCAAGCTCGGTTTCGCTCAGCTCGTCCTGATGCGACAGTACGAATCGTCGAAGGTAGCCTTCGAGTGACGTGTCTTCGCTACCGACGCCCTCGCCGATCTGCTCGGCTGGGCGCGGGGCAGGCAGGCCGAGCAGCTCCGCGGTGATCGGCCCGGACTCGTGAAGGATCACGGCGCGTTCGACCGCGTGTTGAAGCTCTCGCACATTCCCAGGCCACTTGTAGTGACGCATTGCGGCAGTGGCGCCCCGGTCGAGCTCGAGCGGCTGACGGCCGAGCTTCGCGGCGGCTCGGGCGATGAACACTTCGGCGAGCGCTGGGATGTCTTCTCCCCGCTCGCAAAGCGGTGGCAGTTGGATCTCGACGACCTTCAGGCGAAAGTACAGATCGGCCCGAAATTCGCCTCGTTCTACGAGCAATGGAAGGTTCCGATGCGTAGCCGCCACGAGTCTGATGTCGACCGACTCGGGCTTGCGCGCACCGACGCGCCGAACCTCGCGCTGCTGAAGGATGCGAAGTAGGCGCGCCTGGGCAGCCTGGGACAGCTCGCCGATTTCGTCGAGGAAGAGCGTTCCTCCGTCCGCGGCATGTACCAGGCCTTCCTGTCGGCTGAGCGCGCCCGTGAACGCGCCCTTCTCGTGGCCGAAGAGCTCGGACTCCAGAAGCGTTTCCGGAATCGATGCGCAGTTCACCGGCACGAATGCACCCGTGCGGGCGCTCTGGTTGTGCACCGCGCGCGCGATCAGCTCTTTTCCCGTACCCGACTCGCCCAGGATCAACACCGTCGCTTCGGTCGGCGCGACTTTGCGCGCCCATCGGAGCGTTTCCTGCATGGGGCTCGACGGTGTGGCCACGATGTCGTAGGGATCGAGCTTGGCGCTCGTGTCACCCGCTACTACGGCAGCGTGGTGCCGAAGTACCCTAGTGACGGCTGCACTCAGCTCTTCGGGCGCGAAGGGCTTCGACAGATAGTCCGCAGCGCCCCGCTTCATGGCGTCGACCGCAGCGCTCACCGAACCGTACGACGTCATCACGATGACCGGCACCTGTCCCACGCGCTCGAGCAAGACGTCACCGGTCTCGCCCGCAAGCCTCACGTCGGTGATCACCAGGTCGAAACACTCTGGACGCTCCTGTTCGGCTTCCGGAACGCTAGCTACGGCGACCAGCTCGTGCCCATCCCGTTTGAGAATGCGCTCGATCTCTGCGCGGATGACCCGCTCATCCTCCACCAAAAGGATCTTCGCCACCGGTGATTAGTACCAAAGGACTGTAGTGTCCTTCAATCCCTCAATTTTCAATGGCTTGGAGGGTGACCGTGAACCGGCTGCCCCCGGATCGGCGTGGCTCGTAGCTCAGAGAGCCGCCGAAGCGCTCCACGATCTGTCGAGACACCGAGAGGCCGAGGCCGGTGCCCTGGCCGTCGGGCTTGGTGGTGAAGAAAGGTTCAAATACACTCCCAGAAAGCTCCTCGGGGATACCCGGGCCCTCATCGTCCACGTCGATGAGGACCGTACCCTGCTCCACTCGTGTTCGGACATACACCGTCGCTCCCGCAGAGCAGGCTTGTCGAGCGTTGTTCAAGAGGTTCACCAAGACCTGAGTTAACCCATCGGGGCTCGCCAAAGCTGGCGCGTCAACGGATAGATCCAGGTTGATTTGGCAGCCTTCGGTTTCGAGCTTCGCAAGCTCGGCGGCATTGCGGACCACTCCGGCCACGGGAATCGCCTGGAGCTCGACGGGGGTCTCATCTCGTCGGCTGAACGTGAGGAGGCTCTGCACTATCCCGTGAATGCGCTGCGCCTCATCCACGATGATCCCGAGCCGTTCCGCAGCGTCTTCCGCGCCCGGATCAGTCGCGAGGTTCTTTGCAACCATCAGGATTCCCGTGAGCGGGTTGCCGACTTCGTGGGCCACGCCCGAGGCCAAGGTGCCAATCGAGGACAGGCGATCCTTGTGTGCGACGTGCCGTTCGAGCTGTCGGAGCGACGTCACGTCCTCGACAACGAACACCCGGCCCTCCTCGGACTCGCCCGGGATCGTTGCAGTCTGGGCGCGAAGCTCGATCTTGCCGTCACCTAGGTCATATTCACGTTCGATGACTGAGCCGGTCGGCTGATGGGCAAGCTCGTCGAATAGCGGCCACCAGGGGTCCGGGATGTCCTGCATCGGGTGACCGCAAATCTCGTCTTCATCCAGACCCGACATGCGTTCGAGTTGTGCGTTCCAGATCACGACGTCTTCGTGGTCGTCCACGGTGCACACGCCGACGGGGAGCTCCGACATCAGCTGCGAAAGGTAACGGCGCGCAGCCTGGGCCGGTGAGCTCCGCTGAGACGAAGCATAGCGCGAGTCCAGCTCGCGGAACGCACGGAGCCGTTCCGCAAGCGCGTCCGCCCGAACCGGGCGGCCTCCTTGAACATAGGTGCGCGCAGCCAGTGGTCCGATTCGCTCACTCAGCCGGCCTTCGAGCTCGGTGATCAAGCGGAGGAGCTCAGGACGGTCCTTCGGCGGCCAGTAGACGTCGGCTGCAGAAGCGGCCTGGTAGATCTCCTGAATCGCGGTGCGCTTTCCGACATAAGAGGTCAAGCGTTCCTGCAGTGACTCGGCGGAGTCAGGCACCTGCAGGAGTCGCGTCACGCGTGGCTCACGACATGCCTCCGCTGCGTTTCGCTCCTCTGGCGAACGCGCTGTGAGCAGGGAGACGCCCATGAACACGAACGCGTGCGCCGTGAAGCTCAGCCAGATTGCCGGGCCTCGCGCGCCAGGGTCGGTGAATCCAAAGAGCGCGTAGAGGCGGGAGACGTCGAGCTCGACTCCGAACAAAGGGGATGCAGTCAGCAGGGCCCATGAGCTGGCACCCACGACCAGGCCCGCCAGCACGCCCGCCCTGGTAGCGCGCCGCCAGAACAGCGCACCCAGCAAACCCGGTAGCAGGTGCGTGACTGCGACGAACGACGCAAGCCCGAGATCGACGAGCGAGCGGGTTCGCGGGAGGGTGAAGTGGATGAGCAAGCCGGCGACCACGACCGCGATGATCGTCGAGCGACGAAACACGGCCCATCGCGTGAGCAGTGACTCTGGAGTGGGCCCGAAACGCGGCACTAGGTAGTTCGCAACCATGCCGCTCAGGGCGATCGAGGATACCAAGATCATCGCGCTTGCGGCGGAAACGGCGCCGAGGAAGGCCAGTGTTTGGAGAGCCGGCGAGCTTTGCACCGCGACCAACACGTATACGTCGGGGCGAACGCTAGGCGCTGCTAGGTCGCGGCCGGCCCAGTACAGAATCGGCACTGGCAGGTTGATAGCGAATAGGTAAAGCGGCAGCGCCCAACCGGCGGTTCTCAGGCTCCGGGGGCCTGGCCGCTGGACGAAGGCAACGAAGAACTGCCGTGGAAGAAGGAACGCCGCGCAGAACGTCACGAAAACCAGGGCAATCCAGGAGTCACCCATGACCGGGCCGGTCATGCTCTCGACGAGCTCAGGTCGTGCTTGGAGGTACTGGTCGATCTCGCGAAAACCGCCGAAGACCGTGAACAGGGTCGCGCCCCCGACAACCAGCAGCGCAATCAGCTTGAAAAGGCTCTCGAACGCGAGAGTCGCGATCAAGCCGGGGCGGTGGGCGCGACCGTCGGCGTAGCGCACGCCCAGGGTGACGGCGAAGACAGATAGCAGGACGGCGTAGACGGAGCCGAGCTCTTCACTTGGTTCCTGGCCCACGAGAATCGCTGCCCCGTCCGCGACCGCGCGAAGCTGCAGCGCGATGTATGGCAGCAGGCCGGCGACCATGAAAAGCGATACGGCAGCCCCGAGCGTTCGGCTTTGGTACCTGAACGCGAAGACGTCCGCGATACTCCCGAGCCGGTACCTATCGACGAGCTCTGCGACCGGCGCCCAGAGAAACGGGATCGCGATGCAGGAAAGGGTAACCCCGAAGTAGATGGCCAAAAAATCGTAGCCTTCTGTCGCGGCGAAACCCACGCTCCCGAACAAGGTCCAGGTGGTCGCATAGACGCCGAGGGCAAGTGCGTAGCTGAAACGGTTTCGCCCCAGTCGGCCCCAGCGTGGAGAGCGCTCGACGAGCTCCGAACCCAGTATGTAGAGGCCGAGTAGGGCGGCTGCGAGGAAGAATAGAATGAAGTGATTAAGCTGCATGGTCGGTGCGATGAAGCAGCGCCACAACCGCGATCATTCCCAGCCAGAAAGCAAACGGAGACCACCAAGTTTGAAGCCAGACGGCCCGAACCGGGGTTGCGATGAGCACGATCGCGACTGCGAACAGAAGCAGCGCGCGCTCTTGGTCGCGGTTCATTTACGCGTATCCGATCGCCTGCAGGCGCTCGGTGATTTCGTCGAGGATGACGGGGTCGTCGATCGTGGCCGGCATTCTCCACTCCGTTCTGTCTGCGATCTTCTTCATCGTGCCACGGAGTATCTTGCCGGAGCGGGTCTTCGGAAGTCGTTGGACGACGATCGCAGTTTTGAAAGCTGCCACGGGCCCGATCTCGTCACGGACCATCTGGATGACCTCGGCGACGATGTCGTGATGCGGGCGGTCGACCCCTGCGTTCAGTACCAAGAAGCCGAGCGGGATCTCTCCCTTGAGCTGATCGGCCACGCCTATCACGGCGCATTCGGCCACGTTCGCGTGCGCCGAGACCGCCTCTTCCATACCGCCCGTGGAGAGCCTGTGGCCCGCGACATTGATGATGTCGTCGGTCCGCGACATCACGTACACGTAGCCGTCGTCGTCGATGTAACCAGCGTCGGCCGTTTTGTAGTAGCCCGGGAACTCGGTCATGTACGAGCTGACGAAACGGTCTGGGTCGTTCCAAAGTGTCGGCAGCGAGCCGGGTGGCAGCGGGAGCTTGACTACCAATGCGCCAGACTTGCCGGCAGGAAGCGGGTGGCAGGCCTCGTCGACGACCTGAACGTCCCAACCTGGGACGGCGACGGTCGGCGAACCGTGCTTGATCGGGAGCAGCTCGATGCCGAGGCAATTCGCGCAGATCGCCCAGCCGGTTTCGGTTTGCCACCAATGATCGATGACCGGCACTCCGAGCTTCGCTTCGGCCCATTTCAAGGTGTCCGGGTCGGAGCGCTCGCCGGCCAAGAACAAAGAACGCAGGGTGCCCCGGTCGTAGTCGTCGAGTAGCGCGCCCTGTGGGTCTTCCTTCTTGATAGCCCGAAACGCGGTCGGAGCGGTGAAGAGGCAGTTCACGCCGTGGTCCTCGATGACTCGCCAAAAAGCGCCCGCATCTGGCGTACCGACGGGCTTTCCTTCGTAGAGGATCGTCGTGTTGCCGTTCAGAAGGGGCCCGTAGACGATATACGAATGGCCGACGACCCAGCCCACGTCGGAGGCCGCCCAATACACTTCCCCAGGCTGGACGCCATACACATTCCGCATCGTCCACTGAAGAGCGACGGCATGACCTCCGTTGTCACGGACGACGCCCTTCGGAATTCCGGTGGTGCCCGAGGTATAGAGGATGTACAGCGGATCGGTCGCCAGAACCGGCACGCAATCGTGCGGTTTCGCCGCGGCCACCGCGTCTTGCCAGGACATGTCCCGACCTTCGGTCAGCTCGGATTCGCAGCTTTCACGCTGTCGAATGATACAGGTCGCGGGCTTATGATTCGAGAGCTTGATCGCCTGGTCGAGCAGCGGCTTGTATTCGATGACTCGGGTGCCTTCGATGCCGCAGGACGCGGAAACGATCGCTTTTGGTTCGGCATCGTCGATGCGCGTTGCTAGCTCTTGAGGAGCGAATCCACCGAACACCACCGAGTGCACGGCGCCTAGCCGTGCGCAGGCAAGCATCGCAATGACGGCCTCGGGTATCATCGGCATGTAGAGCAAGACGCGGTCGCCCTTGACGATCCCTGGGAAGCCAGAGCGCCGGCGAAGATCGCCACCTCCTTGCGGAGCTGACGATAGGTGTATGTCCTTCGCTGGTGAGTGACTGCGCTGTCGTAGATGAGGGCAGCCTGGTTCCCACGCGTTTCGACGTGCCGGTCCAGTGCGTTGTAACAGGTGTTGAGCTCCCCTCCGGGAAACCAGCGATAGAACGGCGGACTGGAGCTGTCGAGAACGCGATCCCAACGCCTAGTCCAGTCGATTCCCTCTGCCTGCTCGGCCCAAAAACCTTCGGGATCTTCGAGCGAACGGCGGCGCATTTCAAGAGTTGCCGACATGATGAATTTCTCCGGCGCGCTACAATACAGTGGCGTTCCCGTGAAAGCGAGCGTCTTCGCGCCGGGGGCGCGCTCGTGCGGGTTGACATCGTGCGTCAGGCCGGCACCTTTTCGGCAGGAGACTCTTGGATGAAGTCTACAATTCCTTACTACTCTCGGACGATCCCGTTCGGTCTTGCGCTCTTGGTTGGTTCGTCGCTCACGGCCTGCAAGGCCGACCAGCTCACCGGTCGCGGCACCGAGATCGTGCTTCTCTACGACGAGCCGGCTGGCTGTGAGAACCTCGGCGTGGTCATTGGGCGCGGCGGCGGCCTGACGGGCGCGTACTCCAAGCCGTCCATCAATCAGGAGTCTGCAGAGAACGACGCGCGCAACCAGGCCGCCGAGAGAGGTGCGACCCATCTCTTGTTGCATCCCGAGGAAGTCGCCCAGGGTGATGGGCGTGGTCCGGATGAGAAGGACACCGCGCCAGCCATGGCGCACGGGAGCGGCACCGGGTCTACGGTGACGGTCGCCGGGACGGCGTTTAAATGCGCGCTCGGTCAGGATCCAACGACCGTCATGTCGATCAAGCGCGGAACCGCAATCGTCGAGGTTCAAGCGCCGACGTCGATTTCGATGGCCCCACTGGGGAAGCTGAAGAGCATTACCGTATTCCGACGAGCCCCGCTCGCTTCGGGGAGCGGGATGGGAGAGACCGAGCTACTCGTAGTCGAGGATCCGACGGAGATTCAGCGTGTCGTCGCTTCATTGGGCGAAGTGGCCATCGATCCGATGAAGTTCATTCCGACGCACCGGGTGGAGCTCGTTGGTGAGCTGGGCGTTCAATCGCTGCTATACGGCTTCGGCTACCTCCAGTATGCCGGTGGAGTCTATCGACTCACGACCGGCGAGTTCGAGGAAGTCTTGCGGTTGAGGGAGCAGGCGGCGGCGCCGGCGGCCGACGCCGAACCTGAGGCGCCGATGGCGGAAGAGTCCTCCGGCCCATAGTAGCCGGAGCCGGCTACGCCAGACGCAGGCCGCTCACGAATCGGCGCAAGTGGCCGATGGCGTTCGGCATGTAGGGGAGGAAGCCCATGTGGCTCGTCTGGTACCAGTGAATCTCGGGTTCGCCCCAGCGGCGCCACATGGCGCGCATGGCCTCCGCATCGAAGAAGCGATCGTGCTCGGCCGCGAGGAGCAAAATGCGTTCGGTCGGGATGACCGGCGCTAGCTCGTTCCAGCCGATCCTTTCGAAGAAGTCGCCGAAATCGCTCGGCGTCCAGCCAAATCGGGCCAGGTCTTTTCGCATCGCGCCCAGCACGGGCGCGTCACGAAGGAGCGCGCCCATGTGCATGTGCGCGATGAGCGGCGCGGCAAAGGCGAAGCGCGGCTCGAGGCAGGCAAGGGTTGCGGTGAACGCACCCCCGAGAGATAAGCCCGCGACTCCCACCGGACCTGGAGATTCATCGAGCATGACCGAGAGCAGGGTTCGTGCATCGAGGACGGTCTGGCGCATTGCTTCGAAGCTCCGCACCACGTCGGCGGTCCAGAATCGCTCACCGTCATAAGGGGAGCTGCGCGGTTTGCGGCGGCCGTGATACGGCGGTTGGAGGTGAACGATCTCGACATCGAGCGTTCGTGCTATCGTGCCCAGGAGGCCGTGCTCTTCGACTACCGTTTCAGGTTGCATGTAGCCATGGATGTAGAGAAGACGCGGGCGACCAGCCGTTCCCTTCGGACGAATGCGCCTCGCGTACACGGTTTGGATGCGCCGGCTGCGCGCATGGTAGTGCGCATTGAAGAGCGGCTCGATGGGCTCGTGCAGCGAGGCGAAAGACAAGTCCTCGTTGTCGAAGCCCGGCAGTGACCAACGGCTGCGCTTGCGAACCCGAGGAAGTCGACTGGGCGCTGGGTACAGCTCCTCGAGCGTGACGCCCTCGTACGCGGAGAGACGATCGAGCGTATTGCGAGGACGCGAGCGCAGGAGTTGCAAGGGGCGCACAAGGACGCCAGTCATGTCATCGAGATTTGGCAAGCTGCTCTTCCTTCGTGGGGTCGCGATAGTCTCCGGCTGACCGCGTCGGTGTCAATGAGCAAGCCGAGCTGCTAAGGGTCCCCGCGTGAGTGCGGCTCCGTTGTTCGTGCTGCTGATAGTCGGAGCAGTTTCATTTCGCCTCTGAGGCAAGTCGGACCTGTCTTGCGGCAGCTGCAGGATCGACCCAGACTCCGGCCGTGACTGGAAACGACGCACGCATCCTTCTTCTCGAAGGGATCCACGAAACCGCGGTCGAGAGCTTCGCCGCTGCCGGGTACCAGCGCGTCGAGCGCCTCACGCATTCGTTGACCGGCTCGGATTTGCTGACCGCGATTTCCGACGTCGACTTGATAGGGATCCGATCCCGCACCCAGCTCGACGCTGCGGCCTTCGGCGCGGCGAAGAACCTCAAGGCCGTCGGCTGTTTTTGCATCGGCACCAACCAGGTCGACCTCGACTCTGCGCGCCGCCTGGGCATCCCGGTGTTCAATGCGCCGTTTTCGAACACGCGGAGCGTTGCCGAGCTGGCGATCGCCGACATCATCCTGCTGATGCGCGGAATTCCGGAGAAGTCCGCGCGGGCGCGCCGCGGTGAGTGGGCGAAGACCGCGCGCAACGCACACGAAGTGCGCGGCAAGTGCTTGGGTATCGTTGGCTACGGCCGGATCGGAAGCCAGCTCGGGATTCTCGCAGAGGGCCTCGGCATGCGCGTCCTCTACTACGACATCGAGCACAAGCTCCCCCTGGGCAACGCGGCGCCTACGAACACGCTGCAGGAGCTCTTCTCCGACGCGGACGTCGTCAGTCTCCATGTCCCGGAGACGCCGGCTACGCGCAACATGATCAATGCGGAGGCGCTTCGCAGCATGCGTCCCGGTTCACTCTTCATCAATGCCGCGCGAGGGACGGTCGTCGATGTCGAGGCGTTGGCTGAGGCGCTCGCCTCGGGTCAAATCGGAGGTGCCGCCATCGATGTGTTCCCTGTGGAGCCCAAATCGAATCAGGACATCTTCGAGTCACCGCTTCGAGAGTTCGACAACGTGATCCTCACCCCGCACATCGGCGGTGCCACCGAAGAAGCACAGTTCAACATCGCTCGCGAGGTCGTCACGAAGCTCGTGAAGTATCACGCCAATGGCTCCAGCGTGTCGGCCGTGAACTTCCCGCAGGTCACCATCCCGGACCACGAAGGCCGCCGGCGCATCCTGCATATCCACCGAAACGAGCCCGGCGTGATGGAGCAAATCAACCGCGTTTTTTCGACGAATGGGGTCAACGTCGCCGCGCAGTATCTCGAAACCTACGCAGACGTCGGCTATGTCGTGATGGACATCGAGCTCGATGACGTTGGCTCTCTTTTCAGCGAGCTCGAGGCGATCCCAGCGACGATCCGGGCTCGAGTTCTTCGCTGAGCGCATCGAGCCTACCGCTGGCTAGCGAACCTCGGTGGCCGCAGTTGCCGCATCGCCTTCGCCGGCATCGGAGTCGTCGACCCAGGCCATGAAGACGGTGTAGCCGAGCGACAGGATCACTGCGCCCACGAAGAGGCCGAGAATGCCGCCGGCCATGAAGCCGCCGAGCGAGCCCATGAAGAGCACCAGCATGGGCACCGAAGAACCGCGACCCATCAACAGGGGCTTCAAAATGTTGTCACTCAGGCCGACCAGCGCTGCCCAGATCGCGAACAAGACGGCAACCACCGTAGAGCTCGTCGAGAACACATAGATGGTCACCGGGATCAAGATCAGGGCTGAGGGGAGCTGCATGATCGCGAGGATCAGGATCAGCAGCGTCCACAGGCCGGCTGCCGGCACGCCGACCACGAGCATACCCAGACCGGAAAGCAGCGACTGAATCACGGCGACGCCGAGAACGCCACGCGTCACGCTCTGGACGCTGGATGCCGCGAGCGCCGCGAGCTTCGGGCCGCGAGGGCCTGCGATGATATAGGCAACCTTGGCAGCGAGACCCGCCGCGCGTTCGCCGTTTGGAAGGAGCGCGCCGGCGATCACGATCGCCACCACGAACAGCACCAGGCTCATGCCGAGGTCACCGACGGTAGAGACCAGCCAGAGGCCGACGTCCTTCATATACGGTGCGAGCTTCACTAGAGCGGACTCCAGATTCTGAGATGCGCCAAGCCATAGGGCGTGCGCTTGTGTGCCGATGAGCGGCCAGTCGGCCACGGAATCTCGCGGTGGAGGTATCTTGATCTGGTCATGAATGAGCTCGTCCGAAAGCCCGGCGGTCGAGTCGACCAGGCTCGCTCCGAGCGCGAGGGTGGGCACGATCAGTACGAGCAGCGCGATGGCAACAAGCAGCACCGCGGCCAGCTTCGGGCGTCCGCCAAGAGCCTTGCTGAGCTTCGCGTACGGGGTCTTGACCGCGATGGCGATCACCACGCCCCCGAGGATAGGATTGAGGAACGGAGCCAGGATCTTCAGGCACCAGAACACGAGCAGTGCGAGGAGGCTCAGGCGAACCGCCGCCTGCATCACCCGCCTGTCGAACGCCCGATCCTCTTCGCTGTTTTTCCTAGAAGTCACCTCATCTCTTGCGGGCCCTGAGCTCGATCATGGGGCGCTCTCCTCTCTCTGCAGGCAAATTAGCGCGCTGCCCGAAGTATGGCATGTTCGCGCGGAATCCATGAGCAGCAAAATCACAACAAACAAGGTCGTAACTCTCTCTTACACCCTGCGCGACGACGAGGGAGAAATCATCGATCAGTCCAGCGATGGGAGCCCGCTCCTCTACCTTCACGGTGCCCGGAACATCGTTCCCGGTCTCGAGGAGCAACTCGAGGGGGTGGCCGAAGGCGAGTCGATCAAGGCAACCGTGTCTCCCGAGAAGGGATACGGACCCCGGATCGGCGAAGCCCAAGAAGTTCCACGCAACCTCTTCCCAGAAGACGCCGACCTCGCCGCGGGCATGCAGGTCGTTGCGCGTGACGATCAGGGCCGGCAGATCCCTTTCTTCATCACCGGCATCACCGAGGACACGATCACCGTGGACCCGAATCATCCGCTGGCCGGCGAGACCCTGCACTTCGAGGTGACGGTCGAGTCGCTCCGAGACGCGTCCGACGAAGAGGTCGAGCACGGGCACCCGCACGGCCCCGGCGGTCACCACCACTAGCTCGGTCCACAATCAAAAGAGGAACTGGAGCTGCAAGTCGAACCCAAAGCCGTTCCGTCGCCCTGCCTCCCAGCGCTGAGCGACCCACGCGGCTTCGGCGACGACCTTGAGGCTGTTTCCGATGATGTGCGATGTGCCCGCGATCGCTAGCTGATTGCTCGTGGTTTGCTGGCCGTTCTCACTATATTGCTGGATCGCGGGCGCCGGGTCGGTCGCATTGGCGATCTGAAACGCGCCGTAGCTCCTGCTGTCGCTTCGGAGCCACGGCGTCAGGTACGTCATGCTGTACCGAAGCGCCAGCTCCCAGGTGAGCGAGAATCGGTAGCCGGTCTCGGCCATGAAGCCCATCGGTCCAAAGAGGATCTTCCCTCCCTGCCAGGGCTTGTACCAAGCCAAGTAGCTGATCACGTTGATGTGCAGGTGCCGGATTTTCCCGAGCCATTCCGCCGAGAGACGCAGCCCGAGATCTTGTGTCGCTACGGGGCGCGCATCCCAGGCGATGCCCGCACCCACGCTGTGGCGAAGCTCCTTGGCGCCGGTGATGTCGCTGTTGGTGTCGGTGTTGATCTGTCCGAAGTTCCTTGCGACACGGCCTGCAAGCTCGGGGTGAAACGAGCTCACGACCTCTCCGAAGCCAAAGTCCGATGGGTTGCTCGGCACGTTGCCATAGACGTCGCTGATCGCCACGCCGTGGGACGCACGGGCGTTGACCCCGCTGAAGATACCGACCGCGTATTCCAGATTGAGGAAGCCACCGCTTGCCAGCATCTCTGCGCCGACCTGGCGTTCGGAGCCAAACATACGGGTCGTCGGTGCCCAGTCGACGAGCGAAAGGGCAGCAAACGATTGAGCTCGGTACCGGTCGTAGGGAATCTTGAACTGGCCCACGCGGAAGGTCGCAAACTTGAAGCGCGTGAATGAGAACCACATGTCGATCAGCTCGAACGCGCTTGGCGTCATGTTGATCTGAAAACGGGTTCGAATCCGGCCGTCGATGAAGGAGCTCGACAGGGTCGTTCGGATTCGGCGAAACTCGAGAGTCGTGTTCGAGTCTTTCTGAACGCCCGCGCCGGCGAACTGCTGTTCGTACTCGAACTCCATCTGTGCGGCGAAGCCGATCCCGATCCAGTCGTCGGCCTTGCCCACCTTGATGCGAACGGGGCCTAGCCGCATCGGCAGTGTTCGGTCTTCTGGCGCCGCGGGCTCTGCTTCGGCAAGGCTCGTGGTGCTCGGCTCCGCGGATAGCGCGTCCCCCGCGTCCTCGCCGGTTTCCTCGCTGATCGAGCCAGTTTCTCTGGCGACCTGCAGCGTGCCCTTCTTCTGGTCTTCCTTCTTTTCCTCCTCGGCGAGCTGGGCTTCGAGGCAATCGAGGTCGCAGTCGTCCTCTGCGTCCGCGGCCGCGGTCCCCGAAGCGGCCTCGCCGTCCACCTTGGCAGACGGCCCCTGTTCGGTCTCCGTCAGCGACGGCTCCCCTCCGAGCTGCTCGTTGTCCTCCCGATCACCTTTCGGCTTCACCAGGCGAGGGTGCTTGTTTTCCGACTTCGCTTCCGGAGCGGAGTCTTCATCCCCTCGAGCGGGCGCACCAGCATCGGGTTCCTCGGCCCGCACGGCCGAGGCGCATCCAAGCATCATGACCACGAGGATCGATCGTACCGGGAAGCGCATCGGCCCTAGGATGCCAGGCGACTGACCCTCGAGACTAGTTTTCCGGGCCCAGTTGTCGTCGCAAATTCGACCAGTCTCGTCGGGAATTCGGCGGATTCCCTTGGTTTGGACGGCCAGCCTAGTCGGCGGTGCTGACCTCGATTTCCGAGATCTTCTCGGCTTCGATGTCAGCAGGGCAGAACGGCATGTCGTTCCAGCCCTTGTCCGAGTAGAGCTGGGTCATGTCGGCATAGTGTGGGGATGCGGGGTTCTGCGACTGAGAGTACGTCAGCACCGCAAAGGCATCCGGGCACTCACTTTCGTTCCAAGTGACCGTGTGGATGTAGCTGTTGCCGGTGGGGATGTTCGAGTACCCCTCGCCGTCGACTAGGCGGGAGCTGATCACGCTGAACGTGGACTGTCCGGAGCCACCGTGGATAGGGGTTTTCCCAACGCCATCTCCGGTCGCCCGGTACTGTGCTTCGCCCCAAGGCAAGTCGAGCGCGACCCCCGCCGTAACGAGCCGGTCGACCGCGCCACCTATCGAGCAGAGAACTCGCTCGACGACGGCCGGGTCATCGACATTGAGGGTATTGGGGGTGTTCACCGGGTCCGTCGCGTCGAAGGGAACGGCCCAAAGGTCGGGCGTGTTTCGGACACCGGACCAGAACTCTCTCCAGATCGAAGAGCCCACGCTATCGAGGTTGTAGAGCCCATCCCAGTTGTCGATGATGCCGCACGCCGTAGCCGCGACGGCAGGGTTCTCGCTGTAAGGCGGTGCGCCGTCGTCGTCTCCGTTGCAGTCGCCCCCGCTCCAATCGAGGACGGCCTCGCAGAGCGTGACGACATCGCTGCGCGTCAACTGCTCCGCAATGTCCATGTTGCTGTAGAGCATGTCCTGCAGGAGCTCGAGGTTGTAGCCAGGCGTGTCGCTCTTGCCGTCCGTCGCGGCCATCCGCGCCTCCGCCTGCGCGAAGCCTTGTCTGGTACGCAGCGTCTGCTCGTAGTCTTCACGGCCGATCATGACCGAGAAACCGGTCGTCAAGTCGTCGGGGTTGCTGAGCCAGTAGCTGTCGTTCGAGTTGCCTACGTACTCTCGGCTTCGGAGCTTTGGCAGGTTTGCGTAGCCGAAAATCCCGTCCTCGGGGGCGTCGTCGTCACTCCCCCATTCGCATTCGCTCTTTGAGCCATTGAGCGCCGCGGCCTGGCCCGTGTCGTTGATCTGCATCGAGATGAACTGATCATTGCAGGCGTTCAGCTTTTCCGTCGAGATGTGGGGCACGACGGAGACGTCGGCATAGAGCGCTTCTCCAGCGCGGTCGGCGGCGATCGTATTGGTCCACGGGTTGCCGATGATCTTCAGCGCCTCTTCGACGTCGTCGATCGACTGCGACTTGTCCATCGCTTCCCAGTAGCTGAACGCCCGGTCGTTCGTGAGGTTCGCGTCTCGGTAGGTGAGCAGTGTGTCGGTGAGGGTCGGCCATCCGCCGAGGAGCGAATTGAGTGCCCCACCGTCGAAGACCGGTCCGTAATGCGTGAAATAGATGTTGTCGGTTTGTTCTTCGACCGTACCGTCTTCGAGCAACACCTCGATGGTGACGGGCACCGCCTCGATGTCGCGCTCCTCGCCATCGTACACGTACTTCATCGGATCGCCCTCAACCAGCGCAACCTCGTAGATCGAGAAGCGCTTTCCGGTCGAGACGGTGTGCGACCAGGCTATGTTCTGGTTGAAGCCTATGAGGATGATTGGGAGACCGGTGATGGTCGCTCCCATGGCGTCGAGCTCGCCTGGTATCGTGAGGTGCAGCATGTAGAAGCGAAGGTTTCCGCGCCACGGAAAGTGGGGGTTGCCCAGTTGAAGGCCGAACTCGGTCTGAGAGGCGTTCGAGCCGATGCCGTATCCATTGCTGCCCATCTCGGTGATCGGGGGTAGCGGGTTGCGGATAGTGAGAGGGATGCTCTCATTCGGCAGCAATTTGGCCATGGACTGGCTGGGCGGATCGGCCGCCATGATGGCGCCCGTGAGATTGTCGGTGCTTGCCCGCAAAAGCAACTTGCGGATCACCTTGCCCATGTCGAGTTGGGTGATCGGGCGAACCCAGTCCGCGCCGCGGCAGTCTTCCGGCAAGTTGTCGGCGCCGGTGTCCTCTAAGAACTTGTTGAACCCCGCTGCGTATCCGGAGAGTGCCGAGAGAAAGTCGTCGGTCACGCCTTGGAACAAGCCTTGCTCGATCATCTCCTGCGAGTTGTAAAAGGTGTAGACGTAGTCTGCTGAGGTGTCGCCTTCTTCCGCGCCGAAGTAACGCGCGGTCTGCCCGTTGGAGGCGACGATCTCTCGCATGAGCAGGCAAACGTTGTCCTGGGCATATGCATACCCTACGCCGAATCCGAGGTCGCCGTAGTTGTCGGTCGTGATGTGCGGAACCCCGTACGTCGTGCGGACGATCGTCGCGGAGTAATCCCTTGCGGGGCCCGTGCCGCTAGCGCTGTCGGTTTCGCACCCCGCGACGGCAATCGACGCACACACAAAAAGCAAAGCTACAAAACGCATCATCCAACCCTCCTGCTCGCTGCCCGACATGCTTTCTATAAGCGGCGCCTACCGTAGCAGCAGTACCGACGATGCTCTAGTCGCTTTTTGTAGCCCTATCGGCCGAGTCGGTACTTGAGGATCCCCGGGAGGCTTCTACCGATGTCGGCGATGACCTTGGCCCAGCTGAACCGGTCCACCCATTCGGTCAGCAGGCCGTCTCTTACCCGAAATTCTCCCTGGACGGGTAGGTTCATGTTCATGCCGCCGCCCTCGAAGATGTCGACGCGGTCTGTGAAGACGACCCCATCCCCGCGCTCATGGATATCGAAGTACTGCACTTCGAACCGACTGGCGTCCTTGAACATCGCTCCCAGAACCTTTCGAAAGCGCGTCTTGTTGGTGGCGGACTTCCACGGGACGTTGATCCAGCGAATGTCTTCCGAGACCAGCGCAGCCGCCGCGTCCAGGTCCAGCCGCTCCAGCGAAGCGATGAAGGCTTCCACCACCTGCTGAGCTGAACGCTCATTCGATGTGTGGGTGTTGCTCTGCGAGGTGCTTTCTGTCGTCATGGCCGGAGCATAGGGAATTTCGCGTCGAAGGAAAGGGGACCGAGTCGAGAGGTTCTCATCTACTTTGCATTTGTGGTAGTCCAGTCGCCCATGGGGGTTTCCCAACACTCGAGCGCCCGCCTGACTGTCCTGGTTCCAATGCTCGCGCTCATCGCGGCTTGCGCTCACCTGCCCAAACGCTCCCCGCTTCCGGCCGAGCACGCCGACGACGCCGAGGTCCTTGGGATTCCCCGCGCTCGCATGTGGGGGGACGCGCCTCCGCCCTGGGAACACGACTGGTTCAAGAAGAGCAAGGCCGAGGTGAAGGAGCGCTACTCCGGAGTCTATGGTCGCCCTCATACTTACCTCGCGATCTCCGGCGGCGGCGAGAACGGCGCCTTTGCCGCCGGAATGCTCCTGGGCTGGACCGCGTCGGGAAATCGGCCGGAGTTCACCACCGTGACCGGCATTAGCGCGGGGGCCTTGGTGGCACCGTTTGCGTTTCTCGGACCCGAGTACGACCAGGTCCTCAAGAGCGTGTCTTCCGACCTCGAGCCGGACGACGTGTACAAGAAGCGCGGCGTGATTCGGGCCCTCCGCACGGACGCCATGGCCAGAACTGAACCACTTCAAAATCTGATCGCGAAGTACGTGGACCAAGAGGTCATGGAGAAGATCGCTGCGGCCCACAGGGAGGGACGATCGCTGAACATCGGCACGGCGAATCTCGATTCGATGAGGCCGATGATTTGGCGTATCGGCGCCATCGCCAACAGCGGCCACCCTGACGCCCTGGCGCTGATCCGAAAGATCCTTCTCGCTTCGGCATCGGTCCCAGCGGCGTTTCCTCCGGTGCTCATCCCCGTCGAGGTCGACGGCAAGAAGTATGACGAGCTCCATGTGGATGGCGGCGCCGCCTCGCAGGTGTTCCTCTATCCGGTTGGCGTCGACTACGATGAAGTGCTGGCCAAGCTCGAGGTGCCGGGCCGGCCCAAAGTGTACATCATCCGAAATTCCCGCCTCGACCCGATGTACGAGCAAGTCCAGAACAAGCTCTTTCCCATCGCCGGCCGTTCACTCGAATCGCTGGTTCGGACGCAGGGCATCGGCGACCTGTACCGCATCTATCTCGAGACCTGCCGCGACGGACTAGACTTCAACCTCGCCTACATCCCTGCCGATTTCACCAAGAAGTCCGAGGACGAGTTCGACCGGGCCTACATGCAGGCGCTGTACGACCTGGCCTACGAGCGGAGCAAGGCCGGCTACCACTGGGAAAAGATGCCGCCGGAGCTCGAGCAAGCCCCGATCCAGTGCCGCTGAGCGGATCGCACGATGGCCTTGCTGGACGACGAGCTAGCTCTAAGCTTTCGCCATGCGAATCATTCTCCTCTCCCTCCTCCTCTCATTCGTTTTAGTCGGCTGCAAAGACGCCAGCCCAGCTTCGGCCACCGAGCCCCCGCCGGCGGAACAAGCCGAGGTTCAAATCCCCGAGATCTCAGTCGAAGATGCCGACAAGGCGTTTCAATCCGGCGCCTTCGCGGTCGACGCCAACTCAGAGAAGACACGCAAGAAGAACGGAACCGTTCCGAACGCGATCATCCTGACCTCCTCGTACAAGTACGAGCTTTCGCAGCTACCCGATGACAAGAGCAAAGATTTGATCTTCTACTGCTCCAACACGAACTGCACAGCATCCGATGCCGCAGCCGAACGGGCCTCGACCAATGGCTACGAAAAAGTTCATGTCATGCGTGAAGGCATCAAAGGCTGGAAAGACTCGGGCAAGGCCACCAAGGCCTATCCACAGAGCTAGCAACGCAACCGTGGCGCGCCTTTTTCCGCGCCCCGGTATGCGTTCGTCAGCGCTCCATCAACGCTATCAAGATCCGATCTGGCGCATCGTCGAAGCGTCCATTCGACATCACTACTATTGTGTCCCCGGCACGTGCTTCGGCCGCCGCGGCCTTGACCGCTTCCTCCACGCTTTTGCACGCTAGCGCCCGTCCGCCGTTACTCACGATCGCATCTACGATCGCATTCGTGTCCAGCTTCTCCTCCGACGGGATCTCAGTTCGTCCGACCGGCGCCAGAATGCAAACATCCGCGGGGGTAAAGGCGTCGGGGTAGGTGTCCTGGTGGAGTCGGCGTGACGCTGTTGCGCTTCTCGGTTCGAAGACCGCGATCAGTCTTCCCTTCACCCGTTCCCGGAAGCCGGACAGCGTTTCCTTCACCGCTGTGGGGTGGTGGGCGAAGTCGTCGTAGACTTCGACGCCGTTGGTGATGCCGACGAGCTCTTGGCGGCGCTTGGTGCCGCGGAAGCCGGGGAGGGCCGCAATCAACTGGTCGAGCGGGGCGCCGGCGGCTTCGCTTGCCATGGCTAGGGCTGCGATCGTGTTTCGCGCGTTGTGGCGGCCGACCAGGGGCAAGCTCGCCCGCCCGCACAGAGAGCCGCCACCAAAGAGATCCATGGTGCCGCCGGGAGCCGGCATGCCGAGCCACATCGGCTGGATGTCACCGCAGTCATCGCCGTCGAGCGCGTAAAACCTCACATTGCACGGCGCCGCGGATGCAAGCTCGCGGACCAGCGGGTCGCCCGCCCATGCGAAGAGCCAGCCGTCGCTTGGTAGCAGGGCGACGAACTGACGAAACGCAGAGACATAGGCGTCAGCGTCCGGATAGATGTCGACGTGATCGTATTCGATCGACGTGAGGATAGCCGCGCTCGGGTGGTAGCTCCAGAACTTCGGCTCCTTCTCGAAGAAAGCACTGTCGTACTCGTCTCCCTCGATTACAAACGCTGCGCCTTCGGAACCGAGTTGGGAGCTTCGCTCGAAGTTCAAGGGAATTCCCCCAATGAAGAAGCCTGCGTCCAAGCCCACCTGCCGAAGCAGGTAGGCAAGCAAGGTTGAGGTGGTCGTCTTCCCATGCGTGCCGGCCACCACCAAAGGCTTGCGCCGCAACAGTACCTTTGCAGCCAGCGCCCCGGGCATCGACAGGGTTGGGATTCCGCGCCCCATTGCTTCCTGCGCTTCGGGGTTGTCCTTTCTGCAAACGTTGCCCACCACGACCAGATCGGGATTCGCATCGAGGTTCGCACTGCGCCAGCCCTCGAGGCATTCGATACCGAGCTCTTCGAGATACGGTCCAACCGGTGGGTCGAAAGCCGTATCGCTGCCGCTGACTCGATGCCCTCCCTCGACCAGCAGCGCTGCGAGGGCGCTCATGCCGGTTCCGGCTACGCCGATCAGATGGACGTGCATGCAAGCTCCAGATTACGGGAATTGCCGTGCATTATCGCCTTGGGTGTTGACAGGGTCACTGCGGGAGCCATTATGAAAGCAAGGTGGCGGAAAATACGAAAAAGCTTTCCGATCGAGCGCGCGAGGTCATGGACGCTTTGATCGACGCGTTGGAAGGTTTGCTTAGCCCGCCCCCGGCGCCGGTTCCGGTGCGAATTCGGCCGCCTCGCCTGCCTGTGAAGCGCCGCCGCTAAGCGCTGCTCACTCTGCCGCAGCGATCTGTTCGGTGGCTTTTAGCCTGACAGGGACACCGCTGAAGGCTGCGTTTCCACTCAGCAGGTCGAGGAGTCGATCGTCCGTGAGGTCGTTGACACTCACCCCGGGGTGGCTGGTCGCCACGCTCAGTTGCACGCCGTCGCGACCGTGACCAAAGCCGTGAGGGAGGCTGACCACGCCCGGCATCATGTCGCTGGTCAGCTCTGCCGGCGCCGTGATTTGCCCGACGCGCGAGCTCACCGTCACGTTGTCGCCGGCCTTCACACCGATGCGCTCTGCATCCTCTGGATGCATCATCAAGGTGCAACGTGACTTGCCCTTCATCAGGCGCTTGCTGTTGTGCATCCAGGAGTTGTTGCTTCTGAGCTGCCGTCGGCCGATCAGCAGTAGTTGCCCGTCTGAGGTTGCGGATCCAGCCGTCAGAAAACGCGCGCGTAATCGCTCGAGGTCTTCGACGAAGAGCTCCGGGGCGAGGTCGACGGGCCCGTGCTGCTCAGGAAGCACTTCCGGAATGGTCGATTGCATGGGCCCGAGGTCGATGCCGTGTGGGTTCTTCTTGAGCTTGCCGAGCGAAAGTCCGGTCCCAAGGGGGTTGAAGCGCTTGCCATAGGCGCCGAGCCGGAGTCCGATGTCGAGCACTCGCTCCGGGCCCGCCTTCTGCGAGGCACGTGCGGCGAGATACTGCTTGCTCAGCTTCCCGTGTCGCCGCGCCGCGAGCCTTGCGCTCAGCTCGGTGAGGATCTGCCAGTCGTCGAGCTCGCCCTCCTTCAATGGGAACGGCGCTGGTGAGTACTTCGCGACGTTGCGCACCGCCGTGAGGTACAGCGCCAGGTCGTAGTGGCTTCGTTGAATCGGGGACACGGGCGGCAGGATGATGTCGGCGTGCCGACTCGTCTCGTTGATGAAGAAGTCGATGGAGACCGCGAAATCGAGAGAGGCAAAGCCGCGATCGAGCTGCGCTCCGTTCGGGGTCGAGAGCACCGGGTTGCCCGCGATTGTGATCATCGCGCGAATACGGCCTTCGCCTTCGGTGAGCATCTCCTCGGCCATGACCGAGGCAGGAAGCTCGCCGCCGAACTCCGGAAAGCCTCGCACCCGGCTCTTCCAACGGCCGAACGAGCCTTCTCCTGCGCCGAAACCCCCGACCGTGCCTCGGACGTCGATCGCCGGCGATGCGAACATCGAGCCCCCGGGCTCGTCGAGGTTGCCCGTGACCGCGTTGAGTACGTTGATCAGCCACATGCAAAGGCCGCCGAACTCCTGTGTGCAGGCGCCGACCCGTCCGTACAGCACGGCCTTCGGGGCCGCCCGAAGCTCCCGGGCCAGTCGTTTCACCGTTTCGGCGGGGACGCCGGTGATAGCTTCGGTTTGCTCGGGCGGATAGGCCTTCGCTGCCTCGATGATGCGATCGGCGTTCCTGGTGCTCGCCGCAATTCGCCCCAAATCGATTCCCGATGCGCAGACTTCGTGCAGAAGGCCGAGCAAGAATAGGGCGTCGGTTCCAGGTTGAATGAACAAGTGCTCATCGGCGATGCGCGCGGTTTCACATCGTCGCGGATCAACGACGACGACCTTTCCGCCGCGCTTGCTGATGGCTTCGAGGCGTTTCTTGATGCCGGGCGCAGCCATGATGCTGCCGTTGGAGGCCAGCGGGTTTGCGCCGATCAGCATCATGAAGTCGGTGCGGTCGACATCCGGCACCGGGAAGAGGAGCTGGTGCCCGAACATGAAGTACGAGGCCATCATGAGCGGCAGCTGGTCGCAGGAGGTGGCCGAAAAGCGGTTCTTGGAGCCGAGGGACCGAAGGAACGGAGGGCCGAAGACGAGCGTGCCGAAGTTGTGCGCGTTCGGATTGCCGAGATAGACACCGACCGAATCCCTGCCGTGCTCTTCTTGAATCTTCTGAATGCGATCGACGACTTCGTCGAAGGCTTCGTTCCAGCTCATTGGCTCCCAGCGATCACCGACGCGACGTACCGGCTGTTTCAAGCGGTCCGGGTCGTCGTAGAGGTCCTTGAGTGCCGTCGCCTTCGGGCAGACATGACCTCGGCTGAAGACGTCTCGAGTGTCGCCGCGAACGGACACGACCTGTGCGCCGTCGATCTCGACCTCGACGCCGCACATCGCTTCGCAGAGGTTGCAGGTTCGGTAGTGGGTGCTGCTCATCGAGGTAGCATACCCGAGCGGAGGCTTTGGGCGTACCCGACGCGCTCAGGCCTTGCTAAATGAGAACGACATGCCGTCGGAGTCGACGGTGACCGTGTCACCGTCAGCGAACTGGCCACGCAAAATGGCCTCCGCCAGGGGGTCCTGTAGCTCCCGAACCAGGACCCGCTTCAAGGGACGCGCTCCGAACGCTGGTTCGTAACCCAGGTCGATGAGTCGCGTTTTTGCGGCGTCCGTCAGCGTCAGACCGATCTGTCGAGCTGCCAGGAGTTTCTGCACCTGGCGAAGCTGGATTTCGAGGATCGCCGCCAGCTCGTCCTTGTCGAGCCGGTCGAAGATGAGAACTTCGTCGACGCGATTGAGGAACTCCGGCCGGAAATAGTCGTGGAGCCGCTCTTCGATTCGCTCGTGCAGGGCTTCGTCGGAACCCTGGTGCTCGAGAATGAGCTCGCTCCCGACGTTCGAGGTCATGATGATGACGGTGTCGCGGAAGTGCGCGACCCGGCCGCGCGAGTCGCTGAGCCGGCCGTCCTCGAGAACTTGGAGCAGAATATTGAAGACATCGGGATGCGCTTTTTCGACTTCGTCGAAGAGGATGACCGAGTAGGGCCTCCGCCTCACCGCCTCTGTGAGGAAGCCGCCTTCTTCACTGTCGACGTACCCTGGAGGCGCTCCGAGCAGGCGCGCGACCATGTGCTTCTCCATGAACTCACTCATGTCGATTCGAGTCAGCGCGGCCTCGTCGTCGAACAGAAACGCAGCAAGGGTCTTGGCAAGCTCGGTCTTGCCCACACCTGTTGGGCCCAAAAAGAGAAAAGAGCCGATTGGGCGCTTGGGATCACGAAGGCCAACGCGGCCCCGGCGCACCGCCTTGCTCAACGCGCTCACGGCATGGTCCTGGCCGACGACGCGCTCGCGCAGCCTATCCTCCATCTGAAGAAGCTTCTGGGCTTCTTCCTCCATCATTTTCGCAGCCGGCACGCCGGTCCAGAGCGCAACCACGGCAGCGACGTCTTCGGTGCTGACCGTTCCCTGTGAGTGTTCAGCGCCGAGGCCGAGACTGACCCGTGCTGCGCTTTCGTCGATGAGATCGATGGCGCTCTTTGGAAGCTCGCTTCCGGCCACATAGCGGCGCGCAAAGCGAACCGCGGCTTCGATCGCCGGCTCGCTGATCTTCACATCGTGAGCCGCCTCGAACCGGGCTTTGACGCCCTGCAAGATGGCGACGGCCTCTTCGGGGCTCGGCGGTTCGACCTGAATGGGCACGAACCTTCGCGACAGGGTGCTCGCTTCGTCGTTGATTTCCCGAAGCTCGTCGGGCGTGCAGCGAGCGAGCGCCCGGACTTCGCCCCGGCTCAGCGCGTTGGCAAGCATGTCGCCGGCGCCGCCCTTTGTGCGAAGGAACGAGGCCAAGTTGGGAAGAAACAGAATCACCTGCCCGCCCGAGTCGCGCACGGCGTCGAGGATCGCCCGCATGCGCTCTTCGAGTTGGCCCCGAAGCCTGGTTCCCGCGACGAGCTCCCCCGAGTCCAGGGCGATGATGCGCTTGTCGGCCAAGAGCTCGGGTACTTCGTCTCCTGCGATCCGCGAGGCGAGCGCGTGCACGAGGGCCGTGCGGCCCGTTCCGTTCTCGCCAACGAGCAATGGGTTGTTCTCCTCGCGCCGGGCAAGGACCTGTAGCATTCGCCGGAGCTCTGCTTCCCGGCCAACGAGTGGATCGAAGGCGTCTTGGCCCGCCAAGCGGGTCAGATCGAGGCCGTACTCTTCCAAAACGCCCATTTGCGCTCCTGTCACCGCGGCGGGTTTATCGTTCCCTTCGCCGTCCGCCAAGGCTTCTCGCAAGATCGCGCTGCTCAAGCCCGATGTTCGCAGGACCGAGCGCAGCAGGCCTTCGGGCTCCTGGGCGCAGGCCAGAACTAGATTCGCTGTTCCAGCCGGTAGTCCGGCATGCTGTGTCGCTTCGCGCTCTGCTCGAGAGAGTAGCTCGAGGAAACGAGACGATAGATACGCTTCCCCTGCGCCTTCGCTCGTCGCGAGTCTCCGAAGCGCCCACTCCGAATCGACCAGGACATCGGTCGGGTCGACGCCGG
Source organism: uncultured delta proteobacterium (assembly GCA_963842915.1). Classification (GTDB taxonomy): domain Bacteria; phylum Myxococcota_A; class Polyangia; order Polyangiales; family Houyiibacteriaceae; genus SG8-38. The sequence continues at coordinate 239,426 of CAWJII010000007.1, read as the reverse complement.
CGGTCTGCAGCGCGGCTTGCATCACCGGCGACTGATCGACCAGCTCGTACCACAGATGGATCGGTTGGACTTCTGCGTGCTTGCGATCGTCTGCGAGTCGTTGCGCAGCGGCTACATACTGCCGCGCGTCCTCGCTATACGAATCGAGCCGCAGAGTGAGTTTCTTCAAGCCTTGTGGTCCGCTGCTTTCGCTGCCGCCACGAATTGAAGCCGCAGGTCGTAGAGCACCTCGGTGATGAGGCGCTCCTCCTCGCCGCTGAGGTTTCCTCTCGTCTTCTCTTCGAGTAGCGCGATGCAATCGATCGATTGCTTGGCATGCGCGAGGTTGACCGGCGCGTCCTCATCAACGCCAGGCAGCTTGCCGAGATGCATGAGCGCGGACGTGCTCAACGACAAAATGAAAGTGTTGAAGTCGATGCTCGGCGCGCTGCTGTCTTCCTCGCTCATGTGAACTACTCCGCGTCCGACTCGTCTTTCGAATCGCCCGGGTCGATCTCGACCGTGTCGTACGAGCCTTCCCGATCGGCGAGGTTCGCCAATCGCCGCTCGTACTCTTCCTTGGTAATCAAGCCCTTCGCGATGTTGCGTTCCACGATGCGCTTGTCGACTAGTTTCTCACCCAAAGCTGCCATGCGGCCGAGTGTAGATTCGCCTTACCGGCTGTCAACTCAGTCGAAAGCTAGGCGGAGCGCTCGCGGCCGGTGATCGAAGCCGACACCCGCTCCGTGCTGTCTGACCCAGGCTTCACGTAGGGGAAATAGCGCTTGAGCTTGCCAAAAGGCAGCTCGATGAGGTGATACAAGGCCATGGACACCAGCACGCTCAGCAGAACTTGGACTGCGAACCACGCGCTGGGTCCACCGACCACGGCCTTCACCTGCGATCTGCCAAACGCGCTGAGCAGGCACGGTGCTACCAGAGGGTGAGTGAGGTAGAGCGAATAGGACAATCTCCCGAGATACGTCATGACGGGTAGCTCCAAGAACTTTCCCCAGCGTCCGCCCCGGCCTTGGCTCGCAGACCATACGAGGCAAACCGACGCCCAAGTCACCGCCAACATGAAGCTCGGATGCATTTGGTGCAGTCGATCGTGTTCGAGGTACCAGACGACAAAGAACACAGCGAGTAGGACTGGCAGCACCCAACGGCCTACTCGAACCACACGCTCGATGACGGAGCGGTGCTGCTCGTGAGCCAGCCATGCCAACATCGCGCCGCCTCCAAGCTGGTCTACACGGGACAGAAGCAGCACATCAGGACCCTCCCACCATCCTCGAAATAGGGGGCCAATCGCTAGCGCAGCTCCTATCACCCAGCCCATCTTGTCCACCGGGCAAAACAAGATAATCATGGGCCAGAGCAAATAGAACTGCTCTTCTACCGCCAGAGACCAGAAATGGGTCGCCGCGAACATCGGATTGCCCGTGTAAGCGGTCCATATGTTGCTCGTATAAGTGACGTGCCACGGCCAGAGTCCGACGATGCCGGTCACACCGAACGCCAGCCCGATCACGATCACCAAGTAGTAGGCGGGAAAGAGCCTTAGAGCCCGCCTGATCCCGAAGCGCCACCATACGCCAACTCTCGCGCTCGCTGAGTCGGGATACGCGTCACGAGCGTTCAAGAGCAGCGTGGTAATCAGGTAGCCCGACAGAACGAAGAACAAGGGAACCCCGAGCGCACCCCAACGCGTCAGCCAACCTTCCCCCCACCAGGATTGTGGCCATAAATGGTGCCCGATGACGCCAGCCACCGCCAAAGTCCGCAATCCGTCGAGCTGTGGTTTGTATTGCATCTAGCTCCCACACAAGTTTGACACCCCCCTGCCAACCTCCGATCCTGAATTCGTGCTTCGTACGGTACCACCATCGGCTGATCAGCTGCGCGAGCTCGAGATTCTCATCCGCGCGCACCACCCATTTTTGCTGGTGGATACCTTGGAAGAGGAGCGGGTTCACGTGCTGCTCGAGCATGCCGCCGAGCACACCGGCCTACCCCTCTTCTCCTGGACGCAGGTCGATGGCCTCCGCCGCGAGCTGCCCGACCCGGGTCAAACGCCCGAGAGCGGACCACCTCTGAAGGCGCTCTCCTTCATCGAGCGCTCCAACATCGAGGCGATCTTTCACCTCAAGGGGCTCGGGCCCTATCTTCACGAGCCGGCGGTGATCGCCCGGATCAAGAACATCCACAAGAAGTACTTCGGGCACCGCGGCGCCCTGGTTCTGTCCGGCCACGCTGTCGATATGCCTCCGGCGATCGAGCACCTGTTCACGCCGTTGAACCTGCACGCGCCATCGTCGGAAGACTATCATTCCTTCGTCCAATCGGTGCTGCGCGACCTGGCCACGCGGCTTCACGTCAAGGTCGAGCTTTCCAGCGCCGACGTGTCGAAGCTCCTGGCCGCCCTGCACGGCCTCACGTTCTTCGAGGTGCAGAAGATCATCACCCAGGCCGTGATCGAAGACGGAGTCTTGGGGCGCGGAGATCTCGTCAAGGTGCTCGAAGCCAAGCGTCAGATCATCGAGCGCTCCGGTGTCCTCGAGTACTTCCCGCACGAACACGAAATGGGCGACGTCGCTGGTCTCAGCGAGCTCAAGAACTGGCTTCGCAAACGGCAGTCGGCTTTCGAAGACCCGAAGCGAGCCAAGGAGTACGGACTGACGCCGCCCAAGGGCTTGATGCTGATCGGCGTTCAAGGTTGCGGAAAGAGCCTCTGCGCCAAGGCGGTGGCTGCGGAGTGGAAGCTCCCGCTCATCCGTCTCGATCCCTCGAATCTGTACAATCGCTACGTCGGCGAGAGCGAAAAGAACCTGAAGCGTGCGATCAAGCTCGCCGAGGCGATGGCGCCGGTGGTCCTTTGGATCGACGAAATCGAGAAGGCGCTCTCGCAAGAAGACGCGGAGGGTGGGCCTGCGCAACGGATATTCGGCACCTTCCTCGCCTGGCTTCAGGACAAGAAGGAAAGCGTCTTCGTCATCGCGACTGCCAACGACATCTCCAAGCTTCCGCCGGAGCTCATGCGTAAGGGGCGCTTCGACGAGATCTTCTTCGTGGACCTTCCTGGGGCCGAGGCGCGCAAGCGAATCTTGCAGATCCACCTCGAGCGCCGAAAGCGTGATCCAGAGAAGTTCGACATCGAACGGCTGGTCGAGCTAACCGACGGGTTTAGCGGGGCCGAGATCGAACAAGCGGTAGTCTCTTCCCTCTACACTGCGTTCTCCGAGCGGGAAGACCTCAGCACGAAGGTCATCGCTGAGGAGATCGCAATGACCAAGCCACTTTCGGTGACGATGGCCGAACGCATCGGCGCTCTTCGCGAATGGGCGAAGGATCGGGCGGTTTTCGCTGGGTGACCGGTGTGGGATGGCGCGGCCCGGGCGCCTGAACTAGCTTTTCGATCCTTATCTTCAGAGGTCCAAAATGATTGCTCGTTTGTTTCTTGGCGTTGCCGCGGTTGCGTCGTTCGCGGCAGCTTGCAGCACTTCCGACGTCGACACGGTCTGCGTCAGCGGATGCGATCGCGGAGTGCTCGCACAAACCGCCTATGGTCCGGTCGAGGGTTACGAGGATGCCGCGGTCCTCTCGTACCGCGGCATTCCGTACGCCGCGCCACCTGTCGACGAGCTTCGCTGGAAGGCCCCGACGGAGCCGGCGCCATGGATCGCCCCGCTCTCTGTAACCGAGAAGCCCAACATCTGCCCGCAGCTTGCGTTTGGCGGCCTTCCGGTGCCCGGCTTCATGCCGAGCGAGGACTGTCTCTACCTCAACATCGACACACCGGCGCAGGGCTCGAACATTCCCGTCTTGGTCTGGATCCACGGCGGCGGTTTCACCTTGGGCGAGGGCGTGCAAACCGATGGAGGCACGGCCGGCGACCAGATCGCTCGCGAATTCGGTGCGGTCGTCGTCAGCATGAACTACCGCCTGGGCCAGCTTGGCTTCCTCGCGCATCCCGAGCTCACGGCGGAGAGCCCCGATGCCGCTTCCGGCAATTACGGCTTGATGGATCAAACCGCCGCCTTGCGTTGGGTTCGTGACAACATCGAGAGCTTCGGCGGGGATCCCGACAACGTCACGATTTTCGGCGAGTCCGCGGGCGCGTTCTCCGTGTGCAGCCACCTTGCGTCTCCGAAGAGTGTGGGCCTCTTTCACAAGGCCATCATGCAGAGCGGTTCCTGCGAGCGGCCGTGGCCGACGCTTGCCGCCGCCGAGGCCCAGGGCGACGCTTTCGCCGCGGCGTTGGACTGCGACACCGACGACGACGTCCTGGCCTGCATGCGCGCGAAGTCTTTCGATGACGTGCTCGCAGCCCTACCGCCGGCGCCGAACTTCGGCTTCACTCCCAGCCAGGGAGCGTCGGGAAGCTGGGGCCCCGTCCTCGACGGCTCGTTCTTCAGCGAGCAGCCGAGTGACTCTTTCAGCTCTGGCAACTTCAACCAGGTGCCGACAATCTTAGGCTTCACTCGCGAGGAGGCGAGGTTGTTCGTTTGGCTCGGTGAGATCGCAGAGCCGCCACTCGAGGTGACTGCCGACAACTACGAAGAGCTGATCGCGTACTTTCTCGGGGGCAACACCGAGCTCGCCGCTCGAGCCGCGGAGCAATACCCCTTGGCGGACTACTCGGAGCCCGCCGTGGCGCTCGCCGCGGTCGCCACGGACACGATCTTTCGCTGCCCGGGCAAGCTCGAAGCCGCGAAGCTCAGCGCGTTCACACCGACCTATCTCTATCAGTTCGAGTACCAGGAAGGACACTCGCAGCTCGAAGTCGCCTTGCCATTCATTGGGGGCAGTCTCCCGAGCTACGACTTAGGCGCGTTTCACGGCGCAGATATTCCATACGTCTTCGGCTACGATCCGCTGCTCGAGATCAACTTCGAGGACTTCTCGACGACGCTCAACACCTGGCAGACGGGGACAGCGGATCGGGACCTGTGGTTGGAAATCCTGAGTGACTTCTGGCGCTTCGCGCTCACCGGAAACCCGAGTGCCCCCGGGGCCGCTCAGTGGCCGCTCTATGACGAGGAAGCGGATGCGCACATGGTCTACGACGCCGAGGTGCGAATCGGAACCAACGCCGCCGAGAACTGTGACTTCTGGGCGGGCGAAGACTACCTGGCGACAGAGCTCGGAAACTGAAGCGCTGCGCTCAGCCCGCTTGGTTGAGCATACGCTGGTTGTAGTCGTGCTCTTCGCGCATGCCTTCCATGGTGGTCTTTTCGACGAAGGCTTCGAGCTTCTTGCGAATGAGAGGCACCTTTGCGGTGGCTTCAAATTCGATGTCGTAGGTGCAGCCGCTCCCGTTCGGGGCGATCGTCACGTTGGAGTCGATCTTGCCAGGAGTGCCGACGACGTCGATGTGGCTCTTGCAGGTCTTTTTGTCACTCGCGTCCCGCCATTCGCGGCGCTCGATGATGGTGTTGGTCGCGCTGAAGAGCTTCTTCGCGAAGCCGGGGAGGTCGCTGTCGATCTCACGAGTCGAAGTGATGATCTTCGTGCCGCCCGACTCCTCGACCTGGATGCGCACGTTGCGCTCGCCGGAGGCCTCGCAGCGCTTCTTGATGTGCTCCGGGTCGGTCACGAAGCGGTAGACCGTGTCGACGTCTTGGCTGTAGTTGATGGTCAGTTTCGGCATGTATCTGGCTCCCGTTGCGAAGCGAGCAGCCTAACACGGTTGCGGCCAAGATCGAGCAACTAGGAACTGAAGACGACGTGCAAAATTACCTGCGCCACTGCGAAATAGACGACGAGCCCCAAGACATCGACGACCGATGCGATGAAAGGCGTCGACGAAACTGCAGGGTCGAGACCTGCGCGTCGAATCAGCAGTGGAAGGAGTGAGCCGATCATCGTGCTCAGTGTGACGATGGCGAGGATGCTGGCCCCCACGGCCGTGGCAATGGCGATAGGCGCGACGCTTTCGCCCGCAAACCAGCCCCTCGCAAAGCCGATTAGGCCCAGCGCGATCCCTAATGACAATCCGATCAGCAGCTCGCGGCCAGCCACCCTCGCCCAGTCGCCCGGGCGGAGCTCGCCAACTGCCATGGCGCGGATGACCAACGTTGCGGACTGCGACCCGGCGTTGCCGCCCGATGCGATGATCAGCGGGATGAAGAGAACCAGCTCGACCGTTGCCGCGAGGAAATCCTGGTTCTGACGAATCACGGTCGCGGTGAGCAGCTGCGCGATGAAAAGGAGCACGAGCCAGGAGCCGCGCTTCCAAACGAACTCGGCCCAGCCGGTGTCGAAGTAAGAGTCTTCGAGAGGCACGACACCACCCATCATCTGCGCGTCCTCGGTGGCCTCTTCGATGACGACGTCGACCAGGTCATCGACCGTGACGACGCCGAGCATTCGGGAGAGCCGGTCGACTACGGGAAGTGCCGCCAAGTCGTAGCGTGCGATCGCATCCGCGACCTTTTCCTGGTCGTCGAACGCGGAGACTCTGAAGACGTTTTCCGTCATGATCTCCGAGAGCGCTTGCCCGGGTTCGCTCAGAATTAGGTCGCGGAGGGATACGACTCCGAGAAGCTCGCCATTGGGCTGGCAGACGTAGATGTAATAGAGCATCTCCGCCATCTCTTCGCGAGCCAGGCGCCGCGCCGCTTCCATCGCCTCCCAGACCTTGGTGTCCGGCGGCAAAGAAGCAAACTCGGTCGTCATCAGACCGCCGGCGGTTTCTGGCTCGTACTGCACCAGCTCGCGGACTTCCTCGGCGGCCTCGGGCTCCTGCTTCTCGAGCGCGCTGAGCAGGGCGGCAGCGTCTTGTTCTTCGAGCTCCTGGAGCAAGTCGACGCGATCGTCGGGGTCCATCTCGCGGAGCAGCTCGACGGCACGCCCGGTGTCGATCGCGTTGAACACCAGGACCTGACGGCGCGGACTCAGTCGCTCGACTACATCGGCGGCGGTCTCCGTGGGCAGGGCACGCACCAGCGCGACCGCTTCCCTCGCAGACAGGTCCTCGAGCAGCTCAGCGATGTCTTCGGCGTGAAACTCCGAAACCGCTTCGCGAACAGCCTCGGGACCGATCGCTATCGCGTCCTGAAGGTCCGGTCCTATGAGAGGCGCCAACCGCATCGCGCCCGATTCTGGCGCATGCAGCGAGCCGCTGCAGCAAAAATCTCGCCTACTTGGCTTCTTGCTTCGATCGGAAGCGGATGTTGATCAGCTCGACCATCAAGGCGAAGGCCATCGCGAAGTAGATGTAGCCCTTGTTGATGTGCTGCCCAAGGCCTTCGGCGGTGAGCAAGACGCCGATGAGCAGGAGGAACGAGAGGGCGAGGATCTTCATCGACGGGTACTTGTTGACGAAGTCGCCAATCTGCTTGGCGAAGACCAGCATGACCCCAATCGCGATGACCACGGCCGTCACCATCACCTCGATGTCCTCCGCCATGCCGATGGCGGTGATCACCGAGTCGAGCGAGAAAATGATGTCGAGCACCATAATCTGCGCGACGATGCCCGGCAGGCCGTTGAACCAGCCCTGGATGTCTTCCTGATGCTCGCCTTCGACCTTGTCGTAGATCTCCTGCGCGCTCTTCGCGATCAAGAACAGACCGCCGCCAAGCAAGATCAGGTCGCGCCCCGAGAACGAATGCCCGAGGACTTCGAACAGCGGCTGGGTCAACTGCATCACCCAGTTGATGGTCATCAGCAGAGCGATTCGAGTGAGCATCGCCCCGAGCAGACCGAGCCGATACGCCAGACCCTGCTGCTCCACGGGTAGGCGGGAGGCCAGGATGGCGATGAACACGATGTTGTCGATTCCGAGAACGATCTCGAGGAGCGTCAGCGTCAGCAGCGCGATCCAGACATCGGGATTGGAGAGCAACTCAATCATCTGCGCACCCTTTCTTAGCGTGACCCACCCGTCCGCCGCAAACCCCTCTTGGCAGCCGGGAGGCATCGGGGTACCCCCGCAGTCATGGGACATCGATTTGCGACGATCGCAGCGCACGCCGGAAGGGTCAGTGGACAGGCCGGAGAGCCTGTCACCTCACCGATCTCGCTTTCCACGACCTTTCTGCTGAGGGAGCCTGGAGATCAGGAAGGGCACGCGTACAGCCGGGTCAGCAACCCGACCCGCGATGCGCTCGAGCAGACTTTGGCGGCGCTTGAAGGAGGATCGAGCGCCTCTGTGTTCTCCTCGGGATGCGCCGCCATGCACGCGGTGCTTCAGCTCCTCAGCCCCGGCGACCAGCTCGTCGCCTGTGGAGACATCTACGGAGGCACGTACCGGCTGATCGAGCAGCTGGTCAAGCCCATGGGCGTTCACGTCACCTGGGTCGACATGCGCGACGAAGCTGCGGTCGAGGCTGAGCTCAACGAGCGCAGCAAGATGCTCTGGATCGAAACTCCGACCAATCCCCTGCTTCGGGTGTTCGACATCGCCGCTCTATCGGCTCTTGCTCGGGCGCAAGGAGCCTGGGCGGTCGTTGATAGCACTTTCGCCACGCCTCTACTCCAGCGTCCGCTCGCCATGGGCGCCGACTTGGTCGTGCACTCGATGTCGAAATACCTCAATGGCCACAGCGATGTGGTGGCCGGCGCGGTAGTCAGCCGAAGCGAGGAGCTGTCCGAGCGGCTTCGATTCATCCAGCGCGCGGGGGGCGCAGTGCCTTCGCCCTTCGACTGCTACATGGTTGCGCGAGGGATCAAGACGCTTCCCCTGCGGATGGCGCGGCACTGCGAGAATGCTCAGGCTCTCGCGGACTGGTTGAGCGCGCAGTCCGCTGTGGTGGCCGTGCACTATCCGGGACTCGAAACGCATTCGGACCATGCCCTTGCCCTGAGACAAATGAGCGGCTTCGGTGGCATGTTGTCGTTCGAGGTTTCAGGCGGCCTTCGGGGTGCAAGGGAGGTCCTCGAGCGCGTCGAGCTGTTCGTGCTGGCAGAGAGCCTCGGCGGCGTCGAGTCGCTCATCGGTCAACCAGCCCTGATGAGTCATGCCTCGATGCCTAAAGAGGTTCGGGAAGCCCAGGGCATTCGGAACGGCCTGATCCGGGTTTCGGTCGGCCTCGAAGACATCGAAGATCTCCGAGAAGACCTCGAGCAGGCGCTTTCTACCTCATAGTTGCGGGGCTCTGGCCGTCTGGCTAACCTGATCCCGTGGGGTTAGGAACGAAGATCAGCCGCATCGCGTGCTTGCTGCTGTCAGTGCTGGCGATTTCCTGCGCGGAGGATGGCGCAGCTGTGCTCGTCGATGCGCAGTGGAACCTGACCTGCCCGGCGGACAGCGAGGTGGATTGCGGAGCGCTCGCCCCGCAGAGCTGTCTCGGCACAGTCGGTCAACGAACGATCATCGGTGCGCACGGACAAACCGCGTGCACCGGCGACGCGATCTTGGCCGTTTGTGAATCGGTAGATCGCGCTGACGGCACGAGAAACATCTTGATCGAGGTGAACGTCGACCGCGGCAATGGGAGCTTTCCGAGCTTTGCGTTCGAGCTTGGGGCGAGGGTGAACAGCGCCGATGACTCGGTGCAGAGCTGCAACGTCACGATCATCGAGGACGAGGTTCCCTACGACATCGGCGACTGCGGTGAGGAGCCGCCCTCGATGGCACAGCCCTGTCAGCTGTCGAACATCTCGACCGCTGGCGGCATGGTCAGCTTCGACATCGAGTGCCGGTCCTTGCTGAGCAGCGTAACCGGCACGTCCGGCTTCGACGTGGGCGCGGTCGGCGGCGGTCCGACGACGATTCAATTCGCCAACTGCACCGGCTTCTAAAGCGCCTTCTGCGCGAGGTCTCTGCCATCGAAGCGAAGTGCCGTCGGCTTCTCGTCGACTACAGTGTGAATCTCGACCGGGCGCGTCCAGACTCGGTTCAGCGCTTTCACGACTTCCTTCGCCCAATCCAGGCGTAGGTCGGCGCCCTGGTGGCGGTGTTCGAGAAGGAGCTCGGAGCGATTCTCGTGGTTCGCATCGACGACGGAGATGATCGGGTTGCCCGCGTTGGTGAGGCTGGTCAGTAGCTGGCTCTTGACGTCCTGGAAAGTGCGGCTTTCGATTTCCCAGCGATCGTTTCGCTGGTTGTAACCGAAGGAGTAGAGCTTCTGATCGATCACGAAGTCCTCTGTCAGGTACTCGTCGATGAAAGTCACGTCGTTGTACAGAGAGCGCACTTCGAAGATCTTCTCCCGCCCGAGGCCGGTACGCCGGTCCCAATGGCGACGAAGCCCCCAGTCGTCGCAATCATCCCACTCCTTGCCGAACTGTCCCTTGTTCCAGCGGTCTTCGATGTGCCGGAAAAGCTCGATCCCGAGCTTGTATGGATTGAGCTGTCCGGGTGTGGTGGCCAAAACGCTGGCGCATCGGTCGGCATAGTCGACGATCTCGCTCGTGTCGCAGATGTTCTCCGTCATGAGGCGGCTGTGCCAATAGCTGGCCCAACCTTCATTCATGATCTTGGTCTGCATCTGCGGCAGGAAGTAGTAGGCCTCCGCGCGAACGACCGCCAGACACTCGCGTTCCCATCGCTCGAGCGGCGCGTTCTCGAGTAGGAATCCGAGCACGTCGCGCTCGGGCTCCACAGGGAATCGCTGCGCCTGCGCGGCTTCATCGGCCAGCTTCTGCTTCTGGGATTCGACGAATTCCTCCGGGTTGATGAACGATTCCATGTATTCGCGGTCGACGCGAAGGAGGGGCACCTCGGGGGTTTCAGGCGGCTCTTCCTCTTCGGAGCTGCTCGGCGAGCTCTCCTTGGGCAAGAAGGGCTTCTGTGGATCGATCAGGTTTTCGAGGCTCAAACATGCGTCGATGAACTGCTCGACCTGCTCGATGCCGATGCGGTTGGACCACTTCCGAACGATGGCGCCATGATTGGCCATTGCGTCGATCCACTTGCGAACGTCTGCGCCGGTTCTCGGGTCGCGCCCCTGGCTGGTCATGCGGAAGCAGAAATTGTTCTTGAAGAAGTCGACGTGTGCGTAGACGTGCGCCATCACGAGCTTCTGGTCGACCAAGCTGTTGCCTTCGAGAAGGTAAGCGATGGACGGGTTGTTGTTGATGACGAGCTCGTAGATTTTGGAGAGCCCGTACTCGTGACTCTTGCTCAGACGCTCGTATTCCATTCCCCAGCGCCAATGCGGGTAGCGCGTGGGAAAGCCACCATAGGCGGCGACTTCGTTCATCTGGTCGTAGCTCAGCACTTCGAAAATCGTCGAGAAGAAGTCCAAGCCCACGTTTCGAGCGAACTCCTCGATCCGGCGCTGCTCGTCCCGAAGGTAGTTCGGAAGCGCGGTCTTGAGAGCGAATTGGGCCACGCGCTACTTCCCCTTCCCGAGGAACTCTCGAATCGACTCGACGATCGCATCACGGTCGTTGATCTCGCTCGTGATCAGTTGTTCGTCGCCGGAGAAGTGCTCTTTGAGGTCCTTGATGAACTGCCCGGAACCATATGGGCTGTCGACCTGGCCGTAGCAAAAAACGTTAGACGCCGGTAACAGGAGCTTCTTCAGGATATCGACGCAGAGCAAGGTGTCGTCGACGCTCCAGTTGTCTCCATCCGAGAAATGAAACGGGTAGATGTTCCACTCTGAAGAGGGATAGTCGCGTTCGACGATGTCGGCAGCGAGCCGGTACGCCGACGAGATCATCGTGCCGCCGGATTCCCGCGTGCGAAAGAAGGTGTCGCGGTCGACTTCACGCGCGGCGGCGTCATGAATGATGAAACGTGTTTCGATGCCCTTGTATTGCTTGCGCAGCCAGGTATCGATCCAGAACGACTCGATGCGAACGATCTCCTTCTGCTCGTCGCCCATCGAGCCCGACACGTCCATCATGTAGATGATGACCGCGTTTGCGACCGGCTCCTCCTCGGTCTTCCAGGATTTGTACCGCATGTCGTCGCGGGTCGGAATGATGACTGGGTTCTTGGGATCGTAGGTGCCCAGCGCTATCTGGCGGCGAAGCGCGCTTCGGAAGGTACGCTTGAAGTGGCGCAGCGAGTTCGGGCCCACGTTGCGAACGCCAACGTAGCGGTCCTTCTTGTCGACGATCGCGCTCTTGCCCTTGTTCTCGATGTTGGGGAGCGCGAGCTCCTCGCCGAGGATGTCCGCCAGCTCGTCGAGAGTGAGCTCTACTTCCAGGGGATGATCGCCGGCCTGATCGCCCGCTTGCTTGCCATCAGCTTCACCGTCCTGCTGGCTCCCCGATAGCGGATCGCCCGGGTCCCCATCGCCCTGCGAAACGCCCCCCTGCTGCTTGTCGCCGAAGCGCAGCTTCGGGATGTCGATGTGGGGAATTGGAATCGAGACGATGTCTTTCCCCTGGCGGCCGAGCAACTCGCCTCTGGAGATGTACTTGCGCAGATTCTGCCGAATCCGACCGCGAACGATGTTGCGGAACCGGGAATGATCCTGGTCGATGCGCAGCGACACCCGTTACTCCCTTACGTCGCCCCTCGCGAAGATACTGGCGACGTACGCGAGAACATCCGTCGCAGACGCCTCATTGTAGCCGTAGTACTTGATGAGCCGGTTCTTGATGATGTCGATCTTGTCCTGCGTCTCCTTGTCGATGACGTTGGAGACGAAGCTCGATAGCTTGATCGAGTCTTTCTGATCTTCGAAAAGCTTCATCTCTAGCGCGCGCCGCAAGCGGTCGTTCGTTTCGTAGGTGAACTTCTTCCCTTCGAGCGCCAGATGGCCGATGAAGTTCATGATCTCGCGGCGGAAGTCGTCCTTGCGAGGGTCGGTGATGTCGATTTTCTCTTCGATCGAACGCATCAGGCGCTCGTCCGGCTCTTCATCCTTGCCGGTGTACTTGTTCTTCACTTTCTGCTTCATCAGGTAGGCGCGAATGTTGTCGACGTAGTTCGCCGACAGCCGACCGATCGCCTCTTCGTCTGCGCTGATAGCGCGCTGCACCTCGTTCTTGACCATCTCGTCGTACTCGGCCTTCACGACGCCGATCAGCTCGCCGTAGCGCTTGCCCTGATCATCAGCGACGGTCAGCGACGCGGAGAGGCCCTTCTCGAGCTCGTTGAGCACCATGAAGGGGTTGATGTAACCTTCACTGCCTTCGCGCACGAGCGAGTTGCTGATCTTGTCCTGCACGTATCGAGGCGACATGCCCTCGAGCCCTTCGCGGTTCGCCTCCTTGCGTAGCTCCTTCACGTTGTCCTGCGTGTAGCCCGGGAGAATCTTCCCGTCGTAGAGCTTCAGCTTCTGCAGCAATGCGAGCTGATGCTTCTTCGGCTCTTCGAGGCGCGTCAATACAGCCCACATCGCCGCGACCTCGAGCGTGTGCGGCGCAACGTGCTTGCCTCTGAGCCGAGCCGAGCTGAAGTCTTTTTGGTAGATCTTGATCTCTTCGCTCATCTTGGTGATGTAGGGGATGTCGATTTTGATCGTGCGGTCGCGAAGCGCCTCCATGAACTCGTTGTTGATGAGCTTCTTGTATTCCGCTTCGTTCGTGTGCCCGATGATCACCTCGTCGATGTCGGTTTGGGCGAACTTCTTCGGCTTGATTTTGTGCTCTTGGGTCGCACCGAGCAGGTCGTAGAGGAAGGCTACATCGAGCTTCAAGACCTCCACGAACTCGACCACACCTCGATTCGCGATGTTGAACTCGCCATCGAAGTTGAAGGCCCGCGGGTCCGAATCGGAACCGTATTCGGCAATCTTTCGGTAGTTGATGTCGCCGGTGAGCTCGGTCGAGTCCTGGTTCTTCTCGTCTTTGGGTTGAAACGTGCCGATGCCCACCCGGTCCTGTTCGCTCAGAATCAGGCGCTTCACCTTGACGTGATTGGCCATCACCTTCGACCAGTCGCCGTCGTAGCGCTCGAGCAGGCCCTTGAAGATGAACCTGCACGCTGGATTGAGCTCGCCGCTCACCCGTACGCGTCTCCGATCGTCGCCCAGGCGGAGCTCCTGCACGGCTTGATCGCGCCAGTCGGCTGGGATCAGCCGAAGCGGCTCGTCGTGCATCGGGCAGGGGAACTCGTCGTCGCTGCCGGCGAGTCCGGTCTGGTGCAAGTTGATCCACTCGTAGGTATAGAGCGCGCCCTCCGGAGTTCGCGAGTAACGCTCCAATCCCTTTTTGAGCAGGCGCGCGATCGTGCTCTTCGACGAACCGACCGGCCCGTGTAGCAAGATGATTCGTTTTTCCGGACCGTAACCCTGTGCGGCGGCGTGAAGCACGTGAACGAGGCGCATCAAGGGAATGTCCAGGCCGAAGATCGCGTCCTTGCCGTTCTCGATTGGATCTTTGAAGAAAGGATATCGAATCAACTTCTTCTTGTTGTCGATGTACTCTTCTTCGCCGTAAGAGATCACCATGTCGTAGAGGCGCTGGAACGCGTTGCGCGTAACCTGCGGTTTGTCCCTCACGATCTGCAGGTAGTCTTCAAAGGAGCCTTCCCAGTGTAGATCCTGGTAGCTTTCGTAGTCCTGCAGGGCAGCAATCTGCTTGACCATTTCCCCCATGGCGAAGTCCTCCTTGGCACCCAGAGTATCACCAACGAGGAACCTTGTTAACTATCGAAGCCAGGCGGCAATGCAGGTCGCAACCACACATGCGAATACAAACCACCTCAAACCGGCGATGGGGACGTTGAGCATGAGGCGGACGCCAAGCCGGGCGCCGATGATCGACGAGCCTGCCAACACGATCGCTGGCGTCCAGGACACGAGGCCCGCCCAGACGAAGAACCCGAGTGAGACTGTGCCAAATGCGAGCGTAACCACCAACTTGAGTGCATTGCCGCTGATCAGGTCGTGACGCAGCGTTCCAACGAGGACGGCGAGCAAAAGAAACCCCACCCCCGCCTGGATGAAACCCCCGTACACACCGGCCAAGAACAGTCCGACATACGAACGAGGCGCTTGTCGAGGACTCAGCGTGGGCCCTTCGCTGGGGATCAAAGTTTGCTTACGAAAGACGATCAGCGCCGCCATGATGATCATCGTCGCGAGCATGATCGGCTTGAGCAGCTCTCGCGGTAGCTGGGTTGCAAGTAGGGCGCCGAGGCTCGCGCCGAGCACTGTAGGGATCAGGATTGGAACAATCGAGCTCGTGTCGAGCTCGCCCTCGCGCCGTAGTGCCGTCGTGCCGGCGATGCTTTGGGTGACGACGCCCAGTCGGTAGGTTCCGTTCGCGACGTCCGCCGGGAGTCCAAGCGCCATCAAGGCCGGCAGTACGATCATGCCGCCGCCGCCCGCCATGACGTTCACGATCGTCGCGAGCACCCCGGCTGCTGCGAGGATTGCGAGGCTTTGGTAACTCAGCTCCTCGATCATGAACGTTCCGCGCGCGCACTATACCGCGTTTTCGTTTCTCGCTACGGCGGGCGCCAAAGCGTGCTAGCGTTCGGCAGCGTGAAGAAGACCTACGTCTTGGATACCAATGTGGTTCTTCACGACCCGTTAGCGGTCTACAAATTCGAGGACAACGCGGTCGTCCTCCCGATCTTCGTCATCGAGGAGGTCGACCAGTTCAAAAAAGAGCTTAGCGAGCTCGGGCAGAACGCGCGACATCTCTCGCGCATTTTAGACGACCTTCGCAGTCAGAACGGACGCACACTCGATCAAGGCGTGCCGATCGAAAGCACCGGTGGCGAGCTTCGGGTCGCAGTTCCTCCCCAAATGCCCAAGCGAGCTCGCGGGCCCGGCGAGATGGATCGCTTTATTTTGCAGATGGCCCTCGACCTTCGAGACGAGCACCCCGAACAGCCCCTCATCTTCGTGACGATGGACACCAATCTCCGGATTCGTGCCGACGCGCTCGGGCTCAAGGCCGAAACCTACGAAGGCGGCCGTGTTTCGATCGACGAGCTCTACTCCGGTGTGGTCACTGCCGACGTCGATCGCGCGCTCGTCGACCAATTGGCTCAGCGCGAGACCATCGACGCCAGCCGGCTCGAAGTCCAGCTCTATCCGCACGCCGGTGTGGTGCTTCGCGAGCGCGAGCAGCACAGGCATACCTCGCTCGGGCGCTTCGACTCCAAGAGCGGCACGATTGTCCCGCTCCGGATTGGCAGGGAAGGCGTTTGGCGCGTCCGGCCCCGAAACCTCGAGCAGTACTTCGCGCTCGACATGCTTCTTTCGCCGGATATCCATCTTCTCACGCTCGTTGGCAAGGCTGGAACCGGCAAGACTTTGCTTGCCATCGCCGCGGGTTTGCAGTCCGTCGTCCAGGATGGTGCGTACAGTCGAATGCTGGTCTCACGCCCGATCTTTCCCATGGGCCGGGATGTCGGCTATCTACCGGGGACGGTGGAAGAGAAGCTCAATCCCTGGATGCAACCCATCTTCGACAATCTGGAGTATATCTTCAGCTCTGGTCGTGGGCGAATGTCCGAGCATCGAAACTACGAAGAGCTCCTTGCATCTGGCGTCATCCAAATCGAGCCGCTCACGTACATTCGCGGCCGCTCACTCCCCAATCAGTTCCTGGTCGTCGATGAGGCGCAGAACCTCACCCCGCATCAGGTGAAGACGGTCATTACTCGCTGTGGTTCGGACACCAAGATCGTACTCACCGGCGACCCGTATCAAATCGACAATCCATACGTGGACGCTGCGAGCAATGGTCTTACCGTCGTCGCGCAGAGGTTTCAGGGCGAGAGTATCGGCGCCCACGTCACCCTTTCGAAAGGTGAGCGAAGTGAGCTCGCAGAGCGCGCGACCCAGCTTCTCTGATCGCCCTCGTGCTCGCCTTCGTGCGGAGCTCGATGTCGCGTTGCGCCGATTGCACGATGCGGCGCGGCTTCTGGTTGGGTCGACCACACACAGCGATCCGGTCGAGCGAAATCGGCTCGTGCAATGCGTCGCCCGGGGCGAGCACGCCAAACCCCGATGGCAGTGGAAGCCGGTTCCCGTCGAGCGAAGCGTCTGGCGCGAGCTAGCGCGCGCGAGGCAGCTGGCTTCGGAGTCGGAGGCCTCCAAGCTCTATCTTCCACGGCTCGAAGAGCTCGAAACGGAGTTGCTGATCCTAGAAAACCTGGGTCGAAGCAAGCAGGTGCGTCCCATGGCCGCGCGCCTGTTCGGTACGGGCAGCGAGCGCCTGTTCGCCAATGCAAAGCACAGCGGCCTCGACGCGGCGCACGAGATTCTCTCCCACACCTCTGCCCAGGAAGAGCGCAGGACCATCCCAGCGGCGTCGGCAGATGGCAGCAACCTTCGCGACCTGATGCTTGCCTATGCCAAGCACGTCGGTTTGCACATCGCGGTGCGGGTCGATCCCGGTCTGATCGCAAACGCTGCCGTCGGCGAACGCACCGTATTCATCGCAGATCGGCTTTTCGGGGCACACGAGGCACAGCGCCTCGCGACCCACGAGGTCTACGGGCATCTGGTTTCGGCATTCAATGGGAGAACGCAGGCGCTCGGGGTTTTTGCGATTGGAACTGCCGGCTCCTACGGGGACCAAGAAGGCGTTGCGATCTACCTCGAAGAGCTCGCAGGCTGGCTCGACCCGTTCCGCCAAAGAACTTTGGCTGGCCGCCTGCTCGCGACTCACGCCATGCATGCTGGCGTATCGTTCGGCGACGCCGCGCGAACCTTGGTCACTGAGCACGATTTCTCACCTCGCGGCGCGGTGACTCTGTGCGAGCGTGCATTTCGCGCGGGCGGGGTAGCGCGCGACGCCGTCTATCTCACGAGCTGGCTGCGTGTGCGCCGTGCTGTGGCCCTCGGAGAGGCGAATTTGAGCGAGCTGCAGCTCGGAAAGGTCTCACTTGCCGCGCTGCCGGAGGCGCGTCGACTCCTGCGCGAGGGGCTCGTGAGCCAGCCGATCTACTTGTCGAACTTGGCCAGAAGCCGCGGCAGAACTGGAGCAGGGACGAGGTCGGCTACGTTGCCGCCAAGTCTCGTGACCTCTTTGACCAGGTTCGACGCGACGTAGAAGTAGGCATCGTTGGCCATGATGAACACCGTTTCGACCGCCGGGTTGAGGTGTCGGTTCATGTTGGCCATCTGGAGCTCGTACTCGAAATCCGCAACGGCGCGAAGGCCGCGCAGGATGACGCGGGCATTGCGGCGCTGCGCGTAGCTCACGAGAAGCCCGTCGAAGCTGTCGACCTCGATACGGCCCGGATTGGCGCCCATATCTGCGGCGGACTCTCGGATCATCTCCATTCGTTCGGCGACGCTGAAAAGCGGTTGCTTGTTGTCGTTGTTCAAGACGGCGACGATGATCTTCTCGAACGCGACCAAACCGCTTTCAAGGATGGCGGTGTGACCTTTGGTGATCGGGTCGAAGGATCCGGGATAAACGGCGATGCCTCTCACTGCTTGCCTTTCTCGGCGGCGTAAGTGCCGAGGCTGATACCGGTCTGACCATAGCGGTAGACTGCCTCCGACGCGAGCCCAATAGGCCAGCGCCAATCGTGACCTGCAGGGTGCTCGATGACGAGCCATGCCCCGGCTGCCAGTCGGCCCGCTCCGGCCAGCGCGTCGAGAATCGCGGGGACCGAGTTGACCTCGGAGTAGGGTGCATCGGCGAACACCAGGTCGAAGCCCTGCGCGACCTGGGGAAGCTTACGCACGACGCTTGCGAGATCACCCAGAAGGTCCAGGCGGACAGCGCGAACCTGCTCGCTAAGCCCGAGCTCCTTTGCGCTCTGCTTGATCTGATGGACCGCGCCTGGATCGCTATCTACCAGGACGGCATCTGATGCACCGCGGGACAGTGCTTCGAAGCCGAGTGCTCCGGTGCCAGCGAAGAGGTCCAAAACCTGAGCACCTTCGAACGCGCTACGCGAGTTGAGCGCCGAGCCAAGGGCTTCTCGCACCCGGTCCGAGGTCGGCCTTGTGCCTCTTCCGCTCGGCGCGTCAAACCTGCGCCCGGCAAGTCGGCCACCAACTATGCGCATGAGCTCAGAACTCGAGTCGAGCGCTCACGCCGCCGCGGCGCCTGCCGGCGATGGGCGTGAGCTGCAAGCGCGCGCGGTCCACGCGGTTCTTGCTCTTGGCCGACTTCACGAGCAACCAAGTGCCCACGCCTGCCGAAGCCAATCCCATGCTCAGAAACACCCACTGCAACGTCTCGTGTCGATCTGCTTTGGAGCACAGAGTGCCGAGCTCTTCAACTCCGAAGTTGCTTCCGGCTGCACAAACATCGTTCACCTGCGGGCCCGCGAGCAGCCGCGCCTGCTGGAACGCAGGGTCTTTCTCGACGTTCCGAATGCTGCTCCAGCTCCAGGCCGATAGGCCGAGAAACACGAGAGTTGCAGTGTAGCTCACCGCCGCGGGCCAGGCGGGGAACTCTTTGGGCCGGTCGTTCAAGAGATCGAGAGTCGACTGATGCAAACCGAGCTGGGTGTCACGACTCAAGATCAAGTCGAGCGCCTGCTCTTTGCCAAGCTCGTCGAGTGGGGCATCCGCAAGGGCTTGAACTTCGCTTTGCCCCATGATCGCGAGCTCCTGAGGTGAGGTGCGGGTCTTGGGGAATCGCAACTTCGAGGTCTTCTCGACCTGGCCGGTCGACGAATCGAAATAGAACAGGTCCGCTTCGAAGTCGTAGCCATCGCCGTCCTCGGCGGGCACCCTGGACAGGGAGCCCGAGATCAGCCTGTCCGCTTCGATGCCCTCTGCGATCTTCGAAAGACACTCCTCGTCGGCGTCCTCGCAGCCGTAAACGATCATGAACTGTTCGAGCGAAACCATGGCGGTGTGAAGCCGCCAACCTTGGACGGCGCTCGCGCCCGCGCGAAGCCAACCAGTCAGCTCATTGGCGACGGCGTCGTCACCGTGTACCGCCCGTAGCCCCGGCACCGCGACGGCGACCTCATGGGCTTGCTCCGGCTGGTCTTGTGCTGCCGCGTCCTCAGCGCATCCGAGGGCAGCGGCCCCCAGCAAAAACCCCAGCATCCACTTCGTCATTTGCCCCGAATTCCCACCTAAAAAGAATAGGCAAAACTGAAGCGGAGGGCCAAACGTGCGTCCAAGAGGGGAATTGTACTACCCCCTGCCAGATGCTACGCCCATGCAGCCTTTAGGGAAGCTTACCGACATGCGGAAGATTTGCCTTCGCTGCGGTTCGAAGTTTGGGAGCCGATCAGAGTACTGTCCGCACGACGGCAGCCGGCTCGTCACGGACGACGAGATCGTCGATCCCTTGCTCGGCAGCGTCTTGCTCGAGCAGTTTCGCATCGATGAGCAAATCGGCACTGGTGGCATGGGCACCGTCTACCGGGCCCACCAGACCACGGTGGGCCGTGACGTCGCCATCAAGGTCCTGAAGGCCGAGCTTGCCCGCGACGAGCAGGCGGTCTTTCGATTCGAGCGCGAGGCCCGGCTCGCGATTTCGCTGGACCACCCGAACTTGGTGCGCGTGTTCCTTTCGGGGCGCTTGAGCGACGGACGGCTCTACATCGTAATGGAGTTGCTCGAGGGGCAGGACCCTTGCCGAAGAGCTCGAGCAAAAGGGTTTGCCTTCGATCGAGCGCGCGCTGATCATGGTCATGAAGCTCTGCGCCGGCCTGGGGGCGGTGCATGCCGCTGGCATCGTTCATCGCGACATCAAGCCCGAGAACGTTTACTTGGTGAAGCGCGGCCGTGATGAAGATTTCGTGAAGCTCGTCGATTTTGGAATCGCCCGTGTGCTCGAAGCTGAAGGAATGGGCCCGACCACGACGCAAAGCGGGCGTGTCTTTGGGACGGCGACCTATATTTCGCCGGAGGCGGCAACCGGCGAGGAGACCGACCAGCGAAGCGACATCTATTCGCTCGGCGTGCTCACCTACCAGCTGCTCACCGGGGCGCTTCCGTTCGAAGGCAAGACAGCTGGCGCGGTCCTCATGCAGCATGTGCATCAGGAGCCACCGATGCTCCACAGCAAGGGACGCGGCGCCGAGGTTCCCGACGACCTCGCACAAACGGTCATGCGAGCGTTGAGCAAGGACCCCCGCGCGCGCCAGCAAACCTTGTCGGAATTCCTCGACTCGCTTGCGGAGGCCGCGGGCAACGCCGGCCTCCTGCATGACGCGCGCTCACTGCTCATCGGCACGATTTGGGGTGAAGAGCTCGCCTTGCCCGGCTCATATCTCGGGGAGCTTCTCGGCTCGAGCTCGCCGCCCAGCTCGCCATCTCCTCTGGCAGCCACCCAGCCCGTAGCGGTCGCGCGCGATCCCGAGGACGAAGCGTTTCTCTCGTCGGCACCGAAGCCATTCGGGACGACCTCCCACCAGCTTGCCACGGTGCCGCGGTCGAAACGGCGCAAATATGGCTGGCTTTGGGCTTCTTTGGGCCTGCTGGCACTGCTGTTCGGCGCGATCGTAGCCGGGACCTGGTGGTCGCAGTCCGCGCCCAGCGCCATTGCCGACGAACCGGAGCCCGAGGCGATTGAGGCGCCGGTCGTAGTGAAACCAGACGCCGCCGTCGCCGACGTGGGAACGAACGAGCTGCAGCAGGAGCCGCCGCCGGTCGAGCAGGTCGTTCCGGAGGAAACGGTGGTGGAAGAAGAGGCGCTCGAGGCAGCGCTGCCTTCGCAGCCTGAGCCAACGCCAGTGGCGCCAAAGAAGAAGAAGAAAAAGAAGAAACGGGCGAAACCCAAGCCAGTGCCAGTGCCAGCGCCAGTGCCAGCGCCAGCGGTGCCAGCGCCCGACGATGGCATCGATTGGACTGTCCCGGACTTTCCTGCTGAGCCGGAGCCGCCGACGGGGACGCCGGACGCTCCGCCACGCAATCCCGTCGTCATAGACGAACCGCCGGCGCAGTAGCGCGACCTGATCCGCTACTTGCTGGCCCTTCGATCCTCCCTAAGAAGCAGACCCCAGAGTCCGTTGTACGGGTGCACTTCGAGGACGCGCGCCTCTCCGCGATAAATGGGGCGACCCTGGTTTGCCCAGTCGAAGAGCCCTCCTTCGAGGTTGTACACGTTTTGAGCTCCGGCGCGCTCCAAGTCTTGAACGATCGCGGCGCTTCGGTATCCGATCGAGCAGTAGACAACGACCTTGGCATCTTCCGGGATAGCGAGTGCGGCGATGTCCGGATTGCTGGGGTCCAGTGCTTGTGCGCCGCGCAGCTGGCTCAGCGCCTGCTCTTCGGGGCTGCGCACGTCGATGAGAACCAGCCCGTTTGGCTCCGCGTCTTCCATCCAGGTTGCGAGCGTCCGGGGATCGACCCAGCGAACTTCAGGAAAACGGACGGATATCAAGGCCTTCCACGCGTTCGCGTTTCTCGCCGCCATTGCGAAGGACATCGTGAGTCCGAGGACTAGCACGGCCAGCCATGTCCAGCGACGCGTCAAGCGGGCTCCAGCTGTCGCGCGAGCTCGTCTGGACTAGTCACCGGTGCTTGGCAGAGAAACTGACGGCAAACATAGGCTGTCCCCTTGCCATCGATTTGGGCGCGATTCTCCAGCAGCGGCACGGGCGTCTCGTCGTCGGCAACCCCAGCGGCGATTACCTGGAAGGGCCGATAGCCCGCGCGTACGACGGCGAGCAAGGGCCTGAGCTGTTCTTGGCTTCCAACGAGCGCGATCTCACGCGGCTCGGCCAGAATGAAGCTACAGGCATTGAGCCATTGGGCGAACCCGGAAGGATACTGGCCCATGAACTTGCCCATGGTCGCAACGCTTCGTTCGGCGACCTGCCAATACTCGCCATTGCCCGTCAACAGGCTGAGCCGCAGCAGCACGGTCGCTGCCATAGAGCTCGCGCTCGGCACGGCGTTGTCTTGCAGGTCTTTCGGACGGTGAATCAATTGCTCATGGTCGTCGGAGGTGTCGAAGAAGCCGCCATTGTGCGTGTCGCCGAAATGGTCGAGCATCAGATCCCCGAGCTCGCGTGCCCAGTCGAGCCAGCGTGTCTCGAACGTGGCTTCGTAGAGCGCCAGCAAACCATCGGCTAAGAAGGCATAGTCCTCGAGATAGGCGTTGTACTTGGCGTCCGTGCCGGCTTTCCAGGTTCGAAGAAGGCGTCCTGTCTCGTCGCCGCATCGTGCGGTGCAAGAACTCCGCGTTCGCCTTGGCGGCTTCCAGATAGTCCGGGCGCTCGAAGGCCCGCCCCGCTTCCGCGAACGCGGCCAACATCAGACCGTTCCAAGAGGTCAGCACCTTGTCGTCGAGCCCGGGCCAGATTCGCCGGGAGCGGATTTCATAGAGCTTGTTGCGAGCGGCAGCCATGCGCGCGGCGAGCCGTCCGGGGTCCATGCCCAGCTGCGTTGCGAGGGCTTCCGGATCGAGGTGCAGGTTCAAGATGTTCTGACCCTCCCAGTTGCCTTCATCCGACACGCCGTAGATTCGCATGAACATCTCCGCATCTTCGCCCAAGGCTTCGCGGATCTGGTCGGCTGACCAGACGTAGAACTTGCCCTCGACACCTTCGCTGTCGGCGTCCTGACTGCTGTAGAATCCGCCTGCTTCGTGGCGCATTTCGAGCAGGACGTAGTCGAGTGTTTCCACGCTGACGCGCAGGTAGAGCTCGTCGCCCGTGACCTGCCAGGCGTGAAGGTAGACGCGCGCGAGCTGGGCGTTGTCGTACAGCATCTTCTCGAAGTGGGGGACCAGCCAGCGATGGTCGACCGAGTACCGGGCAAAACCACCGCCGATTTGATCGTACATCCCCCCCTGCGCCATCTTCCGGAGCGTGACCTCAGCCATTTCGAGAGCCTTGGAGCTCCGGTCTCGGACGAACTCGCGGAGCAAGAACTCGATCGTCATCGCTTGGGGGAACTTCGGGGCGTCACCGAATCCGCCCCAGCTCGGATCGAAGCGCTGACTCAGACCCCGCACTGCGCTTCGGAAGACCTCGGCGTCGAGCGCTTGCGCGTCAAATCCGACGTCCGAGAGCGCTTGAAGCTGCTGGGCGACCTGGCCGGCGCTTTCGAGGACATTCTCGCGGTCCGTGTTCCAGGCCTCGGTGACGCCGGTCAGGATTTGCCGGAAGCTCGGCATCCCGTGGCGCGGCTCGTTCGGGAAATAGGTTCCTGCGTAGAATGGCTTGCCGTCGGGCGTGAGAAAGACCGTCATCGGCCAGCCCCCGCGACCGATCATCGCGTTGACCGCCTGCATGTAAATGCTGTCGATGTCGGGCCGCTCTTCGCGATCGACTTTCACGTTGACGAAGTCGGCGTTCATCTGTGCCGCCGTCGCTTCGTCTTCGAACGACTCGTGGGCCATCACGTGGCACCAATGACAAGCGGCGTATCCGATGCTGAGCAGGATCGGCTTGTC
The DNA here is from genome assembly GCA_963842915.1 of uncultured delta proteobacterium. Taxonomy (GTDB): domain Bacteria; phylum Myxococcota_A; class Polyangia; order Polyangiales; family Houyiibacteriaceae; genus SG8-38. Next base: position 215,306 of record CAWJII010000007.1, on the reverse strand, counting down.
TTGCTCCTCGGCGAGCCGCATCGCTTCGGGCCCCCAGGGGTACCAGTCGACTGGATTGTCGACGTGCTGGAGCAGATACGGGCTGGTCTCGTTCTGAAGGTGGTTCGCCATCGGCGTATCCGAGTCTGTGGGGCTCCTGCTGCACAGGTCAACGGGGCTCGACGCAACGGGGGACTGCTCTAGGCTTTTTGAAAAGGAGGCACGATGGCAAAGGCGGTTTGGCAAGGTCAAGTGATTGCAGAGTCGAATGATTTCGAGCTGGTCGAGGGGAATGTCTACTTTCCTCCGGGAGCCGTCGACGAAAAGTTCATCGAGCCGAGCAGCCATCAAAGCGTCTGCCCCTGGAAAGGCACGGCGAGTTACTACCACATCGTCGTCGATGGCAAGCGCAACGAAAACGCCGCCTGGTTCTACCCTGAGACGAAAGAGGCGGCCTCCAACATCAAAGACCACGTTGCGTTCTGGAAAGGCGTCACGGTCGAGCGCTAGCTCGCTTGAAAGAGTCGGACCAAGGGCTCCACTACCCTGGCCGTCCTCACCTAAGGCTTGGGTCTTCCTCGCACCGGCGGTCCTGTCACCTTGCTGGCGCTCCCGTCATGCGCAACATGGCACTCTCCATGAGCTCAGCCAGTGCGTGCGCCTGCGCGGGATCCGACCCTGACATTTCCAGATGCCGAGCCGCAAACTCATCGAGTGACATCTGACCGTCTGCGACGGCGATCATCGGCTCGTAGCTCGTCGTCAGAGTTGCTTCAGGATTGCTCGCCTTGCCAGCCTTCACGTCGACGACGCCGCGATCGACCGTAAAGGCAAAGCGCTCTCCGTCGACCACGAGCTCGGCCCGCAAGCTCGAGACGGTCACAACGCTCAGCCAATGGCTCCTTCACCCGGCTCATCCGTCGCTCGCGACTCGGGAGCTCTGGCTTGCCGATCAGATCACCCCATGGATGCCGAACGTGGACGTCGTGCAGATCATCCCTGGCTGGTTTGCTTGGACCTACTTCCTGGTGCTCGACGTGATCGCCCAGCTCGGGGTCTTTCCCATGGCATTGGGACAGGGCCGAAACGCACCACCTTCGAATGAAGACATGGGCGCAATCGCTGCTGCGACGCTTACCAACCCGGCACCCCACATCGGAACAACCTATCGCCCGACCGGTCCGAAGCTTCTGAGTCCCGAGGAAATCGCAGCGACGTTCGCGAAAGTGCTCGGACGCAAAGTGAAGTACTCGCCGACCTCTGTAGACATGTTCGTCAAGGCCGCTACGGTGGCGGGTTTTCCTGCTTACGACATTTCTCAGGTTCGCCTCTACCTCAGCGACTATCAGCAGGATGCATTCGCCGTGGGGGCGCCAACCAACGTGGTTCGCGAGCTCACCGGCCGCGAAGCAGAAGATTTCGAGACGATCTGCCGTCGTTACGTAGCCGGGCGACCCCATGCGACTCCATCGCTCGGTAAGAAGCTGGGGGCACTCTCGAGGCTGTTTCGCGCAATGCTGATGCGCACGCCCGACATGGATGCCTACGAGCGCGAACAGAACCTGCCGCCGCTGTCCGATGCTGTCTTTGCGCAAGGTGCTGACGAGTGGCGGCGCAGCCACGCGCCTGCCCGCTCAGCGCCAGGCGAAGAGGGGCTGGTCGTACTGCGCGACCCGCGTGTCGCGGCCGTGGATGGCCACTTCCCGGAACTGAAACACCACGGCGGCGGTCGGGGCGAAGATGTCCTGGCCTAGGATGCGCACCGAAAGGACCGGGCGATCGCTTTGGGCGATATCGAACAGCTTGGGGATCCCCGGCGCGTCGAGGCCTGCAATCGGCACGCGATACGCCTCGGCGACTTCCTGTGGGTTGGGCCTCAGAACGACGTCGAGTCCGGCCCAAACGACGACCGGCGTGATTCGAAAGCCGGAGCGGGTCGGGTAGTCGTCGAGAAAGCCGAGCACGCGATCGGGGCCGCAGCGCAGGCCCACTTCTTCTTCGAGCTCTCGTAAGGCCGCGTGACTCGGATCCTCTCCCTCATCGATGCGCCCACCGGGGAGCGCCCATTGCCCGCTGTGGTTGCGGAGTGTCGACACGCGGCGGGTGATGACGAAGCAGGCCTCGCCGGCCGGGTTCGCCACGACCGTCATCGCTACCGCGGCTGGACGAAGGGAAGGATCGGATTGCGTTAGTCGAGCGTGGGCGCTTAGGTTCGCCGTGATCTGTGCGCGAAGGCTGTCGTCGGCCTCAAGCACCAGCCGGATTCATTCGACGCAGCTGGTAGCGATTCGACGACACCGCTACGACCTGCCCATTCGCGTCCTTGAGCTCGCAGTCCCAGTCGTAGTCGGCCTTACCAAGCTCGTTGGCCTTTTTCTGGATCTTCGCAGCGTCTTCGAGGCTGAGTCGGACCTCCACCGTGATGTCGGTTGCCGCGGGCTTGAGGAATTTGATCTCCATCCCCTTGATGAGTGGATAGAACTGACTCGCATCGAAGGTCGACAAGAAGATCGCGCCGCCCGGAAGCTCTGCCAGAGTGAACAGTGCACCGGCGTACATCGTGCCGACGTGATTGATGTTTGGCTGAAGCGGCATCATCATTTTCACGTAGCCGGGCTCGAGCTCTAGAACCTTCATTTCCGTTCGCCCCACGAACGGAATCCCCTTTTCGAGTGCAAATTTTGGATCCATTGGGGCGATATAACCCGAACCCGACTCGGGCGATAGGAACTGGGTCGGACGCCGGACCAAAGCAGAAGAGCGAGCAGCCAGATCGGGGCCATACCCTCGTCCCCGTGCCGAACCGCGCAGCCGCTGCTCGAGCTGCTCGGTGGCTCCGAGTCGCAGGGCTGGTAGCACTGGCAAGCCGAGTTCGTCCCAGTCAGGGCGCAGAAGCCGGCGCCGCAACTGCTGTCTTCGGTGCAGGCTTCCCCTAGGGCTCCCGCCTCTTGTCCTGGCAGCGCACACTGAAACTCGACGTTCTGCGAACCGGGAACACAGACAAAGCCAGCCGGGCAGTCCGCGTCCATGGCGCATGGTGCGCTGCAAGAGTCGCCTCCCAGCGGCCGCTCGACCGGCCCCATCGCGAGCGTGGGGATGATGAACTCATCGATCGCCGGCGAGATCAGGGCATACACGCTGGTTTCCGAGCAGCCGGTGTCGCCCGAGGAGGCCACCCCGATGAGCTCTCCGGCCTCCGTGAAAAGCGGGCCGCCACTGTCACCCACGCAGCTCACGGCAGGATTCGGGCTCACAGTCACCACGCCCGGTCTAGCTTCGCTCAACTCGCCGACGCCCACACGCTTCACGCCATCCGGGGCGCTCCCCGCGCTGGTCGCGCCGAAGCCTGCGAGCGTGACGCTGGCGCCCAGCTCGGGCAGTGCCGATCCGACGTCGGGCAAGAGCTCGGGCGATGCTCCAAGGGCCGGCCGCTCGAGCCACAAGATCGCGACATCGTTCTGCCTCGTCTCCGCGTCAAAGTCCGGATGTGTGCGCACCTCGAGGACCGAGATGGCTCGTGAATCCGGACCGATCGCTTCTCCTACGACGACCTCGTAGGCGAGGCCGGGGCGCATCGAGTCGAAGCAGTGTGCCGCGCTCAAGACCGCATCGGCTGCGTTACTCAGAATCGTATTGGAGGCGATCAGGGTCCCGCTGCAGAGGACTTCACCCTCGTCTCCGCATCCAATGCGTCGTGGCATGATCGCAACTACAGCGTCTAGGCCCGCTGTGGCTTCGCCGTCGACAATTGCAGCGTACTCTTCCTCGGCGCCGAGCGGTGCAGCGAGACAGGCCGGCAGCACTAGACTCAGCGCGAGTGCGGCGATCGGGCGGCTCATTTCTCGGACAACTCGCTGCGTCGCTGCTCGAGGCGATCGATGCGGATCTTCAGCTGCGCCGCTTGCTCTTCGTCTCCCGCTTCTTGCGCCGCTCGCAGATCATCTTGCAGGCGATCGAGAACCACGCCGAGCATTCGATCGCGCTTCTCTTCCCTAGAAATGGGATCATCGCTCGCCACGCCGGCGTCCGCCGTCCCCTGCTTTTCGGGGAGCAGAACCTCTTCACGAGGCAGGGGAGTCGCGAAAGGCTCGCCCTGCCCGTCGGCAGGTGTATCGCTCTGTGCGGGAGCAGCCAGGGCTTGCGGCTGCTGTTGCGGCTCGGGCGTCGGAATCGCCTCGGCCGAATCCGGGAACGAGGGGGCCCGACCGGGGCCGCTGTCCTGCGGGTACAGCCACCAGGCCGCAGCCACTGCGAGCGCCAGGCTGGCAATCCAAAACCAAGGTCGCTTTTCGGAGCTCATATCAGAAGGAGACGATTCTATGGCCTCTTCGCGTCTTGCGCACTCCGATGAGAACAGTTTCGCGCTCCCCTATGAAGCGGACTCGGACCAGGTGCATGCGCTCGTCGCGGCCGTCGACCTGAGCACCGAGAACCTGCTTGAACTGCTTTCGTCGCAGCGCCTCGAGTGCCTCGTTGCAGCCTTCGCCCTCAAATCGCTCCTTGGCCAAACCGTCGAGCAAGGCTACCGCGCCCGCGCAATCGTTGCTGGCCACCGCTCCGAAGAAGGCGCTTACCACGTCTTGCGGACTGGCCGATGGCTGCTCCGCGCAGCCGAGGCAGAGCGGAGCAACCAAGAGGCCAACCAAAGGAGGCCGTACGCGAACGCGCGTCTCAGGTGCCGGAGCAAGATGGCGCGAACAGCTCGTCATCCGCGGCGGAGACGAACTCGTCGTTGCACCAGAACGATGCGAGGGAGTGGCCGTTGCGCACACACTGGTCGTGATCGTGACAATCCCAAGTGAGCTGCTGGTTGCCGCCCGGGCAGCCCGCGCCGCAGTTTCCGTAGCATTCTCCGCGCTGGTAGACGTAGTCCCGGTGGTCGGGCTCGCTGCAGGTCCAGCTGCTGTTGATCCAGGAGTAGGTGCAACCTTCGCGTGTTCCGACCTTCGCGATGCTCGTCGAGTCGGAGTCCCAGCGGCTGTGCCACCAGCCGTCGTGCGTCGCGTACTGGTAGCTGTTGTGCAAGCTGCAGATGCTCGTGTAGGAGCGATCTTCTTCGCCCTGCACGCTGCGGCGAAGCTCGAGCGTATCCGGCGTCTCTGCCCAGAGGCTGATGGAGCGCACGAGCACGTTTTCGAGGTAAGACGACTCTTCGCCGAAGTGCTGTTCGAGCGTGCGATGGCAGTCGAGCAACAGAGCGCGATCGTTCTCGAGAATCTGCGTCTCTTGACCGTTGGCTGCTGCGAAGCCGTCGATCTCTGCCAGCTGCGCATCCGAGTCGACAATCGCGTTGAGCGAGAGCCCGTTGAGCCAAGTCGAGATGTCATAGACACCGTCGATATCGCGCGCTTCAAAGGTCACGCCTTCGGCGCACGTCCCCCTGAAGCCATCCGCAGTGATTTCAATTCCCGAAGCGCCGGTGTCGGTTGTGGTCTCGCCCTCACAGCCCAAGCCCAGCACCGAAACAATCGCCAAAAAGCATCCCAGTCTTGCCCTCATCGCTTGCCCCTTTCCTGACAGACTGGCCGGAAGTTAGAACCTCACCGATAGGACTGTCAACGAATGATCCGTCGCTCAGGTTCCGGATCGTCACGGTATCATAAAGGATTTCGGCCCAAGGGCCTAAGTGGGAACCCAGGATGGCCAGCGCAAAGCTAGAGTTCTATTGTTCCGCCGATGCAAGTGATCCCCGTTCCATGTCTGAGCGACAACTACGCGTATCTGGTGATCGAGAACGGCCGAGCTGCGGTCGTCGACCCGTCGCAGGCCGACCCAGTCCTGCGGGCAATCGACGAGGCTAGGGTCAGGCTCAGCGAGATCTGGCTCACCCATCACCACTGGGATCACATCGGAGGGATCGAGCCGCTACTCGAAGAGTGTCCCATCAAGCACATTCGCGGATCGAAGTACGACGCGGACCAGCAAAGGATTCCTCGCCAAACCGATGCCCTTTCGGACGGCGACTCTTTCGACTTCGGCGGGGCCACGGTGCGGGTCGTCGAGATCCCTGGTCACACCCTTGGCGCGATCGCGTTCATCAGCGAAGGCAACCTCTTCAGCGGTGACACACTCTTCATCGCAGGATGCGGCCGGGTCTTCGAAGGCACGATGGAGATGATGTCGCGGTCGCTTGCGAAGCTTCGCTCCTTGCCCGCCGACACCAAGGTCTGGTGCGGCCACGAGTACACGATCAACAACCTTCGATTCGCCAAGACGATCGAACCGAGCAATCCGAATATCGACCGCGCGCTCGCAGAGGCGATCGCCACGCGCGAGGCCAAGCGCTTCACCGTGCCCGGACGGCTCGATCGCGAGCTCGCGACCAATCCGTTTCTCCGTTTCGACGCTCCCGATCTTGCGGCCGGACGGGATCCGGTCAGCAGCGTTCACCGCCATTCGCGAAGCGAAGGACCAGTTCTAGCCATGACCGCCGTACACGAGCCCCAAGCCAACTGGACCCGGGACAAGAACGGGATCCCGCAAGTCACCGCCCAAGACATCGCCGGCCTGCACTGGGGCATGGGCTACTGCCACGCCATGGATCGCGGCATGCAGATGCTGATCATGCGGATTCTCGGCCAGGGCAGGGCGGCGGAGTTGCTCGATGGCAGCGACGAAATGGTCCAGGTCGACCGCTTTTTTCGGCGCATGAACTGGAGCGGCGGGGTCACGAAGGAGGCGAGAAAGCTCAGCCCCGAGGCCCGCGCCGCATGCGATGCGTATTGCGCAGGCGTGAACGCGCGCTTTGCCAAGTCGACGCCTTGGGAGCTCAAGCTCGTTGGACTCAGACCCGAGCCCTGGGCGATCGAGGACAGCTTGCTGCTCGCTCGAATGACCGGCTTTCTCACCTTGGCCCAGTCACAAGGGGAGCTCGAGCGTCTGTTCGTAGAGATGGTGCAAGCCGGCATTGACGACGCGCACCTCGAGGCTCTGTTCCCGGGGAGTACCGATGGACTCGACCGCGCGATGCTGACCGAGGTCGAGCTCTCTGAGCGCGTCGTCCCAGAGGCCGTGAAGTGGGGAGCTGCTGCGACGCGAGTGATGGCGTCGAACAACTGGTGTGTGTCGGGCTCGCGGACTGTTTCGGGAGCGGCCATGCTCGCTAACGATCCGCATCTCGAAACGAACCGGCTACCCAACGTATGGGTCGAGCAGAGCTTTCGCTGGCCTGAGGGCTACGCGCTCCTGATGACCATGCCCGGTCTGCCCGCGCCGCTGGTGGGGCGGAACGAGCACCTATCCTGGGGCGCGACGTACACCTTCATGGATTCGATCGACTCCTGGGTTGAGCACTGCCGCGCTGGGAAGTTCCGTCGCGGCGATGCCTGGGTCGATTTCGAGCGACGCGTCGAGACGATCAAGCGCAAGAAGGGCGCGCCGATCGTCGAAATCTTCTGGGAGAACCAGCACGGCGTTCTCGATGGAGACGCCGAGGCGGAGGGATATCGACTTGCCACTCGCTGGTCCGGTGCAGGCGCCGGGGCCCAGTCGATCAACACGCTCACCCCGATGTGGACCGCGCGGACAGTTGTCGAAGGCATGCGCGCTTTCGCGGGCGTCGAGTCGTCCATGAACTGGGTCTTCGCCGACAGCTCGGGCGACATCGGGTACCAGATGTCAGGCCTGATGCCGAAGCGTCCGGACGACTGGTCCGGTTTTGCGCCCCGGCCCGGCTGGGACCATCGATTCGATTGGAAGGGCTTCGTCGATTCTGCGGACTTACCGAGGGTGCACAGCCCGGACGAGGGCATGGTCGTGACCGCCAACCAGGATCTCAATCACCTGGGCCGTGCCAATCCGATCAACGCGCCCATGGGCGACTATCGCGCGCGACGTATCACCGAGCTCTTGCAGGAGCGCGACAAGCACGACCTGGACTCTTTTCGCGCAATCCAATTGGACACCTACTCGATTCAGGCCGCGGAGTTCCTCGAGGTTCTCCGGCCGCTTCTCGGAGACGGGCCCCTCGGCGAGGCCCTTCGCTCCTGGGACTGCCGTTACGAGCTCGATTCGACCGGGGCGACCGCCTTCGAGATCTTTTACGCAGAGCTTTTGGTGGAGATGTTCGGTCCGGCATGTGGTGCGCCAGTCATCGAGCACCTGCGCGACACCAGCGGGGTGTTCATCGACTTCTATCAAGACTTCGATCGCATCCTCGTGGACGAATCGTCGCCCTGGCTCGGTGAACGCAGGCGTGAAGAGGTCTGGACCGCCGCGCTCGCCAAAGTCGCCGACCAGGCGCCCGAGCCCTGGGGCAGGCGAAATCAGCTCATGCTCACCAACATGTTCTTTGGAGGCAAGCTCCCTCGCTTCCTGGGGTTCGATCGAGGCCCGGTCCCGATTCGCGGCGGACGCGCGACGCCCCACCAGGGGCAGATCTACAACTCTGGCGGGCGCCTCACTTCGTTCACCCCATCGCTCCGCCTCGTCGCTGACATGAGCACGGATGTCCTGCACTCTGCACTCTGCGGGGGCCCATCGGACCGCCGATTCTCGAACTGGTATACGAGCGGGGTGGCCGGCTGGCAGGCGGGTAAGCTCAAACTTCGAAAGCCACCGAGCCCAGCTTGACGACTGGCTCAGCCGCGCATCTTCTCGATCGATCGCTTCATGATCGACAGCGTCCAGCCTCGCGGCAGTAGTTTTGAGAGCAGTCCGGCGGACATTCGGTCGGCCCATGTCGGGACGACGGCGGGCTGCTTGCCGAGTGCGCGAAGAGCGCCGAGCGCCACGGGCTCAGGTCCGCCAAGTGGAACGTAGAACGGCAGGTCTTGGTCGAGGTTCTGTTCTTGAACGGGCCTGGTGTCGGTCATGCCCGGGCAAACGGCGAGCGCGTCGACGCCGCTGCCGCGAAGCTCCGACCAGAGGCCACAGGCGAGATTGAGGCCGTAGCCCTTGGTCGCTGCGTAGTGACAGAAGTAGGGGGAGCCCGAGAGCCCCGAAGCCGAGGACACGATGATGATTCCGCCACTGCCCCGGGCGGCCATCGCCTTGCCGACGACATAGGTGAGCACGAGCGTCGCGCGACAGTTCAAGTCCAAGGTCGTCAAATGGGCTTCCAATGAAATATCGAAGAACGGATCGAGCAAGGAGATCCCGGCGTTGTTGACCAGGAGCCCGATCTCGAAGCTGTTCGCCCATTGCTCTGCCCGTTCCTCGAGGCCCGGCTCAGAGAGGTCGCAGATCAACGAGCGCGCGTCGACACCGTGCTTTGCACTGAGCTCCTCTGCGAGCGCGATTGTCTCTTCGCCCTCCCGATCGACGAGCAAGAGATCAAAGCCCTCCGCTGCAAGGCACACGGCGAAGGCGCGTCCGATCCCTCGCGCCGCTCCGGTGACGAGCGCGTAGCCTCCGTAGCGGGCGTGGAGCCCGAGCTTCACCGAGTTTTCCAAGTCGTTCTCCTCAGCCCGCGGTTAGTCGACCTTTCGCACGACGTCGATCATCGATCCAGAATGCGAGCCAGATGACCGAGAACCCGACGAGGCCGCCGAGCCCATAGAACGGAGCGAGCCAGGTTGGCGCGCCGAAGGTGAGGTCGTGCGCCGCGGCGGTGAGAGCCAGCATGGTCCCTCGCGCGACCGCAACCGCGATGACCGAATCGCTTCGCACGCGCAGGTACACGAGCACCCAGGAAGCGACGATGCACCAGGGGAGGGCGAGCAGGACGCTCTTCAGGCCTGGCGCGCCGTAGAGGTTCCCGATCGCCACCGATGGAGCGAGCCAAAGCCACCAGAGCAGACCGATCTTGGTCGAGCGTTCCCAGAAGCCTCCCGAGATCTCCCTGAAGTAGTAGCCGCGGAACGCGATCTCTTCGCAGAGGCCCGGGATGAGATTGAACGTCAGTCCAGCCGGCATTCCCATGACGATCAACATCAGCGGATGTGGAGGAGCGCTTTGTGCGAGGTACTCTTCGAACTGCGCGATTTGATCGGGCGGCACCGCCGAGCGCTTGTTCTCGATGAGCTGCTCTACCGTCAGCACGGGTTCGAAACCTCCGGCCCAGGTCACCAGCATGCCGATGAAGAGGACCGCCACCGGGAGCAGCCATGCGATGCCCCACCATCGGTTGACAGAAAACCGAATGCCAAGCGGCTTCAGGATCGGCTGCTTCAACCAGGGCCCCTGGACCAGGAGGATCGTCACCAGGGCGGGCACAGTGTACCAGAAGGAGATTGCTCGTCCTGCCGCCCCCGACCATGCGATCTCGTTGAGCCACATGCCGACGACCGGCGTCCAACTGCCGATCGCCATCAGGGCGAACGGCACCCAAATAAGGCGCGCCGGGGTGATCTTCGGGCTCACCGAAATCGTTTCCAGGCGGCGAACTCGGCTTCTTGAAACGCCGCATAGCGCTTCTGAAGACGCACGAGCTCCCCGTAGATTCGCGGCAACTGCGGCGCCAACGCGAGCAGCACTCGCCCGGTTGCTTCTGCATCGCCCGCTGCGCGGTGCGCCTCCTCGAGAGGGACGCTCAGGTGCTTGGTCACATCACCGAGCCGGCGGCTCTTTAGCTCTTTGAGAATCTCACGCGCCCAGACCAGCGGGTCGACCCAGACCACGTCTTCACGCGCTGCGGGCGGCATGTCGCCGGGCGTCATGCCCTTCGGGGCGGCGCGTGCGATCTCTGCCAGCAGGAACCCTCGGTCGAAGGACGCGTTGTACGCGGCCGGGAGCTTGCCCTGCAGGACCTCCAGAAGTCGCGGCATGACCCTCGCGAAGTCGGGCGCGCCTTCGAGCTCTTCGTCCGTGATGCCGTGCACGGCTCGCGACTCCTCCGGAACGGGGATCCCCGGATTGACCAGCCAGCTCTCCTTGCTGCTGACCTTCCCCTTCACGAAGGTCACCAGCCCGATCTCGATGACCCGGTCGGTTTCCGAGTCACGCCCGGTCGTTTCGAAGTCGATGACGGTGATCGGAATGTCCTCCCAGGAAGCTCCTGGCTCGAACTCCTTGCACAGGCCTTCGACGTTCTGGATCGCGTCGGCGATCAGGTCGGCAATGCCTGGATAGTGGCGCCCGGTTGGAAAGCAGCCACACACATCGGTTCGTCCCCGCACCGGCGGAAGATGCACCGCATGGCCGCCTTGGCGCAAGTCGTATAAGGGAAGGCTCGTGGCTTCGACCTATCGGACTCGCTTCGCCCCTTCTCCAACGGGGAAGATGCACCCAGGGCACGCCCGCACCGCGCTGGTGACCTGGCTTCAGGCGCGAAAGCACGGCGGACGGATCTTGATGCGGATCGAAGATATCGATCGCCCGAGGGTGGTTGCGGGGGCGGCGGATGAGATCTGCCGCGATCATGAATGGCTGGGGCTCGACTGGGATGAAGGCCCGCAGTTCCAGTCCTTGCACCACGAATCCTACGAGTGCGCGCTCGCCAAGCTCCAGGCGGCGGGCCTGGTCTATCCCTGCACCTGCTCTCGCAAGGATATCGCTCAGATTTCTAGCGCGCCCCATGGAGATGAGGGCCCGCGCTATCCCGGGACCTGCCGCAACGGCGCCACCCGTCCCGACCGTGCTCCTGCGCTTCGCTTCCGCTTCGCCGATCCATCACCAGGTTTCGAAGACGCCCTGTGCGCGCCCTTTCCCGAAGGGGAAGTGGGCGGCGACTTCGTGCTCCGGCGTGCTGACGGAGTTTGGGCGTACCAGCTCGCCGTGGTGGTCGACGACGCGGAAGCTGAGATCAGCGAAGTGATTCGAGGAGCCGATTTACTCTCGTCGACGCCCCGTCAGATCGCGCTCTACCGCGCACTCGGCTACCCGGTGCCACGCTTTGCGCACGTCGGTCTAGTCGTCGACGAAGAGGGTACGCGACTCGCGACCCGACACGGAGCCATCTCGATTTCCTCGCTTCGAAACGCGGGCCGCTCGGCCGAGCAAATCATCGGTGAGCTCGCTTGCTCGCTCGGACTGACCGCGACACGTGCGCCGATTCGGCCCGAAGAGCTCATTTCGAGCTTCGAGCTCGACAAGATTTCCCGTTCATCGTTCACTTGGAATGCCAAGGCTTGACAATAATTGGTTTTTCGACACTGATTTGTGACGATCACGAATCGAGGACCGGGCTGTGACATCGAGCGAAAGGCTGATGGAAATCGTCGAGCGACTAACGGAGCTCGACCCGGTGCGAACCTATCCTCACAGGGGAGCGACTCTGATCGCCGGGCTGGTGGGAGCGCAGTCGTTTCGGCTGGAGCGCCCCGATGCCGACCCGGTGACCAGCGAGGACATCTTGACCAGTACGGAGCCCACACTCTCATTGCCGCTTCGGCAAGGGCGCGCCTTCATCGGGACACTCCATTTGGAGATCGTCGGAGACGCGCCTGATGGCAATGAGATCGAGCTGCTGAAATGGGCTTCCCGCCTCTTCGCAAGAGGAATCGACTACGCCGAGCGGCTGACGGGCGAGGGAAGCCGAAGGCCCGGTGAGGCCGTCCAGCAGACACTGCAGCGCGCTCCGCTCACCCCGCGCGAGCGCGACGTCGTGACGCTCCTGGTCGGCGGCGCGAGTACCCGGGAAATCGCCGCGGAAACAGCTCTTACCGTCTCGACGGTGAACACCTATCTCAAGCGCATCTTTTCGAAGCTCGGTGTGCACTCGAGGGTCGAGCTGATTGCCCGGATGGCCGGGACAGCTACCATCCCCCCGCGTCCCAACTACGACGCGCCGCATCCTGATTGATGAACAGAGACGACGAGCTCACGCATTTGGATCGCGACGGTCAGGCTCGAATGGTCGACGTCGGCGAGAAGAACAAGACGACTCGCCAAGCGCGCGCCCGGGCGACGCTGCGCATGGATCCGGAGACGCGCCGAGTGCTCTTGTCCGGCGAAGTCCCCAAGGGCGACGCGCTGGCAACGGCGCGCATCGCGGGCATTCAAGCTGCCAAGCGAACGGCCGAGCTCATTCCGCTCTGTCATCCGCTCGCGATCACCGGCTGTGACGTCGCCTTCGAGCCGGCTGCTGACGAGCAACGCTTCATCATCGAGGCTTCGGTTCGCTGCGCCGATCGCACCGGAGTCGAGATGGAGGCCCTCACGGCGGTCACAGTTGCCGCGCTCACGCTTTACGACATGCTCAAGGCGATCGATCGCGGCATGGCGATTGAAGAAGTGGTCCTACTAGAGAAGCAAGGTGGCCGCAGCGGCCACTATCGACGCGAAGGCTAGTCCCGGCGAACGATTCGCCGAACCGCCTGCCAGTCGTCGCGACCTAGCTCGCCAGTCAGCAGGAGGACAGCCAGCGCGCTCAGGAAACCCGCGGCGAGCGCCACGATCGCCATGAGCGCCGACTCCTGTGGGACAGCCGCCGCGGCGGCGTACCCGGCGCCTGCTGCGAGGGCGGCTCGAACCCAGGTCAAGACCGGAATGAAGACGCTGAACGAGCGACGAATCACCCAGGCCGAAAGCAGGAGCGCGACGACCATGCCGATCGCCGTGCCGCTGGCGGCCGCTTCTAAGGTCTGCTCGCCCAGACCCGCTCGCAGCAGCAGAATCCGGTTTGCTACCACGACGACGAGGAGCGAGACCCCGGCTATCATTGCGGCCACCGACGGTTTGCCCGCGCCGCTGATCGCCGTGGCGGCGACCGCAAAGAGAGCGAACGCCGTCACGCCGAAGACTAGAATCGACAGCGCGGGTGCCCCGGCCAGGTACTCGGCTGGGTATGCGAGCCGCATCACGCCGTGGGCCGCGCCGGAGGTGGGCGCCGCGACCAAGAAAAGCAAGAGCAAGGAAAAGCGCATGGCGTGCTGAATCGTCGATCGCGCCGCTTCACGATTTCCAATGCTGGTCGCCTTGCTGATCATCGGGAAGACGATGAACGTCATGGAGATGATCAATTGATACGGAACGAACGCAAAGGTTTGTGCAGCGCGGTAGTAGGCAACGTACTGGTTGGCGAGGTCGACCGCGGCCTGACCGGTTACCGCGCTCGATAGGGCAATCTCGGTCGCTGTCCGTTTTAGGACCTGCAAGTCGATCATCAGAATGCCGTTGAGACATATCTGGTAAGTCCAAATCGGCGCCATGAAGCCGAGCCAGCGGCGTCGCCGGATCTTTTCTCCCGGCAAGCCCGGCTTTCCGAAGCCGATCCAAATCAGGCTGATGGTCACGATCATGGTCGCAGCCGCCGCGAATCCCCCCACAGCTCCGATCGCCCCGAACCCCAGCAAGGCTCCGGACAAGATGCTGACCGTGCGGAGCGTGGAGAAGGCGACGTCCAGGCGCGCCTGCTTGGCGAACCAATGCCGGCCGTTGAGGCTGCCGACGACCGCTGCATAGAGCGCATAGGCAAAGACAACCACCGACGCGACCCGAAGCAAGCGGGTCAGCTGCTCGTCCAACAAGAGCCGAGCGATCGCTGGCGCACCTACAAACAGCGCCAAGGCTAGCGTGCCTCCCACCAGGCCCTGGATTCGCAGTCCCTGTCGAAGCGTCACCTCCGCACGGGCTTCATCCTCACTCACGAACTTCGAAACCGATTGGATCGTAGCGACAATCAACACATTGGTGAGAATCGCGACACCGCTCATCGTGGCCGAATAGAGCCCGAACTCCTTGGCCTCCCCGAAGATTCTCGGGAGCAGCAGTTGGACCGCGTAGCTACTGACGATGAAGTAAGCCTTGGCGCCGCCAATCGACACCAGTCCGCGCCCGGCCCGGCGTGCGTCTTCCGAGGAATTCACCGCGGCCGGTTGTGCCGCTCTCGGTCGTGATGGTCAAGGGTTGACTTGGATTGGTGCATGACGCCAACTACGCCCCAGTGAAGCTCCTATTCTTCCAGTCGAGGCGGGGGGCCTACGGTCGCCTGGTCTCGGCAGCAGCGGTGCTGGCGGCGGTGGTGCTCGTAGGAGCCAGCGCATATTACGCCGTCGGCGACGGGAGGTGGTCCTGGTTCGACTGCTTCTACATGACCATCATCACGCTCTCGACCGTCGGTTTTGCCGAAACGCTCGAAGGCATGAACGAGATTCCTGAAGCTCGGGTGGTGACGATTAGCCTGATCGTTCTGGGCAGCGGCACACTGCTCTATTTCATTTCTAGTCTCACCGCTTTGATTGTAGAAGGTGACTTGCAGGGAATTCTGAGGCGCCGAAGTATGGAACGCGCAATCGACTCATTGAGCAATCACGTCATCGTGTGCGGCATTGGCACGACAGGCTGGCACATCGCAACCGAGCTTCGAGCGGTGGGCGTGCCTTTCGTCGTGGTCGACAGCAACCGCGACCGGCTCGATGAGCTCAAGGAGGAGTTCGACGACGAGCTGCTCTTCGTCTGCGGCGACGCGACGGACGACCACACCCTCACCCTGGCCGGCGTCGAGCGCGCGCGCGGCGTCATCTCGGCCCTCAACGACGACAAAGCCAACCTTTTCGTAACGATCAGCGCGCGGGCTCTCAACCCGATAGCCCGAATCGTGGCCAAGTCGATCGAGCCGTCTACCGAAGCCAAGCTCCGGCGTGCAGGTGCCGATGCCGTCGTGGCCCCGAACTACATTGGCGGCGTACGGCTCTTCAGCGAAATGGTGAGCCCGAAGACGGTGGCCTTCCTCGACCGCATCGTTCAGTTTGGGGGGGGCATCAGTGTCGGCCTCGAGGCGATCGACGTGCCGGCCGAGAGTCCACTCGTTGGCAAGCGACTCGCCGAAACCAGCATCCGGGAGGCAGGCGCGCTCGTGGTCGCGGTGCACCGGGCCGACGGAGACTACGTCTACAACCCCGGAGGCGAGCACACGCTCAAAGCGGGTGACTCGTTGATTGTGCTCGCGGAATCCCAAGACGCTGCTGTGCTTCGGAACACCCTCGCCGGCTGACCAAGCGATTTCTCTACGACTCGGGCGGCGGGTTTCGACCCCAATTTCGGCCCCTAGCGGACCTTGACGGCCAGATCCCCGTGGTTAGGTTGCTGTAACTCCGACGGCAGCTCGGAGGCAAAAGGAGACAGGAAAACATGGGAAAGATTATCGGCATCGACCTCGGGACGACCAACTCTGTCGTCGCGGTGATGGAGGGCAAGGACCCGAAGGTCATCGTCAATGAGGAGGGTGACCGGATTACACCGTCGGTAGTAGCGTGGGACGACCAGGGAGAGGTCCTCGTCGGCCAGATCGCCAAGCGGCAGTCCATCACCAACCCCGAAGGCACGGTCTACTCGACCAAACGTTTCATGGGCCGCCGTTTCGACGAGCTGGGCGATGACGCTACCCGCATGCCCTACAAAGTCGTCGAGCGCGACAACGGCGACGCTGGCTTCGAGGTTCGCGGCAAGACGCTCTCGCCGCCCGAGGTCTCGGCCCAGGTGCTCCGCAAGCTGAAGAAGGCCGCGGAGAACTTCCTGGGTGAGCCGGTCACCGAAGCGGTCATTACCGTTCCTGCGTACTTCAACGATTCCCAGCGCCAGGCGACCAAGGACGCCGGCAAGATCGCCGGCCTCGACGTCAAGCGAATCGTCAACGAGCCAACCGCGGCTGCCTTGGCGTACGGCCTCGACAAGACCGAGGACCATCTCATCGCCGTCTACGACTTCGGTGGTGGCACCTTCGACGTTTCGATCCTCGAAGTGGGCGACAAGGTCGTCGATGTCGTCAGCACCAACGGTGACACGCACCTCGGCGGCGACGATATCGACCAGCGCGTCATCGAGTACCTCGTCTCCGAGTTCAAAAAGGACACCGGCATCGACGTAGGCAAGGACAAGATGGTTCTGCAGCGCCTCAAGGATGCAGCAGAGAAGGCGAAGATCGAGCTCAGCACGAAGTTGGAAACCACGGTCAATCTGCCCTTCCTCACGGCCGACGCGGCTGGTCCGAAGCATCTGAACATCCGGCTCACACGCGCCAAGCTCGAGTCGATGATCGACGATTTGGTGCAACGAACCCTCGAGCCCTGCAAAAAGGCGCTGTCCGATGCTGGCAAGACCGCCGCGGACATCTCCGAGGTCGTCTTGGTCGGCGGCTCGACCCGGATTCCGCTCGTGCAGGAAACCATGGAAAAGTTCTTCGGCAAGGAGTCCCACAAGGGCGTCAACCCCGATGAAGTGGTCGCGCTCGGCGCCGCCGTTCAAGCCGGCGTGCTCTCCGGCGACGTGCAGGACATGGTCTTGCTCGACGTTACGCCGCTGAGCTTGGGTGTGGAGACCCTCGGTGGAGTCATGACCGCACTCATTCCGCGGAACACCACGATTCCAAGCCGAAAGGAAGAGGTGTTCTCGACCGCGGAGGACAGCCAGACGAAGGTCGAGATTCACGTCCTTCAAGGTGAGCGCGCCGAAGCGAGGAACAACCGAACCCTCGGGCGCTTCCACCTCGAGGGCATCATGCCCGCGCCGCGTGGCATCCCGAAGATCAAGGTCATCTTCGACATCGACGCCAATGGCATTCTCTCGGTGACGGCGAAGGACGAGGCGACCGGCAAGGACCAGAAGGTCACGATCACCTCCAACAGCGGTCTGTCCGACGAGGAAATCGACGGCATGGTCCAGGATGCGGCTTCGCATGAGGAGGAGGACCGGAAGCGCCGTGAGCAGGTCGAGGCCCGCAACAAGGCCGATCAACTCGCCTACGGTGTGGAGAAGGCGCTCGGAGAGGTCAAAGACAAGCTTCCTGCCGAGAAGGTTGCCGATGTCGAGGGCAAGGTGAAGTCGCTCCGCGAGGCGATCGAAGCCAACGACGCCGCGGCGATGGCCAGCCAGACCGAGGCGCTAGAAGCGGCCATGAAGGAGATCGCCGAGCTTGCCTATAGCGCAGCGGCCGCGGCTCCTGAAGGGGCAGCAGGCGCAGCGGCCGAGGGGGCCGGCGCCGAGGAAGCCAGCAAAGGCGACGATGACGTCATCGATGCTGAGTTCGAAGAAGGCGACTAAGAGCGCCCAATGGGCCCACTGAAGCCCCGCCCCGCCCGGCCTCGCGCCGAGCGGGGCTTTTCATTGTACTTGCCCCGACCGCCCGAGCACCTATGTAATGGGAACGGCCGCCCGGAGGCGGGGGCTCCAATACTATGCCGGCACTCGATATTCCTTTCTTCGGCACCCTGGTGCTGTGCCTCATCCTGATCAGCGCGTCGTATACGATGGCGGTGGCGATGGGCGCAGGACGCGGGCGTCCGCATCTGCTCCCATCGGCTCGTTGGGGCACCTACGCGACCTGCGCGCTCGTTCTCGTCGCGATCCTGGTCCTGGCGTACGCGTTTCAGGTCCATGATTTCCGCATACGGTACGTCGCCCGCTACAGCGATCGCTCGATGCCCTGGTGGTACCTCGTCACCTCCCTGTGGGGAGGGCAGGACGGCTCGCTCCTGTGGTGGTCGTTCCTTCTTTCGGGCTACACCTTCTTCGCCGTTCGCTGGCTTCGCGGCCGCTACACGGAGCTCCAGCCCTGGGTCATCGCCACCCTGATGAGCATCCTGATCTTCTTCGCGATCTTGATGCTTTTCGCTGCGAACCCCTTCGCGACGTACATCCGAACGACGCCGGGTGACGGTGAAGGCCTCAATCCCCTTCTCCAGAACTACTGGATGGCGATTCATCCGCCGGTTCTCTACATGGGATTCGTTGGCTGGTCGGTGCCGTTTGCAATCTTGGTCGCCGCGCTAATCACGGGTCGCCTCGGCAACGAATGGGTCCGCGCCGCACGTCTTTGGTCGATGATCGCCTGGACCTTTCTGTCGATCGGCCTGCTGCTCGGTTGCCTCTGGTCGTACGAGGAGCTTGGCTGGGGCGGCTACTGGGCCTGGGATCCCGTTGAGAACGCCTCGTTCATGCCCTGGCTGGTAGGTACGGCCTACTTGCACTCCGTTCTGATTCAGGAGCGGCGGCACATGATGAAGGTCTGGAACGTCTTCCTTTTGGCGCTGACCTTCTTCCTCACGATTTTCGGCACGTTTCTGACCCGCTCAGGGCTCATCGCGAGCGTGCACTCCTTCGCCCGTTCCGACATCGGTCAGTACTTCGTCTGGTACATGGCCTTCCTGCTCATCGCGATCGCGGCGCTGATGATTTGGCGCCTTCCCAAGCTCAAGGCCGACAACGAAATCGAGTCGCTCGTCAGTCGGGAGTTCGCGTTCCTGCTCAACAACTGGGTCTTGCTCGGGATGATGGTCTTCGTGCTGATCGCGACCACCTTTCCGCTGCTCAGTCAATGGGTTCGGGGCGAGGAAGTCACCGTCGGCCCAGGCTTCTACAACAAGTGGATGGTCCCGCTCGGGATTGTGCTTCTGTTCTTGGCCGGGCTAGGGCCATTGGTCGCCTGGCGCAAAGCCACCGGCTCCAAGCTCTTGCGGGCCATGGCCTTCCCCGTGGGTGTAGGGCTGAGCGTTGCCTTGTTTCAGGTTCTCTTTGGTGCGCGCCTCGGCTACCCGGCGGTCGTCGAGCCCACCGAGATTTACGATACCGCCACGGGCACGGTTCTCGCTTGGATGTCGGCCGTGGCTCCGAGCGTTTCGTTTGCCACCTGCGCTTTCGTGCTCGCGAGCGTGGGTCAGGAGTTCTGGCGCGGCATTCGCGTTCGCATGAGAAAGGGCGAGGGCGCGGGCACTGCGCTCGTCAATCTCGTGTCCAAGGGACGGCGCCGCTACGGCGGCTACATCGTGCACATCGGCGTCGTCTTCATGTTCATCGGCTTCACGGGCGCCGCCTACGACGTAGAGCAGGAGAGCGCGCTTCGCCCGGGCGAAGCGATGGAGATCGGCAAGCATACGGTGCGCTACGACCAGCCCCGCATGGAGACCGATCCAAACAAGCGAATGATCTTCACCGACATGACGCTCCTCGACAAATCCGGAAACGAACAGGGGCAGGTCGCACCGGGCAAGTTCATCTATCGAACGCATCCGCAGATGCCCACCACCGAAGTGGCGATTCGCAGCCGCCCGGCTGAAGACGTCTACGTGATCATGAGCACCGTCGATCCGTCGACACAGCGTGGCACCTTCCGCATCATCATTCGGCCCTTGGTCGCTTGGATTTGGTTCGGCGGTATCGTGCTCTTGCTAGGGGCGCTGCTCGGCATGTGGCCTACGGGACGTGAGCTTGTTCGAGAACAACCCGCCGTTCGGCGGCGATTCCGATTCTCTCCAGCCACGGCGGTGGTTGGACTGGCGATCCTGATCGCGACGATGATGGCCTGGGTGGGCGTGGCATCCGCGCAGAACGACAGCAGCAGCACACTTCACGCGGGCTCCGTCGTCATCAATGACCCCGTCGAAAGGCAGTTGTTCGGACGCCTCCTGTGTCAATGCGGCGACTGCGCGCGCCTGCCGATGGATACCTGTGCCTGCGGCTGGGCCGACGACAAGCGCATCGAGGTTCGCGAGCGGCTTGCTGCCGGGGAACCGCCTACGAAGATTCAGGAGTCGTACCGCGCCCAGTACGGTGCTGCGGCATTGGCGATTCCCTCCGACGAGGGTTTGGACCGCGCGCTCTGGGCGGTCCCGATCGCCGCCATGGGCTTCGCCGTTGGCTTCATCGTGCTGCTCGGCCGTCGTTGGCAGCGCCGCGGGGCGGTCCCGAGAGAGATGACGGCCTCCGATGTCGGCGAGAAGATCGAGTACGACTCGCGCCTCGATGCGGAGCTCGATCGCATGGAGGAAAGCTAATGGCTGACTACCTCCCCTGGTTGTTCGTCATCGGCGCGTCGCTGGCCGTGGTCGTTGCGCTGGTCAGTCTTTGGTTGAGTCTGAGCCTGGCATTTTCCGACGAGCTCGTCGGCGGAGCGCGCGCGCAGCTCACCAGCGACGCGCGTCTCGGTTTGTTGACCGAGAAGGACGCTCTACTTCAGGAGATTCGCGACATCGCCTTCGAGCACGACGCCGGGAAGCTCTCCGACCCCGATTACGAAGAGATCAACGCCAAACTCCGCGCAGAGGCTCGCCACATCCTTCATGAGCTGGATGCCGGCGCCGGGCCATTTCGGGATGAAGCCGAGGCACTGATCGCCGAGCGGCTTGCTGACGAGGCATGATGCGAATCACAGCTCTGATCGGCCTGCTAGTTTGGGCCCCATCGATCGTATTGGCACAGCAGGACCAGGCAGTCGTCAATCGCGTTCTCGGCAAGGTGCCGGACTTGGTGACCTCGGCTGTCGACTCGGCGCTTCCGAAAGGGACCATCGTGGTCGAGGTGATCGACCCGACCGGCGCGCCCGTCCCCAAACAAGCGGTGCGCCTCGGTGTGATTGAACAGTCGGGGGGCCGTGATAGCAAAGCCTGCGTCACCGACGAGAAGGGTAGCTGTTCGTTCGATGGGCTGCTGACGGACGCCAAGCATTCCTATCGAGCAAACGTGCCATACAAGGGCGCGAACTACAGTCACATGCCGTTTCGGCTCGATGCGGAGAAGGGTCAGCGGGTTCGCGTCGTCCGGCTCCCGACTACCGCCGACAATCGACGCGTCTTCCAAGTGCTCGGACGCACGATGGTCGAGTTTCGCGATGGTCGGGCTCGCGTCAGCCAGGACGCTCGGCTCACGAACCTCGGTGAGTCGACGTACGTGTTTCCCGATGGTGGCATGCGGATTCCCCTGCCCGAAGGCTTCAAGGCCTTCGACGCTTTGAAGGTCCTGACCGACCAGCGGGTCAGCGCAACGGATGATGGCCTCGAGATCTCTGGCTCGATCGCACCGGGCCGTGCCGATCTGCGCTGGGCCTACGACATTCCGGTCAGTGGCAATTCGCTGTCGATTCAGCAGTCCGTGCCGTTTGCCACGATGGAGTATCAAGTCGTCAGTGACTACATCGATGGCATGACGCTCGAAGTCGAGGGCTTTCAGGTTGCCCGTGTCCACGAGGGTGGCGACCGCCGCTTCCTGGTTGCAGGCGTGATGCGGAGCCCAGGTGATCCGCCAATCGATCCCTTGAGGATTCACATTCGCGGGATCCCCGGTGACGGTACGCTGCCCTATTTCGCCGCCGCGTTTGCTGCGTTGTTCACCTTTCTCGGAATCTGGCTTCTTCTGCGTCCCACGGATCAGACCGGCGTTCTGGCGAAAGTCCGGGAAGATCGCCGTGTTGAGCTCTTAGAGGAGATCGCAGCTCTGGAGGGCCAACGGAAAGCCGAAGAGATTGGCCCCAGCTTTTATGAGCATCGTCGGCGGGAATTGACCGATGAGCTAGCAATCGTGCTTCGCATGCAGAGCGAGGCTCCTGGCCATTGATCGGCGGCGCAAGGCCGCGTATGTTCGCCGCCCACCGCGGCTAAAAGAAGAGGGGACCCATGGCAGAAGGCCTGAATCGTGTGACGCTCATCGGGAATCTAGGTGCTGACCCGGAGCTCAAATACACCCAGAGTGGGCAGGGCGTGCTGCGCCTGCGCTTGGCGACGACCGAGTCGTACGTGAATCGCGCAGGAGAGCGCCAGCAACGCACGGACTGGCACACCATTACCGTCTGGGGGAAGCGCGGCGAGGCCCTCAACAACATCCTCTCCAAGGGCAGGAGCATCTGCGTCGAGGGTCGGATTCAATACCGCCAGTGGGACGACAAAGACGGCAACAAACGCAACTCCACCGAGATCGTCGCCCAGAACATCGTTCTTCTCGGTAGCGGCCGAGGCCGCGATTCGGGAGCGCCAGGGGACTTCGGTGGCGGTGGCGCCGGCGGCGACTTCGGCGGCAGCGGCGGTGGTGGCAGCGGCGGTGGTGGCAGCGGCGGTGGCGGCGGCGGCAGCGCGCCCCCGTCCGACGACTTCGGCGACGACGACATTCCTTTTTGAGTCGGGAATCGCGCTGGCTCCCGTCGCGGAGCCGGGCTCTCCTAAGGCTGTTGGACTGGGGTCGGGGCTGGCGCTTCGACCGCTGCTGCGGCGTGTTCGGCTGCTAGGGCAGCTTCGAGGGCGGCCTTTTCAGCCTTCTTGAGCTCCTTCGCTTCGCGGGCGATTCGCGTCTTTTCCGAGATGTACGCCGCGGAAGCAGCGATCACGATGGCGACCTCCAGGGCGAGCGCGATGACCGTGTAGATGTCGGGCTTGGCGCCCTGGACCATCGCCACAATGCGTCCGCCGGCGAAACCAGCACCGCAAACCAGGAAGGCGAGCGTGGCCGCCAAGCGGAGACGCTGGAACATCGCGCCAAGAACAGCGAACGCGCCCAGGGCGGACCAAAGCCCCACGTTCACCGCCATCGACTCGATGTAGAGGGGGCCATTTGAATGGTCACCGAGCCCCATCCAGTCAGGCAGGACCGAACCGGCGAAAAACAAGGAGAGCATCGCCCAGCCAATAGAGCCCAGGCCGAGAAGAAAGAGCACGTTGCGGGCCATGCGATCAACATACCGCCGTTCGCTTTTCAAAGAAAGTTAGTCCAGTCTTGCAGCGTGCCGAAGGTCCGTGCCGACGTCTTATTGACACGAAGAGGCCTCGTTTCGTCGCGGGCGAAGGCTCAGGCGCTCATTCTTGCTGGCAAGGTGTTCACTGCGGGCCGACGCGTGGAGAAGAGCGGCGAGACGATCGATGAAGAGGCACCGCTCGAGGTGCGCGAGCCCGATCATCCATACGTGTCGCGGGGTGGGGTGAAACTAGCAGGTGCCCTCGATGCCTTCGACTACGACCCGGCAGACAAGACTGTGGCAGACTTTGGCGCGTCCACGGGCGGCTTCACCGATTGCCTTCTTCAGCGCGGCGCAGCGAAGGTCTTCGCCATCGACGTGGGCTACGGGCAGCTACACAACAAGCTGCGGCAAGACGGGCGAGTCGTCGTCATGGAGCGTTGCAACGCGCGGCACTTGAAATCAGACGACCTGCCCGAGCCGATCGACCTCGTGGTCATCGACGCTTCTTTCATTGGGCTCGAAAAGCTTCTTCCGGCCGCGAGTGCTCTTCTGCGGGCCCGGGGCGAGGTGATTGCTCTCGTCAAACCCCAGTTCCAAGTCGGCCATGGCAAGGTGGGCAAGGGCGGCGTCGTTCGGGACCCGGAGCACCGTCGCGAGGCCATCGAGACTCTCCTTGTGGACGCCGAGCAACTCGGGTTCGCGCTCGTCGCTCAAGCCGACAGTGTGATCACCGGCCCGAAGGGCAATCAGGAAACGTTCATTTGGTTGCGTCGGTCGACGGCGGCACCCGCTCTATGAAGCCTGGCATCACTGGCATCCAACCCTGGTCGACCTTGCTCTTTCGAACCTTGACCCACCAGACCTGCTCGCAGGCATGCGGATCTTCTCCGTTCAAGCCCTCGAACGCGTCGTCGAGCGTGCACGGGGTCCATCCCGGGCCTTGCTCGGTTTCGACCATGCACATTCCGCGCGAGTTGTAGAAGAGGAAGGAGCCGACCTCGCCTTGCGGGACCGCCAGGAACGTCCGCTCCACCTCGATCCCCTGGTCCCAGACCTTCCTTTTCACGAAGAGGTCACGCTTTGCGATTAAGCGCCGCGGCTTGGTGATCAGTACGTCGCTGTCTTCCACCTCGATGAGCTCGCCCTCTTTCCAGGTGACGGTCGCGGTGACGAACGCAGCGTGTGTCGGCTTGAGCTTGAGCTTCATCTTTTGGTACTTGTCGCCCCAGCGGAGATTTCGATACTCGGCGGGGTAGGGCCAGCTGTGCTTGGCTATCGCGCTCGACCTGAGGTCGTGGTCGCAGTCGAGGCCGAGTGCGGCAGATTCGGCCGTGGCGCTGACAGGAGAGCTCTCGCTCTTCTTGCAGGCTGTTCCGAGCGCCGCGGCCAAAAGCGAGGCAGTGAGAATCGAGAGTGTTCGCATGATGAAAGCTGGTTCCCGGGGGTGGATTCGAACCACCATTCACAGGTCCAAAGCCTGTTGTCCTGCCCTTAGACGACCCGGGAGCGATTCTCCTCATAACACGCATGCGCGACCCCTCAAGCGTCGGCCCCAGGGGCTTGCTAGCTAACCGTCATTGGTGCGATACCCTAAGTCGGCAGACGGTTGGGGAGCATTCGAATGAGCAGCGATCAGAAATACCCGGATTGGCTACTGTGGTTCTCGGAGCACGGGGTGCGTATCCTGATCCTGCTCGCGATCGGGTTCATGGCTGTCGTCTACACGCGCAGCCGGTCCAGCACCGAGGAGCGGCTTCACGCGATCGAAGACACCGTTCAGTACGGGCCCCCGAGCTCGTACACACCCCCGAACTTGGACGCCTACGCAGCGGCGGGCGTGACGGTCGACGCGCTATCGGTGCATCGGGCCGACTACGTCCCAGTCTACTCCCACATCTACTATGACGGCGGCCGCCCGTACCTCCTCGAAACGACGCTCAGCATTCGCAACGTGGACCCGAAGCGGAGGGTCTACGTGAGTTCCGCGAACTACTACGACACCGACGGGAGGCTCTCCACGAAGAAGATCGATCGCCTCATCAGGCTCGAGCCGCTTCAGACCATTGAGTTTCTCATCAAGCGCCACGATGCCACCGGCGGCTCCGGCGCAAATTTCATCATCGAGTGGCATGCCGAAACGAACGACACACACGCGCCGCTGATCGAGGCTGTGATGGTTGGGCGCTCCGGGACGAATGCGATCTCTTTCGTGCGAAAGAGCGAGCCACTGCCTGGTTGGTTGTCGAAGTAGCTCGCCTGGCTCAGTCAACTGTTCTCACGGCCGGCGGCAGGTACAAGGGGTTCAGAGCTTCCGGTTTCGGCAAGTACATGCGGAACTGGAGCGAGAAGGGCCCCTCGGGCGCGGGGAGCCAGTTGCTGGCCTTGTTCTTTCCTGGTGACGCGTGTTGGATGTAGATCGTGAGCGAGCCGTCCTTGCCATACTGCAGGCCGCTCCGGTCGCCGATCGAGTAGCGATCGATCTGGTTGGCCACCATCAGTTGGTCCGGCACGCTGTACAGCGTCATCGACCAAAATGCGTTCACCTGTGGGAGCTCGTCCTTCTCGAAGCGCATGATGTACTCGTGCGTCGACCCGTCGAATGGCTTGCCCGAAGCGTCGGTATTCCCGATGGGGTAGTACGCCTCCTCGGTGTCGTTTCCGTAGAGACCCACCATGGCCGCCACGGCGCGGGCCAAGTACCTGGTCCGCATGACCTCACCGGGTCCGAAAATGCCTTCCACTCCCTGCCAGCCTTCGGCCGACCGGCTTGAGACCCCCTCGATCTGGCTCGGAGCTTGCGCCGCCCGGGCGATCGCCATGATGCCCTGGCCGATGCCTTCCTCCACGGCGTTTCGTATGCCTAGGTTCAGAGCCCGCGAAGCGTTGAGCGCGCCTGCTCGAATCCCGATGCTCGAGAACCGAGTCATGAGCTCCTGCTCCTCGGGCACGACCAGGACTTGCGTCAGAAGAAAATTGAGCAGGTCGATGAAGGCGGCCGACTTGGCTCGAGTCGAATCGTAGGTCGGGAAAGTGATCCCGGTCGGTACGGGAACCCGAGAGCGACCGAGATACACGTTCATCGCGGTTAGCCGGTACTGCTTCTGAAGCTCCACGACAGCAGCGACATCGTCGGGCCCCTCGACCTCGATTCGAATGATGCAGAGAACGAAGTTGCTTTCACTACGGAAGACGGCTTGTGCGTCGCCAGGCTTGGCGCCCTCCCACTGTGGCCCTGCGATCACGTAGCTTCCAGCCGCGGTGCCGGTCGCGCGCGTTCCAATGTAGGCGAAGTTGTGGGTGAACATGTCGACCAGCTGGACCGAGTAATATCGATTCTCGACCTCGGGGACGCTGATGAGGATGGGCTGTGCCCGCAGGTCCAACCATGCCATCGAATATATGGTGTCGTTGTTGGGCCGGACGATGTCCTTGAACGCTGGGTCGAGAAGCTTGGTCCTGTGCGCGAGCTCGTTGAACGGCGCTTGGTACCCGGGCGCGCTCTTGTCGATGGCCTGGACGTACATCGTCCGGTAGCTCTCCATCATCGGAAACGCGTAGACGTACGCCTCTTCGGCAATTGCGGCGGCCTGTTTAGGCGTCGGCTCTTTCGGTACCGTTTGTGAGGAAGGTACGGCGCCGTCTTTGGCGCATGCGGACAGGAGCTGTAATGCGGCGATCACCGCGATCCACACTCCGAGCTTCGAACATGAGGTCATGGCCCTAGCCTAGTCCACGGCGAGGCGTTTGCTAAAGAAGAGCCTTGCCGCCGGGAACGCGAGCGCGAATACGACGAACATACAAACGGCGACGGTAATCAGGACTCTTGGATCATCCTTGAAGTTTGCCGTTGCGATGGTTGCTGCCGCGCCGATGTTGCGCGCTGTCGTGATGAGGCCGAGGGTCACCTTGCCCTTCGTTCCGCCAGGTCCGAGGAGGTATCCGACCGCAAAGGCCAGGACCGTCAGCACGATGGCCGAGCTGATCGCTCCCTTGCCGATCGTGGCGGAGAGAGCATCGCCATGCAGAACGATGGCAAGCACGAAGAAGATGAGCAGTGAGAGATTCACGACGATATTCGCTGGCTTCAGGAGCTTCGCCGCCGTCCGTTCGCTGAAATGCCGGACGCCCAAGCCCATGACCAGGGGCACGAACATCTGAAGGAGGAGCGGCTTGGCGATCGCCCAGGCGCCAATTTCCGTTCCTGGTATGAGAAACGGCAGGACCAACGGCATGTAGATAATCGTGAGGACCGTCAAGAGCATCGTCGCAGCAATCGAGTTGGGCACGTCGCCTGCCGCGGCGCGAACTAGTTTGGGTGTGTAGGGCGCGCCGGCGGCGAACCCGTACAGGAGCACGCCGATCATGTACGGACGTTCGAGCGGGAACCCGATGCTCATCGTGTACACGATGAGCGGCGTCAAGATGAGGTTCGCGATCAACGCACGGGCCACGACCGGACCGTTTCTGAGGGGCTTCAAGACTTGCTCGAAGGTCACCTCGAGGCCCGCGGTGAACAGGACCCCCGCGATGAAAAGAGCAATGGAAATGTTGAGGAGGATTTCGAGCATCGACTACCGCGGTTGTTACACGACCGAACCCACGTTTGCCAGCGCCAGCGGGGGTCGGTACCCCGTCGCCCGGATCTGCTATTCTCGCCGGCGTGATGATTTGGACAGTCTCGGCCAAGGCGCTCATCGGAGTCATCGTTCTCGCCACGATGGCCGGTTGTGATGCTGAGCTGAAGACGCCGCCCGGCTACCAGGGGATCATCGAGCACGACGATCGACACCTCGGCTTTCGCGTCGGCGGTCAGCTTCGGGAGATCCGTTTTGATCGCGGGGACGTCATCGAAGAAGGGGCCCTGATCGCGGTCCTCGACGACACGGCCGAGCTTCCGATACTGCTGGCTCGAGAAGCGGATTTGGCTCGGACCCGGGCCAATGCCGCTCTGGTCTATGCAGGGCCGCGGGTCGAGGAGGTTCGGTCCACCATGGCCGAGCTCGACGGCGCCCGGGCGACACTGCGGGAGGCCAAGGCCAACCTCGATCGGCACCGCAATCTTCCCGAGCAAGCAGCGACTGCGCGCTCGCTGATCTCCGAGCTCGAAGCAGCATATGCGCAGTCCAGGGCCCAGGTTCGGATGCTTCAGCAGAGACTCAAGCAAATGCGCAAGGGCGCACGGCCCGAGGAGCTTGCTGCATCGGATGCTGCGGTCACCGCCGCGGAAGCGGCCGTAGACGCCGAGAAAGAGCGATTAGCGCTTTACTCGCTGCGCTCCAGCGAGCGCGTCACCGTTCTCGACGTGCCGGTGCGAGTTGGAGAGGTGGTTGCCGCGGGGGCCACGGTCGCCACGGTTGCCGATACCAAGCATCCCTACGTGGACGTCTTCGTGCCGCAGCAATCGCTAGCAGGTCTCGAGCTTGGCCTTCCTGCGCGCGTCCGGGTCGACGCCGAGGGCGAAGCCTTCGAAGGCAAGATTGAGCACATTGCACCGACGACTGAGTTCACGCCGCGATACCTCTTTTCGCCAACGGAGCGCCCCAATCTGGTCGTTCGCGTCCGGGTACGCATCAGCGACCCAGATGAGCGCCTTCACGCCGGCGTGCCCGCGTTCGCCAAGTTCGAGATGAAGGGCCCATAGGGGTGGATGATCCCGTCGTCGCCGAGGGGCTTTCTCGGAATTTTGGAAAGCTCGTCGCGGTGAGCGATGTGAGCTTTCGGGTGCATCGCGGGGAGATCTTCGGCCTGCTCGGACCGAATGGCGCCGGCAAGTCGACTACGCTGCGCATGCTCTGCGGGATTCTGGACCCGAGCGGGGGTCGCGCGACGGTCGTCGGCTTCGATGTCGCGACGGAGTCGGAGCAGGTCAAGCAAAACATCGGCTACATGACCCAGCGCTTCAGCCTCTACGAGGATCTCACGATCGAAGAGAACCTGAGGTTCTACGCGGGGATCTATGGGCTCAGCCGAGCTGAGCGCAGCACGCGCGTGCCCGAAGAGCTCGAACGTGCGGGCCTCTCCGAGAGGCGCAACCAGATCAGCGGCACCCTCTCCGGGGGTTGGAAGCAGCGGCTCGCACTGGTCTGCGCGACGATCCACCAACCGCCGCTCTTGTTTCTCGACGAGCCAACCGCGGGTGTCGACCCGGTGAGTCGCAGGGAGTTCTGGGCTCACATCCATCGCATCGCTGCGGCTGGCACCACGGTCATGGTGACCACTCACTACATGGACGAGGCGGAACGCTGCCACCGTCTCGCCTTCATTTTTAGAGGCACGCTTCTGGACATCGGGACGCCAGCGGAAGTCATCGCGCGCCGGGAGATCCGTGTCGGCCTGGTTTCGACTTCGAACGTGGCCGCCGCCATGGATCTGCTGGTCTCCCATCCGGCGGTCGACGAGGTTGCTCCATTCGGCGATCGTCTTCGATTGGCGACGCTCGGTGGCATCGACCCAGTGCTGCTCGCGCAGGACCTATTGGGTGACGGTCCAGGTGTCGGAGACTGCCGCGAAGTCGTTCCCAACGTCGAAGACGCGTTCGTGGCGATGGTTCACAGCGAAGCGCGGAACCGGGGCGCGCAATGAACCGCATGCTGTCCATCGCCTGGAAAGAGATGATCCAAGCGAGGCGTGACCGTCTCACGATGGGCATGATGTTCGGCATTCCGGTCATCCAGCTGCTGCTCTTTGGCTACGCCATCAACACGGACGTTCGGAACATTGCCACCGTCGTCTACGACCAAGATCACTCCGAAGAGTCCCGTGGATTCGTAAGACGTATGGAGGCGACCGGCTTCTATGATCTGGTCGGCCATGTGGACAGCTACGAGCAAATCGGCATAGCGATGCGCTCTCGGCAGGCCATGGTGGCGCTGGTCGTGCCGCCTCGCTTCGGCGCCGAAGTCGAAGCAGGACGGCCAGCTCAGCTTCAACTCGTGGTCGACGGCTCCGATCCGCAGGTCGTCGCAAGTGCGACGAATACGGCTGTATCCCTCGCAGCTGCTCGCTCCTCCGAGTTGAGCGTCGCGCGGCTCCAGCGACTCGGTCAGCCCGCCGCCGCACCGAGCCAGGTGATCGTTGTGGAGCCCGCGACTTGGTACAACCAGGACCTTCGTACTGCGGTGTTCATCGTGCCGGGCTTGGTCGGTGTGATCCTCACCATGACCTTGGTGATGTTCACCGCCATGGCGATCGCCCGCGAGCGAGAGCGCGGTACGCTGGAGCAGCTGATCGTTTCTCCGATTCGAAGCGTGGAGCTTACTGTCGGCAAGATCCTCCCGTACATCGCAGTGGGCTACTTGCAGATGAGCTTGATTCTCGGTGTGGGCTCCTTGGTTTTCAAGGTGCCCATCGTCGGCTCGCTCGGCTTGCTCTACCTGCTGTCGGTGTTCTTCATCGCCGCAAGTCTTGCGGTTGGCCTCCTGTTCTCAACGATTGCAAAGACGCAGCAGCAGGCCATGCAAATGTCGTTCTTCTTCCTTCTGCCGAACATACTCCTATCGGGCTTCATGTTTCCTTGGGAAGCAATGCCGGCACCAGCGCAGTGGCTGGCCACGATCCTGCCACTGACGCACTATCTGCGAGTGGTGCGCGGCATCGTTCTCAAGGGTGCATCCTTCGCGGAGCTCAGCACCGAGCTCATTTGGCTCGCCGGCATCACCCTGGTCCTAATCATCGCCGCGTCGATGCGTTTTCAGAAGAAACTCGACTAGAACGATGAGCCTGGCGCTTGGAGGAACTCTAGCTCCTCCGGCGTGGACACGCGCCCGAGGGTGTCGTTGCGGTGAGGATAGCGACCAAACCGGTCGATGATGTCGCGATGCCGCTTGGCGAAGTCTAGATAGTACTCGGCATCGGCCTTCAGCTCGTCAGGCGCGATCTGACAAAGCCGCCGGAAGACCTGGTCGCAGCGCTCGTGATCTCGGAGCGCTTCACTATGTTCTAGCGGCAGGTAGAAGAACACGCGCTCGTCGAAGGAGAGCTCTTCGTCGAAGCCCGCGTCGAGGCCTTCCCCACAGACTTCTCGCGCGAGCTCGTCTGCCGCGAACATGTTTGGCGTGCCGCGGAACATGTTTCTCGAAAACTGATCGAGCACGATGATGTAGGCCAGAGCGCCGCGCGCCGTGTGCCGCCAGCCCTCACGGTCGCCTGCTACGATCGCTTCGTAGTCGTTCAGGAACTCGGAACGGATCGCCTCGTCGAATGCATCGGACTTCGTCCACCAGAGCTTTCGCTGATTGGGGCTGGCGCAGCCGAGCTCGTTGAGCTCTCCAAACCAGAAATCCAACACGACTTCGATCCGATCATTCATATTCAGCACCCCCGCGGAGCGATTCTACAGCATCGAGGAAGACCCGGGCTTTCAGCTCGGTCTCCGCTACTTCGCGATCCGGGTCGCTGGCTTCGACGATTCCGCCGCCGGCCCAGTAGACCACCCGGCCGTTTGCAACGGACGCGGTCCGAATCGCCACGGCGAGCGACAAGCCGCCCTCGTAGTCGATGAAGCCCAGAGCGCCGCAGTAGATCCCGCGCGGATGTTTCTCTAGCTCTTCGATTATCTCGAGCGCGCGAATCTTCGGCGCGCCGGTGACGCTCCCAGGCGGGAAAGTGGCTTCGAGGATGTCCGCCAGCGAAACATCTGACCGCGTCACGCTGCTCACGGTGCTCACGAGATGATAGAGCCCCGTGAAGGGCTCCACGATCAGCGGCGCATCGACGCTCACGGTGCCGATCTCGGCAACACGCCCGAGGTCGTTCCGCATGAGATCGACGATCATCGAATGCTCTGCGCGCTCCTTGGGGTCGGCCAGCAGTCGCTCCGAGGAGCCATCGTCGCAGGGTTCCCGCCGAATCGTTCCCTTGATCGGTCGCGTGATCAGCGTTCTGCTCCATGCGTCCCAGTGGATGAAGCGCTCCATCGTGCATGCCAGGACCGCGTGGTCGCCACCGTCGAGAAACATCCCGAGCGGCACCCGACTCGCTACGCGCATCGCCTGCCAAAGCTGTAGTGCATCCCCACGAAACGGTGCGGACCAGCGCCGGGCGACGTTGACCTCGTACACCTCGCCGAGGCCGATGTAGTCGAGCGCCTTTCCGATCGCGTCACGATGCTCCTCGGCACCGTCTACCTCGATTTCGCCTATCTGCGGTGGCGAGACTCGTTGCTCTGTCAATCCGGCCAAGCGACGGCGGAACAGCTCGCAGGCATCGCGGTCGTCGCCCACGATCCAGGATTCTCCAGCAGCGTGATCGAGTGCCAGAAGCGCCGGGTATCGCCGAAACAGCATGATGGTTTCACCAGCGCGATCGAAGCGAGGCTCCCCACGCACGGGCGCCGACCAGAATGCGTCATACGCGATGTACCCAATCCATGCGGGCACTTCGCAGGGCCTAGGGCCATCGGGATTTGTGTCCGCGCTCCTCTGTTCCAGTCCGCCAAGAGCGGCGAACGGCTCCTCCTCACCAAACTCGGCCCGAATCTCGTCGGACGGCCAAGCGGCGAGAAACGAAAACCGTCCGTCGCGTGATTCGCTCCGGTTCGAATCCAGCCAGGCGAAGCCCGGCTCAGTGCGCAGGCGTCGCGCTACAGCTAGCTCATCGATCGAAGAGTCGCGTTCGGCCCACACTGCGCTCCTCTACTTGCTCGCCGTGAAGCGGTAAAGCAACCTCTCGCCGTGCTCCTCCGAATCTTCTTGCTTGGATTGCTCTGCGCGACGGCCTTCGGATGCAAAGAATCCGTTTACCAGTTCGTCTTCGAAGCCCGCATCGTAGACGGCCAGAACGGCAACCCAGCCGCTAACACCGATGCGAGCAACCTACGAATCGGCATTCAAGAGGGTGAATCTTCGGCCCGGCAGTACGAGTACCCAATCACGGACGGAGCTTTCGAGGCCGTCCTCGAATTCAGGGCGTTCAACCAGCCCACTCGCATTCGGGTCGAGATAGAGGGACCCAGTACCGAGCTCCTGAGCGCCTCGCCGTTGTTTGTGCCGTCCATAAGCGGAAGCCTGCTTCGCGTCGTGACTTCCGCGCCCTCGTCGTGCGAGCGAGTCACCTTCGACCTTCTGGATTCGCCCCGTGCCTTCTTCGGAATGGTGAGATCAGGCACCTTCGCCCTGATCGCTGGCGGCACAGGCCCATCCGAAGAACAGATTGAGTTCTTCGACCTGCTCCAATGGGAGTCGCGCCTCTTCACCGAAGACTTCTCGCTGTCCGACCTCGGCGAAACACGGGCCGCCTCGATCGACGAAGCTGAAATCCTCGTGCTTCCAGAGCAACGCTACGCCCTTCATCTTCAATATGCTCGACGCCACGAGTCGTATCACCCCAGCGGTTCTTCACCTTGGAGCCGGACCCAGATCGGCGCTCGTTTCAGTTCCGGGCGTAGGCGCCATGGTGATCGGCGGTGAGGTCAGTGGCGAGGCCAAATCAGAAGTGTCACTGGTAGGGCCGGGCGGGGAAGTGACCTCTCTTCAGTTGAGCGAGCCGCGATCTGGCGCTGCGGCAACTGCTCTCGGCACGAACGTCCTGGTCGCCGGGGGCAACGCGGAAGGCAATGCGGAGATCCTCCTCGATGGCGAGACGTTAGGACAGACGCTTGCTGGCGTCGTGGACGGTGTTCGCGAGGGCGGCTTTCTCGTTGGCGACGGCGAAAGCCGCGCTCTTTGGATGGGCGGCACGGACGCCGGAGATACCATCCGCCAAGACAGCCTTCGCTTCGATGACTGTCCGGGCGACTGCGCTTCGAGCGCCGGTCCCCAGTGGACGACAGCGCGCCTGAACACGCTCCTGCCCGCGCAGAGCACATTGCTGATTGGTGGCGATGACTCTTCATTGGTCGAGAAGGTCGGCTGGAACGGTGGAGACGTGGAGATTGCAACTCTGCTGCAAATGGAGTCTCCGCGGGCCGGCGCCGGCGGCCTCGTCTTGGAAAGCGGCGCCTTCATCGTGGCGGGGGGCGATGATGGGGTGAGCATCCGGGACGATTTCGAGTTCTGTGTTCCCGCCGCGCTCGGACCGCTATAGAAGGATGGGGTGGCGGTCCTCGAACCTGTTACCCTGGGAATCCCCGGGCAGATGTTACGCAAGCTGGAGAAGTACGAGGTCCTCGACGAGATCGGCCACGGTGGCATGGCTACGGTCTATCGGGCACGTGACAGCTCGCTCGACCGTTTCGTTGCACTCAAGGTGCTGCATCCACACCTGCAGCGTACCAGTGAGGCCCGCGCGAGGTTCACGCGCGAGGCCAAGAGCGTAGCGAAGCTGCGACATCCACACATTCTCGAGATTTACGACTACAGCGGCGAGGCATCGGAGGAGACGTATATCGCAGCGGAGCTGCTCACCGGCCCGACGCTAAAAGACTTCGTCCTCCAGCACAAAGACCTGCCTCCAGAAATCGCAGCCTGCATCGCGTTGCAGCTCGCAGACGCGCTCAGCGAGGCGCACGACAAGGGCATCATCCACCGCGACGTGAAGCCGGAGAACGTGCTCATTCATGAAGACCGTTGCGTGAAGCTCACCGACTTTGGCATCGCGCACATGGTTGACGCGCACACGTTCACCGTCACTGGACAGATTCTCGGCTCCCCCGGTCACATGGCGCCCGAGCAAGTTGAGGGCGGAACCTGCGACGTCCGCAGCGACGTCTTCTCACTCGGGACGGTTCTGTACTTCTGCGCGACGGGGCGACTGCCCTTCGTCGGTCGAAACCCCCACCACCTCTTGAAGTTACTACTCGACGGGGAGTACCCCGACCCGCTTCGCCTCCACCCGTCCATCGGCGCGGACCTCGCTGATATCATGAACAAGGCGCTGTCCCGAGCGCCTGCCGAGCGTTATCAAACTGCCGTCGAAATGGCCGAGAACCTACGCGCGTTTCTCAGCGAAATGGAAATCGACCATCCGGACGAAACCCTAGCGCGGTACCTGGGGCACCCGGACGAAGTCGCCGCAGAGCTGCGTCAGCACTCGCTCCAGCGGCTGCTCGTGCTCGGCGCGGCAGCGGCAAAAGCAGGAGACGTGCCCAAGGCACAGTCCGTGCTGAGCCGAGCCTTGGCGCTCGACGAAGGCAACGATCGCGCCCTCAAGTTGCTCGGGTCCCTGGGGCGCCGACGCCGGGCGACGTTGATGGTGGCGCTCGTCGCGTCCGTGTTGCTGATCGCGCTGGCCGCCGTCACCTACCTGAGCTGGCGCCGAGCTGAACGCACGACTGCCGCGACCGAGACCAGTGCGGCGGCCGTCCCAAGCGTTACAGATACGCCGAGCGAGAAGGCCGAAACGCGCGTTTTGGGTCCGTCGCCCGACTCCGAGACCGCGGACGCCGTCGCCGTCGTGGAGAGCAAACCGAAGCAAGGCAAGACGGAGGCGACTTCAAATGGCCGACGCTGGGTGGTCTTCAAACCCAGCCCTCCGAACGTGTCGATCAGTGTAAACGGGAGCGCTCTAAAGCCCTACGGCCCGGACTTTCAGCGGATTCGCCTGAAAGTGGGCAATCACACGTTTCGCTTCGTTGGCGCAGAGGGCTGCTGCAATGAGCGCGTCATCCGGAAGCGGATTCCAGAAGGCACGCGCGACTTCGAGCTCCCGGTCAAGCTCCGCTACAAACCAGCCAGACTCTATCTCAAAGGCCCAGCCCCTGCAGATGCAACCGTCCGAATCACACTTCCCGGGAACCGCACCGTTACCGGCCGGATCCGCGAAATCCTACGGATCCCGATGAGCTCGCTTCAGGCCTCGGTACAGGTCCAGATCAAGGCTCCGGGCTACCGATCCTACAGGACGGTGGTCACGCTTCGTGCCGGAGCCGATTTGACTGAGCATTCCTTCAAGCTTGAGAGGGAGGGCGAAACCCCGTAGAACCCGCCTAAGGTGATGCGGCGCCATGCGCTTTCCGGTTTGCTCTTCCTGTTGATGACGGCGTTCGCGCTGCCTGTCGCCGCAGACGAGCTTTCGGACTTCGAGTCGGCTCGTCGCAGCTACGACAAGCAAAGCTATGCGAAGGCGGCCAGGGGACTGGAGTCTCTGGTTGGTGGGGCCGTCCCGAGAGCTGCAAATCCGGTCGTTCGCCTGGAAGCCCGCAAATACCTAGGCGCGACCTACCTGTTCCTCGGGAAGAAGGAAGCCGCCCGCGAGCAGTTTCGACTGCTCCTCGAAGAGGACCCAGACTACGACATCGACCCTGTCGCCTTTCCTGAAGCGGTCGTACAGACCTTTCAAGAGGTGCAAAAAGGGGTGACCGCGGAGCGGGCCCGCCGAGACGCACAGGAGGCCGCGCGCCAAAAGCGCGAGCGTTCCGAGGAGGTCGAGGAGCTGATCCGTCAGCAGCAGCGCATCGAAGCACTCGAAAAGCTCGCCTCGGAACAGACCATCGAGAAGGTGAACTCCCGCTGGATCGCCGCGATTCCCTTTGGCGCCGGTCAGTTCCAGAACGAGAACCGCAAGCTCGGGATCATGTTCGCCACCCTGCAAAGCGCCTTTCTCGCTTCGTCGATCGCAACCTTCATCGGGCACAACTCGCTTCGCGACGAGAATCCCGCACCGGACGAAATCGATCGGGCGAGGCGGGTCGAAAAAGCACTCCGAATCGGCAACTGGGTGAGCGTCGGCGCGTTCGCGAGCTTCGCCGTGGCTGGGGTGATCGAGGCCGAGGTACGATTCAGGCCTGTGATTCGAACCACCCGACCCCGCGAGTTGCCCGACGAGCTCCGAGATCCTCGGAGCAGCGGCCCGCAGATTCGGCTCGAGCTCGGTCTCACCGGCGGCAATTTCCGCCTCGATTTCTAGGCCGGAGAAGCGGATGCGACTCAGCGATGCGGGACCGGGTTGCGCGATGGCTCGCGCCTCGATCGGCAGGGCCGGATCATTTATGCTAACCCCTTCGGAAAATCGAGGCTCGATGTCAACTGAAAACCGAGTCATTTCAAATAGTTAAGACTCCATTCCGATTCGCTGAACACTTCGCTTGACAGCGGGGGTTTCGCGCCTATCCTTCGCTCCCTTCGACGCACGGGGAACTTGCGTGCGTTCGAAGAATTGCACGCTTTTTCGGATAGTTATGCCCACGATCAACCAGCTCGTCCGCAAGGGACGCAAACAGATCAAATCCAAAACGGACTCGCCGGCGCTTCAGCAATGCCCGCAGAAGCGAGGTGTCTGCGTTCGCGTGTACACCACCACGCCGAAGAAACCGAACTCGGCTCTTCGCAAGGTGGCTCGTGTGCGTCTCTCGAACGGTATCGAGGCGACCACCTACATCCCCGGTGAGGGGCACAACTTGCAGGAGCACTCTGTCGTGCTCATTCGCGGCGGCCGAGTGAAGGATCTTCCCGGCGTCCGCTACCACGTCGTTCGCGGTACGCTCGACGCCACTGGCGCGGCGGGCCCGTCCAACACCAACAAGGCAAACCGCGTCAACAAGCGGTCGAAGTACGGCGTCAAGCGCCCGAAGAACTAAGAAGACCAAGTCATGAGTCGTCGATTCAGCGCACCCAAGAGGCAGATCATCCCGGACGCCAAGTATGGCGACCAGCTCGTGGCGAAGTTCGTCAACTCACTGATGCTCGCAGGCAAGCGATCCACCGCGGAGAAGTGCTTGTACGGCGCGTTCGAGATCATCGAAGAGCGCTTCAAGGGCGAGCCCCTCGATGTGTTCAAGAAGGCGCTCGAGTCGGTGAAGCCTCGCGTCGAGGTCAAGAGCCGCCGAGTTGGTGGTGCAACGTATCAGGTTCCCGTGGAGGTTCGCTCTGACCGCCGGAACGCGCTCGCAATGCGCTGGCTGGTGCAGTACTCGCGAGCGCGCGGCGAAAAGTCCATGGAAGAACGGCTCGCAGCAGAGCTCATGGAAGCCTCGCAAGGTCGCGGAAACGCCGTAAAAAAGCGGGAAGACACACACAAGATGGCCGACGCCAACAAGGCGTTTGCGCACTATCGCTGGTAGAAACTTTTTGGCGTCTGGGAAGGTCTACGGAAACCCCTCGGACAAGGAGCAGCAGCTGAACTCATGACATCGCGCACATAGAGAGAGTCACCGGGAAGACCGCGACAACCCGTCGCAACCGATGTGCCTCTCGAAACCCTCTCTGAGTTGAAGAAGCCCGAGGGTGGCTTCTGGGTCGGAGGGGGTTTTGTGTGTCAAGCGCCCGAGTCAAGAGAGAACAGCTCATAGAATCCAATGGCCAGGAAGTATGCACTCGATAAGACCCGCAACATCGGCATCATGGCCCACATTGATGCGGGCAAGACGACGACTACCGAGCGCATCCTTTACTACACGGGCGTCAACTACAAGATCGGTGAGGTGCACGACGGGGCCGCCACCATGGACTACATGGAGCAAGAGCAGGAGCGTGGCATCACCATCACCTCCGCTGCGACCACCTGCTTCTGGCGCGCCGAGGCGGGCCCATTTGGAGGCGAGCAGTTCCGCATCAACATCATCGACACGCCGGGTCATGTCGATTTCACGATTGAAGTGGAGCGTTCGCTTCGCGTGCTAGATGGCGCCGTTGCGGTGTTCGATGGCAAAGAGGGTGTCGAGCCGCAGTCGGAGACGGTCTGGCGCCAGGCCGATCGATACCGCGTTCCGCGCATTTGCTTCATCAACAAGATGGACAAAGCCGGCGCCGACTTCCCCACCGCTTTCAAGTCGATCAAGGAGCGCCTTGGCGCCCCCGCAGTCGCCGTTCAGCTTCCGCTCGGCCAAGAGGCAGAGCTCGAAGGCATCATCGACCTGGTCGGAATGAAAGCCCACCGTTTCAAGGCTGATACCCTGGGCGCTGAGTGGTCCGTAGAAGAGATTCCCGAGCACCTCAGAGCTGAGGCCGAAGAGGCCCGAGCCGTGTTGATCGAGGCGGTTTCCGAGGTTGATGACGCTCTGATGGAGCGCTTTCTAGAGGGGGACACCGACTTCTCAGAAAACGAGATCCTCCGGGCCATTCGCAAAGGCTGCCTGGAGCAGACCATCGTCCCGGTGCTCACCGGATCCGCCTTCAAGAACAAGGGAGTGCAGCAGCTGATGGACGCTGTCGTGAATTTCCTTCCGTCGCCGCTGGAGGTCGCCGCGATTCAGGGTGTCGACCCCAGCGATCCCGAGAAAGTGTTGGTGCGCAAGGCCTCGGACGACGAGCCGTTTAGCGCCCTAGCATTCAAGATCGTCAACGATTCCTTCGTGGGTCAGCTCACCTTCTTCCGAGTGTACTCAGGCGTGCTCGAAGCGGGCTCCGGTGTTTTGAACGCGACCAAGGGGAAGAAGGAGCGCATCGGCCGCATCCTTCAGATGCACGCCAACAACCGCGAAGAGCTCAAAGAAATTCGCACCGGCAACATTGCTGCCGCGGTCGGCCTGAAGACGGCCACCACCGGCGACACTCTCTGCGACGAAAAGTCGCCGATCATTCTCGAGCGCATGGATTTCCCGGAGCCGGTCATCTCTGTGGCGATCGAGCCCAGGACCAAGGCAGACCAGGACAAGCTGGGCGTGGGGCTCGGAAAGCTCGCTGCCGAGGATCCCAGCTTTCGCGCCCACACCGACGAGGAGTCGGGCCAGACAATCATCAGCGGTATGGGTGAGCTCCACCTGGAGATCATCGTCGACCGCCTGAAGCGCGAATTCCAGGTTGATTCCAACGTCGGCGCGCCGCAGGTTGCCTATCGAGAGACGATCACCAAGGCAGCCGAAGCCGAGGGCCGCTACGTGAAGCAGAGCGGTGGCCGCGGCATGTTTGGCCATGTCTGGATTAAGCTCGAGCCCCTCGAGGCCGGCGCCGGCTTCGAGTTCGAGAACAAGATCGTCGGCGGCGTCGTGCCGAAGGAATACATTCCGTCCGTGCAAAAGGGCATAAAGGATGCAATGACGCGCGGCGTAATGGCCGGGTACCCCGTCATCGATCTCAAAGCAACGCTCTTCGACGGCTCGTATCACGACGTCGACTCGAGCCCGGCTGCATTCGAGGTGGCCGCGTCCCTTGCTTTCCAGGATGGCTCGAAGCGCGCGGGCATTCAGCTCATGGAACCGGTGATGGACGTTGAAGTCCGTGTCCCGGAGGACTACATGGGTGAGGTCATCGGCGACCTCAACTCGCGTCGCGGTGCGGTCAGCGGAATGGAGTCCGTGGGTGGCTTGCAGGTGATTCGATCGCTTGTGCCGCTCGCAAACATGTTTGGTTACGTAAACGACCTTCGCTCCAAGACTCAGGGGCGGGCGGTCTACACGATGCAGTTCAAGGAGTATCAGGGGGTGCCGCAGGGCATCGCCGATGAAATCGTCGCCAAGGCGAAGGGCGGCTGAGGAGCTAACGATGGCTAAAGAAAAGTTTGTCCGAGACAAACCACACATCAACGTAGGCACGATTGGTCACATCGATCATGGCAAGACGACGCTGACGGCGGCGATCATGAAGGTGATGTCCGATAAGCACGGCGGCGAAGCCAAGAGCTACAAGGACATCGCCAAGGGCGGGACGGTGCGCGACGACACCAAGACGGTGACGATCGCGACGAGCCACGTGGAGTACCAGACGGGCAACCGTCACTACGCCCACGTCGATTGCCCCGGTCACGCCGACTACGTCAAGAACATGATCACGGGTGCGGCGCAGATGGACGGCGCGATCCTGGTGGTGAGCGGTGTGGACGGTCCGATGCCGCAGACCAAAGAGCACGTTCTTCTGGCACGCCAGGTCGGAGTTCCGACGATGGTGGTGTTCATGAACAAGTGCGACGCGGTGGACGATCCGGACCTTCTGGAGTTGGTCGAGATGGAGGTCCGCGAGCTTCTTTCGAAGTACGACTACGACGGGGATAACATCCCGGTGGTGCAGGGCTCGGCGCTGGGCGCGCTGAACGGCGAAGAGAAGTGGGTGGAGTCGGTCGTGAACCTGATGGACGCGGTGGATGCACACATTCCGGAGCCGGAGCGAGACATCGACAAGCCGTTCCTGATGGCGGTCGAGGACGTGTTCTCGATCAAGGGCCGCGGGACGGTGGTGACGGGACGCATCGAGCGCGGGGTGATCAAGGTGGGCGAGGAGGTCGAAATTCTCGGCGTCCGGGACCCGCAAAAGACGGTGGTGACGGGCGTGGAAATGTTCCGGAAGCTGCTGGACCAGGGACAGGCAGGCGACAACGTGGGCTGTTTGCTTCGTGGCATCGACAAAGAGCAGGTGGAGCGCGGCCAGGTACTGGCGAAGCCCGGCTCGGTGAACACGCACACGAGCTTCGAGTGCGAAGTGTACATCCTGAGCAAGGACGAGGGCGGACGACACAAGCCGTTCTTCAGCAACTACACCCCGCAGTTCTACATCCGCACGCTGGACGTGACGGGCAAGATCGAGCTTCCCGACGACGTGAAGATGGTCATGCCTGGCGACAACGTGAAGATGAAGGTCAGCCTCATCACGCCCGCCGCCATGGAAGAAAAGCAGCGCTTCGCCATTCGCGAAGGCGGCCGGACCATCGGTGCAGGCGTCATTTCCAAGATCATCGAGTAGAACAATGGCAGCGAACAAGATCCGGATTCGACTCAAGGCTTACGATCACCGATTGCTAGATCAATCGGCGACGGAAATCGTCGACACGGCGAAGCGCACCGGTGCGCGGGTCGCGGGTCCGATTCCGCTGCCTACACGCATCAACAAATACACCGTGCTGCGTGGACCCCACGTGGACAAGAAGTCGCGAGAGCAGTTCGAGATTCGGACTCACAAGCGACTCTTGGACATCTTGGACCCCACTCAGCAAACGCTCGACGCCCTCATGAAGCTGGATCTTTCAGCGGGTGTCGATGTCGAGATCAAGTCGTAAGGCGGTAGGTCCATGCCAAAGGTGAAGGTCTACAACTTGAGTAAGAAGGGCGTCGGAGAGATGGATCTCTCGGACAGCGTCTTCGATGCCACGGTCAACGAGAGCCTCCTCTACGATGTTCTCAAGGCCCAGCTCGCAAGTCAGCGCAAAGGCGCCGCTTCAGCCCAGACCAGGGCTGAGGTCTCCGCGACGAAGCGCAAGATGTACAAGCAGAAGGGCACGGGCGGCGCTCGCCATGGCTCCAAGCGCGCGCCGATTTTCGTCGGTGGTGGCACGGTCCATGGCCCCAAGCCGCGTGACTTCGGCTACAGGCCCCCGCGAAAGATGCGGCTCGGTGCCCTCAAGGGCGCGTTGAGTCTCAAGCTTCGTGAGGGTCAGTTGCTGATCGTCGAGAACTTCGAGCTCGCCGAAATCAAGACAAAGAAGCTTGCTGAGGTTCTCCAGAAGCTCGAGGTCAACGGCGGAGCGCTCATCGTCGATGGCAAAGAGAACGAGAAGCTGCGACTGAGCGCGCGCAATCTGCAGGGCCACTCGGTTCTGCCACCCGAGGGCGTGAACCTCTACGACTTACTCCGTCACGAGCATCTCGTGCTCACGCAAGACGCGGTGCAAGCTCTGGAAGCAAGGTGTCAGTGATGCACGCCGAACAAGTCATCAAGCGCCCTATTTACCTCACCGA
Source organism: uncultured delta proteobacterium (assembly GCA_963842915.1). Taxonomy (GTDB): domain Bacteria; phylum Myxococcota_A; class Polyangia; order Polyangiales; family Houyiibacteriaceae; genus SG8-38. The sequence goes on along the minus strand of CAWJII010000007.1, from coordinate 172,596 downwards.
GAAGGGCGCCAAGCTTCGCGAAGAGGACAACAAATACACTTTCGAGGTGGACCTCTCCGCAAACAAGCTTCAAATCAAGGACGCCGTCGAGACTTTGTTCAAGGTCACGGTGCGGGACGTCCGCACGCTGGTCATGCGTGGTCACATGCGCCGCATGGGTAAGACCTACGCGAAAACCCAAAACTGGAAAAAAGCGATCGTCACCCTCCGCGAGGGCGAGACGATCGACTTCTTCGAGGGTGTTTGAAGATGGCAATCCGTAAGTTCAAACCCACTTCGCCGTCCCGCCGTTTCTACGAAGCGCCGGACTTCGCAATGATCACGCGTGCGAAGCCAGAAAAGAAGCTTCTCGACTCGAAGAAGCAGACCGCCGGCCGCAACAACCAGGGGCGCATCACCTCGCGTTTCCGTGGAGGCGGCCACAAGCAGCGCTACCGCAAGATCGACTTCAAGCGGAACAAGATTGGCGTGCCCGGCACCGTGAAGGGCATCGAGTACGATCCGAACCGCTCGGCTCGCATCGCGCTCATTCACTACGCCGACGGCGAAAAGGCGTACATTCTCGCGCCAGACGGCCTCGAGCCCGGTCAGCAAGTCATCTCGTCTCGCCACGCGGACGTGAAGCCCGGCAATGCGATGCCGCTTCGCCACATGCCGCTTGGCACGATGATTCACAACATCGAGCTCAAAATTGGCAAGGGTGCGCAGCTCGTGCGTTCGGCGGGCACCGCGGCCCAGCTGATGGCCAAGGATGGCAACTACGCTCAAGTTCGCCTTCCGTCCGGTGAAGTTCGATTGGTGCACCTCAACTGCCGTGCATCGGTCGGTCAGGTCAGCAACTCGCAGCACGCCCGCCTGACTCTCGGCAAGGCCGGCCGAAGCCGTTGGCTCGGACGCCGTCCCCACAACCGCGGCACCACCATGAACCCAGTCGACCATCCGATGGGCGGTGGTGAGGGTCGCTCCGCAGGCGGGCGTCATCCTTGCTCGCCCTGGGGTCAGCTCGCCAAGGGCTTGAAGACCAGAAAGAACAAGTCGACGGACAAGTACATCGTCCGCGGGCGAAAGAAGAAGTAATGGCGCGTTCAGTAAAAAAGGGTCCGTTCATCGACCAGCACCTGGAAGACAAGGTCGAAGCCGCGAACAAGACGGGCGACAAGAAGATGATCCGTACTTGGTCGCGGCGCTCCACCGTGACGCCCGATTTCGTCGGACACACCTTCGCCGTCCACAACGGTCGCAAGTTCGTCACTGTCTTCGTCACCGAGAACATGGTCGGGCACAAGCTCGGGGAGTTCGCGCCTACCCGGACTTTCGGCGGTCATGCGTCGGACCGGAAGGGCGGCCGGAAGATCAACCCGCAGACAGGGAAGAAATGATCATGGAAGCGGTTGCAAAAGCACGATTTCAAAGGATTTCGCCTCGAAAAGCGCGCGTCGTGCTGAACATGGTGCGCGGCAAGAGCGTCGCCGAGGCGCTGAACGAGCTCCGCTTCACTACGAAGTCGGCGGCTCCAATCGTGGCGAAGGCCATCAGCAGCGCCATCGCCAATGCCAAACAGAAGAACGAAGAGCTCAATCTAGACGACCTGTTCGTCAAGACGGCATTCGCGGACATGGCGCCCAATCAGCACATGCGGCGATGGCGTCCGCGGGCACAGGGCCGCGCCACTCGTATCGTCAAGGGAATGAGTCACATCACCGTCGTCGTGAGCGACGGGGAAGAGAGCTGAACCATGGGTCAGAAAGTACATCCGTATGGTTTCCGTCTCGGCGTCGTGAAGACCTGGAAGTCCAAGTGGTACGAGGACAAGAACTACGCCAAATGGCTTCATGAAGATTTGAAGCTCAAGAGCGTCATCCGGAAGAAATTCGCGCACGCTGGCATCGCCGAGATCGAGATGGAGCGCGCCGCGAACAAGGCCAAGGTGGTCATTTACACCTCGCGTCCGGGCATCATCATCGGCAAGCGCGGCGCGGGCGTCGAGCAGCTCAAGGCGGACCTTCAGAAGCTGACCCAGAACGAGCTGTTCCTCGACATTCAAGAGGTTCGCAAGGCCGAGACCAACGCACAGCTCGTTGCGGAAAACATCGCAACGCAGCTCGAGCGCCGTGTCGCGTTCCGCCGAGCGATGAAGAAGGCCGTGCAGACCGCGATGAAGTTCGGTGTGAAGGGCATTCGAGTGACGGCTGGCGGCCGTCTTGGTGGGGCCGAAATCGCCCGCACCGAGTGGTACCGTGAGGGCCGCGTTCCGCTTCACACGCTCCGCGCCGACATCGACTACGGGGAGGTCACGGCACACACCAAGGCCGGAACCGTCGGAATCAAGTGCTGGATTTTCAAGGGCGAGCAGCTTCCGCAGCGCCCAGGTGCCGCGGCCATCGGAGCCCGGGTCTAAGGACGAGCCATGCTTCAACCAAAGAAAACCAAATTCCGCAAACAGATGAAGGGCCGCATGCGCGGCAAGGCCTATCGCGGCGGCAAGATCTCGTTCGGCGACTTCGGACTGCAGGCGCTCGAGCCGGGTCGGATCAGCCAGCGACAGATCGAAGCGGCTCGTATGACGATTCAGCGGAAGGTGAAGCGTCAAGGGCAGCTCTTCATTCGTATCTTCCCGGACAAGCCGCTCACGAAGAAGCCGCTCGAAACTCGACAGGGTAAGGGCAAGGGCCCCGTCGAAGGCTGGGTCGCGGTCATCAAGCCTGGGCGCATGCTCTACGAGATCCAGGGCGTGCCGGAGGATGTCGCGCGTGCAGCGTTCCAGCTCGCCGCGCACAAGCTCCCCATCAAGACGACGTTCCGGTCGCGGGAGACCGAGCTATGAAGTCCGAAGACATTCGTACGAACACGCTCGAGGAGCTCGCGGTCATGGAAGGTGACTTGCGACGTCAGCTCTGGAAGGCGCGCTTCGACAATCACACCAATCAGCTCGACGACACGAGCTCGATTCAAAAGCTTCGCCGGGATCTAGCCCGCGTGAAGACCATTCTCACCGAGCGCCGCACAGAAGCGGCGAACAAGGAGTGATCGGCCATGACTGCTGCTGAGCCAGGACAACCGACACCGAAAGCCGCCAAGGATCGTGGCCGCCGTCGTCGCTTGGTCGGACGCGTCGTGAACGAGACGCAGACCGAGGGGCGAGTTCAACAAACCGTCGTGGTGGAGGTCATCCGCCGTGCCCGCGACCCGTTCTACGGAAAATACGTCAAGCGCAAGAAGAAGTTCCACGCGCACGATGAAGGCAACGAGTACCGCAAGAACGATGTGGTCGAAATCCGCGCCTGCCGCCCGCGCAGCAAGACGAAGCGCTGGGAAGTCGTCCGCCTCATCGAGAGGCCGCCGGAGGTATAACGATGATCCAGACAGAAACACAGCTGGACGTGGCCGACAATAGCGGAGCCAAGCGAGTTTCCTGCATCAAGGTGCTGGGAGGCTCGCGCCGTCGCTATGCCGGCCTCGGCGACATCATCGTCGTCTCGGTGAAAGAAGCTCTTCCGACCGCTCGCGTCAAGAAGGGCGAAGTTGCCCGCGCGGTCGTGGTGCGCACCAAGCGCGAGTACCAGCGCCCCGACGGCACTTACATCAAGTTCGACACGAACAGCGCTGTGCTCATCACCAAGGACAACGAGCCGATCGGTACCCGTATTTTCGGACCGGTGGCCCGTGAGCTACGCGCAAAAAAGTTCATGAAGATCGTATCCCTCGCACCGGAGGTGGTGTGATGACTGCGCGTATCAAAAAGGGTGACCTCGTACAGGTCATCGCCGGCAAGGACCGCGGCGAAAAGGGCCGTGTACTTCAGGTGGTTCGAGCCGACTTGATCCTCGTCGAGGGTGTCAACCGCGTGAAGCGGCATCAGAGCCCGCGTCGTTTCAAGGAAGCTGGCATCGTCGAAAAAGAGATGCCGATTCATGCATCCAACGTGATGCTGGTCGACCCGAAGACGGAGCAGCGCACGCGCGTCCGAATCGAAGCCGACAAAAAGGACCCTAACAAGCGCGTTCGCGTGGCCGTCAAGAGCGGCTCGGTCCTGGATTGAGGTCGTCATGAGTGAATACGAACCCCGACTCCGTAAGAAATACAAAGACGAGATCATCCCTCAGTTGATGAAGGACTTCAGCCTCGAGAACATCATGCAGGTTCCGAAGCTGGATAGGGTCGTCGTCAACATGGGCCTCGGCGAAGCCGTTCAGAATGCAAAGCTCATCGAGTCAGCCGTCGAAGAGCTCACCGCAATCACCGGACGAAAGCCGATCGTCACACGTGCCAAAAAGTCCATCGCGACGTTCAAGCTCCGTGAAGGCATGCCGATTGGCGTGATGGTGACGCTTCGCGGCGAGCAGATGTACGACTTCGTCGACCGACTGGTGTCGATTGCTTTGCCGCGTACACGTGACTTCAAGGGCATCAGCCCGAAGGCATTCGACGGCCGCGGCAACTACACGCTCGGCATTCGCGAGCAGATCGTCTTCCCAGAGATCAACTATGACAAAATCGATCGTATCAAAGGCATGAACGTGACCTTTGTTACCACCGCAAAAACCGATGAACAGGGACGTGCCTTGCTGAAGTCGCTCGGCATGCCGTTCAGGAACTAGAGGACGCAGATGGCTAGTAAGCGCGCATTTGCCAAAATGGAAAAGACACTGAAATTCTCAGTGCGACAACGGAATCGTTGCAAAGTCTGCGGACGACCGCGGGGTTATTACCGCAAGTTCGAGATGTGCCGCATCTGTCTCCGTAAATACGGGCTCTCGGGTGACATCCCGGGCCTCACGAAATCGAGCTGGTAAGGAGGTGCAGTCATGATGACCGATCCAATCGCTGACATGCTGACGCGCATCCGCAACGCCGCACAGGCTCAGCACGACCACACTGTTCTTCCTTCTTCGAACCTCAAGGTGCAGCTCGCCGAGATTCTCAAGCAGGAAGGCTTCATCGACGACTACCGCGTGGACGATGGGGTTCAGAAGAGCCTGACCATCTTCCTCAAGTACGGTCGCGACCGCCAGAGCGCGTTCGTCGGCATGCGCCGCGCGAGCCGCCCAGGCAGACGATTCTACGTGGGCCACCATGACATCCCGCGTGTTCAGAACGGCATGGGCGTTGCGATTCTCTCGACGTCCGTTGGCATCATGACCGGCCGCGCTGCTCGCGATAAGCGAGTGGGCGGTGAGGTGCTGTGCGAGGTTTGGTGATGACCGAGACACACACAGGGAAGCAGTCGAGAAACGGCAAGAAGCCTGTCGAGGTCGTCAAGGGCGTGCAGATTTCGATCAGCGGCCAGGACATCAAGGCCAAGGGCCCCAAGGGTGAGCTCACGCAAGCCCTTCGTCCGGAGGTCGTGGTCAGGCAGGAAGACGGCATGCTCACGGTCAGGCCTGCGCCTGGCACCGGCAAAACGGGCCTTCAGTATCAGGGCCTCACGCGTGCGATTCTGCGCAACATGGTCGAGGGCGTCGCCAACGGATACAAGCGCTCGCTCGACTTCCGCGGCGTGGGTTACCGTGCTGAGTTCAAGAACGACCAGCTCAAGATGACCGTTGGGCTCTCGCATCAGCCGCTCATCGACATCCCGAAGGAAGTCACCGTCCGGGTCGAGACCATCGACGAGGCTGGTACCAAGTTCCCACGCGTTCATCTCGAGTCTCCCGACAAGCAACTCGTCGGCCGCATTGCAGCGCGGATTCGTCAGATGCGACCGCCAGAGCCCTACAATGGTAAGGGCGTTCGATACACTGGGGAGCGCATTCGTGAGAAGGCGGGCAAGGCCGGAAAGGCTGGAGGCTGATCATGCAGCAGAAAGTGACAGGACGCGCTCGTCGCAAGTTGAGGATTCGCAAGAAGGTGCAGGGCACCACGGCGCGACCACGGCTCGCGGTTTTTCGGAGCGCCAAGCACATCTACGCGCAGGTCATCGACGACACGCAGGGCAAGACGATTGCTCATGCATCGAGCGTCGCCGGATCTGGCGATGGGAACAAAGTCGACATCGCAAAGTCGGTCGGCAGTGCTGTGGCCAAGGCATGCATCGACAAAGGTGTCGAGCAGGTCGTGTTCGACCGCGGCGGATATAGATATCACGGACGCGTTCGCGCACTGGCCGAATCGGCGCGCGAAGCCGGTCTGAAGTTCTGAGGACGAGATGGCATATAAAGACCAAATCATCGATCCAAACACGCTGGACGATCTCACCGAACGGGTGATCTTCATCAACCGGGTCGCCAAGGTCGTCAAAGGCGGCAGGCGTTTCAGCTTCAGCGCTCTCGTCGTCGTCGGTGACGGCAACGGCCACGTCGGTGTCGGCATGGGCAAGGCCAAAGAGGTCCCCGAGTCGATTCGCAAGGGTACCGACGCAGCCAAGAAGAACCTGTTCAAGGTTCCGCTGACCGGTCGTACGATTCCCCACAAAATTGTCGGCCACTCGGGCGCAGGCCGCATCGTCTTGCGTCCGGCGTCGGAGGGAACTGGCGTCATCGCTGGCGGTGCTATGCGCCCGGTGCTCGAGGCCGCGGGCGTCAAAGACGTTCTGGCGAAGATCCTCGGCACCACGAATCCCTACAACGTGGTCAATGCCACAGTTGCGGCCCTCAAGGAGCTCGAGTCGCCGGCCGAGGTGGCCACTCGCCGCAGCCGTCGCAAGGGCGACATTCAACAGTTCGAGCATGGGCCCAAGGCGGAACGTCCCGCCGCCGAGCCTGACGAAGCGCCTGCGGAGGCGAGCGCATCGTAAGAGAGGCAGTCATGAGCGCGAAGAAACTCAAAGTGACCCAGGTCAGAAGCGAAATCGGCCGGATGGACAAGCAAAGGCGAGTCCTAAAGGGGCTTGGCTTGCGGGGAATGAACTCGGAGGTCCTGGTGGACAACACCCGTTCGTTCCGCGGGATGGTCAAAAAGGTGCTCCACCTCGTCCAAGTTGAGGAAGTCAATGACTGAGCAGAGCAAGACGCCAATCCTTTCCCGGCTTCGCCCCGCGGCGGGCGCCGTACGCGGAAAGCGACGTAAGGGACGCGGCCCGGGTTCCGGCCTGGGCAAGACCGCTGGCCACGGCCAGAAGGGCCAAAAAGCTAGGCATCCCGGTAACTTCAGCAAGCTCGGCTTCGAGGGCGGGCAGATGCCGCTGTACCGGCGCATCCCCAAGCGTGGCTTCGTCAATCCCTTCACCAAGGCCGTGGGTACGGTCAATGTGAAGGACCTGGCGCGCTTCGAAGCGGGGGCGACGGTCGATGAGGCTGCTTTGCGAGAAGCTGGCCTCATCAATCGTAAAGTGGACATCATTAAGGTTCTCGGCGATGGCGAGCTCGAGAAAGCTCTCACCGTCAAGGTCCACGCAGCTAGCGCGACTGCCACGCAGAAGATCGAGAAAGCGGGCGGTACTGTCGAGCTAGTCGCCGCGAAGTCCGCCTCTTAACCGAAAGCACGTAGCAAGTCATGAGCACCGTCGCGAACATCTTTCGAATCCCCGAGCTCCGGCGCCGCATTCTCTTCACTTTGGGAATGCTCGCAGTCTATCGCATCGGGATTTTCGTCACGACGCCAGGCGTCGACCGGGCGGCCATGCGTAAGTATGTGGCCGGTCAGTCAGGCGGCTTCTTGAGCATGTTCAACCTGTTCTCAGGTGGCGCACTCGAGCAGGCTTCGATTTTCGCGCTCAACATCATGCCCTACGTTTCGGCAAGCATCATCTTGTCGCTGATGACGGTCGTGGTGCCTTCGCTCATGGAGCTTCGCAAGGAAGGCGAAGCCGGCCAACGCAAGATCAACCAGTACACGCGCTACGGAACAGTCGGGCTCAGTATCTTCCAGAGCATGGGCCTTGCGATGCTTTGGGAGGGCTGGAACGAGAGCTCCACCGCGGGTGACATCGTTGCCGACCCAGGCTGGGGGTTCCGCCTCATGACCGTGCTCGCGCTCACGACTGGCACTTCGTTCCTGATGTGGCTTGGCGAGCAAATCACCGAGCGCGGCCTCGGAAATGGTATTTCGCTCATCATTTTCGCGGGTATCGTGGCTAACCTTCCCGACGCCCTCTTCATGACCCTGGAGCAATTCAAGCTCGGGGAGCTCCAACCGATCGACCTTATGCTGCTGATCGTGATCGCGCTCGGGACGACGGGCTTCATTGTCTTTTTCGAACGCGCCCAGAGGCGCCTGCCGATCACGTACGCCAAGCGCATGATCGGGCGGAAGATGTATGGTGGGCAGCAGTCTCACTTGCCGCTTCGCGTCAACATGGCTGGCGTCATTCCGCCGATCTTCACCTCGTCCTTGCTGATGTTCCCGGTTACCCTGGCGGGCACCAACATCCCCTATCTCTCGGATGCGATGCGCTGGATCAGCAACAACCTGGTTCCAGGTGGCTGGGTCTACATCGTCGTCTTCGCAACGATGACAATCTTCTTCTGTTTCTTCTACACCGCGATCACGTTCCAACCGGTCGACGTCGCGGAGAACCTCAAAAAGCAGAGCGCCTTCATTCCCGGCGTACGGCCCGGCAAGGCCACAGCCGAGTACATCGATGCGGTTCTCACTCGAATCACGGTGGGCGGCGCATTGTACGTGGCGGCCGTCGTCACGATCCCGACCCTGCTTCAGTCTCGATGGAACGTGCCTTTCTACCTGGGCGGGACTTCGCTGATGATCGTCGTCGGCGTTGCCCTCGACTTCGCACAGCAGGTCGAGAGCCACCTCATCACCCGCCACTACGAAGGCCTCACCGGGAGCAAAGGCTCCCGCATTCGAGCGAGGAACGCCTAATGGACCTTCTTCTTTTCGGACCGCCCGGCGCTGGCAAGGGCACTCAAGCCAAGTTCCTGATCGACCTGCTGGGCATCCCGCAGATTTCGACCGGCGACATGATGCGAGCGGAACGGAAGTCTGGCTCGGATCTCGGCAAGCAGTTCGACGAGTACATGTCGGCTGGAAAGTTGGTGCCTGACAGTCTCGTCCTCGACTTGATGCTGAAGCGTCTCACCCAGGATGATGCGAAAAGTGGCGCGATCTTCGATGGTTACCCGAGGACAGTCGCTCAGGCGGAGGCGCTCGACGCCCTCCTCAAAAAGCTCAATCGACGCATTGACCGGGTGGTTTCTCTGGATGTTCCGCTCCACGACATCGTCGATCGGGTGACGGGTCGAAGGGTCTGTTTGGACTGTGGACAGACCTATCACGTCCGCTATACTCCGCCGCCCCAAAACGGAGTGTGTGTCTCCTGCGGGGGAAACAAGATTGTGCAGCGTTCGGATGACACCGAAGAGGTCGTTCGGAAGCGGTACGAAGAATACAAAGCTAAGACCGAGCCGGTGCTCGCCCACTACGAAGCCAAGGGCGTCGTGAAGGGTGTGGAAGGTGTCGGATCGTTAGAAGAGATTACGGAACGTATTAGGAAAGCGATAGGGGTCGAGTAGCGAGCGGGATGACTGAAGCCAAAACCACCCAAGGCACCATCGAAAAGGTGCTACCGAGGGCGCTTTACCGAGTGAGGCTTGACGACGGAGTGGAAATTACCGCTTCACTGTCTACGAAGGCCAGACAGGTCACGGTGAAGCTCCTACCGGGAGACGGTGTGATGGTTGAGATTTCCGCTTACGACCCGACGAGAGGACGAATCCAGGAGAGGCTGACATGAAGGTTCGACCAAGCGTCAGAAAAATTTGTGAGAAGTGCAAGATCGTGCGCCGCAAGGGCGTCGTGCGTGTCTTGTGTGACAACCCCCGTCACAAGCAACGGCAAGGATAAAAGCGAATGGCACGTATCGCAGGCGTCGACCTCCCAGGTCGGAAACACACGGTGATTGCGCTGCAGTACATCTATGGGATTGGTCCGCACCACGCGAAGCAGATTTGCAAGACTGCGAGCATTCCCGAGAGCAAACGTGCTGACGAGCTCGACGAGAATGACGTCAGAAAGATCCGCGATTGCATCGATCAGAACTTCAAGGTCGAAGGTGACCTTCGTCGTGAGGTCAACATGCACATCAAGCGGCTCATGGACCTCGGCTGCTACCGCGGGCTCCGCCATCGGCGCGGGCTGCCCTGTCGTGGTCAACGGACTCACACCAATGCCCGCACCCGCAAGGGACCCAAGCGCGGCGCAATGAGCAGGAAGCGCTAAGATCATGGCGAAGGCGAAAGCAAAGCCCACGAAGGGCAAGAAGCGCAAGACCAAGAGGGTCGTGACGAGCGGAATCGCTCACATCCAGTCGACCTTCAACAACACGATCGTCACCATCACCGACCTCGGTGGCGAGGTGGTGTCGTGGTCGACCGCGGGCGCGCGCGGATTCAAGGGCTCGCGCAAGAGCACCCCATTTGCGGCGCAGCTCGCAGCAGAAGACGCGGCCCGCAAGGCGCAGGACGTAGGCATGAAGACCATCGCGATTTTCGTGAAGGGTCCCGGTGCAGGCCGCGAGTCTGCACTTCGCGCATTTCAGAACGTCGGGATGCGGGTTACCCTGCTTCGCGATGTGACACCGATTCCACACAATGGTTGCCGGCCGCCAAAGCGGCGGCGCGTTTAGAAGGCTGCGGAGGCAATTGATGACGAGTCCGACCCTAGTCGCACGCAATTGGCGAGAGCTCATTCGCCCGAGAACCGTCCCTGTTGATCAGGAATCGCTCAGCGACACCTACGGCAAGTTCGTCGTAGAGCCGCTCGAGCGTGGTTTTGGCATTACGCTGGGCAACTCGCTGCGCCGAGTGTTGCTGTCCTCCCTACAGGGGGCCGCAATCACTGCCGTCAAAATCGACGGTGCGCTGCACGAGTTCACTTCGGTTCCGGACGTCGTCGAGGACGTCACCGAGATGGTGCTCAACTTCAAGGAGGTCGTCGTCCGCTCGCATACAGCGCGCAGTCAGACGGTCCGCATCGACAAGCAGGGCCCTGGCGTCGTGACGGCCGGAGACATCCAGGTCAGCGACCAGATCGAAATCCTGAATCCCGACCACAAGATCTGCACACTGGCAAAGGACGGGCGCTTCTCTGCCGAGCTCACGATCAACGTGGGTCACGGCTACGTGCCGGCCGACCGCAACAAGACAGCCGGAATTCCGATTGGCACGATCGCCATCGACTCACTGTTCTCGCCGATTCGCAAGGTGAACTACGCGGTGACCAATGCTCGTGTCGGGCAGATCACCGACTATGACAAACTCACGCTCGAGCTTTGGACCAACGGCGCTGTGAAGCCGGCCGACGCCGTCGCTTACGCAGCGAAGATCCTCAAGGACCAGCTCACGATCTTCATCAACTTTGAAGAGCATGATGAACCGGTCGAAGAGTCGAGCTCCGAAGAGCCGCTCAACGAGAACCTCTTCCGCTCGGTCGACGAGCTAGAGCTCTCGGTTCGCTCCGCCAACTGCCTCCAGAACGCCAACATCAAGTTGATCGGCGAGCTGGTGCAGAAGAGCGAGGGCGAGATGCTCAAGACGAAGAACTTTGGGCGCAAATCGCTCAAGGAAATCAAGGAAATCCTGGCTGACATGGGTCTTTCCCTCGGCATGCAGATCGACCACTGGTCGCAAATGCTCGAGCGTTGGAAGACACAGCAAGCCAACCAGTAACGTAGCTAGAGATGGGTCGCGGGTAAGTCGTCATGAGGCATCAAAAGGCAGGCAGAAAGTTCGGTCGCAACACCAGCCATCGCCGAGCCATGTTCAGGAACATGGCGGGCAATCTGGTGTTGCACGAGCAGATCAAGACGACCGACGCAAAGGCGAAGGAGCTTCGGCGAATCGCCGAGCGACTGCTGACCAAGGCGATTCGGCTCGGTGACGACCTCACGGTCGATGTGTCGAAGGTGAAGGACGAGGCAGAGCGCCAGCGCATTTTGTCCCGGCGCTTGCACGCTCGGCGCCAAGTGGCCCGCTTCCTCCCGAAGCAGCTTGTCAAGACCAATGCCGATGGCACCGTTGAAGAGGTCGACCTCATCCACAAGCTTTTCACCGACCTGGCGCCCCGCTACCTAGAGCGCGCCAAGGCCGACAAGGGCGGCGGCTACACCCGAGTCATCAAGGTGAACCGCCGACGCGGAGACAACGCTCCGATGTCCCTGATCGAGTTCCTGGCCTAGCTAGCGCCGTATTCAGCGCTCCGCAGCTCGCGAGTCCGCTTCCCGTTTGCTTGCTCCGATATTCACGGGGCGGCAGCGCGGAAGGCGGTCGTGCTCCTGTTTTCGGGTTCGCGCAGCTGTGAATTGCGGCTTGGCGGTCAGCGGTTACGTGCTTGGCCGGTCGAACTTCTCCTGCGTAGGGAACCCGATGACCATCAGAATCCAGGCGACTGCGAAGAACGGCACGACGACTGTGGCGGGGGCGCCGAGGAAGCCGAGGACAAGACCGAAGATCGCGACGCTTTCTGCCAGGGCTAGCGCTAGGACGAGCGTACTGAGGTAACGGCTCTGCTTCTGGCTCGCCGAGTCACCGGACTGGCTCTGCTTGTGCATGAATCTTGGTAGAAGCAGGCTCGCGCCGCCCGTCGTTACGGCAATGAAAGCCAGTGGGTAGACGAGTGTCTCCCAGCTCGCGCTGCTCTGTACTTCAACGAGCTCGAGAACGACGAGGTAGATCAGCGTCGAAGTGAACAAGGCCACCCATAGGACGCGAGGAACGAAAAGCGACCCCTTCATGTCTTCATGATGGCAGAGCCCGCTGCTCGTTACCAAATAGGGAGGACGTGACTCGTCAGTGACCACGAGTGCGGAACCCTGACGAGGGACGTGAACGACGACACGAGTTGCTAAGAACAATTGCGTATATCGAAGAACCGTTTCGAGGCGTAGCGTCCTAGATCCCTCGACGGGTGGTGGGCGCTCGTCGTTGGAAAGGAGCAAGACGATGGTGGACGCAGCAATTGTAATTCGATGGGATCGCGTGGTACCGGGACGCGAGCAACAGGCGCTTTCGATCTTTGGGCAGTCCTTGGAGTACTACGGCACCCTGCAAAGCGAAGGCGCGATCGAGAGCTTCGAGCCGATTCTCTTCAACCCTACGGGAGGCGACCTCAACGGGATCATTCTCCTCCGGGGAAGCGCTGATCAAATGGATGCAGTGAAACGCCAGGATCGATTCATCGATATCATGATGCGAGCGGCGCACAGCTGCGAGCGTCTCGGAGTGAATGACGCCTATCTCGAAGGGGAGCTGCAATCGCGCATGGCGCGCTGGGCGCAGATCATCAGCCAGTAAGAACCGGGTCCCTCCGAACGTTGATGTCAGCGCCGGGGTAGGTTTCAGTGCCAGTGCCAGTGTCAGCGGCGGTGCCAGCGATTGGGCGCCGAGGTGGGGAGCGCGGATCCGTGCTCCCGGATACGCACGGCCACGAACGAAACGTGTTTCGTGGGAAGGTGAACCCTTCAGCCCCACCCCGCCGCCCCCACGCGAGCGCCTAGGACCGTGTTCGCGTTCAGGCCGCGACTACGGGGAGTCGGGGGCCCTGCGCTGCTTGCTGCTTCGGGTAGAACTGCTTGCAGTACCGTCGGTACTCCCCGATCGGTCCGTCGCCCTCGGCGAGAATGGGCTTTTCCACGTAGCGCTTGGTTTCCCAGATAGGAGCGTCCTGGCCGACCTCTCGGTTGAGGCCCCAGGTGGCTGCGCTGCGGACGAGGTGTGCAATCGGTCGCACTCCGACCTGCTTCACCGCCGATGCGGTGCGCAGGATGATCTTGCCCTGGTCGACCGGGCTCGACATCACCAACAGATTGATCTCGATGCCGAAGCGCTCGATGCTCACGCGCACCAGCGAGTATCCGAGCCCGTGGACCTCGACGCGGAACTTGGCGATGAAGTGAACCCTACCGCCGAGCGGATATTGAATCCCGTAGGCGCCCTTCAACAGATGGCCGTCGATCTCGAGGTCTCCTTCGGTCCAGGCGCCGCCGAAGCCGTGCACCTGAACGAAGTGCCCAATGTCGACGCTGTTCTCACTGGTTTCCTGGGGGTGGCTATTGACCTCCATCGTCCGAGTGCTGAACGCCGTCCAGCCTTCGGCCGGGCCCGGCAAGACCGGGACCTCCCAATCAGGCTGCTTCCCTTCGGGGTGGTACCAGGCGAAAATGTAGCCGTTGTGCTCGCGCAGCGGCCAGGTTGAGAGTTTGGCCTTGCGAGGCACTCCCTTGCCGTAGGCGGTTTTCACGCAGCGGCCGTCACCGCCGAATTCGAAGCCGTGAAACGCGCATCGGAGGTTCTCGCCTTCCACTTTGCCAGCGCCAAGATGCGCGCCCAAGTGCGGGCAGTACGCGCCCGTGAGCCGCGCTTCGCCGGACTCGGTTCGGTAGAGGATGAGCTCCTCGCCGAAATACTTCATCGGCAGGATCTGGCCCGCGCGGACCTCTTTCGAGGTGGCCACGGTGTACCAACCAACAGGAATGCCAGGGAATCGGTAGTTCTCAACCACGGTCGTTCTCCTATGAAGGGGCGCGCGGCTCCTTCCCGACCGGCAATGTAGGCTCATCCCCCATTGCGGACCGAAAAACCGGGTGAACGGTACTCAGCCCAGGTTGAACGGTAAGCAACTTCAGGCGAACGGTTGAGCCGAACTCCGAATTGATAAAAAAGCCTGCATTTCCGAGCACATGCAGGCCCCGCGACCTCGGGTCAATCTCTTTACAAGACGCCCGAAACCGATATTAAAGTGCCTGTGATTGCGAAATTGCTAGGTCTGCCGGACACGCCCACCGTGATGTTTCTCGTCTTCGCCGGTGGCGGGATGCTGTACTTCTTCACCATCGCCTCGGTGGCGTACTACCTCTACTTCAAGAAGTTCAAGGCGCGCTTCCACCCGGACTACGAGCTCGATCCCAAGGAGATGAAGTCCGCCATCAAGTGGGTGGTCATCGGGATCGTCGGCAACGGCCTCCTGATGCTTCCAATCCACCTGCTGATCGCGAAGAACTACTCGCAAATGTACTACGACGTCAGCGACCACGGCTGGGGTTGGATGTTTGCGCAGGTGATTCTGCTGCTGGTCTTCACCGAAACGCTGATCTACTGGACCCACTATGCGTTTCACCGCGTGCCCTGGCTCTGGAAGTACGTTCACGGGCGCCACCATGTGTACAAAGTGCCGCAGCCCTATTCGGCACTGTCGTTCAATCCAATGGACTCGTTTCTGCAGGCCGTCCCCCATCATATCGCGGCGTTCTTTTTCCCGCTGCATGCCGGTGTCTACGTCGCCTCTGTGACTTTCGTGACGCTCTGGGCGGTCTGCATTCACGATCGCGTGAGCTTCTTTCGCTGGCCCTGGCTCAACTACACCGACCACCACACGCTCCATCACTGGTACAGCGACTTCAACTTGGGCCAGTACTTCACGTTCTGGGATCGCCTGGTGGGCACCTATCGGAGTCCGGCGGTCGACTACGAAGATGTTCCTGCAGGGATCATCTATCGGCCCAAAAGCGTGACCCCGACTTCGACTGCTCCCACGGCGCTCGGCGGACGCTCGGCCAATCCCGTCTGAAATCAGCGAGTGATTCTGAAGTCCGTGTATTCGCCGGTGTAACTTCGCCAGCGCACGTCGACGGCGTCCACTCGTGCCGTCGACGGGCCTGCGTGCGCCCAGGACAAGAAGTCCTTCACGTCGTCCTCTTCGCCCTCGGCGACGATCTCGACCGAGCCGTCGCTTCGGTTCTTCACCCAGCCACTCAAGCCGTGCTGCCGTGCTTCACGCTGCGCGGTGGCCCTGAAGTACACGCCCTGGACGCGACCGCGGACGACGAGGTGAATTCGTTTCTGGCCCATCGCTCAGTTATTGCCCATCGGCTCGGCGCCGCAAACCTCAGCCGTAACGAACGTCCAAGACCTGGAAGTAGCCGAAAACCAGGAGCTTGCCGATGTGGCCGCCCAGCGACCCGCCGTCTTCGGCGGCCAGGCTCTTGGCGAAGATGAGGGCCTCGGCTGCGTGCACGGCCAACAGACCCAGGAACAGGGTTTGTCCGACGCCTGCCTGCGGCACGGATGCCGGCGCGATGAACGAGAGAATGCCCCAGGCCCACCCAGCCAACACGACCACCTTTCCGAGTGCGATTGCGATCTTCATGCGCGCAGCATAGTCAATCGGGCAGTCGCATGACACCCGGCAGTGGCTCGCTTGGTGCGCCGGGGGGAGCGGGTATGTTGAGCAGCGCGGCGAGTGTGGTGGCGACGCGGAGCACGTCCAGTGTCTCCTCGCTGGTCCGGCGCTCGATGGCGGTGCCCCACATCAGGACGGGCACGCGACGGTCATAGTCCCAGGGGGTTCCGTGGTTGGTCCCTCCGAGCTCGGAAAGCCCGTCGAACCAGCCCGGCTCGGTGACGAGATAGAGTTCCGCCGCCGAGTCGTCCGGGAGGGACGCGCCGACGAGTCGCTCGATCTTCTTGCCACTCGCTCGCAGCTCCGCGGGGTTCCGCGCGTCGTATACGGCCTCGACGCCTTCGATTTGAGGCATGGTCTTCCGCAGCACCTTGGTGAGCTCTTTGTGTCGCGCCTTGCCATCGGCGGTGTAGGTAAACAAGGGGGAGACGTAGCCGGCGATCCAGTCCCCTTCTCCCAAGGCTGTGTCTGCCGCTCGTTCCGCGGCGTCGATCAGCGCCTTCGCGTGCAACCGGCCGCCCTTCCTGCCTTCCGCCTGGGCGCGCTCGGGAAGCTCGGCGACTCCGTGATCCGCGGTGAGCACGAAAGCCACTGGTCCACGAGCCTGTAGAAGCTTCACGAATCGCGTCAGCGCGCGGTCGATGCGCTGCAAGTTGTCCGCGTACTCCCAGGACTGCGGCCCCCAAATGTGGCCGACGATGTCGGTACCGGAGATTCCGAGTGCCAGGAAGTCGGGCACTTCGTCGGTGCCCATTTGTTCGGCCTTCACCACAGCATAGGCGGCCGCCATCAAGTACTCACTCGCGTCTGGCGTGCCGGCGAACGCGTACCAGGGGTCCGGTGCCTCCCGCGGATCGTGCGGGAACGCCGGGTACATCTCGCCAGGTGACGTATCGGGGCCGAGCTGCGACTCGAGCTTGCGCGGATCTGCCGGCTCCCAAGTTTGGAGCAGCAGCTCTACCGGGTTTGCCCTGTTGAAGTCCCGGAGCCATCCCGGGAGAGACTTCTTCGATGCGTAATAGGTCGAGGTCGTCATCGAGCGAGCCACCGCGTCGTAGAAGACAGCATGGTCTGGCGTCTTGCCCACCGGAAGCACTGCCGAGCGACCCTTGATCGAGATACCTACGATGCGCGCTTTCGCGTTGCTCTCGCGGTGCAGGATGTCGCCGACGGTTTCGGCGCGAAGTTGCGTCGGGCTTACGTAGCGGTTCGGATTGCCGAGCACCGCATGCTTTCGGTCGTCGACGGTTCGCCGCGATCCGAGCTCCGGGTCGTAGACGGCGTTTGCGACAATTCCGTGCACCGCCGGTGGAACTCCGGTGGTGAGCGAAGCGTGCCCGGGCGCAGTCTGCGTGGACGCGTACGGAAACTCCGCGGTGTGAGCCGCGCCGTCTTCATAGGCCCTGCGAATCACGCTGTTGCTCGGAAGAAGCTGCAATTGCTGGTCGAGCACCCAGGAGCCGAGCTGATCGAGCACGATCAACACGACCAGCTTTGGGGCTACCGAAGCCTGGGATGGTGGTTTTGGCGGAGCTGAGGCTTTCTCGGGCGTAGTCTCAGCCTGAGGTTTGCTCGTCGCGCATCCTGCCACGACGATCGTTACGGCCAAGAGCGATGCCGCGAGGACGAAGCGCGTGGTTCCCTTCGATTTCATCGTCACGAGCGCAACTTAACTTGGCAAAAGGCTCGCCGCTAGGCGCGGGAAAACCGGAGGCTTGAATACCGGGGGTGGTCGGCGCTAGAGCTATTGTCCCACATGCGCCGACGTCTACGAAGCATTCACTCGAAAGCCCGCATCGCGCGAGGCTGGTCCATCGGCTTTTACATCGCCGGCGTTGCAGCCCTGGGCGCAGGGCTGCTCGTCGGTGGGATCGTTGCAGCGGCGACTGGCACGGCCGCGGGTTTGGCCGTTGCTGCCGTGATTGCTGGCGGTGGTGTAGCAACCGGCGGATTGAGTCTTTGGGAGAGCCGTCGCTTCAATCAGCGCGCGAAGAGGCTCGAAAGCACGATTTCGGAACAGCGCCTTTTTGCGCTGGCGGAGAAGCAGGGCGGCACGCTGCGCGTGGTTGACGTGGCCAAGGATCTCCGGGTCATGAGCTCGGAAGCCGAAGCCTTGCTCGACAGCCTGGTTGACGAGGTCCGCGTCTCGATGCGCGTCACCGACGACGGAGAGATCCACTACCTCTTCCGCGAGATCGTCGATGCGTCCGGCCCACGTGTCCGGGTCGAAATCGTCGAAACTGAAAGCGTTGACGAAAGCCTGCCCTCGGCCGAAGAGCACAAGAAACGCCTAAGCGATTGATATGATGCGATTATTTGGAGTTCGGCCTTGCGCCTGCGGCGGGCCGGCCCGATGATTTGCCGTCCGAGGACTCCTAGGCTACATACGCCGGCCTCGCTTAGCGACGG
Organism: uncultured delta proteobacterium; assembly: GCA_963842915.1. GTDB lineage: Bacteria > Myxococcota_A > Polyangia > Polyangiales > Houyiibacteriaceae > SG8-38. Next base: position 154,119 of record CAWJII010000007.1, on the reverse strand, counting down.
AGCACGACTGCAATGAAATCCGACATCCATCCTGAATACAACACGCTGACGGTGCACTGCGCCTGTGGTGCCTCGTTCCAGATGCGCTCGACCCGGAGCATCGAACAGGTGGACATCTGCTCGGAATGCCACCCGTTTTACACGGGCAAGCAGAAGCTGGTGGACACAGCGGGACGCGTCGAGCGCTTCCGCAAGAAGTACGCGAAGAAAGCCGTGAACAAGGCCGAGGCGGCGCCCGAAGCGCCCGCCGACAACTAGGCGGTCTTGCCCCGTAAGGGCGCCATACTGGCCACGATGGCCCAGCCCTACATTGGTGGACAGGCGGTCATCGAAGGGGTGATGATGCGCGCTCCAGCGTGTCTGACTGTCGCCGTTCGTCGGCCCGACGGATCGATTGCGCTTCGCGAAGGGCCGTACCGTTCGGCCTGGTCGAAGAAGCTCTGGAAGCTTCCGGGCTTCCGCGGTGTCGCGATGCTGGTCGAGTCGATGACGATGGGCTTCTCCGCTCTTCAGTTCTCGGCGGAGCAGCAGATGACCGAAGAAGAGCTCGCGCAGGACGAGGGCTCGGGGCGGCTCGCCGTGGTCATTTCGACCGTGCTCGCGCTCGGACTCTTCGTCGCCTTGCCGCAGTTTCTCGCAAGCTTGGCCGCCAAGGGGGCAGGCTGGGACCTGGGTCTCACCGACACAGCGTTTCACGTCCTGATCGGCGGGTTCAAGCTCTTGATCTTCGTCGGCTACCTGTTTGCGATTAGTCGCATCCCCGATGTTCGGCGTCTGTTTCAGTATCACGGGGCCGAACACAAGACGATTCACGCGTACGAGAAGAACCTGCCGCTGACAGTCGAGAACGTGCAGGCGCAAACCACGCTTCATCCGCGCTGCGGGACGACCTTTCTCGTCGTCGTGATCGTCGTGTCGATCATCCTCGGTTCCCTCGCCGCGCCGCTGCTCATGCCGGACGTCGAAGGCTGGCTCGGGCAGGCCTCCCTGCTTCTGATGCGCATCGGGCTGTTGCCCATCATCGCTGCCATCTCTTACGAGTTCCAGCGGCTCAGCGCCCGGTTTTGCACGACGGGTTGGCGACGAGTGGTGCTCTATCCGGGCTTTCTCTTTCAGAAGATCACCACCCGGCAGCCTGACGACGACCAAGTCGAAATCGCCATCGCCGCCATGGAAACCGCTGCCTGGCGCGAGCGCATCCGGGACGAGGTCCCTCACGGCGAAGAACCGATTGTCTTTGCGAGCTTCGACCGATTCAGGGAAGTATTGAGTGCGGACGGCTCCTTGGCCGCCTCCCGCGCTGTCTAAACATGTTGCCTGCAGACAAGCTCGAGTCGCTATCGGCTCGCTTCCGAGAGATCGAAGAGCTGCTTTGCCAGCCCAACGTGGCGTCGGATGCGAAGCGGTATACGGGCTTGAGTAGAGAGCGCGCGGATCTCCAAGAAATCGTCGAGGCCTACGCTCGCTACTGTCAGGTTGCCGAGGACATTGCTGGTCACAAGGAAGCCCTTTCCGACCCCGACCTGCGCGAGCTCGCGGCCGAGGAGATTCCGGCGCTCGAAGAAGAACGCGGACAGCTCGAAGCCGCGATCAACGTTTTGTTGCTGCCCAAGGATCCAAACGACGAGCGCGACACCATACTCGAGATTCGCAGCGGCACCGGTGGAGAGGAGGCGGCTCTCTTTGCGGCAGACCTTTTCCGCATGTATTCGCGATACGCGGAGACGCAGGGGTGGAAGGTCGAGGTCATGTCCTTGAGCGAAGCGTCTGCCGGCGGTCTCAAGGAAGTCATCGCTACCGTCTCAGGCGACAATGTCTATTCGCGCCTTCGCTTTGAGGGAGGCGTACACCGGGTTCAGCGCGTTCCAACGACGGAGTCGCAGGGTCGCATCCACACTTCGACGGCGACGGTTGCGGTTCTGCCCGAGGTGGATGATGTCGACGAGGTCAGGATCGACCCGAAAGACTTGGAGATCAGCGCGACTGCCGCTGGCGGTCCGGGCGGCCAGCACGTCAACAGGACGCTCTCCGCCGTGCAGATCAAGCACATCCCGAGCGGCATCATGGTGCGCTCCGAGCAGCAGCGCTCCCAGCATCAGAACAAGGCCAAGGCGATGCAGATCCTGTCAGCCAAGTTGCTGGACATCGAGCGGGAAGCACAGGCCAGCGCGATCAGCTCGGAGCGTCGAAGCATGGTCGGCTCGGGCGAGCGCTCGGAAAAGATCCGAACCTACAACTACCCGCAGAACCGAATCACCGACCACCGCATCCAGCTGACCCTGCACAACCTCGACCAGGTCATACAGGGTGATCTCACCGGGCTATTCACATCGCTGAGAAGCCATCATCAGGCGGAGCTGATGCGGCAGCAGTCGGAGGACTAAAATTGAAGTAGGGGCTCGCGCTGCCGCCCGCTGTCTTGGGGAGCAGGTGCCAGTGCCAGTGCCAGCGTCAGTGTGAGGGACCGGGATCGCGTTCCCCTAAGGAATGAGCTTCTCCGCCTTGAGCTTCTTTGCAACCGCTGCCGTCATCGAGTCGATCACGTCGCCGAGAGAATCGGGGTTGAGCGTTTCGGATTGGCCGGACCAGACCAGCTCGCTGTTGGAGACTGCGTAGAGGTTGGTTTCCAAGCGGAAGATGGTGTTGGTCTTGAAGTAGCCGGGCTGGTGGACGACGTCGTAGCTGGCGCCGTAGTAGCCGTAGTACCCATATCCGTGGTAGCTGCTCGGAACCGTGTAGGTGGAGGGGGGGACGTATTGCTCCTTCTGGTCGACGCCGAGCAGTCGGGTGATCAGCACGCCGTCGAAGTTGCCGCCCTCAATCGCAGTTCGGACTTGCTCCTCGCTGAGTCGGGTGCTCTGCGGCAAGAGGCCCCAGCTCGCCTGTGCCGCCGCGCCTTGCTCCGAGAGTGACTTGGCAAAGGTGTCCTCGAACAACCGTCGTCCTCCGTCGTTCTCACCGACGCCGATGACGAAAAGCTTTTTGAACGTAGCTTGCTCGACGGCCGGGTTGCGCCAGCTCAGTGGGATGCTGGTTTTGGTCGAACTGCAGGCGGCGAGGGCAGAAGCTGCGATGAGAAAGATGAGTGCTCTAAGGGGTTGATTGCTGGTCACGTGGTAAGGGTACGGCAGTCGTCTTGCCAAGGCCAGCAAGCCTCAGCTTTCGAAAGCTCGGCCCCCTTGGACTGAGGCGGCGCTACGGAATGAGCTTCTCGTCTTTGAGCTTCTTCGCGACGGCCGCAGTCATCGACGCGCGGGCGTCGGGGATCGACGAAGGGTCCACAGTGTCCGATTGGCCCGTCCAGACCAGACCGTCGGTGGCCAATGAGTAGAGGCTGGTTTCCAGTCGAATCGTCGTGCTCGTGTCGAAGTAGCCCGGCGTATGTACCTCGGCGTAGGTCGTGCCGTAGAACCCGTAGAAGCCATATCCGTACATCCCGCCACCGCCTGGGTAGTATCTCGTTTGCGGGTTGTTGTAGGTCGACGGTGCCGTGTAGTCCTTGCTCTCGTCGACGCTCAGCAGGCGGGTGATGAGCACGCCATCGAAGCCGCCGGCCCTGACCGCAGCTCGGATCTCGTCTTCGGTGAGTTGATCGCTTTTGGGCAAGTGGCTCCAACTCCCCTCAGCGGAACCTCCTTGCGCCACGATCGCCTGAGCGAAGGCGTTCTCAAACGCCTGTCGGCTCTCATCGTTCTCGGCGACTCCGATGACGAACAGCTTCTTGAAGACTGTCTGCTCGTAGCCGGGGTTCCGGTAGCTTTGAGGGATGCTGGTTGTGGTCTTGCTGCAGGCAGCGAGCGTGCAAACCGCGATGATGAAGATGAACAGCTTGTGGAGTTGTGTCTTGGTCACAGGGCGAGGGTAGGGCAGTGGCAGTGCAAGTGCCAGCGCGGGGGTCGGTTAGTCGTCGCCGTTGGTGCCGAGATGCCCCAGGCGGTCCTGCTTGGTCTTCAAGTAGTCCCGGTTGTGCTCGTGGACTTCGACTTCGTGGGGTTCGCGGCGTGTGACTCGAATGCCGCCGCTCTCGAGGCCCTGCACCTTGCGGGGGTTGTTTGTCATCAGGGCCACCGAGCGAACGCCGAGGTCGCGGAGCATGTCCGCAGCGACTTGGTAGCCGCGCTGGTCGTCCTCGAAGCCAAGCGCCAGATTCGCGTCTACGGTGTCGAGTCCTTCGTCCTGTTTGGCGTAAGCGCGAATCTTGTTGCCAAGTCCGATGCCGCGGCCCTCTTGCCGCAGGTAGATGATTGCGCCGTTCCCGGCGATCTGGATGCGTTCGAGCGCCAGGTCGAGCTGGTCGCGGCAGTCGCAGCGCAGGGAGTGAAGCGCCTCGCCGGTCAGGCACTCGCTGTGCACCCGGACCAGCAGGTCGTCCGCAGCTTCGACCTCGCCGGCGATCACTGCCAGATGTTCCTTGTCCCCGTCGAGCTCCCGATACACCACCACACGAAACGGCCCAAATCGCGTGGGCAAATCCGCTTCGGCATATCGCTCTACCGTGGGCTGGTGTTGGCTTGAAGCGCTCATGGGGCAAGCTTCGGTACCACAGGCCGGGCCGTGGTTCCATCCGAGCTAGGACGGCACATGTGCATCGGATAGCTGCGCAAGTAGCGATGCAACCGACTCGGTTACCAGGTCAACGCGGCGTTTGATGTCGCTCGTCTCGAGAATCCGCTGTCGCTCCTCCGGACTGACGACGAGCTGGTCTGCGATGACGTCTGCCGCGCGAGCCGGGCTCAGCTCCGCCGAAACCTGTAAGGCAAAATCCGGCTGTCTCTGCCGAACCTTGGCCGCCACTCGCGTTGCGCAGGCCATCATGGCGAGCATGTCGGAAGGCGTCGTGCTGCCTGAATCCTCGATCGGCACCGCGCGGGCGCAGCGATAGGCATGATCTTGGTTCGGAAGCTCGTGGAGCCGAACTCGGTTCAGGCCGTGCAGAATCACGTCGTGGGTACCATCCGCTCGCGCCTGATGTGCGACGATGCGGCCCGCGCCCGCGATCTCGTGGATTGCAGGCTTCTCGTCGTACTGGTCTTCCCAACCGGGGGCGAGCAATGCCACGGCCATCGCGGTGCAGCCGCTTTGCAGGCAGTCTTCGATCATCTCCGTGTAGCGGGGCTCGAACAAGTGAAGCGGCAGGGCGGTCCCGGGAAAGAAGACGACCCGCGGCAGAGGAAACACCGGGAGTCTAGTCAGCTCCTCAGCTGACAAGGGAGTGCTCGGTTGCCAATCCATCGACGCCTCTATCAGGATTCGTGCCAGAGCACCTGCAGCGCTCTGGGCAACTGCGGGCTTCCGAGCACGTCGCAATTGTCGCAAGCGATAGGGAAGTTCCCCTCGTCGCAAGACTGGCATTCTGTCAGTACGGATACCATTGCGGTCAGCTCCTCCCGCAGCTTTCGGAGCTTTGCAATCTTCTGTTGCATTGTGTCGATTTGCTCGGTCAACACGTGAGACATCCGTTGGCTGGCTTCTTCAGGACAGTCGCAATCGGACTTGAGGCAAAACAGATCTTTGATGTTCTGCAGCGACAGGCCCGCCTCGCGGAGGTCTAGGGCCAGTTGCAGTTTCATCAACTCACGTCCCGAAAAGAGTCGATGACCGCAGGCGCTTCGCCGTTCGGGTTCGATCAGGCCTTCCTGCTCGTAGAAGCGCACCGTACGAAGCGTGCTCTCACTGAGGCGCGCCATGTCCCCGGTGGTCAGCAAGTCGCCGCATCCGGGTTGATCGACTACTGGTGCTTGTGAATCCGTCACGTGGAGAGCTCGAAAACTCGTGTGTTTCCAAGAGCTTGGGCAAATATGGAGGCCGGCGGTTCCATGTCAAGGCTGCGGGGCCATGCCTTCGGGATCATTGAGCAAACTCAGATACGCTTGTTCGATGGCTTCGAAACGCATGCTGAATGTGTAGTAGTCCCGATCTCGGACATCGCCGTAGACCTCGAGCGCCCTCTTGATCCGGAGCTGATCCTCCGGCGCGGTTTGCAGCTCGGCGCCCCAGTTGGGCAGGTCTTGGCCCAGGAGCACCTCGAGCGCGATGCCGATCGGATTGAACCTCAGGGAGCATAGTTCGAAACGCAGGCGCCAGACCGTGTAGTCATCGGGGTCGGTGACCCAGTCCCCGTCTTCGAATTGGCGCCGGAGAAGCTCGCCCAGATACGCGCCGCTCATAGGGGCGAGCAAGGAGACGAGCTCGTCACGCGGGTAGTCGACGAGCCCTGCGTAGTGGTCGAGAATCGGGAGCGTCTCCTGGGTCATGTCGAGGTCCATCCCGGTCGCGTTCTTGACCGAGGTCACGCAGGCCACGGTGAGGTCCATCACGAGATTGTTGGTTTCCATCGCGGCCGGACAATAGCCTGCTTCGCCGAACTAGCCATCGGCCGACGAATGCACTAGGCCCGAGCTTGGATTCCCCGTTGACCCAGCAACCGTACAGCGGCCGCTCTGGTTACCTTGGGCCCTCGGGGCGCACTCGCAAGGAACGGATTCGTGTGTTCCGCCCGGGCCGCCAGCCGACCGAAGTCGAGGTATTTCGGGTCGTCAATGTCGCGGAGAATCCCGAGTTGAGCCAGGCCGCGCTCCAGGGCACCTTGCAGCGCCTCGACGACGGGGAAGTCATCGATGTGCCGTTCATCTACCATGACCCCAGCGCCGAGCAGTTCGTCCTCGTGGTTCCCCACGCGGCCCGTGGCCGTGAGCTTTCGGAGCGCGCGAAGCTCCTGGATTCGTTGATGAAGGAGCACGAGGAAGACGTGCCCGACTACGTCCGGCACTTCGTCATCGTGTATGGCCGCCATGGCCTGCGCCGCTACGTCGACGATTCGGAGACGATGGAGGTCGAGCTCGCGGAGCTCGAGCCGGTGGATGGGTCCTCCTTGATTTCGCGTCAATACCCAGGTCTTGCGAGCTTGCTGCCGCCGGCTGGATTCTGGGGTCACACTTCCACCGACCTCGCTCCGCTGATCGATGACGAGGAACTATGGGTCTTCGTCCAGGTGGAGGCCGGCGAGCACGACGCGTTTGCCGAGGCGAGTAGCGACCTCCTCATTCAGCTCAAGACGGTCGACCAACTGCCGATTTGTGTCCTCGCGCTGACGGACGCGCGGACCAACTCGGTTCGGCGCGCGTATCTCAATCCGGGGCGCTCTGCAGACGGCCGAATCCTAGAGCTGCTGCGACGCGATTTTCGCGCGACGGTCGTCGTGTACGGCGACGATCGGATGCGTCTGCGAGCATTTCGCCTCGAAGCACCTCGCGCGGCCAACACGAAGTTGATCATCGGTCGCACCGAGCTCGCTCCCCAAGCGCCGCGCGATCGCTGGGAGCGAGCGGTCGAAGCTTGCCGCCTGACGCCGCCTCCCGTCGATCGGGTCGAGCACCCATTTTTGCTAGAGCCCGCGGCATCGAGCGCAGCAGAAGCACTTTGCCGATTGCAGCGCCTCGAGGCCTGGAGCGGCGCAGAGAAGATCGAGGACGCGCTTCTGGTCCTGAGTGTCCCGAGGACGGTGTTCGAGCTTTCGAGGCGCAGGGTCATTTCGGATGCTGCTGGTTTCGGCTTGGCGATCTCCAACGAGCTATTGCACCAGGCGGTTCGGTTTGGCCTGGCCCCGAGCGCTAAGGAGCTGGTGGCTACCCTGCAGCGGAACTTCGAGCAAAACGTGTCCGCGGCGTCCGATCAACGCCTCTCCGAGTCGCAGATTCAGGCAAATTGGGCAGCTCTGACGGAGCTCTCCCAGATGCACGGTACTTCGACCGTCCCAGGGCTTTCGTGTAACATGGACGATTAGGGATAAGCGACGAACCAATCATGCGGCTCGGCATATTTAGCGATGTACACGCGAACCTCGAAGCCATGTCCTCCGTCATGGAGGCGTACGGCAGCGAGGATATCGACACCTATTACTGCTTGGGCGACGTCGTCGGCTACGGCGGGAGTCCGAACGAGTGCGCGAACATCGTGCGGGACGTGGCCGAGGTCACCATCCTCGGCAACCACGACGCCGCGGTCGCCGGCCGGATGGACTACTCGTACTACTACGAGGCGGCCCGCCAGGCGCTCGACCTGCATGCGCGCTCACTGACGCCGGAGAACATGGCCTGGCTCAAGCAGCTTCCGTACAAGCACATCGTGGAAGGGACTGGTGTCGACCTATGCCATGGCTCGCCGGTGAGACTCGAGGAGTTCGAGTACATCTTTGCGCCTGACCAGGCCGCCGAGTGCCTTCCGATGTGGAATGAGCTCGGTCACATCACGTTCATTGGTCACTCGCATCTGTGCAAAGTGTTCGCGCTTCGACCCGGCGACGTGCAAGAGCTGCCGCCCGAAGACTTCACGCTCGAGGACGGCGTCAAGTACATCGTTAGCGTCGGTTCGGTCGGCCAGCCTCGTGATTACGACAATCGCGCAAGCTACACCGTCTACGATAGCGACACTCGCTCGTTTCATTTCAAGCGCATCGAGTACGACATCGAGGGAGCTGCCTCGAAAATCTTTGGCGCCAAGCTCGAACGCAACTTCGGGCAACGGCTCTTCATCGGCGTCTAGTCCGATTTCCGCAGGCTCTGGGGCCGAAGAAGCCCATGCCAGATCGGCATTCCGTCCGCGGGCGCACCCAGGGCGGGCGTCTGCATGGTCCCGAGTGGGCAGGCGTACGCACTGAGCGTCTGGCTTTGGCGAAGCCGGGCTCGGACTTCGGAGATCGACGCGGGATCTGCGCCGACGCACTTCAGGCGCGAGCCGATCGGTTCCATTGCCCTGAGGGCCTCGTCTATCCCGCTGACCGGTACAATCGTCATGTTTCGATAGCCGGGGCTCCAGCGAATGGATTGGGAACCGCGAATCGCTAGCCCGTAGCTGGCGCCGCGGATCAGGGTGCCTTCGACCTCGGCAATTCCGCGCCACTGCGCCTGTTCGGCGCCCACCGATGCGGGCAGAGGGCCCCGCGGAACTGCGTTGCTCATCGGGTCGAGGCCGTCGGCGGCCAAACGCTGCGCGAAGTCCAAGACCGTTGGGCGGTCGGTTTGTGCGACGTAGAGCAGCTGCGGCGAGAGGCATCCGCGTTGGTCGTAGGCGCAGAGGTCGAGTGACAGGCCGGCAATGGTGTCAGCGAGCCGAACCTCCTCGAGTGCGCGGGCGCCGCAGTACGCCGCGCTCACTCCGTGCCCGTGACAGATGAGCGCGTCCGTGCCGAGGCGGGCCGCCATCGCCGCGACGGTTTCGTCGCTTGCGTAGACCGAAACCGCCTCCGCTCGCTCGACGAGGGCGGCTTCACGCTCGACGTCGCCCCCCGGGAACGCCACCAGGTCGACGGCGGCTCCCAGACTGGAGTCGGCGCGCCGCAGCGCGTCCCTGAGCATCGCCGGGAACATGGTTTCCTTCGAAGAAGCTTTGACCAGGACGGGAACGCCCAGGAGGAGCGGAACGACGATGCCTCGGACCGAGGCGGTGAACACGTTGCCCGCCAGGATGACGGCGAGCATGGAAATGGGCTCGAGCGCTTGCTCGCGCTCGGAGTGGGCTTCCCGCCCGAGGGCGAGCAAGCGGTCCTCCCGAACCGTATCGAGGGTCGTTCGGCTCGCCCAATGGACCATTGGAACGCTCAGGCCTGTTGCGCCGGATAGTTGCGCGCCCATCGACTCCACTTGCCGTGACAGGGCCTTGGCCGCTTCGACTAACCAGAGGGCTCGTTCGTCGCTGCTCGCGGCGCGAAGCGCTTCCCCTGCATGCAGCACCGCGGCAGCACGACTCCGAATCGCCGTGGCATCGTCGGTCACCGCGCCCCCAGGGCCTGGTCTGCCGCAAGCGAACAGCCTCGCGCGGTGGCGCCAGGTGCTCGCCCGAGCACGACGATACCGTCATCGACGCGCTGAGCGAGGTCGGCGGTTTGGATGCAGCAAACCGAATCCAAATTGGCTGTGTCGTCGATTCGAAGAATCCCGACGGCGTTGCCTTCGACCGGCAGCAGCGTGTCCGGGTCGACCGGCGTCGCGCGCACCCAGGGCGGAACCCAGAGCCTCCGGAGCCCAGCGGAGCCTTCGATCGCGTCACGCAGGGTAGTCTCGTACATCTGGGAGCTGAGCTCGGTCGCTCCAAACTCGTTGATGACCCAGGGGGTGGCGACGCCATACCGATCGCTGATCGCCTCTAGCAGCACCTCGGAATCCACCTCGCGCGAACGGCCCTTGTAACCGCCGGTTTGCATGACTCGGCTCCCCGCCGCGAGCTCGAAGCGCTGATTTGCAAGCCCGTCCTCGGCGTGCACGAAAGCAAACGAAGTGCCCAGCAATGCGATCGGCTCCCCGGAAGCCTCTGCGCTTCGGAGCACGGCTGTGAGTTGATCGAGGTCCAGAACGCCCCGGCGCCAGGCCCAGGTGCATTCGGTCCCAAACCATTTTGAGAATCGGGTCAGCATGTATTCGAGCGACGAGTCCGGGGCTTCGTCCTCGTGCGGAGCCAGCATGACCAGCCGCAGTGCGGCGACATCCGGAAAAAGCATCCGACGTGCTGCCGTGCGGGCGGCCAAATCGTACAAGCTCAGGTCGCAATAGACATGGACGCTCCGCTCGGACGAGGTCGTGCCGGAGCTTCGGAACAGGCGTACGTCGCCTGCCTCGGGATGGGCTGCAATCCGACGAAACCGGAAGACATCGGTCGGGAGGGCAGGGGGCCAAGCTCCTTGGCGTCGCAAGCGGCTGTACTCTGGGATGCGGCCCGCCTGCCATGTCGCCAAGTCTTCGATCAGCGTGTCCCGGACCGCGGGGGCGACGGGGGCGCCTGCCTCGAAAGCGGCGATCAGCGCCTCGATACGGCTCTTGAGCTCGGCTCGGCGGGTCACGGCGCACCCAACACGTCGCTTAGCGACGTGACGAATCCCTCGACTTGCCGGTCGCTCAGGGTGACTGGCGGCGCCAACTGAATCACGTCCGCATCCATGCCGGCGGGCAGCACGAGGTAGCCGCGTTCGAGGAGCGCGCGGCTGATGCTCAGCGCCTGCATGCTCTGCTGCAACTGCAACCCGATCATCATTCCCGCATGGCGTACTTCCGTGACCGAAGGGAGCGCTGCCGCGCGCAAGATCGCGGCCAACGCGTCGCCCCGAGCGGAGGCCTGTTGGACGAGTTGCTCGCGTTCGATAAGGTCTAGCGTGGCAAGCGCCGCTGCGGCGCCCAAGGGATCGCCGTAGAAAGTTCCCGTATGAATCGCCTCGCGGTCGGGATCGCCCCAGGCAGCCATCACTTCTTCTCGCCCAAGGCACGCGCTGACCGGCAGACCGCCCCCCAGCGCCTTGCCTGCGCAGATCAAATCCGGGCTGACGCCTTGGTCGACCGATCGCCACCATGCGCCGCAGCGGCCGAGGCCAGTGAAGATTTCGTCGACGATCAGCAATGCGCCGGCCTTCTTGCACGCTCGCCCGAGAGCCTCGAGAAAGCCAAGCGGTGGCAAGCGAACACCTGCCCGGCCTTGAATGGGCTCGACGATGACGGCGCCTATGTTGCTCCAGTCTTCAGGTAGCGTTCTGAGCGCCGCATCGATGTCCAGATCGGGGCTCGGCCAAGCCGCGAAGTGCACATCCGACTGCAGCTGAGCCAAGAACGGCTCGCGGAAACGTCTGGAGAAGCCGGACACCGCCAGCGGGCCGTAGCTGAGGCCGTGATAACTGCCTTCAAACGCAACCAGGCCGGTCTTCGAGGTCGCCATCACAGCGGTCTTGAGCGCCGCCGTCACGGCATCCGCGCCACTGAGCGAAAGCATGGCGCGGGTGCGCGGCCAGGGGGACAGCGCGCAGAGGCGTTCGAGCAGCTCGATTTTCACGTCGGATGGGTGCAGGTCGCCGAGCGCGTGCACAAGGCGATCGGCCTGCCGCTTGACGGCCTCGACGACATCGGGATGACGATGTCCCGCAAAGGCCACCCCGAACCCCGACGTGAGGTCGACGTAGCGGTTGCCGTCGGCGTCGACAACGTTTGCGCCCTGCGCTTCGACCCAGACGATCGGGTCGTGGCTGGCGCCGCTGAGCTCCGCGCGGCGTTTACGCCGAGTGGTGAGCGCAGGGCACTCAGTTGCTGCGAGGCGTTCTACCCACCTTTGACCGGCGGCCGATGGAATCGGTCGTTGGATGGATGGGAGCGCGTCGCCAGTCTGCACGCCGCTGTTCTAGCACTTATCCGCTAAATGGTTTCGGCTTCCAGGGATAGAAGACGAAACCCTTGTCGCGCGCTTTGCGAAGCAAATCGTGCCCGTCGATCAGCAGAACGTCGATTTCCATCTCGTGCGTCTGGCTGAAATCGATGAGCTCTTTGATGATCGCTGTCACGTTGTCGCGGTAGTTGTCGGTGATCCTCAGGCCGATTGCTGGGGTCGGATCTCCGCCTTTGCGGGCGACCTCGCAATACGAGGCCCACTCGATCTCGAAAAAGCCGCGCAGGACATCGGCCATGGCTTTGAGCCAGTCTTCGTTTGGCGGGTCTCGTAGCTCGACCAGCGTGATTCCGTCTCCGATCGAAGGTGCGACGAATCGCGGGGGCTGCACCGTGCGCGGCTTCGCGTCAGGCTGCGTGAGGTCTTCGGGAGCCGGAGTCGATGCCTTGGCTTTCGCCTGGGCTGTCACGGCTGGCGCCAGCGGCGGCACTACCGGCTTGATCGACGGGAGTCTCAGTTTTTGCGGATCGAGCGAGGGTAGGGCATGAGCTGCCGGCGCGGTCGGCGCGTCGGAGTTGAACTTGGGCGCACTGGAGCTCAAGGGGCGCTCTGCTTCGCCTTCGTCTTTGGAGGTGACCACCATGGAAGGGGTGATCGGCATGGACAGCTGTCCGGCTGTTGGGAAGGTGCTGGCCGCGCCATAGGTGCCGCCGTCGTCCAGCTCCGCCGAGTCCGCCCGCACCTCTTCGACGTTCACGCCGGGCGGCTTGCTCTTGGCCTTGTTTGAGGGGCGCGAGCTCTTGCCCGGCATCGCCGGTTCTTGTTCCTGCTTTGGCGCGGCCTTGCTCTGCTTCAGCGCGGCGCGCGGCTGGGTTGGCGGTTCGCTGTCGTACGGAACGGCGTGCGGCTGCGTTGGCAGCTCGCTCAGGTGCTTGATCTTTTCGACCTGGCCAGACCCCATGCTGTACATGGTCGAAACCCGTTCGACCGGCGGAGGGAACGAGCTGCGCGCGGCGGGCTTCTCGGGCGTCTCCGATGCGGGAGGAGGCGGTGGGTGCGAGGTGCGGAACGGACCGGTGCTGTCCATCTCGCGAAGGATCGCCTTGAGCTCGTCGCGTTCGTACTCCAGAGAGTGCGCCGTGCCGATGTCGATCACGACGAATGCATATTCACGTGTCCACGCGTGGCGCAGGATGTCTCCACCGATCGCACGATGGGTCGCAACGCTTCCGTCCTCTTCCAGCCAATCGAATCGCTTCGCAGTACTCTTGAGCTCGGCCTCCGAGCTAAATACCGCGAGGGCCTCTTCACCACTCGCGTTGATCAATGTGCGGAATCCCTCGGCCCGCGGTTCCCAGGTCGCCAACCAGACGGGTCGCAACGACAGCGCCTCGAGCACCTCTGACTTGGGCCTCGGGCCTTTGTTGCCTTCGCTCAGCAGAATGCGAAATGCATCACTGCCGCGATCGTCTACTGGGCTCTCCATCCCGATCACACCATCCGTTTCACATTGTAATCGTGAACCCGGACCGGATCGCAAGTTTTCTCAGACCCTTGACAGGCCCACATCCGCAGCTAGGCTCCGCGCCTCATTTCCGGGCCCAGATAGCTCAGTTGGTAGAGCAGTGGACTGAAAATCCTCGTGTCCCTGGTTCGATTCCAGGTCTGGGCACCTAGGCCGGCCGGCGACGACGCCTCATTAGGAGGACGAACAACGCCAGGCTGGCCCAGGTTGCCGCGTGCGAACGAGGCGACACCACCCCACATCCACACCCGGGGGAGGCCACAGTGGCGTTGTGCGCGGCGAGGGCCTGATCGATAGCCAAGGAGTTGTCCTGAACGACCATTCCCGGTCCAGAGGTCGTCAGCGAGACAACGAGCGCGTTGGCCGGTGGTGCATCGTCTTGTCCGACGAGGAAAGGCCAGGGGTCACCGGCATTCAGGCGAACGACGCGGCCGTCTTCGAGCTCGAATCGCGAAGGGGCCTCCCATTGGTAGACGCTCCGGTGACACTCGATCACCCGGCGCGCCGTGTGGATGTTCGACACTTCGGGCAGGTCCGGATTGAAGTCGAACAAGGGGTCGAGGTCCATTTCAGGCGCTGACAGGGTCGTATAGAGCCGGGTCACGTAGGGGCGAGAAAGCAAAAGCTCTTGGGTTGCGATCATCGGTTCGACGACCTCCTCGCCCAGCGCGTCGATGAACGCTTGCTTGTCCAAGCCTTCGGCGGCCTCGGGGTTGCACGCAGGGCATTGCAGGAAGTCGTCGACGTCCACGCCCTCGGGAACAAAGCGCTCGATCAGTGCCCTATAGCCATCCCAGCCGAGGAATCGACGGCTGCTCTCGGAGAGCAGCTCCATCGCTGACAGAACGTCCGGGCTCATGCGGAGCGCTTCCCAATCGTCCTTCTCGAACTCGAGCATCAGCGTGTTCTCGTAGTCGGTGCTCGGACCCGCACGCTCAGACACGAAGCCCTGACCACCCGCTTCGTTGGCGGCCGCGATCACGACCTGGTTGTAGTTTCTGGCTCCGTTCAGCCAGTTGATGAGCGCCTGGTTGAGCTCGAGCCCTTTGTAGTTGACCGGAACGGCTCGGCTCTCGCCTAGGACCCAGACCATCACGCCCATGTCGTCGTTGGCCGCTACGGCGGTCGGCCGAATCGGGATCATCGGTTGATCGGATTCGTAGGTTATCCAAACCGGACGGATCGTACCGGTGTCGTTTCCTTTGGTGAGCCGAAACGCGAGCAAGTTCATCGCGTCTTGGAGGTACTCGCCGAGCAGGCTCGCGATCTCGTCCGGGTCTCCGCCGGGCGGGACCACGTCGTAGCCTTGTCCGGTCAGCCATTCGACGGCGACGTCTCCGATCTGCTCGGAGCTCGCTCTGGGCTCGATCACCACGTAGTCGTAGGGACCGACCGTTCCAGAAGCGAGGACGTCGACTCCGCCGCTGCCGCCCGTGCCGTCGAATCCAGCGTTGCCCGAAGGCGCCGACCCGGATGACGCGGAGTCGCCCCGTTCACGCACTCGCTTGCACCGCCCTTCGACCACCGTGGTGAAGCTGTACTGGGGGTCACTGGCCTGTTGGAGCCGGCTGAATGCCAGGTCCGAAGATACCTTCACTTCGGGAATGCCGGGCACCGGCAACACCCAGGCGAACTCCTCGGACGGGCCCTCGTATTGGATCTGCACGACAGCCGTCACCGTTTGATCAGCGTTCTTGGAGAAGATGATGCGCTCTGCGGCCTGGTTGACCGGCGCGGAGGCGGAACAAAAAAGCCCGCCGCAGGCTTGGGCTGGCGCGGGCTCTGCGATCAGGGCCAGCAAGAGGACTGGTCCAAAACCAATGAAGGGGCGAAATCGAGACATTTTTGTCATCCTTTTCGAGCGCAGGGCGCAGGTTGGCACAGGGAGAAGCCGGTTCACCCATGTACAGAGCAAGCGCCGTGCCAGCGCTAGCGGCCGAGAGTCGATGGCCGTGTTTGCCCGCGGCACGTCGGCGCCGTTGCGGAGCCCCAGGTAGAGCGCGCCGAAGAGCAGAATCGCCAAGGGTGCGCCGAACAGAAGACCGACGCCGCAGAACATCACAGAGCCCCACAAGATCAGTATTGCCAGCAAGCCGACGCCGATGATTCGCCAGCGCTTGCCGCGCGCGATGCGCCAGGAATGGATGATGGCGTCGATAGGACCGGCGTCGTCGTTGAACGCGAGCTCGGCCTGAATGAAAGATATTCCGGAGACGATGTAAACGTAGAGGGGCAGAAGCAACAGGCTCGCGAAGGCGAAGGGTTTGCCGCCGTCGTCGATGATCTCACTCATCGGAGTCTCGAGATCGACCGGGCCGATGAAGACCAGCCATATGATCACGACGATGGGAAGAAGGATGAGGACGGCTCCGAGAGACACGACGAGGGCTTGAACGATGTACTTGCCGATCTTCGAGAGCTGGCTGAACAAAGCTCCGACGGTCGTTCGCTGCCCGTGAAGACCTCGAACGGCCATCGCCCAAAGTCCGAGCGAGAAGATACCGGCGATCACCATCTGGACTAGGTACAGGACGATCTGGACGATCACGTCCACGGCCTTGAACACCGCGCTCGCGTCTGCACCTGATTTCTGAAACGCGCTCACGAACCCCCAGACCAAGTTCAGCACGACGGGAATGCCTATTCCGAGGAGCCCGTAGAGAATCATGGCGAGCACCCAGCTGCCCAGGTCCCTGGACCAGGCCTCGGATGCGCGGGAAAGCAGATCGGTGAGCGAGACCTGATCCCTGCTGAGAGCGAAACCCAGCTTGGCTGGTCGCGGTTCGATGGGGCTGGGCGCCGAAGGGACCGGTTCGTGAGGGGCTTCCATCGGAGGGAGGATTACCACCCCAGCCGATCGGCTGCGAAGAAAGTTAGCAAAGCCACGCCGGCGCTGAGCTGCTCGACCGGCCCCGATTCGGTGATAGGGTTAGCGCCATGATTACCCGTTGGTTTCTTGGTTGTTCCTTGGTTTTGGGATTGATGGCGGCCGGTTGCGGCAGCGATAGCAGCGCGACGGTGGGCGCTGGGGGCAGCGGCGGTGTCGGCTTCGAGCCACCCGAGTTCGGCTCCTGGGTGAAGTACGAGCCCCCTCGGGCGACCTGCAGTGACGGGAGCCCATACAAGTTCTGGGTCGAGTTCTCCGAGACCTCGGACAACGTCATCATCTTCTTCGAAGGTGGCGGCGCGTGTTGGGACTACGAGAGCTGTAGCGGCAATGGCGGCATTCGCGGTGCAGCCAATCGCAGCGGTCTTCCGGACACGCACGCGGACGCCCAAACGGAGATCGCAGGCATCCAGGTGGGCGCCAGCGAAATCTATCCACTGCTCAACCAAGATCCGGACGTGAGTCCGATGGCCGATTGGAACAAGGTCTTCGTCCCGTATTGCACCGGTGACGTCTACTCCGGCGATCGCACGGTCACCTATGAAGATCCGGACGGCATTGAGAACGACGTCGAGTTCCGCCATGCGGGCCACCCGAACATCCTGGCGATGACCGAGATGCTCAACGAGATGTTCGACACGGTGCCGAAGCTCTTCGTGAGCGGCTGCAGCGCCGGGGGTGCCGGTGCGATCACCAACTACTATTTTCTCCGAACCGGGATCGACGGCGTGCAGAAGGGCTACCTACTCGACGACTCGGGGCCGCTCTACCCGGACCAGGCGATGACCTCGCGGTCGCTCGGGCTTCATGATCGCGTTCGCTCATCGTGGGACGCCGACAAGCTCATCGATTCCGCTCCTCGTGCCGACGAGCTCAAGACCGACTTTGGGAACATCAATACCATCTTGTCCGAAGAGTTCCCGGACGACCGCCTGGCGATGACGTACTTCCGGCTCGACTACAACTACTCGCTCTACTCGTACGAGCGTTTCTGGGCCCGCGATGGCGCGCTGATCTGAGCCGTACATGGGGACAGGCATCGGGCTGAACCAAAACGATGCGCTCGACCGTTCCGCGGTCTACAGCCTCTGGTGGGACGACACTGCGCTTCTGCGCACCCAGTACGACTCGAAGAGCAATCTCGGCTACTACATTCCGTTCTACCGGACCACCAACAGCAGCCATTGCGTAACGATCCCGGGGCTCGAGGAGTTCAGCTTGGGTGAAGCGCTCAACCTGTTCCAGAACGACTTCGGCACGCTTGCCTGGGCGGGCAGCGAGATCGGCGACATGAACCTTCGCGACTACGTCGAGCACATGCTCAACGATGACGAACCGCTCGAGAGCCACTTCGAGGAGGATGGCGAAGGGCCGTATGTCCCCTGCACGCCGGCGGACTTCGATGCAGTCGCTTGCGAAGCGGCGGTCAACCCGCCGGAACAGTGAGTCCCGCGAACAGAGGGGGCGGTCTCCTCTAGTTCCACCTGAAGCCTTCCATCGTCTGTTTGGCGCTGTAGCGGGGTTCGAAGCCGGTGGCTTCTACGAACGCCTTGTTGTCGATGACGATGGGGTACTTCACGTGCGCGATGGCGTCGTCGGGAAGGTACGGGAAGCCGAAGCGGCCGAGGACGCTCGAGTAGAGCGGCTCGGGGATTGGCACGGCGCGTTTGCCCGTAGCAGCGCAGACGGTGGAGAGCGGGACTGGGGGAGGGCCGGCCACGTTGAACACACCGCGCAGCTGCTTTTCGACCGCCAAGGTGATCGCTTCTTCGGCGTCCCATTCGTGCATGAGTTGGTAGAGCGGGTCGAAGCCCATCACCATCGGCACGCGGCTCTTGGAAAGGAAGCCGGAGAGCGTTCCGCCTCGGCTGGGACCGAGAAAGTAGCAAAGCCGGAGCACCGCCGTGTTGAGCTCCGGCCATCGCCACAGTGCGCTCCCTGCGTACAGGTCAGCGGCGACGAGGTCGGCGAGCTCTTTGAAGGCCGCCCCTGCGAGCGGGGGCTCGTCCTCGGTGTGGTAGAGCGGTGAATCCGGAGTCGCGCCGTAGACGGTGTGCCGGCCGACGAAGACCGCCTGCTTCACGCCGTACTCGTGGCAGTACTCGAAGAGCTTACGGGTGCCGCCCAGGTTGATCCGGTAGCGCTCTTCGGTGTCGGTGGTGAAGTGGGTGACGGTGGCCATGTGAATGAGCGCGTCGGGCCGCGAGATTCGAAACACGTCCTCGGCGGGGCGCTTTCGAATGTCCGCCTGGTGCATTTCGACGCCTTCGGGCACGTCGGGCCATGGGCGCCGGTCGATGCCGATGACCTGGTGTCCGCGCCGTGTCAGGCGGTACGCGACGCCGCGCGCCAGTGTGCCGCTGATGCCGGTGATCAAGATCTTCATCGCGTCTGCTCCTGGTCGGGATCCGGCATTCGATCGAACATGAAGGCCCGCGGCCGTGCGTCGAGCCCCACGCTGATCAATCGCTCCATCGCATGGCGGACTTCTTCAACGTATTGCTCGATGACGTGGTCGGGTTCCGATCCATCGCCTTCGAAGTGCATAGGAGGCCCGTAGTATACCTGGCAGGCGACCGGCAAGGGAAAGAGGATGAGCTGCGGCGCCACCGGCACGAAGGGGCCGTTGACGAGCTTGGCCAGCCACTTGATGTGGAAGAGCTGGGGGAACGACTCCTCGCCGCCGATGAACGCGCAGGGGATGACCGGAGTGCCGGTCTTTAGGGCGAGGCGCATGAAGCCGGTGCCCATGCGCACGAGCTTGTAGCGGTCTTTGTAGAGCTTGCCGGCGCCGCGCGCGCCTTCGGGAAAGACCAGCACCAGGCGCTCGTCGTTGAGCAGCTGCTCTCCATGCTCGGGCAGGCCGGTGAGGTGGCCGAGCTTTCTCAATGCGGGTCGCGCAAAGGGGGACCGCATCAGGAAGTACTCCGCCATGCCCTGGCCGAGCCGGGGCGCCTCGTCGTTGAGTATCAACGAGGTGAGAATCATGGCCGCGTCAGCCCCAAGACCACCCGAGTGATTGGAGATGATGAGAGCACGCCCCGTCGCGGGAACGTTCTCGAGACCGAATGCCGTCACCTTGAGGTAGTGGCGGTAGATGTACGCCATCGGCGAGTAGGCGCGAATCAGAGCTTTGCGCGAGAGTCCGAAGCGATCGAATCCGTAGTCGTCGAATTCGATCGGAAGACGTTCTACGTTCCGCCTGACTTGTGGATCATTTAGCAGTGACATGGTCCGACGGCGCAGGCCTCCCCAACGCTAGCTCAGATAGCGCAACTTGCTGACCTAGCGAGCCTCTTGGAGCTTACTTCCTGGGCTTCCAGAGTGGTCGCTTGAAACACCACAGGGTCGAGCCCTTGATGCTGCCCGCGGAAGTCACGAGCTCCCAGCCCTGCTCGCCCATCTTGTTGGCGCGTTCGGTGACCTGCGCGACGCCGTCAGCTTCGAAGCATTGGTACTGCCATTGGGCTTTGTGGGGTGGACCGTCGGCTGCGACCGGGTTGACCCCTGCGATGAATGCGCCTGCGACCAAGGCTCCGACTAGAAACACAGCAACGACTATGGCTTTCATGACCATACCTCCTCAGAGCTGGGCTTATAACACGGTCCAGCGGGGGATTGACTTGGGATCCGCGGGGATCCGGCGCCCGGCTTGGCCCTCGAGGAGCCAATCGGGTATCCTACAAGGATGCAGTTTCAACGGAATAATACGTCTTTGCTATTATTCGCTTTCCTGTTTGTGGTTGCGGGGTGCGGGCCCGAATCGTCTGGTGATCCTTTCACAGGCGTTGGCGGAAGCGGCGGCACGGCGGGCGTTGGCGGAAGCGGCGGCACGGCGGGCGTTGGCGGAAGCGGCGGCACGGCGGGCGTTGGCGGAAGCGGCGGCACGGCGGGCGTTGGCGGAAGCGGCGGCACGACAGGCGTTGGCGGAAGCGGCGGCACGGCGGGCGTTGGCGGAAGCGGCGGCACGACTGGCATCGGTGGTGCAGGTGGCACACCGAACGGCTGCAACCTCATCCAATGCGATGGCCGGGTCACGCTCTGCGGTGACTGCGTCGATAATGATGACGACGGACTCATCGACAATGATGATCCCGAATGTCTCGGACCTTGCGACAACTACGAAGGCGAGGAGTTGCTCTCTGGGGTCGGCGGTGAAACCGGCGAGCAGTGCAAAGCGGACTGCTATTTCGACTTCGGCAACGGCGCCGGAAACGACGATTGCCACTGGAGCCGGAGCTGCGACCCCCTCACGCCCAAGGTCCAGTGCAGCTATGATGAAGGCCTGCTCGGGAGCAAAGACTGTCCCGAGACACAGTCACAGCTCTGCGATGACGTATGCGTGCCACTGACGCCCAACGGCTGCGACTGTTTTGGTTGCTGCACATTCCCGGCGCTTGCCGGCATGGGTCCGGGCGGCGACGACGGCTATGTCTACATCGGCTCCGAATCGGGCTGCACGTTCGATACCGTCACCGACCCGGCTTTCTGTCAGGCGTGCACACCGGCAGGCAACTGTCTGAACACCTGCGAGCGCTGCGAGATTTGCCTCGGCAAGCCTACGATTCCCGAAGACTGCTTCCCTGGCAGCGGCGGCACGGCGGGTAGTGGTGGCGCGGCGGGTAGCGGTGGCGCGGCGGGTAGCGGTGGCGCGGCGGGTAGCGGCGGTTCCGGGGGTGGGGCTCGCTGTCCGGTCGGTAAGCAGGTTTGCGGCCTTCCCGGTGACGATCCTTGTCTTGCTGGAAGCTTCTGTCTGACCGGCTGCTGCACCGAAATCGTCGTGGAATAAAGGCCTACTGTTCGAAATTGGCCGTTTCTTACCGACCTAGCTGGCGAGAAACGCGGTCTTTCGTGCCTTTTCAGCGATCTGCTATTATATTACAATAATGCAGTGTCAACGGAACAACTCGATCTTCTTCTCTCTCCTCTTGGCCTTCGGCGTCTCTGCCTGCAGCAGCGGGAACAGCGACCCTCGTAGCGGGGATGGCGGCGTCGATTTCGCCGACGGGGCAACTCCTCCCTGCGACGGCGCAAGCGAAGGCGTTTGCGTGATCGAAGACGGCGGCGTGATCATCCAGACTCCGGACGGGGGGACGACCGAGTGCTTCTTCATCCAATGCGCTGGGAAGGTCACGGCCTGCGGAGACTGCTCGGACAACGACGGTGACGGGCTGGTCGACAACAGCGATCCCGAATGCCTCGGGCCCTGCGACAACTACGAGGGAGAGGAGTTGCTCTCCGGGGTCGGTGGTGAAACCGGCGAGCAATGCAAAGCGGACTGCTACTTCGATTTCGGCAACGGCGCCGGCAATGACGACTGCCACTGGAGTCGAAGCTGCGATCCTCTCGAACCCAAAGTCCAGTGCAGCTACAACGAAGGCTTGCTCGGAAAGAAAGACTGTCCTGAAACGCAATCGCAGCTTTGTGAAGATGTATGTACACCGCTGACACCGAACGGTTGTGACTGTTTCGGCTGCTGCACATTCCCGGCGCTCGCCGGCATGGGTCCGGGCGGCGGCGACGGCTATGTCTACATCGGCTCTGAATCGGGCTGCACGTTCGATACCGTCACCGACCCGGCTTCCTGCCAGGCGTGCACACCGGCGGGCAACTGCTTGAACACCTGCGGGCGTTGCGAGATCTGTCTCGGAAAGCCTACGATTCCCGAAGACTGCTTCCCAGGAACGGGTGGCAGCGGTGGCATGGGCGGTAGCGGTGGATCGGCCGGTTCGGGCGGGGGCGATCGCTGCCCCGTCGGCGCGCAGGTGTGCGGCCTTCCTGGCGATCAGGCTTGTCCCGCTGGTAGCTTCTGCCTCACCGGTTGCTGTACCGAGATCGTGGTGGAGTAGCAGGCTAGCCGAGGATGTCCGTCACCCGGTTTACGTCGTCAGGGTCGGAGGTCGTGGGGACGAGCAAGACGTCGTCGGCACCGGCATCTTTCGCCATTTGGACGGCGTCCTTGAGCGCTTGCGGGCTCGTCACGATGCAAATCTGCTTCACGCTTTCGCGCGCGACCGGGACCATGAAGTTCAGGTAGCGGTCGAGGTAGTCGTCGAGCTGCTCGCGGGCCTTCGGGCCGAGCGCGTACCAGAAGCCGGTGCCAAGCCAGGGTACGGGCCGACCGCGTTCTTTCCATGCGCGCCGCGCGGCTTCGAATTGCAAACTCATTTCAGCCGCGGATGGGCCGAAGCTGAAACCGCAAAGGCCGTCGGCCCACTTCGAGGCGGCTTGGATGGACTCGACCATGAGCGAGCCGGCGAGGAGCTTGGGTCCGCCCTGCTGAACTGGGGCGGGGCCCACGGGGAGGGCGCCTTCGACGACGGGTTCTCCGCGCCAGACGCTGCGCATCGTTTCGACGCTTCGGGCGAGTCGGCTGAGGCGGTGTCCGAGCGGAGCGTCGACCGACTGGTAGTCTTGCTCGCGTCCGCCGACGCCGAGGCCAGCAACAAACCGGCCGCCCGACAAGACGTCGATGGTCGCGAGCTGCTTGGCCAGCATGACCGGGTGATGGAGCATCGGGACGAAGACGCCGCTCACGATCTTGACCCGCTCCGTCAGGGCGGCGGCTGCCGAGAGCGCGGCGGTCATGTCGGGGTTGTAGAAGGAGATCCGTTCGCCCGCGGCGAGGCTCGCGAAAAAGCCAGCGTCGATGCGCTCGCACCAGCTCAAGAAGGCGTCCCTGTCGAGGCCCGGTGCCATCACCGGAAGGTTCATGCCGATTTCCATATGCTCCTTTTGTCGGTGTTGGGGGCTCGTTGCATCTCCCCAAAATGGCGTCTAGGACTGGGACCACCATGCGCAATCCCAAGGACTTCTTCAAACCCATGGCCATCGGCGCGCCGGAACCCCCACGGGAGATCCCGTTCCGGCCGTCTCGGATGATCCACTTCTTCGACCCCAGCAATCCTAAGATGGCTGCGAAGGCGCCGAGCATTGCCGCCAAGTGCGATGTGCTGCTCGGCAATCTCGAGGACGCCGTCTCAGCGGACAAAAAGACGGAGGCTCGCGAGGGCTTCGTCAAGATCGCCAAGGAGAATGACTTCGGCGACTGTCAGCTCTGGACCCGCGTCAACAGCCTCGACAGCCCCTGGTTCCTCGACGACATGTGGCAGATCGTGCAGGAGGTTGGCGACAAGGTGGACGTGATCATGGTGCCCAAGGTCGAAGGGCCTTGGGACATTCACTATGTCGATCGTTTGCTTGCCCAGCTCGAAGCGCGAGCGGGCGTGATGAAGCCGATTCTGATTCATGCGATCCTAGAGACAGCGCTCGGCGTGGCGAACGTCGAGGAGATCGCGGGCGCAAGTCCACGAATGCAGGGGCTGAGCCTTGGCCCCGCCGACCTTGCCGCATCGCGACGCATGAAGACGACGCGTGTCGGCGGCGGGCATCCGGGGTACCTGGTGCGTGCCGATCCGAATCCAGACGACGCGGAAGCGCCGCGGCCGACCGCGCAGCAGGATCTCTGGCACTACACCATTGCGCGCATGGTCGATGCCTGTGTCGCCAATGGTATCTTCGCGTACTACGGACCGTTCGGTGACATCCGGGACGTGGTCGCTTGTGAGGATCAGTTCCGCAACGCCTTCCTGCTTGGCTGCGTCGGCGCCTGGTCGCTTCACCCGGTGCAGATCGACATCGCTAAGAAGGTGTTCAGCCCGCCGGTCGACGAGGTTCTCTGGGCTAAGAAGGTCATCGAAGAGATGGGCGACGGCACGGGCGCCGTCATGATCGACGGAAAGATGCAAGACGACGCAACCGTCAAGCAGTGCAAAGTCATGGTCGAGCTCGCCCGGATGCTCGCCGAAAAGGATGCCGACCTGAAGGCGGCCTACCAGTTCTGAGAGGTGTCACGATGAGTACGAAGCATCGCCCAAGGCGAAGTGTGTTGTACATGCCCGGCTCCAATGCCCGGGCCCTCGAAAAAGGCCGCGGTCTCGACGCCGATGGCTTGATTCTCGATCTCGAAGACGCCGTGGCGCCGGACGCCAAGGCTGTCGCCCGCGAACAGGTCGTCTCGGCGATCAAGGAAGGTGGTTACGGGCACCGCGAGATCCTGCTGCGTGTCAACGGGCTGAGCACGCCCTGGGGCTACGACGATTTGCTCGCTGCAGCACAGTCGGGAACCGATGCAGTCCTGCTTCCGAAGGTCGACAGCGCCGACATGGTGAGGCAAGCCGAGGCCGTGCTGGATGCCGCGGGCGCGCCCGACGGCCTGAAGATTTGGTGCATGATGGAAACCCCGCGCGGCATGCTGCGCGCCGAAGAGATCGCGGACGCGAGCCCGAGGCTCGGCGGATTCGTCATGGGCACTTCGGATCTCGCCAAAGATCTGCACGCTGCGCACACCGCAATGCGCCTGCCGATGATCACGTCGCTCGGCCTGTGCTTACTCGCGGCGCGCGCCGCGGGAATCGCGATCCTCGATGGCGTCTACCTCGATCTGTCCGACGCTGAAGGTTGCGCAGCGTCCTGCGTGCAGGGTGCCGAGCTCGGATTCGATGGCAAGACCTTGATTCACCCGAAGCAATTGGCTCCGGCGAACGAGGCCTTCGCTCCTTCGGAGGCCGAGGTCGACTTCTCCCGCCGAATCATCGAGGCCCACGCGGCGGCCGAAGCGGAAGGCAAGGGCGTGATCGTCGTCGACGGGAAGCTCATCGAGAACTTGCACGTCGAGAACGCAAAGCGACTGGTCGGCTTGGCCGAGGCAATCGCGAACCGCTAGGGTTTGGCGCCAGCGACGGTTGTGGGCGTTATTCCCAGACGGTTGGCGCGCGGTGGTAGGCTGCGTTTAGGGCTTCGACGAAGTTGCGGTCCTGGAGTGGATCCGCCGGCTGTTCGACTGGCTGGTCTTTCGCAGCGAGATCGCCGAGAAACGCGTCTACGACCTGTTGGAGCGTCAGATCATCTTCGTGGTTTTCGTAGAGGGCTTGCTGCTCGGCGTCCGAGAACACTTGCGCCTTCCATGAGACGCTGACGCGGACTTCTTCGAACGGGTACCGGGCGCACACTTGGCCCCGCTCGAGGACTTCCCAATCGTCCCCGCCCCAGCAGAGCTGACTATCCAGTGTGAGACCCTTGGGTAGGGTTCGCTCGTCAGGGCCCACGGCTTCGACGCGGTGGAACATGTAGTCGTTGTCGCCGACCACGGCCGAGTTGCTGATGCATGGCCGCTCTACCGGGGCCTCATCGGGGCCCTTGGGCCAGTAGGTGAAACCGCCGCCTTCGCCTTCGTAGTACCAGCTCACCGCCGTGACGCTTGGCACGTACCAGCGGTCGAAGAGGCCGGATTTCAGCATCGTCGCGAGGAGCCAAACCGGATATTGGGTCCGCTCGATGCCACGAAAGGCCGGAATGTCCACATGCCCTGGGTCGACTCTCGCGATTGGCGGGTTGAGGTTAACGTAGACGATCTGCGGGACGATCCGCGCGTCGTGGAACATCTGTTGAGCGGCATCTCGAAAGGCGTCGTGCTCTAGAAAAAGCTCCACGCCGTCGACGAGTGGCTCTCCGTACGCCCAGTCCCCCCGGAACCAGGGCGCGATGAACATTGGACGATCCTTCTGACCCCGTTTCCCCGCATCGCTGAGCGATGCCATTTCGGAAAGGTTCTTCACGTAGCGCTGAACGGTCCAGTAGGGGGCACCGCGAAGCAGCAGCTCGCGGACGACCGAGGGATCGGAGAGCACCCGGTCGATGACGACGGGGGCTCTGGGATGGTCGAAGCTCACGCCAGCCTTATAGCAGTCGCCGGCCTGCTTCTAGGCGCTTACCATGGCGGCAGCGAAGCGCCGTTTCCCCGCAAATTCGGGCCTCGCGTGGCCGTGGGCTTGCACAAGCTGGCTTTCGCGGTATCCGGCGCGTGGCAAATCGACCATCGGACGAGCAATAGAATGAAAGACCTCAGTAAATACCGAAACATCGGCATCTTCGCGCACGTGGACGCTGGCAAGACGACGACCACGGAGCGCATCCTCAAGCTCACCGGTAAAATCCACAAGATCGGGGAGGTGCACGATGGTGCGGCGACCACCGATTTCATGGAGCAGGAGCAGGAGCGCGGGATCACCATTCAGTCCGCAGCGACGACCTGCTTCTGGGACGATCATCAGCTGAACATCATCGACACGCCGGGGCACGTCGACTTCACGATCGAGGTCTATCGTTCGCTCAAGGTGCTCGATGGCGGAGTGGGTGTGTTCTGCGGATCTGGCGGTGTCGAGCCTCAGTCCGAAACCAACTGGCGCTACGCGAATGACTCCAAGGTCGCGCGCCTGATTTTCGTCAACAAGCTC
The DNA here is from genome assembly GCA_963842915.1 of uncultured delta proteobacterium. Classification (GTDB taxonomy): domain Bacteria; phylum Myxococcota_A; class Polyangia; order Polyangiales; family Houyiibacteriaceae; genus SG8-38. The sequence goes on along the minus strand of CAWJII010000007.1, from coordinate 127,277 downwards.
GACCGCTTGGGCGCGGACTTCTACCGCGTCGTCGACCAGATCAAGAACATTCTCGGCGCCAAGCCCCTCGTGATGGTGCTGCCGATCGGCACCGAGGGCGAGTTCGCTGGTATCGTCGACCTGCTCACCCGCCAGGCATATGTCTGGGATGACACCGGTCTGCCGGAGAACTTCGAGGTCCAGGAAGTCCCCGAGGACATGAAGGAGCTCGTCGAGAAGCACCGCTTCGAGCTCATCGAAACCGCCGTCGAGCAAGACGACGACGCGATGGAGCAGTACCTCGAGGGCAATGAGCCCGATCTCGAGACGATCAAGAAGTGCATCCGTAAGGGCACGCGCGACCTCGAGTTCTTCCCGACCTATTGCGGGTCTGCGTTCAAGAACAAAGGCATTCAGCAGGTGCTCGACGCAGTCGTCGATTACCTGCCCGATCCGACCGAGGTGCCGCCTCAGCCCGAGGTCGACCTCGAAGGTCACGAGACCGGGCAGTTCGCGCTCGTCGATCCGAGCGGTCCAGTTCGAGCGCTTGCGTTCAAGATCATGGAGGACCGCTTCGGCGCGCTGACCTTCACCCGAATCTACTCGGGCACGGTCAACAAGGGCGACACCCTGGTCAATACCTTCACCGGTAAGAACGAGCGCATCGGCCGCATGGTCGAGATGCACGCTGACGACCGCACTATCGTGGATTCGGCGCAGGCCGGCGACATCGTGGCCATGGTTGGCCTCAAGGACGTGCGCACGGGCCACACGCTGGCAGATCAGAAGAACCCGGCGACCCTCGAGCCGATGGTCTTCCCGGACCCCGTCATTTCGCTCGCGATCAGCACGAAGGACAAGGCCAACAGTGAGAAGCTCGGCACGGCGCTCGGCAAGATGGTTGCCGAGGACCCTTCCTTTCATGTCGAGGTCGACCAGGAGTCAGGCGAGACCATCCTCAGGGGCATGGGCGAGCTCCATCTCGACATCAAGGTCGACATTCTTCGCCGGAGTCACGGCGTTGCTGTGGACGTCGGCGCTCCCCAGGTCGCGTACCGCGAGACCGTCACTCAGGCGATGCAGGACAGCTACACCCATAAGAAGCAGACGGGTGGTTCCGGCCAGTTCGCGAAGATCGAATACACCATCGAGCCCGCCGAGCCCGGCGAAGGCTTCGTTTTCGAATCCAAGATCGTCGGCGGCAAGATCCCCAAGGAGTTCATTCCCGCGGTCGAGAAGGGCTTCAAGGTCATGATGGAAGAGGGTCCGCTCTGCGGCTTCCCGCTGCTCGACTTCAAACTCACTCTGAACGATGGCGCTTTCCACGCGGTCGATTCATCGCAGATGGCGTTCGAGACCGCCGCGAGGGCTGCGTTCCGACAGAGCATGCCCAAGGCCGGTCCGCAGCTCCTCGAGCCGATCATGAAGGTCGACGTCTTCGTGCCGGACGCCAACGTCGGCGACGTCATCGGTGACCTCAACCGTCGCCGCGGCATGGTGAACTCGCAGGAAAAGGGTCACACCAACGTCCGCATCAAGGCCGACGTTCCCCTAAGCGAGATGTTCGGCTACATCGGTGACCTTCGTTCTGCCACGTCGGGCCGCGGCCAGTTTTCGATGGAGTTCAGCAACTACGCTCCGGTCCCCCGGAATATTCTCGAGAAGGTTCAGGCAGAGGTCGCCGAGCGCAAGGCCGCGAAGAAAAAGTAGACGATCGCCCCGTGGCCTGCCGCGCGTAGCTCGATGCCGCCGACACGCAGAGTTGGACGGAGCTTCAGACGTTCCTTCAGGGGCTGTTCAACTAGGCCGCGTTCAATCGAGCTCGCGCTTCAGGACTTTGCCCGTCGCGTTGCGAGGTAGCGCATCGATGAACACTACCTCGCGCGGGACTTTGAAGCTTGCGAGACCTTGCTTCACGTAGGCTTTCACCGCGCCTTCGTCGAGCTTGGCGCCGGGCTTGAGAACGACGAAGGCCTTGAGCCTCTGGCCCCATTCCGGATCGCTGACGCCGATGACGGCCGCTTCTTCCACCTCGTCGTGACCGGCGATCAGGTCTTCGACCTCGCGCGGGAATAGGTTTTCGCCGCCGGAGATGATCATGTCGTCGTCGCGCCCGTCGACGAAGAGCCGCCCGTTCTCGTCGAAGTGTCCGACGTCACCGCTGCTGACCATCGAGCCCAGCCGTTCTTTGTCGTCGCCACTGGTATAGCCTTCAAACGAAATGCCATTGGCGACGAAGATGCGACCGGTCTGACCGCTGGGCAGAGGCTCACCCTGGGGGTCGAGGATCTTCACGACCGTTCCGAGCGGTGGCTTGCCCGCGGTTCCCGGGGCGGCTCGCATGTCCTGCGGAGACGCGACCGAGGCCATCGCGACCTCGGTCGATCCGTAGAAGTTGTAGAGGTTGTCCCCGAATGTGTCCATCCACTCGGTTGCCAGGTGACCTGGTAGGGCCGAGCCGCTTGCGGCGGTGACGCGCAGCGAGCTCAGGTCGTACTTTCGTTTCACCTCCTCAGGCAGGGCCAGCATGCGTTGCATCATGATCGGAACTACCGCGAAGGAAGTGCATCGATGCTCCTCTAGCGCGCGCAAGGTCGCCTCGGGATCGAAGCGCCGGGTCATGACGTAGGTCGTGCCCAGGACCATTCCTAGCTGAAACTGCCCGAGGCCCCAGGAGTGAAAGAGCGGAGCCGCGATCATGGTCCGCTCGCCGCTCCGTAGCGGAAGCGCGGATAGCATCGAGGCAATTGGCATCATGCCCTTGGGGGAGCCGCGCTTGGCGCCCTTGGGCGTTCCGGTCGTTCCCGAGGTGAGCATCGTGAAGCGCGACTCGATGCTGGGCGGCTCGACGTTGTGGTCTGCGTGGCTCGAGATCAGATCTTCGGTGCTCGGATCGCCGCCCGATCCGTAGACGACGAATCGTGGCATCCCCTCGAGCCCCTCGAGGAGATTGTTGAACTCCTCATCGTAGAGCAAAGCGCTGATCTTCTCGCGTTTCCCGACCTCGGTGAGCTGCGGGGCGGCGAACATCGTGTTCAGCAAGACCATGTTCGCACCAACCTTGGCACAAGCGATGATCGTCTCGGCGAAGCCCCGGTGATTGCGGCACATGAGCCCAAGCACATCGCCGGCCGACACGCCGGCTTCCCGGAGCCCGCGCGCTAGGGCGTTGGAGCGGCGGTTGAGCTCGTCGAAGGTGACCGAGCCATCGTCGTCAATGACGGCCACGGTATCGGGCTGCCGAATCGCGAGCGCGATGAAGCCCATGGCCGGCGAGCGTCCCCAGCCCTTCGCGGCTCTCACGATGCGTATCGTTTTGTCGGGTCGAATCGGCTTGAGCACGCCGGCGCGATAGAGCACCCGAGCGACTTCTAGCTTCTCAGCGAAATTTGCCACGCCGCGGAGACTAGCGCCTGAGAGTCGCGATGTCAGGGGGCGCTGGCGCGATCGTGCTCGTGGGCCTACTTGTATGGCAGACATGCAAGAGACTCAGACATCCGTGAACGAGAAGCTGGAGATCCCGAAAATGGACTCGTCGCGAGGCCGGATGATCGCTCTAGTCGCAGGCCTCGTCGTCCTCGTCGCCGCGATTGCCGTCTACGTCCTGACGCGTGGTCCAGAGGCGAGCCCCTATCGGGCCGCGGATGTCAGCAAGGCCTCGATCGTGAAAGAGATCCGGGTGACCGCGAGTGTAACTCTCACCGACCAGGTCGAGGTTCCCGCCCCCATCGAAGGGCAGCTCGTCGAGGTGGCCGTTCAACCGGGGGAGCAGGTGGAGCAGGGGCAGCTCCTGGCGCGCCTCGACAAGGTTTCCGCCGAGGTTGCCTATCTGGTCGCCCGGGCGGAGTCGCAGGTTGCGCGCGCCAGCGTTTCGGAGGCCGAGGCCTCGGTGCAGCGCGCAAGCCGAACACTCGAACGCACGAAGCGTCTCGCCGATAAGGGCTTGGCTAGCGCGAGCGCCATTGAAGCAGCGCGCTCCGAAACGGCGCAAGCGCGCGCATCCCTTCAAGGCGCAAGGGCCGAGCGTTCGGCCGCCCTAGAGCGCGCTTCTCTGCGGGGGCGCGAACGAGACCAGACCGAGATCGTCGCTCCGCGTGCCGGTCTCGTCCTCGAAGTGCCGCCGCACACAGGGATGGTCGTGGGGCCTCGGACTCGTCTGTTCCGCATCGGCGCTCCGCTCGACGAGATGAACATCGAAGCGCCGATCGGCGAAGCGGACATCGGCGAGATGCGACTCGGATTGAGCGCCGAGTTCGAGGTGCCGACCTATCCGGGACGTGTCTTCGAGGCCAGCGTGAAGCACATCAGCCCCGACCCGCAGACCAAGCATGGCGCGATTTTCTATATGGTGAAGCTCGCGGCCAACAATGCCGACCACGCCCTCTTACCGGGAATGACCGCGCAGCTCCGAATCAAGGTCGCCCAAGTGGATCAAGTGCTCGCGGTGCGCGAGGCGACGCTTCGATTCACGCCCGAGGGCGCCCCGCCGGCGCCTGCACGCAGCCGGGTCTGGCGGATCCGTGGCACGGAGCTGGAGGAGATTCCGGTCGAGGCCGGGCTATCCGATGGCGCGCTCACTGAAGTCCGGCCTGCGGATACCGGTGGCCTGCAGATCGGCGACCAGATCGCGATCGGGTTGAGCTTGGACGGTGAGAGCGGCACCGCCGCTCCCTCCCTGTCGCTTCGAGGACATCGATGAGCGGCCTGTCGATCGTCGAGGCCGAGGGAATTCGCAAGGTGTTCCCCAACATGACGGCGCCCGTGCTCGACGGGGTGAGCCTGACGGTCGATTCGGGAGACATCGTCGCGCTCATGGGACCATCGGGCTCTGGGAAGTCGACCCTCATGAACATCCTGGGCTGCCTCGATGGGCCTAGTGAGGGCTCCTATTCGCTGGGCGGCAAGGACGTGTCCACCTTGAGCTCCCGGGAACGGGCCTGGGTGCGGCTTCACTACATCGGCTTCATCTTTCAGTCGTTTCATCTGATTTCGGATCACACGGTTCTCGAGAACGTGACCTTGCCTCTTTATTACGCTGGGGTGGATCGGGCCGAGCGCGAGGCGCGTGCCGTCGAGCTCATCGAGCGGGTTGGCTTGGGCCACCGATTGAATCACAGGCCCTCGCAGCTTTCGGGTGGAGAGAAGCAACGCGTGGCCATCGCGCGTGCGGTGTCGGGCCAGCCTCGCCTCCTTCTCGCCGATGAGCCGACCGGCGCTCTCGACACGAAAACCGGCAACGAAGTAATGGAGCTTCTTCTGGAGATTCACGAGACGCGCGCGCTGACCTTGATCATCGTTACGCACGACCCCGAAATCGCCGAGTACTGTCACCGTCAGATCTATCTACGCGACGGAAAGATCGTCTCCCAGGGGGGCAGGCATGCCGCGCACGCGTAGCGAGGTCGTCGGGCGTGCAGTCCGAACCGCCATTCGCAATCCGGGCCGGACCGTGCTCACGATGCTGGGGCTAGCGATCGGAGTGGGCGCGTTTCTGGCCATGGTGAGCTTCGGCACCGGAGCGCGCAGCTCGGTGATGGAGCAATTCGAAATTCTGGGGACACGTGTCGTGTACATCTGGACGAACATGGGCCGGCGAGATTTCGGAGGAACCGCGAGGCCGCTGACCGATGCGGACGTCGAAGCGCTGCTGCGCGACGGGATGACCATCGAGCGAGTCGTCCCTCGCATCACCGAGGTGGAGAACGTCAAGTCCGCTCATCGGAGCTTCCCGACGAAAGTGACCGGCACCATGCCGGACTTCGTTCACATTCGCGAATGGCCCATGTTGATGGGGGGCATGTTCGACGAGACCGACGTTCGGCAACGCGCCAAGGTCGCCGTCATCGGGACGACCGTTGCCCGCGAGCTGTTCGGGCACCGCGACCCGGTGGGTCAAACGATCACCATCGGCGCGAACCTTCCATGCCGAATCATCGGAGTGCTGGTCTCGAAAGGCGAGCAGACGACCGGCGAGGATATGGACGAGATCGTCCTGATTCCGGCGACGACGTACGAAGCATTTCTCGGCATGCCCATCGGCTACCACGAGCTCATGGTTCAGGTTCGGGACCTGGGCCTCCTCGAGACGGCGATGCTGGAGGCCGTGCCGATCATGCGCCGCTCGCACCGGCTGGCCGAGATCGAGCAGGACGACTTCCGGATGGCGAGCCCGGCTCAGGCCGCCCAGCTTGCCCGCTTCGTATCCACGATCTTGACCGGGCTGCTCGTGGGCATCGCGGCCGTGTCACTGCTCGTCGGTGGAATTGGCGTGATGAACATCCAGTTGGTTTCGGTCGCAGAACGTACCCAGGAAATCGGCATCCGCTCGGCGATCGGCGCTTCGCCGAGACAGATCCTGATGCAGTTCCTGGCTGAAGCCGTGGTCTTGTCATTTACGGGCTCGCTGGCCGGCGTGGGGCTCGGTTGGATCGCGTCGACCATGGTCGCTCGAGCGATGGCCTGGTCGGGCAATCTTTCGCTGTTGACGATGGCGGGAGCAGCTCTTTTCGGAACCAGTGTCGGCGTGGCCTTTGGGTATCTCCCGGCCCGGCGCGCAGCGCAGCTCGAGCCGATCGAAGCGCTGCGCCATGAATGAGGTGGAACATGAACGTGGTCTGCAATTGGAAGGGCCGAGGAGCGACCGTGCTGGTCGTGCTCGCCGCGATGCTTGCTCCAAGGGGCGCGTCGGCTGAACTTGTCACCTTGCAGGAGCTGGAAACGCTCTCGCTCGAGAACCAAGCCAACTGGGAGGCAGCTCGAGCGAGCACCGCGCAGGCAGGTGCGGAGCTCGACGCGGCGCGCGCCGGAAAGATGCCGACGTTTTGGATGAACCTCTCGGGGGTGGTGGCTCCGGGTTCCGACATCGAACGCATCCGAACCGTCGACGGACGCGAGGTCAACGTTCGGGCATCGCCGACCGTCTCGGAGAGCACAGCGTTTCGGCCGAACTTCCGTTACGAGGCGACCATCGACGTGCGCGCGCCGCTGTACGATGGGCAGACCAGGGCTGCGATCAAGGCCGCCGAAGCATATCGGGCCGCGGCAGAGGCGAGCTCCGGGGCGTCTCGGCAAACGGTGCTCCGCATGGTGCGCGCCGCCTATCTCGACTGGATGGCAACCGAGCTGACCCACGAGCTGGCGCTGGACTCAGCGCAGGGGGCAAGGGCCCAGCGGGTACGCATCGAGCAGAGCGTCGCCGACGGCGATCGTGCGCGGTCCGAGCTGGACAGCGCGCGTTACGAAGAGCTCCAGGCCGAGCTGGTTGCTGCCGAAGCGCGAGCGAGAGCCGTTGCCGCCAAGCGACTCTTGGAATCAGCGGTGGGTAGCGAGCTCTCCCCGGACGCAGAGCCAGACACCTCGATTCTGAGAATGGAGTCGAGGGTGGCCGATGCGGATGGAGCTTGGGAAGTCGATGCGCTCGAACGGCAGCGCGATGCCGCCCATCAAGAAGCTCGAATGCACCGCAAGGGGCGGGTACCGGTGCTCGCGATCGTCGGCCAGACCGGCTTGGCTGGTGTCAACGAGCAGGTGTTCCCGATGTATCGCCTGGGGCTCAATCTGGCAGTTCCACTCTGGGACGGGGGCAGGGCGGTCGCCCTGGCGCGCGCTTCGGAGGCACAGGCCAGCGAGCTCGACGCGCGTGCCCGTGAAGCCCAAGGAGCTCGCGACAACGCTCGGCAACAGGCAGTTCTCGATTGGGAGCAGGCCGAGGACCAGCTCTCTTTGGCCAATGGCCTGGTTGCGGTTTCGCAGACCCGTGTGGAGCAGGCGCAGACCAGCTATGAGCTTGGTGCTGGCGGCGTCGAGGCTGTCGCCGATGCGCGGGTGGCGCTCCGGGATGCGCAGTCCCGGCGTGTTCAGATCCAAGTAGCCCGGACCGATGCCATCCTTCGCCTGAGCCGCCAAGACTGAGCTAGAAACGGAAGACGTATTCGACCCAGAGCCAGTGCTCCGGGTTGGGTACGCGCACGCGCGTCGCCTCTCGCTGGTCGAGAAACGCACGAATGTCGTAGCGAATCCGCAAGACGTCTTGATCGCGTAAGTCGAGGGAAAGCTCGAGATAGGACCACAGCGACTGGGGTAGGCGATGGTTGTCCCAGACGTCGTCGAAATCGTAACGCAGCCGAAATCGGAAGCGCAGCCAGTCGATGGGCCGGGTCGTGACATTGAGGATCGCTGCGAGGTCCTGCCGAAGCCGACGGCCGCCTAGCTTTCCTCCCCAGCGGTACCGAAGCTGCCCCGACAAGCGGATTTGTCGGACCGGGTCATAGACGAGCTGTGTCGCCACGAGGAATTGCTGCCCGGCTCCGTTTTGGTACCGGCCCCAGGCTGCCCAGGCCCATGAGGGAGCGATTCGCCAGTCGGTGCGCGCGAAGAGAAGCGTGTGGAGCGAACCAGAGGATAGCTGCCGCCAGGCATCGAGGAGCGCACGGAGCCCGACGCGAGGCCGGAGCTGCGCCGTTGCGCCGAGTCGAACCCCGGCTTCGTCTCGCGCCCGCAATCCGTCCAGCTCGTCCGGCGCCGAGACGGGGCGCGCGTACGGGTTGGCGTACTGCGGGCCGTAGTAGCGCAGCGAAACGTCGATCTCGCTCTTGGGCAGCGTGGTTACGCTTCGAGCGATCGCCGCGTACCCGCCTCCACCGGCTGGCTGCGCGTCGAAGCTGCGAGCAAGCTCCGCGAAGAAGTCCTGCTGGCCGAAGCCGAACGCGGCGTCCAGCCCGAGTGCTCCGAAGGGCCCGCCGAACGGTTTGCGCGAGAATTCCTGGAAACCGAGCTCGGCGCCTTCGACGAGCCATCTTGGGATCGAGGCGAATCCGGTGACGCCAAGATGGGCCCGTTCGCTCCAGAAGTAGCTCGCGTTCGCGCCTGCCAGCCCCTCGGCATACATCGCGGGCAAGGTCGCAAACCTGGCTGTGCTCGAACGCGCGGTTCGGTCGCCAGTCCGGATGTAAACCGCTGGCGCCCCGCATGCCGGATCTTCGTCCCGTCGCGGATCGTCACAGGCCGCTGAGTCGACGAGCTCGATCTGCGGGATGCGATGCACCTGATAGGAGCCCCATGCGTGGGCTTGAAGCCATCCCTTCCCCACAGGAAGCTCTTTCAAGCCAATCGCCACACCGGCGAGCCGATTCGTCCAGCGGTAGTCGGGTGTGACTCGAGCTTGGGGGCCGGGCGTGCAGGGCGACTGCGGAAGCTCTCCGGGCCCGCGCCTGCAGCGGAGCGCGAGCTCGCTGCCTCGTCGAAGCTCGTAGTCGCCGAACGAGCCGTTCGGCGTCACCTGGTCGGTGACATCGAACGTCAGGCGTTGCCCAAAACCGATGCGATAGGTTCCTGCCACGAGCTCCCAGGCATGGTTCTCCCATTCGACATAGGCCTTGGGGATTTCAAACCGCACCCCTTCGGGCTTCGCGCTGAGCGCGTTGCGGCTGGGATCCCAACGTACCTCGCGCAGACCGTTCCTGCTGAGGACCGCAGCCATGCCGATGTCCAAATGGCCCAGGGTCTTGATGCGCGCTTGCATGGCGGAAGCGGGCGGTAGTCGATCGTGTCGCCCGGTCCATCGCCCCTGGATGCGCAGCAAGGCCTTGGTCTCGGCCTTTGCTCCGTCCGAAACGCCGATTACGATGAACGCCCGAAGAGAGCGCCCGAGGTCGGTACTGAGGACCCCTGCTGCGATCAACTCATCGAGGCTGTCGATCGCAGTGACCGTGCTGCGGTACGTCAGGATTTCGTCGACCTGCGCGTAGTCGAGGTTCGGAAGCAGGTACAGCGTTTGGCGTCCAGCGCGATTGAGGTCCACGCGGGTCTGGTGAAGGAGGAGCAGGGCGTTGAAGGAGGACTCCGAGATCTGCTCGGTGATCCGGAGCTCGTACAGATCCTCCTCGGTTTCGATGTCGATGAAGACTTCGTATGGAGCCGCCAATGCGCTGCGTGGAGCCAGCACGCACAGACAGCTGGATAGAAGAGCGCACCTCAGAAACACCTGGGATTCGCCGCGCCGGGCGTACCAAGATCACCGTCCCCGTAGGCCTCCGTGGCGGCGCAGACCTCGCCGAGCTCGTCGACTTGAGTCGCTACGCCGACCTTGGAGCGCTCGTAGCTCACCGCGTCTAGAACCTGATCGCCAACGCCCAGGCGTATCGTTTCGTCGCTGTTGTTCAACGAAAGCGAGAGCTTCGCGTCGACGCCGCGCAGCCCACCGTTCTCAGCAGGATTAGGGTTCCGCGCGAAGAGCGCATGGGCCCCCGCGGCCACTTGAAGGCAGTCCTCCTGTTCGAGCGCGATGCCGTCGGAGCTGAGATCGGAAAGCACGAGCCCGTTCAGATCGACCGCGCGCTCGAAGCGCACCTCGACCCACTCCCCGTCACGGTTTCCAACCTCGAGAGGATTCGCCATCCACTCGCTGATCCGAGCTTCGCCCGGACCCGGGCTGACGATGTCGCGCGGCTTGCCGTCTTCAAGGCACATCCCTGGACCCAGTACCCAGGGACAGCGCGGGTTGGCCTCGCCGGGGGTGCCGAAGTTGCCGCTGATGTACTCGTCCAATGGCAATGCCGGACAGGTCTCGCCATTGGGATCGAGCTGCCAAGCAACACCTTCGACCGTGCCATCGTAGTCGACTCGATCGAGGACGATACCGCCAACGCCCGCCACGATGCTCCTGGCGCCCGAATTCCCCAGACTGAAACCTAGCTCCGCGTCGACGCGGGGAGCCGCCGCCGGACTCGCCCCGAAGACGACCCGTTCCCCCGCGCCGACCGGAAAACACTCATCCCCATCGAACACCGTCACTAGAGCGTCGGGCGACGCTCCGAGTTGGAAGCCGTTCAGATCGACCTCCGCGAGGAATAGAGCCTCGACCCATTCGAGGTCAGCGTCCGAACCCTCGGGATTGGCCATCCATTCGCTGAGCTGAACCTCCCCCGGCTCGGGAAGGTGGATCGCGCGTCGCGCTCCAGATTCCAGACATCCTTCTGTTGGCTCCTCGAACGCGCATGGGCTGTTTGGAGCCCCCGGAGTACCGAAATTGTGTGGGGAAAATTCGGATACCCCCTCAGGAGTCGTGCACCAGCGAGCTGCGTCGTCGTTCAGCTCATCGTCGGGTGCGAACCTTCCGTCGAGCTCTAATGCCCGGCCGTCTGAGGTCCGCTCGTAGATCACTTGATCGATGAGCAGCTCGTCGCAGCGAACCGAGACCAGCGCATCGGAGTTGCGTAGGCTACCGAGGGTGCTTCCGTAACTGTAGTCGAGGTGCGGCGGCATCGCGTCGAACGGCGCGTTCCCGACGACCAGGTAGTCGCCCGGTGCCATCGATGCCTCAAAGAAACGATGCGAGCTTTCGCCGGTGCCGACCGAGCGTCCGGTGACCAAGCTCAGCCCATCGAGCGAAAGCAGCTCGCCGCTGGCGTTGAACAGCTCGACGTACTCCGCCTCGCCGTCCCTACCATCCGGATTGGCGTGCACCTCGGTGATGACGATGTCGCCCGGCGCCAGATCATCACAGGCGCTCGCGGCGCCGAGCTCTTCCCGCCCGCAGCTTCCCAGCACTAAGAGCAAGCACGCAAATCCGCGCGTCCAGTTCCAAACACCCGCCATCTCGACCTCCCACCGTTTTGGTTTCGGGCGTTATCGGACGGTGGCTCGGGCGGTTTCGTGATTCGATCAGGGCAGGGCGGGAAGGGTGACCTGAGCAGGCTCCGTGACGACGATTTGAAGCGTGCGGTACTTGCCCTTCTCGTAGCGCTCCACGGTGCCTCGAATGGTCACCGGCTCTCGCCCGTGGCGCTCGATCTCGGTTTCGCGAAATACGGCCTTGTCGAAGAAGATCACCGGAAACGGCTTGCGTGGCTGCATGTCCAAAGAGACGCGGACCAGTCCCTTGAACTGGTCGATCTTGTCCACGTTGGAAAAGACCGTGACCTCCTTGCCCAGGTTCTTTTCGAGTCGGTCGAGCGCATCCCATTGGGTCAGCAGGATGAAGTCGTCTCGACGATTCGCTTCGTGCTCGAAAGACCGAATGAAGTCGGCTCTCGCGTCCCACCAGGCCTTGCGTTCTTCGTAGTCGCCGTAACCCTGGGCTTGCGGATCCCAGATTCCACGCTTGGCTTCCCGCGCTTCGACTTCCGCGTGCGTAAGCTGATTGTGAAAGCGGCGTGAGTATCCGTACTTGGTGAAGTAGGGGCTCATTCCGGCGCGCACGCACTCGACGTTGTAGCTCGTCCAGCGGCCGTTCTTCTTCACGAACGCGTACGCGAGGAGACGCCCGAAGTTCCCCCGAATCTCCTGGGTGTCATCGCGCTCTAGCCGCACGACCTCGGCGCCTTCGAAGAAGGCTTCAGCGAACTTCGCGGCCTCCTCCCCCATGGGCGTCCCTGCCTTCTGCGGCCGTGCGGCGTTGCCGCGCTTGCTTTTCATGTAGCGCGCGAAGTCCTTCGAGGCGGCCCTGCGCTCGGCCTTGCCGTGGAATCTTTCCTCCGTGTCGAGCGATAGCAGCCGGACGGAGCCATCGACGCCCTGGACGCGAATCGTGTCCCCGTCGATCACCGGACTCTTAGCCAGTCGGAACTCGCCGATGAGCAAGCCTTCTCGCGCCGAGGCCTGCCGTGCCCGATCTCGTGCCGTCGGCTGCTCGGCCGCCCCGCTGTGGGCTTCCGTCGCGTCGACTTGCTGCACGGGCGTCTCGGTCGACGCGCCCCGGTCGCAACCCAGGCTCGTCGCGCAGAGGCACGCGCTCAGCCAACAGATGCTCACCCACCCTCGCATCAGGCGTAATCTATTCAATTTGACGGCCGCCCGCTAGGGCTTAGAGGTCCATCATCATGACCCAAGCAACTCTCGGCCGCGTGGACGCCTATGCGGCCCAAGAAGCCGGGGCCTCTGTTGCCCCGTTCGACTACGAGCCCGCCGCCCTCGGCCCGCACGATGTCGAGATCGCGATCAGCCACTGCGGGATTTGTCACAGCGACTTGCACCTGATCGACAACGACTGGATGACCAGCAAATACCCGCTAGTTCCGGGCCACGAAATCGTTGGGACCGTCGCCCAAAAGGGCGCGCTGGTCAGCCAGCTCGAGCTTGGCGCCCGCGTCGGCGTGGGCTGGCAATGCGGGAGCTGCTTGGAATGCGAGTGGTGCGAGCGCGGCGACGAGAACCTCTGCGCGAACAGCGTCCAGACTTGCGTAGGCCGTCCGGGTGGCTTCGCGGACCGAATCCGAGTCGACGGCCGCTTCGCTTTTGCGATTCCCGATGCGCTGGGCTCAGAAGCAGCCGCGCCCTTGTTTTGTGGCGGCGTCACCGTGTACTCGCCCATTGCGCAGCACGCGCGCCCGCAGAGCCGCGTCGGCATCATCGGCATTGGCGGCCTCGGTCACCTGGCGATTCGTTTCGCTCGCGCGTTTGGATGTGAGGTGACCGCGTTCTCCTCCACGGCTGCCAAAGAAGAGGAGGCCAAGGCGCTCGGTGCACACCATTTCGTCTCGAGTGTCGATGATCGCGCGCTCAGAGCACAAGGGGAGTCCTTGGACCTGATCGTCTCGACGGTGAACGCCCCTCTCGACTGGAAGCGCTACGTGAACGCGCTTCGGCCCGACGGTGTCTTGTCGTTCGTTGGCGCGATCACCGAGCCGCTGAGCATTCCAACCGGCCTTCTTCTCTCGCGACGTCGCTCGGTTACGGGAAACCCAATCGGCGGACGCGTCGCGATGCGCGAGATGCTCGACTTCGCCGCGCGCCATGGCATCGGCGCCCAGGTCGAAACGCTTCCAATGACCGAGGTCAATACCGCGCTCGACCGATTGCGTCGCAACGACGTCCGCTACCGGTTCGTGCTCAGCCGAAGCTGAGACTGCTAGTCCTGGTCGGTCGAATCGACGCCGGCCAGCCGTCGCGCCAAAGCCTTCTTGAAGCCGAGCTCCATCTGGCGGCCGATCTGGATGCGCTGCGCCTGAGGGGAGCCCGCGCCGTGCAGGGACTCGGTCAGGTAACCCACGGCGTTGCGGCCCATGGTCATGTTTTCGATCAGGCGCAGGATGCGGATGCGGGCTTCGGTGGGGACGTCGGCTCGTCCCTTGAGGTACTTGTCGAGCAGGGCGCCGAGCTCGGGGTGCCTGAGCTCTTTTTCGGAGGGCGCGGTGCTGACTAGACCACCTGCCAGGTCCTGTGCGAGGCGGCCCATTTCGAAAGGCATCTTGGTAACGTGGTGCTTGCAGACGTTGGCGAGCATGTCGTCGTTCAAGTAGGCGCCCGACTTGGTGGGCTGTGCCTGATGTGAAGACGCGATGCCTGCGGCGTACATCGTCTCGTTCAGGTGTGTCATCTGGACGAGCTTGTCCTTAATGTGCGAAGCCTTGTCGGCGCCGTTGTACTCAGCGATTTGGGCAGCCGCGCCGATCAGGACATCGCCGACGCCGGTTTTGCAGACGTAGCTACGACGGTGATAGCAGGTGAATCGTTCGACGAGCATGGAGGCAAACTCGTATTCGCCCTCCATGAAGACCTGGCTCCAAGGGACGAAGACCTCATCGAGGATGACCATGGCTTCTTGGCCCGAGAACTCCGCGTTGCCGACGTCGATGGAGCCGCCTTCCATGCTTCGGGTATCGCAGGACTGTCGTCCGTAGATGTAAGTGATTCCGGGCGCATCGACCGGGAAGGCCGCGACGACTGCGTAGTCCTTGTCGGCGGGGCCGAGACGCATCGTCGGCATGGCGATAATCCAGTGCGAGTTGATGCAACCAGTTTGATGGGCTTTTGCGCCTTTGAGCCAGATGCCCTTTTCGTTTCGCTTCGTGATGTGTACGAACAGGTCGGGATCTTCCTGTTCGTGCGGGGCCTTGCTGCGGTCGCCCTTGACGTCGGTCATCGCGCCGCCGACGACGTAGTTGTGCTCCTGCATCGTCTCGAGGAATGACTTCAGGCGCCCGTGATAAGGCGTGCCGTGCTTCTCGTCGATTTCGTACGTCACCGAGTACAGCGAATTGAAGGCGTCCATGCCGACGCAGCGCTGAAAGCAAGTTCCGGTGCGCTGACCGAGCTTGCGCTGCATCATGTTCTGCGCGACCAGGTCTTCTGCGCTCTGTGCGACGTGCAGAAATCGGTTGACGCGCTTACCGGTCAGCGAGGACTCGACCGTGGCTACTTCGGGCTCCGCAATGGCCAGGTCGTAGGTCGCGGCGACTGCGTTGATCGAGGGTCGGATCATCGGATGATCCACGGGCTCGCCTATGAGCTCGCCGAACAGATAAACCTTCAGATTGCGGCCGCGAAGGCTTTCGATGTACTCGCCGCTGGTTTCGATTCGCGTGGGCGTCTTGCCGCTACCGTCAGGCATCGTCCCTCCAAAGAGGGCTAGTCTACCACGCTGCTCACAGCAGGGCGCCGACGAGCTCTTTCGAGGTCTCTTCGGTGACGAATCGTCCCTTGTCATTGCGGGCGATGCGCCCCAAGGCCACCTCGTGGTCGTGGGTGAAGAACAGCCGGCCGCCTTGCTCGACCAGGCGCGTCAGCAAGTCAGTCTTCTCGTCGACGAGCTGCTCCGGGTAGCGGTCGTAGCCCATGGTGATCGGAAGGTGCACCCAAGCCCGCCCTGGGATGAGGTCTGCCGCGAACACGACGGGACCCTCCTCGCCGGGAATCTCCGTCAGCATGAGCCCGGGCGTGTGTCCTTCGGAGAGCCAGAGCTTGTAGTCCGCGCCCAGGGTGTCTGAGCGGTGCCCTTTGACGACTTCGAGCCGACCGCTCTCTTCGAGCAGCAGCGGGAGCTCTGGGATGAACGATGCGCGATCCCGAGCGTGCGGATGCTTGGCGCGTTGCCAGGCCTCCCAACTCAGCACGAACGTGGCGTTGGGAAACAAGAGGCGCATCGGCTCCTCGGGCTCGTAGGCGTTGAGCAAGCCCCCGGCGTGATCGAAGTGCAGATGCGAGAGGACGACGCAGTCGATGTCTTCGTGTGAAAAGCCGGCTTTGCGCAGGTTGTCGAGCAGGACGTGGCGTTCCTCTTGGATGCCGAAACGGTCACGCAGCTGTGGTGGGAAGAAGGCGCCGACGCCCGTTTCGAAGAGGATGCGACGGTCGCCGTCTTCGATCAGCAGTGCCCGACAGGCGAGCGGAATGCGATTGCGTTCGTCGGGCTGGACCCAGTTGTGCCAGAGCGCGCGAGGTGCATTGCCGAACATGGCGCCGCCATCGAGACGCTGTGAATTGCCGAGGATCGACCATGCCCTGCGCTTCCCCATGGGCAGAGCCTATCAGGGTAGGGGGCTCGTTTGAAGTCAGTGCCGGACGACGTACACGTTCGCCGTCGCGTGCCGGACCACGCGCTCGGCGACGCTTCCGATCAGCCAGCGCTCCACGCCGCCGCGTCCGTGAGAGCCTACGACGATGAGGTCGACCCCGTGGCTCTCGGCGTATTCGCAGATTGCTTTGGCGGGGGCGTGGTCGGCGGTGACGGCGAGCTCGACCGTAAGACCCGACAAGTACTCGTCTCGAAGCTTCGCAAGCTGGGCCACGTGGGCTGTGTCGTCGGTTGTGGACGCCGGCTCGAGTACGGCTTGCGGCGGTATGAAGCCCTGCGGGTCGGAGATGTAGATCAGCGTCACCTTGCTGCTGTTGGCCCTCGCGTATTCCCCGACTTCGCGCAGGGCTCTCGTCGAATGCTCAGAGAAGTCGATGCAGGCCAGGATATGCTTTGCCGCCATGCAACAAACCTATCATCTTTCGGAAATGGACGGCATCCGGAGACTTGGCTTGCTTCTGGCGTTGGCTTGCTGCTGCATCGCAACCTCGGGCTGTTCGAGGACAGCGAATACCGAGGGAACCACCGCGGTGGCCCCAGGGACTGAACAAACACCGCGCTCGTCCGGTCCCTCGCGGGCCGAAATCGCTTGTCACCTGCACTCCTGCGCGCCTCCCTTCTATTGCAACCGCGACAAGGGCGTCTGTGAGCAGTTGCCCTGCATCGAAAGCCGGGACTGCCCCTACGGCTACAAGTGCGAGCTCTCCAGAAACGTCTGCGAGTGACTGAGCAGGCTCATGTGAGCGGTGCTAACTTCGGGCATCCCAGGGTGTAAGCAGTGCTAACTTCGTGCCGTCGGCTGTGTAAGCGGTGCTAACTTTCGGATTCTTTCGTCCGGAGTCTCCCGCACACCCTAAGTTAGCGTTGCTTACATCGGATCTGACGGTAAGTAAGCGCTGATAACATCTTCTGCTAGTGTGGGGCCATGGGCGGAGACGCGAAGCCATATCACCACGGCAACCTGCGCGAGACGCTGCTTGAGACTGCCTTTGGGCTAGTCGACAGTCAGGGGGCTGAAGGGATCAGCATGCGCGCGCTGGCGCGGGAAGCAGGTGTGTCGTCGGCTGCGCCCTTCCGGCACTTCGCGGACAAGCAAGTTCTGCTGCAGGCGGTTGCGCAGAGAGCGGCAGCGGAGCTCGACAAGAAGCTCGATGGGGCGAGCAGCGATAGGGACGATGCGCTTACTCAGTTCCGGGCCATGACGGTCGCGTATGTGCGCTTCGCAGCTGACCATCCGAATCTTTTCGAGTTGATCCAGCGCAACGCCTCGGTCTGCTGCGCCTTGTTGGGCGAAGTCAACGATGAGCGAAGGCTGAAGTTGATCGCGCTCATCTATGAGGGGCAGAACGCTGGGCTCATCCCCGAGGCCGACCCCGAGCTCATCGCCCTGACCAGCGAAGCGCTCACCCATGGCCTCGCCCGCATGATTGTCGACCGGCACCCCCGCGTCCGAAACCTGAGCTCGGAAGACGCCCGAAAGCTGGCCCTCGCTGCCACGCAGCTTCTCCAAACCGGCATCGGCCTGTCCTAGGAGCCCCTAGAACGGAACCGTATCGTAGTCTTCGACCCGTAGTCTCCGCGCCCGCACGACGTATTCGGCGGCGAAGCCTGGGTAGAGTGAGTGATTGCTGCCGTCTTCGTTGAGATACCAGCTCTTGCAGCCTCCCCAGACCATGTGCTTCATCCGCTTTTGGATGCCCGCGTTGTACTCGTCCTGCGCTTCTTGGCGGACATCGATGTACTTCAGGTTCTCCGCCATGAGCTTCTTGATCGCTTGTAGGGCGTGAGAGATCTGCGCTTCGGTGTAGACCAAGACCGAGGTGTGACCGGGGCCTGTGTTGGGGCCCATCATGATGAACCAGTTCGGGAAGCCAGCGACTGTCATGCCTTTGTAAGCAACTGCGCCGCCACGCCATGCTTCGTCGAGGGTGCGGCCGCCGCGACCCATGATCGGAAAGGGCGCCGTCGCGAGGCCGAGCTTGAATCCGGTGGCGAGCACGATCGCATCCGCTTCGTGTAGCGTGCCGTCCTTGGTGCGAACTCCTCGGGCTTCGATCCGCTCGATGGAGTCCGTCACGAGCTCGACATCGCCGCGCTCGAACGTCGCCCAGTAGTCGTCGGAGACCAGCACGCGCTTGCATCCGAACTGGAAGGTCGGCGTGAGCTTCTTGCGAAGCTCGGGGTCCTTGACCTGACGGCGAAGGTTCCACTTCGACAGCAAGACGCCGATCGCCGAGAGCAGCTTCGAGTTGTAGAACACGATGGGCCCGCGCACCTCACTGGTCCAGTACTTCACGAAGCGACTTGCTCTGAGGAAGAACGGAAAGCGTGCCATGAGCTTTTTCAACCAGCTCGGATAGAACGCGTCGAACTTGGCGACGACCCAGGCAGGCGTACGCTGAAACACCGTGAGCAACGCAACGATTGACGCAATCGCGGGAACCACTTGAACGGCGCTCGCTCCCGTGCCGATCACCGACACCCGCTTGTTGGCTAGGTCGACGTCGTGGTTCCAGCGGGCCGTGTGAATCATGTCGCCTTCGAAGTCGTTCATCCCCGGGATGTTCGGATATGCGGGGTCGACGAGCCCACCGACGCCCGCGATCACGACCCGCGCCGTGAACTGCTCTCCGAGACCAGTCGTCAGGTGCCAAGCTCCGAGGTCCTCATCGAAACGCGCTGCCACGATCTCGGTGTTGAGCCGCAGGTGTTGGCGAAGATCCCACTTGTCGACGACGTCGAGCAGGTACGCCTGGATCTCGCCCGAAGTGGCGTACCGCTGCGTCCAGTTGGGATTCTGTTCGAACGACAGAGAGTAGACGTGTGAAGGAACGTCACAAGCAGCACCCGGGTACGTATTGTCGCGCCAAGTGCCTCCGACTTCGTCGGCGCGCTCGAAGATCGTGAAGGAATCGATGCCTGCCTTGATCAACTGAATCGCAGCGCCGATGCCCGCGAAGCCCGCCCCGATGATCGCGATGGGGAAGTCGGTGTTTCGTTGCACGGAAGGGAAGGTAGAGCAGCGCCAGCGACGGTGCCAGTTGGTCTCAGTGCCTTTCTTCGGTCGCCGTCAAAGCCTGAATCCAATCACGAAGAGGAACGTTCTCGGCGCGACGGCGGCGATGTGCCTGGCCGGATCGTCCCGACGTGGTGTCGTGGAAAACTGCCCGTCGGTGGCTTTCGGTTTCAGCGAGGTTGCGTCTTGCCTTTGGTATCTAGCACGCCTGCGCACCGAGCTAGAGCGGGCTCCATTCGCACTCCCCCTCTCCAAAGATGTGACCTTGGGTGCCGAGCTGAGCGCGAATGAAGTCCCATGCATCGTTGATGGGGGTGATCGGACCTCCGGTGAGCTCGTAGACCCCTTGGGGAGGGGATGGGAAGAGGCTCCCGACATCGGTGGCCGCCTCGAAGTCGACGCGGGTGAGCAAGTCGTCCCCGTTCGTGTCCTCGACGTCCCAGAGCCACTGCGCCAGCCGCTGGACGTTGCCCTCCTCCTCGGGAAAGCCGTTGAAGAAGATGTGGTCGCCGTGCAGCGTGAGATCGACGCTCGAGTTGGCGCTGACGTTGACTCCAGGCTCGAGGCCTTCCACGGCACACGCGCTGTAGACGGTGGGCACATCGGCTTCGATCACGAAGCTCTTCGTCGCGCCGTCAGACACCTGGGTGATGGTGCCCTCGATCACGAAGCTCCATCCGTTCGCGACCATCGCGTCGACCTCCTCTGCAGGAACGGAGTTGATGTTCACCACGTCAGCCTCGGGTGCGGGCGTCTCGAAACCGAACTCCGTGTACTGTCCCGTCGCGATTCCTGTGAACGCCGTGAGCTGAGGTAGCGTCGTTGGGAGGCTCGTGAGATCGGCGATGCCGACGACGCTGCTGCTTTGCGGGTTGTTTCCGTCGATCTGCGCCATCCGCACGAACCCGATGCTCGCGATGTAGCGGTTGAACTCCACGTCGAACCCATCGAGGATGTTTTCCTCCCCCGTTCCCGACTGAAGACCGTCTACAATCGTGTCCTCGGCTTCGAGTAAGACGGATAGGTTCCCGTTCCCGGAGCCCCCCCCGTCGCTGCCGCAGCCCGCGATCGCCAAAGCAACCAGGGCGATACAATCTAACCCAGCTTTCTTCATGACTCCGTCGTTCTTCATCTCAATTCTCCCGACTCGTTGACCAGCTGTGGCTCAGCGGTGGATCCGAGCCATGTAAATGTGGGTGGGGCGTTGGTCGTCATGGCGATGACCAACGCGCTGTAGTCCGGATCTTCCGGCTTGAGAAGCACTTGCCCAGATCCGTCGTCGAGCCCGGCGAGGCGACCGAAGTCGACGGATCGCCACCATGCGGTGGGGTCGAAGGTGATGATGAGAGTGCGAGGCTCCGTGGTGATCTCCTGCAGCGTGCGGAGGCCGTTGACCGCCGGTGTGCCTGCGTTCACCACGAGCACGTCCACGTTGGCCTCGAACGCATACGAAGCAGGGCACGTCGCTTCGCCAGGGCAACAGATCTCGGGATCTGCGACACACGTCGCGTTCCCGCTAAACCTGGCCGAGTGCCCCTCCGGCACGTAGCTTGGGTTCTCCGAGCGAACGACGGCGGGCCCCCCCGGCACTCCCGGTAGCGCTTCCGGAAGCGGTTGGGTCAGGAGCCAAACGATGCCGTAGTCGAAGAAGGCCGTGCGCACGGTGCCCGTCGTGCCCGACAGCGAGCCGATGCTCTGTGGCGCCGGCTCCAAGCCGTTCAGCGTGACCCCATCGAGGAACTCGAGAACGGCGACTTCGCATCGGCTCGACAGTGCGCTGTCGGTTGCACAGAAATAGATGGGTCCAAAACCAAGTGTGGCTTCGCCAAGGGTCACCTCCCAACCGTCCTTGGTGAAGGGGTCCGGAGCGGTGCCCCGAGCTTCGAAAGGAACCTCGACGAACGTACCGCCGGTTTCGCCGCAGCTCGCGCCAAAGGCGCACAGGATGGTGATGGTGAGAAGCCGATTCATAGCCGAATCCCGATGGTGAAGAGGAACATCCGCGGTCGCCCGGCGCTGGTGTGCCGTGCAGGGATTCGGGAGCTCGGAGACTGGGGATCCCAGTCCGATGCGAAGACGAACTCGTTGCCGGCGTACCGCTTGTCGAGAACGTTGAAGACCTGGATACCGAGCTCCAAAAACCACCATGAGAGCTCCCCCGAAAGATCCAGCAAGGAAAACGGGTCGGCGGCCTGCGAAAAGGGTAAGGGCCGCGAGCCGATGAACGTGTATCCGAGGCCGAGCCGACCGCGGAGTGCATGCTTTCCGAGGTCGGTGAGCTCGTCGTCGACCCCGATATCCAGCCGCACGACCCACGGCGGAACGTAGGGTAGGAGATCACCTTGCTCGAGAGACGGCGTCGGATTCTCGACCGTGAGAGGCGGCGGGCCGTCGAGGATTGCGTAGACGTAGGTCACCGACAGCGCCCCCACGAGCCAGGGCAGCGGACGAGTGACCCCGTAGAAGACGAAACCCGTCCTGCTGGTTGGTCCGATGTTCTCGAGACGCCCCTCCGCGGCTTCGAAGAAGACGTCGTTGTTCAGCCAGGTTCGATAGCCCGTCAACGTAAGTTCGTGCTGCTGCTCTTCGCCGAGTCGAAAGCGAACCCCGAAATCGAGCGAGCGCACCTTGGAAAACGGTGCGTTCTCGCCGTCGACTAGGGTTCGCGCTTGTGGTGAGCGAAACCCCTCGCCGTATGCGCCGATGATGTCTACCCAGTCCGTAGGCTTCCCCGTGAGCGCCAGCCGCGGCCCCGCCACGATCCCTGCCGCAGTGCGCCGATACCCGGGGATGAAATCCTCTTCGCGAAAATCGGGCACGAAGTTTCCGAGCTGGTCGTCGACGTCGAAGAAGAGCAGGTCTGCGCGAACGCCACCCTTGACGTTGAAGAACTTGCTGAAGTCCCAATCGAGGTCGACCCACATACCGATGTCGCCTTGCACGATATTCGCGTCGACGCGTTCGTCCCAGGTCTGATTCGCCGGCGCCTCGATGAGGTATTGCTGCTGGGGATTGATGAGGTCGACGCGCGTCCAGATGCCCATCTCCACCGTGCCTTTCGCGTTCTCTCCTGGCTCGAAACGGGCTGTCCGGTGACGCGCGTTCCCCCCGAGCACCAGTCGCCGGTCCCGTTGCTCGATCAGATCGCCGCGGCCGACCCAGTCCGGGTTGACCTGAGAGCGCTCGAGAAACCCGGTGAAGTTCTGCTGTATGCGAAAATCGTGGAATTGAATCCACAGGTCGAAGCTCGTGTTCTTCCGGTTCGCCCCTCGCTGCTCTCCGCGAATGCCGAGAATCGCACCGGCGTTGTAAGCGTTCTGTGCTCGGGCCGTTGCGTACGGGTAGACGTCGTAGAAACCGACCGCGCCTGCTTCTACGTCATCGAGACGAAGGACGCCGGCCGAGTTGTAGCGCGTGCCCCAGAACGAGCCGTGGAGTCGGAAGCGCCAGTCCTTGTCGCCAAAGCCGACCTGAAACATCGCGGACCCTTCGAGTCCGTCGCGATTCTCGCCGAATCCGTTCGAGCGGCGAAACTGGAACGCACCAAAGGTATCCGGATCCTTGTCCTTGGGCGCAAAGATGCCCACTTGGCGATACGTTCCGAACGATCCCAACTGGCTCTTGGCGTAGATACCACGCCGTTCGACTCCCAGCTCGAACGCTACGGTTCCCGCGACCGCGAAATCGCCCTGCGCGGGGTCATAGACGCCCTCGGTGACGCGAAGCTCGCGCACGACCTCGGGGATGATGAAGTTGAGATACGTGTAGCCTTGGCCGTGAATGTTGGAAGGTTGATTCAGCGGGACGTCGCCGAGCAGCAGTTGGATGTCTTGACCGTGCTCAGCGTTGAACCCGCGGAGGTAGAAAAAGCCCCCGGCGGCGTCGCCTTCGACGTTCGCGACGTAGAGACCCGGCGCGCGACGTAGGAGATCATTGGCCGTCACCGCGGGTGCAGCATCAAGGATATCGCGATCGATGGAGAGGTCTCCCGCACCTCGACCGGCATTGCGAAGACGCTCCGCATCCACGCGAGCATTGGCCCGATACCGGGGCATCTTCTCATCAGCATCAGCATCAGCATCAGCATCAGCATCAGCATCAGCATCAGCATCAGCGTCAGCGTCAGTGTCAGTGTCAGCGTCAGTGTCAGTGTCAGTGTCAGTGTCAGTGTCAGTGTCAGTGTCAGTGGTCAGCGCCAGTGGCAGCGCCAGCGTAGGCGCCCGTTTGATCATGAACCCCCACGTCGGGTTCCTCGAAATGCACCGCGACCCGAATCCTGCTGGATATGGGGACGCCACCCTTGGTCGCCGGCTCGAACGTCCAGTCTTGAACCGCCTCAACTGCGGCCGCGTCGAAATCCGCGCTCGCGGAGTGTTCCACGACGATGTCTGAGACTTTGGCCTCGGCGGTGATCGTGAGCAGCAGGATCACGGTCGGGTGCAGCCCAGTGCCTTCCCGCCCCGGCGGAAACGCAGGAGGGGGCGAGTCGAGAAGATGAGGCGGATGCAGGTCAGCGTCAGTGCCAGCGTCAGTGCCAGCGTCGGTGTCCACGTCCGAGCCCGTGTCCCTGGCCCCCTTTGGCTCCTCCTGCGCTTGCACCTGTCCGGTTGCCCAGAGTGTCAACGCTGCGAGCGCAATTGCACGCGTACTATTCCTTCGATTCCTCTTCACTCATTACTCCTGCCTCCGCGCGATCGCGCGGTTCAACGTTCGCTAGACTCACGAACGTCAGGCAGGGGGGGAGTTCTTGGGGGCGATCCGGAATCGGGGAGTGATTGGGGGGATGATGGCGCTGTGTAGCGCGAGCGGCTCATGCGCCTTGGACGCTTGGATGCCGGCGTCTGGCGCGGCGATCAAGACCAACGCGTCTCGTCGATCGCTGGAAACCGAGCAGTGATCGTGCCCTTCTTCGGTGCTCGGGTCGGGCATTCCATGAAGCGCTGGCGACTCGGCTTGCTGCTGCGGGCCGGCGCCATGCTGGTGCGGATCGCCGTGAACCAGCTCTCCGTGCTCGGCGCAGCGCGTGTGCTCGACCAGCAGCATATGGCCGCCGCTCGAGCCCTGCAGCATCAGTATCAGCAGGCTCGTTAGAACGTAAGCACTCCGAATCATTGAGATTTTGGAGAGATATCGGAGCGAGCTAGTCATCGCTGAAGGGGGAGTATGGGGCAAGCCCCTCGGAGATCAATCCGCCGCCGGTGTGCGCTGGAGCCGCTCACCCCACGGGGCTACACCCTCCATCGGTCCTGCACGCTAGGATCTAATGGGCCTACGGGGCCCGCCGTCTGATGTCGCGCGACGATCCCACAGAGGTAACACGCCAGCACGTGTTCAAGCAGAAAGGCCTCTCCAACAAGGAGGAGCAGGCGCGGCTCGTCGTGCTCGCGGGCAAGTTGGCTGGCGACAAGTACGCGATTGGAAAGCAGCTGACGCTCGGTCGTGGCGACAAGGCGGACGTCCAGCTCGACGACACCCTCGTGTCCCGCGTCCACGTCCGCATCTTCCGACACGAGAACGGATCCTATCTGATTGAAGACCTTGCGAGCCGAAACGGCACCCAGGTCAACGGAATCGGGATCACTCGCCGGGTGCTCACCTACGGCGACCGCATTCAGATCGGCAGCTCCTTGCTCTTGTTTGCGCACCACGATCCCATGGAGGAGCAGGTTGCCCAGCGACGCAAGCTCGAGGCGATCGGCCGGCTCGGGACCGGAGTGGCGCACGACTTCAACAATTTGCTCGGCGCCGTGAGATCCAGCATCGATTTTTTGAACGGGCTTCCGGGAGAAACCAAGGTCAGCGACCCCGACGTGCGCGAAGCGTTCAACGACATTCGTTCGGCAGCTGCGGCGGCAACCGAGATGACCAGCCGCTTGCTTGGCTTCGCACGCGAAGTCGAGCGAAGTCACACAGAAGTCGACCTTTCCGAGCTCTGCCATCACGTGGTCCAGCTCGCGCGTCACACCTTTCACAGAGGTATTTCCATCGAGGCGCGCATCGATCGTGGCCTCAAAGTCAGCGGCGATCGCGGTCAGCTCCACCAGCTGCTGATGAACCTGCTCATCAATGCCCGCGATGCGATGCCCAATGGCGGTAAGCTCAAGCTCAGCGCCAAGAAGGCCGACCCGGTCGACCTCGAGAAAGCGCCCCTCAACCCATTGGTCGCGCACGCGATCATCACGGTCGAGGACACGGGCATCGGAATGGACGATGCAACGCGGGAGCGGGCCTTCGATCCCTTCTTCACGACTAAGGGCGATCAGGTCGGCGCAGGGCTGGGCCTTGCCGCGGTGTACGAGATCGCGAAGACGCACAACGGTCACATCACCCTGCACAGTGTTCCGAATCGGGGCAGTGAGTTTCAGGTCGTGTTTCCGCTCACCAGTGAACGCACCGTGGTGCCGACGGAGCCGAGCCTGCCAGTGATCAAGCTGCCCCGGACCCAGCTCCTCATCTTGCTGGTCGACGACGAAGACGTGGTCCGTCGAAGTGCCGGCCGTGTCGTTCGGCAGAGCGGCCATCGAGTGATCTTCGCTCGCAGCGGCGACGAAGCATTGCGGATCTATGATGAGACACAGCCACGGCCGGATTTGGTCTTGATGGACCTCAACATGCCCGGGATGACTGGGGACCAGGCCTTCAAGAAATTGAAGAAAGTCGATCCGGAGGCGCCGGTGGTGTTCGTATCAGGCTACTGGGATCGCGATCTCGAGCGTGAGCTTCGCGACTTGGGGGCCCTGGGCTTCGTTCAAAAGCCCTACGAAGCTGCTACGCTCCGGGACGCCATCGTGCAGGCGATGACCTCCCAGACTTCATGATCAAGTACATCGGCTCGAAACGCATCTTGGTACCGCACATCGTGCGTGCCGTTTCGGCGTTCCCAGAATCGGGTCGCGTGCTCGACTTGTTTTCAGGTACTTCCCGGGTGGCGCGCGGGCTCAAGGAAACAGGCCGCTACGTGATCGCCAACGACCACTTGGCCTATGCGTCGACGCTCGCCCGTTGCTACGTGCAGGCCGACGCCGACCGCTGGCTTGGCGAAGCCCGTCGACTGATCAGCGAGCTTTCGCAAACCGCGCCGCAACCCGGCTACTTCACCAAAGCGTTTTGCGAGGACGCGCGGTACTTCCAGCCGAAGAACGGCGCGCGCGTCGACGCGATCCGCGAAGAGATCGAGCGGCGCAACTTGCCGGCCGAGCTCGAAGCGATTGCGCTGGTGTCCCTGATGGAGGCTGCAGATCGCGTCGACTCCACGACCGGCGTGCAGATGGCATATTTGAAGCAGTGGGCTACCCGTGCCCACAACCAGCTCGAGCTCCGGGTTCCGGCGCTGCTTCCGGGGCCGGGTGAAGCCCTTCACTTGGATGCTGCCGAGGCGGCGTCACGGGTCGAGGCAGACATCGCTTACATCGACCCGCCGTACAACCAGCATAGCTACATGGGCAACTACCATGTCTGGGAGAGCCTGGTGCGCTGGGACAAGCCGGAAACCTACGGGATCGCCAACAAGCGCGTGCAGTGCAAGGAGTACAAGAGCGACTTCAACTCCAAGCGCCGGATTCGGCAGGGATTGCGGTCACTATTCGAAGCCGTGCCTTGCAAGCACATGCTCGTCTCGTTCAACAACGAAGGGCATGTCGACCGCGAAGAGATGACTGCGCTCCTGTCCGAAAGAGGGCACGTGGGGGTAGTGGCGGTCGACTTCAAACGATACGTAGGCGCACAAATAGGGATCCACAATCCAAGCGGCGAGAAGGTTGGTCGCGTGAGTCACTTGCGCAACAAGGAGTATTTTTTCGTCGTGAGCGAGCGGCGCGAAACGGTGGACTCGGTCGTCGAGGCCATCGAATCGAGCATCGAAAGCGCAGCGCTTGCGTCGAGCCTGTCGAAGCGCAAAAGGAAAGGTCATGAATCTGAACGACGTGTTGAGTGACGAAGCCCAGCGGGCTTCGATCATCGAAGATGTGTGCGGACTGGTCGACGACGAGGTTGGCAAGCAGAAGGGTCTCAGCGGAGTGGCGGTCAAAGCGGGCTACAAGTTGGTCCAGGGCGTGAAGCCCGGCTTCGTCCGCAGGGTAGTGGAATCATTGCTTCCCGAGTTCGCCGCTGCGCTCGAGCCAATCCGGGAGCAAGCGGTCTCCCATGGACAATCGGTTGAAGGCTACTTCAGCGCGCATACCCGGGAAGTCGCCGAGGCGCTGCTCGCCGTGACCGACGGCCGGGCCCAACGCTCCGAGCACGGCTCGGTCAAAGGCGCCTACGGCAAGCTCCGAGGATCTGCCCGCAAGAACGTCGAAAGCGCCGTTCCCGGCCTGGGCAAGATCATCGAAAGATACACCTGAATGCAGTACTTCGAAGTCATCCGGGTTGGGGATGCGAAGGTGATCAGCCTCAAAGCGGCTGCGCTGATTCGGCAACCACCGCAGGCGAGTTAGCTTCGGTGAGCATCTCGACGATCGCGGCCCGGCAGCGGTCTCGGAGGTCGGTCACCGCTTCGGGTTCTTCGAGATCGGGGTTTGGGTAGATCGGCTTGCCGATCTGCACGGTGACCAGGCGGTCGTCGAGGCTCTTGCTCCCCCCGGTGTCGACCGCGTCGCGGGACATGAGGGAGAAAGTTCCATTGAGCGCGACCGGGACTACGGGTTTGCCGGTCAGCACCGCGGCTTGGAAGGCGCCGTTCTTGAACGACTTGAGCCTCCCATCGGCGGTGCGAGTCCCCTCAGGGAACACCAAG
Source organism: uncultured delta proteobacterium (assembly GCA_963842915.1). Classification (GTDB taxonomy): domain Bacteria; phylum Myxococcota_A; class Polyangia; order Polyangiales; family Houyiibacteriaceae; genus SG8-38. Next base: position 99,257 of record CAWJII010000007.1, on the reverse strand, counting down.
AGGGGTTTGTCGTTGCGGAGCACGCTTTCGAATGCCTCGGTGACCGCGGCGGCGGCGTCTTTGCCCTTGTTGCGGTCGACAGGAACATGCCCGGCCAACCTGAGGTGCCAACCAAGGAAGGGAACGTTCATCACCGAGCGCTTGGCCGCCCACTTGAAATCACCCGGAAGCGACGCGCCGAGGACCAGGATATCGACCAGGCTCTCGTGGTTGCTCGCGTAGACGAAGCCCCCGTCGGGAACGTTTTGTTGACCCGAGGCCTGGATGAAAATGCGAAGACCCTTTGCGGAAGACTGGCTCCACTTCTTCGCCGCCCAGGTCGAGGCTGCGCCCATCGTGGGCGGGCCAGCAGTCAGGGAGAGAGTGGCCCAACCGACGGTGCGCACTCCGAACGGAACCCACTGCCGCACCCAGCGCCCGCGCTGAGCCCAGCCCATTTCGCCGCCTTTGCGGAAGATTCCCCACTCGCTGCGCGCCCAGTCCACTGTCTTCTTCAGCCCCATCTTCGGCCTGTTTACCATTCCCGCCGAACCATGGAAAGCATTCGGACCCGGCGTTCACGACGTCCAGCCGAATGTGACGAGCCAGCGGGAGGACGGGCACGTCGGTCAAGAGCTCTCGCCCCATGTGCTCGCCATCAGAGCCTAGCTCTCTGGGCTTCGGGGCGAAGTCAAGAGCGTCAGCAGCTCGTCGGGGGCATCGACGTGGACCCAGTGCCCCGCGGCCTCGATGACATGCTCCGAAACCCGCGAATTCCGCTCGGCGATTCGCGCGAGCCGCTTCCGATCCGAGAGCGAGAAGGTCGTGGACCGCCCTCCGATGACTATGTCGATCGTGCAGTCAGCCGGTGGCGCGTCGAGCAGGTCCCAGCAGTCCGTTCGAGCGTAGTCCTCGATCAGTTGGCGGATGACCGAGAGCTCCGGTCCAAACTCGCGTCCACCATCGTCGGTTCTGCGTAGGTTCATGGCGAGCCACTGGGCGATGCCCTGCGGCTGCCCAGCCTCGGTCAGCGCGGCTACGAACCCTTCGCGAGATGCCCAGTGCCGGGGAAGGCTTTCGAGCGCTCGCAACACTTCGGCCGTCGCGCTCGTGTCGTGATCGGGCGTGCTCGGAGACGGGGACGCATCGATGACCCAGGCCTCGCTGGCTTGGCCGGCCCGCGGTCGGAGCCACTCCAGGACCACCTTGCCGCCGAAGCTGTGGCCGATCGCGCCTCCGATTGGAAGAGCGAGGGAGCGCTCGAGCTGGCCCAGGTCGTGGGCGGTCGCTTGCAGGCTGTGCGGCGCCGCGAGGCCTAGGGAGTCCCCATGTTCACGGAGATCGACGAGGATCGCGCCCCAGCCCGGTCTCGCCTCGACGAATCGGCGCGCAACACCGCGCCAGTTGGCCCGGCTGCCCAGAATGCCATGGACAAAGAACATGAATTGACTCGGATCGTCCGATCTTGCCGTGATTACGCTGTGGGCGAGCACGAGCTTGGCTTACCACAGTTGACCGGGGGAGCGGATCAACGACTGGCAGCTGGCGTTGGGACGACCGGGATGAGCTGCATCAGCGCTTTTTCGAGCCGGTGCACGGCGCTGTCCGAGATTGGGCGACGCTTCGCGCGAGCCAAACCCTCATCGAGTCTATCGAGGTAGTTTCGCATTTTCCGCCGCGCTTCGTGGATGCGCCAGGCGATCGTTCCCTCGGTCGTCTCGAGCACGACGGCAGCTTCTTTGTAGTTGAGGCCCTGCAGTGTCGTGAGCACGACGGTCGTTTGTAGCAGCGGGGACAGCTGGTCGAAAGCTTCGAGCAGAGCTCGATATCGATCGCGAAGCTGAGCCGCGCGTTCGGGGTCGCCCTCTGAGTCCACGGCGACAGCAGCAAGGAGACGGGGGTCGTCGAGCGGTACCGTGCGCCTTCGGTTCTTGTCGCGTTTCGCGTTGAGCGCTCGGTGCAAGGTGATGCGGTAGATCCAGGTGAAGAACTCGCTCCGCCCTTCGAACTCCGGAAGCTTGTGGTAGGCCTTGAGGAAGGCGTCCTGCGTGATGTCGTCCGCGTCGCTCGCCTGACCGGTCAAGTGCAGCGCCAGCGCGTAGACGCGCGGCCGGTAGGTTCGCACCAATTCATCGAAGGCAGCCGAGTCTCCACCCTTCGCTCGGGCCACCAGCTCGGCGGCTTCGGCCCCGCGGCGGGCCGCTTCTGATCCTTGTACTTTGTACCTCAATAGCCCCCCGTCTGTTCAGGACCCCTAAAGGCTACTCAGTTTCCTGGCCCAGACCCAAATGCATAGGCGATGATTGCCTGTATGACGGTGTAGGATAACTGTCGGATAAGCGACACCACCTTGCTTGAAACGCCCAAACCAAGCTGTTACATGCAACCCGCCTGCACTCTGAAGCCCTTGGAAATGGTGGGGAATTCTCTATCTAGTTCTTCTTCTAGCTCTCCTCTGGGACCCCGCTCACAGCCATGATCACCGACTGGTTCTACGGCCTCTTTTCGAACGATCTCGCCATCGATCTAGGCACGGCGACTACCCTCATCTACGTGAAGGGTCGGGGCATCGTGTCCTGCGAGCCCTCCGTGGTTGCGGTTCAGGCCGACCCGCGCGGCGGCAAGCGTGTCCTGGCGGTCGGCAAGGAAGCCAAGGAGATGCTCGGGCGAACCCCCGGTTCGATCCGCGCGGTACGCCCGCTGCGGGACGGTGTCATCGCCGACTTCGACATTACCGAGGCGATGCTTCGTTACTTCATCGCTCGCGCGCATCACGATCGCAGGACGCTGGTCAAGCCTCGCATCATCATCTGCGTGCCGTTTGGAATCACCGAGGTCGAGAAGCGTGCGGTCAAAGAGAGCGCAGAAGGCGCTGGCGCCCGCGAGGTGTTTCTGATCGAAGAGCCGATGGCGGCCGCGATCGGGGCAGGCCTTCCGATCACGGAGCCTAGCGGCAACATGGTCGTCGACATCGGGGGTGGCACGACCGAAGTCGCCGTCATCTCGCTCGCCGGAATCGTCTACTCGCAGTCGGTTCGCGTCGGCGGAGACAAGATGGATGAGGCGATCATCGCGTACCTGAAGCGCAAGTACAATCTGCTGATTGGAGAGCAGACGGCCGAACGCGTCAAGTGCACAATCGGCAACGCGTATACGGACGGCGAAGCCGCGACGATGGAAGTGAAGGGCCGCGACATGGTCGCCGGTGTACCGAAGACCGTCATCGTCAATGCAGACGAGATTCGCGATGCGCTGACCGAACCGATCAACGCGATCATCGAAGCGGTCATGATGGCGCTCGAACGTACGCCGCCCGAGCTCTCGGCCGACATCGTCGACAAGGGTATCGTGCTCACCGGCGGTGGCGCGCTTCTCAAGAACCTCGACGTGCTTTTGCGAGAGGAAACAGGGCTTCCCGTGATGGTTTCGGACGATCCGGTGTCCGCCGTCGTGCTCGGTTCCGGTAAGGCGCTGGACCATCTGGATCTTCTCCGTGAGGTGACGATCGCGTAGCGCGAGGAGCAAGAACGCGGCGATGAACTATTTCCAGACAATTCGAGATGCCGCCATCTTGCTTGCCCTGCTGATCATCCCTGCCGTCTTCTTGCGCGCCAACCTCAGAGACCCTTCGGAGCTTTCCTGGCTCGATCGCGGACTGCTGCAGGTCAGCGGTCCGGTTCAATATGTCGCCGAGTGGGCCGCCGACGCTGTGACGGGCATCGTCGAAGACTACGTCTACTTGCTCGATGTCAAGAGCGACAATGATCACCTGCGGGCGGAGAACGATCGACTTCAGCGCGAGATGCGTGTTCTGCGTTCGGATGTGCAGCGAGTTCGAGAGCTCGAATCCTTGCTGGGGTTGCGAGAACGCTTGGCGACCGAGACGATGACCGCTCGGGTGATCGCCAAAGACATCTCGCCGTCGTTTCGCGTCGTTCGACTCGCGGTCGATCAAGGCGAGCACGCTGGCCTGCATGCGGGGATGCCCGTCGTGGCCGACCAGGGGCTGGTGGGACAGATTCGACGAGTGTCAGGTCGCTTTGCCGACGTCTTGCTGACGATCGATCCGCAGAGCCGCGTCGATGTCGTGGTCGGCGAAGGCCGGGCCCGAGGTCGGATCGAGGGGCTCGGCGAGCGCGGCCGCTATCGTTGCCGCATCCAGTTCGACCGCACGGACGACCAGGTTGCGGTTGGCGACGAGGTCTTCACCTCCGGTCTCGGCAAGAAGTTCCCCGCCTCTATTCTCATCGGGTACATCAGCAAGATCGGCGATCAGGAGTTCGGCCTTCACCAGGAGGGCGAAGTGACTCCGGCCGTGGATTTCACCAGGCTCGACGAGGTGCTGATTCTCACCTCCGGGCCCAAGGACCCGGACGCGCTTTAGGGTGGGGAGCATGCAGAGCGCCAGAGGAAGCATCATCATCGTTCTAGTCGTGTTTGCGATGCTGTTGCTGCAGTCCGTTTTCTCGAGGCTGCTCGCCCCCTATCCCTTCTCGCCCTACCTGGGTCTTCCCTTCGTCTTCGCCCTGGCCACGGCTCCCGGCGTGCGGATCCTCCGTGGTGCCTTGACGGCCTTTGCGGTCGGCTACCTCTACGACCTCTTCACCGGCAACCCGCTCGGCCTTCACACCTTCGTTTTCGTGCTGGGCTACTTCAGCGCCTGGCTCGTCGGCACCCTCCTGTCGTTTCGGGGCATCGTGTTCCAGATGGTGCTCAGCTTCTCGCTGACCCTTCTCCTAGGCGGCCTGCTCGAGCTCATTCGCGGCTTCACCCCCGGGGGCATCGCTCGAAGCGGCCTGACCTTGAGCATTGCGCTGCTGGCCTCCGCCCTTGCCACCGCAGTCCTGGCGCCGATTCTCTTCGCCCTGGTTCGCTTGATCGACCCCGAGTCCGAGCGGGCGCCGACATGATCACGCTCTCCCAGAGAAGAGAGGTCGGGGAGTTCCGAAAGCGATATCGCTGGATGGCGCTCTTCGTCGTCCTGGTGTTTGGCGGCATCATCGTTCGTGTCGCCCAGGTGCAGCTCTTCCAGCAAGATCGCTGGTCGGGTATCGCACAGCAGAACATCACCAAGACCCTGGAGCTTCCGGCCACCCGCGGCGTGATTCGAGACATTACAGGCCGCGTCGTGGCCTCGAACCGACCGTCCTACGACGTCTACACGACACCGCGATTGCTCCGGCCCGAAGATCTGGATCGAATCGCGTCTCTGATGGCGCTGAGCAAGGAAGAACAGGCGGCGTTTCGAGCGCGGCTCGACGAAATCCCGCTGGGCCGGCGTAGCCATCAGCTCGAGCTTTTCAGCGACATCGACCGTGAGCAGCTCGCCGCGCTCGAGACGCATCTGGCGGAGCTTCCGGCACTCGACATCGTGACCGTTCCGCTTCGCCACTACCCCTACGCTACGCTGGGCGCCCACCTGATCGGCTACCTGAACGAGGTCAACGCGGAGGACATGAAGCGTGCAGACGACCCGAGCGTATACCGTTCCGGCGATCGAATCGGCCGAAGCGGGCTCGAAAAGCGCTACGAGCCCTTGCTCAAGGGCTCGCGCGGCTTTCGAAGGCTGGTGGTGGATGCCAGGGGCAAGGCCCTCGAAGGAACGCGACCCGATTCGCTCGAAGTCGAGATGCTCAAGAAGCCCGTGCCAGGTCATGACATTCAACTGACCATCGACATGCGATTGATGGAGGCCTTTGACCGCGCGTTCCGGCCCTATCCTTCCGGGTCAGCCGTCGTGGTCGACATACATACCGGCGCCGTTCGCGCGCTCTACTCCAAGCCGGTGTACGATCCGAACGAGATGAGCGGCGGCCTCAGCAACAAACGCTACGCCGAGCTCACAGGCGACCCGTTTCGGCCCTTGATCGACAAGACGATGTACGAGACCTATTTCCCGGGCTCGACCTTCAAGGCCTTCACGGCGCTTGCGGCTCTCGAAGACGCCGTGGTGGATCCCTCGCAGCGCGTCGAATGCCTCGGCTCGCTCAAGATCGGTAGGCAGAAGTTCCGATGCAACAAGCGGCACGACTGGGTCGACCTGTACGAATCGGTCGTCCAGTCCTGCAACGTCTATTTCTGGGCACTTGCCGAAGAGGTCGGACTAGAGCGAATCAACCGCTACGCGGAGGCTTTTGGTTTCGCCGAGCATACCGGAATCGGCGTCAACAGCGAGGCCAAGGGCTTCTTGGCGACGCGAGAATGGTACGAGGAGCACTACGGGAGGTTCCGCATCGGCTACACGCTCAACACGGCGATTGGGCAGGGCAACACCCGCGTGACCGTCCTTCAGCTTGCCTTGGCGTATGCAGCGATCGCCAACGGAGGAAGTCTGTACGCGCCGCAGGTGGTCCAAAACATCAGGTCGCCGGACGGCTCTCTGTCCGAGACCTTCCAGCCCCGGATTAGGCGAGAGGTCGGTGTGGCGCCGCAGCATCTGGACCTGATGCGCCGTGCGCTCATCGACGTGGTTCAAGACGAATCCGGTACCGCGTACAAGGCGCGCAACAAGGACGGCGTGGCGGTGGCTGGCAAGACCGGCACCGCGCAGGTCGTCAGTCGCAAGGGACGCTCCGAAGAATCTTCGAGCGCCTGGTACCTCGATCGATCGCACGGCTGGTTTGCCGGCTTTGCTCCCGCCGGGGATCCCCAGGTGGCCTTTGCAGTGCTCGTGGAACACGGTGGATCGGGCGGCGCGAGCGCGGCGCCGATTGCCACTTCCGTCATGCAGCAGTATCTGACTGAGCTCGAGTCCCCGGAGGCGCAGTAAGAGATGGCGATCGGCAGAACCATTCGTGATGACTTCGACTGGCCGCTCTTCATCGCGGTGTCGACCATCGCCTTGTTCGGGGTGCTCAACCTCTACAGCGCGACGGAGGGCGGCACGACCTCGGACGCCTACGTGCAGCAGCTCTACTGGCTGATCCTCGGATTCAGCGTTGCCACGCTGACCGTCGCCATCGATTACCGGCACTTCGAGCGCTACGGCTGGCTGATCTACGGCGGCTGCGTTCTCGCGCTCGTCTTGGTGTTCGTTCTCGGCAGGAGTGTTCGGGGCTCGACTCGCTGGATCGCACTCGGCGGCTTCTCGTTGCAGCCGAGCGAGCTGATGAAGATCGGACTGATCATCGCCCTCGCGAAATACTTACACCACGACACGAAGACTGGCGGCCGCACGCTCGTCGACTTGATCATCCCAGGACTGATCCTCGCGCTGCCGATGGGGCTGGTCCTCCTTCAGCCGGATCTCGGGACCGCGATGGTCCTGGCGTTCATTTTCGCCAGCATCATGATGCTGACCCAGCTCAAGATGCGTTCGGTCGTCACCCTGCTCGCAACCTTCGTCGTCGCCGCGCCGGTGACCTGGTTCTATCTCTTGAAGGACTACCAGAAAGAGCGAATCACCGCCTTTTGGGACCGTTTGGGAGGGACTCAGACCGATTTGCTGGACTCGGGCTGGCACACTCATCAGTCGCTGGTGGCCATCGGGAGTGGAGGGCTCACCGGCAAGGGCTTCACCCAGGGCACCCAGACCCGATTCCGCTTTCTGCCGGACCAGCACACCGATTTTCCCTTTCCGGTCTGGGCCGAGGAGCACGGATTTCTCGGCGCGGTGCTTCTGATCAGCCTGTACCTGTTCCTCGTTCTCTGGTCCCTGCGGATCGCGTCTCAGGCCAAGGACCGTTTCGGCGCGGTTGTCGCCGTGGGTGTCGGCGCCATGATCTTCTGGCAAACCGTGGTCAATCTTGGGATGGTCTCGGGGCTGCTGCCTGTCGTCGGGATGACCTTGCCACTCTTCTCGTACGGCGGCTCGAGCTTGCTCTCGACCATGCTGGGCCTGGGCTTGTTGATGAACGTGTCGATGCGGAGATTCTTACATTGAGCGAGTCGAAGCGAGTGATGGCGGGCGTCGTGCAGATGACTTCCACTGCGGACGTGGAGGCCAACATGGACACTGTGCACCGGCTCGTTCAACAAGCCGCCGTTCGAGGCGCCGAGTTGGTGCTCGTGCCCGAGTGCTTTTCATACTTGGGTCCCGAGAAGGGAAAGATCGGCATCGCCGAGTCACTCGACGACGGCGGACCGATACTCGAGCACTGCAGGGATGTGGCGCAGGCGGCCGGAGTCGACGTGGTCTACGGCGGCTTTTGGGAGAAGAGTGAGTCGCCGGGCAAGGTGCGCAACGCATGTATCTACATGCGCGCCGACGGCTCGATCAGCGAGGTCTATCGCAAGATCCATCTCTTCGACGTGGATTTGCCGGACGGAACCAAGCTCCTGGAGTCACAGACCGTGGAGCCTGGCTCGGACGCCGTCGTTGCGAGCTCACCGTTTGGGACGCTCGGGCTCAGCGTTTGCTACGACCTGCGCTTTCCCGAGCTCTACCGCCGTCTTGTCGACCAAGGGGCCATCGCTCTCGCGATTCCGGCCGCATTCACGCTCACCACGGGCAAAGACCATTGGCATGTCCTGCTTCGCGCCCGGGCGATCGAGCAGCAATGCTACGTGCTTGCGGCCGCGCAAACCGGCCACCACTACGGGACGCGGCGCTCGTACGGACATGCGCTGATAGCAGACCCCTGGGGCACGGTCCTCGCCGAGTGCGGGGAGGGTGAAGGCGTGGCCGTCGCTGCAATCGAGCCGGAGTATGTCGAGAGGGTCCGCAAGGCGGTGCCGAGCCTCGAGCACCGGCGGATTCGCTAGGGCCTCAAATGCGTCGAGCCCCGACGGAAAGACCGGCGGGGCTCGACAGCGTGATGACAGCGAGTGTCGTTATTCGGCGATCGAGAAGCTCACCGCGGGCTTGTCACCGACGAAGGTACAAGACGGCTCGTCGCCTACAGTTGATAGCTCGACGGGAATTCCAACCGCTTCGACCAACTCGGTGAGCGCCTCGAAGGTCAGCGTGAGAGTTCCGCCGTCGTCCAAGGTCCATGAGTTGGCGTCGACGGTCGTCACCATCACCGCTGCCTCATCTCTCACGAGTGCCAAGGTGCAAGGCACCGCGGCGTCCTCGAGGTCGAACGGCGTCGGATCGGAGTCACCGGCCGTCGCATTGATGGTGGTGATCGATGAGCTGACCGTGACCTCTTGGGCCAGGTCGACGACGCTATTCACGGTCTCCGCGTCGATGGCGACTTCGACCTGGAGGTCGAACTCGTTCGCGCCGTTCTGGATCGCTGCGGTGGGTGTGGCGGCGAGCTTGATTGTGAGGCCGAAGGGAAGGGTGGCGACACATGCCAACTCACCCTCACCGACCTGGGTGTCCTCGGTCGTGGTGAGCGGACCGGCGTCGCATGCTGCCAGCGGCTCTGATCCACCTGTGCCGCCGCTACCCGCCGAGCCACCGGCGCCCTCGCTGGTGCTGTCATCGCTGCAACCCACCAAGCCAAGCGTGCCAGTGAGCACAGCAAGCAAAATTAGTTTAGAAATTCTCATCATTCGTCGTTCTCCTTAGATAGCCCGGCAGTGCGAAGCTTGGCACATCGGGGGGCACAGCGCCCAACACCTGCCGGACCGTCTAAACTCAGGATCTCGAAAAGGCAAACGGTCGCTGGGACGCCCAGTCTAGCTCGCCTTTGGGAACCAGGGCATCAGCCGGCTCGTCGCCTGCTGGTACTGAGCATATGCGGGGTACTTGCGCGCCGAGATCTTCTCGGTGAGCCCGGTAGAGCCCTGGAAGAGGAGCGAGAGGACCGCGGCGCCCGCGATAGTCCAGTTGAGCCAGCCGGCGCCTGCTGCGATCGAGAACACGTAGTAGGTCCACCACATCGCCTGCTCGCAGAAGAAGTTCGGGTGACGTGAGTAGCGGAAGAGCCCCGTCGTGATGAAGCCGGCGTCCGGGGTTTCGCCTCGGGCGATCGCCGCGTACTTCGCCGTCTGGAAGCGCCACTGCTGCTCGTCCGCGACGGACTCTCCGATGAAGAACAGGACGAAGGAGATAGCAGCGGCGTAGTCGAGGGCGTTGAGTGGCGTGCCGGCCAGTTGATAGGCGGCGTAGGAGGGGACCACGATGAACAGGAGAAGGAAGTTCTGGAAGGGGGCCAGGAATGTTGCGTTGAGCACCTGGAACCACAAGGGCCCGATCTTTCCCTGGATTTCTTCCCAGCGATAGTCCTCGCCACCTCGCTTGTAGCCGCCCTTGCGCGCGAAGTTGTAGGTCAGGCGCAGGCCCCAAAGCACGGTGAGTGCCGCCATCAAGTTCAGTCGGGCGTCACTGAAGCCGACGTAGGCGGCGAAGTGGATCGCGAACAGCGGTGGCGTGATCGACCAGAGTCGATCGACCCAGGAGTATTCCTTGGTGATTAGCGAAAGGACCCAGCAGAGCAGAGCGAAACCGCCGGCTATCCAAAGCGCGGTCGTGAGTGGGTCGGTCGTCCGATATAGCTCGAGTAAATCCATGCGCCTTTTATCTAAACTTCGTAGAGAACGTCAAGGTAGCGTTCGAGCAAGTCGGTGACGACGCCCTGCACGGGGACGGTGCTCGCCATGCCGTAGATCGGCGCCATGCCGTCTTCTTCCTCGGGGTGCGCCAAGGTGTGCGCGACTGCGGCGCGCAGATCCTCGAGGAAGCGCTCGGCCACCCCTTCTTGGGTATGGCGGAGCGTGACCGCTAGATGGGTAGCCGACGGCTTGTGCAGGCCGTTGAGGTTCCAGTGTCGGTTCGTCATGAAGCTCATGACGCTGTAGATGTTGAGCTCGTCCGAGCTGAAGGAGATCACCCACAAAGGGTTCCCAAGCACGCGGAGCTCGGGGATCGCGCGAATCCCTTCTCGAATCTTCGCGCCGGTTTCGAGGATGCGGCGGCTCGCATCGAGGTAGCCGCTGTGTCCCATCGAGAGCATGGCTGCCCAGCAGGCTGCGCTGAGCGCGCCCGGCCGGCTTCCTGCGAAGGTCGGCGAGAAGTAGAGCCCACCGGGCCAGTCCCCGACAGTGTAATACTGATAGTGACGAAGATCCGGGTCGCGGTACAGCACCACGCTGCTGCCTTTTGCCGCGTAGCCGTACTTGTGGGTGTCGGCGGACATCGAGGTGACGCCCGGCAAGCGAAAGTCGACGGGCGGAACGTCATAGCCGAGCTTTTCGGCGAAGGGCAGGATGAAGCCGCCGAGGCAGGCGTCGGTGTGGAAGCCGATTCCGCGCCTGCGGGCGAGCTCCGAGAGCTCCTCGATGGGATCGATCACGCCGTGCGGGAACGAAACCGCTGAGCCGACGACGCAGATGGTGTTTCGGTTGATCGCCTTCTTGGTGGCGGCGACGTCGGCACGGTAGTCCGGACCGACCGGCACCTTCACGAGCTTGAGCCCGAAGTACTGCGCAGCTTTGTCGAAGGCCGCATGCGCGGTGGTCGGAACGACCAGCTCCGGAGACGTGATACCCTTGGTGTCGCGTGCCCAGTCCCGGTAGCTTCGCATCGCCAGCAAGATGCCTTCGGTCCCGCCGCTGGCGACCGAGCCGCAGACCCGCGCGCCCGAGGCCTGCTTGGCGCCAAGCATGTTGGCCGTCATCGAGACGATCTCGGCTTCGTACTTCGCGATGCTCGGCCAGAGGTCGGAGTGAAGCGGATTGGTCTGAGAGGTGATCGCGTACGCCGCGTTGAGAAAGGCGATGTGCTCCGGGTCACCGTGGTAGACCGCGCCGGAGACGTAGCCTTCTTCCCAGCGCTCTGCCTCGCGCGCATCGAGATCTCGCAAGGTCGCGAGGATGTCCGCTCGAGGCTTGCCATCGGCCGGCAGCTCAGCGTGCGCTTCTACCTCGCCTTCGTATGGCTTCGCCGACTTGCGGAGCTCTTGCATGATCGGTGCGTACTCGGCGTCCAGCCGCTCCCTCACCATCGCAAAGCGCTTGGCGTAGCGGTAGATACGCGCGACCAGGGGCTCGAGCGGGCCGAGCTTGATGTTCGCGAGGTCCTTGATGTCCATGAGCCCTGCCTACCGCAGCGCCGCGCGCTCCGCCAGCCCTGGGGACCTGGTTAGCCGTTGAGCCGGCTGTACATCGCCGTGTTGTTCTTCTGAATCTCCAGGAAGGCCTTGAAGAGCTCGTCGTAAATCGCTCGGTTGTCCTGGTCGGGGAGGTAGCGTTTTTCGATGGGCACCCGGGATGGAATGTCCTCGACCTCGAGCTTGCCCAGGCCCACCGCAGCTACGAAAGCCGCGCCCCGGACGTTCGCGGAAAGAGGATCGGCAACCCGGTCGATCGGACGATCCAGCACGTCGGCGAAGATCTGGCACCAGAGCTCCGACTTCGCTCCGCCGCCGATGAATCGAATCCCCTCGAACGGCCGGCCGTTGAATGACTCTACCCCACCCATGAGCCAGCGGGTGTTGTAAGCGACGCCTTCCATGACGGCGCGGACCATGTGGGCGCGGGTTGTTCTGAGCGACACGTTCGAAAAGGCCGCTCGCAGGTTGTGGTCGGCGACCGGCGTGTGTTCGCCGTAGAGCCAGGGCGTGAAGATGACTTTGTCGCTACCGGGGGGCGCCTCGGCTGCGAGCTGGTTGAGCCGATCGAATACATCCTCGGGCGGCCCGCCGGGGTCGAGCACGTCGTCGCGGCAAAACACGTTGTCGCGGAGCCAGGTCATGCAGGCGCCCGCGGTCTCTTGCTCGTTCCCGATGAAGTAGCGGCCGGGCAGGGCGGAGGGAAGCGAGGCCATATTGTGAACGAGGTCGGTCTTCTTGAAGGGTACGTGGCAGGTCAGCCAGGAAGAGGTTCCCACGTAGAGGTGCCCGTCGAAGTCCCTCACGGCCCCCGAACCGACTGCGGCCGCCGGCACGTCGGGCGTTCCTCCGACAACCTTGGTGTTCTCGTTCAGGCCGAGCTCGGCCGCCGCCTTTGCCGTGAGGGTTCCGATCACGTCCACGGCGCGCGTGAGCTCCGGGAGCTTTTCGCGGGGAATCGTGGTCATGGCCAGCAGCTTGTCGTCGTACGTGATGTTGTTGATGTCGCGGTTGTTGGTCACCCAGTGGAGCGCGATCGAGTCGACCGTCGCCATGAACTTACCGGTGAGCCGCAGGTTCAGATAGTCCTTGGGTTCCATGAACTTGTACGCGGCTTCGTAGATTTCAGGGCGCTCGTGACGGAGAAATAGAATGTGTGCGACAGGCTCTTTTCCGGCGAGGCTCGGAACGCCGCCCGTTTTGCGAAGCCAGCTCTCGAGCTTGAGCGCGCCGTAGCCTTGAATCCGGATCAAGCCGCCGGTGACTTCAGGGACGTACTTGGCGCCGCGCGAGTCGAGCCAGATCATCGCCCTGCAGAGCGCATTGCCCGCTTCGTCCACTGGAACGGTGCCTGCCCACTGCGAGGTCACCGCCACGGCGAGGATCTTCTCCCTGGGCACGAGCTCGCGGTCGGTGATCCGCCGCGTCGCGGTCATTATCGCCCGCCACCAGTCGTCGGGGTCCTGCTCGGCGCCGCCGCCATCGCTCAGAAATAGCTCAGTAGATTCGACCTCGGAGGCCAGTACTTCGCCTTCGGTGGTGACGAGCGCCACCTTGGGGCCGCTAGTGCCGAGGTCGATCGCGAGAATACATTCAGGCTGCATTGCGCGCCGAGTCTACTCGCTCCTGGCCCGATGGCCTACGGGAGTTCGTCGCAATGTTGGGAGCTCGGGTCCACGCAGCCCATGAACGCGCAGTTTCCAGCGCTGCACGCCACGGTGGCCCCACAGCAGCCCTCGCAGTCGCTGCTGAGCTCGCCGCTACCGCCACTGCCGGCGTGGCTTTGAATTCCAGTGGCCCAGTGCGATTCTATTCTTCGATTGATCCATCGCGAAGATGATCCATCGCGAAGAGCCGAGGCGAAGGCGCATGTAGCCGTACGAGGCGTTCTTGCTTCGAAACGGCTCGCTGCTGTTGCCGTCGAATGTGTTCGTCGACAAGGATGCAGTTAGCCGAAGGTGTTGAGCTTGGGTCGGCTTGCTCCTCTGCGCTCAAGCTCAAAATGTCGTCATCACCGCTTGCGAAGCTCCTTCGAGCTGGGTGGACCATTTGCCCTCGCTCATCACGCCGATGCGGGCGAGCACGTTGTGGACGGCTCCCGAGAGACGGTCACAGGGGCCGAGCGGGCAGTTACCCGAGATGGATATCGCGCCACTGTGACCAAAAATCCCGAAGTACTCGCCCTCCGTGGTGATGGCCAGGTGAGGTTTGCTCTTGAAGGTGTGCTTCAGCTTCCACGCGAAGTCGGGGATGATGATTCGGCTCTCCGTCGACTGCTGCCAGCGATAGACGACGTAGAGGCCCGCAAAGAGCTCGTCGGTTGGGCCTCGGCCGTAGTCGTCGTCTTGCCAGGCGAGGACGTTGACGATCTCGTTCGTGCGCCGGTCGAGATTGGTTAGATAGGCCAGGGGCGCGGTCGAGCGTGCGTCGAAGATCGTATAAAAAATTCAGACAAAAGATGACCAGCGTGAACCGCTAGAAGTCGTAGGCCTCGTTCTCGGGATCAAAGTCCTTTGTCGACAAGCCGGCATTGAGCTTCAGGACCGGGTAGTCGTACGACTCGTAGACGCGGCCCTTGTGATCCCAAGAGGTCTCTTGGAGCGGCATGAGCGACTTCTTGCCGATGAGGTACTGGAGGCGGCTACCGTAGTGGTGAGGCACGAAGATCTCGTCGCCCTCGTCGATCGACCCCGGTGACTTGATGCCGTTGTAGTGGAGGATGACGTACATCGTTTGCCCGACGCGCTTGGCGAACTTCCAGAGGTTTCCGTCTTCATCTTCGCGGACCTTGACCAGGTCGCCAGTGCTCGGGAACTTCGCCTCGACCTTCCAAACAGGCTCACCGAGGAACACGCCGCCGTCCGATACCGTGTAGTTCGCGTCTCCGCGCGCCTTCGCCTTGCGATAGATCTGGCCCATGATCTCGATCTGCTTTTGCACTCCGAAGGTTTGGATCGGTTGGTGACTTCCCTTCATCGCGGCGCGGCCGTAGGGGTTCAAGTTGACGGTGATGTCGGGAAAGGAGCCCTTGTGCGCTTTGAGCTCTCCGTCGTTTTCCCCTTGGACGTAGAGAACCTCCTGGCCCTTGCTCGGTGTGATGTACAACATGTAGACCTTGAACGGTCTCATGAACTTGAAGTCGACTTTCGACGTTTCGAGCTCGTCACCGATCAGCTCACGGATCACGAACTGCCCCTGATAGCTATCGACCGCTTTTATCGCCGCGAGCGACTGCGCGAAGAGCGCGTCGACGCTTGGCGTCTGGGCGCGGGCCTGAGCGGGAACGGCAGACTCAGCGGTCAGCAGCGAGGCGAAAAGAAGCAGTAAGGTAGAAAGAAGTCTTGTCGAGCGCATCATCGTGCCTCCATTCGATCTTGTTCGGTGATGATCATCGGGGATTCTCGCAGCAGCAGAACCGCTGCGAGACAGAAGAGGGACAGAACCGCGAAGCTGATCATGAAAGCAGGGAGGTAGCGATTGCTCTCTACGCTCATGCCGGCGACGAAGATCAAGCCGGTGACCTGACCCACCCAAAGGAGCATGCCTTGCGAAGTCGATTCCGGAGCCGGGTGGCTGACTTCGGCGGCGTACTGAAAGCCCAGGGGGCCGGCGCTCATGATGAAGAAGCCCAAAATGAAAGAAGCCGCCAGGCTGATCGCGTAGATCGCCTCGGGATCGGAAGCCAGGTTTCCTGCAAAGGTCAGCCCAAAGATGCCGGGCACCATCCCCGCGATGCAGATGACGAGAAAGACCTTCCGCTTGCGGAACTTGTCGGAGAGGATTGGCAGAATCGATGCGCCTAGGATTCCCCCGATCAGCATGAGGCCGCCGATCAAGCCGTCCGAATCCTGCACGCCGGCATTCTCGGCAATTGAATCCGTCATGGAGCTGACGGCGTTGAAGATTCCGAGACCTACGAAGAACAGAAGAAGGGTGATCCGCATATCGCGAAGTTTCAGGATGTGCTTCACGCCCTTGACGAATGAATGCCTTTGCATGGTTTCGCTGGACGGCGGTGTGGGCGGCTTCTCTCTGATCATCAGCAGGGTGACGACCGCGACTGCAAATGTGATCCAGCCGTAGGTGAGGAGCATGCTTTCGAAGCCCGTGCCGTACCCGGGCTCGGTGGGATCGGAGCCCACCAACATGGGGGTCACGAGCATCGCGATCACGATGCCGAGGTACTGGGCGAGGGCCGAGAAGCCCGCGGCCATGCCTCGTTCCCTCAGCGGGAACCATCTCACGGACACCGCGGTCACCGCGTTGAGGATGAAGGGCTGGGCGATGGCCAGCCCCACCTGCGCGACCACCACGGCCGTGAAGCTGTCTGCAAACATGCCCTTCATCAAACCCGCGATGCCCGCGAGCACGGTCCCGATCGAAATGCCGACGCGGATGCCGTAGGTGTCGATCACATACGAGGCCGGAAAGCTCATGAGGATGAACACGAGCATGTAGATCATCGCCAGAAAATCGATGTTGAAGAAGGACGAGGGATCGAACTGGCCCTCGTAGAAGACCTCAGCGGGCCGAGCGACGGCCGCGTGAGCCAGCCATTGGATCTGCACCACCACGTTGATCAGCATGAACACGAGCAAGATGACCCAGCGATAGGGGTAGACTTTGGGCGTAGCGCTCATGTGACCTCCGCGAACATCGAGATGAGAACCGATTTGAGGTTGTCGTACAATCCCCTCAGGCGTTCAGCCGGGAGCTCCTGAGCGAGCTTGACCGTCGCACTTGCCGTTTCGCAGGCGATAAGCGAGCGGTTCATCACCGTTTGCGGATCGGCGTCTGGATGCACCCTCTGAACCGCCGCACCGATAGCGTCGGCGACTCGGAGGGTGTCCTGGCGGTTGAGCGCTCGCAGCTCTGGAGAGCCATCGACGGAGCGCCAGATGCCCAGAAACGCCGGATTGTCTCGATGGTGCGCCACCATGTGGTCGATGATGTTTCCGACCGCTCGACGCAGAGTCGCCTCGCTCGGGCTTTGGGCCACGAGAGCGAGCTCCCCACCGAGCAGCTCGGCGAGCTCTGAGGTGTAGCCTTCCCAAAGCTGGCGCACGATGGCCAGCTTGTTTGGGAAGTACTGATAGACCGAGGCGATAGGCAGGTTCACCTCGCGGGCGATCTCCCGGACCGAAACCTGCTCGTAGCCTTTCTCGTGAATCAGGCGGAGCGCTGCGGCCAGAATCGCATCGAACTTCTCACGGCTGCGTGCCTGCTGCGGAACGCGCGTCAGCTCGGTCGTATTCGGGACTGCGGTTTCGGCGTCCATGGGCTCAGTAGCCGTCCATTCCTTCAGGGACTCGTCCCACGGCGTAGCTCTCGGCCGCGCGCTTCTGATCTTTGTGCATCCGGCTGCCCGCGATGTAGCGCACCCATCCCGGCACCTTTTGAATCCGTCCGCCGCTGGCATGAGCGACGACGAAGGCCTTCGCGCACTTCTCGAAAAGCTCCGCGTTGAACACGACGCGGTTCGGGGTGGTGCCGACGCAGATCCGCTGATCCCCATAGATCACGACGTTGGCGCCGCCTTTGAGGGCGCCCATGAGCCGAGCGTGACGCCCGACACCCACGGGCTTTCCGCTCGCACCAATATGGCGGGCCTGCTCGTCGAACAGCGTTGGTATCGTGGCTCCGATCGTCGACAGGGCAGCCGACCATGGCGTCCTCCCGACCAGGACGGCGCCGGCATCCTTGCGGGCCCGGTAGATGGCCGCATGCAGGCCCGCCGCTTCGTTTCCCTTGGCGTGGAAAGGAAACGTTCGCAGATCGTCACTGTCCGGCATCGCCAGAACGAACGCTTCACGCCCGGGTAACCTCATCGACAAGGAGTCGCCCGGATCGCCGAACAGCGCCTTGCTACGAAGCCTCGCCTCGTCGTTGCGTAGGAGCTCGATGGTTTCGTTCGACATCTCTACCTCCGTTAGGCCAGCTTCATGACGTCTTCGAATCGGTTCAGCGCGTCATCGATGACTTCGTCCGTGTCTGCGAGTGAGGTGTAGAGGCGGCTTCCGGCCAAGCTGATGATGCCGTGAGCGGTATACGCTGCCCCAAACTCCTCCATCATGTGCTTGCGCGGCTTCGCCTCCTTGAGGGTCCGGATCATCTGCAACGGTGTGTTGGCGTTCAGCAGCATCACGCCCGAGGTCTCCAGGTGAACGATCGACCCCTGGTTGTAGGCCACGTAGGGCAGGCCGAGCCGGTCGATGATTTCCTCGAGCCCTTTGCGAAGACGATCGCCAGCACGGCCCGCAAGCACCGGAGCGTTGGTTCGCTCCATCTCCAGGATGGCGTAGTAGCCCGCAGCGCAGGAGAGTGGATTGGCCGAGAGCGTTCCGCCGACCATGGCGCCCTTCTTGGAGCCGCCGATGCCGCCGGCGAGATTCATCATGATCTCGCGCTTGCCGCCGATGCCTCCGGCCATGGGATAGCCGCCCGTCAGGGCCTTTCCGAGCACGGTCAGGTCCGGAATCACGCCGAAGTAGCCCTGCGCGCCCGACAAGCCTAGGCGAAAACCCGTGACGACTTCATCGAAGATCAGCAGGGTGCCGAACTCGTTACAGAGCTGGCGGAGCTCCTGGTTGAAAGTTTTGTGGACCGGCCTGGTGCCGCTTTCGGGACCCACCGGCTCGACGATCACCGCCGCGGTTCCACCTCGAACGGCGTTCATCATCAGCCTCCGGCGGACTGCGCTGAGGTCGTGCGGGAAGCTCTCCTGCACTTTCGAGACGCAGTCGCGCGGAATGCCGACGGCGTCTCTTCGTCCCGTCCCGGGGACGCGCAGGCCGAAGACCATCTGGTCGGACCAGCCGTGATAGCCGCCGCCCATCTTGATGATCCACTTCTTGCCCGTGTGAGCGCGCGCAACGCGAATTGCGGCCATCACGCCCTCTGTCCCCGAACCCAACATGCGGAACATGTCGACGCCGGGCATGTGCTTGCACACGAGCTCTGCCAGCTTGAACTCGTACTCGTGCATCAGCCCAGTCGTCGGTCCGCAGGTATCGAGGAGCTCGTGAACCTTCTTGCGAACCGGCTCGTAGTTCGAGCCCAGCAGTGTCGGTCCGCCGGCCTGTAGGAAGTCGATGTAGCGGTTGCCGTCGACGTCTGTCATGTGCGCGCCGTTGGCGCCGGTGATCTCGAGGGGATGTGGGTAGTTGAACGCCAGGTTGTGCTGAACGCCTCCGGGAATCACTTCCTTGGCCCGCTCGGAAGCCTTCTTCGAACCCTGGCACTTCTCTTCGAAGTACCGGAGCACTTTGTCCATGTTTTCAGGGCGAATCGGCCGAATTGGCTGGCTCAAGAGCTTGTTGAGCCGGGCCATGACTTCGTCGGTGTCATGCCATTGGGAAATGGAGAATCCGCTGTCCGCAGACGGCCCGGCTTTTTGCGGTTCGGACAGAGTTTGAGCTTGCATGTTCATCTCTGAGCCTCCTCGGTTTCTTCGCCGAACACGGATTGCATCGCCTGGACCACGAGGTCGCGTACGGAACTGTCGAGCTTGCGCGAGTCGTCTTGAGTGCGCGCGAGGAAGAACGCAGCGCATTCGGACTCGAGCGCCGCGACCCGCGTCATGGCTTGCGCGGCATCTTTGCCGACGCAGACGACGCCATGATTGCGCATCAGGTACGCATGGGTGTCGGACTTCACCGCGCGGGCAACGCGCATCGCCAACAGACCCGTTCCGGAAGGCGCGTAGCCCACACATGGAATTTTGCGACCGAGCAGGGCCTGGTGCGCGCTGTCCCGCACTTCGAGCGGCTTGGCGAGGAGCGTGTAGGCGCTGGCGACCGGTTGATGCGTGTGGATGCTCGCCCCGCACTCTGGACGCGCGAGTAGAACCCCGGCGTGCAAACCTGCCTCAACCGAGGCTTCGCGCTCGCCGTCGACCTGCTCCTTGTCGGACAGTCGCACCACGCAGACATCGGCTGCGCTCATCGCGTAGTAGTCGGTGGCCGAAGGAGTGACCGCGAAATGATCGCTGTCTGCGCGCAGCGCCACGTTACCTCCGGTCCCGGCCAGGTAACCCCGGTCGGCCAGCTCGATGCAGGTCCTCACGACCAGCTCTCTCGTCGCCTGAAACTTCATCGCGCTCGCTCCTCCTGCCTCGCAGCCGCTCAAAGATGAGCATTGCTTAGGTTAGGAGAGGATATGAGCAATGCTTATGTCTTGCAAGGAGAAAACAGCGCCCTCTAGGACCGTCAGATCCGCTGCAAAGTCGCTACTTTGCGGCTTCTTCGACGGCTTTGAGCAGGCTCTTGCTGTAGACGCCGCTCCGGACCAGCTGCTCGCGGGCCTTCTTTGCCGCAGCGTCCCAGGCGGCCTGATTGGCGGAGGTGTCGACCTCGGTGATGCCTCGGCCGAGCAGGGTCTGATGGGCGCGGTCGTCGTCGCGACCGACGATTTGGTCCAGCTTGGAGGCCGCACGCTTGGCGGTGTCGAGCAGGGTCTTTTGGTCGGCCGCGCTCAGCTCGTCGAACTTCTTCTTACTGATGATCGAGCCGCCAACGATGATGTTGAAGTTGCTCGACGTCATGTACTTGAGCTTCGTGTACCACTGGAACGCGACTGCAGCCATGGCGGATGCGGGGACGACTTCGAGCTTTCCATCTTTGAGCCCGGGGAAGACGCCAGAGGCTCCAACCTTCACCGGATTTGCGCCGATGGCCTTGGTGTACGCGAGCGCGACGGCGTTGTCCTTGCCGGCCCAGCCGGGCTTGCCGGCGAGATCAGCAGGTGAGCTGAACTCTGTCGCGGAGAACACACGGTTCTTTCCGCCGTCTCCCCAGGCGAGCAGCTTGAAACCGCCGTCTTCGATCAGCTTCTGAAGCTGCGCGTCGAGCTTCTCGCGCGCGCGGTCGAGCTGGGCGTCATCGGTGAGGAGTCCGGGGGCCGCCAGCACCTGGAGCTCGGGCGCCACCATGCTCAAGCCCGTCGTTGCCACGCCTGCCGCGTCGAGCTTGCCCGCCTTGATCCGCTTGACGAGGTCCCGGTCACTGCCTTCGCTGCCGCCCGAAAAGACGCGAAGCTCGACCCGGCCTTCGGTCTCCTTTTCGAGCGTTCGGCTCCAGGCCTTGAGCACCTTCACGAAAGACGAGCCTGGCGGGGCCAGCGATGCGATCCGGATTACAGTCGCTTCGGTGGCTGGCTCTTGAGATACCGCGGAGCGTCCGGGGACGAGCAGGGCAGCGAGCGTGAGAGCGAGAATCAGTGGGAATTTGCTGTGGTGCATATCGACTCAGGGTTGGACGGCTCGCGGCCGCGGTTGTTCACTTCTCGGAGGCCAGCTTTGTGACTTCAGCAAGCAGACTCTTGCTGTAGACGCGTCCTGCCAACTGCTTGCGCGCCTTTGTGGCGACGGCGTCCCATTCGGCTTGGTACGGGCTGAGGTCGACTTCTTTGATGCCCCGCTCGACCAAGGTTCGATACGCCTTGTCGTCATCGCGGCTCACGATCTTGTCCATTGCGCGTGCGCCGCGCTCGGCGGTGTCGAGAAGGATCTTCTGGTCACCTGGCGTGAGCTGGTCGAAGACCTCCTTCTTGATGATCGAGCCGCCGATCAAGATGTTGAAGTTCTGCTTCGCCATGTAATTGAGCTTCGTGTACCACTGGATTGCGACCGCCATGATGCAGGAGCTTGGCACGGTGTCGATCATGCGAGTCTGAAGACCGCCATACACCTCGTTGGCGCCCACGCGCACCGGGTTGGCGCCGATCACTCCGAGAAAGCCGGCGAACACGGGATCGTCTTTCCACGCCCAAGGTCGGCCGGACTTGAGATCAGAGGGCCGCGCAAATGGATTCACCGAGAAGATGCGGTTCTTGCCGCCGTCGCCCCAGGTAAGCAGCTCGAATCCTGATTCGCGGAACATCTCTTCGAAGCGGCTGCGAAGCTCGGTCCTGACGTGAATGAGCTGATCCATTTCGGTGATGAGCCCAGGGGCGGTCAACACCAAGATCGGGCGTACGACCATGCCCATGCCCGTGGTGGTGATCCCTGCGGAGTCGATCTGCCCGGCGCGAATCTTTCGGATGAAGTCGCGCTCGTCGCCTTGGCTTCCGCCCGTGTAGAAGCGAAGCTCGGCTCGACCTTCGGTCTCCTTCTTGAAGGTGCGGCCCCAGGCTTTGAGGATCTTGCCAAATGCCGAGCTCGGAGGCGCTAGAGACGCATACCGAATCACGATGGGTCCATCAGCTGCCGCGTTGGACACCTGGCTGCCGGGTAAGAAAAGGGCGGCGACCGCGAGTGCGACCACCAATAAGTGCTTCCAAGTCCTCACAGCCGATCCCCTTACTACAAGCCGACGGCCGGAACCAATCGGCGCCGGAGAAATTCGCGCTGCTCGATCTCGCTCCGCTCCGGCTCAGGGGCGGCCAAAAGGGACAGAATCATTGGGAGCATGAGCTCCATCGACTCGGTAGCTTCGGCCTCGTCCCAGCTGGTGACTTCGATGATTTCGCTCAGCGCCACGCGCGCCGGCGACACACCGGATGATCGTGATGGCATCAAAGCAGAAATTGATGCACCGGTCACCAGAGTGACCAGTGGCCAGCGAGGAGGACCTGTGCGGCGATCAGCGCATTTGTCACGGCGTGAGCCACGATGGCGTCACTCAGGAGCCCCCGACGCCGCTGGGCATAGGCGTAGAGAACACCGGCGACGAAGCCGCCGATCCACTGCTGGTGGAACGCCGCAAACAGCAGGGACGAACCCAGGACGGCCAGCCAGCTCCATTGCTCGTACGACACTCGATCGAAGTCCGACCCGATGATGCGGCGCAGCAAAAAGCCCCGGAACGCAAGCTCTTCGACGATGGGAACGACCAGCACCGAGCCGAGCACCCGGCCGATGATCCAGACGGCTACCAGAGGCCCGGCGATTTCGTAGAGCGCTTCGGGCGCCTGCTCGGAGGCGTAGGGCTCGGTGAGCGCCGAGATTCCGATCCACAGAACGTAGACCAGGACGCCGATGCCCACGGCTTGCCACGAGAACAGCCTTCGCTCGCCCAGATGATTTCGAAGTCCCTCGGCGTAGTCTCGCCGGTACCAGGAGAGGACCAGCAAGCCGACGACGACGCGCAAGGGGTAGAAGTAGTCGAGCTGGTCGACGAACAAGCCGCTCAGCAGCGCCGTTGCGACGACCGCGAGCAGGGGCAAGAGGAACGGGGCGCTCGGGTTGATGACAGCGCTTCGGGGCGCGTCGGGATCGCGCGCGAACCAGCGTACCCGGTCGCTGAACCAGATGGCGCCGAGCGCGACCGCGCAGAAGAAAAGCCAGCCGGCTTTGGAGTGGAAGCCGCCGAGCGCAACGTCGGGGTACCCAGCGTGGCCGACCAGGATCAAGGCGACGATGCGCACGACGTTGAGGAGCCAGACAGCCAGGATGGCGAGGGGAAGCAAGACGAGCACCTGCGGGAAGCGAAAGCGCTCGCGGAATCCGACTAGATAGGCGGAAAGGAAGACGATGATCAGGCCGATGCCCTCGTAGCCGGAGCAAATCGGTTCGACACGGACCCAGAACTGCTCGGTGCCCACGGCTGCATCGGCGGGGTCGAAGTAAATCGGGGACAGCAGCAGCCCGAGGGTTGCAGCGACGGCGTCGAGGGTGACCCGACTGAGCTGGTCCCACAGGCCGAGAGTGCTCAGGCCGGCGCCCCAGGCGACGAGGGCTAGTAAGCTCGCGAGGCCGAGCGGCATGGCAAGCTCACGCAAGAGCGGCGCCAGTCGGAGACCGCCAGCGGCGATTGGAATCAAGGAGAGGAGGGTTGCGGCACCGCCGGCCAGCCAAAGAAGGATCCAGGCTTCCGGGCGGCCGGCAGGAGGGGACTCTGCTCCGAAGACCAGGCTCGTGATCGAGTAGAACGCCGCGAAGCAGAGAAATTGGGCGGCGATGCGGGGCAGCAGCGCGGGGGCGTCGCCGGAGCTCGCGACGGAGCGCGCAAATGCAGCGCGCAGCTTTGCGGCACCGAGAATCCAGAGCGCCGTCGCGAAGGCGATCACCGCGGGGCCGATCAGGCCCATCCACCCGAGTCCCTCCCAGGCTCCTTCGCGGTCGAGCAAACCGAGCGCGTCAAATTGGAAGGTAACCGTCAGGTACTCGGCAACGAGAATGGCTAGGGCAGCGAAGGGCCGTAGGTACCAATTCCGCCGGGGTGGCGCGACCATTCGCGGATGATAGTTTTTTGCGAGGCGGGAGCTAAGCGAGGTCTTCCTTTCGTCGGCGGGACGCGATGTACGCTACGCCGCCGAGCAACAAGACGATGGCGCCGCCTGCAGCGCTCGGGTCGAGCTCCGGAACTCCGAAACCGGCCTTGTGACCATGCACCCGCACATGGCGCTTCTGCATTTGCCGAGCCTTTTGCCAGCTGCGGGCTTCCGCCTCTGGGGTCGGACTCAACATCCATGTGCCGATAACGAGTGACAAACCTAAGAGCAATCGTTTCATGACTATAGTTCCTCCGCCCCCGAAGGGGTCTTGCATTCGTTTACAACTGTAAATGAACGGCTGAGCAGTGTCCAGAAAACAGGCAAAGAAATCCAGAGGTTCGGGGATTTTGCCGCTCATGAAGTGTTTACGCATGTAAACAATGTAAGGGGAAGTGCCCTCTCGCGAGCAGGGACGGTTTTTGCGATATGACGACTAAGCATTTGTAATTATGCAGGTTTTAGGGCACCAGGCTGTGCCATCTCTGATTGGGCACTGTATAGATGCTCACCTAAGGTGCAATTTTGCGAGCTGGCTACCATTTTCTTGTTTGCTAGGGGCAGAAGTTTTCGGCATCATTGAAAATAGGAGAAATTCATGGCTTTTCGCTCGCTGGCAATATCAGTAGGTTTCCTCATCATTCTAGGTGGTTGCGGGGAGGGGACGGGTGATCCTCGGAACAACGGTGGCTCTTCGGGCAGCGGCGGGACGGCTGGCTCTGCGGGCTCCGCGGGTTCTGGGGGCACGGCTGGCACTGGCGGCTGCACCGGCTTGCTTGGCTGCGGGGGCAGCGGCGGCTCGGCGGGCAGCGGCGGCTCGGCGGGCAGCGGCGGGACTGCTGGCAGTGGTGGCACGGCGGGCACTGGCGGTACGGCGGGCTCTGGCGGCACGGCAGGCAGTGGCGGCACGGCGGGCTCGGGCGGAACTGGTGGTGGCGCGACCTGCGTGACCAGCGGGCTGTGCTTCTCCTGTCCTAGCGAAAGCGATGCGAGCTGCGATTGCGACGTAGACGAGGTTTGCGTGTCGAGCGGTTGTGAGACGTTCGGTGGCGATCCGATCATGCAATGCTTTGCCCGCACCAGGCGGGGCGTGCATCGACAATGACGATTGCGGCGCCGAGTACGACTGCGTCGACGTTGGATTCGGGAAGAGCCGGTGCATCAAGCAGACGCCGGGCTGCAACGACGACGCTGACTGCGTCGTTCGGATTCTCCTGCGAGGGCGTCCCCGGCAGCTGCGTCGATCGGCGCCTGCCCTGTGACGACTACCTCGACTGTCCGAAGGGGCACGTTTGCAAGGGACAGCCGAACTCCCAGTTCTGTCTGAGGGTGAACCAGAGCTGCCAGATCGATGACGATTGCGCGAATCTGCCGACTCCGTGGTGCGCTGATATCGACGGCGATGGCACCGGTGAATGCGCCGGATCTCCGTCCCCGAACGACGTGCCTCCGGGACCTGCCTGCGTGAACTCGAGCTGCACGGGCGGCGACACCGGTTTGCGAGGTAGCCGCCATATCCAGTCTGGCGACCTGCGGCCAATACGGTTTGTGTCAGGTCAGCGGCGATTGCGCTGCTGGTTTCGAGTGCGTTGGCCTCTGGCCCGACGGTCGTAAGGAGTGCGTCGAGACGGGCGGATTGCTGCGATCACATCTCGGATTGTCCGGAGCAGCAAGTCTGCGCTTCACCACGGGCCGGCGGTCCGCCCAGCTGCCAGCGCGGTTCGGCACTCTAGGAGTCAACATGAAAACATCCCCCAATACTCCCTGGTTCCTCTTCCTAGTCGCGATGGCGCTCTCCGCATGCGAGAGCGGCGGCGCTCCTTCCGTCGAGTCGATGCAGGCGAAAGTCGTCGCTCCACCTGTCAGTTGCGGCAACGGCAACCCGCTCTGCAACGTAGCGATGGACTTCCCGACGCAGACGCGACCTCACGCATCGATAACAGCGACAACATCGTTTTCTCGGCATCCGACGGCGCGATCACGCTGACACCCGGCAGCAACGTGGTCGTCGACCTCGATGGGGACGGAGTACCGCTCTGGGCCGACGAGTGCCCGGGACCGGGTTGGCGCGCGCCTTGCGATGCTGACCCGAGCGACGACGGCATCTACGACACGGCGTACTACAACTCCGACAACCAGAACACGCTTGCGGCCGACGTCAGCATCTCGGGTGCGATCAACTTCGCGGACGCGTACATCTTGATGGACAGCACCGGCAGCATGGGAGGCGAGCAGGCGCAGCTCGTCACCGACCTGACATCGAGCACCTTTGGCAGCTGCTCGGGCGCAGCGGGCACGGGCCTCATCGGTGCGATGAAGTGCTCGATCGCTGACCTCTGGATGGGCGTGGGAGAGTTCAAGGAGATCCCGCTGTCGCCGCACGCGAACCCGTATAGCCAGACTCCGTTTCACCACTACCTCGACATGACCGACGACGTCGGTGACATCCTCGAGGCGGTTGCATCGCTGGTGACTCGCTCCAACAGCGACCGGCCCGAGGCTACTACGCAGGCTCTCTACTCGGTTGTGACGGGTAAGGGTCTTGGGCCTTACGTGCCGAACCGTGCTTCCTGTCCGGCGGGTCGCTGGGGTTACCCGTGTTTCCGGCCCGGGTCTCTACCGATCATCATTCTCTTCACCGATGCACCCATGCGGAACGGACCCCTTCCGGCCAGTGTCACGTATGGCAACCCTCCCTTCGACGGGATCCTGGGTGCCGGCGCGCTGCTTGCCGCCGGTCGAGCAGCATCCGAACATGCTCTTCGCGACGGATGCCTTCACGGCGCACGACCTCGGCGATTTGAGCGCGAAGTCGGTGACCGTCATGGGGACGAATGCCAGGTTCGATGACAGTGCGGCGACCTGGAATGTCGGCTCGTGCCTCCGCGGCAGCTCGACAACCGGTACTACGGTGACGGCTTCGATGCGTTCGTGAAGTTCTCACTCAGCGCCCCGACCAGCGTGTCGGTCAGCGGCGAGGGCACGCACTACCCTCTGTCCAACATAGCGCTGGCGACCTCGTCGGGCACGTTTCGTCGGTTGCGACAATGGGCCGGGCGGCGGTGACTATTGGGGTCGCCTGAACAACGTCCCTCTCGGGGCGGGTGACTGGTACGCGATCAACGATGCCGCGGTGATCGCCAACCAGCAGTGCCAACGCCAACCGGGGCCCGTTCCAAATCCGAATCCAGACCACTCCCCCCGATCCGAGTTGGCTGACGACTGACCTACCCGTCCCTTGGGCCGATGTCCAGAAGCGAGCTCTTGGCAGCGGGCGTGAAAATCCTGACCGTCATTAGCCCCCGGGCGAGCGACGTGACTGTCGTGACACAACGAGGCCAACGCGCTAGCGAACCTCACTGGTTCGGTCGACCAAGCTGGCAACCCGTACGTCGAGAGCATCGCTGAGAACGGAACAGGGCTTTCAACCGCGCTTCTCGACGCGGTTGATTCCCTGGTCGCGAACACCCGTCGCGACCTCACCATCATCGCCGAGGACAACCCCGCGACGCCGGGCGTCGATGAGAGCCACTTCGTTACGCTGATCGAGGCCTCGAGCTGTCCGACCGCCGCAATACCCAACTGCCTCGGCGGTCAGGGCACGGACACCTGTCTCGGCTGCTTGGCGAACGCCGGCGTCGGCTTCGAGTTTCGGATCGGAAACAATTTCATACCGCCGACCGAGTTCCCGCAGCTTTTCGAGTTCGACCTGGTCGCGATCGCCGACGGAACGGTGGAGCTCGAGCGGATTCCCGTCCGAATCATGGTGCCGGGCGACGGCGCCAGCTACGGCAACGGCTTCTATAAGAACACCTACGACTCCGACTACGCCTGCGAGATCCCGCCCGAGCGGCCGGACTGGGGCAACCTGACCTGGGTCGGCTCTACGCCGTCGGACAGCACGGTGGAGTTCGAGATCTTCGCGGCGAATACCGTCGAGGAGCTCGACACGCAGATCCCGATCTCGGTCATCTATCCGACCGATACGACCTCACAGGTCTATGACATCGGGGACCTGCTGATCGCGAACGGCGTCGAGAACTACTTGCCGTTCCTTCGCGTGAAAGCGAAGCTCAACGCTTCGAGTGACACGTACTACACGCCGATCTTCGAAGGCTGGTCGACCGAGTTCGACTGCATCCCGTTCGACTAGCCAATAGCTAGCGGCTGTGGGCGCTGCTCAGCGGCTGCCGCCGCGGATCAGCGTGAGCATCGGCTTGGGCGCGTAGGCGGCCACGTAGCCGCTTTCTTCGGCGACATAGACCCAGCCGCGTTCGTCGACCCGCATCAGGTCGGGGACCAGGTCGCAGGGTAGGCTCGCGGAGAGCTTCTGTCCGTCGGCGGGCCGCACGACGTGAACCGAGGATGCCGGGACGAAGAGAGCGCCGCCGCGGAGCACCGGTTCGAGCCGGCGCGGGATTTCGTCTGCGAGCGCATCGGCGAGGTTCGTATTCCAGCGGATGGTGCCCGTTCGAACATCGAGCGCGCTGAGCTGACCAAAGGGGGCGTTGACGATCCAGGTTTCGTCGAAGGTCAGGCCGGCCCCGCCGATGCCGAGGCCCGGGTCCCTGGTTTCCCAGAGAGACTCGCCGGTCTGCATGCAGTGCGCGGCCAAGGTCGCCTCCTCGCCGGCGGTCGAGACCAGCGCGACGTTCGCGGCTACGCAAGGGTCAGAGGTTGGGGGGCCGGGAAGCTCGCGCTGCCAGCGTGGTTGCCCGCTGTACAGATCGATCGCGAAGAGCGCGCCCTCACGGCGGCCCCGGACCGCGGCTGCGATGACCGTTTCGTTGCTGACCAGGGGCTTGAACTGAAAGCAGCCGCGCTCCGCGAAGCGCCAGACGTCTTCGCCGGTGGCGATGTCGAGGGCGTGGATCGCTTCTTCGCCGCAGGTGACCAGGAGCACGCGGCCGACCTTGGTCATCCGGAATTCGCCGCCAGATCGCGAGGCAAAGCGCCAGCGCGGCTCGCCGGTTCGCACGTCGATCGCAACGAGGCGGTGACTGCCTTCGGTGAGCACCGCGACGGGGGGCATGTTCTCGCCGCCGGCCATCAAGCCCACGGGCGGACCGCCGATTCGAGGGCTGATGTGTGTCGAGCAGTAGGGCTCGCCATCGGCGACGTCGCAGAGCTCGACCTCGCCGTCGGCCGAGAGCCGGATCAGGACCGAACCGGCCATCAAGGTCGTGGACGCTTGGCCGGGACGCGCCCAGAGGATCTTCCCGTCGTCGCGCGAGACGGCGACCAGGTGTGTCTGGGTCGCGATCACCAGCCGGTCGCCGCACATGAAGACCGAGTTGGCGTCGAGGCCCTCTAGACAAATGCGCCAACGCTCGTCGAACTGCAGGGAAGGGAGCTTGTTTGGCTGCCTCGTGTCACCCGCGTTGCCGCTATGGTGCATGCGCAGGCGGTCGGGGTCGAGATTGACGAAGCTGTCGGCGCTCCGGCGCGAGCGGATTTCCCGGCGGAGCGCGCGGACTTCCTGACGAAGAGCGCGGACTCGGAGGTTTCTGCTTTGGCCGCGGTCCGAGGCGACCAGGCTTCGAAGCAAGTCGCTTGCGAGCTTGAGAATCGGTAGAGCGGCTTCGGCGATCGTGAGCGAGGTCGCGGTGAGGTCTCCGCGCCCCTCTGAGGAGAGCTCGACGCTCACGAGCTGGTGAGTCGACTTCCGCATCGCGATCTGAAAGCCACCGGCGCGCAGGCGTACGTGGGTCGGGCGCGCGCTGTCCCAGGAATCAACCAGGGTTCGTACTGCAACCACCATCCGGTGGGCCGCCAGCATGATCGGGCCTCGTGCCAGCGAGAGACGGCGGCCTCTGACGAACGCCCAGAGGTGTCCTTCGAACAGAAGCGCATGCACGTCGGCTCGCGCCGATCGACCCTGCGAGGACGAAGATGAAGGATAGACGGCAGCCTCGTAGCCGAAGGACAAAGGGACGTGCTCGCCCGGCGCGTCGAGCTCGCCACCACGCTGATTCATCGGCGAGACGGGACCCTCGGGGTCCGGTGTGATCTTCGTTGCGAGCGCCCGCTCGGCGACGCGGATCGCGATCTGCCGAGCCGTTGGGTCGAGCTCCTGGCCCGCCATCTCGAGCATCGACTGTGCACAGCTGTCCAGCAAGCGCCGCAGCGGGATGGCGCGATCGAGTTGATACACGACCGGCGCGCTCGAGGTGCCGTAACAGCTGATCAAGACCGCATCTCCGCGGCGAACCAAGGCGTACTCGATCGCAGCGCTTGCCAAGGGTAGGAGCACTTTGGGCTTGGAGCCGATCGCTAACGCTGCGGCGGCGGCGGTGAGCTCGGCCAAAGCCGGGGTTTCCACATCGAGCTCCCCACCGAGTAGAAGATGCTGAACACCGGAATCGGCACGTTTCTGGGCGTATGAAAGCGATTCGTCCAAGTGGGCGACCATGTTCTTGTTCCAACGCGAGCTGGGAAGAAGATGGTACTTGCTTGCTTCAATTCGGATCCAAAAAAAGGCGCGTTGGCGCATATCTTGACGGCCGGCTCGACCTGCTGGGCCTGCTTGCGCGAGGCTCCCCGAGCAGGTGACGCATGGCCGTGGAGAACCACTCCTTGGAGTGGTGGACGGCGAGGTAGCGTCGTGCCCCATCGCGGAGCGCGTCACGGGCGCTCTCGTTTTGGAGGAGACTTGCCGCCGCCGTCGCCAAGGCACCGGGCGTGTCGTTGCATACCGTCAGGCAGGCTCTTTGCACCGGAAGACCGGCAGTGGCTCGCTCCATTGCGACGACGGGGAGCTCGCGCGCAAATGCGTCGAGCATCTTGATCGGTAGACCACCTTCGGTGCGCCTCGGCACCCAGGCCAGATCGCTTGCAGCGTGCGCGAGCATTCGGGCGCGCTCCGAGTCGAGGCTGGCGAAGCGGACGGCATCGGAGATCCCGACGCGCTCCGCTTGCTGCCGAGCAGGCGCAGGGTCCGACGCTGTGGCGATCAGTAGCCGGGCGTTCCGATCGTCGCGGCGCAGCAGGGAGGTGGCTTCGATGAGGCTCTCCCAGCCCTGGTACCGATCGAGGTTGCCGGCATAGAGACAGACATGCGCTTTGGGCGCGAGTCCGAGCGCAAGACGGGCTTCCTCGCGAGTCGCTCGATGGGTAACCGCCGACGGAGGCCAGGGAACCGGCAGGTATCGCACCCCCTCGCCGAGCAGCGTGGCAAGCGACGGGGCCACTGCGGCAACCCCAGTCGCCCGTTCGCAGACTTGCCTTTCCGCCCGCCGCGCGACGGATCGAACGATTCGCTCGGGGACTCCGGGCAGGTAGACGGGAAGCTCGTGCTCGAGGGAGGTGTGCGCGACGTAGTAGACGGGCGCGACCCGCGCCGCGAGCGCTGCAAGGGCTGCTTCGATGTGGTGGGCGACGATCGCTCTTGGTTGGAAGCGAAGGCCGAGCTTGCGTGTTTCCAGCACGCAGCGCGCATCGAGCGCGACCTTGCCCCAGGAAGGGCCGGAGCGCAGTGAGCGCACCTTGGGGAAGTTGGGGATGCGATGGATCTCGTACCCTGCGTCGGGCTCGTATGCAGCTTGTGCGTAGGCCAAGAGCTGGCTGGGCCGACCTGCGATCGCGGACGCCTGCATCATCGCTGCGATCGCGGCCTGCGTGCCTTGATGCGTGGGGAAGGGCAGACAAGCGACGTGCAAGATCATTCGATGTACCCGAGTGCGCGGAGTCGAGATTCGACCAGACCTTCGTTTCGCGTCGTGCGCGGCTCGAGCCGGGTGGGTTCGGGGAGCGAGAGCGTCGACTCGCGTTGCGCGTCTTGCAGAGCCTCCCACAGGACGCGTCCCATGAACGATGTCGGTACTGATAGGTCGAGTCGGCAGAGCAGAGTTGCGCTCAGGTCGGCGATGTGCGCATCGAGTCGGCCCGCGGGCCGCACGCTCGGTCCGGCTAGCGCCATGAAACCATGCGAGCGATGGCTGCCCGCAAGACTTCGGCCTTTCTTGCCGAGCTTTTCGTGGTCGGCGAGCTTGCGGAACGCGCTGGCAGCGGCTGGGTGCTCCGTAGAGCCGCTTTGCCGCCAGGGGGCTGCGCTCGCCCCTCTTTGGGGCGAGCTCGGCATCAGGTTGTACGAATAGCCGTCGTCGAGATGGAGATCGACCAGGAGGTCGGGGGCGCGATCCAAGTGCGGGCCTTCGAAGAGCTGTTCACGGGGAATCAAGTCGCGAAACACCGGCTTGCCGCTCCATGGGTCGCGAGTGTCGAGCAAGGCCGCTCGAATTCGGAGAATGGTGTCGCGCCTCTGTCCGGCCTGGACGATGCCGCGAGGTTCCCGCCCGGCCACATTGAGATGAATGCCAGGGAAGTAGTTGAGCTCGTCGCTGAAAGCGAGCGTGTTCGCCATGTCGATGGCGCCAAAGCGCACGTTCGATTCCAAGCGGCTCGGCAACCAGGCGTTGCCTAGACGAAACAGTTGCTCGCGAAGGCGCGGAGGAAAACGGCGGAGCGCGATCTCTTTCAACCCCGACCCGCCGGGCGCCCGTTGGGGGCGAAACCGAAGCAGGCCGTGCTCGGCCAGGAGCTGATTGAGGTACAGCACCTTGTCCGACGAGCCGCCGGAGCCGTGGTCGCTCAGTACCGTGACCTCGCTCTGCTCGCCGCCTGCGGCCTCTAGGAGTGAGCCGACGGCCTGGTCGAGCGCCTCGTACACCCGTTGGAGGGCTCCGCGCTGCTCAGTCGACACGCTGGCAGGACGGCGCGGCGACGCAGGGTCGTGATGCGCCCAGAGGTAGTGCGACGCGGTATCGCTTTCGCCGAAGTACAGGGCGAAGACATCCCAGTCCTGTCGGTCGAGCAGCCATCGCGCCCAATCGGTCTTCCGCGCGACCCGGCGCACGAGCGCGTCCGGTAGTCGGTCGATCCAGCCGGGCGCATCGGCGTGGAACTCGTCGACATCGTCGAAGGAGGGAGTGCCAAACCTCTCGACCGTTTCGTCGAACAGAGAGGGCGGCCACATGAACGATCGGTCCGCCTCGAAGGCAACCGGCGCATCCCAGCCGCTCACGAAGACCCCGTGCTCGAGCTCTTCAGGGGGCCAGGTCGCCGGGAAGCTCAGGCAAGCACAGCGAAGGCCGAGCCGATCGAGTTGCGTGAACAGGGTTGGGACCTCGCGGGCTGTCCCGGCCGTGAAACGAACCTGGTAGCCCTTGCGCGTGGTGAAATCGAAAACCCCGTGGCGAGCAGGATCGACACCCGTGAGAAACGTCGTCCAGTTCGGAAGGGTGGCGGGCGGCTGCACCGACTCGAGCGCGGCGAACACACCCCGCGACATCAGCGAGTGCAGGTTTGGCAAGGCCTCGGGGCCGAATTGCTGGACTAGACCGAGATCGAGTCCGTCCAGTCCCAACACTAGTGCCCGCGCGGCCACGGGCGGGAGCGTAGCGCGGATGCGGGTGAGCGTCAGTGTTTGGTGCTTGGTTATACGGCTTATTCTGCCGCGGGTGTTGTGGGGGCTCTCGTGGTTAGATTTTACGGCCCAAGCACCAGGTGATGGCGCATACCTCGTCGAGCTTCTCGTCTAGGTGGGTTGCCGTTTGGGTTTCGATGTAGCCCCAGTCGGTTGCGACGTTCAGTGCCGCCCGAACTTCTTTCGCGGATCCACAAGCGGTTGAGAATCGTGCGCGCGCATTGCCGGCGTCATTCCCACGAGCCTCCGCGATGTTCAGAACCACGCTTTGCGCAGCTCGCTTGAGCTGATCGGCCAGCGACTTATCCTGCTCGCGAATCGTGTGCAGCAGCGGAGCCAGCTCTCGCATCACGCTTCGCGCTCTGTCGTAAACATTCTTTCTTTGCATCAGCGACTCCTTGGATTGGGTTTGGGGCCTCACTTCAGTGCGGCCCCAAACCCAATCCAAGGACAAGCGATAGCCAAGTCTGAATTCGCCAGTGCCAGTGCCAGTGCCAGTGCCAGTGCCAGTGCCAGTGCCAGTGCCAGCGCCAGCGCCAGCGCCAGCGCCAGTGCCAGTGCCAGTGGCGGTGTACGGCTTGTGCTGCCGCGGGTGTTTGGGGAGGCGGGTTCTCGGTGGGTCGCGTGGTGCGGCTTGTTTACACCGCCCCGCCCACCCCCACCCGTAGTTCTGGTATCACTCTCACGCGAGTGAGCAGCGTGCCTGGCGCGGCGGTCGCTTTGCTCCGCCTTGCCGGCGCCTTTGGCGCCGGGCTTCGCCCTTCGGGCTCGCGCTGCCGCCTGCTGTCTTGGTGGGCAGTGCCGGTGCCGGTGCCAGTGAAACTGATACTGACACGGTCCCACGGCCACCGCCCTACGGCCTCAGGGCCACGGTCCCCGCCCCCTCAAACCGTCCAGTCCCTCCCCAGAATCCCCGGCGGCCGCGGGACTCCGAACGCGCCCAAAATAGTTGGAGTCACGTCGTAGATCTCCGCTCCTTCGACGTATCCTCGGGCCGGCGTGTCGCCTCCTGCCATGATGAAGATGCCGTTCCAATCGTGGTTGCAGCCGTCGGGGCCGGTGTCGTTTTCCTCGACTACGATGCGCCCCGCTCCGACCGAGCCGACCGCGCGTAGCCTCAGGTCGTCGAAGTAGACCATCAGGTCCGGGGGGAAACCTCGGGCTTGCTGGTAATATTCTTCGGGGGCTCTCACCAGCACTGGGACACGCTGGCCTTCGTCGTTTCGCGCGTACTCGAGCTCTCTGCGCAGCTCGTCGCGAACGCTGCGGACCCGTTCCGGCGCAACGACGCCGTTGGGCTCGCGCCCTTGGACATTGAGAAAGACCCTGGCGTAGTAGCCGCCTTCGGCCCAGGCCGTCGTGCGCGACCAATCGACCAGAGAATGGTCGAGAGCAACCGGGCTGGATGGTGGCTCTCGAAGCGTCAGGTATCCCTTCGCGATGAGCCAGTCGTTGATGCAGAATCCTCCGTACATCGCGCGCGCTCCGTGGTCGCTGACGACCATTATGATGGTGTCGCCGTCGACCGAGGCGCAGAGCTTTCCGATTCGAGTATCCAGGAGCTGGTAATATTCGCGACCTAGGTTCTTCCAGGGGTTGTGCACTTCGTGGCGCGGGTGCTCGGGGTCGATGTGGCGCCAGAACGCATGGTGAAAACGATCGACTCCAATCTCGACCAGCATCATGAAGTCGGGCTTCTTTTCTTGCCAGATCTGCTCCGCGATTTCGAAGTGCTGTTCGGTCATCGCGACGATGTCGCGGTAGATGCGGTCGAGATCGTCTGAGCGAAAGTCTTCGACGTCCGCTCGGTACGGGCCGAAGCGCTCGGTCAATTCGGTTTCGAGCTCACGCGGAAAGCACCAGGGGGCATCACCGCCCGGCCACATGAATCCGGAGATCATCTGCCCGTGGACTGCTCTCGGAGGCGAGGTCAGTGGCACGAAGGCTGGGGCGACCCGATAGCCCTGCTCACCGAGCCAATCCCAGACGCGCTTCACACGAACGTCGCGCCCGTCGGCCAGGCGCAGGCGCGTCTCGCCAGGGACGCGATTTCGGAACCCGTACAAGCCCAGCTCGCCGGCGTCGCGACCGGAGAGCATGCAGGTCCATGCGGGCACGGTGATAGGGGGCTCTGAGCTACGCAGGTTTCCCCATGTCCCCCGCTCCATGAGGGCAGACAGGTTCGGCATCGCGTCGCGGTAGCGCTCGAACACCAGGCCAGGCGCGGCGCAGTCGAGACCGACCACCAGCATTCGCTTCTTGTTCATCGAGGATCGACGATGTCGGCGGCTTCGTAAATCGTGCGCTCGAGGTGCGTTAGATCAAAAGGCTTTTCAATTCGAAGGTTTGGAACGCTCTGAAGGAAGTCCCGAGCGCGCTGCGTGAAGGCGCCGCCGGTCATGAAAACGATGCGATCGTGGACTGGCGTCGCCCTTTGCAGGGCTGCCCGATAGACGTCCATGCCCGTCATCTCCGGCATGATCAGGTCGCAAAGGATCACGTCGTAGGCGTGCTGTCCCATCAAGGCGACCGCTTCGCGCCCGTCGTGAGCAGTCGTCACCTCGTGTTTGACCAGTGCTTTCTGAATGAGCCGCGCGATCACCGGCTCGTCGTCGACGACCAGAAGCGACAACTTGCCCCGCGTCGCGCGCTGGACGGCGCTCATCGAGGTTGGCGGAATCGAGAGAGGGCGTCTCGGCCGCGGCGCTTTTGGCAAGACCACGCGAGCGACGGTGCCTTGTCCGGGGTGGCTTTGAATCTCGATCGTGCCTTCGAGTGAATGTACGATACGCCGGCAGATCGAGAGCCCGAGGCCGGTTCCGCGTCCCGCGGGTTTTGTCGTCACGAAGGGGTCGAAGATTCGGCGCAGCATTTGGGAAGAAATCCCGGGCCCGGTGTCCTGCACCTCGATGCAAATCCGATCGGTTTCGGTGCTCCTCGCACGGACCGTGATCGCGTTCTGTGTTCGGTCCCCCGGGTCGATCGCCTGCGCGGCATTGACGATCAGATTCAGGAACACCTGACCGATGCGCGTCCTCGAGCCTCGGATGTACAGGTTGCCTTCTTCGTACTCGCGAACGACCTTAGCCCTGTGCTGTATTTCGGGCTCCGCCATCCGGATCGCTGAATCGAGCACCTGCTTCAGGTTGACCGTCTCGACCTCCGCCCCGTCGGCCCCGTCCGTTCCGTGCGACAAAGCGGTAATTTCATTGGCAATTACGCGAATTCGCTCCGAACCCTCATAGGCCTCGCGGACCAGCTCGGAAGCTTCGGGAGAAAGCGGTTCGCCCGAATCCCGAAGCGAGCGCAAGTGGTTCCAAACGAAGGTGAGCGGGTTTTTGATTTCGTGAATGATGCTCGCGGTGAGCGTCCCGATCGCCGACATGCGTTCGGCCAACAAGAGCCGTTGTTGAAGCTCGTGCTCGGCGCCCATGTCGGTCACGAAGACGATGGCGCGATCGAAGCGACCGCTTTCGCTATCGACGAACCGCCAGTGCGCGCGGACGTCTCTCGACTCGCGTGAGCAGGTCATGATTGCGGTTTCGAGATGGACGTCGCGCTCGTTGCGGAAGGCAGCCATCAGGATGCGCAGGAAATCTGCCTTGGACTCCGCGGTCAAGAGCTCTCGAGAGCGACGAATGCACTCCTCCTCGCTCGCGGCTCCTACCAGCGAGACTGCGCCGGCGCTCACCCGGTGAATCCGTATTCGCTCTAGGCACTCTCCGAGCGCATCGGGATTGCGTCGCACTAGCTGCTTGAACTCGTCGGCGTCACGACAGCCCTGCGCTTCGATCCAATCGAGAGGACCGCAGAAATTCAAATCCCACAAGGCGCTAGGCAGGAACTCCCAGACGCGATCATCGCGCTTGGCTGCTGGCTCTTTCGATTGGCGGATGAGACGAACCATGGGCTTGGCCGGAAGGGACACCTGGGCTTGAAGAGATCGGATCGTAGCGAAGAGCGGGCCTGGCGCCTAGAAGGCGACAGCATGGCCACCTGGGCCCAGCGAATTCAGCGGCGATCGCTCTCGAGGGCCCGCCGGGCGTCGAGGACCAGCGCTTCGACTTCGGTCCGGGCGAGGCTGGCAGCGGCGCGAGCATCGAGCCCAGACCGAAGGGGCTCGCCCAGCTGGACTGCGATTCGAGTGCTCGGACGGGCGGCGATCTTGGCGATGTGCTTGCCGAACGATTCCCGTTCGTAGGGAATCGCGGGTGAGTAGGCGAGTCCGACGGGAATGATCGGAACGTCGAGTGAGCGAACCGCCGCGAAGGCACCAGGGTGGAACTCGTGCACCGAATCTCCAGGAAAGGTTCCGCCTTCCGGAAAGGCGACGACGGTGCGTCCTTCTTTTGCGCGACGACGGATCTCGCGAAGCGCGACGGCGCCGCTGCGACGGTCTTCGCGATCGACGAAGATCGTATCGCCGTGCTTCGCCAATCGGCCGAGTAGCGGCCAATCCGCCACGTCGTGCCGGCTCACCAAGACACCTTGAAAGACAGAGAGCATCACTCCGATGTCGAGGGCGCTTTGGTGATTGGCGACGACCAGGGCCCCGCCGAGATGCCTGCGCTGACCGCCGAGCAGGAGCTCCGCGCCGAAGACCCGCAGAAGGCCGTCGGTCAAACGCTGGCGGTACCGATTGGCGAGCGCCTCCTGCCCGGACTCGGAGGTCATCGCCCGCCGGGTTTCGTAGGCTGCCAGAATTCCCGCGGAGAAACCGACGAAGGCGCCGGTGCGCAATAGGGCCCGCACCTTGCTCATTTCGGTGCTCCCGGAGTTTGAACTCGCCGCGCTTTGGATTTGGTGGCACTCTGCGCTCGTGTCGGCATCACTTGCACCGGGGTTCCTTGTCGCGGCACCGTCGATGCGGTGCCCGTTTTTCAATCATACGCTGGTGCTACTGATCGATCACGGCGATGAGGGTTCTTTTGGCTTCGTCGTCAATCGCTTGACCGACCTCGAAATCGAAGACGTCTTCAAGGAAGTCGGCGTGAGCGGCAAGGCGGATGCCGCTGTGAGCGCT
Source organism: uncultured delta proteobacterium (assembly GCA_963842915.1). Classification (GTDB taxonomy): domain Bacteria; phylum Myxococcota_A; class Polyangia; order Polyangiales; family Houyiibacteriaceae; genus SG8-38. The sequence goes on along the minus strand of CAWJII010000007.1, from coordinate 60,682 downwards.
CCGGTCCTGCTGGGCGGGCCTGTCTCTCCGGAGTCTGGTTGGATCCTCTACGACGCGGAAGGCGTTCCAAAGCCTTCGACCGGTCAGACGATCTCGGTGAGCCCGCGCATCGCCTGCAGCGCATCCCTCGAGCTCCTGAAGCGGCTGGCCCGGGGCGACGGGCCGGACACCTGCGCGATGATCCTCGGGTACGCAGGCTGGGGCGCAGGGCAACTCGAGGGCGAGATGAAGCAAGGCTCCTGGATTCCCGTAGACCTCGACTATGAGATCGTCTTCGACACGCCCGTCGAAGAGCGCTGGGAAGCCGCGCTCGCCACGCTCGGGATCGACCCGGCTCGTTTCATCGACAACCAGATCGCAAGCGCCTGAGCCGTTCCGAATCTCCGGCGGGCCGTCGCCTTGTTTCCGATGGGGTCAGAGGCTACCTCCCCCCGCGATGAGGTTGCGCCTCGACAACTTGTTCTGGATCTCTGTCCTCGTGCTCGCCGCGGCCTGCAGCGGCAGCTCGGGTAGTCTCCAGAAGACCGGCACGAGCATTCTCGACGACGACGACGACGCGCGCAGCGGCTACGAGAAGGCCCTGCTGAATTTCCGTCGCGGCGATTGCCTGTCGGCAGAGCCGACTTTTCGTGAGATTCGGCGAGAGTTCCCCTATAGCCGTTTCGCAGCGCTCGCGGAGCTTCGCATCGGCGATTGCCAGTTCAAAAACGAAGCTTACCCAGAGGCCATCCAGACCTATCGGCAGTTCGTACGGGTTCGCCCCTCTCACAAAGAGATCCCCTACGCGCGCTTTCGGATCGCGGAGTCCTATTACAATCAGATCCCCGGCGGCTGGTTCATGACGCCTCCTTCGAGCGAGCGTGATCAGAGCGCCGCGCGTGACGCGCTGATCCAGCTTCGCCGCTTCGTCGTGGACTACCCGGACGACCAGCGGGTTCCCGACGCCAACAAGCTCATGGACAAGTGCATGAGCCTACTCGCCGCCCACGAGCTCTATGTGGCCCGCTTCTACCTCAAGCGACAAGCCTATCGCGGCGTCATCTCGAGGCTCAAGGGCTTGCTCACCTCCTACCCCGGAGCCGACGTCGCGCCCCAGGCTCTGCTGCTGCTCGGGCAGGTCTACCTCAGGACCGAAGAGGTCGAAGCCGCCCGGCAGACTTTCACCGAAATCGTCGAGCGCTTTCCAGGCAGCGACGAGGCCAAGCGCGCACAGACGCTGCTCGGCAAGATCGGCTGATCGGCCGCTGACCGCTCTGGACGCGGATTTCTGGCCAGCGATCGGGCCGATCGTTACCTTCGGGCCCATGGCTCCTTGGGCTCAACAGATTCTAGACGCCGCGAACGAGCACTACGATCGCGCCGAGTACCCGCTTGCTCAGCCCTACTACGAGAAACTCGTGCAGCAGGGCCTTCGTTATCCCGACGTGTTCAATCGGCTGGGCGTCATCTATCACCTCGGCGGCCGGCTGCCCGAAGCGCGCTGGTGCTTCCAGCAAGCGCTCGAGGTCAACTCCGGCTACCTGGAGGCCGCCCTCAACCTCACGGTGACTTGCAATGAGCTTGGCGAATACGGCTCGGGAGCACGGACCTTGGAGCGCGCTCAGCGCCAGTCCGATTCTTCGAATGACGCCTATCGCCGCGGCAAGGTCGCCAATCTTCACCGCTCGCTCGCCCGGGCCTATCTCGACCTCGACCGTCCGGAGGACGCGATGCACGAGTTTGGGCGCGCCCTGCGGCTTTGTCCGAAGTTCCACGATATCCGCCTCGAGCTGGCCAAGCTGCTGAGGCTCAGGGGCAATGCCCATGGGGCCCGCGAAGAATTGACGCTCATCCTTCAGCTCGACCCGGAGCACCATGACGCCCGCGCGCTCCTGGGCGTCATCGAAATCGAGACCGGGGACCACGGCCAGGGGCTCGAGCACCTGCAGAACGTGGTCGCGCAGTGTGCGGACCATCCGGTCGCTCGAGCATACCTCGAGCAGGCGGGTTCGGACTACCAGCGCGCATCCTGAGCTGCAGCCCCTGATCGCTTTGTGGGCGCTGCAAACGGTGGCACACTAGCGGCCACGTGCCTCTAACCGTCCTTCTTCTCGACGACGACGCTCAGTTTCGAGCGAGCGTCACCCCGGCGCTCGAGGCGCAGGGTCTGCGTGTCCTAGTCGCCACCAAGGGCAGCGTGGCCCGCGCCTTGATCGAAGAGGAAGCGCCCTCGCTGCTCGTCGTCGACGGCCTTTTGCCGGACACCAATGGGATCACTTGGATCGAAGATCTCCGACAGGAGGGATTCGAGACGCCCATCATTTTCGTGTCGGCTTTCTATCGGGACCTCCCGACCTTCAGGCACCTGACCCAAGAGCTCGACGTGGCCAAGGTCTTCCACAAGCCCGTGTCGGTGGATCGCTTTGCCCGCTCGGTGGCGAGCGTCGTTTCCACCCATCAGAGCAAGGCGCCGCTTGCCGCAGTTCCCGGCGCTGCGGGCGTTTCCGAGGACGATCCCTTGGACGAGGTCCTCTTCCCCGATGGTCCTTCCCAGGCTCGCGCCGGCGCCGAAGAAGCCAGGGAGTCCTACGTGAGCCTGCTCCCGATCGCTGCCGACAATCTAACCGGTGCGATCCGTCGCGTGCATTCGGAAGCCGAGCGACCCAGCTTCGTGTCGGAGGCGCTTCGTCAGGCGCACGAGCTTCACGGGGCGGCTCAAACTCATGGCTTCGTCGAGGTCTCGGACGCGGCGGGCCGCATCGAGCTCGAGCTTCGGCAGCTTTCAGAAGTCGGGGCGCCTCGACTGGCCGACGGTGTTCGAGTCGATCGACTCGGTGCGGGCACATGCCGCAGCGGCCACGGGCCGGCCCAACGATATCCCTTCGATGGCGGCCGCTCCGCCCTCGGTCACGCCAGCGGCAAGCTTCTTCCTTCACCGCCCGATTCCCAGGGACTTCGTGCCGACCTTGCTCGTGCTCGAAGACGACCCCGCGATGATCGCCTACCTGCGCTCCGCGCTCGACGAGGTGCTGGTGCACCTGAGGCCGGTTTCGAGCGTCGAGGAGGCACTCAAGATCGCCGGCCGAAATCCGCCGACGGCAGCTCTGGTGGGCTGGCCGCTTCAGAATCGAGAAGCGCTCTCCGAATTCCTTCCCTTGTTCCGCGGCTTGGAAGGCTGCGGCGAGGCGCCGGTGATCTTACTCTCGGTGGACGACGACCCACACACGCGAGCTCTGGCGGCTCAGCTGGGCATCGACATCTTCCTGCCGCACCCGATCGAGCTCGTCCGCCTGCATCACGCGCTCGTCACCGCGGTCGAACGAGCGATGACGCCGCTCCCCAGAGTCGCAGTTCTCCGCGATCCCGAGGCCGCGCGACTCCTCGAGGAATCTGGGATCGACTGCCTTCTCTACCTCAGCCTCGATGAGCTCTTGCGCGAGATCGACGTGCAGTGCCCGGACGCGGTTCTGTTGGGGTCGAGCGTGACCGGAAAGCAGGTGCCGGCGATCATTCGCATGTCCGCTTGGGACTCGGACTTTGCTCTGCTCTGCTTCGACGACTCGCCGCTGGCGCAGGAACGCGAGATCAGCGAAAGCCTGATTCGATCGTCGGGTTGGCTGGTGCACTTGCTCGGTGAAGCGGAGCGAATGGCGCGGCTCCGTCGCCAGCAGTTGCGTTGCAGTCAGACGGGCTTGCTTGCGCGACCCGCAGCCGTTGCTGCTCTCGAATTCGGCCTCTCGTCCGCTCAGCGTCACGCACGCACCTACTCGATTGGTCTCATGCAGACCACCGGGCTCGATGGGCTCGACCGCGTTCAGGCGCGGCGCCTGCGGACCTATTTGGGGCGCTTGATCTACGGCAGATTTCGGCGAGAAGATGTTCGAGGACGCTGGGACGAGGACACCTTCGTGGTGGGCTTCGACGGCTCGAGCGCGCGCTCGGTGGTGGAAGTCATTCGAAGGCTTCAGTCCGAGCTGGCAGCGAACCGAATCCGGCAAGCCGAGGAGCTATTCTTTTTGCACATGGCAGTCGGCCTCTCGTCCTATCCTCTCGATGGGGACACCAGCCGGTCGCTGATTCTCGCTGCCCACGAACGCCTCGAATCGGCGGTCGAGCGCGATCCGGACGCCCTGGTTTGGCGCTAGTATTGCAGCTCGCCTCCCCTGGCCGGACAGGCTAAACTTCGAGTATCGAACCGACTGCGCAGCGCGGCCCTCTCGGGACCGAAGTAGCCGCCGACATTGAAGTCGCCGATCGGAGCTTATTGCTCAAATTGACCGGCCCCGGGGGTTCGAACTTGCGCACGCTCGAAGCAGAGCTTGGCGTTTCGATGGGTCTGCGAGGTTCGACGATCCACGTGCACGGTCCCAATCGAGACGTCGAGCTGGTGGAGCGGGTGCTTCACGAGCTGATCGACGCCCTGCAGTTCCGAGATCTCAGCGCCGTTGAAATGGCTCGTGCCGCGCGGACACTTCGAGCTCATCCGCAAATGCGGCTTCGCGCGCTTCTGGACGACGTCGTGCTGACGACCTCCAGCCGCCGCATCGTTTCCCCGAAGGGCGTGACGCAGCAGACTTACATACAGGCCATTCGCAGTCACGACATCGTGTTTGGCATCGGACCCGCAGGCACCGGCAAGACCTACCTGGCGATGGCGATGGCGATTCGCGCGCTGCAGGAACGGCAGGTCAAGCGGATCGTCCTGACGCGCCCGGCGGTCGAGGCGGGCGAGCGGCTCGGCTTCCTTCCCGGTGATCTCGCAGAGAAGATCAACCCTTACCTTCGACCGCTCTACGACGCCTTGCACGACATGATGGAACCCGGCCGCATCAGTGCCTTGATCGAGCGGGGGACCATCGAGGTTGCACCCCTGGCCTTCATGCGCGGCCGGACGCTCAACGACAGCTTCGTCGTTCTCGATGAGGCGCAAAACACGACACGCGAGCAGATGAAGATGTTCCTCACGCGGCTCGGCTTCGACTCCAAGACGGTCATCACCGGCGATGTGACTCAGATCGATCTCCCGGGTGGAGCGCACAGCGGGCTTCGGCACGCCGAAAAGGTGCTCTCGAAGATCGAGGGCATCGAGTTCGTCTACTTCTCCCATGCCGATGTCGTTCGACACCCGCTGGTTCAGCAAATCGTCCAGGCCTACGATCGCCACGAATCTGGCTCTTCGGGCGATGACATCTAAGCGCTGCCTGGTATGCTAGCGGCCACATGACCGATCGAATCTATGACGGCGCGCTGGACCTAATCGGCCACACGCCTCTGGTGCGCCTAGCGCGAATCACCGAAGGCAAGGGCGCCGAGCTTTGTGGAAAGCTCGAGTCGAGCAACGTAGCCGGTTCGGTCAAAGACCGTCCCGCCCTTTCGATGGTCCTGGCAGCCGAAGAATCGGGTGCGCTGCGTGAGGGCTCGACGGTCGTAGAAGCAACCAGCGGCAACACCGGAATTAGCCTTGCGATGATCTGCGCCGTTCGCGGGTACCGCTGCGTGATCGTGATGCCGGAAGACATGAGCATGGCGCGCCGTCATCTGCTCAAATCATATGGTGCCGAGGTCGTGTTGACGGCGTCCGAGGACGGCATGGCAGGTGCGGTCGAGCAGGCGGAACGGCTCTTGAAGACGACGCCGGGCTCGATGATGTGCGCCCAGTTCGAAAACCCCGCCAATCCGGACATCCACGCCAAGACGACCGCAGAAGAGATTTGGGAGGCAACGGCCGGTCAGGTCGATGCCTTCGTTGCCGGCGTGGGCACCGGCGGCACACTCACCGGAGTCGGCCGTGTGCTCAAACAGCGCAACCCCGACTTGCGACTCATCGCGGTCGAACCCCGTGCAAGCGCCGTGCTTTCGGGTGGGAAGCCCGGCTTGCACGGCATCCAGGGCCTTGGCGCCGGCTTCGTTCCGCCTGTGCTCGACACCGAGCTGATCGACGAGGTGATCACCGTCACCGACCTCGCCGCCGAGCGCATGACGAAGCGTCTTGCGCGCGAAGAAGGCTTGCTGCAGGGCCCGTCGGCGGGTGCAAACGTCCATGCGGCGCTCGAGGTGTCGCGCCGCATGAAGACGGGCCAGCGAGTCGTCACCATCCTCTGCGATGGCGGCGAGCGGTATCTCTGCTGAGCGAGATGAGCGAGCTGGTCAAAGTCTCTCGCGCGCTGAGCCGCGTGATTTCGAAGCTCGACTTCGCCGCGCCGGTCACGCACGTCTACAACCCTCTGCAGTACGCGAAGCGCCCGCACGAGCTCTACCTGAATCGCTTCGGCTCCGGCCGTAAAGAGGTCGTCCTGGTCGGGATGAACCCCGGTCCGTTTGGCATGGGCCAGACGGGTGTTCCGTTTGGAGATGTGGGCTTCGTGCGCGACTGGATGGGCATCGAAGCGCCCGTCGATCGTCCCGCGGACGAGCATCCGAAACGGCCGGTACTCGGCTTCGACTGCGAGCGCTCCGAAGTCAGCGGCTCCCGTCTTTGGGGATGGGCCAAAAATCGCTTTGGAACGCCGGAGCGCTTTTTTTCGAGGTTCTTCGTGCTCAACTACTGTCCGGTGCTGTTCATGGAATCGACCGGGCGCAATCGAACGCCCGACAAGCTCGCGGCTGAGGAGCGGGCTGCGCTTTTGCCCCTGTGCGACCGCGCGCTACGCGACGCCGTCGAGGTCCTCTCGCCGGCGCTGGTCGTCGGCGTAGGGGCGTGGGCGACCAAGCGCGCCCGCGCCGCGCTCGGCGAAGATGGGCCGGCGATCGGCACCGTCCTGCACCCGAGCCCGGCGAGCCCGAAGGCCAATCGCGGCTGGGCTCCTCAAGCGGAAAGCGACCTGCGGGGCCTTGGCATCGACTTATAGGCGCACGAGGCCGCGGCTTGCGCTATGCTCCGCTTCGGGGGTCGGAGAGATGCGGAGCAAAGTCGTCCAAGTTGCGGCCATCATGGCGCTCATTGTGGGGTGCGGACACGAGTCCGCCGCTACGCAGCAGATACGCAGTGCGGCGGCGGTGGATCTCGACTGCGAAGAATCGCTGATCGAGTTCGTCGATGACGGGGCCCTGCAGAAGCGCGTCAGCGGTTGCGGCCGAACGCTGACCTACATGCACAGGTGCAACCCCGGTGGGGAGTGCAGCTGGAAGCCGGTCCGGGACGAAAGCAACAAGCTCAACTAGCCGCCGTCAGGCTGCGCTCCGAGCACTTGCTGCCGCAGAGCATCGATGTCGGGGTTGTTCGGGTCGAAGGTGCTCGCACGCTCGAGTGCAGCGGCGGCTTCGCTGAGGTCACCGCGTTGCAGAGCGGCACGAGCATTGTCGAGCTCGTCTTTGGCGGCCTCCTCGCGTTCGTGCGGAGACAGAGCGTCGGGGCCGGCGTCGATTTCTGGGGGAGTGGCAGCGTCAGTGTCAGCGGCAATGCCAGCGTCAGCGCCGGTGTTGCTGTCGGTGGCCGGGGGCTTGGGGTTGCAGTTTTCGACCGCGACCCAGAGGGCTAGCAGGAGTCCTAGGCTCAGGGTCATCGCCAGGGGGAGGGTATTGCGTCTGCGTCTCGATTTGGCTGGGTGGCGTCCGTCGTAGGCTTGCTTGAGTGCCGAGACGAAAGTTCGCGCGCTTGCATAGCGGTCCGCAGGGTTCTTGCGGAGCGCTCGGAGGATGGCAGCGTCGAGCGAGGATGGGATCGCGGCAGCGCGGTTGGCTTCGCTCGGTGGAACCGGGTCGACGCTCATCACCTTGTGCGCCACCGCCATCGCCTCGGCGCCAGGGAACGCACGCTCGCCGCAAGCTGCTTCGTAGATGACGGCACCGAACGAGAACAAGTCACTCTGTTCGCTGTACTCGCCGCTTCGCAAAGTCTCCGGCGCCGCGTAGCAAGGCGTCCCGAGGAACTGACCCTCTTTGGTGAGGTCCGCGTTCGGGATGCGGGCGATGCCGAAATCGGCGAGCTTCACCTGGCCGTTGTCGGTAATCAGCAGATTCTCGGGCTTGATGTCTCGATGGATGACGCCTGCGATGTGGGCGGTCGCAAGCGCGTCAGCGACCTGCTGGGCCAGGTCGAGGAGCTCATCGCGTGACAGCGCGCCCCGTTTGTTGAGTGCCTGCTTGAGGGTGTGCCCGTGGACGTACTCGAAGACCAGGTAGGGCCCGACTTTGGGATCGTCGCCCACATCGAAAATCTGAACGATATTAGGGTGTTGAAGGCGGGCCGCGGCTCGCGCCTCGTTCTGGAAGCGGCCCAGGAAGACCTCTCGCATATCCGCATCGAGCGCGAGATCGCGGAGGGTCTTAACCGCAACGGGGCGGTCGAGATCTGCATCGCGGGCCAGATAGACGTTGCCCATCGAGCCCGCGCCTAGGAGCCGGTCGATGCGGTAGCGGCCGATCTGTTGCGGCAGTTCTTCCATGGGCGCGATCTAGTGCATCCCGGAGCGCGGGGCTAGAGACGGTGGAGCTTCACTGTGTTGGTGCGCCCCGAACTGGGCCAGGCCACTACCATCGCGAACGCCTCCCCGCGTTGGCAAAGATTCTCTCTTACGAGCAATGAGGTCGCGATCCGAAGTGCCTCTTCGAGCGATTCCGGAGGCACTTCGACTCGCGGAATCACACCCCATTCGAGCACGAGCCTTCGTGCGACACGCACGTCGCTGGTGATGGCCAAAATCGGTGCACGCGGTCGATGCTCCGCAAGCAAGCCTGCCGAACGGCCATCCTTGGTGAACACCACGACGGTCTTGAGAGGCAAGTGAGTGGTCAAGACCGCTGCGGCGAGGGCTGCCGCGTTCGAGAACGACCAGTCTTCTTCGTCGGCGTTCTTGAGTTCGTGGAATTGGCGCGCCAGATCTTCGACGTAGTCCGCTTCGACCTCTCGAATGATGGCGTCCATCATCTTTACGGCTTGCACCGGGTAGCGACCTGCCGCCGTTTCACCGCTGAGCATGACCGCATCGGTTCCGTCCATCACCGCGTTGGCGACGTCCGCGGCCTCGGCGCGCGTTGGACGCGGGTTGCGAATCATCGAATCCAGCATCTGCGTCGCGGTGATCACGATCTTACCGCGCGCGTTGGTTTCGCGGATGATTCGCTTCTGAACCATCGGCACTTTCTCGGCGCCCAGCTCCACGCCCAGGTCTCCACGGGCGATCATGATGCCGTCGGCCGCATCGACGATGTCGCAAAGCACCTCGACCGCTTCGGGGCGCTCGATCTTCGCGATGACTGGCACATCTCCGGCCAGGGCCTTGGCCTCTCTCACGTCGTCGGCGGAGCGCACGAACGAAAGGGCGATGTAGTCCGCATCGAGAGCGGAAACCGCAAAGGCCAAGTCTTTGCGGTCCTTGCTGGTGAGGGCCGGTCCCGTGATCGCGACGCCCGGCAGGTTCAGGCCCTTGTTGTTCGAAAGGGTGCCGCCATCCTCGACGATGGTGTGCACGGTGTTGCCCTCGAAGCGCTCGACCCGGAGCCGAATGAAACCATCGTCGAGCGCAATGGCGTCGCCGGGCTTCAGAACGACGCCCAGCGACTCGCGGGTGACCGAGACGATGTCTGAAGTTCCCTCGACGTCGTCGGTGGTGAGTGCGAATCGAGCGCCGGGCACTAGCTCGATCGAGCCCTCGGCGAACTTTCCGACGCGCATCTTGGGGCCCTGCATGTCTGCCAAGATCGCCATCGGCCGCCGAGCCTCGGCCGCGGCCTGGCGGACTAGCTTTGCCATCTTTGCGTGCGACTCGTGATCGCCGTGCGAGAAGTTGAGCCGCACGCAATTCATGCCGGCTTCGATGAGCTCGCTGATCTTCGCCTGCGTGTTGCTGGCGGGTCCGAGCGTGCAGACGATTTTGGTGCGTCTCACCTGGCGGTTGTAGCCGGGTTCCTTGCCCCGGCCAAGCTAGCGGTGACGGTACCGGTCTGGTTCCCAGCGGCTCAGCTTGGACTTGAAACCCAAACGCACGACAAACGTCGTGTAGAGGGTCCATTGCGTGCGATCGCTAGTTGCTTGTGTGTTTCGAAAAGATGGATCGCTGTTCACGTAACGGGCCGCGATCCGAAGCCAAAGGCCTCGCAGCGTAGTGAGCGGCCGATAAAGGGGCAGGGCGAAACCGAAGCCCACGCCAAGCCCCGTGCTTCGGTGTCCGTCGAGCGCAAACGCAGGCCCGATCTCGAAAAAGACCGATTGCAGCATGAGGTCGGCAAACTCGTTCCAGGTCTGCTTGTAGAGGAAAAAGAGCGCCGGAAAGAGTGGGCGGAGGTCCACTCCGACAAACAAGTGCTGGCCTGAGTCGGGGCCCCAACGGCCCGAGAGCACCATACCCGCGGTGTCTGCTATCAGGAAGCGCGCCTCGCCGACCAGGTTGGGGTCGGCATTGCGATCGAGCCAGGTGGCGCCAGGCCCGGCACCGAGCGCAAGCGTCAGCCCGCGATCCCAGCGCCCGTAGAGCCCGTCCCCCCTGCCTTGCGCGCTCGAAGAAGCGGCAAACACCGAAAGGAGCAGGATCGAGCCGACGATCACCCCTAGGCGGGCGCCGCGTGTCATGATTCCCCCATGCACCGGGCCGCGTGGCGGGTCAAGAGATTGAGGCGGTAGACTGTACGCATGGGGCGTTCGTTCGGCTTGGGGCTTCGAAGCCAGCTCATGCTCGCGCTCATCGTAGCGTTTGGCGCCGCGTTTGTGTTGCTGAGCCTGGTGACGGCGAGGCTCGACGAGAGTGAGAGCGCCGAGGAGCAGCGTACACGGGCCATTGGCTTGGCCCAGGCTCTCGCGTCAGGCGCCGGCTCAGAGGGTGAGGGGCTGAGCGAGGAGTCGATCGCGAGCTTGATCGAGGATGGTCTGGCGCAACGCATCGAGATCCACGGTCCACGGGGCCTGCGCAGAAGCTGGGGTGTCCTCGAGGGCCAGCTCGATGCCTCGGTGACGAGCGCGACCGGAGCCGAGATACGCGTCTGGGTCCCCGCCGGCGGACGAGGCGACGCGGCTCGGAGGAGTTTGTTTCTGTTCTATCTCGGTCTGACCGCAGCGACGGTGCTGCTGCTGACCTACGTGCTGCTGACTTATTTCATCGTGCGGCCGATCGATCGTTTGCGACTGGCCTCCGAACGGCTCGCCTCGGGGCGGCTGCGTACCAGCGTGCCGGTGCAAGGCGCTGCCGAGGTTGCACGCCTGGCTGCCACCTTCAACGAAATGGCTGCGCAGATTCGTGAAGACCGAGTGTCGCTACAGGAACGGCTCGAAGAGCTCGAACATACGACCGCCGAGCTCACGACGGCGCAGGAGCAGTTGATTCGGAGCGCGCGCTTGGCCGCTGTCGGGCGCTTGTCCGCCGGCGTTGCGCACGAGATCGGCAATCCACTTGCAGCGATTCGCGGCCTGCTCGACCTGATGCAAACGGGCGACCTCAGCCCCGACGAGGAAAAAGAGTTCATCAGTCGCATCGAGCGCGAGAGCGAGCGAATCCATCACACGATTCGTGACCTGCTGGACTTCTCGAGAAGCGAGCCCAGCCAACAGGGACGTATCGAGAGCTCGGCCGACATCGCAGAGGTGGTGTCCGACACCGTCAAGCTGATCGATCGCCAGAGCCGCTTCCGAGACATCGAGATCGCCCTCGGGCTCGACGAGGGGCTCCCGCGCGTGCGAGGTGACCACGAGCGTCTTCGGCAGTTGCTTCTAAACCTGCTCTTCAACGCGGCGGATGCCCTGAGCGGCAAGGGCCGCATCGAAGTACGGGCGCGCGATGGCGACGGCGCGGTCGAGCTCATCGTCGCGGACGACGGGCCCGGGATCGACCGCGCGATCCTCGACCAGGTGTTCGACCCGTTCGTGACGACGAAGGCAGCGGGGCAGGGGACCGGACTTGGGCTTGCTGTTTGTTACACGATCGTCGAGCGGCTGGGTGGGACGATCGAGGCGGCGAATTTGCCGCAGGGCGGGGCCGCTTTTGAGGTGAGGTTGGTGGCGGCGCGGTAGGGCAGTGGCAGTGGGGCCGTAGGGCGGTGGCAGCGACCGTGGGGCCGTAGGGCGGAGGCAGTGGCCGTAGGGCCGTACGGCGGGGCGGTGGCCGTGGGGCGGTGGCGGTCAGCGTCAGCGGCAGCGCCAGTGTCAGTGTCAGCGGCAGCGGCAGTGTCAGTGCCAGCGTCAGTGTCCCCGCCGCCGCCCCCGCTCCGGTCAGTCCGGCTGAAACGCATTCTCGATCGCCGTTTCCTCTGCGGCTTCCGTCTCCGGCTCGACCGGTGACCGGTCTCCGAGCGAGTCCTTGATCGCCAGCGCCTGTTTTCTGGTAGCGCCCGCTTCGATCAGCTGTTCCTCTGTCGCTCCGAGAACGTCCCGCAGCGAGCCCAGGTTCCTGAGCAGCTTGCCTCGCGTCTTCGGGCCGACTCCTGGCACTCTGTCGAGCTCGCTTCGCAGTCGCCGCTTGCGGCCTACCTTCTTGCGCAGCGTGTTCGAGGCTCGGTGGGTTTCGTCGCGGGCCAAGAGCAGCAATGAGAGCGCGGAGTTTGCTCGTACCGGGATGGGGTTTTTCTGACCGGGCAGGAAGATGCGGTCGCCTTGCTCTTCGCCGCTCGCCGTGATGCGAGGCTTTGCGACGGAGGCGACTTGGAGGTCCGGGACTCCGATGTCTTCGCGGGCGCGGACTGCGACGCCGAGCTGACCCTTGCCGCCGTCGACGACCAGCAGGTCCGGGAGCTCCCAGCCTTCCTCCTGATTCTTCCCGCGCCGCAGGCGTCGCATCAAGACCTCGTACATCGCCGCGTAGTCGTCACCCCCGCCGACGCCCTTGACGTGAAAGCTACGGTAGCGCTCCTTGGCAGTGGTTCCGTCCTGCAGTGCAACGAAGACGGCGACGGTTTCTTCTCCGCTACTGTGTGAGATGTCGACGCATTCGATGCGGCGCGGGAGCACCGTCAGACGAAGCTGCTTTTGCAGCTCGGCAAGGCGCGCCTCGACATCTTCGCGTGCACGCTCCTTTTCGTTGAACGCGTGCTCGGCGTTTTCGCGTGCAAGCTCTAGGAGCTTGGCCTTTGCGCCTCGCTTCGGCTCCACGATCTGGACTCGACGCTTGCGGTTCTCACTCAGCAGCTCTTCGAGGGCTTCGCTCATTTCGATCGTCACCGACACCAAGATCTCGTCAGGAAGCGATGGGCGATCGCTGTAGTGTTGCCTCAGGAACGCGCCCAGCATTTCGTCGTTTGGCACCGCGACCCGTCGCAGCGGCAGCGTACGCACGGTGAAGATGCGGCCGCCGCGCATGCTCAGCACGGCCAGTTCGACCTGGTCACCTTCGCGGTGAAAGCCGATCACGTCCTGGTCCGACTTCTGAACCCCTGCGACGCGTTGCTCCTCTTGGGCGCGTTCGACCGCGCGGATTTGATCTCGATAGATCGCGGCCCGCTCGTATTCCAAATCGCCAGAGGCAGACTGCATTCGTTCGTCGAGGTCGCGGACCAACTCGTCGTGACGCCCGTCGAGAAAGCGCGCCACGTTGGTGACCTGGGCGTGGTACTCCGCCTGGTCGACGTCCAGGACGCAGGGCCCGGGACAGCGCTTGATCTGATGCTGGAGGCAGGGCCGTGTCCGCATGCGAAACTCGGTGTCGGTGCAAGTCCGCAACTGGAAGAATCGATTCACCAAGCGAAGCGTCTGACGGGCTGCGGTCGCCGAGTGGTAAGGACCGAAGTACTGCGCGCGGTCGGGCTTCGGTCGTCGAACGACTTCGAGCCGCGGCCAGGGTCTCTTCGCATCGAGCCTCAGTGACAGGTACTCTTTGTCGTCGCGCAGCTTCACGTTGTACTTCGGCTGGTGCGATTTGATGAGCTGGTTCTCGAGCAGCGCTGCTTCCTTGTCGGTGTGCGTGACGAAGGTTTCGATGTCGGTGAGCTCGCGTTCGAGTCTGCTGACGAAGGCGCGCACGTCGCTCGAACCTGCTTGGAAGTAGCTCCGAACGCGGCTTCTCAGGCTACGCGCCTTGCCGACGTACAGAACCTGTCGGTCTGCGCCGTGGAAGACGTAAACCCCGGGCGAGGCCGGAAGCTTGTCGAGCTTTCGCTGTGCTACGTCCGCAACCACGGCCAAGCTATACCACTTGGGCAGCCTTCGATCGCCCCGGGCTCATCGGACGCGAATCACGCGCGCATCGGTCACGACCAGGTCGACCGCAACGTCGAAGCTGAGCTCGGGCACTTCGGAGATCAGCTGGAAGTCGTAGGCAAGCGCGCAGGTGCAGGCCTTGCTGAGGCGCGGGATCAGCCTGTCGTAGTAGCCGCCTCCGTAGCCGATTCGGTAGCCGCGAGGATCGACCGCCAAGGCCGGTATCAAAGCGAGCTCGATCTCGCCGGGCTCGATGCGTGGCGCGTCTTGTGCTGGCTCCGGAATGGAGAAGGATCCTCGCAGCAGTGGGGTTTGCGGATCGACCAGGTGCAAGGAAAGCTCGTCACCCTGAACGCGCGGCAGCGCGACTCGCTTTGAAGCGGACCAGGCCGCTTCGATGCTCGATTGAGTGCGCACCTCCTTACGAATCGACGCGAAGGCGAGAACGGTCGCCGCGCGTTCGAGCTCAGCGAGTCCGAAGAGACGTTTGCGAATCTCGGCCGAGCGCGCATCGCAGGCCGAGTCGGGAAGCGCAGCGCGGACGGTTCGCATTTGGTTTCGTAGCGCTTGCTTGCTACGTCGACGAAGCTCGGCCTCGGCCTGCTCCGTCTCGCTGGGGCTCACGGTTTGATCTGCTGGGCGAGCTCGGCGTCGGTTTGCAGGCGCTGATCGATTCGCTGAATCGCCGCGCCGACGACCTGGCGCGTCTTTGCCTCGAGCGCGTCGTGTCGCCGTTCGGATGCGTCCAGATCTTCGGCGAGGCCGAGCGCCACGACGGCTAGCAACTGCGCTGGGGTCGCCGCCCGAGCGGCCTTGGGCCCGAGCGCCTGAACACGTTCGTTCACGATATCGGCCAGGCGCTGAAGATATGTTTCGTCGGCGTCCGCGGACATGCGATAACGGGCGCCGGCAATTTCGATCTGAACGGTTCGCTTCACGATTGACCGGAAGGTAGTCCCGCAGCTCTGTAGGCGTCAAGGTAGGACATACACATCCATGGGCTCCGGGTTCCGCTCCGATCGGAATCCGAGTCCGAGGTTTATGAGACAGGGGGCAGGCGTGTTATGTTTGATCCCCGGGGGACAGTAGGGGTCATGATCAAGGTGAGTTGCCCGTCGTGTAATGCGTCTTACGACGTGGACGAGGTCCGATTGCCCGATGGCGGGCTTCGGATGCGATGTCCGAAATGCAGTGAGAGCTTTCAAGTCCATCGCGACGGTTCGACCGCGAAGGCGGGAGGGGGAGCCGCGCCTGTGGCTTCGACGCCTCCGCCCGCCAAGCGGACGAAGGTCGGCATCGGTGCGAAGGCACCGCCGCCCCCGCCGGCGCCAGCGGCTGTGATCAAGTCCCAACCCTCCGATCTTCCGATGCCCGCGGACGAAGTCGATCTGCCCGTGCCCTTGGCGGGCTCGGAGATTGCGGACCTGCCAGCGCCCTCCGTCCGCGGATTCGAGAACCTCCCGGCGCCGCAGACCGGTGCCCACGCGCTCGATTTGGAACCATTCGCGGATCTCGACTCGGCCGATCTGCCGGCTCCAAAACACGATGCGCGCCCTTCGGACTTCGATCCATTTGCGGACATCGACCTGCCTGCGCTTCGCGATGCAGCAGGCGGAACCGATTTGCCGGCCCCTCTCAACAGGTCTTTGGAACCGGATTTCGACTTGCCCGTCGCCAAGTACGGTTCAGCGAGTGCCGGTCCGGACTCTCTGAGTGACGAGCTCGATCTTCCGATGGCGCTCACCGACGCCGATCTCCCGACGCCGCGTGCCGGGTCCAATGTACCAGCGCCGATTTCGCTCGACTCGGACCTGCCCATGTCGAGCGACCAGAAGGACCTGCCGATCGCCCGGGACGACTTCATGGACCTCGAGCTCGATGGTCCGGAGCGCGTTCACGGCGGAGGGCCGATCGAGCTCGACCTGCCGGACGGGGACGAGCTCGCTCTCGAAATGGAGCTCGACGCGCCGCGGCGAGCGCCCGGGCCGCCACCGCCCATTGGCGCGATGCCGGGAGCGGGCGGGATGGCGAGCGATTCCGGAGAGTTGAGGCTTCCCGAGTCGGACGAGCTCGATCTGTCGGCGTTCCCCGCGGGAGATGAAGTCCATCGAATGCCGCGTCTCGGCGGCCAGGGGCCCGAGTTCGAAACGTCGCCCTCCCGCGAGAAGAAGAAATTCAAGCTCAAGCGGCCGCCCTGGCTGATGAAAGCATTGGTCGCTGTGGCGCTGTTCACGATCATCGTCGGCTCGGGTTTCTACCTCGGCACGACCAAGTACGGCCTCTTCGGGATCCACCTGCTGGAGCCCATGCTCCCGGCCTCGGGTGATCCAGCTCTGGTCGCTCAGACGGTAGAAGGAGCAGAGAGCATCGCGGCAAGCGACACCTACGTCGCGCAGCAGCAGGCGATCGCCGAGCTCCAGGCCGCGCGCGCCGATGCAGGCCTGAACCGTTCGCTCGTTGCCAGGACGCTCTTGCACGAATCGTACTCTCTACTCCGCTATGGACCGAACATGGAAGGCGCGAGCATGGCCGACGCGTTGCGGCTTCACCTGCAGCGCAGAGGCGATGAGGCGCCCCGGGTTCACGTCGCGCTTGCCGCCGATGCGCTGCGCAATTCCGATACCGGCGTCGCGAAAGCTGAAATCGCGCTGGCCTCGCAGGAGGATCCCTCCGATGCCTACGTCGACTTGGTCGCTGGCGAGATCGCCCTGAAGTCTCGAGACGGTGAGACTGCCGTCGGCGCGTTCGGCCGGGCTCACAAAAAGGACGACAGCGCTCGAGCACAATGGGGGCTCGCCCGCGGCTATGACATGCTGGGCAAGAGCGAGGAGGCAGCGGCGGCGGCTCGGGCGACTCAGAAGCTCAGCCCGAACCACGCTGGCGCACGGGTCGCCGTTGCAGACCTGATGATTGCAGAGGGCGAGCTCGACGCTGCCTACGAGCTGCTTCAAATCCCGGCAGGGCTTGCCCCGGTTCAAGGCGTCACCTTGCGGGTCGCGACGGCCGACCAGTCTGCCGCGCTTTCCCTCATCGCGCGCATCGAAGAGCACCGCGGCCGTCTGGGCGCTGCTCGCGAAGTCTACGAGAAGGCGATCGAGCTCGACACGAGCAATTCGGATGCGACGCTCGGGGCCGCGAGATTGATCCTCCTCGAAGGTGGCTATCCCGACGCCTTGGCCCGCTTCCAAACCGTGCTGGGGTCCGAAGTCCCGCCGGGCGCCGAATTGGACCTGACCGGGAAGCCCAAAGTCGTCGTTCAAGCCAAGCTCGGGGCGGTCGAGGCGCTGCTGGCCATGGGCAAGGCCGAGGAAGCCAACACCTTGCTGGCAGATCTCAAAACGCCGGAGCCCGTCAGTGCCGAGGTCGAGCTCTGGCAAGGCAAAGTCGCCGAGGGCCAGGGCAAGAGCAAAGAAGCGGTGAAGCATTTTCGGAACGCGATCAGGCTCGAGCCGAAGTCGGTGCGCGCCTACATGGCGCTTGCCGAGCACTACACATCGACCAAGCGCCCCGGCGAGGCCGTTGGCGTTCTCGTCGAAGCGCAGAAGAACGTCGACATCACCGCAGAGGTGCGGCGCGTGCTCGGATGGGCGGAGCTCCAACGCAACCGCATCGATGACGCCATCACGCAGTTCACGGATGCGCTCGAGATGGAGCCGCGAGATTCGTCCGCACAGTTCGGGCTTGCCGTCGCGCTTCGGCGCAAATGGAAGCTCGATGAGGCGGCCGCAGGGCTCGCCAAAGTCGAGGAGCTCGACGCGAAGTTCCCCGGCCTTGCTTTGGAGAAGGGCCGACTTGCAGAGGCGCGCGGTGACATGGACGCAGCAACGGCCAGCTACCGGCAAGCGCTTGCGGACTCGCCCGACGACGCGGCTTTGAAGTCACGGATGGGCGCCGTGCTGGTTCTCACCGGCAAGGACGCCGAGGCCGAGAAGCTCCTGCGCGAGGTGCTGGAGGCTCAGCCGTACTCGTCGGAAGCCGAGCACTATCTGGGCCGCATCGAGCTCGGCCGGGGCCAGCTGGAGTCCGCGCGCCAGCGCTTCCTTCGCGCTGCGCGTCTCGACCCGGACAGCGGGATGTATCGGATGTACGTGGCCTGGGCAGCGCTCGAGTCGAACGAGATGAGCACCGCCCTCCGAGATCTCAACGCCGCCCTGAAGCTGGACCCGACGCTCGGCGATGCCTACTGGCTGCGCGCGCGGATTCGGATCCGTGCCGGCACCGTGCGGGATGCACTGGGCGATTTGAAGAAGGCTATCGAGCTCAACCCGAAGCGAATCGAAGCTTGGGCAGCGATGGGCGAGAGCAACTACCAGCTGGGCCAAATGAAAGACGCCATTGCGGCCTTCAAGAAGGCCGTCGCCGGCATGCCCGAGCAGGGCTACTGGTGGTACCGTCTCGGCCGCTTGCAGCTCGACGAAGGGCAGCGCGCCGATGCGCTGGCTTCATTCAACGCGGCGACTTCGATCGGTGACGAGCAATCCGGCGCCAAGGCCTGGGTCGCGGACTCCCACCGGCTGACCGGGGACATCTATTACGCCCAGAACAAACGTCAGGAAGCTGTCGTCGAGTACGGGCGCTACTTGGAGCTAGCGGATCGCGAGGCGATCGACCGAGCCGACGTGGAGACCAAGCTTCGCCGCATCAGCGAAGGCCTGGACTGAGCCAGCATCAGTCGAGCTGCTCGGCACCGAAGGCATCGGGAAGCAGGGACCCGAGCTCGAAGTCCGCATGCGCATCGCCGGTATAGCTTCGTATCGGGAGGCCCGAGCCGAGCTCAGACAGGCATTGCCTGCAGATGCCGCAGGGCGGGGTAGGGCTGCGGGCGCCCGAGGCGATGGCCAGCGCTTGGAGCTCGCGCTCTCCAGCCGCGACTGCTGCCGCCAGGGCGGCCCGTTCGGCGCAAATCGTTGCGCCGTAGCTCGCGTTCTCGACATTACAGCCGGTGAACACCGCCCCGCTCTTGGCGAGGACGGCCGCACCGACCGCGAAACCGGAGTAGGGGGCGTAGGCGTTGTTGCGGACCTCCATCGCTGCGCGCTTCAAGCTCTCCCAGGCGCTCTCGTCCATCAGAGCGACTCCAGCACGCTCGACAGCAGCGCCTCGAAACGCGACCGCACACGGCCGGCGGTTTCTTTCACTTCTTCGTGACTCAGCGGGCCCTTGGAGATTCCGGCGGCGAGATTGGAGATACAGGAGATGCCGAGGACGCGAAGGCCCATGTGCCGGGCGGCCAGTACCTCGAGCACCGTGCTCATTCCGACGGCATCGGCGCCCAGTGTCTTGAGCATACGCACTTCGGCTGGGGTTTCGTATGACGGGCCGAGGAGGCCGGCGTAGACGCCGCGCCGTAACTCGAAGCCGAGACCCTTCGCATGGCCGCTCGCCATTTCGATCAGCGCCGGGTCGAACGCCGAGCTCATGTCGAGGAACCGCGGGCCCTTACGCGCGTCGTTTGGCCCGAGGAGGCTGCTCGTCCCCGTGAGGTTGAGTTGATCGCTGATCGCCATCAGGTCGCCTGCCTCTAGGTCGGGGGCAATTCCGCCGGCGGCGTTGGTCACGATCAAGGTCTTGGCGCCAAGCAGGGCCATCAAGCGCACGCCGAACGCGACCTCGTTCGGAGAATTGCCTTCGTAGAGGTGGGCGCGTCCTTGCATCGCCAGGACCCGCTTTCCCGCTCTTCGACCCGCGACCAGGTTGCCTGCGTGCCCGGACACGCTCGACAGCGGCATGTGCGGGATTTCCCCGTAGGGGATCGCATGGGCGTCTTGCAGGCTGTTTGCGTAGTCGCCTAGCCCCGATCCGAGAACCATGGCGACGTCGGCCGATCCGATCCGCTCGCCAATGGCTTGCTTGGCTTGCTCGAGTGCCTCCATCATCGCGCCCGCATTGTACGCTACCTCGGCTATAGTGCTTGCCGGATGATGAAACGAGTCGCCATCGCCGCTTTGACGCTCTCGTTCGCATGTGCGGGCAAGGGCGTGGACGGACCTAGCCCCGAGACCGCCAGCGATGTATCGGAGACGGTCGACCCGCCCGAGCTGGCCGAGGCGCCCGTCCTGGTTTCGATTGTCCCCATCGCGACTGCCAAGGAGGTCCCCCGCGATTGCTCGAAGCCGGTCGAGGAGTCCTGCAACGGGATCGACGACGACTGCGACGGCGTGATCGACGACGGCTGCGGATACGGTACGGGCCTGATGCAGGTCACCGCATCGTGGGACACCGGCGCGGACATCGACCTCTACGTCACCGGGCCCCTGGGCGACACCCTGAGCTTTCAGCGACCGTCGACCCCTTCGGGCGCTCGCGTCGATCACTCGGGCCGCGGCGACTGCGCAGACATGCCGAACCCGCAGATCGAGAACATCCGCTGGGTGGGTGCGCGACCGACCGACGGCATCTATCAGGTCGAGGTTCACTACTGGGGCGAGTGCATCGGCAGTGGAGGGCCGACCATGGTAACCATCTCCGTTGCCGTCGGGCATCGGATCGCCGGCCAGTACCGGCACAGCCTGCTGCCCGGCGAGCGCGTTCGCGTTTTGCGATTCGTCGTCCAATGACGGGCCTCCGAGACCGCGCGCTCTTCGTCATCTGCGTGGCGGCGCAGGGGTGCATCCTCTTGGGGCTGGCGCTCGCGGCGCGCTCGGGATGCCTGCCGTCTTCCGTCGTCGCGGGCTTGCTGGTCTCGTTCATTCCCTACGCCGGCATGCTCGCCGCGAGCGATTCCTGGCCGTCTCAGCGCGCGCTGACCCTGGGTGCAGTCCCGATCACAGCGCTTCTCGGTGCCGCTCTGCTCTTCGCACCCCCGATGCTCTCCGATGACCTTTATCGTTACCTCTGGGAGGGCCGACTGTGGCTCGAAGGGTTCAACCCGTATCGGCTCGCTCCCGATGACCTCGCGCTCGGACCGCTGCGTGACGAGACCTGGCAGGAGATCAACAACAAGGCCCTTGGCAGCATCTACCCACCGCTTTCACAACTCTTGTTCGTCGTCGCCGTCTGGCTTGGCGGACAGGTCTGGACGATCAAGCTCTTGGCGCTCTTGGCGCATCTGCTGACGGTCGCGTTCGTCGGGCGAATCGCCAAGTCGGCCAAAGCGCCCCTGGCCCTCGGCCTCAACCCGCTGCTTCTGAGTGAGAGCGCGCTCAACGGTCACATCGACATCCTTTGCGGGCTGGCCATGCTCGTCGCCGCCTGGGCACTCGCACGGCACCGCTTCGTGCAAGCGGGCATCGCAACCTGCGCGGCCGTTGGGCTCAAGGTGGTTGGTCTGATCTTGCTGCCGCTCTTCGTGCGCCGGCCCAAAGTCATGTTTGGGGCGGCCTTGGCCTCCGCTCTGTGGCTCGTGCCGCTCCTGGCGTACCGTGGGCCGATCGACCCCGCCTCGGGCCCGGGACAGTTCGCAAGCCGTTGGCGCGGCAACGAAAGCCTGTTTGCTCTCGCCGACTGGCTGAGCCGGCAGTTCTTGGCTGACCGCTACGCCGAGATCGGCGCGCGTTGGATGGTCGCGCTCTGCTTGCTCTTGCTCATTGGACTGGTCGTGCGGCGTCGCGTGCCGGCCTGGGCCGCGGCACGCTCGCTGCTCTGGGGGGTTCTGCTTCTCTCCCCGCAAGTCCACCCTTGGTACCTCGCTTGGCTGCTTCCGCTCGAGGTTGCGGCAGGTGGCTCGGCCGGCCTGGTTTGGAGCGCGGCCGTGCTCTGCGCCTATGCGCCGCTCGACCTCTGGGTCAGCCAAGGGGTCTGGAGGATGCCGGCCTGGCTCCAGATCTTCGAGTATTCGGCGGTCGCCTTCGCCCTGATCGTGGATCGGCGGCGACCGACCCTGCTGGGGCCATCGCCTGAAGAGCCATTTCCCTCGTGATTCAAGCTGCTTGGGATAGTAAGCAGCGGCCGATCCGAAGCGGCTCGGTTTTGGCTTGCAGGGTGGGCGGCAACCCTTAGACTACGCGCCCCTGAAACCCAGGGACTGACGGATTCATCTATGTACGCGGTCATTCAAACAGGCGGAAAGCAGTATCGAGTTGCCGAAGGCGACACGATTCGCGTCGAAAAACTAGTCGGCGATGTCGGCTCCAACGTGGAGTTCACCGACATCCTCATGCTCGGTGGCGAGAAGGTCGAAGTGGGTAAGCCGCATGTCGGCGGAGCCTCGGTCACTGCCGAGATCGTCGCCCAGGACCTCGCCAAAAAGATCATCGTCTTCAAGATGAAGCGCCGCAAGGGCTATCGGAACCGTCGCGGTCACCGGCAGCCGTACACCGAGCTCCGTATCAAGAGCGTGAAAGGCTAAGGAAGCGCCATGGCACATAAGAAAGGTCAGGGCTCGACCCGAAACGGCCGCGACTCGCAGCCTCAGTATCGTGGCGTCAAAGTGACCGGTGGCCAGAAAGTCCCGGCAGGCAGCATCCTGGTTCGCCAGGTCGGCCAGACGTTCCACCCTGGTGCAAACGTGGGCGTGGGCAAAGACTACACGCTCTGGGCCAAAGTGGACGGCGTGGTGACGTTCGAGCGTCGCGGCCGTACTGGCAAGCGCGTCGCCGTCTATCCCGCCGACAACTGAGCGACTCCTTGCAGGAGCGTTTCCCCGCGCCCGAATTCGACTCCCCCACCGGGAGCGTTTTTCCTCCGCCTGCGGGACGTAGGGTGTACTGCAACCGCAACATGCGGCTGGACCAGGTCAAAGCCGTGGGCTTCGACATGGACTACACCCTGGCGATCTACCGCCAGGCGGAGATGGATCGCCTCAGCATCGAGGCGACGGTGAGTAAGCTCATCGAGCGCGGCTATCCGGAAAAGCTCCGGACGATGAAGTACCGGACCGACTTCCCGATCCGCGGCCTGCTGATCGATCGGAAGCTCGGCAACGTGCTCAAGATGGACCGCTACCGGTATGTGAAGACCGCGTATCACGGCTTTCGAAAGCTGAGCCGCGAAGAGCGCCGTCACGCCTATCACACCCGGCGCCTGCGCCCCGGCACCGGACGCTACCACTGGGTCGACACCCTCTACTCCCTGTCCGAGGTGGCGGTCTACGCTGCGGTGGTCGAGCAGCTCGAGCCGGAGGTGGGCACGCTCGACTACAGCTTGCTCTTCGCCGACATTCGGGAGTGCGCCGACCTCTCCCATCAGGACGGCTCGATCCTCGATACGGTGCTCGCGGACCTGCCCAGGTACGTCGACCGAGACCCGGACCTGGGCCTGCTCCTGCACAAGCTTCGAAGTGCAGGCAAGCGCTTGTTCTTGCTGACGAACTCGGGCCCCGAGTACAGCGACGCGATGATGACATACCTGCTCGGCGATGCCCTCGGAGAGTACCCGAGCTGGAAGAACTACTTCGATTTCATCTGCACGCTCTCCAAGAAGCCGGTTTTCTTCACGGGGAAGGCGCCTTTCGTGGACGTGGAGACCCATGAGCAGACCGCCGAGCCAGCTCGGGGCCGGGTGTACACCGGGGGAAACATCGGCGCTTTGCAGCGTGCCCTGGGCTTTTCCGGGGACGAGGTGCTGTACGTGGGCGACCACATCTACGGCGACGTGCTCCGCGCCAAGAAGGAATCGACCTGGCGCACCGCCATGATCATCCAGGAGATGGATGACGAGCTTCGGGTGCTCCGGGAGCAGGCGCTGAGCTTCGATCGGGCGGACTCCCTCGAGCAGATGCGGGACGCCGTGCAGGACGAGCTTCGCGAGCACCAGGCCCGGCTCAAGCGTGCCGAGCGGAAGCTCACTGAGCACGAATCCGGCCCAGAGCGCGCGAAATGGGACTCAAAACGGGTTCGCCACAGGCGCTCGATCGATCGGCTGCGGGCCCAGCTCAAGGATCTGAACACCGAACGGGCTGCGCTTCACGGCGTCCTGGACGAGGCCTTTCATCCGTTCTGGGGTTCGGTCTTCAAGGCGGGCAACGAAGTCTCGAGCTTCGGCAGCCAGATCGAGCAGTACGCCGGGCTTTACACTTCGCGCGCCACCAACCTCGTGCAGTACTCTCCGATGCACTACTTCCAGAGCCCGCGGCACCGCATGCCCCACGAGAACGGTCCCTAGCCAAGCCAGGCCAAGCGCTAGCGACGATGCGCGAAGAATTTTTGTCCGAACGCGCGCTAGCTTGTCTATACTGCGGGCTCACTCACAACGGAGCGTGACATGGCGAAAGCGGCTACCAAAAAAGCCACCAAGAAGCGGGCGACCAAGAAGTCGGCGCCCAAAAAGAAGACCGTGAAGAAGTCGGGGCCGAAGAAGAAGTCGGCGCCCAAAAAGAAGACCGTGAAGAAGTCGGCGTCCAAAAAGAAGACCGCGAAGAAGGCAGCGCCGAAGAAGAAGGCGAGCAGCGACCTGAAGAAGAAGCTCACCAAGGCGAAGAAGACCGCCACCAAGAAGACCGCCGCCCGCAAAAAGCAGGCTAGCAAGGCGATCGCCAATCTCGAGAAGAAGGCCGAGAAGAAGCTCAGCAAGGCCAAGAAAGACGCCAGCAAAGAAACGGCGACCTTGAAGCGCAAGGCGAAGAAGACCAGCTCGGACATCAAGAAGAGGTTCACCAAGGCCAAGAAGGCCGCCAGCAAAGCGATCGCCGATCTCGAGAAGAAGGGCGAGAAGGCAGTCAAAGAGCTGAAGGCGAAGACGAGCAAGAAGAAGACCGCGAAGAAGAAGTAGGTCTGGACGCCTCACGGGCGCGTGGTGCGCGTCTTCACGGGAGGCCTCCGCATAGAACACGGGCCCGGATCATTGGCGATCGCGGGCCCGTTTTCTTTTCTGCGAGTCGAAAGGGGGTGGAGCGACGGGGGATCGAACCCCGGACCCCCACACTGCCAGTGTGGTGCTCTCCCAGCTGAGCTACCGCCCCTAGAGGGACGCCGTTTTGCTTCGCGTCTCCCCGTTTGTCAATCGCTCGCCTCGAAGTCCGGAAATCTTGACCTTTTGGGTCAGCCCGGCGAAAGGAAAAGGCGATGCGAGCGGCCGCTTTCTTCGCCATTTTGCTTAGCGCTTGCAGCGGGTACGACGACCTCGCGCTGCTCGAAGTGGAGAGCATCGAGCCGCCGGAGATCGAAGCCGGTGGGACTCTTCGGATCCGCGGCAGTGGCTTCCCGCTCGGGCATGCCCCCGAGATCTTGCTCCGCGGCTCGGTGTATCGCCCCGGGATGCCCGCGAGCAATGTCGATGCGCGACTGGTCGGCGAGGTTCGTTCCGAGGCGCTCATCGAGGTCCCGATCGTCGAAGAGCTCATCGACGCGTTAGGCGGTCGCGCCACCGTCGACGGGGAGCTGCGGGTTGGGTTTCGCGCCGCGGACGGTCACCGAGAAGTGTTCTCTGCCGAGCGAGTCCGGGTCGACTTCCTTCCGGACACCTCCGCGCAGTTGCGGGCAGAGGGGGCGCGTAAGCTAGAGGAGTCCGAGCAGCTCGGCGCGCAGGGCTTCGGGCTGGAGCTCTCGCGCGAGGAGCTCGGCACCGTAGGCGTTCGCGTGGTCTCCGTGGATCCAGACGGCCTCGCCGCAGCGCAGGGCCTGCAGCCGGGTGACATCGTCGTTGGGCTCGACGAGATGAGCCTCTACAGCCGGCGCGACTTCCTTGCCGACCCAAGTCAAACCGAGTCGACGGTGCTGGTGGCGCGCGACGGGCTCCGCGGGGTCCACGCGCTTCGGTGGCCGCACGATGCGACCGAGCGAGCTGCTGAGCCGATCGCCATCGCCGTCTTCGTTCTGCTAGGGCTCTTGCTCGGCTGGCTCTCCCCGGCGACGCTCTGTCTGCGCGCCCGGCCGTCGAAGGTGTCGCTTCCCGCCTGGCTGACGCGTTCGAGCCTCGTCATGGTTTTTGCCGCGCTCTTGCTCTTCGTTTCGGCTCTGCAGTGGACGACGATGTGGATCCTGGGGCTGGGTACCTTCGCAGCGCTGTTCACGCTCGCCACCAGGCAACGGGCCGGAGCGTCCAGCTTTGCGTTTGCCGTGCTCGCCACGCTGACCGTCATGCTGCTCGCACGAACCGCAAGCATCTCCGCCATCATCGCCGCTCAGAGCCCGGCGGTTCTTCGCTGGTATCTGTTCCAGTCGCCTGCTTCGTTTTTTGCGTTCGCCGCGTATCTCTACGCGCTCGGAGCCGTCAGCTCGCGACCAAATCTTTCGGCATCGCTCTATTCGGCGGCCGCGGCGGTCCTGGGCGCTGTATTGTTCCTCGGTGGTTGGCCCTTGGCCGATTCGCTCGCTGGCATTGCCGCGCTCGTCGGGAAGGCTGCGGGGCTGTTGTTTGCGGCCCGCGCCGTCGACATCGGCCCCAAGACGGCTGCGACTTGCTCGGGCCTGGGACTCGGACTCGCCTTGCTCGGCTTCGTCGTCGACCTGGGCGCGCTCTTTCCCCAGTGGAGCGCCCTCGCGGTGGGCTGTGTCTGCACGCTCGCGGTGCGCGCACTGGTGCCCCCGTTGCGTCGCGAATCGGCTCCGGCGCTGGTCTGATCGCCTAGCCGGCTCGTTTCAGGAAATCCGCGAGCAGCGCGCGCTGTTCGGACGAAGGCGACAGGAACTGCAAACCAGCTTCAAAGCCGCGCGTTCCGACCGCCTTGCTCCAACGAATCGACGCTGCGCATTCGAACGGGGAACGGTTCGGGTCCTCGATGCCGTCCTGGGTCAGAAAGAAGCTGACGGTGACCACCTCTCCGGTCGTGAGCGGACGCTCGAACACAATCGCCGCGCCGCCGCCAGAGAGATTCATCATCTCGGCGTGAAGTGTCTGCCCGGCGATCGTGAGCTCGCAAGAGATGCGGACCTGTTGGCGATCGTGCCGTCGCTGCTGAATGGTCGTCACAGCTTCATAATGCGAAAGAAATTGCGCGAGGCAAAATTGCTAACATCATTGAATCTGCGACCGGCGGGCCCGCGACTGCTCCCGTACCTCTTTGGCTTCGGCGCTAAGCGCGCGGTCTTCGGGCTCCTCACGAATCAATGTTGCGTAAATCGCAAGCGCGCGCTTGAAATGCCCCTGCTCGGCGAGGATGCGGGCCATGGTCAGGGTGGGAAACGGCTCTTCGAACATGCTGGCGGTTTTTGAAAAGACACCAACGGGCGGGCGGCTCGGAGGCCCGGAATCGGCCGCGCTCAGCCTCGCTGCCGCAACCGGCGGCTCAGACTCGGCGGGGCCCTCAGCCAAGACCACGTCTTGCGCCTTGTCTTGGTCCGACGGCTCGCTCACGGACGCTGGCACTGACGCTGGCTCTGGCTCTGGCGCTGGCACTGGCGCTGGCACTGGGTCTGATTCCGAACCCAACCCCAGGGACGGCAGCGGGGTCTCCGCCGGCCGGCCGAAGCGCCTCGCCTCCTCTTGCGGCGAAGCCGGGGCCTCGCTCCGTGGAGGGCGCGACGCGGGCTCTTTGCGCGGCTCTTCCTGGGCCGCCTGGAGGGCCCACTTGGCAAAACCCAGCACCTTGCCGAGAAGCCCATCGGATTGCTGTCCTCCGCTCGCCGCGTTGCGAATCGCGTGAATCAATTGCCCCCGGCTCATCGCGTAGGTGTCGCCCACGCCCAAGCGCTCGGCTTCTTCGCGAAGCTCCGGGGTCGTCAGATTGTAGAGTCGAGTCAGATCCATCGAACCAAGTCCGGGTCTAGCCCTTGTAGCGCGTTCTTGGCCTGGTCGCAGTCCTGTTCGATCTGCCCGCGCAGAGCTTCTAGCCCATCGAATTTCGTTTCGCCTCGAATACGGGCCACGAAGCCGACGCGCATGCGCTTTCCGTAGAGGTCTCCGTCGAAACCGAGCAGGTGCACCTCGACCGAATGCCCTGCAGCGAAAGTGGGCCGGTTACCCAGGTTGGCGACGCCGTGGAGCAGCGGGGCCCCAGGCTCGTCGAGCACGCGGGCGACGACGGCATACACGCCGTCCTTGGGGAGCTGCACGAGCTCCACCTCCAGATTGGCGGTGGGAAAGCCGAGCTCTCGGCCGCGTTGATCGCCGGGAGTCACCAGGCCGGTCGTCTCGTGTACCCGGGTCATCATGAGCGCAGCATCTTCTACGTTGCCGTCTTCTTCGAGGATTCGACGGAGCCGCGTCGAGGACACGGCCTCGTCTCCGAACATCACCGGCTGTACCAGCTCGACCGTGAACCCTTCGCGCTCGCCCCAGTCGAGCAGCGTACCGATATTGCCCGAGCGTTTGTGACCGAAATGGAAATCAGGACCCACCACGACGCCCTTGGCGCGGCAGGCGTCCAGCAGGACCCGCTCGACGAAGCGGTCCGGGGTCATTTTGGAGAACTCGCTGTCGAAGGGGAGCACCACCACGTCGTCGCAGCCGGCACCCTTGAGGATCTCGACGCGGCGCTCCATGTCGGTGATCAGGATCGGTGCCCGCTCCGGCACCAGGACGGCGGTCGGGTGCGGCTCGAAGCACATGGCCAGGGTCTGCCAGCCATTGGCGTCCGCGGTGCGCTTGGCGGCGCCGATCAGCGCCCTGTGACCCAGGTGAACGCCATCGTGGTTGCCAGGAGTGACGACAGAGTGGGTGCGGCGCATCAGCTCAGGGGCCCGGGAGCGGTGAACGTGCTCCTCCTTCAGTCACCTACAGCGCCGTCCGGGACACTTCAACTCGAATGCGTCCGATATCCACGTTGATGACGTAGGGCTTTTGGTGCTGTATGGTTGAAAACATGGGGAAATCAAAGGGGAGGGCCGGTTCAGCAGAGGAGGCTCCGTTCGAAGAGGTCATGGAGCGCCTCCAGACAGTCGTAGCGCAATTAGAAGAAGGAGATTTGCCTCTCGAGCAGTCTCTGGCGATGTTTGAAGAGGGAGTCCGCCTATCGCGGGCCGGAGCGAAACGACTGGATGAAGCTGAGCGTAGAGTAGAGGAGCTCCTCGCAGCCGGAGACGAGCTGCAAACGAGTCCTCTCGAAGAAAGCGAAGCGGGGGAATCATGAGCCAAGTCCTCACGGTGCCGACACATTTCAACGACATTGGAGAGCTCTCCGAGGGCTTCCTCGATCGCGTTGAACGAGACACGCTGATCCTCTACGGGCCCGTCGCCTACGAAGACGGCTCGGAGATCGAATTCGCCGTGCTGCTTGCCGATGGCACGCCGGCTCTCGAAGGCAGGGGCTGGGTTCGCGCTGCCGTAGATGGTGGCGCCGATCGTGTCCCCGAGACTCGCTATGACGTCGTCGTCGAAGCCCTGGAGCTCGACGGCCGGTATGAGGTCGTGTTCGAACGCCTCGTGCTCGCGCGTCAGGCGGTATCAGAGGCGCCGCTTGCCGATCCCGAAGAAGATCAACCGACGGGCGAGATCAAAACCGAATCCGTGGCGGACGAGCCGGCGGACGATCCGATCGTCGAGGAAGCGAGCGCCTACGTGAACGACATCGAGCTCACGGCCGAGGAAGTGTTCTCGCTTGCGCCCGATGAGGTGCTGTCGGTTGCGCCCGATGAATACGAGTCGGCTGTCGAAACCGAGCCGCCCGAGCAAAGTGGCGAAGAACCGGACGCATCGATTGAAGAGGTCGAAGACGAATACGAAGATGAGCAGGCAACAGTCGTTGCCGCGGTCGACGAGCATGAAGATGAGCCAGCGACGGTGATCGCCGCAGTCGACGCCCAAGCCATGATGGCCGCTGCGGACGAGGACGACTTGGACAAAGAACCGGTCCCCGAGCTTCCCGCCAATGAGGAGGCCGGCTTCGAAGCAAACGCCGACCCGAGTGACGAGCGCGCGCCGGCCGAAGAAGCCTACGATCGGGCCCTGGCCGTCGCAGCGGCTGAGCTCGACCCGAACTACGCTTTCGAGCATGGGATTGCTGCAGCGCCAAAGGTCGGCATGCCGGTCCCCATCCCTTCGATGGCTGCGCCGCCTGCCGCACCGCCTGATCCGCCCCGGCTTCGGCTCGCCGAACCGCCGCAGGGTCTGACGCGGCCTTCGCTGGCACTAGCCGAGGAGCCGCTATTCAGCACGGACGGCGAGGTCAGCGATGTCCACACGACAGGCCTTTTCGCCTACGAAGATGGGCTTCCAATTCCATCCAGGCCTCCGCTCCCCGATCCCAACGGTCCGCAGTTGGCGGCTGGCAATGAAGCTAAGAACGACTACGACGTCGAAGAGTCGGAGCCACCAGAAGCCAATGACGACGAATACGAAGAAGTCCGCCTCAGCGATTTCGCAGGCGCAGTCGAAGAGGGATAAGCTGTCATGAGCCGCGCCGCCGCCATCCTCGTCTGCGCTCTCGGCCTCATGTTCGCAGCGCCGGTCAGGGCCGACGCTGTGGTTCACGTGAAGGTGCGCAGCGTGGACAACAAGCCGGTCGACGGCCGAGTCGAGCTCAGTGGTGCGGGTGGTACGTTCACCTGTACAACCAGTCAGGGCAGCTGCACCCTGCGATCGGTCCCCGGCGGCCGATACATGGCTGTGTTCAAGCCTGCGAGCGGAAGCGCCACGACGCCTAAAAAGGTCATGATCCCGCCGAACGGCCAGGCCGACCTCCACATCGCCGCGAAATAGCCCCTTCGAGTTGGCACGGGGCACCCCCCAACTGTCATCATTTTGGGTGGGGAACAGGCGAGGGGAATGCGCTGGAGTTGGATACTGCCCTGCGTGATGGGCACGTTGGCATTGGCATGCGCTGCACCGGTGCGCGCGCAGAGCGATTCCGAGACCGAAGACGGCGGGCGCGAAGCTCGGGTAGCCGAAGTCCAGAACAGCTTCAGCGGACCGACCGGCGGCATACGCATCGTCGACGCGGCCTCTGGTCCGCAGGGTACGTTCCGCCTCGCGTTGAACAGCGAGTTCTTCGTCATCAAGGACTACTTCGTCCCAACCGACGAGGCGCAGCACTTTGCCGGGAACCTCTCGTTGAGCATTGCGGCGACGGACTACCTCGAGGTCTTCCTTTCGGCAGAGGCGACTTCGGCCTGGGACGATTCGAACGACCCGATGTTGATCCAGCGTGTCGCGGACTTTCTACTAGGCCTCAAGGGGTTCTACCGGGCGAGGCCTTGGTTTGCGGTGGGCGGCGACGCGAGCGTTGCCTTCCTCGGCGGCGTGGGTGACGCCAAGGCCACCTTCCGCGCGACGAGCTTTGGCTTTCGCGGGAACTTGACGTTCGACTTCCGAGAGCACGAGCGCCACGAGGCGCCGATGATCTTGCGAATCAACGCCCAGTATTGGTTCGACAACTCTGCGAAGCTCACCGAAGGCATTGAAGACCAGCGATACGCGGCGCTCGGCGGCGTGGTGCCGCGGGGTGAGGAGACTCGCCATCTGCTCACCGCGTTCGAACGCTATGCCTACGGGGTCAACCGAACGGACTTCGTGCGCGTGTCGACCGGCATCGAAGCGCCTCTCAAAGCGCGCAAGGTGGGACTCCATCCAATGCTCGAGTGGCGCTGGGACATCCCGATCGACCGGCAGGGCTTCGACTGCGCCCCGAGCGCCAGAGCCCAGGATGATGGCTGCCTCGGAGACGAAGGGCTCAAGGCCTTTCCGATGGAGCTCTCGGCGGGCTTGCGAATTCTTCCGCCGCCCAAGGGGCTTGCGTTCACCGTCGCAGCCGACATCGGGCTCACCGGGACCCGCGACTTCGTGCGGGAGCTAGCGCCCAGCGCCCCGTACAACATCATCTTGGGGGTCGCCTACGCGTTCGACCCGCGTCCGGCGGCTGCGGTCGTCCCGGGCCCGGTCGAGCCTGTCACCGCGTCCTCGCCGACAGGTCAACTCCGAGGTCGAATCGTCGACGGGGGGGATGACAGCCCGGTATCGGGCGCCCTGGTCGCTGTGGTCGGCTTGGATGTTTCCCCGCAGCTCAGCGACGCCGAGGGGCAGTTCGTGACATACGGGCTCCCCGAAGGCGAGGTCGTGCTCGAGGTCTCGCACCCCGAGTTCGAGACCGCGCAGTGCACCGCCACGGTCCCATCCGATACCGAATGCTGGCTCGTGCCTTCGAGCCTCGACGGCCGGCTGCAGGTCCTCGCGGTCGACCGCGCAGGGGAGCCGGTTCCCGAAGTCCCGATTACCCTGCGCGGCCCCGAGGAGCATCGTCTGATTTCCGACCAGAGCGGTTCTGCCCGAGTCGAGTCGCTGCAACCAGGCACGTACACAGCCCACGTCGACGATCCGGGCTTTCTGATTGCGGTCGCCGAGGTCGATATCCGTGAGCGTCAGCAGGCCACTGTGCAGATTCGCGTCGTTCGCAAGCCCTCGCGCCCGAGCGTCGTCCTGAAGAACAAGCAGATCGCGCTTCGCCGGCAAATCAGCTTTGCCACTGGCAGCGATGAGATCTCTGCCGAACAGCGAGCCTCTGCTCTTGGAGGTGGCCGACGTGCTCATCCGCAACCCCGACCTCGAGCTGGTCGAGATTCAGGGACACACCGACAACCGCGGCGACTATGGGGTCAACATGCGGCTGTCGCAGCTGCGCGCAGAGTCAGTGCTGCGATGGCTGATTGAGCATGGCGTCGAGCCGACTCGCTTGACGGCGAGAGGCTACGGGCCGAAGCGTCCACTCGCACCGAACATCACGCAGCAGAACCGAGCGCGCAACCGGCGTGTTCAGTTCAAGATCTTGCGCCGGGTCGAGCTGACCGCCGCCGTATCACGCTGAGGCCGATCAGGGCAGCGAAGGTGAGCCAAAGGGCGTCGGCCGGCGTCTGCGTCGTGCTGCAGCTGCAGCCACCGCTGCTCGTCGAGCCAGGCGCGTCGCAAGCGATCGGGTTGCCCTCGGGGGTGGTTTCGCAGTTGAGTAGGAGACCGCCCAGTGGAGTGGCGTTACAGGTTTGATCGAGGTCTCCGGGAGGATAGATGTCGCAGACCGCGTCGATGTCGTCTGGCGCGAGACTCCGCTTGTCGACGGCGTTTCGCTCGGCCGAGGCGAACATGGTGGCCAGGACGCAGGGGTCGTTGGGATCATCGACGTTTTCGGGGTTGCAGTGGCCGATTCCGATGAAGTGGCCGGCTTCGTGGGTCACGATGCCGCGCAGGTCCGCGTCGGTGCCGAGGCAGCCGCTATCGGGGCAGTTCGCGTAAGGGCCGCCCGCCTGCTGTCCGGGGATGAACTGCTGGTCGTTGATCATCATGTCCGCGTCGAGGATTTCGCCGGTGCTCGTGTTGTGCCAGACGATGGTCACGGCGAAGGCAAGCGGCGCGTAGGCTGGGTCGCCCGGGCCGTCGCAAGGATCATTCCATGGGTTGAGGAAGGCGATGGTGTTCACGTTGCCGGTGGTGTTGAACTCGGCTCGCTTGCAGGTCGACGGCGCCATCGACGGCTTGAAGACGAGGTTCGGCGTAGAGCCTTCGGGGCAATCGGCGGTTTCCCAGGTGGCGAATGCCGCGTTGACGGCGTCTTCGATATCGCTGGGCTCGATCGAATCCGAGCCGCGGCGATCGATCGCGTAGGAGAGGCAGGGGTTGTTCCAGAAGAAGGGTGCGCCTTTTTCGATGCAGGGCTGGGTGCCGACCTGGGCGCCACCCTCGGTCGTCATTCGGCAGTAGGCCGAGGCATCGTTTGCCGCGAAGGAAGCCAGAAGCGCGAGCCCCAAAGAGGTGAGCAGCGACAGGGAGTGGAGGCTACGGCCATTCATCGACCTGCCTCCTGCTTGGCGGCGATTTGCTTCAGCCTGGCGATGAAGTTGTCGAGGCGCTCGGGTTCGGGCAGCGCGCCGAAGTTCCGCTTCAAGCGGCCTTGGGCGTCTCGGCGGACGAGCATCAGGCCCTCACGGCTCTGGTGAACGGTGTCGACGCCTCGCTCTGCGCGCACGCGCATTACGCCTTGCGCCATGCCGACCGTCCGGAACGCGCTGTACGGCCCGCCGCCGCTCGCAAAGACGAGCACCCGCTCGCCGACGCTGAAAGTCGCTTCGCCTTCGACGCGCATTCCGATGTCGCCGATTTGGCCGCCCAAGGTTTCGATGATCAGCTCTTGCTCGTCCGGAGCCCGTCCTCGAATCTCTTGTTCGACCGCGACGCGATGCCAGGTCCAGATTTGGCCGTTCTGGTGAAGGAAGGACTCGGAGAACAGAACCCGGCCGAGGACGATTCGCTCGGCTTTCTCGGTCAGCTCTTCGAGCTCGAGGCCTTGGACGATGGAGCCATCGGCGGGGCTGGCGAAGAGAACTGCGGCGAGGAACGGGCCGATTAGGGCAGGGAGCAACCTGAATCTAAGCATTTCCTAATGCTGCGGGCCTCCGCCCTCTCCGTCAAGCAATCTGGCCCTACACGATCTCGATTGACAGTTTCCCCTAGTTTTTCGTACACCTCGCTCCATGCACCAAGATCTCTCGTCTCGCCATCTACGATCGGCGATTGGCTTCGTTTGCATCGTCGCGCTCGGCGGCTGCGACGTCGCCAAGTTCACCGCCGACTCGACCGCAGGCCTGTTCACCCGAGCGGCTCCGGCGTTCGAAGCGTACTGGGACTACGACCTGGCGGGCGAGGCCTTGCCGGCGACGGTCGTGCAGTTCGAAGGGATCCTCCGAGTCGTTCCCGACAACGAGTCCATCTTGGCGCAGTTGGCGCAGGCCTATGTCGCTTATGCATACGGCTGGGTCGAGGCCGATGTCGAAGAGCTCGAGTTCGCGAGCGAATACGAAGAAGCCGAAGTGCAACGCAGGCGCGCGCGCATCATGTACCTGCGTGCGCTCGATCTCACCCGGCATTGGGTTCGGCTGCACAACCCCGACGTCGACCTCGCGGTCGGTGGGACCGTCGATGAGCTGGAGCTGTGGCTGCAGGAGGCGTTCATAGAGAAGGCCGACGCCGAGATGCTGCTCTGGCACGGTTACGCTTGGGGCTCCTATATCAACACGTCGAAGGACGACATGGAGGCCATCGCAGACCTCGAGTATGCCAAGGCGTTCGTCGTCCGCTCCATCGAGCTCGACCCGGACTACTACAATTCGGCTGGCTATGCGTTCATGGGCGTGGCGACAGCGTCGGAGATGGCCGGCGACATGGAAGAGGCGAAGGTCTATTTCGAGAAAGCACTGGCGCGTACAGAACGGCGCGCCCTCCAGGTTCAGCTCAACATGGCTCGCTACTATGCGGTCAAGGAGGGAGATCGGGAGCTTTTCGACAAGCTTCTCTCTGAGGTGATGGAGGCCGACGACCCGCTTCCCGAAGCGCGGCTGGCCAACCGCATGGCGCGGGTGCGTGCTGCCCTCTACATCGAGAACGCAGACCAACTTTTTTAGTGTTATCGGCGACTAACGAAGTTATCCTGCCCAGCTCCCCCGTTTCGAACCAAGCGGCCGCGAAGAGGCAAGAGTGAAGAACATCCGGCGTTTAGATAGAGGGCTCGCGCGCGGCGAGGCGGCGGTTGCTGCAGCTGTCCTTCTGCTGATGATTGGGGTTGCGGCCACGCAAGCGGCGCTCAGAAACCTCACCAATCTCGATTTCGACTGGGCGAACCTCGTGCTCGAGCGGATGGAGTGGGCGGACTCGTTCCTGCAAAAGGGGACGCTCTGGCTTGCCTTTTTCGGCGCTTCGCTTTCCACGTTTGACGAGAAGCACATCGCCATCGACGTGGTGCCGCGGCTTTCTCCGCCGCGTGCCAAGCAGTTGTTTCGAGCGATCGTTTGCACGTTCTCGGCGGTGACTTGTTTCTATCTCGGCCGCGTCTTCTGGCTATCGGTTCTCAACAACGCCAGGGAGATTCCGCTCGAGTACTCGATGCTCGGGCCGACCGACGACATGATTCACATCTGCGAGGCGCCGGTCGAGCTCCTGGTCGATGACCGGGCTTTCGAGGCCGGATGTCTTCTGCGGGCTGAGGTCTGCGCTCGAAGTGTTTGGCGCCCAGATGTCGACCCCAGACGTCGCCTTGCAGCTCATCGTGCCTGCGATGTTCATCTTCATGGCCGTGCGATTCTTGATGCGCGCGATTGCGGCCACTGTGTCGTTCACCACCAACCGCTCCATCGAAGACATCGAAGGGGAGGGCTGAGCGATGGACGGTATTTGGGTCGCCCTCCTGATCGCGCTCGCCATTCTCGGCGCGCCGCTCTTCGCCATCTTCGGTGCGGCTGCGATGCTGCTCTTCGGAGGCCTGCCGGACACGAGCATCACCGGCACGGCCAACGACGTCTTCAGCGAGAAGTTCGCGGACTCGCCCCTCCTGGTGACCATTCCCTCTGTTCACCTTTGCTGGCTATCTGCTGGCGGAGAGCGGCACACCGCAGCGATTGGTCAGGGTTTCGCGTGCCTGGCTCGGCTGGATGCCGGGTGGCCTTGCGATCGTTTGCCTGGTGGCGTCCGCCTTCTTCACGACATTCACCGGTGGCAGCGGCATCACGATCGTCGCCATTGGCGGGCTTCTTTACCCGGCCCTCGTTGCGGACAAGTACGACGAGAACTTCTCGCTCGGCCTGGTGACGACCGGTGGCTCGCTTGGGCTTCTATTTCCGCCAAGCGTACCGATGATCATCTACGGCGTCGTCGCCGGCATCATGATCGAGAAGCTCTTCTTGGCGGGCTTGATTCCCGGCATCATCACCGTCGCCGCGCTCGCCATCTACAGCTCGGCCACCGGCATCAAGCACAAGATGTCGCGCACCCGCTTCGAGGCCGGCCCAGCGTTCAAGATGCTCTGGGAGGCCAAGTGGGAGGCGCTGCTTCCGGTCGCGCTGCTTGGCGGGATGTACAGCGGCCTGCTTCGAATCCACGAGGCTGCGGCGTTTACGGCCATCTATACCCTGGTCATCGAGGTCTGGATCTATCGCGACGTGAGCTTCCGCAGCGACCTCCCGCGCATCATCCGGGAGTCGATGACCCTGGTCGGCGCGATACTCGCAATCTTGGCGACCGCGATCGGCTTCACCGCGTTTCTCATTCAGGCGCGCGTCCCGATGGTGATTCTCGACGCGATGGAGGGCTTCATCACCTCTCAGGTGATGTTCCTGATCGCCTTGAACATCTTCCTCATCGGCGTCGGCATGTTGATGGACATCTTCTCGGCAATCGTCGTCGTGGTGCCGCTCATCGTGCCCATCGCGCTGCGATTCGGGGTCGACCCCTATCACTTGGGCATCGTGTTCCTGCTCAACCTCGAGATCGGCTACATGACGCCGCCGGTCGGCCTGAACCTGTTCATCTCGAGCTTCCGCTTCAACAAGCCGATTACGCAGCTGTATCGTGCCGTCTTGCCGTTCATCGGGCTTTTGGGCCTGGCTCTGATCATCGTGACCTACATCCCCTCCCTTTCGACCTGGCTCCCCAGCTTGGTGGAGAGCAATGCGGTGCAGCTCGGCTCTCCCGACGACGACGGCATGACTGGTGACGACTACGACCTGGACTCGCTCGAAGAGGATGACGACGAGCTGGACCTGGATTCGTTCGGAGACGATGACGAGGAGCTGGACTTGGATTCGCTCGAGGGTGATGACGAGGAGCTCGATCTGGACGCGATTGAAGCTGGCGACGAAGAGCTGGAGCTCGATGCGCTCGAGGGCGATGAGGACGAGCTGGATCTGGACGCGGTCGAGGGGGAGCTGCCGAACTAGAGGGGCGGCGGCGCGGAACTCAGCGGCAGCGTTTGGTTACACCGGGCGGCGGACCGTGGCCGTAGGGCGGGTGACCGTAGGGCCGTGGCCGTGGCCGTGGCCGGGGCAGTGACCGTGGCCGTGGCCGTGAGCCGTGGCCGTGGCCGGTGTCAGTGTCAGTGTCAGTGTCAGTGTCAGTGTCAGTGTCAGTGTCAGTGTCAGTGTCAGTGTCAGTGTCAGTGTCAGTGCCAGTGTCAGTGCCAGTGTCAGTGCCGGTGCCAGCGCCGATTGGGAGCGCCCTGTTTTTCGCGCTGTTACGTCGCCCACTGACAGTTCTTCGCGATCGCGGTACCTATAGCTGCGTCCAATGAACGACACCGGCAGCGCGGTTGTGAACTGTCACAATGAGTGGGATCCGCTCGAGGAGATCATCGTGGGGTCTCTCGATGGGGCGGTGAATGTGCCCTGGGAGATCGCTCTGCATGCGGTTACGCCTGCTGAAGATGTCGAGCGCTCGCGGGCCTTCGCGCTCGAGTATGGCGGACAGACGGTGGTGCCCATCGTCAGGGCGGGCGCGCAGAAGCAGCTCGATGAGTTTGTGAACATTCTCAAAGGCGAGGGGGTGACCGTTCGGCGGCCCGATCGCATGAACCATGAGCGGCCGATCTCGACACCCGAATGGACCAGCCCGGCCGGCAACTGCCACGCCAATCCGCGCGACGTGCTCA
This sequence comes from uncultured delta proteobacterium, assembly GCA_963842915.1. Lineage (GTDB taxonomy): Bacteria > Myxococcota_A > Polyangia > Polyangiales > Houyiibacteriaceae > SG8-38. The sequence continues at coordinate 22,499 of CAWJII010000007.1, read as the reverse complement.
TCATCATCGGCAACGAGATCCTCGAGGCATCGATGGCTTGGCGGTCGCGGTACTTCGAGTTCTTCGCCTACCGAAGTCTGGTCAAGGAGTACTGGAAGAAGGGTGCGCGCTGGACCGCCGCGCCGAAGCCGACGATGTCGCACGAGCTCTACAACTACGCGTATGAGCGCGACAAGGAGTACGTCACGACCGAGTTCGAGCCCGTCTGGGATGCCGCCGACATGGTTCGATGTGGGCGAGACATTTTCATCCAGCGGAGCCACGTGACCAACGACGCCGGAATCGAGTGGATTCGGCGTCATCTCGGTGACCGGTACCGCTTGCACAAGGTGGAGTTCGCCGACGATCGGGCGATTCACATCGATGCGACCTTCGTTCCTCTCGCGCCGGGGAAGATCATGGTGAACCCCGACCGGCCGATCAAAGAGCTGCCGGACGTTCTCAAGAACAGCAACTGGGAGTTGCTGCCCGCCCCGCCTTCGACGATGAAACCGTCTCACCCTCAATACCGTTCGTTTCACTGGCTCTCGATGAACGTTCTCAACTTGGATGAGGAGCGCATCATCGTGGAAGCGAGCGAGGAGCCGACGATCAAGCAGCTACGCGACTGGGGTTTCAAGCCCATCCCGTGCCATTTTCGCAAGTGCTACCGATATGGCGGGAGCTTCCATTGCGCCACGGTGGACGTGCGGAGGCGCGGCGAGCTGCAGTCGTATTTTTGAGCTCAGGCGTGCGCGAGCGTCGTCGATGCTTCTTGCAGCATCGCCAGACGATATGCGATGTCGCCGCTGATTTGGCCGGGGGCGCTGGCGAGCGAATTGACGCGTTCGAGCAGGCGGCCGAGGCGGCGTTCGAGGTCTTCGCGGGTGAGCTCGAGCTTGCTGCGCATTGGAGCGAGCTTGGCGCGGCGCGGGTCCAGGTAGCCTGCTTGGCCTTCTGCGCGTTGCGCACGCTCGTGCTTGGTGAGCACTGTCGCCGAATGGACCTCCAAGAGCGGGGAGTCAGTCGAGACGATGGCAGGGAAGGGCGTGGGGCTGTTGATGTCGACGACACGGGTGAAGTGCTGAGCCCAGCAGTGGTCTTCGCCGCGGCTCGTGTCGCTGATGCCTACGATTTCGACGTCCGGGTCGCCCAGGCAGCCGCAGAGCTCCCGAAGGCGTTGGATTTTCGCTTCGCCGCTGTTGATGTGATCGAGGGTCGAGTAGTGAACGTGGTCGACGCCCAGGGCTTCGCCGGCGATTTCTACGGTCGGCTTCGGAGAGGCGCTGCTCAGCACGATCTGGATTTGAGGCCATCGGGCGCGGATCCAGGCGAGGTCGTCTCGGTCGATGACTTGGTCGGGCTCGTGCCGCTGCCAGATGCGCCGGGCGAGATCTCGAAGCACGTCTTCGGAGCTGCTTTGCAGATGCCGAAGCAGCGTCATTTGAGGCACGCGCTGCGCAGCGCGAATCGGGTCGGCGACGAAGTGCTGAAAGCCACGGCGCCGAAGCCAGTCCAGGCGCGCGGCGGCCTTGCCCCACAAGCCGTAGTACATGCCTGGGTAGGCCCAGATTTTCAGGCTGCGCGCCAGGTAGCGTGCGGTGCTCTTCGGGTGGTCCCAGTCGAGAAGGAACTTGCCGCTCTGCTGCCGGCTTCCGAGGCGTTCGAAGTCTTCCCGGCCGTAACCCTCGAGCGCACAGAGCTCCCAGCCGAGGGCCTCGCCGAGGTCGCGGCCCAGATGAATCGTCCGGTCGAGGTCTAGAACCAGATAGCGGGTGTTCGCGGTGAGTACGCGCGCGCAGAGCTCTCGGAACGTCGCGACCTCACCATGGCGGACCAGTCGGCCCACCAGGCGGTTCGGAGCGTCCTTCGATGCAGAGCTTGCTTCCACCTCAGTAATCTAAGGCGCCGATGACCATCCGTTTGTAAAACTTAGGTCACATCGGCTAGATCTCCCCCAGGCCTCAGACGTCTATTCATGTGTGACCGACCGAACAACGAGCTGTGCTGCGCCGAGAGCGGGGGCTTCGCGTGAGCGATCTGTCCGACGAGGAGCTCTTGTTCGCGTACCGGCATGGCGACGGCGAAGCCTTCCAGACGCTTTTCGGGCGCTATCGGGGGCCGCTCTTCAACTTCCTTCTGCGCCGGGTCCGCGATCGGGGACGCGCGGAGGAGCTCTATCAGGACAGCTGGTCCAAAGTCATCGAGCGTTGCGACGAGTTTCGCGGCGACGCGAAGTTTTCGACCTGGCTCTACACAATCGCGCGGAACGCCTGCATCGACCATCAACGGAAGATGAAGTTCCGAGGGCACGCCTCGCTCGACGAAACCCAGCGGGGTGCGAGCCATCCGATGGTCGAGCGTGTGGCCAATCCCGGACTCGGACCGGACGAGCTTGGGGTCGGCGAGGCGCTCAGGGAGCGGATAGCGAGCGCGGTGGAAGATTTGCCGGAGGAACAACGGGAGGTGTTCTTGCTGCGGCAGCTTCAAGGGCTGGCGTTCAAGGAAGTTGCCGAGGTCGTCGGGGTGCCGGTGAACACGGTGAAGAGCCGAATGCGCTATGCGCTCGAGCGGCTTCAGCTTGGGCTCGGGGATCTGCGCGAGCAGGCGGCTGAGGGAGCCGGTGAACCATGAACTGTGAGGAGTGCAAAGAACGGGTTTTCGAGCTGATCGAGCGCGAGGCGGTCGACCCCGAAGGCGTGCGCGCGATCCTCGCAGACTGCCCGGACTGTCGCGCCGAGTTCGATGCGATGAAGGCGGCGCTCGTGCTCGCCGAACAATTGCCGGTCGAAGAGCCTCCGCCGGAGATCGACGCGGCGATTCTTCGAAAGGCCGCGCTGCGCACCGAGAACGCCGCCCACAAACCAGCGACCGAGGTCGCGCAAGAGGCGACGGTCGTTCCCTTGGGCAAGAGATTGCTCCAGACCCCGCCTTGGGCGATGGCCGCGGTTGCCCTGCTTGCGGTTGGCCTGGGTGTTTGGTCGATACCGCGCGAGGTTCAGCTCGAATCCGAGGCCGATTCGGCGGTGTTCGAGGCCGAGGAGGCTGTGCCCTTTGCCGAGGCCCCAAGCGACGACGCGCTGGGCGGGGGGCTTGCGCCGGAGGAGGGGTTCGGCGCAGCGCAGGTTTCCGACGAGGCCAAGGTGGCAGCGCTCAATGAGGTTCGCGAGCCTGCGCCGGTTGCGAGCGGCGCGCCGGCGAAGGGTGCCGCTAGGCCGGCGCGCCGTGAGCTCCCGCGCGGGAAGAAGCGACTCGACGCGCTGGCAAAGCGGTCTGCCTCCGGGGCTGTCCCCGAGTCTGCGGCGGCGTCTGCCCCCGAGGCTCCGGCCCAAGTGCAGGCCGACGACCGAGCGACAGCGCGTGCGGCGGCTCCGGTCGCGGCGAAAGGGGAGGCCGCAGCCGAGCGCTCGGTTCAGGGCGTCGCGGTCGCGGCGGACGCCGACTTCGCCGACGAGGAGTCGAAAGACCGTGGCGCGAAGAGCGCAGAGGCCGAGGATTGCAAAGCCAGGGTCGCGGCGTTCGAGCGGCGGCTCAGCGGTGACAAAGGCTACGAGCCCGGGCCGGAGGAAGAGCTCGCAATCGGTCGCTGCTATCAGACCCTCGGCGACACGGCCAAGGCTCGCACCTGGCTGCAGCGCGCCGCGACCGATCCTGCGACCAAACGCCGCGCTCAAAAGGCGCTTCGAAGCTTGCCCGCGAACTAGAGGGCACCGAAGGCGCTACGGCGAGAGGCGCTGAATGCGCCAGCCTTCGCCCTCCCGGACGTATTGAAAGCGGTCGTGAAGCCGATCGGGCTGACCTTGCCAGAATTCAATGGTGCTCGGCACGACGCGGAAGCCACCCCAGAACGACGGGAGCGGGACTTCGCGGTTGGCGAACTTGCGCTTCATTTCGTCGAGCTTCATCTCGAGGGCCTTTCGCGAGGTGAGCACCTGCGATTGGTCCGAGACCCATGCGCCGAGCTGGCTGCCTCGGGGACGGGTCATGAAGTACTTCGCCGCGTCGATGCTGGACACGCGCTCGGCGACGCCCCGGATTCCGATCTGCCTTCCGAGCTCACGCCACCAGAACAGCAGGGCCACCTGCCCATTGCCTTCGATCTGCGTGGCCTTGTCGCTCCCGAGATTGGTGAAAAACACAAAGCCGTCGCGGTCGAAGAACTTGAGCAACACCGTGCGAGCCGCGGGCGCGCCCTTGGCGTCGACCGTCGCCAAGGTCATGGCGTTGGGTTCGGCATCGATGTGCTTTTTTGCTTCTTCGAGCCATTGCTCGAATTGCAGCAGGGGGTCGGCGCTCAGGTGCTCGCGCTTCAGGGGGCCGCGAACGTAGTCGCGTCTCGATTGATGGAGTGGGTCGTCGTCAGTCACGTCGGGTGGCCTCAAAGACGTAGCGTGCCACGTCGTCGATCTGTTCGAGGGATAAGGTTTGGTCGAATGGGGGCATGGCCCCAACACCGTTGGTCACCGCCGCCTGTACCTGTTCAACGCTGCGGGCGAGCTCATCGAGGTTGGGGCCGACCGCGCCAGTCGCCTCGGCGTCCGCGAGCGTGTGGCAGGTTGCGCAGGGGGGCGGCGCGGTCTCGCTGAAGATTTTGCGGCCTCGCTTGCCTGATTCGGACAGCTGCACCGGCTTGCGCGGCCCGCTCGGGGCCTTGCTTTGCTCGGGCGGCGGCGTGAGGCAGACCTGGTCGTCGGCGTTGCAGACCTGCACGGTGACGCCCATATCGCGCCAGCTGTTGTTGCCGTAGCCGCGTTCGTTCTCGTTGCGGAGCTCGGGCTGCACATCGCCCGCTACGTTTGTGGCGCGGCTGTAGAGCTTGACCGGACCGGGCTTGCGTTCGAGCTCGAGCGCGAACAGCCGCCATGCGTAGCGGCCGAGGTCGGGCCCGACGAAACGCGCCTCGTGCCAGCGCTTGCCATCGGTCGACACCTCGACTTTGGCGACGGGCTTGGTTCCGCCGAAGGCGACACCGGTGACGCGGAGCTTGCCGGCCACCATGGGTGTTTGCTCGGTCGGCAAGGTGATGAAGGACTTGACCGGCATCTCCCACATAGCGGGCTGGTCCGGCGTACCCTTTTGCCCGATGGGGCGCATGCGGTAGCCGGTCTGTTGGATTTTCGCCGGCCCTTGCTCTGCGGTGAACGCCAGGCTCTTCACGAACTTGATTTGGTTGCAGCCGAAGTAGCCCGGCACGATGAGGCGCAGCGGCCCGCCGTGGGAGAGCGGGATCGGTTCACCGTTCATCTCCCAGGCCAGCAGGCAGTCGTCGAGCGCCTTGTCGATGGGAATGGAGCGCTCGACGATGACCTGATTGCGTTCGAGGCCGGCGGGGATGGGCTCGCCGCCTGTGGTGGTCAGGTAGCGCATGCCTTTGACGAGGCCGCCGAGGTGCTCGACGACCGCGCGAAGGGGCACGCCGCTCCACATCACGCAGCCGGCGGCGCCCACGCCCCAGCGCGAGCCGCTCGGGCCGTGCTCGTAGTACTTACGCCCGTTGCCCGAGCATTGCAGCACCGTGGCGATGGTGGTGAGGCCGAGGCGCTTGAGTGCGTCGACGCGAATTTCGCCGGAGCGCTTCACGCCTTCGATGCGCGCTGTCCAGCCGTCGCGGTCGGCGACGAACTCGGGCGGCGGCAGGGGGAGGTTCTGGCGAACGAACAAGACGCTGCTGGCGGTGAGCACGCTGGTGCCGAGCTTCTCGCGTCGTGTTTCGAGTGTGAGCGGGTTGTCGCCGTGTTTGATGAAGTTGGCAGGGTCTTTGCCGTCGGGTAGCGCGGGCGCGGCAACTGCGGGTTTCGGCGCGGCGGGTGCGTCGCTCACGGGCTCTGGGGTGGGAGCTGGCGTCGCTTCGCGGCAAGCCGCAACGCTCGTCAGCAGAGCGCTGCCGCCTAGGCCCAGGGTGCCGAGGACGAAGCGGCGTCGTCCTTGTTGTGGAGATGGTTCGTCGTGCGTGTGGGTCATGATGGGTTCTCTGCTCGAGTCGTCGACGGCCAGGCGCGTTCGAAGCACTTGGCGAGCTCGCTTGCGGCCGGCTTGCCGCGCGGGGTGAAGCCCGGGTCGCGCGGCCCACCGAAGCCAAACCAATTCCAAACATAGAAGCCCGAGATGCTCGGGGTCTGCGCGAAGGCGTCGCAAAAGCTTCGGTACAAGCGCTGCTGCAGGCGAAGGTCAGCGCGGGCGTCGCTGCTGTCGTTCCATGGCTGGCCCGCAGCGCTGCGCCGGCTCGGATAGCCGATTTCGGTGACCAGCACGGGCTTGCCGACACGCTGTTGAAGGGCGGCGATTTCGGCACGTGGGGAGCGCCATGCCCTGGAGAGCGCGAGGTCCGAGGGCGCTTCGCGGTCAGTGGCGAGTGGGAAGTAGGCGGTGAGGCCGACCTCGTCGAGCGCGTCCCAGAACTGCACCTCGCCTGTTCGGTCCCAGTTGGCTGAATAGCTTAGCGTCCCCGAGAAATGGTCGCGGACTTCGGAGATCAGGGCCCGCCAGTGCTCTTGGTAGGGCTCGAGCGAGCCGAGCTCGGAGCCGACCAGGAAGCGCTGGGCGCCGGAGGCTTCGGCGATGCGGGCGAGCGGGAGAACGAAGCGCCGGTACGAAGCGAACCAAGGATCGAGCCCGTCGGCCGGCGCGATGAGCCCACGCCACTCGTGCGGGTCGCGCCTGAGCAGGCGCACCACCGGCATCAGGGCCGCGCGCATTTTTGCGTGCTTCACCTGGAGAAGCGTGCGCGCCACGGTCGCTTCGCTCGGTGAACGGCCGGGGCGAAGGGCGATGTCAGCGGCAAAGCGATCCGACTGGTAGGCGTTGACCACCACGAGCACGTCCGTTGCGCCGCGCGCGCGAATCTCTTCGATGAGCGGGCCGTAGTCCCAGTCGGGATCGCTGGCGAACAGGCCGAGGGCCACGCCACGCACGAAGGACCCGTCGTCGATGCGGGGCCCGGCCTTGGAGGCGCCGCGTGCCGCAGCGAGCGCGCTGCCGAGCAGCAGGACAAACGCCAGCGCTACGAGGGCCGCCGCCCGCACTTAGGGCTCCACCGGCAGATCGAGGCGGCTGTATTCCGCCCAAGAGCCGTCGTAGTTGAGCATCTCGTCCGGATTGAAACCAAGCTGGCGCAGCGCGAAGTAGACCGCGGCCGAGCGCGTACCCGATTGGCAGTAAGTCACGACGGGCGTGTCGGCCCCGACGCCGTGGCCGGAAAAGAGCTGGCGCAGCGGATCGGGCGACCTCAGGCGATGGTCGCCGTCTTTGTCGCGCAGCACCTCTGCCCAGTCCAGGTGCACCGCCCCGGGGATGCGGCCGGCGCGTGCCGCCTTGGGATGCTTCTCGCTGCCGTCGAACTCGATGGCGCTTCGCGTGTCGAGCAATTGGGTGCCCGGGTGATTGGAGATGAAGGCCGAGGTTTGTTGCCAGTGTTGGATCGGCGGCGATGCCGGGGCGCCCATGTTTGCGTCACCGGCCGCAGGCTCGAGGCCGTCGCCACCGGCGACGTAGTGGCCCGCAGCCTTCCACGCTTGCAGCCCGCCATCGAGAACACGCGCTTGGAATCCGGTCACCGTCTCGAGAGTCCACCAGAGCCGGTAAGGCTCCGGTCCACCGTCGCCATAGAGCACGACGGTGCTGTCTCGATGCACACCTCGCTCCCGAAGCAGGCGTTGGAGCTCGCCTGCGGAACGCGAAAGGCCCGGGACCTCGTCGCTGCTCGAATAGTCGCCCCGGTCGACCTGCCGCGCGCCAGGGATGTGTCCGAGCGCGAAGCGGTCTTCGGGCCGAACGTCGATGAGGACTAGGCTGTACGCGCCCAGGGCCTTGGCGAGCTCTGCCACGCTGACCATGGCATCGGGGTCAGCGTAGCCATCCGCCCGAGCTTGCTTCCCGAATTGCGCGATGGCCGCCTCGGCTTCTGCGGGGCTTGGCGAGTAGGCGTCCATCGCGGGGAAAACTCCGCTCGGCTGTGACGCCGCGGCGGACTCACCCAGCATCGGGGTTTGTGGCCGGCTGCTATGAGGCTCGCGCAGATACCAGGCTGCGGCCATCACCAAGGCGCCGATGACCGACCAGACGACGGCGCTGTGCAGACCGGGCGCCAGCCTTTTGCAAGGGCCAGATCTCTTGACTGAAGAAGTTGTCCGGGAAGGTTTCGACGCCGTCGAAGCCCAGGTGTGCTGGCGGATCGGGGGGCATCTTCGCAGTGCCGAAGATCCAATCCCAGGTGCTGAAGATGATGCCGTAGTTCACGGTCGTCTTGGCGGTGCCGTCGTAGTCGTGGTGCCAGATGTGCATCCGCGGGCTGTTGAGAATGTAGCGCCAGGGCCCGTGGCCCAGGTCCAAGTTGGAGTGGTTGAGGTGGCCGATGAGCGTACCGAAAATCGCGTGGAACATCAGCGCCTCCCAGCGAAAGCCGAGGAAGACCAGGGGCAGGTAGAGCACCGACTTGTAGACGATGACCTCGAGCCAGGAGAAGCGAAACGAGACGATCCAATCCATCTCGCCGTCTTTCACGCTGTGGTGCGCCTTGTGCAACTCCCACAAGACCGGAACCCGATGAAGCGAGTTGTGCACGCACCATTGAAGGAAGTCGACGACGACGAGGGCTACTATGATTTGCGCCCAGAGCGGCCAGTCCGCGGCGGCGTTTCGATACACAGCGTCGGTGAGCCCCTGGGCGCCGAGCCAGCGGTCGACGTGCGGCAGGACCCAGGTGCTCGCCAGGCCTGCGAGCAGAAGGCCGAGGAAGTGACCGTTGAAGACCAGATGAATCAGGTCCGACCAGAGCTTGGGGCGGAGCTGCTTCTGCCCGGGCCGCCAGGGAAAGAACCGCTCGAGAAGGAACACCAGGCCCGAAATCGCGGCCAGGCTAATCGGGTACAGATAAGCCGTCATTTGCCACAGGGATAGCACGTCTTTTGCAACCGATCTGGGCGTGGTATCAAGGCCGGATGACGTTCCTGCTCAACCCCAAGAAACACAGCCGTGCCTACCCCGACGAGCGGTCCCGCGAAGTCATGCTCAAGACGATCGAGTTCTTCGAGCGCAAGGGCAAGGCGCGCATCAAAGAGGACTATCACGCCCGGGTTTGGTACTCGGATTTCCTCGATTTCGTCAAAGAGGAAAAGATCTTCGCGACCATGTGCACGCCGGCAGGCCATGGGGCGCCGGACTCTCGATGGGACACCTGGCGGGTTTGCGAGTTCGCCGAAATCCTGGGCTTCTACGGGCTGCAGTACTGGTACACCTATCAGGTCTCGGTGCTCGGTCTCGGGCCGATCTGGATGAGCGAGAACGAAAGCATCAAGCAGCGGGCCGCCAAGGCGCTCGAGCAGGGTGGGATCTTTGCGTTCGGCTTGTCGGAGAAAGAGCACGGCGCCGACGTGTACTCGACCGACATGCTCCTCACGCCGCAGGGCGACGGCCGCTACAGCGCGACCGGGAGCAAGTACTACATCGGCAACGGCAACAAGGCGGCCATCGTGTCGACCTTTGGCAAGCTTGCGAACTCGGATGAATACGTGTTCTTCGGCGCGGACTCGCAGCACGAGAACTATCACCTCATCAAGAACGTCTGCGCGAGCCAGAACTACGTCTCGGAGTTTGCGCTCGAGAACTACCCGGTCGAAGAAAGCGACATGATTGCCAAGGGGCAGCACGCCTGGAACAGCGCCCTCAACACGGTGAACATCGGGAAATACAACTTGGGCTGGGCCTCGATAGGCATGTGCACGCACTCGCTCTACGAAGCGATTCATCATGCTGCGAACCGGCGCCTCTACAACATGACCGTGACGGACTTCCCGCACGTAAAGCAGTTGTTCACCGATGCCTATGCGCGCCTCACCGCGATGAAGCTCTTTGCGCTCCGAGCCGCGGACTACATGCGCGTCGCGTCCGCCGAGGACCGCCGGTACCTGCTGTACAACCCGATGGTGAAGATGAAGGTGACGACCCAGGGCGAGGACGTGATGAACCTGATGTGGGACGTCATCGCGGCGAAGGGCTTCGAGAAAGACATGTTCTTCGAGCAGGCGGCCGTGGACATTCGCGCCTTGCCGAAGCTCGAAGGCACCGTGCACGTGAACATCGCGCTCATCGTGAAGTTCATGGCGAACTACTTCTTTGCGCCCGCCGACTACACGGAGGTCGCCCAGCAGAGCCAGGCAGCCAACGACGACTTCCTGTTCGACCAAGGCCCCACCAAGGGGCTCGGAAAGATTCGCTTCCATGACTACAACATCGCCTACGCGAGCCGAGACACCGCCAACCTCAGGGTCTTCCGCGAGCAGATCGAAGCGTTCAAGGGGATGCTCTTCGCCGCTCCTCCCGACGAAGGACAGCGAAAAGACATCGACTTCCTGCTGGCCGGCGGTGAGATCTTCGCGCTGGTGGTCTACGGGCAGCTGATTTTGGAGAACGCCAAGATCTACGACATCTCCGATGACATGATTGACCAGATCTTCGATTTCATGGTCCGCGACTTTTCACGGCATGCGCTGAGCCTCTACTCGAAGCCCTCGAGCAGCGAAGTGCAAATGGCGGCCTGTCAGAAGATGATTCGCAAGCCCGTGTTCGACGAAGGCCGCTACCAGCGCGTCTGGCAAGAGGTTTACGACCTTCGCGACGAATACGAAATGAATCCCTGACCGCTCGCGCCGACGCAGCGCTCGCGCGCCGATGGGCTCACTTCGCCGCGATGAAGATTCCGGCGAGCTCGTCTTTGGGCTCGCGTGTCATCAAACGCGTTGCCTCTTCGGGGAGCGAGGCGCCCTCGTGGCAGACCTTGTAGACCGCTTCGGAAATCGGCATGTCCACGCCTTCCCGGGTCGCGAGCTGGTGAACTGCCATCGAAGTGCGGTAGCCCTCCGCGACGGCTTTCTGAGAAGTCACGATCTCTTTGGCGGTCTTGCCCGTGGCCAACTGCTGGCCGAGCTGACGGTTTCGCGAAAGCTCGCCGTTGCAGGTGAGGCTCAGGTCACCGACGCCGGCGAGGCCGAGAAAAGTGAGCGGGTTTGCGCCGAGCGCGACGCCTAGGCGTGTCAGCTCGGCGAGGCCGCGGGTCATCAGTGAGGCCACCGTCGAAGCGCCGAGGCCCAGGCCGTACGCAGCGCCGCAGGCCACGGCAATGACGTTCTTCAAGGCGCCACCTAGCTGCACCCCGACGACGTCGTCGCTCGCGTAGACCCGAAGAAGCGGGGAATGGAGGATCTCCTGGACGCGGCGTGCCGTGTCGATGTCGCTTGCGGCGAGGCTCACGTCCGCGGGGAGCTGCGAAGCGATGTCTTTTGCGAAGCTCGGGCCCGAAAGGTAGGTCGCGTGTCGTGCGTGGCCGGGCAAGGTCTTTGCGAGCACGTCGCTCATCAGCGCAAGGCTCTGTTGCTCGATGCCCTTGGCGGTCGAAGTGACCAGCGCGTCCGGCGGCAAATGCGGAGCGGCCTGCGCCGAGACGGTGCGCATGAAGCTCGACGGCACCACCAGCAGAACCAAGTCGGCCCCGTCGAGGGCCGTCGCCATGTCGTTCGTGAAGAGCAGATCCTCGGGCGTTGGAAAACCGGGGAGGTAGGCTGCGTTCTGTCCTTCGGCGGCGACCCGCTCGGGCAGCCCCTCATCGTAGGCCCAGACACGGGTGCGGTGACCCAAGTTCGAAGAGTACAGGGCAAGGGAGGTGCCGAAGGCCCCAGCTCCGAGGACGCTGACGTTGGTCATGCAGGAAGCTAACGCTCCCGCGGCGCGCCGGTCAACTCAGACGCCGCAGAGCAGGGTGAGGCCCTCGCTGGTTTGAGTCGCCGGGACGACCTGGAACGAGACGACCCGACCGAGGCAAACCAAGGTCGGGTCGTCGCGCGCCTATGAGGGCTCAGTTACGGAACTGGCTCCCGCGTGATTCGGATGATGTAACATCCCTCGCCACCGCCGGAAGGTCGAACGAAGACTTTCACTCGACTATTGCCTTCCGGTAGATCGATGACCGTCCAACCAAGAACCTCATCGATCTGGTGTCCCTCGACGAAACCATCATCGCAGTAGCACTGGACAGCGAGATCCGCCGCGGGATCGGACGCCTCGAGGACCAACATCGCCTGAGTGACGTAGACCGGAAGCGTCACCTCATAGAGCTGCACGTCGGGTTCAAATTGGATCACATCCTGAGGAAGCTCCATTCCTGGCATGCGAAACGGCCTGAACTCAAGCGCAGCAAGTGTTGTGTCGCCCTGGCAACCGCCACCGTCAATCTGCATGAACGCTGGCGAAAAAACGACTGCAAACGCCAAGGCGAACGTTCTCAACGATACTAGATGTCGTGATTGTCGCATGACGTACCCCCGATCTGCGAACCAAACATCTGAGGACCTTCCTCTTGTCTCGGCCCGCACCTTTAACGTAGTGACACCGTAGGCCGCGAGGAATACGTAATTCTTACCTGGTCATACGTAATTCTTTCTCCGAAACGCGGACGAGCTGAAGAGTGTGAGTTTTGGCGGACACCGCCGCAGGTCTCATGTCTTGAATTTCGAGGCAGCGTCGGTTGCCGCGGACTTCAGTGAGTCCCAAGCCGATTCGACACCGTCCTTGATCGACTCCCAGGCTCCTTCACTAGCCTCCGCAATCTCCGACAGCTTCGCTTTGCCTTCTTCGAGATTGCGTTCCAGCACCTTGATTTGCTTGTTCACGTCCAATTGAACATCTGCGCTTGCCCCTGACGCCTTGGCCTTGAGCTTCGCGATCTCTGCCTTCCACTCGTCCAACCGAGCTTGCATCTTCTGCTGATAGAGTGCTTTTTCGTTCATGTGATTCTCCTTGGCTGGTCTGGACCTCAGTAGCTCGCAGTCATGCGGCCGATGCGGTACGTCAACTGGGGGATGGTCTCTTCGGGTTTGGGGCTCCTCGCCTTCGCCGTCTGCTTCGGACCGGGCAGCGACAGGCGCACGAGGCGTCTGATGACGCTGCTCAGCTGGCGCCGGAAGCTGCCTGTGTTGTAGCTCTGTTCATAGCGCGCGCAGATCTCGCGCACGCGCGGGGCCATCTCGGGGTAGCGCGCTGCCGGGATGTCCGGGAACATGTGGTGTTCGATCTGGTGGCTCAGGTGTCCAGTGAGCACGTGCAGCCAGCGCTCGCCCTCGATGTTCGCCGAGCCGTTCAGCTGGCGCACGTACCACTGGCCGCGGCTCTCGTTCTCCGTCTCGACTTCCTCGTAGACGCGCACGCCTTGGGGAAAGTGGCCGCAGAAGATGACCGAGAAGGTCCACACATTGCGCACGCCGTTGGCCACGAGGTTGCCCAGCGCCACTCGCGGCGCGTTGGCCAGCGCCAGCGCTGGGAAGAACCCGTAGTCCTTGAACAGTTGCCAGGCAGCCTTGGTCACGAAGGGACGCGCACGCTTGCCGAGCTCCCGCGGCGTCTGCTTGCCGGCAAACAGCTCGTCGATGCGCAGGTCGTGTCCGCCCACGCCCCATTGGAAGAAGAGCGCTAGGAGCGTAGCGACGATTGGCTGCGTCAGGTGCAGCGGCCTCCAGGCCTGCTCGGGCGCGACGCGCAAGAAGCCATAGCCGATGTCGCGGTCCTTCCCGAGGATGTTGGTGAAGGTGTGGTGCTCGTAGTTGTGCGAGTGGCGCCAGTCGTCGCCGGTGCACACGTTGTCCCAGTCGTAGCGCTGCGAGTCGAGAGCCGGATCCCCCGTCCAGTCGTACTGGCCGTGCATGATGTTGTGCCCGACCTCCATGTTCTCGAGGATCTTGGCCAGCCCGAGTGCGCTCGTCCCGAGCAGGAAGCTCACGGGCCCCAGCCCGAAGTGCAAAAGCACGCGGCCGGCGGCCTCGCTCCGGTGCACGGTGCGGATCATCTGGCGAATGTGCTCGACGTCGCGCGCGCCCAGGTCGGCGACGACCTCCTGTCGAAGGGCGTCGAGCTCGCGGCCGAAGGCATCGGCCTCCTCGCGCGTCAGGTTCTTGCTTTGCGTAGTCATGGGAATTCCTTTCACAGGTCCAGCTCCAGATCGGAGCGGGGTACCGAGATACACAGTTGGATCTCTTGGTCGGGCTCGCTCGACACCTTGCCGGTGATGAGGTTGTGCACAGTGCCGCTGTACTTGCGGCACTTGCAGCTGTGGCAGATGCCCATGCGGCAGCCGTTGGCCGGTCGCTCGCCGGCTCGCTCGAGTTGCTCGAGCAGCGTCCCGGCGCCACCGGCCACGACGTCGCGCTCGGAGCGCGCGAGCCGCAGCTGTACCTCTTTGGTGGGGGCGAGCACCGGTGCCAGCGTCGGCGCAGGGGCGAAGCGCTCGCGCTCGAGCAGGTCGGACGCGCCCGCGCCCTCCCACAGCTGCTCGACGCGATCCATCAGCGGCCCGGGGCCGCACAGGAAGGTCGAGCGCTCGGCGAAATCAGGGACGAGCTTCGCGAAGCGCGCCTCGTCGAAGCCACGCGGCGCCGACGCCTCGTCGTCGAGGCACAGGACCAAGCGCAGACCGGCGTGGCCTGCGGCGAGGTCCGCGAGCTCCTCACCAAAGATCACGTCGGCGCGGCTCCGCGCGTAGTAGACAAAGACGAGGTCGTGGATCGCGTCGCGCGCGGCCAAATCGCGCAGCATCGACATGACCGGCGTGATGCCGCTGCCGCCGCTCAAGAGCAGGATCTTCGCCGGTGTCGGCGTGGGCAGCACGAAGTCGCCGGTCGCGGCACCGAGACGCACGATGTCACCGGTGCGGACTTCCTCGTGCAGCCACGAAGACACACGGCCGCCAGACACGCGTTTGACCGTTATCGAGACCAGCGCTTCGCCGGGGGCCGATGAGATCGAGTAGCAGCGACGTGCCCGCACGCCGTCGATCTCGACCTCGATCGATGTGTATTGCCCGGCGCGATGCCCGGGCCAGGCCGTGTTCGGCTGGAGCACGAAGGTCTTGGTGTCCTCGGTCTCCTCGACCAGCTCAACGACGCGGGCGCGGATCTCGTCCATCGAGCGGACCGGGTCCAGCTCGCCCATCCAGAACTCCGCCTGTCGATCGAGAAGCAGGCGCCGGAGCGCCGTGCTCCGCGTGTTCGTCCAAGCGCTCGCGATCCCTTCCATCGATATCATCAGCAACCTCCGCAACAGTAACTTACTGATACGTAACCTACGACACCGTAGAAAAGAGTCAAGGATTTCTTGTTATGCCTTATTTTACTGCAAATATGGCGCGATGTATCGAGGATTAACGATGGCGTAACTTACGCATGTCGTATTACTATCGCGGAATGACTAGCAGAACCCGCCGGCTCCCGGCCTCCGAACGTCGCGCTCAGCTCATCGAGGTGGGGCGCGCGGTCTTCGCCAAGCACGGCTACGAGGGCACCTCGGTGGAGGAGATCGCCAAGCGCGCCAAGGTGTCCAAGCCGGTCGTCTACGAACACTTCGGTGGCAAGGAAGGGCTCTACGCAGTCGTCGTCGATCGTGAGATGCACTACGTGGAGCGGCGCATCGTCGAAGCCATCTCGTCAGGATCCCCGCGCGAGCGCGTCGAGCACGCCTCGCTCGCTTTTCTGAACTACGTCAAAGACCACCCCGACGGCTTTGCGGTGCTGTCGCAGGACTCGCCGCTCACTGCGTCACGTGGCTCCATGTCGAGTCTGCTCAATGACATGGCAGATCGGGTGGGCGACGTGTTCGTGTCGGCTCTCAAGGAAGCCGGCTACGATTCCAAGGCGGCGCCGATCTACGCCAACGGGCTCATCGGAATGGTGACGTTCGTCGGCAAGTGGTGGACCGCGGAGCGCAAGCCGGCGGTCGAGGAGGTTGCCAAACACATCGGAGCGCTTGCCTGGATGGGTCTGCGCCACCTGCCGAAGCGGCCCACGCTCAAGCAGTGAAACGGGGACGGGCCGAAGTGTCCGAGCCCTGAAGGACAACCCTCGGCTTACGAACCCTGTGACCACGCGCTTCGCTTTGGCGGAGCCTTCTGCTCTGCGGGGCCCGAGTCTGAAGGCCACAATCGCGGAATGACTTTTGGCACGTTCTGGCGGTACGCAAGGTAGCGCTGGCCGAAGCGGCGTACGAGGTCGCGTTCTTCGAAGAAGAGGCCGACGAACATGTACGTCGTCATGGCGCTCGCGAACACGCAGTGCCCGACCGTCATGACTGGGGCCGCCCATATGCCGAGTAGGATGCCAAGCTGGATCGGGTGCCGAACCACGCGGTACATCCATGGGGTGCGGAACTCGAGCTCAGGAACGGCTCGGCTCCGGAACGCACTCCAGGCCTGAGTCAGGCCGAACAAGTGGAAATGGTTGAGCGCGAAAGTGGCGCCTACGAGGATCAGCCAGCCGGCCGCCTGGATGCCGAGGATGGTATAAACGGCAAACGGTCGGTCGAAGCGCCAGATCTCCGTCGTCATCGGCGACCAGAACACGTAGGCGGCGATGAGGCAAGCGACGGTCGCTAGCACGAAGGTGGGGCGCTCCGCGGGCTCTGGAATGATCTTCGTCCAGGCTTGCTTGAACGACCAGCGTGCCATGACGCTGTGTTGCAAGCCGAACAGCAACACGAGTCCGAGATTAATCGCGATTGCCACCGCCCAGGGTCGTGCGGTGCCGGAGTTGATCGTCGAGACGATCGGGACGTCGTTGAGGAACAACACCAGCCAAACGAAGCTAACGTGAAACGCGAGGTAACAGATGACGCCGTAGACCAAAATGGCCCATCGCGTTGGGGCCGACATGGTGGCCGAACCGGGGGTGGCGTCTTGTGGATCGAGATGAGTCATAGAGCTCTCCTTTGTCACTCTCGGAGGCGCTAGAGCGCGTCGCGCAGTTCGCTAGGAAGCTCCTGGCAGAATCAGAGTCGCCAGTTCACGCTGCTTTTCGGCTCATAGCAACAGAAGGCGCCGGTATGTACTGCGTCGGTAAAATGCTCACCCGCCGCGGGGTGAGCCTCGGCAATGCGCTGAATACTCTCGCGGATTCGTGCGCTCACCGCTTTGCGCGCTCGCTCGCTCGGGTCCTTGAGCTTGCGACTGCGGCCGCCAAGCCCGGTCGCTACGCGCAGCTCCGCGAGGATCGCATCGCGCTCTGCTTCGAGGCGCTCGATCCGGCCGAGGTCGTTGAAGGAGCGAGCTTCTTGCAAACCTTCTTCGAGCGTCTGCACTCGCGCCCGGAACTCGCTTCTCGCGCGGTCGTCGAGCATGTCATCGCTGCCAACAGGCGCCGCGGCGGGCTCCGCACCGTGCATGAGCGTCGCAGCGGCGATTTCCGTGCCGGGATTCGCTAGGAGTGCGGCCAAGTCGACGAGCCCCTTGCTGTGTTTGAGAAGCGCCTGCGCGTCGTTGAACGACAGCGACCACACCTCGCCCCGCCGGACGAGCGCGTTCTCGTTCGGGGCCATCGCGAAGGAGACGCCAGCCGTCCTCGTCGTGGGGCCGGTGCCTAGGAAGTCGAAGACCTGTTCGAGTAGCGCCGCACTGTCTCCTTCCCATGGTGGGTGCGCTCTGCCGTCGAGCGGCACGAAGGAAGCACCGGGTAGACTCGCGGCGAGCTCGCGCCCGGCGTCAAAGGGGATCACGCCGTCCTGGTGTCGATGCGTCACCAGACAGGGGGCCGCAATCCCGGGCGCTACCGCCGTCATGTCGGCAGAATAGGTCAGCATCAGCAGCCGTGCTGCCGTTTCGCTGCTCGCCGATTCGCGCTGCATGGCGGTGATCCGTCGAACCTCTTCGGGCGAATGGTCTGGTGTGAACATCGAAGCCAATGTCTTGGAACCGACGCCCCAGCTCGCACGAACGAGACCAACCAGGGCCTCTCGGACTTCGGGGTCAGAGATGCTGGCGCCGCAAAGATAAGATCCGTGCAAGATGAGGTTGCGTACCCTCGACGGCTCCCGGTCCGCGTAGCTGATCGCGATTGGACCGCCGCAGGACACGCCGAAAAGCGTGAACTTGTCGAGTCCGAGATGGTCGACGAGGGACCCCATGTGTTCGACTTCGCGGTCCACTGTGATGTCTTTCGGATCGCGGTCCCGATCGCTCAGGCCCACACCAACCCGATCGTAGCGAACCACGAGGTGATGCTGCGCAAGGGCGCTGAAGAACTCCCGAAACGGTTCGCGCTCCCAGTCTTTTTCGACGTGGCTGATCCACCAAGCCGGAAAGACGATGGGCGGCCCATCACCATCGAGTGCGTACGCGAGGCGTTTGCCGTCTGGAGTCTTGCAAAATCGGATGCTGGGCACGCCGAGATCCTATCTTTCATGCCCCCCTTTCACAATCCCTGGCCCGCCATGCTTGAGCTGGCGGTCGCTCGATCGGTTCTAGCGCCACTTGGGTAGAGCATTGCTCAAAGCACTACAACCAAGGGGTGAACCATGAAAGCAGCAGTTTCCACGCCAGAGCCCAATCCGACAGCATCTCTCAATCGACGCCGCCTCGAGCGCATCCAAACCTATCGCAAGCATCCGGACTGCGCGTTGATTCAAGATGGAGCCCGCACGGTGCAAACCCGCTACGCACCAAGCGACCCGCTGCACAGCGAAGTCGAGCTGGGTCTCGGCTATGGCGTCAAAGTCCCCGTCGGAGTGCATCGCGCGCTTGGTGGTCTGCATGATTTTCCGAATCCGGGCGACATTCTTTGTTCCGCGCTGGCTGCTTGCGCAGATTCGACGCTCCGTCAGATTGCAGGCCAGCTCGACGTCGAGATTACGAAGTTGACGGTCACCGTTGCGGGGGACATCGACGTACGCGGCACCCTCTGTGTGTCCAAAGAGACCCCGGTCGGGTTTCAGCAAATGAACGTGCGAGTGGATTTAGAGCTCGCGCCGGGAACCATGCCGAAACTAGAAGCCAAGCTACTGGCTGCCGCAGAGCATTGCTGCGTGGTGCTCCAGACGCTTCGAAATGGCGTTCCCGTGGCGATAGAGCTCAACTCTCTCTAAAAGGCTTGAAGAGTTACAGCGGTCTCGGCGCATTACCATCCCGAGGGCTCACAGGGTTCTGGCGGCGAGTTTGCAGGTCCGCCGGGCGGTTCTGGGCGACTACGGCGGCCCGTCGACAGCCCAGAGTGCGAGCTCCAGAAAGGCCTCCGTGAACTCGGGCTGGAAGTTGCCCTGCGCTCGGGCGCTGTGGATTTGGAAGCCGGCCGGCGGTGACGCCAGCTGCCCATTGCAGTCGAGCGTTGGCGTC
This sequence comes from uncultured delta proteobacterium, assembly GCA_963842915.1. Taxonomy (GTDB): domain Bacteria; phylum Myxococcota_A; class Polyangia; order Polyangiales; family Houyiibacteriaceae; genus SG8-38. The sequence continues at coordinate 3,388 of CAWJII010000007.1, read as the reverse complement.
CCTGTGTGGGTGGCGAGGTCGATGTTTCCCGTCACGGTCCAGTCTCGAACGCCATCGACCGCAAACCCATACTGCATGTGGTCACCCATCAAGGTGTTGTTTGTCACGGAGCCTCCGTAGATGCTCGGGTCCTCGGAGCTGGCTGGGTCGAGGCACACCCAGACACGCCAGCCCATCCCCATCCCGATCCGGATCACTGCGCCCGCCGCGTCGATCACGTTTCCGCGCACTCGAGTATTCGTGTAGCTCCCCCCATAGACGGCGTAGTCGACCAGGTTGATGCCGCCCAACAGGGTTCGAGTCTCGGCACGGATGACGTTGTCCTCGATGATCGAACCCGGCGCCGCGAAGATCACGATCGCTCCGTCGGTTGCATCGACGATTGTGTTGTTCCGAACGACGCTGTCTCTGCAGGCCAGCGAAATGCCGTCAGCCCAGTTGCCATCGGGCTGGCCGGCAGGGCCGAGCTCGTTGTCCTCTACCGTTGCCCCGGTGCACTGCGGCTCACCTCCCTCGAACAGGTGCAGAATGGACCAATGCCGCGGCTCAAAGGCTTTGACCGAGCGAACGACCTGTCCGGAGACGCTGCCACCGGCCTGGATCAGCGCGCCGCTTGGCCGATAGCCAAAGGCCGGCCGGCTCCCATCGACAATCACGTTGCGCAGGACCACGTTGGAGCGTCCGAGCATGTCGACGGCTGTGACGAGTGAATCGGATGCGATCCTCAGCTTCGCACGCCGGTCATCGGTCGGAAGCCCTTCCGTATAGACCTGCTGGCCCTCATCCGTGAACACGAGCGGCGCGCTCAGCTCGAACTCCGCGCCCTGGCACAGCATCGCAACGGAGCCCGGCTTGGTGAGGACCTCGTTGATGTCGTCCTGGTCGCCTGACCCGATGCAGGAGGGCTCCGGAGGTTCGGTATCGAGGCAGGCCATCTTTCGCAAAGTCGTGAGCTTCGGGAACCAAATCCCGGGGCGTGACATGTATGCGGCCCAGACGTTGCCTTGCTTGTCGATGAGGATGCTCGAGACATCCGACAGGTAGGTGCCGTCGCGCTCGTGAATGAACTTGTCGGAGAGCGAGAACCCTTCTGTCGTCCCCTCGCGAACGATCCCCCATTGCCAATCGAGTGCGTCGGCCGCGCGGCCGCCGGTGAACACAGCGCCCGATGGATGGACCGCGATGCGTGTCGTCTGACTCGCCTTGCTGGGTTCGAGACGGAAATCATCACTCCAAGCGAACGAGGTCTGGGGCGCGCCGACCAACCCCGACCCCGACCGCCAGCGATACTGCTCGTTGTCGATCGTGTAGTACGAGGCCCAGTACCGGCCGGCGTCGTCGAACGCCAGAGCCATCATCGTATCGGATTCATCCACGCCCGGGGTCCGCTCGATTTCCGCCAACAACGCGAACCCCACGTCGCCTTCCTCCCAGATGGTCGCACGCCAAGTGTCGGTCGCTTCATCGTGCCCTTGGCCGACTGCCCAGAGCTTGCCGTTCGGGGCGACGGCGAGGTCGAGGACGACCACGTTGTCGCCGTACTCCATGACATCAAACGATTCGATCGTGCCGTTTGCGTACCTGACGATATGGTAGTCTGCAGGGACCTGCGTGACGTCGCGCGCGATGAACCAGGCCTCATCTCCACGCACGGCGAGTTTGTCGGGACGGGTGTCGTTGCTGCCCGGCGGTAGGAAGCTCCCAACCTCGGTCAGAGCGGTCCCCGGCGAGTAACGCAAGAGCGTCGCGTCCCTGTCCGTGTTGGCGTCCGAGTTCTCATGAAGGACGACGAAGATGGTTCCACTGGCCGTGATATCCGCGCCCGTCGTCCAGCCTCGACGCCCGGGAGGGAAATCCCAGGCATCCTCCTCCACCCAACTGGCCCCGCCATCGCCGGATCGGAACAGGACAATGTAGTTGTAACCGGCACCGTTTGCGCGCGAGACCACCTGCCAAAGGCTATCGTCGATCGGGCTCTGCACAACGGCGACGTTGCCGTAGCCGAGCGCATCGTTTCCCCAGGAACCGACCGTCTCCCACTGACCAGTCAGGGTACAGGCTGCTGCCGCTCCACCGGTTCCACCTTCGCCGGCCGCCCCACCTTCGCCCGCCATGCCACCGGCGCCAGCAGTGCCACCGCTGCCGCCGTTGTCCACCGTCTCGCTGCACCCCAGCGAGAGGATGAACCCCAGCGCGCAGACGCATACAATCCCAAACAAGCCGCGCATGATCCACCTCGTCTTCGCAACAGGACGCTGCCAAATCGAGCAAAGTAGATGCATGGGCTATGCCAGCGAGTTCTCCAGCAATTGCGCGCGCGAGCGAACGGCCCTGGCGCAGCGATTGCACTACCGATGGCGACCGCGAATGGTTTGGGAGGCGGTCATCGGTCAACGTCGGCATGAGAGTGATGGCGTGCACGAGGACGCCGAACTCTTGGGCGCAGCCTTTGCGTTTGGAGCGTGCCGGCGCATCCGTTGCGCAATTTTCGCTCGCGGTCCTCGACTCTACCCGAATGACATCGGGATTCGTTCTTCCGGCGCACGGAACGTGGTGCGCTCGCCGATCGCATCGACGACGGATGGGCCCAAGAGACGAGGTTCTCGACATGTATCGGCTGCGCGCCCGCCTTAGTGATGCAAAACCTGCGCGACAAAGTCTCGTGACCCACGGGAAATCACGACTGTTGCCGCGTGGCACGGAGACTGCAACGCCTTGGGCAACCAGGAGGTTTCTGTGCGTTATTCGATCGGATTGGTTCTCGTACTGGCACTCGGCGGCATGGGCTGCGGCGAGACGTCGGGCACCGCTGGTATCGGTGGCTCTGCTGGAACGGGTGGCGGGGCTGGGAACGGCGGCACTGGAGGTGGCGGCGCAGCAGGTGGTAGTGGCGCGGGCGGCGCCGTGGGCTGTACAGGAACGCCGACGCCGGGCCTCTCCGTGGACTGGGACTTGCTGGATGGCGAGGATCCCGTGCCGATTTTTGAGGATATACCCAAGGGCTATCGCGTGACTCCCGGTGGTGGCAACGTCACCTTTGCGATCGATGGGCTAGGCTCCGATGAGGTCGCGCCGGTTTCACTCAACCCTGGAGAATCACTGACCTGGGCGTTCTTTGAGGAAGACCTCGGCGCCCTCACCAATCCGGCGACAGTGACCAATCTCGAGATTTGGTTCGAAAAGCTCCCGGGCTTCGGGGTGGACGTGACCGCTGTGGATGGGTCCGGTGAGATCCTCGGTCCTATCAACGTCACGGCGCAGCGATGGGTGGACATCAGTGCGATCTTCGGTGAGGCGCCGCTTCGTCAGGTGACGGCCGCACCCGACGTTGGTGTTGCACAGACTGTGACGAGCATCCTGCGGATGCGGTACGACCACGACTGCCTCT
>CAWJII010000006.1:0-394222 GCA_963842915.1 uncultured delta proteobacterium | reverse complement strand
GCGTAATCACTAGCGTTTCCTCGATCCCGTCACGGGTGTCCCACCCTGTCACCCCGTGACACCTATTAAGCCCCCGTTCTTTAACAGCACCCCTCTCACGGTTTCCCTATATGTGCGCGACCCGTGACACCCGTGACAGGTGTGACTTAGGCGGAATGGTTGGGGGTTTGCGTCACGGGTCTGTTTTTGCGTACCCGTGACACCTTACCTAAAGGCGTGACGCCCCCGCGCCGCGTGCCTTGTGTGCAGACACGCGACGCGAGAACGCCCTCTGCTCTAGTGGAACGGCAAGACGTACTGACGGTCCTCTTGCTCGACCTGCCGCTCGGCGGTTCGCTTCCCTGCACCGAAGGACCGGCTTTGCAGCCGGCGCATCTCGATCGCTCGGGCTTCGTTGCGCCAAACTTCAAGCCCTTCATCGGCGCTCTTAGCTCTGCGCTGCAATTGTCGAATCTTGCTCTTTTGCTGGGCCATGTCTTCCCCCATCAGAACGGAACGTTTTCGCCGTCCCTGAGTTCGTCCTCGCTTGCCAGCTTCGGCGTGATGCAGACGGTATCGACGAACTTGCCGAACGCCCGCACCTTGTCGGGGTAGATCGTGATCGTCTTCCCGATCCACCCGTCGGTGTCGGTGGTCCCCATCGCCTCGACGAGCGCTTGCAGTCGGCCCTTATTCAAGACCAGCTCTTGGGGTCCATGCTCGCAAACCGGTTCAGCAAACCGAACCACGGGCTTGTCCTCGCTCTTGCCGTCGTTGTTGGTCAGCTCTTGCTCAAACACGCCCTCGACAGTCGCTAACGACGGCCCGTCAAGGTGCTCTGCTTTGATGAATCGTTCAGGGTAGTACTTGTTTACGTTTATCTGCATTTCGCTTTCCTTCTCTGTGTTCTTGAGCGTCACCATGACGCCCGTCATTTGTTGTCATCGTTCAGGTAGACGCGGACGCGCCTGCCCCCGCGCCGCACCTGCGTCCGTTTCCACCCCAAGTGTTGGAGACAGCGCACCGCTTCGTTCAAATGGTGCTGCCCGCGCTGTCCCTTGGGAATGTCGAGGTGCTCGAGGATGTCGCTAACGCCCACCTCTGTTTTGCCGGTGAGAAACCGTTCAACCTCGTCGAGCCACGGTGAAGCCTTGAATCGTTTTTGCTGCTCGGCCTGGGCGATGCTTTCGAGGTCGTCGCTGTCGATGTGCCAATGCACGCCGGCCTTGTATTGCGCGACGGCTTCGGCCCACAGTTGGTCCCGGTCTTTGAGGATGCCGGCGACATCGATCGCGCCGCACACCTTGAAGGGCCAGAAGCGGCGTCCCCCGGTGGCGTCGCTGTTGTAAGCGTCTTCGTTTGTGGTGCCGCAGAAGACAACACGCCGCGGGTGATTCGTCGCCAACCGCTCGTAGCTCAACCGTGCGCGGTCGGTGCGTCGGCTGACAAAACTCTTGACGCTCGTCGCTTCTTTTCGGCTCAGCGCGTCGAGCTCGTCCAGCTCAATGATCCACGGCCCAAGCAAATGATGCACCGCGTCCTTCGTCCGAATGTCCGGCAGGTCCGTTGCAAACCAATCGTCACGCACGGCCAACGCTCGAAACGCGCTCGACTTCCCAACGCCTTGCGGTCCCTCTGCAATTAGAATGGTGTCCACCTGGCAACCAGGGTCATAGACACGAGCGACAGCGCCGATCATCCACCGGCGTCCGATTTCTCGGGTCCACTGAGCTTGTTTCTTTTGCCCGTCCTCGTCGTCGTTGCGGTCGACCTCTGCACCGAAGTAGGTCTGCAACCACCACGGCAGTCGTTCTTCTAAGTCCCAAGTCAGCGCGTCGAGGTAATCCTTTACCGGGTCAAAGCTCCGAAAGGACGCGGCCCGCATCGCGGCCTGAATCACGGTTTCTCGGGCAACCGTGGCGTTCTCGCTGTCAAACGCTGTGACGATTGAAGTGAAGTCCGCGTCAACGAGAGCCGCTGGAAACGATCGGTGCGCTGTCTCGCAGGGTGGGCGCTCGACGAAGACAAGCTCGCCGGTGCGTGCGTTGAGTCGAAGCGATTGCCAGTCGTCTTCTGCCAGCCGTCGTACTGCGGCCGGAAGGTTGACCTTTATTCGCTTCGGCAACTCGCTGTCGGGCTGGACCTTCGCGAGTGCCAATCGCGCTTTTCGCTCTACGTCGGCCATTTCAATTCCTTCTTCTGCTTGTCGAGGATCGAGAGCTGCTCGCGCAGTAACTTCGCGAGGCGCGGCTTCTCGGCTTCAGGTGCGGCTTCCAGCATCTTGGTCAGGTCCGCGACGGCATACCGAATTGCGGCGATCCGTTCGTTTTGCTCGTAGCTCGGCAGCGCGTTTCCTACGGCGGCCTCGCGGCCTACGAAGTGGCCCCAAACGTGAATCAGCACGGCGGCGGCTTCGAGGCTCATCGCGTGGACCCGCACGGCGTCGGCGGCGTCCTGCAACGCTTCGGCGATCACCGAGTAGTGCGGCTGCGAGCCCCACTCGTACCAGGCGCACAGTTCGCGGAGATCGTCGACGACGGCCTGTCGCGCTTCACGGGTAGCGCTGGACGATCGCGCCCCGCTAGGGTAGGTATTCATTGATCGAAGTCCCCGCGAAGGTTTCGGTTTCGGAGCGGCTCTGCTTGGTGAGGCAGGGCCGTTCGCAATTGGGGTTGCTCATCGGGCGCACCTTTCGAGGTAGGCGCGGATCGATTCACGCGGGATCAGCATGCGACTTCCGACCCCGCGAGCGCGGCGCTGCACAGCAGTCAACTCGCCCTCGTCAACAAGCTTGCTGACGAAGCGCGGACGGCATCGAAGGAAAGCCGCTACCTCGTTGCGCGTGTTGAGCGCGGCGAGCGAGGCAACGGCTGCGTCTACGTCTAGTTGGCTTTGCATCCCCGCTAACGTGCGCGGAAATGCGTGCTCAGGTCACGGGTTTTCAGGTAAGTGGGGGGTTACCTGATCTTCCGGATCTTGGCCTTCGTCGGCGTCGTCACGGCTCCGATCACCGCGTCGACTTCCTTGCCGATCTGCATCGCGCTTTCGAGGTCGTGCGCGTCCTTCGGAATCCCGCGAATCAATCCGACGTAGTGCTTCTGGGCGACTTCGACGCTGTGCCCCAACTGGCGAGCCGAAAAGAACGCCGACGCGCTGCCGTAGATCGCGGGCGCGTTGCTCAGGTACGTGCCGCAGGTCACGCGTAGGATCTGCCAGTTGAAGCGCTCGGGCGCTCCAAACTCTTCGACGAGCCGCTTGTGCGCCGCGACGGCGCCCCCTTTGCTCTGCGGCCACACCTTGCCCTTCCCGCCCGTTGCTAGCCTCTGCGCGGCCAGCAGACGCCGCAACGCGGGCGACACCTCAAGGCCCACGGTGCGCGCCTTCGACGTCTTGCTGCCCGACGCTCGGACGTAGATTTCGCCGACCTTGTTGCCGTTGGCGTCGAGCGCGTCGAGGTCGAGGTCGTCCCACGTCAGCGCCAGCGCTTCGCCGCGCCTCATGCCGGTCAACAGGACGAAAGCAAGAAACGGTCCCACGGGGTCAAAGGGTCGTTGTCCCGTCCACGTCTCACGACGTCGCACCGCTTGGGCGTCGTGGCGCTTCACAGCCGCAAAGAGCCGCTTCAACTCCGCTGTCTTCAAGTAGTCTTTGCGCTCCACGGGGGCGGGAAGCGGCTTGCAGGCGCGACGGATGTCGTCGTGTGAGACTCGAGCGAAGAGATCGCAGTCGGCGAGGTATCGCAGCGCGGTCCCCACTTTGCGAAGCTCGCCGTTGATCGTGTGGGGGCTCTTACGCTGGCGGCTCCCCTTCTTCTCGCCTCGCTTCCCGGATCGCTTCGTGGTCAGCCGCCCGGCTTGCACGGCCGACTCCCGCCAGCACATAAGGGCGGCCCGGTCGAGGTCGTCGCAGGACTCGATTCCGTTGTCGGCGCACCAGTCGGCGAAGCGATCGATGGGGATTCGGTAAGCCGCCACGGCACCCGGCCGCAGTTGGGGCTGTGCGTCGAAGTAGCGGTCAAGCGCTTCCCCCAGGTCGCTCCCGCTTAGCTTCGGTGCGCCACGGTCAAGCGCTTCGCGGCGCTGTCGCAATCGGTCGTGGAGCCGCACCGCGTAGTCTTCGCGCTGCCGAGCGTTCCCCACGGGCACATCCGGCGTCTTGCGGACCAGCTTCCCGGTGTCCGGGTCGCGGTACTGCACACGCCATCCGGCCCGCGTCTTGTCGTTGGGCTTGACCCAGGACACGCCCGGATGTCGTCGCGTTGATCGTGCCATGACCGCCTTCCCTCTGGACCCCTCCCTTCGTTAGGCAGCGGTCGCGCTGTCAAGAATGCTGTCAAGACTTCTGCGCCGCAAGGCGACATTTCGGGACACAACCACGCACCCCTTGAGTGAGCGCTTTGCCCCGTGTTTTGCGGGGGAAACTCAATGGTCACGCGGGCTTGGAAATTTCGGCTAAATTCGCCTCCGGAGGGGAGCGCTCTATCCAGCTGAGCTACGCGTCCATCCCCGTTTTTACGGGGCAAAATGATTTCGGCCGACCGTCCGGTTGGCGCCGTTCCAGGTACGGTTCCAGTTATCGTGGCAGTTATCGCCGGGATTTCAAGTTGCTGGTCGGCCGCGGTGCGCGCCCTGAGCGCAGCCGTAGCCGCGCGCTCTCGGGCGTTGAAGTATCGACTTTGTGGTCCGGAGATCCCGGTGACCGGCCACGGCTGCCACAGCCCCGACGCTCTGTGTGACCTCCGCCAGATCTGTGAGAGCCGCGTGCCGTAGGTCCCGGAGTGTCAGGTACCGTGCGCGCTCTGCACCGATCACCTGGGCCGCCCACTTCCGCAGCGTGCGTCGGTAGTCGTAGCGGCCGAAGATCAGACCCTCCGCGGGTGCGATCGCTTCGAGCTCCGCGCGCGCCAGCGGTGTCAACTCCAGTGTCCGTGCCTCGCCCTCTTTGTCGATCTCCGCGGTGATCCGGATCTCACGATGGCCGAGTGCATAGTGTTCCGGCACACGGAGCTTCTGAATCATTTCAGCGCGGAGCCCATACTCGGCCGCCAACGTAACGAGAGCACGCACCGGCTTGTGTTTGCGCTCGCCGTGCCGCGGGAGAAGCTCCAGAATCGAGAGCACCTCTACCCGGTCGATCTTCGTGACGTTTCGGCCCTGTATCGCGGGGACGCCCTTTGCCTTGCGCGCGAGTGGTGGCACCTCGATGGGTGGTAGGTAGTCGCGGCCTGGCATGCTCGCCCACTTGGTGAACCGGAGCAACACCGCACGATCCTTCCGCACCGTTTCGCGCACGACCTCGCGCAGTCGAGCGCGATAGAAGTCCTCGATGCTCGCTGGGGTCAACGTCTCAATGTAGGGAAACCGGGGCAGGAGTTGTACCCGCCACGATTGCTCACACCCGGCCCAATCACCCTTGCTTACGATCGGCGGCTCAATAGCGGCGAGCCACTCCGCAACGATCGGCGCAAGCCGCCCGCGTTTGGGTGCGTCTACTTGTCGTCGACCCGATAGAGTCTCGGCGTAGATCTGGGAGGCGACTCTTCGAGCTTCCGCAGGATCTCTCGTTCGCGTCGAGATCTTGTGATCCTTGCCCTCGTACCAGAACCGGCAGAGGTAGACCTCCGAGCGTTTATCCTTGACGAGTCGGAACCCGTCGCTCCGTTTTCGAGCCATCGTATCACTTCCCTCCTGACAAACATGACCCGGCGGCCGATGCGCCTCTCACTGAGCGACGGTCGCACATGCTTGTCGAAACTGTTAGCGCAAACCCCCGAGAGCCGGACCGCTTCGAAGCGGTCGATCAAAATCGGCTCGTCGTTTAGTTCCTCGAACATCCTCTCCACGAATCGTCCTTGATCCCTTTCACGCTATTTGCGATTGCTCCTGCACATCCTTGCAAAGCCTCTGCGGCTGCCATCGGCCTACTCATCCGCCGATGGAATGAACCCCGGTGGCCGCTCAAGCGGCGGCGGGTACAGATTCAAGCGTTTGAGCACACTGCCCACAGGCTTGGGACCCCTCAACGCGCCCCGCTTCGGCGGGGTCTCGTCGGGTCGCTGCGCTGGCGACGCCTCAGCTCTGCGATGGAGGTTGGCCCGCGTGTCTCCCTTCGCTCGGCGGCGTCCGAACCCGTGGTCGCCGCAGTAGCGAAGAAACGAGCTGTACGAGCCTGGGAATGGCTCGGACGCTCGCGTCGCATACGCCTGCCACACACTCTTGACGGAGCAGCCGCATTCGATACACGCCCTGATCTCCTCGAGGTGCATGCGAAAATACGGGTACGCATACCGGAGCCGCGGGTCTCCTTGAATTGTTTTGTTGTCTTCCCTCTCAACCGTCACACCCCTGTTATCGGTTTTGCCCCCCAAAAAGTTGCGCGGGCCGCCCGGCAGCTTCCGTGGCCTTTTCTGTGACTCGTATTGATGGACAGTGACGCGTTCTGCTCCGTCGTGGCGGATGTTGAATCGCTTTGAACTGGAGTGCTTCGTTTTGACTCGGGCTGACGCAGTTTTGCGTCATTTGAAAGCAATACGGGTCACTGCCATTCAGATTGGCGCAAAGAACTTCCAACTGATTCATCTTAGGTCAAAAGGAACCCAACTTTGTTGGGCAAGGGATAGTTTTGTCTGCCAACAAAACTGCACGCGCCACCGTCTCTCGCTGATCGCGTGACCGGTTGCGCGAGTTGCGCGCTCGACGCCTTCGGCTTATTCGCGCGCTCGGAACAGAGTTCCCTCTAGACAACGCGATCGTGATGCCTATGCTCGAACATGTGGGGGAACTGAAGCATCGAGTCACCGTACGGCTTGAAGACGCGCACATCACTCAACTCAACGCGCTCGCAGAAGCGAGCGGACTCAGCCGCAACGATGTGGTTCGTCGCATCCTGTTGAGCCACGACTTACCGACCGCAGAGTCGCTCGAGGAAATCGAGAAGCTCCAAAAGCTTCGGGGCGAACAGAATCGGCTCGGCGGCCTACTCAAGAAGACGCTGACTGAGCATCGCGACAAAGCGGACATTCGACGAACACTCGCTGAGATCGAGAGGACAAGCGCGCAGATTCGCAGCGTGATCGATCGGCTCGCCCGACCGGGATGATTATCAAGCCGAAGAAGTGGAAGAAGAGCGAGGCGGCGTCTCCAAACCGCCCGCGCTTTCGCGGGCTAGTGACCTATATGCTCAGGGGAAAAGGCACTGAGCGGTGCACATGGTACTGGGCAGGAAACCTCGAGGGGATCGATCGGCAAGAGGATGCGGACGTCGCGATCCACGTGGTGGAGGCGTTTCAGCGGGCGAACACCCGCGTCAAAGGTGACCGGACCTACCTGTCCCTCCTCAAAACCCAGTCGACCGCGCAATCGTTGACGTTTCCGCGCTCGGGGTCGAGGTAGCCCGGCTGCGCTTTGCGATAGAAAGAAGGCCCGGCCGAAGCCGGGCTCTTTGATGGCGGTGACCCCAACGATGCGAAGTTGGAACCAATTTTCCGCTTTCATTGAAGAGTGGGACGAGCTTCGGAGGGAAGCATGATGGGCTTCGACGACGGCAATCCAAGCGCGGCTGCGCGTACTGCGTAGGGCCAAGGCGGATGGCGCAAAGCGACTCGTGCATGCCGAGCCGTCGGCAACGCACGCGAAGGTCCGAGCTCTGTCCGCTTGGTCACCTTCGCGATCATCGCAGCTCACATCTCGCGACGGACAACGTTCTGAGGAAGGACAACCATGGAAGCTATGCTGGATTCTGGCCCAGGGCGTCAAGAATGCGAGAGCCAAGTTCCGCCCCAACTTCCCTTTTCACGTCGTCGCAGCTGAGCAAATAGGAGTCTTGGTGTTGCGCGTGAACCATGTGCGAATTGACGAACACCTGTGCTTCGGCCCTGTCAGAGGCCAGCCATTCCTTCGAGATCTCGCGAAGGCGTTCAAGACGACTGCGCCAGGATTGGTACAGTCGGAAGTCGCCTTCGCGCGGCTGGATGATGGAAGACAAATCCCAATGATTGCTGAAGTGAACGTCACGCAGGCCCGCGTTCGCAAAAGACACGTTTCGCATTTTGTTGGGCCTTGCAGGGCCAAATGTGTCGGGATCGCCGGGGAAACCGTATCCCCCTCGAAACCAGACACTTTTGAGAGATCCCTCGAATGTGCAGTTCACAAACGAGCTCGCGTTGAAGTCGACTCCATTGAGCTTGCAGTCGAGGAATTGACAACCGTTGAACTCCGGTCTGATGAACGCGGTTCGGGCGAAGTCGGCCTTCGCAAATCGACATGCTTCATACTCAGTTCCCTTGTACCCCAAGACAGCAACTCGAAACTTCGTCTTGTCGAAAACACACTGTTGAAACCGATTGCCATGATCGGCCAAGCCCGACAGATCGACGGCCTCGAAAAGGGCGTTTTCAAAGACGCAATTTTCTATCCAACCAGAATCGAGCTTGGCACCGGAGAAATCATAATCGCGAAGCCGCAATGCATAGAGCTTGGTGCAGACGGGCATCGGTATGCCACGTAGGTCCAACCGGTTCTCGTCGGTCAGTCCGAATGGTTGGGACGCTCGCCCCGCTCGCAAAGTGGAGAGCACCCCTTCGATTTCGTTTGGCGTCCATCTTTTTGTCAACGCTCTCACAGCGAACCGTCCCAGGATCCCCGGAGACTACATCAGTCTCGTCTCCATGGCTGGGCTGCGCCAATTTCGATGGAAAAACCCGACCGAAGCCGGGCTCCGATGGCGGTGACCCCAACGACGCGAAGTTGGAACTCCATTGTGGGGTTCTTGAGGGATTGGGAGGCGCTCCGGGCGCCCGCGGCTTGAGTTCCGGTGATTCCGAGGCAGACCCTCATGAACCGCCCTTGGAATTCCGGAAACTCTGGGGTGCCGATCGACGATCATGGGCATAGCCAGAACAGAAAGCCCAGTCCGGGCGGCGAGCCACGCGACATAGCGATTGGTGCGGCGCAATTCGTCTCTGAAAATGCTCCGAATGCGCTGAGCGAGCCCGCGAGAACTCAGTTCGCGCGGGCTCGCTTCGGCGTGAAGACGTATTCGAAGCCGACCATGCCGTAGAAGTAGAGTTCCTTGCGGCGCCCTTCCGTCGCGGACGCGCCAGCGATGTCCCATCCGTCGTCGAAGATTGCGCCACGAAACCCGAATCCCAAGAGCACTGCCGGCGGCGTCGTGCGAGGCTTGACGTCGTGTATGACTGGAATCCGGAAGCCACCTGAGGCGGTCCACCCCCATGTGAGCACGGGGACCCCGACGAAGCTGTGGATTGGCGGATCGAAATCGCGGAGTGCGACCAGCTTCTCATTGAAGGGGTGGCTCGTGTAGCCGCCCGCTGACGCGAACGGAATGAAGTAGGGGTTCTCGTACGCGAGGATGAGCGAAAGATCCGGGCTCACGAATCCACCACCGGCCCAACCTCCGACCGCGCAACCGGCGGTGAGGGCAACGTGATCGATGATGGCGTACTTCACCCCGATCCTTCCTGAGAAGACGAACGGATTCGCGCCCTCGAAGCGATAACTGCTGTCAGGACGAATGCTCGAGAAGTTGAACTCCGCGCTCGCATCCAGGTGCTTCACGAGCCCGTGCCGAACTCGTAGCGTAAACCCGGGCACCCCGATGTCGGCGCCAGCGCCGCCACCCCCCTCGAACTGGACCCCGGTCTCGCGCGGGTGGAGCGTCTTGGAAGTCTCGAGCGGCAAGCTCCGCCCAGGGGGTGAGTGCACGTACGGGGCGCACCCGAGAGCGAAAAAGAACCACGAGATCAGGACCCAACGCATGCCCAAGGTGTAAGCAAAACGTGGGCCAACCAGAAACGCCTCAAATTCTCAGATGGCGACAGCGAAGTGTGACCCGTAGTCACAGTCGCAGTCACAGGTCTGTCGCAGGGGCGGAAGCTCTCCGGCAGGGCGACCTCGCCGTGCCGGACGGTGCCACCGCGATTGCGGAGCTTCGGTCGGAACTTCGAACCGTTCCCACGGCCGAAGCCGGGCTTCATGATGGTGACCCCAACGATGCGAAGTTGGAACCAATTTTCCGCTTTCATTGAAGAGTGGAACGAGCTTCGGATGGGAGCATGATGAGCTTCGACGACGGCAGTCCATGCACAGCTGCGCCTACTGTGCGGGGCTATGGCGAATGCCGCGCTCGACTCGCATGTGTCGAGCTGTCGGCAATGCAACCTAGGATCCGAGTCTGGCCGCTTTGTCGCCCTCACGATCGGTGCGGCTCATATCTCGCGACGGACAACGTTCTGAGGACCGACAGCCTTCTAAGACCCCGCCGACCGCACCGACGATCTGACCCACGTTGGACCCGTGGCTTGAAACTCCGGTCCGGCGATGAAATAAGGGGGGAGTCCCTCTTCGCCGGAGGCCCACCAGGAGGATCGCCATGACAATGTACAGACTAGGTCTAGCTATCGGGCTTGCATGTTCGATCGCGGTCGTCGGCTGCAGCGACGACACGGGTGGAGCGGCCGGGGATGGCGGCGCCGGCGGTAGCCAAATGGTCTTCAACGTCACTCTCGAAAGCGAAACGTTCGCAGCCGAGGGCGACCCCGACTCATGCACAACATCTTTGTACGCGAGCATCGCGCCGGTCGCTGGCGCAGTACGTTACAGCGCATTTACGTTTGGGCACGACCAGACTTCGGAGCAATGGTTGGCGGGAACTCGACCGATGAGTGCGACTTGGACCCCCGATATGGGTCCCACGTCCACCGATGCCTTTTTCCCGAACGGCATGAGGAACGGCAATTTCGCATTCGTCGAAACCTCGATCTTCACCGCGTGCGCCAACACTGCTACCCTCGACGAGGCGCGGATTCGACAGATGGGTCTCGGCAGCATCGCCGAAGTGACCGTTGACCTCGAGTGACAACCCCCATGATCCGGACTGGGCGCCGCCCAGGTGCGCGGCTCGATCGAACTGCAGGAGCTCGTGGACCGTCCGATCACACCCACGACTTGACCACGCGACTACCCGAGGGTGTTGACGGCAATATCGCTGTATGTCGCCTGCCCGCGCAGGGTCGTCCAAATGGGCCGTGCTCTTCGTACCAGGTTGCAGCTAGTGGTGACCCCAACGAGATTCGAACTCGTGTTACCGGCGTGAGAGAAGGGCCTGACCAAGGGCAGGCGACCCCGTGGCTCGCGAAAGTGTTTCGGGTCGACCGAGGACGCTCTCGAGTGCCAAGCGCCAGAAGCGGGCTTTTGAGGTGCACTGGTATGGGTTGCCCTAGCGATCTTGCGACGACTTTCTGCCGAAGCTCTAGTTTCGTGTCAAGTGGTGTGGGCATGCGGGCGCGAGTCTTACGATTGCGGGATATGATCAGCTGGACGGCCTGTACGGTTTCAGCTGTCGCACTTGGCGGAGGGGGCATTTCCTGCGCGCCTGCGGCCTACGAGGTCACGTCGGGGGTAGAGATTAGCTATTTCGCATCCACGAGCGAGACCATACTGCCTGACGGCCTCGACTACGCTGTCGTCTGCGCCCAAAGCCAGTCGGCGATCTTCGATCCGCACGCATCGCATCGCGTGATACGCGAGGGACAACTCGAGCCCGTGACGCGCGTGATCTCGGATGAGGCCATCGAGGTGTGGGGCGCTTCGCTCACCCTCGAATCCGGCGAATGCGGGGTCTGGATCACCGAACGGAACACTCGGCCCGATTGCTCCGGGGGGTGGCCGTTCACGATCCGACCGCGAATCTTCGAAGAGATCCGCCTCGGGCCGCTCTGCGGCGACCGACTTTGCGCCCCGCGCGGCGGTGTCGATCTGCATGTCCAAGCGCCGGGCTTCGAGTCCATTATCGACCTCGACGCCACGTTGAACTACACGATCGCGTGTGAGGGAAGCGTCGATTTCCAGGACGAGCGGTGTCACGAGACACGGACCCTCGAAGGCTCGGTCGAGATGAATGGCGGGTGGCATATGCCGGTGATTGGCCCGATCGGGGACGGTCGCTGGGAGATCCCCATTCCCGAGCTTCCCAGTGGATCGTGTACCTTCGCGGCGACGGTGGAAGCTCCCTACAACGAAGCGCGTTCGTGCACCAGCGACGAAGTTATCGTCGTTGCGACGGACGAAACGGTCGACGTGGAGATCTTATTGGCCTGCGGCGACGGCACGCCGTGATCGGCGATGCCGCCCCAAAGAGGAATTGTCCCCATGGGCTAAGAGACCGGCAAACAATCGCCGTCATCCTGTATCGCTACCGGTCGCGAGCCGCACGAAAGTACGCGACCGCCGCAATCGCGGCGAAGAGCCAGGCGACGCACGTCGCGGCGAGAAGCGGAAACCCTCCGCTCATGCAAAACCCATCCGGCGGACCGTGCGAGCATCCGTACTCGCCGACCACGACGGCGCCCCTCCCGAGACCCACGCTTCACGTAGAGGAGTCCGCCAAGACACACGCCGCCGAGCGCAATCCAGCCATACCAAGGCATGGCAACGAATCCCCAGAGCGCACCCGGCACGAAGACGTGCAGCATTGTGATCGTCATATCTATCGCCTCGATCTAGTCCAGGATCACCCTTGCAACGCCTCCTATTGACGAACACGCGCTCCATCGCTGCGACGCAAAGTGAAGTCCGAGCACACTAGATCACCCTCAGCGCGCCCCAGGCCCGACGTGCTCGATCGAGGTTTTCGTAACTGGCACAGTTCCAGTTATCGTGAGTCTCGGCGCGTTTTTGTTCGCCTTTTTGAGATCCAACCGAAATCAGAATTCCCTGTTTTTTGCAGGAAATCATCGACTTCTCGACCGCTCCGGAGGGGAGCGCTCTATCCAGCTGAGCTACGCGTCCTTGCTGCAAAAGGCTGGGGATTCCTACCTTGCCCTCCCCCGTCTCGCAAGCTGTTCCGGATTGGGCTTTTGAGCCGCCCTCAGAACTCACGACCGTTCAAGGCCCCGCCAAGCTCCCACGCGACCGGTCAGGCGTCGAGCTTCAGTATTTCCTCGGCTGCGCGGCGGCCGCTGCGCATCGAGTGGTCCATGTTGAAGTACTGCCATTCACCGAACCGGCCCACGTTCCAGATGCCGTTCTCGCGGAGCCAACTGCGAATGGTCTCTACGTTGCGAGCGTGATCGAGGTCGTAGATGACGTAGGCGGGAAAGATCTCTTCGCTGTGGACGAGCTCAATGGTGTCGTCTTCCCGAATCAGCCCGGTGGCGATGAGTGCTTCGATGGTCTTCTCTACCGCGGTCCCTTCGTCGAGCGGGCGGTATTTCGAGAAGGCCACTTCGGTGGCGATGGCGCTCTTCCCCGGCGGAACGGTGTCGGGGCTGAAATTGCCGGGCAGCGACAGTCGGTGGAAGGGGAAGATGTCCTCGTAGTAGTAGATCCAATGCTTGTCCGAGATCTTCTCGCGGTCGATGCCGATGTTGATGCAGTGAATTCCCTGGTACTGTAGGCCGGCGCAGGCGCGCTCTACTGCGGGCGGCAAGTTGTCGATGAAGCGGGGCAGAAACGGCAGAGGCAGCGAGTACACCAAGTGCCGGAATGGCACGACCTCACCGTCATCGAAGACGACCTGCTTTTCTGGAAGCTCGATTTTGACGACGGTTCGCTCGAAATGGAGATTCTCGACGCGCGCCGCAAGGGCCCGCGGCAGCGGCTCGATTCCTCCGCGCTTGGTGTACCAGAACTGCGAGGTCGCTCCCACCTGATCGACGTCGTCGCTCAACGCGCCACGGATGATGCGCTCCGCGTCCGGCGTTGGCACGCGGCGGCCGATCCAGCTGAAATCCATGCGGTCGGGCTCGATCGTCCAGATCTTTTTAGCGTAGGGAATCATCAGGTGATCGGCGATTCCGTCGCCGAAGAAGCCGCGCATCCATTCTTGGTAGTTGTTGGGATCGAACTCACCCCGAGCCTGACTCTCGACCGCACGCAGCAAGCCGTTGAGGCAATCGGCAACGATCTCCGTCGGCAAGCCGTGAAGGTGCGCCTGGAACGGGAACCGCGTGTAGAGGTCGTGGGCGTGATGATAGATGTAGGCCTCGCGGTCCTGCGCGTGAAAGTTCTCGCCAAGCAGGTCCTGGATGAGCTCACGCATCTCGGCGTCGATCGTGAAGAGAATGTGCGGGCCGTAGTCGAAGCGATAGCCGTCGATCAGCTTCGTCCTCGCTAGCCCACCGGGCGTCACGTCGCGCTCGTAGACTTGCCATTCGCGCTGGCCGGCGCGCTGCAAGGTGTAGGCGGCGGAGAGCCCGGCCAATCCCGCGCCCAGAATCACGTCGCGTCGTTCCGGCATCACTGCGCTGTCTCTAGGTGGTCACTATGCATGGTACAAGGGCCCCTTGGCGATTGTCTGCTCCACAAGCTCTAGGATCGTCTCTACGTAGATCCGGAAAGTATGGCGCCGCGCGAACTCCAGACCCCGTTCGCTGAGATGCGCACGGAAATCAGAGTCTTTGCTAAGCCTACGCATCGCAGTAGCAAGAGCTTTCGCGTCGCCCGGCGCTACCAGCAAGCCGGTTTCTCCCGAAACGACGTAGTCCACCGTTCCGATCGTTTCCGTAGCGATAACCGGCTTTCCAATGGCCATGGCCTCGAGGATGACGACCTGACCCGTGGATCGCGGGAGATCGACAAGCGGCACAACGACGAAGTCGCAGCCGTGTAGCAGCTCGAGGTAACGGTCGTAGGGTTGATCGACGAGCACCCGCGTGCTGCGAGGAAACGTCAGGCCCCGCAGGCTGGCACCGTCACCGATTACGACCAGATCGAGCTCTGCGTCGTGTGCGGCCCGGGCGAGGACCTCGAAGTCGCGTCCTGATCTTCCCGCGCTGAACGCGTAACCTTGCTCCTCTCCCACGGGCCCCGGGTTCACGACGTTCGTGTGAAAGGGAACGAAGCGGAAGCGTTCGTGCGGAAGGCTGAGCCTCCGACTATAGATGTCGATCTCCCCACGGGCTGACGCGACCACCAGGTCGGTCGAGCCAAACGCTAGGCGCTGAAAACTTCGCTTCAGCTTCCAGAGGAACGAGTCCTGCTCTCTGTCGAGTGTGATCTCCAGTTGGACGTGGACCGGCCGACGAATCCTCAGCAGGGTGCGAAAGAAGCCAAAAATCTGCCCGGCTCTCAGATGGCCGGTGACCACGGCGTCGTAGTCCTGCGAATGAATCAAGAGCTTGAGCGCCTTGAGCACTGGGTTGGAGTCGCTTTTCCGATCCAGCCAACGCCCCAAGCAGCCGAATGAAGACGTCTCCACTCGGCCGACAAAGTCCGTGGCCGTCGACCAAAGGGTGTCCTGGGAGATTTCGGTGTCGGTGAGGACGCGGGAGCTCCCTATCGGCCGCGGCTCGGGTCCCTGCTTAGGCATACTCTCCACTAGGCTAATCCGTCGGGGAATGGGTGCTGCAATGGCGTTCTGCGTAGCGTATCGAGAGAATCGTATAATCCAAAATGTGAATCATCGCTGCCGTCCGCTGGTTTAATTTGGGCTTTCTTCGAGCCAGTCACTTCGGCATTGCTGTGCCCGACGATTTCGACGCATCTTTCCCATTGCTTCGAGACCAGAAACCGAAACGAAACGTGACATGCCTCACGAAGAAACCGTCACCGTTTTCTCGACGTTTCCGAGCGCCACAGACCTGAGTCGGCAAGTCCTACCACCGCGCACTGGGAATGCCGCGGTCAATCGCTAGGCCGTCAGAAGCCTCAGGGGATGTCGAAGCTTGCGCATGAGCTCCAGGTAGCCCGTCATCTCGGCTTCGAATTCCAGGGGGTGGATGTCGTCACTGTCGAGAAACCGGTGCAACGCAAACTCATGGGTGTCGGCGTCGTTGTGGCCACTCTCGCACGTGGTGGCGCTTTTGACCTTGGCCTCAGTCAAGTAGGGAAACTGCGATTCGTCGTAGATGCCGCTGGGATAACAGAAGTGATGGAGTGTTTTCCCCGCCAGCGGCTCGAGGTAGGCGCGGTCGTCGGCGAGCTCCTTGAGTGCGCGCTCGCGCTCCATGGGCCAAACGTGGCGATAGGAGTGCATCTGGATATCGACCCCGTCCGCCACCAGTTCCCGGATCTCCGAGGCTGAGACGAAATGATATGCGCGTTCATGGTCCAGCGGTCCGAAATCAACCTCCAGCAGCTCTGCGGCTTTCAAAACGAAGTCGCGTCTCTCCTGGGGATTCAGCCGGGTGTGACCGTAGTCGATGAGGCGGTCTCTCGTTTCGTTGGCACTGGCTTCATCGGAAAGATCGATATTCGCGTCGAAGGGCAGGCTCAATCCATCCAATCGAACCGTGCGCTTGCGCGTCGCCTTCAGCAGGTATTGGATGGAGATATTGAACAGGGGCACCTGATGTTTGGAGTAGTGGCTGGAAACATAAATGGTGTACGGAAAACCATGCCGTTTTAGGATCTCATGGGCATACCGCTTGATGTTGAACCATCCGTCATCGATGGTGATCACGGTGGGCAGGTCCGGAAGTGCCCCGGAATCGAGGCCGTCCACCCCCTCATCCAGCCCCAGCACCGTGTACCCGTGCTTGGCGAGATAGGTCATTCGCTCCTCGAAGCTGCGGGCGTCGATGGTCAACAGCTTTTCCCACTCGGGTATGCCGGCCACCGCGAAATTGTGGTAGCAGAGAATCCGGAGTTTCTTTTTCGTCAACGCCTTGGCTAGGCGGAAAAGGCCGAGCGCCTTGCTCGCCCTTAGAATCAGCAGCCTGGCTTTTCGTCGGAGACTCATATCCGCGAAGTTCATGAGCAGCACTTCGATATCTCAACCAAGTGCTTCCCTACGCGCTTTCGCCCATTTCAGGATATCCTGCCGCAACCACAGCAGGTAGTAGCAGGTCGGAACGTACTTGCCTTCTTTGACCAAGCGACGTCGGGTGGCGGACTTGGCCGTGGCGTTGTCCGCGTCGTCGGAGCTGGACCCCCAGTAGAACAGTTCTGCACCGTTTTCCTGGGGCATGACCCTGAGATAGAGCAGGCGTGGACTGATCTCGGCAAGCTCAGGATCGAAATACCAGCTGCTGCGCATCAATCCCTTCATCGCGGGATTCAGTTCCAACAACTCCGCAACGCGTTCGTGAAAGAAGATCCATCCTTCCGGCGTGAATTCCTCGATCGTTCTCGGGTCCGCGTGCGTCGCATAGAAGGGTCCGAACCCGCGCGCCTTCAACCCAAAGAGGACCATGCCCTTCGCGAACTGCAGAGCGCGTTTCTCCAGACTTTGCTCGTTCCGAACGAGGAGACTTCTGGGTGCGTACTGTACTTCCACCACCCCCGGACCAGCGGGCAGCAAAATGAGGCGGGCCAGGCTCAGGTCGCGGTGAAAGAGGTCGTTTCCGAACCGATAGAATTGCGGTGGATTGGTGTCGAATTCTCGAATGATGCGCGAGAAGCATTTTTTGATGAGTGTCTGAATCGAATCGGGCACCGACAGCCGGAACAATCTTTCTTCGTATCCAGCCATCAGGTTGGCCAAAACCAGTTTGTGAAAGCTGTCCAGATACTCGTTTCCGGCACGTTCGAGTAGTCGTTTGGATATCGCAACCACTTCTTCGGGCGGTTGGTTGTAGCGTGCCGGTGCCTGGGTATTGCCCGCCTGTTTGTCCAAGATCGCAACATAGCGATCAGGCGAAAATTCCGACAAGCAGCCCGCATTGCCTTGGGAGAGCTCCGCTAGGAGCTCATCTCTGATGAGTGATAGTCGTTCCATCGTAGTGCCTATGTATCCTGACACCCCGAACAGGACACGGCTCCCTCGGATTTCGGTTACGCTGTATGCGGGAGCCCGTGACAACTGGGTACTAGTACGATGAAAGACCTGACGGCAGGCCAGAAGCTAAGAAAGTATCTTCAGCTGTCCCTGAAGAGGCAGCGCGAAGGCCATCGCTCAGTGATCGAGCAGCTCGCTCAGATGGCGATCGTCTCCGCGAGGGCCGGACACGGGCCGGGCTACTACCATCTGGCAGGATTCTGGAGGCGTTCGATACCGCTGCGAGACATGCTCGGACACCTGGATGCACGCAGTTATCAGAAGCGGGTACAGGAGCTGAACTCCGAGGACTACCGCAAACTGTCCCAGAACAAACTGGCGGAAAAGGGAATCCTGACGCTGCTGGGGTTTCCGGTTGCACGGTTCGTCGGTCACTTCCATCCACTGCACGGGAGGTCGCGCAATGGCGGGCCCCTGAAATGTGCGTCGGATCTCACGCGCCTGCTGGAGCACGAAGGCCTGGGACGAATCTGCTTCAAGCCACTGGAAGGCTGCGCTGGCCGGGGATTCGAGGCCGTCGATGTCGTCTCCGATGAGCGTGGCATGAGATTCAGGCGTCTCGTTGGGGAACAGGAATTGATGACCATCGACGATTTCCTGAATGGGTGGTCCGGAGGGTCAGAGGCGGTCATCGAGGAGTACCTGGATCAGCATCCAGTGTTGTCGGAGATGAATCCGACCAGCGTCAATACGTACCGGCTCTGGGTGCTGCAGGGCCACGATGGGATAAGTCGCACGCTCTTCGCGTATCTGCGAGTGGGGCGCGACGGGGCGATCGTGGATAACCAGTCGAGCGGCGGTATCGTCGCACCGATAGACCTCGAGACCGGCATTGCAGGTTGCGCGATAGACGGGTTGCCGACGCGTGAGACGTATCCGGTTCATCCTGACCACGGCGCCACTATCGAGGGTCGGCGCTTGCCGTGCTGGCCAGAGGCAAAATCACTTGCAGAGGACTGCATCGCGGCCTTTCCCGAGTTGCGATTTGCGGGGCTCGATATCGCAGTCGGAGTCCATGGGCCGGTGGTCATCGAAATGAATGTCTTCCCAGACCGAGAGGGCGCCGCCTTCGTTGATATGCCAACGGCGACGATCCTCGCTGGCTGAGCTCGGCGCCCTGCGTAGCGTACCGAGCTAGGGCGTCTCCCGCTCGAAGGTGCCACCACCCACGATCGTGAAGTGGTTCCGGCCGACGCGGTCAGACACGTTTTGTTCCCCGGAGAAGTTCTCGTCCCCCATTCTCCAAAGACCTGTCACTGAATCGGCGGACTCGTACCCGGGGATGTCGAATCGAACGTTCTTGGGCGTTCCCTCGTTGTACACGGCTTCGATTTCTTCGCTGCCAAGACGGCTGTCCCAGAAAGCCACTTCGTCTAGGTATCCGTGGAAGTAGTTCTGACTGGCGCCCGCTCTGGCGAAGACGATGTTGCCATAAGGGATGAGCGCGGTCCCCTGCTCCCCGGAGCCCACCGCGTTGCCGTTGAGATACATGGCCACGTTGTCCGACGTGGCGCGAGCATCAAACGTGAGCACGAGGTGGTTCCACTCTTGCGGATCAGCCACATCGGCGGTCACGGTCGCGCCAGGATCGCCGTCGAAATCTGGAGTGACGTGAAAGGCCACTTGGGTGGAGCTTCTCCAGTAGAGGCGGGCCTGCATCGAGTTCCTACCGGTTTCGAACTCGGGGTTGAGGTGAAGCATCGTAGATTCAGCGGCGGGTACTCCCTCTGCTTTGAACCAGATCGAAATCGAGAATACCTCGACGGGATCGCCGAGCGTGGCGGAGATGTCTCCAGCGGTTCCATGACCGTCCACACCGTTGAAGAGCAAGGAGAACTCGTTTTCAGTGCTACCCGGATAGTTCGGTCCGGCATCGCCCGATCCAGAATCGGAACAATGAATGCACATGAGGGAAACCGTAAGAACTGCAATCGTTTTCGCGAAAGTCATTAAACACCTCTGGGTACCGACCACGACGGATCGGAAAACTGAGCCAAGAACTCGGGCATCGGCGCCTGGATTAGTAGTCGGGGTTGGTAGTCGAAGGATCCATATAATCCAAAATTGAAAACATCGCCGCCGCTCGCCGATATTATTTAGGCTTTCTTCGGACCGGCCATCTCGGCGCTGCCCTCCCTGAGGGATCGCGCGCGATCCTTCTATCTTGAGGCCCAGAAATGAGAAGAAAAGTGACATGCTTCACGAATCACTTCGGTCCCATGGACAAGCGGGGAAGTGGCGCACGGGGCCTTGGGAGTGCCGGACCGAATCGTCGTGAAGTCCTGAGCCCCCTGTGCTTCACTGCATACCCGGTACGAATCGGTGAACATGAAACGAATCCTCTGGATTACCCCCAAATGGCCACTACCGGCCAACGATGGTGCCAGGCAAGCGACGACACAACTGGTCGCCGCGCTGTGCTCCAAAGGCTCGGTCATCGACCTGCTGGCCATAGTACCTGAGGGCGAAGAGGTTTCTGAATCGAAAGCCATCGAGACGCTCGGTGTTCGAAGTGCAGCTATCGTTCGCCGTCCGAAGCCCGGACCAAGTCTTCACCTCCGCAGTTTGCTCCGACATCCCTTTCGAGCACTGACGCTTTCACAGTATTCGACAAAGGGTTTGAGCAGAAAGCTTCTCCAGGCAGTGTCCCAGCCTGGCACAGTCGTCGTGTTCGACGGCTTGCACACCGCCGCCTGGTTGCAGGAGCTGGCTGAATGGCCCTCCGCCCCTTTGATCTTCCGAGCTCACGATGTCGGGGCAGACCTTTGGTCTCGAGCGGCTTCTCAAAGAAAGGGGTTGGCGGCGCGAGTCTTGGATTGGCAGGGGAAGGCTGTGCAACGATTTGAGAGTTCGCTCTGTGAGGCATCTCGAATCGTGTTCCCCGTATCAGACGCCGATACCCTTCGATTTCGCCAGCTAGCTCCGGCGGCGCGCGTTGAAACTCTTCCCATCGGGATGGACGCCAAACCCCAGCGCCCTCGGCCCGCCGACGACAACAAGATCCTCTTCATTGGTCGACTGGACTGGCCGCCGAATCGTGATGGACTCAAGTGGTTCTTAGAAAGAGTCTGGCCAAAGATCACTCGGCCGTTTTCGCTGGATATCGTGGGCTCGGGGGATGGAAGCTGGCTTTCTCCGTACCTACACGATTCAAGAGTCCAGTTTCTCGGCCAGGTAGAGTCGGTGATTCCGCATTACCACTCAGCGATCGTCAACCTGGTGCCCATTTTTTACGGAAGCGGAACACGCGTGAAGGCGATTGAGAGCAGTCTGTTCGCGACTGCATGCCTTTCAACCGAACGGGGCGTGGAAGGGATCGGACTCGATCCGAGGTGTGACTATTTCCGCGCTGAATCGCAAGCAGAATGGATTGAAGCCCTGAACACGTTTGAGCCAGACACCGCCCGGCAGAGAGGAAAAAACGCCCTAGAGCGGGTGGCTCAGCGGTATGACCGAAACAGTGTTGCCGATCACTTCCTTCGAACGACAGCGGTATGGCTCGAGGACAGTTAGTCGACGTTGCGAACTCCCCGTTTCAATCGTATGTCCGCCGGATACAAACTATGACACAAGCACGACCTCACCGCGTCGGCCTCATCGGCGCCGGCAACATCAGCGAACATCACGCCTACGCGATCCAAGACCTTCCCAGCTGCGAGCTGTTGGGCTTCGTAGACCTCGACCAAGACCGGGCTAAAGCTGCGGCCGAGCGACACGGCGTGCGCGCGTTCGAATCGCTCGACGCACTGGTGGACGCGGGCGCAACGGTCGTCCATGTGCTCACGCCCCCAAGCAGCCACGCTCTGGTGGCCCTACGCGTCCTCGAGCTCGGATGTCACGTGCTCATCGAAAAGCCGCTGGCCGAAGACATCGGTGATTGCCGCAAAGTCGGCGAGCTCGCCCGGGAAAAGGGCCTGGTAGCGTCGGTCAATCACTCGCTGCTGTACGACCCGCAGATTGTCCGCGCATTCGACGCCGTGCGTGCGGGCAAGCTCGGCCGCATTGTTTCGGTCGATATCTTGCGCGGCTCGGAATACCCGCCATTCGAGGGCGGTGTCCTGCCACCGCAGTACAGTAGCGCCGGCTATCCCTTCCGCGACCTTGGCGTCCACTGCCTGTATCTGATTCAGGAGCTGCTCGGGCCGATCGAAGACGTGGAGGCTGCATATCGGAGCTTGGGAGGGGATCCCAACCTCGCGTTTGACGAGTGGCGCGCGCTCGTGAAATGCCGCGACGGGCTGGGCCAGTTCCAGCTGTCGTGGAACGCCAAGCCAATCCAGAGTCAGCTCATCATCCACGGCACGCACGGCATCATGCGCGTGGACCTGTTCGCGATGTTTCACGCCAAGCGCCTCGCAACCCCGCTGCCCAAAGCGGCTGAGCGAGTGCTCAACACAGTGACCGACTCGGTGCAGCCACTGGTAGACGTGCCGCGCGGAGTTTGGAAGTTCGTGCGCAAAGAGGTCAAGGCGTTCCAGGGGCTGCGGAACCTCATTGCCGACTTCTACCGTCGACTCGATGCGGGCGAACCGCCGCCCGTGACCATTGAGGATGCGACGGTCGTAGTCGACTGGGTCGAGCGCATTGCGCGACAAGCTGACGATGCGTACGCTGCTCGCACCGCTGAGCTCCACGTGTCTGACGACGTGCCTGTGCTCGTCACCGGCGCCTCCGGCAAGCTCGGACGCGCTGTGGTGAAGCGACTGCTGCACGACGGTCAGCGGGTGCGCATGTTTCAGCGGCGCGCCCCCGGAACGCTAGCGGCCAACTGCGAGGTCGTCGTAGGCGATCTGGGCGATCCCGAGGCGGTGGACCGCGCAGTGCGGGGCGCTCGCACCGTGATCCACGTGGGCGCCGCCGTGAAGGGCGGCGCCGTGGAGCACGAGACCGCGACGATTAAAGGAACCCAGCACGTGCTGGACGCATGCGAGCGCCATGGCGTCAAGCGTCTCGTGCACATCAGCTCGATGTCCGTCGTGGACTGGGCAGGCTCGTCCGATGGCGATCCCGTCACCGAGACCACCGCGTTGGAGCCACACGCGGATATGCGAGGCGCGTACACGCGCTGCAAGCTCGAGGCCGAGAAGCTGGTGGCTGCACGCGCGGCGGCCGGCGCCCTCGACGCCGTCATCCTACGTCCGGGGCAGATTTTTGGTAACGGCTATCCGCTGCTCACTGGAGCCGTCGCCCGGCGAATCGGCGACCGCTGGCTCGTACTCGGTGACGGCGAGCTGCCGCTGCCTCTCGTGTACATCGATGACTTGGTCGATGCCATCGTCTTGGCCAAAGACAGCGATGTGTCGGGCGGTGAGGTGCTGCAACTCATCGACTCGGACTTGATGACGCAAAACGAAGTACTAAGGGCGGTCGGCAGCGAGGCGCCGGTCATCCGCGTAGGCCGGCCGCTGGTGTTCTTGGCGGGCAGGCTGTCCGAGCCAGTGTTTCGCGCGCTCAATCGCCAATCTCCGGTCGGTGTGTACCGCCTCAAGTCGGCGCTGGCGCGCCTGCGGTTCGACAGCGATCGCACCCGAGAGCTGCTCGGATGGCAGCCGCGCGTCGGCGTGCGGGAGGGCGTTCGCCGCGAGGTCGAAGCCATCCGCGGTCATGCGCTTGCTACTTCGCGGTAGTGTCGTGTCGTGAGCTCGGCCCATCGTTCAGGCGCGTGCCGTGCGCGAACCTCCGCCCCGCGACGGCGTGCACCGTCCCGAAGGCTTTCAGTCTGCATGGGCAAGGCTTCGAGCGCCTTCGACCAGGCGTCCACGTCACCTGGCGCTACGAGCACCGCGGTTTCTCCCTCCCAGACTGCCTCGGGCACGCCACCGACTCGACTTGCGAGGACTGGAACTTCGCACGAGGCCGCCTCCAGGACCGCCAGCGGCAGCCCCTCGCGAAGTGAAGGCAGAACCAGCATCTGGGTTTGGGCCAGCAGCTCGGGGATATCGCGTCGCATACCGAGCCAGCGCACCCTGCCCTCGAGCCCCAAGCTAGTCGAAAGCGCTTTCCACTGGTCCGCGCAGGGCCCGTCGCCAGCAACGTCGAGCGTCAGTTGCTTGGGTGCGCGTGACGATGCGAGTGCGCGGAGGAGAACGTCGAGACCCTTTTCTTCGCTGAGGCGGCCCACGAACAGCAGTGCGCCTTCCGGTCGCTTGCGCTCTAGTTCGGGATTCGGTGCGGGGAGTGAAACGGGGTTCGGTACCGTTCGGAGCTTGGCGCGCCCGACTCCTGAGGCGACGAGTGCTTCGGTGGTAGCGTTCGACACGGAGAATACACGGTCGACCAGTCGGTACAGGGTTCGAGCGAGGCCTTCGTAGAACCGCGCCACGGAATCGTGTCCGGTTTCGCCATGGTGCGTGACTACGAGGGGTGAATGCCTGCTCCGAGCGAGCAAGGCGTAAACGAGTGCCTTGTACCCGTGTGCATGAACGACTTCGGCGCCCTGCCCTTTCAAGGCCGCGCGGAGTTTCACGAGAGCGCCGAGATCGACGCGGCCGCGAAGCCGTAGAGCCCGAACGGGGATTCCCTTCGTTCGCGCGACCGCCATGAATTGCTCGCCGTGCTGGGGGCAGCGCGCGTCCACCATGACCAGCAGTGACAGCGCGTGTCCTCTTGACACCAGAGCCGCGCAGCCCTGCAAGACGACGTTCTCGGCACCAGCCATCGGTCCTGGCGCGATGATGTGGCTCACGCGCACGGCACGGATTCCAGGTCGCGCGGCGGAAACGACCTACCTGCGACTTCGCGGTAGAGATCGACATAGGCGCCGACCATCTTGTCGATGCTGTAACTCGCGTGGATGCGTGCTTTTCCGTCGCGCCCGAGCTTGTCCTTCAATTCGGGCTGAGTGGCAAGGGACCTCAGGGCGCCAGCGAGTGCATCGGCTGCTCGTGAAGGCACCAGCAACCCGGCGCCGTCGGCGAGCAACTCACCGACGCCCCCCACGTCCGTTGCAACGACAGGGATTCCAAACGACATCGCCTCGAGCAGGCAAAGCGGCAACCCCTCTCGAGTACTGTTGAGAACGCAGACGTCGAGCGCCGAGTAAAAATCGCGCATGTCCTCCACCGCGCCTAACCATCGAACGCGTTCGCTCAGGCCCGAGCTCTCCGCCTCCGCCCGAAGCGCCTCACCGAGCGGTCCATCGCCGGCGCAGGCGAGTAGCGAACGGGGCTCGTCCCGCAGCAGCTGGGCAAACGCGTCGAGGAGGCCTGAGTGATTCTTCTCGGCGGAGAGTCTGGCTGCACAGCCCACCACGAAGCTGTCTTGGTCCGCGCCAAGCAGAGCCCGCCCGCGATCACGAAAGGAAGGCTCGTCGGCGGGAAGTGAAACCCCGTTCGGGATCACCCGGCATCGGCCAGGAAAGCGCTTTCGGAACTCGGCCACCTCGGGTGTCACGGCGACCACTTCGGAGAGAGGGGACATGAGCGCGCCGAGCAGCCTTCGCCGGGGCTTGTCGTATTGCTCGTGCGAGTGCTCGGTATGAACCTGTGGGCATCGGGCGAGCACAGCTGCAGGCGCTCCGTACACGAAAGGGCCCAAATGATGGGTGTGCAGCACGTCGATCTTCTCGCGAAGAAGCACCGATCGGAGACGCAGCACGAGCTCCGGATGCAAGCCTGGTCCGCTGTCCAGTAGCAGCGTCCGGACACCGCGTTCCTCGAGCGCCGCTCGAATCGGCCCATCTCCCAGGTACCCGATGACCAGGCTCTCAATGCCTTGCGACTTCGAGGCAACGGCCAGCCGCTCGACCATGCGCTCGAGCCCGCCGATCGCGAAATACTGCATCAGATGGGCCACGCGTAGGGGCCGGCGCGACGTCGGATACTCCTTCAAGTGCTGCTCCAGGGAAAACTGGGTTCAGAGAGCGGACGAAGTTAGCAAATATCGAGCCATGGCGCTCAGCAATGGTGATCTATCGAACCGATAGGCGCATGTTCGCGGCCAGCCGGCCCGCTCGATCTTGTTGCGTTCGGCTCCGATCTTGCGTACGGAAGCCGGAGTGAGCAAATCGACCAATACCCTACGGATGGAGCAGAGCCTCGTCGCGCGCGCGTTTCATACCGTGCAGTCGGCAGACGCGCGGCGCATCTTGTTGGTTTCAGCCCATTCCGGCGAAGGCAAAACCCACTTTGCCCAATGCATTGCACGGCACGCGAGCACCGTGACGGACGAGCCCATTCAGGTCGAGGTCTTTGCGACAGCGCCGCCGCTGGCAGAACGGACCCACGGCTACGTTTGGGTGGATGGGGTGTCACTGCTCGAGGGTCAAGGGGCGGCCGCGCTGACCCCCTCGGTTCGCGCCTCTTTCGACGGCGCGCTGCTCGTTGCTCGGGGGATGGTCACGACTCGGGAGCAGGTTGCAAATTGCGCGGACGAGCTCAGCATTCGTGGGGTGCGAGTGCTCGGTGGCGTCTGGAACGAGTTCGACTGTCCGCCCCCGGCCCAGACGCTGCGCATGTTGAAAGCGGGCCTTTGGAGATGGCCTCCCCCGTTCCCTCGCCGCGCGTTCACCCGGCAGACCCGTAGGTCGTCATGAGCAACAGCGTACGGGAGTTCAACGTGGAGTCGCTGTTCCACTTGGTGACGCGGCGCTGGGGCTTGCTGCTACTCATCCCCGTGCTCACGGTCTTGGCAGCCGCCCTGGCTTGGCAGGTCGTACCCGACCGCTATCAATCGACCGCGCGACTGCTCATCCAGGACCAACAAACCGTCAACCCCTTCCTGAAAGACATGCTGGAGCAGTGGTCGGCGAAGCAGCGGATGCCACTGGTCGAAAGCATCTTTCGCAGCCATGACACTTCGGAGCGGGTCCTTCGAAAACTCGGACGACTGGACAATCTCGCCAGTCCCGAAGAGGTGAACCAGGCAGTCCAAGGCTTTCAAGACGGGTTGCAGGTCATTGGGCTTGGGGGAGAGCTCGTCCTCATCAAAGTCCAGGGGGCAACCCCTATCGAGGCGTACAAGGCGACCACCGAGCTCATCGATGCTTTCACCGAGCAGATTGTGCGCCCGCAAAGAGAGACCGTTCGAGCCTCTGCCGCGTTCTTCGAGGATCAGCTCGAGCAGCTTCATCGCGAGACGGACGAGGCCGATCCGCAGGTCGCCCAGCTGCCCGAAGCTCGCAAGGGAAGCCCGGACGAACAGCTCAGCCTTCGTAGAGCCCTGGCGCAGGCCGAGGTTCGCCTCGTGACCGCGGAGCAGGCGGTCGCCCGATCCGAGGCCAAGCTGCGGCAGCGTAAGCCAGAAGGAACCGCAGGATCGAGGCAGTACCGAAGGGACTTGGCAGACGCACGCCGCGAGCTGGCCGAGCTCAGATCCCGCTATGGCGCGAGCCACCCAGAGCTCGTCGCCGCCAGAGAGCGCGTTCAATGGCTGCAGCGCGCAGTCAGGCGCGAACGCAAGAGCGCTGACGACGCGGCGACTGAAACAAGCGGCTCCGAGACCGTCGCTTCAGAGGGTACGTCAGAGTCCGACGAGAGCCCAGCCGCACGGCATCAGAAGCTGCTGATCGAGCTGAAGGAGGCCAGGGCTGCAGAGGGGCTCCTCCGCCAGCGCTTGTTGACCGAAGAACTATCGATGTTCGCTGAGGGGAATCAGGTTTGGACCGTCGAGAGGCCAGTTCTGCCGACTCGTTCGCTCAATCCACCGATCTGGATCGTGCTTCCTACAGCGCTATTCGCAGGTCTGATTCTCGCATTTCTCGCGGTAGCCTTCTTCGCACTGTTCGATGATTCGCTGCGCGGCGAGAGGGAGCTTGCCGAGGCACTCGGCGCACCCTCACTCGGGAGGATGCCCCGAGGAGAAGCCTAGGTGCGCAGCGCGGCGCTGCTCGGGGGTTTTGCGGTCGTCGTTGGGGCCGCGGCGGCCGCCCTGCATCCAATGGCCGCGATTGGCTTGGTGCTTGGCGCTGCCGTCATCGCATGGGTGCTATCGAATGCGCTCAACGCAACGCTTGCGTTCATCGTGGTCCTCGTCATGCGCCCTGCGGATCATTTCCCGGCGCTCGCGACGATTCAGCCCGCCAAGCTCATCGGAGTCGTGGCAATCCTTTCATGGCTGATCACCATGCTGTTCCGCGGCGACCTGCGGCTGTCTCGCGCACCGCACGGGAAGTGGATCCTCGCACTCACGGCAGCGGTCGTGCTGTCATCGATCACGAGCACCTACCCATCAGCGAGTTGGGAGCTGTTCACCGATGTCTTCATCAAGATCTTGATCATGTACGGGCTCGTGGTTCACGTGGTCAAGACGAAGGCGCCAGCGGTCAAGCTCCACCTGACACTCGGACTGTGCACGGTGGCGTTGGCGCTGTTGGCGATTTACATGAGGATCTCGGGTCTGGCGACGATCGAAGGGAATCGAGCCGGACTCGTCGGTTTCCTAGGCGACCCAAACGACCTCGCGCTCGTGTTGCTGATGTATGTCCCCCTCTTTGCAGAGCTCGTCCTCGGAACCCGCGGCCTCCAGCGTGTGTGCTGGGGCTCGGCGCTTGCGATTCTGGTCGCCGGGATATTCGCAACAGTGTCCAGAGGCGGCGCACTTGGACTCATGGCGGCGCTAGGCTTCACCTTCTATGACCGTGGCGGCCTGAGCCTCCGGCTCTTCCTCGCGCCTACGCTCGCCGCGATCGTGGTTGGCTTGCTGCTTCTCGCGGGCGTGAACGACAGGTCAAGCGGAGCATTCAAGCCCGGCCAGATCGACGAATCCGCACAGGGTCGTCTCGACATGTGGGGTTCAGGAATTCGTATGACTGCTCACAATCCGTTGCTTGGGGTGGGCTTTGGTCAGTTCGCAGACAACTACGAGAGCTACGCCCGCAATCCTGTGGTCTTCGGGCAACGGGATGCCCACAACTCGTTCATCAAAGCTGCGGCGGAGACCGGGCTTGTAGGTTTCATCCCGTTCATGGCGCTCGTGATCTTAACCTTCCGGGTGGCGTACCACCTCCGAAAGGCTGACGTGCCAGACGACAAGCCAATGGAACGAGCGGTGCGGCGTTCTCTGTTTGCCGCCATGGCCGGGTTCTGCGTCGGCGCTTTCTTCCTGTCGCAATGTTGGAACTGGTTCCTCTTCATCCTCTTCGCGCAGGCCGCGGCCCTGTACGAAATCTGGAAACCCGAGCTGTCGGCTTCCTCTTCGGATGGACAGAGGGGTACCTTGCGTGCTTAAGTCACTCGGCCATGGAGCGGCACGCTGAAACCATCGCTCGACTGCGGATCGAGCTCGAGGGAGATTTCTGGGGCCAGGACGCTTTATCTCTTGCAGAGCGACTCCCCCTTTCCGAACTGGCGGGCGCGAAGTGCGTAGTCTTGTCGCTCCAGAAGGTCTACCGCATCGACGAGTCGGGACTGGCCATGCTCGTGCGGCTCTACTCTCATCTGCGAGTCCGAGGCAGCCGTCTACACCTCGTCGACGTGCCGGTCTCCGTCCGCGAGACGCTCGAGCGCATCGGATTCAGTCATCTGGTGTCCTACGCGGATGGCCCGTTCGGCCCGGAGCTCTCACACCACACGATTGCACTTGGCGCACAGCTCCGAGCCTAGTATCGGGCGCCGAGCAGCCAGGCAAGGGCGTGAACGCGAATTCCAAAGCGCCGACTCGTAGAAGAACGAGGACGCAGAAGCTTTCTTCGACTCCGTTCTGGGCCGCGAGAAATGCCCTTGGAGCTCCTGCTGGCGATCCTGTGGGTGGTCTCGAGCGCATCTCGACATTCCGAGCGTCCAAGCAGGATCGAACAGTTCGACCAGATTGTGTTTCGCGCATTGCCGTTTACGCAGATTTTTTGCGCCGATGTCGCGTTGATTCTGCCCAGGTAGCCACTCGGCTGGACGGAAAGCCGGGCGTGGCTCTTTCCTAAAGACTTTCTGTCCCAGACGCCATCGGCCATCCAGGGGGGCGATCTTCAAGAGGCATCACCCTCATTCGCGCCGATCGACCGAGACTCCGTCCCTGATAATCGGAAATGAATGAATATGAAGGGCCTCCTGATCGTCGCATTCCAATGGTGCGATCGGCATGGACTTCCAAGATGGGTGACGCTATTAACCCGATCCCCGTGTCCGAGTGCCCCGATGATTTGCATCGAGACAAATGATTGTGCCTGTAGATTGGCGCGGTGCGCTGGTACGCTGGCCGCACCTGGGTTCGTGTCGAAGGAGAGTCCGGTGTTGGCATGCCAAGTACGACTGACCTAGTTGTTATCGGTTTCTTTATTCTCGCGCTGGTCTGGCCCTACGCGATCTATCCGCTTTTCGTGCGGTATGCGATTCGCCCAAAGAAGCGAAAAGCAGTCCCTCAGCCCGAAACCTGTTCAACGGTGAGCGTGCTTATCCCGGCGCACAATGAAGGCGCCCGCCTAAACCAGAAGCTGCGAAACACGCTCGCGCTGACGTACCCGCGCGATCACCTCGAAATCCTGGTGGCATCGGACGGCTCGGATGACCACACGGCGGAGGTCGCTCGGGCCTACGAGGACGACGGAGTCCGGGTCTTCGACCTGCCCGAGAGGGGCGGCAAGCTCGCCGCACTCAAGCACCTGCTTTCGGAGGCTCGCGGTGACCTCATTTTGTTCACGGACGTCGGCGCAAACCTGCCCGCCAATGCGGTCACCGATCTCGTCGAGGAGTTCTCGGACCCAAGCGTCGTCGTAGCCATGCCCCGCTACGCCTCTGTAGGCGACGAGGGCGCGACCACTGCTGATGGCACCTATTGGGATCATCAAACGCGCTTGAAGGACCAGGAGGCGAAGCGTGACATGCTGCTGGCTGCGCATGGAGCGTGCTACCTCATGCGCCGCGAATCGATTGCCACGGTTCCAGACGATACAATCCACGACGACTTTCTGTGGCCCTTGCTCGCCCGCGCCGGCGGCGGACGCATAGTCTATCGATCCGACATCGTGGTCCCGGACATCGCTCCCAATCGCCTCTCGACCGTCTTCGAGCGCACGGCGCGCATGGCACATGGCAACTGTCAGATACTCTGGCGCAACCGCAGGCTCCTCAGCCCCAGCAAGGGCCGAGTCGCCTTGAGCCTGATCGGACACAAGCTGCTGAAGACCATGGGCCCGCTTTGGATTCTGGGGCTCGTGCTGTGGGTCAATGTCCGCGCCCTGAACGCATCCCCCCTAGTCCCCCTGGCGATCGCCGGAGACGCCTTGCTCATCCTGCTCGTCGGGGCGGCGGCCTGGCGAGGAGCGGGCGGTTCGCTACCCCCTAGCCTCGAACTGGGCGTCCATGCTCTTGTAGCGCAGTCAGCCTGCGCCGCAGGAATCCTTCGTTTTCCATTCGGAGCCAACGGAACGCGCTGGCGCCGCCCGCCGGAGAACGAGGTCCTGGCGCTAAACAGTCCTGCCCTTCCCCCCCGCTCGGTACGCATTGCCAAGCGGGGCTTGGACATCACCTTCGCCTCGCTCGGTCTGTTGATCGCGCTGCCGCTGATTCCGCTCATCGCGCTCGCCATTCGCCTGAACTCGCCGGGGCCGGTCTTGTATCGCCAGGAGCGGGTAGC
This sequence comes from uncultured delta proteobacterium, assembly GCA_963842915.1. Taxonomy (GTDB): domain Bacteria; phylum Myxococcota_A; class Polyangia; order Polyangiales; family Houyiibacteriaceae; genus SG8-38. Next base: position 363,001 of record CAWJII010000006.1, on the reverse strand, counting down.
GACGGACTATTCGGGACGGCGCTACGGGTTTGCGGTCTGGAAGTTCCGGACGATGCGAGTCGATGCGGAGGCCAATGGAGAGGCGGTCTGGGCCCAGGAGAAGGATCCGCGCGTGACCGCGGTGGGAGCGTTCCTCCGCAAGGCCCGTCTCGACGAAATACCTCAACTCTTCCAGGTGCTGCGCGGTGACATGACCTTGATCGGCCCGCGCCCCGAGCGCCCGTCCATCACAGACACCCTGGCGCTGCAACTGCCCGCCTACGACGATCGACACACTCCGTGCAAGCCCGGCATCACGGGCTGGGCCCAGGTGCACACCGGCTACGATACATCGGTCGATAGCGTGCGCGAGAAGTTGCTCTACGACTTGACCTACAACGCCCACCTATACGGACTCCGCAGTTACCTAGTGATGGAGGTGCGGGTCCTGTTGCGCACCGTTGCAGTGATCATCTACGGCAAGGGCGCGCGCTGATTTCTCAACGGAGCCCTGTTGACGGGCTACGTCAGCGGCGCGTGCGCATCTAGTTCGACCTCGGTGAGCAATTGGAACTGGGGATGGGCAGCGCGCAGCTCTTCGAATGTTCCTTGTCCGGAAACGACACCGTCTTCCAGGAAGAAGATGGTGTCGCAGTTCTTCACTGTGCTGAGCCGATGGGCGATGATGATGACCGTCTTGTTCGGCGCGAGCTCGTCCAAGGCTTGCATGACGAGTTTCTCGGTGTTGTTGTCCAAAGCGCTGGTAGCCTCGTCCAGGATGAGGACGTCGGGATCGTGGTAGAGTGCTCGCGCGATTCCCACGCGCTGCCTCTCTCCGCCGGACAAGCGAACACCACGCTCACCGGCGCGAGTTTCGTACCCATCCGGAAGCTCGTTGACTACGAACGGATGGAGGCTGGCGAGCTTAGAAACCGCTTCAACCCTACGGTGATCGATATCCTCGTCCGGGACACCAAAAGCAATGTTTCCAGCGAGGGTCGTGTCCGCCAAAAAGATGGTCTGGGGAACGTATCCCAGGGAAGCCTGCCAAGGCCGGAGTTGGTCCTCCCCGATTTCCACACCATCAACCAAGACCTGGCCAGCTGCTGGCCGTAGCAGCCCAAGGATGATGTCTACCGTTGTCGTTTTGCCCGATCCCGTGGAGCCCACAATCCCAACTTTGGAACCCGCATCGATTGTGAAGCTCATGCGATTGAGTGTCGGGCGATCGCTGCCAGGATACCCATACACGAGATCCCTGAACTCGAGCTGCTTGGTCAAGGCGACCCGTGTTTCGACTCGTCGCCCGGCCGCGGAGCCTGCTAGCGTGTTTCTCGGGTTCTTCCCGAGCCGAAGGGGCTGCTCTAGCGTTACCAGTGCCGCAGAGGAGAACTCCACCTGCGCCAACTCCGCGTATATCCGCTGCAGCGCGGGCATCATCTTGTATCCGGCGAAGGCATAGAGCCCAATCATCGGCAGGCCGGCCGCGAATCCCCCGCGAGTTGCGACTACGTACAGAACCACAAGCAGCATCCCCCCGAAAACGACGCCTTGCATGGCGATGGACGGCACGTGTCCCAACACTCTTGACCGAATCATCGCGTCGCACATCCGACGCGACGCAGAGTCAAACTCGGCGGCAAACGACGTTTCCGCGTGGAGAACTTTGACTTCTTTGATCCCAGTGAAGGCCTCCGCCAGAACGTGATATCGGCGCTGATTGGATTCAAGCCACGACTCACCAGTCCGAAGGAGCCGGGCACGCAGAGAACGATAAGTAAGACCGTATGCCCCGGCGAGAACGAGGACGGTCGTGACGGCCAGCACGGGGTCCACGATGAGCAGGAATGCGAACACAAACAGCGCGACCAGCCCATTGCTTACAATCATGAGGATCGGCAGGACTGCGTGGTAAATCACCTGATTTACCTCGTTGATGGTCGTCGCTGAAAGCTCTGAACTGTGCTTTGCAAGGAACCATTCGTAGGGCTGCAACAGATAGGTCTCGACGATTCGGCAACTCCAAGAGTGCATCAAGTTCCCCCCGTACCTGACCTGCGCCCAAACGACGAGGGCCTGCAGCACTAGAGCCGAGAGCACCAGGCAGAGGACCAGTGCGCCCGTCAGCAGCAACAAGTCGTCCGCCGATGTGATACCGGTCCATGCAGATATTTTTGCTACCGCCGTATTGCTCTGCATGAGCTCCGGGGACGAGAGAATTGCCAGAAACGGCATGATGGACGCCACCCCGGTTGCCTCGAGAAGCGCCAGTACGCACATCAGAGCTAACACTTTCGTTGCGCTCCGCTTCTCAGCGGGAGTGAGCAGCCCGTAAAGCTGTTGAACCGACTCAATCACTTGGTCTCATACCTCATATCGAAGGCTGGGTGCGCCCGTGAGCTCTTTGGTCGAGTCTCTATCCAAGCCCTGGGATCGAACCTCCAGCGAGGACAAAGATGGGGCTCAGTCGGAGCAACATGAAGGACGCGCAGTGTAGCCCAACAAAGCACCTTGCCCAAGCGCCTGTCTCCAATCGTAGGAGAGAATACTTGATCTGCTTCACACGGAGCGCGGGGTGAGCGGTACTGCGCGATGTTACTCTACGGTCAGCTCGGAGACCCTGTTCCAGCCGTCTGCTCCACGACCGGCGGTGCCCAGATGAAGCGGCGGAAGCGCCTTGGTGTCGGGCGCTTTGCCGGCGCGATCCAGGAGGGCAAGGTCGATTTGGTAGGTCCCCTTGGGTAGGTCCGACGGGATGGCAATCGTATCGCGTACCTTCCAGCTGCCTGGCAACCAGGTGCGGGTGTCCTGTGTGCTCGGAAGGGTCACTATCTTGGATGCCCCACGCAGGCGATAGGTCAGGGTCCGCGGCAGATAGGCCGGTGCGACGCCGACATTGCGCCAGTCGGTGATGAAGGTCGTGCCGGTGCCCGCCCGGACCGTGCGTTGATGATTGAAACGGTCGATGAGGAACCGGTAGCCATTGCGTTTGAGCAGTTCGTCGATGGGGGCCACGTAACTCTCGGGCACCGGCTTTGATTTGGCATTGAGCACGGACGCGTGCTGCTTGAGGGCCCACTGAAACGACCTGTAGATCTGGCCGTTTGGCTTGGACGCGGTCCAGCCCAGCTCGTGCCATCGAGCCAGCGTGCCGCAGACTTCGAGTTGGACGGGCGCCTTTTTCCACACGTCGACGAAAGCAGGATCGGCCGCCGCGGCCGCCGCGATCATCGGGGGATAGAGTTTGCTTTGGTGACCCCAGGAGCCGCCCCACATGCCCCAATCCCCCCAACAGTCCACACGCCAGCCAGCGCCGCGCTGGGTAGCGTGGAGCATGATGCCCATTTTCTCTCCGCCGAGCCCCAGCATGAGAATCGGGGTTTTGGAAAAGGCACTCAAATGATGATCGATCAGCTGGGTTAGCGCGGTCACGATCTGCTGACGCTCCTTGCGGTTGGCAGGCTTGTAAACGTCAATGAGACTGTCCGCGTCGGAGACGCAGGCCGTGTTCCACTCGCCCCAGCAGCCGACCGTGCCGATGTCGATGTGGTCCACTGCGGGATGACCGTTGTAGCGCTTTCCCAAGGCGCTGATTAGGCGGGCATGCTCGCGTTGGAACGTGGCGTCGCGATAGTCCGGCCAGAACACGCGACCTCCGTCGCCCGGGTGCCACTGACCGGAGGCATTGTATGGGGCGCTTGTCAGCCAGTCTGGAATTCCAGACTGTCCGTCGGCCACGGTCATCACGCGGAAGCCAAGGGTCATCCCCAGCTCGTTGGCGGACTGGATCGCCCGGTCGATCATCGCGAAGTCGATTTCGCCGCGCTTCGGTTCTAGGTCCCGCCAGTGCCAGCGGAAGTAGGCTGTACCGGACTCGGGATAGTTCTCCGGCCATTGCTTGCGGACGCGATCGGCGCACTGCTCTGGCGGATAGGTGATCGGCGGCAGATTGCACCACCAGCCGAAATGGAAGCTGGCGAAGCCCATTCCCGGGTTGGTGAGCACGTCATCGATGCGCGTAGGCTCTACGGTAATCGTGCCTGGTTCAGGGACATTCGCTTTTGCCGCGATGGGCTCGGCCGGGACGACGATGAGCTGGGAGTCGCCATCTCCATCGTTGGATGCGCGGCCGGCCTTGTAGGCGAGACCAGAAGCCACGATGCCGACCGCCAGAAGCGCGAAAACGAAGACTAGACCGAGTTTTGAAGATCGTTGGACCATTGAATTGACCTCGCCGAAAGCCTAGCACCAGTCCCGAGCGATTATTCATGGGGCGCTGCGATCTTTGCCTGAAAAGGTGTGCAACTCCGGCCGGTTGTATCCCCGGAGAGTGTCCCCTTCATGCTAAACGGTTGGGATGAGCTTGTGGCAGGCCATCTTGGTGTTCGTGGTGAGTGCCGCGGTGTTGGTGCGGGCGGGCTCTTCTCTGGCAGCCTATGCGGACCAGATCGCGGAGCGGACGAAGATGAGTCGGCTCTTCGTGGGCACGCTGCTGCTGGCGTTTGCGACCTCGCTACCAGAGCTCGTGACCGAGGTGACTGCGGCCAGGGCTGGGGCTCCCGATCTCGCTCTTGGCGATCTCTTCGGCTCCTCCATGGCGAACATGGCGATCCTCGCGATCATCGACCTGCTCTACCGGGGGCGGGTTTGGCCATCGGTCGAGCTTGGTCATGCGCGAGTGGCTGCCGTCGCGATCGCGCTCACGGCGATGGCCGCGCTGAGCATCTTCACGCAAAGCACGCTCAGGATCGGTTGGGTTGGCCTCACACCGCTTCTGATCGCCGGACTCTACGTCGCCTCCATTGCATGGTTCCGGCGCATGCCCCTGCTCGCGCGGCCCGGTCTTGATGCGCCGAAGATCTCGGTCCAAAAACCCACTGGTTGGAGTCGGAAGGCCGCCGAGCGATCGACGCGAAGCCTCTGGGTCCGTTTTGCGCTGGCGGCCTTGGTGATCTTGGTAGCCGCGCCAGTGGTCACCCTCAGCGTGAAGGTCATCGCCGACGCCACCGGCATTGCGCAAACCTTCCTCGGTGCCGCTCTTTTGGCGGTCGCGACCTCCCTACCCGAGCTCATCGCTTCGATCGCCTCCGTACGCATCGGCGCCTACGACATGGCCGTTGGCAACCTGTTTGGCAGCAACGTCGCCAACATGAGCATCCTCCTGTTCGCCGACATCGCCTACACCGAGGGGCCGATTCTTGCGGCCGTGTCGCAGACCCAGGTCGTCTCGGCCTTCGGCGCCATCTTGCTCATGGCGATCGCCGTGGCCGCCATCGTCGGCGAATCGGAGAAGACTCGTTTTAGGCGTCTCGAGCCCGACGCCATCGTGCTGCTGCTCACCTACGCGGCAACCCTCACGGCCATCGCCTACTACGGCTAGAGCCCCCTTCTCGACGATCGACGGGCGGCTTAGCTCTCAGCTCGGGATCTCAGCGCAGATTGTGCCGCCGAGAGCCGCGCAATGGGCACGCGGTAGGGAGAGCAGCTCACGTAGTCGAGCCCGAGCCGGTCGCAGATTGCAATCGATGCTGGGTCGCCACCATGCTCGCCGCAGACACCGGTCTCGATATTCGGGCGCGTCTTTCGCGCTTCGGTGACGGCCATGCGCATGAGCTTGCCCACGCCAGCCTCGTCGAGGGTGGCAAATGGGTTCGCCGGAAGGATTCCTTCGCTCAGGTAGCGCATGAGGAAGCCTGACTCGGCATCGTCGCGACTCATCGCGAAGGTGGTCTGGGTGAGGTCGTTGGTCCCGAACGAAAGGAACTCGGCGTACTCGGCGATCTCGTCGGCGGTCAGGGCTGCACGCGGCACCTCGACCATCGTGCCGAACTGGTATTTCACCTCCACGCCCTGCTCTTCCATCACCTTCTTGGCCTCGGCTTCCAACACCGCCCTTTGGCGACGCAGCTCGTTCACGTGGCTAGTGAGCGGAATCATGATCTCCGGGATCGCGTTGCACCCCTCACGCGTCACCTCGCAAGCCGCCTCGAAAACGGCCCTGACCTGCATTCGTGTCAGCTCGGGGATCAGAATGCCGAGCCGGACACCACGCAGACCAAGCATCGGGTTCGCCTCTTTGAGAGACGCGACCTTGTCAAGCATTGCCTGTGTTTCCAACAGCTTGGCGGTGATTTCTTCAACCTCTTCGAGGGTGCGTGCGCTGGTGATTCGAATCTGGAGGTCCGTGAGCTCCCGACTCAGCTCTTCGAACCCCGGAAGGAACTCGTGCAGCGGAGGGTCGATGAGCCGGATGATGACGGGGAGGCCGTCCATCGCCCTGAAGAGGCCCGCGAAGTCGGCCCTCTGGAACGGAAGCAGCGCATCGACTGCCTCGCGACGCTCTGCGGGTGAACGGGTCGTGATCATCCGTTGGACGGTGGGCAAGCGCTCGGGCTGAAAGAACATGTGCTCGGTCCGGCACAAGCCGATGCCCTCGGCGCCGTATTTGCGGGCTCGCACCGCGTCCTCCGGATAGTCGGCGTTTGCGCGCACCCCGAGGCGGCGGAACTCGTCGGCCCAGGTCATGAGCCGCGAAAGCCAGTCATCGTCCATGTCGGGAATGACGGTTTCGAGCTTGCCGGTGAACACCTCGCCGGTCGTGCCGTCGATCGAAATCCAGTCACCTTCCCGGATCTCCTGGTCACCGACCGTCATGATTCGCTTTCCGAGATCGATGCTGAGCGCCGAAGCACCAACGACCGCTGGCTTCCCGAACTGCCGGGCGACCAGAGCTGCGTGGCTCGTGCGGCCGCCGCTGCTGGTCAGGATTCCCTTGGCCGCAAGCATCCCGTGCACGTCGTCCGGTTTGGTCTCAGGCCTCACCAACAAGACATCGCGCTCGTCCTCTTTCGCCCAGCGCTCCGCCAGGTCGGGATCAAACGCCACTACGCCGGTCGCGGCCCCGGGGGACACGTTCAGGCCCCGGGCGATGACTTTGTGCCCTGCCTTGGATGCAGCCGAGAACTGTGGATGGAGAAAGAACTCGATTTGCTCGGGCGCGACCCGCAGCACGGCTTCCTCGCGACTAATCAGGCCCTCGTCCGCGAGGTCAACTGCGATCCGGACGGCAGCCTGTGCGGTACGCTTGCCGGTCCGCGTCTGCAAGATCCAAAGCTGACCGCGCTCGACGGTGAACTCCATGTCCTGCATCTCGCGGTAGTGCCGCTCGAGACGCTTCGCGATCCCGTGGAACTGCGCATAGACCTCGGGCATTTCGCCCTCGAGCTGATCGAGTGGCTTGGTCGGACGCGCTCCTGCAACGACATCTTCGCCCTGAGCGTCGATGAGGTAGTCGCCTTCGAGCACGTTCTCGCCCGTGGTTGCATTGCGAGACATGGCCACGCCTGTACCCGAGCCCTGACCGAGGTTGCCGTACACCATGGTGACCACGTTGACGCCGGTGCCGAGGTCGTGCGCGATGTTGGCCGCTTCCCGGTAGTCACGGGCGCGCTTGCCGTTCCAGCTGTCGAACACCGCCAGGATCGCCATTCGAAGCTGCTCTTCGGCGTTGGACGGGAAACCGACACGCGCTTGCCGGCGGACGATGTCTTTGAACTCGCTGACAATCGATCGGAAGTCTTCCCCGGTCAGGTCTGCATCGCTGCTCACGCCGCGCCGCTCGCGGTGGTGTGCGAGCACGTCCTCGAAAGGTTCGTCGCGCACGCCGAGAACGACCGTCCCGTACATTTGAATGAGCCGCCGATAGGAGTCGTATGCGAAACGCTCGTTCCCAGTCAGCTTGATCATGCCCTCGGTGACTTCGTCGTTGAGACCGATGTCGAGAACGGTGTCCATCATGCCGGGCATCGAGAACTTCGCACCCGAGCGGCAGGACACGAGCAGCGGATTCGAGGGATCGCCGAAACGCTTCCCGGTCTTCGCCTCCATGGCACGGAGCGCCGCCAAGGCTTGCTCCCATAGCCCTTCGGGGAGCTTACGACCCGCAGCTAGGTAGGCATTGCAGGCCTCGGTCGTGATCGTGAAGGCTGGAGGAACGGGAACGCCGAGTCGGTTCATCTCGCCGAGGTTCGCGCCCTTGCCACCGAGCAGACCGCGCACGCGATCCCAATCGCCCTCCACGGCCGCTTCCGCCTCATCGATCTCATCGAGCGTGTATACCCATTTGGTCGTCATCGGAGCCCCTTCTGACGCGCGCCGCGTCGTCCCGTGGGCTTTAGCAAGGGCGCATCGGAGCGCAACGGAGAGCGGCACGATTCCTCATCGGCGAGCTCGAGCGCCGGACCGCCACGCGGCCGCCGCCGGGCGCCACTAGGATTGGGAATTCCGCGCGCCCTCCGCGGCATTTGCGGCAGGCACGCGATTTGCTGGTCTAGGTCTCGTGCTGGCGTGGATCGCGGCGGGATGGTTGGCTGGGCTCGTCCTGGGTGCCCAATGGCAACCCAGTCTGGGTCCGCTGCTTGTGGCCCTGGGTTTCGCCGTTTCCCTTATCATCGTCGCCCAGGGCCGCGAGCTCGGCGCCCGGCTCTGGGGGGCTCCGCTTGCCATGCTCGCATTCTGCTGCGGCCTGGGCGTCACCCAGGCGCTGCCCTCGCCCTGCTCGATTCGCGGCCGAGCCCGGCTCATCGCGCAGGTCGAATCGGTGCGGCATGGACTTGAGGACGCTCGCATTCGATTGCGCGTTCTCGAGGGCCGCTTGCGGGATTCCCGCGACGCCGTCCCCAAAGGTCTGCAGTTGACAGGCAAGATTGTCGGCGCCACCACCCCGCCACCCGGAGGCATCGTCCTGTTCGACGCAGAGCTGCGTCCGCGCACCCAGCTCCGCAACCCCTCGCCGCATCCGAACCTATCTCCTCCACGGGGCGGGGGCTGCTGGGCGCGGTGGAACGAGACGAGCGCGCTCGAGCTACTCGAGAGCCCGGTCTGGTCGGCCCGCGTCCATGGGGCCCGCGAACGTGTGCGCGCGCACATGTTCGACGCACTGCCGCCGGATGTAGCCGGGGTGGCCCGAGCCCTGGTTCTAGGAGACGGCTCCGCGCTCGGCTACGAGCAGCGCAAGACAATTGCTGCCGTTGGACTCGCGCACCTGTTCGCCGTGTCCGGACTCCACGTCGCCCTGGTCAGCGGAACCTTGGTTCGTTCGCTACACTGGATGCTCCGCGGCGTAGCGCTCGGTTTCGACCCTCGACGCCTGGCCGCCGCCATGGGCATTCCCCTCACTTTATTGCACGCGCTTTTTGCGGGCGGCTCGCCAAGCGCTTGGCGCGCCGCGATCACCGCGGCCCTGACTTGGTGTTTTCTCGTCGTCGGACGTCGCCCTTCGGCGACCGCCGTGACGGCGGGAGCCTCCTTGCTGCTCTCCGCGCCAGACCCCGCTATGGCTCTGCGACCGGCATTCCTTCTCTCGATCATCGCGACTTCGGCGATTCTGAGCGCGCCTCGAACCTCTGGACCGGAGCGCTGGCGGCGCCTTCGCTTTTCGGCGACCATCAGCGCAAGAACACTGGTCGCCACGACTCCGATGGTCTGGTGGTGGTTCGGTGGCGTCCCACTCGTGGGCTGGCTCACGAACATCGTCGTCCTGCCCTTCGGAAGCTGGGTCGTCATCCCTCTGGCGCACCTCTTTGCCCTCACGGCAACGACGCCCGCAATAGCGGAGACCGCAGGCTCGGCGCTGACGGTCGCCGTGCACATCCTCCTCTCGATCTGCGATGCCTTCGTCCCGCTGACAGTTACCCGACGACTCCCGCCCCCCGACCTGCTGCAGGGAACGCTCGTTCTGGCTGCCTGCCTCTTGCTTCTCCTCAGTCGAAGCTGGGCCCAGCGCGTTGCGGTTCTTGGGCTCGCCGCCCTTCTTTGGCTCGGCGCCGACCGACTGCTCATCGCCCGAGAGCAACCGAAAGGCTCGGTTCGCGTGTCGTTTGTCGACGTCGGCCAAGGCGACGCAACCCTCATCGATTTCCCAAATGGACAGCTCGCGCTCGTCGACACCGGCCAGGGCGAGCGTCATCCGGCCGTGCGTGAGCTCCGAGCTCTCCTCGACGCTCGTCGCCGTAGGCGAATCGACGTGCTGGTCATCACGCACGGTCACCCCGATCACTACGGAGGTCTAAGAGCGCTCATCGGTGAGATCGACATCGGAGAAATCTGGCTGAACGGGCAGCTGCTCACCGAGGAGCGGGATGGCGCGATGGCCCGACTGCTCTCCGCCGCCATGGTCCATGGGACCAGACTGCGCTTCGCGCCCGAGCTTTGCGGCACGGCCCAGCTTTTCGGAGACGCGGAGCTCGAGGTCCTTTGGCCCTGCCCCCGCTACGACGCCGCGTTCGGCCTCAACGACAATTCACTTGCACTGAGGCTCCGCTACGGGCGGCGCTCCTTCCTGTTCACCGGTGACCTCGAGCATGAATCGGAGCGAGCCCTGCTCGCGAGCGGGCGCATTGAGCCCGCAGACGTCCTGCAGGTCGGCCACCACGGCTCCAAGACATCCTCTGCGCCCCTCTTTGTCGCCCAGGTCCGCCCTTCTTTCGCCGTGGTCAGCTGCGGCGCGGGCAATCGCTACGGCCACCCTAGCCCCTCGGTGATCAGACGATTGCGCGAGGCAGGCGCAACGGTCTTCCGCACCGATCTTCGCGGCGGAGTGATCGTCAGCACCGACGGAGAGCGACTCGAAATCCGCCGTTAGGCGCCGATCGGCTTCTCGAACAAGCGATAGCGCTTGTAGATCGTGGAGCCCATGCTCCGGATGGCCGCGTTGATGAGCCGGTTGTCTTCGAGCGTCCAACCGAGCTCGGCCCACTCGTACCCCCGCTTCATCCCTCGTCGCACGAGCTCCGCGATGACCGCCATCGCCAAAGGGGCGTAACGCTTCTTGCCCCGCAGCTCGGTCCGGATTCCGAGCAACATCAGGCGAGCCGACTTCGGACGCCGGATTTTCAGGCGCCAGATCAGCTTTGGAATCGTGACCGGGCCGAGCTTGCCCCCAAAGTCGTGAATTACTTCGTTGAGGTTCGGCAGACAGACGCAGATCGCAACCGGCTGCCCGTCGATCTCCGCGAAGAAAGAGAGCTCCTTGTCGAGGATCAGCTGCAGGTCGGCGGCCATCTTCTTGGCTTCGGAGTCGGTCGCAGGAACGAAACCCCAGTTGTGCTGCCAGGCGTCGTTGAAGACGTCCAGGATGTCGTGGACTTCCTTCTTGAGCTTGCGCGGGTTCACAGAGCGGAATCGAACCTCAGGGAGACTGCTGATCGCCTCCCAGGCCCTTTGGGCGCGCGGCGGCGCCGGCACGACCTGGTGCTTCCAGCCGTAGCAGTCCTTCACCTTCTGGAGCCCGGCTCCTTCGGCGAGCGCCCCCTGATACGAACGGTGGTGTGGTGACATGATCGTGGGCGGCGAATCAAAGCCTTCGACGAGCAACCCGGTCTCCTCGTTGATCGAGAGAGAGAACGGGCCGCGCATCAGCGTCATCCCACGGCTCGTGAGCCAGTTCTCGGCCGCAGCGACCAGGGCGGAAGCCACCTCTTGATCGTTGATCGTGTCAAAGAAGCCAAAGAACCCGGCGTTATCATTATGGATGCGCAAATGCTCGTGATCGATTTGCGCAGAAATCCGACCGACCGCCTTCCCGTCTTTCCATGCCGTGAAGAGAGCGACCTCGGCATGCTCGAAGAAGGGGTTCTTCTCGGGGGTCAGCCGGTCGGTGATCTCCATGTTGAGCGGAGGCACCCAGGCCGGGTCGTCGCCATACACCTCGAAGGCGACCCCGATGAAGTCCTTCAGGTCTTGGCCGGGCTGGTGCTGCTTGATCTCGACGCTCATATTTTGAGAGGACCTACCATCTCTTCGGGCTGCACGGCTTCATCGAACTGCTCGCCGGTCAGCAAGCCGAGGTCGATGGCCGCCTCCCGAAGGGTTGTGTTGCTCTTGTAGGCGTGCTTCGCGATCTTCGCCGCGTTGTCGTAGCCCACGAGCGGATTCAAAGCCGTCACCAGCATCAGCGAACGGCGAAGCTTGTCGTCAATCGTTTCGAGGTTCGGCTCGATCCCCACGGCGCAATTGTCGTTGAAGCTCTGAGAGGTATCGCCGAGCAGTCGAATCGACTGGAGCAGGTTGTAGGCCATCACCGGCTTATACACGTTGAGCTCGAAGTTGCCCTGCGAGCCAGCGATGCCGATCGTCGCGTCGTTCCCCATGACCTGCGTGCAGACCATCGTCATTGCTTCGCACTGCGTGGGGTTCACCTTGCCCGGCATGATCGAGCTTCCCGGCTCGTTCTCCGGAATCCGGATTTCGCCAATGCCGGACCGCGGACCAGAGGAAAGCCAGCGCACGTCGTTTGCGATCTTCATCAGCGCCACAGCAAGCTGCTTGAGCGCACCACTGGTGCCGACGAACGCGTCGTGCGCCGCGAGCGCGGCAAACTTGTTTGGCGCCGAAACGAAATCCTTGCCGCTGAGGTCCGCGATTTTCGCAGCTACTCTGTCGGCATACTCCGGATGCGTGTTGAGACCGGTCCCGACGGCCGTCCCGCCGAGCGCTAGCTCGCGAAGCTGTGGCATGGTCGCCTCGATCGCCGCCAAGCCGTGATCGATTTGCGAGACCCAGCCGCTGATCTCCTGCCCCAGGGTCAGAGGCGTCGCGTCCTGGAGGTGTGTTCGACCGATCTTGACGATCTGCGCAAAGGCCTTGGCCTTGCCATCGAGGGTGTCCCGCAGCAATCGAACCTTGGGCATCATCCCCTCGACCGCAATGACCGCAGCGATGTGCATCGCGGTCGGGAAGGTGTCGTTAGAGGACTGTGACCGATTGACATGGTCATTGGGGTGCACGGGCTTCTTGCTGCCCATCTCCCCGCCGGCGAGCTCGATCGCTCTGTTCGAGATGACCTCGTTGACGTTCATGTTCGACTGCGTACCCGAACCAGTCTGCCAAACGACGAGCGGGAAGTGATCGTCGAGCTTTCCCTCGATGACCTCGTCGGCCGCTTGCACAATCAAACCGCAGACGTCCTTGTCGAGATTGTCGAGCTCGCAGTTGGTGAGCGCCGCAGCCTTCTTGAGTATTCCAAAAGCGCGAACCACTTCGATCGGCATGCGTTCGGTGCCGATTCGGAAATTCATGCGCGACCTCATGGTCTGCGCGCCGTAGTACTTGTCCGCAGGCACCTCGATCGGGCCCATCGAATCGGTTTCTACACGCGTCGTCATCTTGCCTCCGGGCGCTCACTTACCGCGTCCTTGACCCAATGTCGATTCCTCGTAGGAGCCTAACGGATGCACCCGGCACGGCCGCACATACCGTCTCAGCCGTGCCCCGCCTGCGGGCGGGCGGTCGACCCACTGCGGGCCCGCCGTGTTCTCTGGATGCAGGACGGTGCGCGATTTCTCTGCGACGAGACTTGCCAAGCTCGCTTTCAGCTCGGTGAACGCGATTTCGACGTCCCTGCCCATCGGCCTTCCGAACGGCCTCGGGTCGAGCGGCCCTCCATCCCCGACCTCGTACGAGAAGCCACGCTTCTTCGGGGCGATGCCGCCGAAGCGACGTCTGAAACGGCCCGCGCTCGACAGTACGACCCGGTCATCGCAACCGGCATCGCCTTTGTGGCCCTCCCAGTCATCCTGTTCACCCCGGGCCGCGAGCTCGGATGGCTGGCCGCGTTTCTGATCGTTCTTTGTGCGGCGGTGAACGCGCGCATTCCTCTCAGCAGTATGCGCGCGAATCCATCGCTTGGAGTGGTCGCCCCGCTTGGTCTCGTGCTCGCATCGCTTGCCTCGGTGATGGCCAGCGACTCCGAAACGCAGCGCTGGTCGCTCGTCGGCGCTGCCGTTGCAGCCATTGCCGTTTCGATCCGGAACTGGCTGCACGCGTCGTTCTCCTCGTCGTTGCGAGCTGCAGCGCGGGAGCTCCGCGAAACCTTGCCGCTCAACGCGAGAATCCCCGCCGGCAACCCGTCCGCCTACGAAGAAGTGCCGGCCGACAGTCTGCGCCAGGGCGATATCGTCGTAGTCTTGGAGGGCGAACGTGCTCCAGCCGATGGCGTGATCGAAGAGGGCTCCGCGTCGGCGTTGCGATATCCGAACGCGGCGCACGCAAGACCGTACACCGAAGGCGATTTCATTCTCGCAGGCACGCGCGTCCTCGACGGCGCAGTCAGCGTCCGCGTTCGCCGGACGGGCCAGGAACGGGGCATCGTTCGCGCTATCGAGCTTGGAACGCGCAAGCAGCAAGACCTGGCCGCCGCATCTCGGTTGCGCTTTGCGATCACACGATGGAGTTGGCTGATCTTGGCACCGGCGAGCATCGCGGCGCTCCTTTGGGCGGGGCCGGAAGGTGTCGCGACCTTTCTGCTTGGAATCCCGGTCCTTGCCTTGCTCGCTTCGCTCGACATCCCACTGGAAGCCGGCGCGCTCGCTTCGGCTCGGCGAGGCATGTTCTTCGGGAGCTCGCGGGCGCTGCGCGATGCGGGGCGCACCAGCACCACTGCGATCTTGTTGCGGGGGTCTCTGACCTCCGGTGAGCCCGTCGTTCGGCAGGCGCATTCGCTTGGCCAGACCGACCTCGGCCTCGTCCTGGGCCTCGCGGCCGCCGCCGAGAGCGCAGCCGAGGATCACCCAATCGCCCGAGCCATTCGACGCTACGCCGACGAGCATGGACGGATCTCTCCCGCGGTGCGTAAGGAACGGGTCCGGGCGGGCCTGGGCGTCACCGCCGTCACCTCGCATGGCGTACCGGTCGTCGTTGGTCGCCGGCAGCTCCTGCTCGACGAAGGCATCAGCGTGGCCACGGCGGACAGCGACGCAGCTCATATCGAGAACGAGGGCCTTACCCCGATCTTCATCGCGATTGATGGACGGCTCGAAGCGCTGCTTGCTGTGCTCGACCCTGCCCACGTGGGTGCACGAGACGCTGTGCAGCGGATCGCCGACCTTCCCTGCGAGGTGGTCGTTCTCTCCGGAGACGACCGACGCACCGTAGAGCGCATCGCGGCGGGTCTGGGTGCCCCACGGGTCAAGGCTCCGCTCTTGCCCCGCGAACGGGTCGCCGAAGTCCGCGCGCTCCGTGAGACCGGGGGCGTGACGGCGACGATCGGCCGAGGCGGAGAAGACGACGCGGTACTGGCTGCGGCCGATGTTCCGATCTCGCTACGGCTCGCAGGCTCCGCCTTGGAGGACCGGGGCGTGGTGATTGCCAGCCACGACGTCCGCGACGCCGCCGGCGCCCTATGGATCGCAAGGGCGGTGCGGAGGGCAACCTGGCGGAGCATCGGCAGCTGTGTCCTCGCGACCCTACTGGTCGTACTCGGTGTGGCTTTCGCTTGGATGACCCCGGTCATCGCAGCCCTCTGCGCCGTCGTGACCGAGGCCTGGACGCTTCGTGCTGGCTCCCGCCTGCTTCGCCGTGTAGACCTGCGGGTGCCGATGCAGCAATAGCGGAGAACGAACGATGAGTGACAAGGCATGGGGCGGCCGGTTCGAAGAAGAGCTGGACGCGATCGCAGCGAGCTTCAGTGCAAGCATTGATGTCGACGGCCGTCTTTGGCCGCAGGACATCGCTGGCTCGATCGCACACGTGCGAATGCTCGCCCGTCAGAAGATCGTCTCCAGCGACGACGCTGAGCAAATCGTCGCGGGCCTCGAGACAATTCGGGCGTCGATCGAACGGGGCGAGTTTGACTGGGACGAGAGCAAAGAAGACGTCCACATGAACATCGAGGCAGCGCTGACGAGTGCCATCGGCGAGGCCGGTGGACGCCTCCACACGGGCCGAAGCCGCAACGATCAGGTCGCGACCGACATGCGGCTCTGGACCCGACAGGCCTGCGCTTCCATCGTGGCGGACATCGACACGCTGCTCGAGGTTCTCGTCGACAAGGCCGACGGCCACATCGACTTCCTGATGCCGGGCTACACGCACTTGCAGAGGGCGCAGCCGATTCGCCTGGCGCATCACATCATGGCCTGGGCCGAGATGCTCGACCGCGACCGCAGCCGCCTTGTCGATGCAGCCAAGCGCATGAACGAGTCGCCGCTCGGCAGCGCGGCCCTTGCCGGCACGACGTTTCCGCTCGACCGAGAGGCGACGGCCAAGGCGCTCGGCTTCGATCAAGCCATGCGCAATTCACTCGATGCGGTCAGCAGCCGGGATTTTCTGCTCGAGGGGGTGAGCGCGCTCGCAATCTGTTCCGTACACCTCTCGCGAATCGCCGAGGAGCTCGTGCTCTGGTCGAGCCAGGAATTCGCCTTCATGCAAATGAGCGACGCGTTCACCACGGGCTCGTCGATCATGCCGCAAAAGAAGAACCCGGACATGCCCGAGCTAGTGCGAGGCAAGACGGGGCGAGTCGTCGGTTCGCTCGTGAACCTCTTGGTGCTGCTCAAGGGGCTCCCGCTGACGTACAACCGAGACCTTCAGGAAGACAAGGCTCCCGTCTTCGAGGCATTCGACACCGTACACGATTGCCTTGCGGTACTCAGTGGCGCGATTGGATCGGCGACCTTCGATAGAGAGCAAATGGCGACTGCCCTTCGGACCGGCTTTCTGGACGCGACCGAGGTCGCCGACTGGCTCGCCTCGCGAGGTGTTCCGTTCCGGGATGCGCATCATATCGCGGGCAGGCTCGTTCACCGGGCTGCCTTGGAGAACAAGACACTTTCGGAGCTCCCTTTGCAGGCTTACGAGGACGAGCACGAAGCATTCGACGACACGATCTTCGACGCTCTGGACATGGAAACCGCGGTCGAACGGCGCGATGTGGTCGGTGGGCCGGCTCGCGCCCGGGTACTGGCCGCCATCGCTGAGCTGCGGGGTCGACTCCAGGCGCGCCGGGACTCATAAAGGACCGCCATGTCCAACGTGCATATCCCGGAATCGCCCTGGTTTTCGTATCGAGATGGCGCGCTCCTCTGTGAAGACGTAGCCCTCGAATCGATCGCCGACGAGGTCGAGACTCCTGCCTTCGTGTACTCGGGCGCTGCCATCGACGACGCGTATCGCTCGATCGACGAGGCCTTGTCCTTCACTCCGCACCTAGTCGCGTACGCGGTGAAGGCCAATGGCAATCTCTCGGTGCTCGCGAGGCTTGCCTCGCAGGGCTGCGGCGCGGATATCGTCTCGCAGGGCGAGATGCTGCGCGCCCTAAAGGCCGGTTTCCCGCCCGAGCGAATTGTGTACAGCGGCGTCGGCAAGCGGCGGGAAGAAATCCTCGCAGCTGCCGAGGCCGGTATTCGCGCTCTGCACGTCGAGAACATCCAGGAGCTCGATGTCGTCGAAAGCGTCGCGCAGGAGCTCGGTCGACCGCTGGCCATTGGATTGCGCGTCAACCCGGACGTGGACGCGAAGACGCATCCTTACATTGCCACCGGCCTTCGCGAGTCTAAGTTCGGCCTGTCGATTCCCGTCGCCGAGTCGATCATTCCTCGCGTCCTGAAAAGCCCTTACCTCGATCTCGAAGCGGTCGCCTGTCACATCGGCTCCCAGCTTTCGTCGCCCCGGCCGCTTCGTGAAGCGATAGAGATTCTCGGCAACTTCGCCGCTCATTGCATCGAGCAGGGCGCGACCTTGCGCGCGATCGACGTAGGCGGCGGTTGGCCGATGCATTACGGACAGGAAGTCGACCCCTACCCACCTGCCGCCACCTTTGGCGAAGCGATCCGGGAAGGCCTCGTCGCGTCCAGGATGCTGCGCCCGGAGATTCAGGTCATCACTGAACCTGGACGTGCCCTGGTCGGCGATGCCGGCGTGCTCCTGACCCGCGTTCTCTACACCAAGATGCAGGGCGATCGCCGCTTCGTCATCGTCGACGCGGCCATGACCGAGCTCATTCGCCCTGCCCTTTACGGCGCCTACCATGCGATTATGCCCATCGTGGAGCCCGACCCAGATGCCGATCTCGTCCCGGTCGATGTGGTCGGGCCCGTTTGTGAGTCCGGCGACTTCGTCGCCAAGGACCGCCCTTTGCCCGAGGTCAAGCAAGGAGACCTGCTCGCCATTCGCGGAGCAGGTGCCTACGGACGAGAGATGCAGAGCATGTACAATGCGCGCCCGCTGCCCCCGGAAGTTCTCGTCGACGGGACGCGCGCACGCGTGGTGCGCCGGCGGAGCGGACCTGAAGCGCTCTGGCAGGGCGAGAGCCTGGCATGAGCGGCGTGACGATCCTCGGAACGGGACGCCACCTGCCGGGCGTACCGGTACCGAATCACGCTCTCGCGCGTGTGATGGAAACCAGCGACGAATGGATCCAAACGCGCACTGGGATCAAGCAGCGATACTTCGCGCGTGATGGCCAGGGGCCGAGCGACCTGGCCGTCGAGGCTTCGAAGCAGGCAATCGACGACGCCGGTATCGAGGCGTCGGACATCGACTACATCATCTTTGCCACCATGACACCGGACTACTTCTTCCCCGGCTCAGGCCCGCTTCTCGGGGCGAAGCTCGGACTCTCTGGCGTCCCGGCACTCGACATCCGGCAGCAGTGCGCAGCCATCCCATACGGACTGCAGCTGGCCAACGGCCTGGTCCAATCCGGGGCCGCGAGGACGATCCTGCTGGTGGGCGCGGACGTTCACGCAGGCTTCATGCCTTGGTCCGACTGGGATCTGGTCCGTTCTGAAGCCGAGGGCGAAGTCTCTGCGGAGGCCTACGAGCGCGCCAACCGGCACCGAGGCCTGGCCGTGGTCTTCGGAGACGGCGCCGCAGCCATGGTGCTCCGCAAGAGCCAAGCGCCGGACGGCGGATTCATCGGAGCGGAGCTGCACAGCGACGGTGACTCGTTCGACCATCTGTACATTCCAGGCTGTGGCTTTCGCAACGTTCCATACGTCACCGCAGAGGCACTACGCGCCGAGCAGCACATTCCAACGGATGCGCGGCCCCTCACTCCTCAAAAAGGCGGTCCAGACGCTCTCGCGCACGGTGAAGTCGATTTGCGAAACGCACGGGGTCTCCCAAGACGCCATCGACTGCTTCATCGCACACCAGGCCAACGACCGCATCAATCGGGCCGTCCAGCAAGCACTCCGAATCCCCGCAGAGAAGATCCCTTCCAACATCGAGCGCTACGGCAACACCTCCGCTGCGACGATCGGAATCCTCACCGACGAGCTCCGGCGCGACGGCAAGATTCGCGACGGCGACCTTCTGTGCTTCCTCGCGCTCGGCGCGGGCCTGAACTGGGGCGCCGCCCTGCTTCGACTCTGAGCATGCCTCGCCGCGTGGAAACAGGGCTTCGGGCCGAGCTGCGGCTCAGGCTCGCAAGACGTCGGGCCGCTCGCCAATCTTTGGCCGAATGACACCGCGCTCGGTGTAAATGCCATCGATCAGTCGCGCTGGTGTCACGTCGAAAGCAGGATGCCGACAGGGAATCCCATCGGCGACCAACTTGCTGTTCCCGATGCTCGCCACCTCGTCCCGTGGGCGCTCTTCGATCGGAATGTCGGCCCCCGAACGCGTGCGAAAGTCTACCGTACTCCAAGGGGCTGCAACCGTGAACGGCACCCCGTGTTGATTGGCGAGTACCGCCAGCGAGTAGGTGCCAATCTTGTTCGCCACGTCGGAATTGGCCGCGATGCGATCACTGCCTACCACCACGAACTGGATCTCCCCCTTCTGGAAAAAGTGACCCGCCATGCTGTCGGTGATCACCTCGACCGGAATCCCATCCTGATGAAGCTCCCAAGCGGTGAGCCGCGCACCTTGAAGATAGGGGCGAGTCTCGTCTGCAAGGACTCGAATACCCTTGCCCTGCGCGTGCGCGGCTCGGATCACGCCGAGCGCCGTACCATACCCTCCGGTCGCCAGGGCGCCCGCATTGCAATGCGTGAGGATCACGGCGCCATCGGGAACGTCGGCCGCGCCGAGCTCGCCCATGGTGTGGCACGCTTGCACGTCTTCGCGGTGCATCGCCTCGGCCTCTTCGAGCATCCCCTCGTAGCGAGCCGCCGGATCGAGCTCGCAAACCTCTCCGGCTTTTCGAGACATCCTCGCGATGGCCCAAGCGAGGTTGACCGCCGTGGGCCGCGTGCCGTTGAGAATCCGACCGGCCGTCCCGTTGGCCACTAGAAACATCTTCGCGTCGCCGCGCTCGTCCCGCGCTAGCATCGCAAGCGCATACGCTGCGGCAATTCCGATCGCTGGCGCGCCGCGTACGACCATGTCGCGAATGGCATCGGCTACTTCGTCCGGTGTGCGGAAGCGGCGATACTTCACTTCGACGGGCAGAAGGCGCTGGTCGAGCATCAGCAGCTCCTGGCTGCCCGGGTCGAACTCGACTGCAAACCAATCGGCGCCGCTCAAGGGTGCGCGCGAAAGGCCCCCTCTCATTGTTCGTCCAAGAGCCGCCGGAGAATCTCGTTGACGACCTTCGGATTCGCGGCGCCCTTGGTGGCCTTCATCACTTGCCCAACGAAGTAGCCAATGACGTTGGTCTTGCCCTCTTTGTACTGGACCACCTGAGCGGGGCTCGCATCGAGAATCCGGCGAATCTCTTCCTCGATGGCCCCCGTGTCCGTCATTTGCGCCAGGCCTTGCCGCTCGATGATGACCTTCGGCGTCGTACCGGTCTCGACCATCGATGTGAACACAGTCTTGGCGATCTTCCCGTTGATCGTTCCGTCTTCGACACACGCCAGAAGCTCCGCAACCGCGCTCGGCGCAACCGGGAACATGGCGTCGAGCCCAGCAGTCGTCACATGCCGCAGAACTTCAGCCTGCACGAAATTACCCACCTTCTTGCCAGCTGCCTCGGGCTTCGCGCCCGACTGCTCGATGAATAGGAGCGTCGCCTCCTCGAAATAGCTTGCAACCTCCGGATGAGCGGCGAGCACTCCTGCGTCGTACTCGGTGAGCCCAAGCTCGTCCTGCCATCTGACCCGTTTTGCGTCGGGGAGCTCGGGGAGCGCTGCCCGCAGCTCTTCGATTC
This sequence comes from uncultured delta proteobacterium, assembly GCA_963842915.1. Taxonomy (GTDB): domain Bacteria; phylum Myxococcota_A; class Polyangia; order Polyangiales; family Houyiibacteriaceae; genus SG8-38. The sequence goes on along the minus strand of CAWJII010000006.1, from coordinate 342,150 downwards.
GCTCCTCGGTCACCACGACCGGAGGCAGGTCAGGGTCTGGGAAATAGCGATAATCGTGCGCCTCTTCTTTGCTGCGCATCGAGATGGTCTTGCCCTGCCCTTCGCTCCAGGTGCGGGTCTCTTGGACCACCGTGCCACCGTTTTGAAGCACGCCTTCCTGACGTGCGATCTCGTGGTCGATCGCCTTCTTCACGAAGCGGAACGAGTTGATGTTCTTGAGCTCCGCGCGCGTGCCGAACTCCTCTTGGCCAACCGGGCGAATCGACACGTTGGCGTCACAGCGAAACGAGCCCTCTTCGAGATTGCCGTCGTTGACGCCGATGAACATCAGAAGGTCCCGAAGCTTGCGAAGGTAGGCTTCAGCCTCTTCGGCGCTCCGCAAGTCGGGATCGCTCACGATTTCGATCAGCGGCGTTCCGCCCCGATTGAAATCGACGAGCGTGACCGCGCTCGAGCCGGCGCCGTGGATGTTCTTTGCGGCGTCCTCCTCGACGTGAATGCGCGTGATCCCAATACGCTTGGTTTCGCCGTCGACTTCGATGTCCAGATGGCCCGCGCCATTGAGGGGCAGCTCGAACTGGGAAATCTGATAACCCTTCGGAAGGTCCGGGTAGAAGTAGTTCTTCCTTGCAAAGACGCTGTGAGAGGCAACTTCGCAGTCGAGCGCCAACCCCGCCTGAACCGCCAACTCGATGGCCTTTGCGTTGGGCACCGGCAGGGCTCCCGGAAGCGCCAGACATACTGGACATGTGTGCTCATTGGGGGGCGCGCCGTACTCGGTCGGACACCCACAAAACAGCTTCGTTCGTGAACGCATTTGGGCGTGCACTTCGAGGCCAATCACCGGCTCATAAGCGGTCATGCGGGCGGGTTATAGCGCACCGAGGACGGAAGGCCATGGTGCCTGGGGCACAGATACATTGGCATTTGTCTAGGGATTTACCCATCATGGAGACGGGTGGAAATGCCTTCAGAGACCGGGCAAGGGGAAAAAGCACCTGAAATCTTTCGGGTGCTGGTGGTCGACGATAGTCCGTCGATTCGTCGCCGCGTCGTGCAGAAGCTCGAGACGCTGGATTTCCACATCAGTGAAGCCGCTTCGGGCGAAGAGGCGCTTGCGCTCAGCCTCGAACAGACTTTCGACTTGGTCGTCAGCGACATCGAGATGGGAGAGATCACCGGCGTGCAGCTGTGCCGTGTCTTTCGTGGCGACCCGGGCATGGCCGACATCGCCTTCGTTCTGCTGACCGCCGCCAAGGAAGCGAAGACCCGTTTCTGGGGTCGCAACGCCGGCGCCGATGTTTACCTCGCGAAGGAAGACATGGAGGAGAAGCTCCTGCCTGCGATCGCGAGGATCATGGAAGGGCGGACGCCGCGCCACAGCGTTCGACCCGAGCTCACCGGCACGCCGCTCGAACGCGTGAGCGCTGTGCTCGAGCACCATCTCTTCGAGGTCGTCGTGCAATCCGAAGTTCGCCGCTTGATGGACTACGTTCACGATCGGCACGAGTTCAGTGACAAGCTTTTGGAGCTGGCCGGTGAGGTCGTTGGCTGCCCCTACCTGGTTCTCCACCTTCTTGGGCCTGGCGGACCAAGCTATGCGATCCGCGCTCGAGGACCATGGCCCGAGGACACGCCGACCGCTGGGCTGGCGGCTCTGGGCATTCCGGAGAAGAGCATCGGGGCTACTCGAACGACGCTCGATCCCGATCCCAAGTACGGGACCGGACCCCACGTCGTCGGCGGGCGCTCGTCCAGCTGCGAGATCCGCGTGCGCGATGAGGCCCTGGGCACCTTGCAGGTCTTCGGCGGCACCAACGTCTGCTCCCCGCCCGACCTTCGAAGCCTGGAGCTGATCGCCGATGCCTTGGGCGTACTCGTGAAGTCTCTGTTCCTGGTCGAGGAAACGCAGCTGCTCGCCCTAACGGACAGCCTTACGGGGCTTTACAACCGCCGCCACGCGAGCAAACGCCTCGAAGAAGAGATCGCGCGAGCGCGACGCAACAACACTGGCCTCTGCGTGGCCATGTGCGACGTGGATCACTTCAAAGCGATCAACGACGAGTTCGGACACGCGGCGGGCGACGTCGTCCTCCAGCAAATCGCCACTTCGCTCACCGAGTACGTCCGCCGCAATGACATCGTGTCGCGCTGGGGCGGCGAAGAGTTTCTCGTGATCTTTTCCGAGATCAAGCTTGCAGCGGCGCGCATCGTCGCCGAGCGGCTCCGAGGCCGCCTCGCGAACACCGCACAGGGCGAGAATGGCCCAGACCAAATCAGCGTCAGCATCGGCCTTGCCATGCTGCGCCCAGGCATCAGCGCCGACGCTCTGGTCGAACAGGCCGACCAGGCCCTATACCGCGCAAAGGCCCGAGGGCGAAACCGGGTCGAGGTCGCTGGCGAAGAGCGACGCGGCCGACCGTCCTTCAGAACGCAGCCCTTGCCGGCCGAAGCCGAAGAGACGCACGCCGAGTCCAAGTAGTTGAGCGACTAGCTTCGCTTCAGCCTAGGGCGGAGGGATGCGAATCGAGCAGCCCGCACTCGTCTTCCACGCTCTGCGCCACAGTGCACAGCACCTCTTCTTCGAAGGGAGGCGCCACCAGCTGCAGTCCGATGGGCAACCCCGCAGCAGAGAGACCGCACGGAGTACTGACCGCCGGCACGCCCGCAAGGCTCGGAGGCAGGGTGAAGATGTCGGCAAGGTACATTTCGAGTGGGTCACCGGTCTTTTCACCGAGTGCGAATGCCGGGGTGGGCGTGGTCGGGGTGCAAACCACGTCGCAGCGTTCGAACGCAGTATCGTAGTCACGCCGGATCAGGGTTCGAACCCGCTGCGCTTTGAGATAGAAAGCATCGTAGTACCCCGCGGAAAGCGCGTAGGTGCCGAGCATGATGCGTCGCCGAACCTCGGGTCCAAAGCCCTGCGCTCGGCTGTTCGTGTAGGTCTCGGTAAGGTCTTCGCCGGGCACTCGAAGGCCGTACCGAATCCCATCGAACCGGGCGAGGTTGCTGGACGCTTCGGCGGTCGCAATCAGATAGTAGACCGAGACCGCATGCTTTGCATGTGGCAGGGACACGTCGACCAAGACGGCGCCCTTCTTCTCGAGCGCACTGAACGCCGCCTCGGCGCCCGCCCGAACGTCCCCATCCTGAAGGCCATCGATCAAGTCGCGAACCACGCCGATGCGGAGACCCTTCACCTGGCGGTCGCAGGCAGCGAGATAGGCGCCCGTTTCGCGATCCGCCGAGGTGGCGTCGCGGCGGTCATGGCCGGCCAGCACCTCGAGGAGCCGGGAAGCCTCCCGAACCGACCGAGCCATCGGCCCAACTTGGTCGAGCGACGAAGCGAAGGCCACGAGCCCATAGCGGGACACTCGGCCGTAGGTGGGCTTGATCGCGGTAATCCCGCAGAATGCCGCAGGCTGCCGGACCGAGCCGCCCGTGTCACTGCCGAGCGCCAAGGGAACCAAGCCGGCTGCGGTTGCGGATGCCGAGCCGCCCGAAGAGCCGCCGGGCGCGCGATCGAGGGCCCAGGGATTGCGCACGTTTGCGAACGCGGAATTCTCGTTGGACGAGCCCATTGCAAACTCGTCCAGATTCGTTTTCCCGAGGATCACTGCGCCCGAAGCGCGCACGGCTTCGACGACGTGCGCGTCGTAGGGCGGGATGTATTCGCCGAGGATTTTCGATGCGCAGGTGGTTCGTACGCCGCGGGTGCACAGGTTGTCTTTGACAGCGATGGGCACGCCGGCCAAAGGCCCGAGCTCTTCCCCCCCCCTCGCATGCGGTCAACCTGAGCAGCCGACGCAAGTGCACCTTCGTAATCGATCGTAAGGAAGCAGGAGAGCTTCGGGTTGAGCTCTTCGGCCCGCGAGAGGTAGGCCCGCGTGACTTCGAGCGCGCTGACCGAACCGGCAGCCACCTGCTGCCGGATCTCGAACGCGCTCTGCCAGGGGAAGTCGCTCATCCTTCGACCTCGAGCACCAGGGGCACCGCAAAACCGCCTGCTTCGCTGGCCGGCGCCTGCGCCAGAATCTCGGAGCGGTCACTGCAGCGCTCAGGCACGTCGGGTCGCAGAGGCGCATCCATCGGAATCGAATGAAACGTGGGCGGCACGTCCGATACGTCGAGCTGGTCGAGGCCCTCCATGTATCCGAGGATCGCGTCCAGCTGCGCCTGCATCTGGCGCGCCTCCTCATCGGACAGGGTCAGCCTGGCCAGCTTCGCGACATGCAAAACCTGCTCTAGCGTGATCTTCGGGTCCGCCATGAGGCGGCGAAGGTAGCAGATTCGTCCTTTGAGGCGAGGCCTGAAGGAGAAATATCGCCTGCAGCGAAGAATCTGCACCCGGGTTCATCGCGGCATTGGCGGCGCCCTCTGCGGTCCTATAAGCAAAGAGTGCACCTCATACCGGCTGCGACCACATCATTCGTCCAAGGCGCGAGCAGAGGCATTGGTCTCGAGCTCGTCCGGCAGCTTCTTGCTGCCGATGAGGGGGCGAGTGTCTTCGCTTCCTGCCGCAACCCCCAAGAGGCGACTGAGTTACAGTCCTTAGGCCCGCGATCTTCCGGTCGATTGCACATCGTGAGGCTCGATGTCTCGGACGAAGAGACCATTTTGGAGGCGGCGAAGCAGCTCGAGGAACATGAAGAGCCGGTTTCGCTCATCATCAATGTCGCCGGAGTGCTCCACGGGCCCGGCTTTGCCCCCGAGAAGAAGCTTGCCCAGGTGAGTCCCGAAGCGCTTCGAAGGGTCTTCGAGGTGAACGCCTTCGGGCCGCTCCTGGTAGCCAAGCACTTCCACCGACTGCTTCGCCACGATCATCGCTCGGTATTCGCTAGTCTCTCCGCCCGGGTCGGCAGCATCTCCGACAACCGCCTCGGAGGCTGGTACGCATACCGTGCGTCGAAAGCGGCGCAAAACATGTTCACCAAGACGCTTTCTATCGAGCTTGGTCGAGTGGCCCCGAATGCGGTCGTCATCGGTCTGCACCCCGGCACCGTGGATACGCGTCTTTCCGAACCCTTCCAGAACGGGGTGCCCGAGCACAAGCTCTTCACCCCCGAATATTCGGTCGAAAGGCTGCTCGCTGTGATCGGCGCAGTCACGTCGGACGATACCGGGAAGGTCTTCGACTTTCGAGGCGAAGAGATCTTGCCGTAGGCGCTGATGAGTCTTAGTCATAGAAGAACCCGCCACAGCGGAAATCGAAAAGAGACAACCTTTCAGAGACGGAGCGTGCCATGCACGGCTCCGTTGAGGAGCTCGCGCGCGCTTCGCCGTGCCGAAGCCAATGTCGTCCTGATCGACAAACACAACCACCACCTCTTTCAACCCCTTCTCTATCAGGTCGCGACAGCGGCTCTGCATCCTGGGACCATTGCCGCACCGATTCGAAGCCTCGTCCGCAAACAGGCGATGTGATGTTAGGAATCAAGCCGGACGTTTTTCACTAGGATAATTTCTCCCTTAGAGCTTCATACGGCGTTTTCCCGCCTTGCGCACCGTGCGGCCGATCGAAGTTGTAGAAGCGTTCCCACACGGCCAGCTTCTTGTTGAGATCCACGTCGTCGCGATAACTGAGTAACTGGTAGAACTCGTCCTTGTCGGTTCGGTGTGACCGCTCGACTTTACCATTGAGCTGAGGCGTCCGCGGTTTGATGTACACGTGTTCCATGCCCAGGTCCGCCACATGCCAGTGGAACAACGCCTGGAACTCATGACCGCGGTCGGTTCGGATCGTTCGTATCCGAAACGGGAACTTGTCCACCACGTAGTTGATGAAGTCGATGGCGTTGGCCTGGGTGTGGCGGCTGTAGATCTTGAGTGCGCGAACTCGTGTGGCGTCATCGATGGCCGTGTACTGATAACGCCTAACCGGCGCGCCCTTCTTCCGCTTCAATGTCAGGAACTTCACGTCTACCTGCACGTGGTGGCCGGGAACCTGCTTCTCGTAGCGATGCGTATGCACGGCACGCCGTCCCACCCGGTTCGGAAGTCCGTTGAGGCCATGCCGCTTGCAGACCCGGTAGACGGTCGCGTCGGACGTCCTGATGCCGTGGTAGCGATCCAGGTACCAGACGATACGAATCGGCCCCATATGGTAGGTCCGGCGCAGGTGCAGGATCTTCTCCACCACCTCGTCGGGCGTTTTGTTCGGGTGGTTGTGGGGGCCGCATCTGCGGCTTCTGAGCCCCTCCTCACCGAGGTCGCGATACCTGTCCCTCCACAGGTAGAAGGTCGATCTTGCAACCCCAAAGTATCGGCAGGTCTTGTTGATGTTCCCGACGCGCTCGGCGTACTCGAGGATTCGCTTCTTTCGATGAATCTCTCGTTGATCGTTGGTCATTCAGACCTCCTTGGCCATCACCTACTCTGAGATGGCAGGATGGTCCGACTGGATCTGTAATTTCAAACGCCGAGACAATCCGGTCGCGGTCCGCCGCCGGATTCCACGCCTACTGCGTAAGGTGGAAGCCCCGCTCGCCATCCAGGGATTGGTCGAAGGGCTCAGCGACGAAGAGTTCGAAGTTCGTTATCGATGTGGGCATGCGCTCGCCGAGCTTCAGCGGGTGCGTCGGGACCTCGGGCTGCCCGAGCGTCAGATCATGGACGCGGTTACGCGCGAGGTGGCGGAGGATCCGGAGCATTGGCAGCATCGACGACTCGACGAAGACGTCGAACCAGACCTACGCAGCGAGATCCGCGCGCTCCTCGAGACACGGGAAGATCGCAATCTCGAGCACGTCTTCACGCTCTTGAGCCTGGCACTCGACCGCGACGCGATTATTCTCTCTCTGCGCGCGCTCTCGAGCAGCAGCGAGAGCCTTCGCGGCACCGCGCTGGAATATCTGCACAACATCCTGCCCGAAGCAGTGCGTGAGGCCCTAGGGCCGCGGCTTTTCGAGCGCTCGGACCGCATACGTGAACGGGCTTCGTCGAGCTCTCCCGAAGATCTCCTCCAATCAATGCGCTCGCTCATGCCCGATCCGGGCCAGCCTCTGAGCCCATCAGGATCAAGCTGAGCGCCCAATTGCGCGGTACTCGATATTATTTCGCGTGACTCACAGCGCGGACAGGGCCTCTGTTTTTACTATGCTCTCAAAAAAATGGGGCCGCTCCTGGGAAGGAACGACCCCTGCGCTACGCGCAATCTTTCGTCTTTCAAAGACGGTTGAGAGTAGACGTTACTGCGCCGTTTGAATGGTGCGGATCGGCTGGTTGTCCGGAGCGGGAGCGTCCGGAATGATGGCCCAAAGCTCGACGTTGAGACCGGTTTCCCCGTCGAAGTCAGCCGTGTCCTCGTCGACCGCGACCAGGATGCTGACCACATCGTCGGTAACTGGAACCTCTACAGGACCCAGAGTGGCCGGTGGACAATCGTCGTCGAGGTCGAACGCCACAAACACCGAGTCCGGAGCAAGGTCGAGCGGGCCGTCGCCGGCTGGCAGGTCCGGCTTGATTGTTCCAAACTCGAAGCCGGGGATGAGAGCGTTGCACTCGGTGGGCACCAACGCGTCGGTCGTCACAACGTTGACCGGGTTGAGCGCTGGTTCGTCTGCGCCATGACCGACGAATACGCGGCCCTCGCCCATCGTGAGGTCAGCGGTGCTGTTGACGAACACGAAGAGGTCGACGAGCGACTCGTCTCCGGTGCGGTAGGCCACGACCACAAGGTCATCACCTTCCATGAGGACGACGGGTCCGACGGTTACGACTGGGTCGGACGCCCCGGGCACGCCAACGCCGATGCTCTCATAGGTGCCGACGGGAAGCGCGATCTTGCCGGTGCTCTGCGAGTATTGCAGAGTCCCGAGATCGGTCTGCTCTTCTCCGTTGACGAAGAGCGCCACGGCCGTATCCGCAGCGGACGGTACCTCTGGCGCGAGATGCACTGCGGTTACGTTGCCGGTACCAGTGCCACCTGTGCCGCCGCTTCCGCCGTTCCCGGCTGCGCCCCCATTCTCGTCATCTGCGCAACCCATAACTGCAAGAGCAGCGGCTGCGACGATCCCCACCCAAAAACTTCTATTCTTTCCCATGAATTCTCCTCCGACCCGTCTAAGTCATGTCTAGGTCTTGTCCACATCTACTACCATCTGGCAACGGGTCAATGACCCAGAGCCATTTTTTCGTATTCGGCCACCGTATACCCTGGATTGCTGGCTTCGCAAGGAACGGACAATACGTAGACAAAACGGGCGACTGGGCGAAAAGTCGAGCGGCCGTGCCCCTTGGAGTGGCTCGACTTTGGCGATGCCGTCCGCAGTTCAGGCCACAAAAGGGTAGGTATGCGAGGATCTTGGCTTCTCGTTGCCTTGCTGGGGGTCGGCTGCGCGGGCCGAAGCGGCTTGGAAGCTTCCACAATGGGTTGGATTCGGGTCGAAACCGAGGACCTGGTGATCCGAACCGACGTTGGCAGAGAAAAAGCCGTCCGGCTCGCGAAGGAAGATCAGCGCCTGCGTACGGCGATCGCAGAGAACGAGCTCCCGTGCGCCTTCGAGCGGAGCAACGTTCCGATGGAGTTCGTTTTGTTGAAGGACCCGCAGGACATCGAACACCTTGCGGGTCGCCACACGGCCGGTTTTTCCGCGCAACCACCGAGCACCTATTCTCGAGGCGAAGCTGCAGTTGGTGATGGACGGCCCCCAAGCCGCAAAGGATACGCAGCTGTTCGTCCACGAGCTCACCCACGGCGCCGTCGCGATTCTGTTTCCCTGGTGGTCGGCCCTGGCTGCACCAGGGCATGGCTTCCTTATACGAAACCGCGCGAATCGACGGCGGTGAGCTCATCCTAGGAATGCCCGCCTACGGCTTCGTTCTCATGACCAACGTCGAGCCCATGTTCGACATCTATTCCCCTTCACGCAAACGGTGCCGAAGTCTGGATGCTTCCAAGCCGGCTCTTGCCGGACTTCGACGAGCTTCAAAAGGATGAACGCGAACGAGTTCTATTCCCTGGGCAAGCGCCGCTCGGTGTGCGATCTGCGCCAGCGTACTGCGCACTACGCGGGCTCGTGGCTCGCTGTTCATCTCCTTCAGCTCGGGGACCCAACGCTCAGCGGCCGTTTCCAGACCGACCTCACGCGGCTCGCGCGCGGCGACGATGAAAACAAAGCTTGGGCCGGATCGTTTGCCGGCGTCGACGTCGCTTCGAGGTACCAAGGCTACTTGGACGTCAGATACGAGATGGAAGAGCGCGCGGTCTCGATCGCAGCACCCCGACGGCCGATGGTCCATCTGATGTCCCAAGTAGACGCCGCGCTGCTCCGTGCTCGGCTTTACGCCTGGGATCGGAGGAAGGCGCCAAGGCGGCGCTCGAGTACTTGGATCTTGCCGCGTCCAAAGACCCTAGTGCGAGCAACGTGATGCTGCACAAGGCGGCGCTCCACCTCGAAGCCGGTCGAAACCGAGAAGGATGGGCATGGCTCGACAGAGCGATTGAACCAGCATCGGCCGATCCGCAGGTGGCGGCGACCGCGATCCTCTGGTTCGCGAGCAGGGACGGCGCTGCATCGGAACGGGCGAGACTCGACGCCTGGGCTCAGACCTTGCGCGTCTCCGCCCAGACCGCGTTCCGACCTGCAGCGCTGGGAGAGTACTTCGTGCGGGTCGCCGGGGACCCCAGGTCCGCATTCGACTCACTCCAGAGGTCGCTCACGCTCGATGCGACTTCATGGCGAACCCATGCACTCATCGGCGACGCGCTCGGAGAAGTCGCCGAGAACATGCGAAGAGACTTTCGCTCCATCGACACGAGGACCGCGCGCATCATCTTGCTCGATTTCGCCGATCGGGTTCTCGTCTCGTTCGATCGGGACTTGTCGGAACGGGCCAAGCAAGACCTCGAGTCCCTTGGGGTCGAGGTTCTCCTAGGCACACGAGTCCACAGGCCTGGACGACAACGGCCTGACCGCCGAGACCCCCGACGGTTCGATTCGGATCGACGCGAACAACGTGATCTGGGCGGCCGGCGTCAAAGGCGGTCCTTTGGGGGAGACTCTCGGTGCCGAGCTCGACCGGGGGGGGACGCGTCCTGGTCGGCGAGGACCTTTCGATCGAGGGCCACCCCAACGTATTCGTCGCCGGGGACATGGCCCATCGACTCGACGCGCAGACAGGCCAAGCGGTGCCCGCGGTCGCCCAAGGTGCCATTCAGGGTGGCAAGTTCGTCGGGGAGACGATTGCGGCCGAGCTCGAGGCACTGCGAAAAGGTGAGTCGGCACCGACGCGAAAGGCCTTTCAGTACGAAGACCGAGGCTCCATGGCCATCATCGGCCGGAACCGCGCTGTCGCGCAAATCGGCAAGCTACGGTTCGGCGGCTACTTCGCCTTCGTGATGTGGGCCTTGATTCACATCCTGTTCCTGATTGACTTCCGCAGGAAGCTGGTCGTGTTTGTCGAATGGACTTGGCTTTACTTCACCGGAGGCCGAGGCGCGCGCCTCATCACCGGCGACGACCGAATGCCCAAGGTGATCCAACCGCCGCCTGATTTTCGCGCGAAGCTTCGCGAGTCCCGGCCCCACGCTCCGAATTAGTCGCGCGAACCCTTCTCCAGGCTGATGCCCGCTTGCGCGTCCGTTTGAAAACCTTACACGTTCTCGATGAGTCGCATCGCTCTTTCGCTAGTTCTGGCCGCGACGACCGCGTCCGCTTGCAGTTCAAAACACGAACAGGCGCAGATCTTTGAGTCCTCGACGCCATCTGCGTCCTCGCTGAAGCTTCCCACGCCCGAATCGTTCTCCAAGGAGCACCCGAGCTTCGAACGCTATTGGTACCGGGGGTTTGCTGAGCTCACCCGCTACGCGCTCAGCCAATCCCGTTACGGAGAGCAGCATGAAGGCGAGGCTGTTTTGATCTTCGTGACGGAGGACTTTCTCCCTGGGCCTCAAGTCAAGCAGGAGCGCGGGGATTCGCCGAGCGCGATCTCGGTTCTCAAGCTCAACGCCTACCGCCGCTTCTACACGGGGATCTACCCGTACACCCTGATGACCTCCTCGTTTACCCCTGCGGCGAACCCGGATTGGCGAACGCTCAAGGTCAGCAGCTCCATGCAAGAGTGGTGCGGCAGCGTCTACAGTCAGATCAATCGTCGCAAGGATGGGCTGCACGTCCAGCTCCATTCGTACTTTCAGGACGACTCCGACCGAGAGTCGACGCTCCCCGATGCCCCGCTCGAGGACGGCCTGTGGTCACAGATTCGAATCGACCCCTCGAAAATCCAGACCGGCGCGCAGCGAATCATTCCCGGGCTCGACTACATCCGGATGCGTCACAAGGGGCTGCGATCGTATCCGGCGGCCGTGACGAGGAACGTCGAGGTCGCGACCGACCTGGTCGATCATCCCGTTTCTTCGGTCCGCGTCGAGTACGCGGACATTGGACGGGAGCTCATCATTTATCACGAGCCCGATTTCCCGTACATCATTCAGGCCTGGGAAGAAAACGTGGGCCCACAAAGGACCACGGCGGTACGCACCCAGGCCATCATCGACGACTATTGGAATCACAACGGGGCCGGGGATTCGGCCTACCGGGACGCGCTTGGGCTGCAGCATTAGTCCGAGGCCGTCAGAAAGAGAAACAATCGTGCGATTCGTCAAAGAGAGTGTAATCAATGCAAGCGCGCAAACGGTGTTTGCATTCCACGAGGCGCCGGACGCGTTCGAACGGCTGCAACCTCCCTGGCAAACAACCAGGGTCCTGCAGCCACCCAGATCGCTCGAGGTGGGAACCCGGGTGATCCTGCAAATCAAAGCAGGGCCCTTCTGGCAGACGATCGTCGCGGAGCACGTGGCGTACGAGCCAGGCAAGATGTTCGCCGACCGTATGGTGAAGGGCCCGTTTGCCAGCTGGCTTCACCAACACATCATTAGCCCCCGTGGCGAGAATCAGTGTGTGTTGACCGACGACATCGAATACGAGCTGCCGTTCGGTGTCCTGGGCCGAGCCTTTGGCGCTGGATTCGCCCGCCGGAACCTGGAGCGTCTGTTCGCGTTCCGACACGAGGTCACGCGAGGAGCATGCGAGTAGGAGAGGACGATCGCGAACGCCCGCCCCTGCGAGAAGCAGGAGCGGGCTGTTGTAGAGCATGCGTTCGCGATTCAGTGCGTCTTGGGCAGAAGCACGCCGTTGATCGCATGTGCGATCCCATTCGCGGCGCGGAGGTTCGAGTCCACGACTTTCTCACGATTGACGAACACCCGTCCAAAGAACCAGGAGACATACACTCTCGACCCTTCTAGGGTTTCGACGCGGCGCTTTCGAGCAAGTTCCTTCGCCGTTCTTTCGCCGTCCACCACATGGTAGAGAAGAATCTGGGTCAGCGTATTGAGCCCGGGCTCTTCGAGCAATGCGTCGATGGTGCCGTCCTCGATGAGAGGCCGAAAAGCGTCGTCGGTTGGCGCAAATACGGTGACGCCGCCCGCTGCGACCGCTTCATCCAAGCCAGTTGCCTCGAGCGCGCTCAGCAATACCGTGAAGCGGCCGTCTTTCTCGAAAAGCGCGATCAGGTCTGCAGGCTCTTCGCTCGGAATCAGAACGGCGTCAATGATGTGAATTACGCCATTGGGTGCATGACCGTTGGCACTGATGACCTTTGCATCATTGATCATTAGACTCCGCTTGCTGTATGTCGTCTCGACATCTGCCCCCTGCAGTGTGGTTGTGCTTCCGTTGAGCAAGAGCTTCAACGCGCTACTGCGGCCATCGACCGCGTGGTAGAGAAGAATATTCGTGAGCGTGCCAAGCCCGGGCTCGTTGAGCAGCTGGTCGATCACCCCAGCCTCGATGAGCGGCTGGAAGGCCTCATCGGTCGGCGCGAAGAGCGTGAGCTCCCCACTTGCCACCGCTTCGTCGAGTCCGGTTGCCCCCAGGGCGGCGAGCAGCACCGAGAATCGACCATCGAGCTCTAGGACATCGACAATGCTGTCGATCTCAATCGGCTCCTCTGGTGGCAGAAGAACCGCATCGATCGCGTGATAGATGCCATTCCTCGCGCGATTGTTGGCATCGATAATCTGGGAGTCGTTCACGAAGAGCGCGTCGGCGGTCCGCTTGAGGATCACCTCTTCACCGAACAGCGTCTCGGGGGTGCGCTTGCGTTCGAGCTTGTAGGTTGACGCCCGGCCGTCTACGACGTGATACAGAAGGATGTTGGTCAAGGTCACTAGTCCGGGCTCGGCGAGCAAGGCGTCGACCGTCCCATCGTCGATGAGCGGTTGGAAGGCATCGTCCGTCGGCGCGAACACCGTAAGGCGTCCATCGGCCACGGCCTCGTCGAGACCGGTCGCTTCGAGCGCCGCCAGTAGAACGCCGAAGCGGCCGTCGTCCTGGAGCTCCTCGACCAGAGTTCCGCGCTTGTAGTAAGTGAAATGGTAGGCCGCCGCAGGGGCCGGGAGGACGGTCGTACTGGCAACGGCAAGCGCGAGAGCCGCCAGAGCGAGCCGTGGTCCTTGGGTTGATCGGTTCATGACAAGAATCTCCTATAGGTTTGGGGGTGTCGGCCTCTGTCTAAGTTCTGTCGAGAAAACCGCAAGCCTCAATCGCGATGCGATTGCGCAGCCCGATGGGATCGGCAACCGCGCACTGCTCGTGAAACCCAGCTATATCGGACACTTGAAGAACTCTGGCCGTCGCTGTAGATGACCGGTCTCGACCCGGAGCAAATCAGCGAGAAATATCGACTCTCTGTCCAGATTTGGGCAAGAAACGCGTAAGCGATGCCTCAGTCACTGGCGTCCGATAGAAGCGAAGAGGCTGCCGTCTGGAAGTCGTCGATCGAGCTGATGAAGGTGGCGCGTGGGATCCGGGAGGCGAGCGGGTGGCCTGGCGGACAGCCGATCCAGACTGGAACGTTTGGCGAGACCGTGTTCACCAGGCGTTCCATCTGGTTCATCTCTTCCTCGCTCATGCGCCGAACAACGGACAAGACCAAGATGTCGGCGTTGCTTCGCGCGACGCTCCAGATGATGTCTTCGGTCGGAAGATCGGGCCCAAGGTAGAGCACGTCGAAGCCGGCTTCCTTGGCCAGGACGGAGCCTGCGAGAATGCCGAACTCGTGAAGCTGACCTGCCGGGGTCGTGAACAGCAGGCGCCGCGCTCCGGCCGTCGTCGGGATCAGTTCGAGACGGCGGGTCATCAGGCTCTTGAGTTGCGCCCTCACCAGCCGCTCGGGCGCGGTGCCCAGCGTCCCTTCGCTCCAACGGCGACCCACTTCCCACATGATCGGGATGGCCACGCTGATGATCAGTTGCAGATTCCCGAGATCCTCACTCATCGTCGCGAGCTTCTGCCGGGCTGCGCCGACATCCAGTTCCTCGATTGCAGCCAAATAGGCCTGCTGTCCTGCGGTCAAGGGCGGCTGCGTGGGTCGCGAGGGCTGGACCGGCGGCTCTTGGCTCCGGCGCATCGCGGTAAGCTCGCTCGTCGGGAGCGTGGCGAGGGTCTGCAGCGCGTAGCCTCGCTCTCGCAACTCCTTGAGACAAATCAGCCGACTGACGTCTTCCTCGCTGAACTGCCGCGTTCCGCCATTGGTTCGGGCAGGCTCAATGGCCCGATATCGCCGCTCCCAGGCACGGATAGTGTCTGGGTTGAGCCCAGTCAGGGCAACGACCGCGCGGATGGGCAGCATTCCAGGTTTGGGACGGTCGGACACTTCAAATCTGTACATGCACAGAAAATCATCGAGTCGCAACCCCTGTGGATCACAAGATTTATAGAAGAACAGTGGATTCGAAGGATAGATAAGACAGACCGGACGCGTGTCGCTTGACGCGGGCACTTACACCTTTGGCGTCGCGGCGGCAGGTAGCACCGAGCCGGTGATCTCGTTTCCCGCGGACCTAGCTGACGGAGACGATTTGACCGTCGTCGCCTATCGCTTCCCTACCGATGTAGTGAATGTGTTCGTGTTCAACAACAGCACGCCCAATCTGGCATCCGGTGAGGGTCGTGTGTTCGTGGGTCACGGCGCCGATGATGCGCTTCTCGAAGGCGTCAACATCGTCGTGGTCGATGGCGAAGAGTGCACCACCCTCATTCCGGAGTTCGCCTTCGGTAGTACGGAACCCCAAGAAGGCGTCCTCGACCTGGCCGCCGGCACGGTCAACATCGGCTTTGATATCGCCGACGACTGTGCCCCCGAAGCCGGACCGGTTCCCGTTCCCGTCATGGCAGGTGTCGTGAGCATCTTGGTGGCCGTGGACGAGGACACGACCGACGAATCACTCGACCCGGAGCTCTGGGCCATCATTCCCGATGCGTCCGACGAGCCCATTCGACTGGTGAAGACCCAATAGTCCGCTTTGCAGGACATTGCCCTTCAGAACTGGGGCCGCTCACTTAGGTGAGCGGTCCTTTTTCGTTTCTCTACCGATCGAGCGCGTCCTGCATCCGTCGACTGTAGTCCCAAGAGGCAATCCAGAAGGGCCGCAGGCGAACGATGAGCTCCTCTTCGGCGCGCGCGAGCAAAAAGCGCCCAAGGCTGGATTCGGTCGAGCCCAGGTACCGATTGAGGAGACGCTCGAGCACCGCACCAGCCCCGTCCGGGACCAGGCTGGCCGTCGCTTGTCCGCGCACTCCGAGGTAGGGGGGTTCGTTCGGCGCGATCTCGAAGGCGCAGCGCGGATCCGCCCTCAAGCGCTTAGCGATTCGAGCGTCCCTGTGGACCACGGCGAGGAGCTCGTCCTCTTCGGGCAAGAACCAGACAGACAGGATGACTGGGAAGCCGGAGTCGGTGTTCGCAGCGAGCCGCATGGGAATGCGCGCCGCAGCGAGGAACTCCTTAATACGATCCTCGGCCCAGGGGCCCGAAAAACGAATAGGTGATGACGGCGCCGAGCTCATGGTCTTCTCATCCCTCGTATGTCGACTAGGACCGCGATGCGCAAGCTGTCTGTGGCGCCAGCCACATCAGGTTTTGAAGTGATACCGGAAGCGACGCGGCCCGTACAGACCGCCGCTCGATGAGGTGCCGCGTTTCGGTCCGGATGCAGACTTGGCTTGCGTTCTTGTGCACGTCGATTTCACAGCTGACGTTCGAATTTGCACCTTTCCCTACGACATGAGAAAAATGCGCATGAAAAACTTTCGATTCAGTCAATGGTTCGTCGTCTTGGCCTTTGCCGCGTCCCTCGCAGGTTGCAGCGAAGACGGCGAGGAGGGCGGCAGCCCCCAGGCAACACTCGAGACAGGCCTCTTCGGCACCATCGAGGGGGCATCCGGCGCGCTTAGCGGTGTGACCGTCGAGGTGAACGGAGTCTCCGCGACGACTGACAGCAGCGGCGAGTACGTCATTCAGACCGGCACCGGGCCGGCCGTCGTCAGCTTCAAAGCAGATGGCTATCTGCCGACGGTTCGCAAGGTGACCATTGCGGACGGTTCGCCCACGGCCGCGCACCTGACGCTTCAACCGCGAGCCACGGCGACGCCTGTCGACGCGGATGCCGGTGGGATGGTTTCAGGTGCCCGCAGCTCGAGCGTGATGATCGAACCGGGTGCATTGAGCGGTCCGGGCGGTACCTCGGTGACCGGGATGGTCGACGTCTACCTCACGCCGGTCGACCCGTCCGATAGCGACGAAGTGCAGGCATTGACGGGGAGCTTCGAAGGTCAATCCACCGCGGGCACCTCGCTCCTCGAGTCGTTTGGCATGGTGGACGTGACGATCATGCAAGGCGACGACGAGTTGCAGGTGGCTCCGGGAGAGACTCTGGAGATTCGCATTCCCGCACCAGCCGGCGCCGTTCCAAGTGAGCTTCCCGCGACGATGCCGCTTTGGAGCCTCGATGAAGACAGCGGTCAATGGGTAGAGGAAGGAACCGCGACCCTCGACGAAGTGACCAACACCTACGTCGGCGAGATCAGCCACATGTCCGCATGGAACGCGGACAAGCAAACCGAAGCCACGTGCATCACGGGCTTGGCTGTCGACAGCAACGGCGATCCGATTGCAGGCGCCGAGATCGACGCGAAAGGTCTCGACTACTTCGGCAGCTCGAGCGGCTCCACGGGCGCCGATGGGCGGTTCTACATTCCCGTCCGCAAGAGCTCCGAGGTGTCGGTGGCCGTCTCGCACGACAACGAAGGTGGCCAGATTCGCAACGTGACCTCGGGCGGGGAGGACACCACGGTCCCCCCGACGGCGGGCGATTCTCGCTGCACGGACGTCGGAACCTTTACGATTCAGCGCGGCGTGGTCCTGTTGGCGGATGGCAGCGTGGTGACCTGTGACAACGCGCAGGCGGCTGGGGTGTTCGCAGGGACCTGCGCCGAGGGCTTCGGCGACATCTTCCTGTGCTGGAACCCACAGGGCAGCTGCACCGTGGGCACGACCGGCGTCATGTACCAAAACGGCGCCCGGGTCGACACGAACATCAGCGGCAACAGCCAGTTCATTAGTTCCTCCGGAGAGGTTTGTGGCACGAGCATGCTCGACTTTGGCTCCACCGAAGACGAAATCGTCGTGAACTTCACGAATCAGGACAACGAGACCTACACGCTGATGACGGGCGCTTCGTCGGACATCACCATCATATGTCCGAACGACGAGACGTTCACACTGACCGCCGAAGAGCAGCAAGTGCTCGAGGCGTGCACCGACATCGCAGGCGACGGGGGCTCGGTCTGCGAAGTCGACATCGGACCGATCGATGGGACTTGCGTGAGCGACGCGGATTGCGCAAGCCTCCCTGGTCTCGAGTTGGCATGTTGCGATATCGGCATCGGGACGATGAGTTGTCTCCCACGGTCGGTCTGCGACAGCCTCTGATCCGCAGATTCAGCTCGGGAACGCCACTGCCGAAGCTTTCGGCTGGTGGCGTTCCTAGTGGTCGCTGTGAAGCGGAGCTCGTCCAGGCTCGCGACTTCGTCCGCGGGAAGCGTCATGGTCGCAGCGCCTCGCACTTCTTCCCAGCTCGCAGTCAGCCCGCCTTCGCGGAGAACGACGGCGGCCGCTAGCGAAAGGTGAGGGATCCGAGGTCCTCGTCGGGCCGGAAGAGACCCGTCGCAGGCCCCGCCACGTCAACTTCAGGTCAACCAGCCGAGCTCGACGCGCATGAAGACCGGCAGACCTACAAGAACCAACAGGATCCACTTGCCCATTGCAAGCCTCGTTCGAGTCGATCAGCGCATCAGCCGTGCCAGCTACGACGCCCGCTCTTCCTCGGAAAATGCCCATGTGAGCGTGCAGCTTCTGCGTATGGGGCGTGGGGGCGCAGGGCGTGCGCTTGCCTGTCGATCCCGAACCCGCGGAAGTACCCCTGTCACTCCGATGCCGAGTCCCCCGCAGCCGCCGCTCGAGCCGCTGCTTGTTCCTTGGCCTTCTGTTCGACGATGGGCTTCAGGTCGGAAAGCCCTTGGTCAAACATGCTTCCGAGCATTTCTTCCATGCCCATGACCAATGCAAAGAACTTCTTGACGAAGTTATTGTTGCCGTCGATGAACCAGGTCACCTTGGTGGCATCCCCGACTTCTTCGAGTTTGAAGCCGGTCTTCGCTTCATCGGGCATCGGTTCCAGCATCACGAGTTTCATGCCCAGGTGTTTGGGTTTGTCCGCGACGACGATCGCTTGCGAGCCCTTGCCGGACTTCTCGCCATCCCAGTAGCTCGTGTGACCGACCGCGCCAGCGTCGCCTGTTACGTTCGTTTTCTGGTCGGGGTCCATCTTGTGCCAGGAGCTCCAGGCCTTCCAAGCATTGAAATCGGAAAGCTGCTCCCACACGACCTCGGCCGGCGCGCCCATCTCCAAAGAACGCTCGACGTGATACTCGGATGGTTGCGCCGCAACAATGACGACCAGCAAGGCGACAAGAACGCCACCGCCAATCAGGATCTTCTTGAACATGGTGCCTCCCGTACGACCAGCCCTGGGTTGGATACCACACGACCGGCCGAGACGCGGCACCTCGAGGACGAAGCGTTTTGGAAGATCGCCTGAAGCCCAACAAAACAAAACGGTTAGGCGTCTCTCCGAGTTCAGCTGACGGGATACAATCGCCGACCGTGGAGCGTTGCGCGCCACCTCATGTCAACGTCAGGTCAACGAGCGGAAAGGGTTAGCAGGCGCCAGCCGCACAACATAGCGAGATGACAACGGAAGCGTCTCGGTTGCTCAGCATTCGAGGCGAGGTCTGCGTCCTCACTCACTAAAACATGCGATTCGATTGACGGATCCGCCCAAAACCGCTTACCTTTTTGCTTGAAACGGACATTTGCGGTGACATTAGAACTAATCCGTTGGATGGCTAACCAACTCCGACTCTCGCTCCTCGAAGAAGGCGAGGATGGCGCCGTGCAAGGAAACCCTGGGGCGCTCGTAGCGCTCAGAGGAGAGCTGCCAGCCAACCTGGTTGCAGGCGCGCAGGAATTGCTCGGTAGCGTCGACGAAGCGGCGGTGCGGCCGGCCATCGAAAGCGCACGTTCGGGAAAGCCAACCGCTTTGGCACCAAAGCCCGGTGTGCAGATGCTCGCCGTCCCGATCGCCGACGGACGGGCCGCCATCCTGATCACGTCGCAAGACAGCCCGCTCGCCGCAAGCATTCAATCAAAGGCAGCCGCCGCTGACCTGGCCGCTGGGGTTTCGCACGAAGTCGCAAACGCCCTGAGCGCGATCGTCGGCTGGGCGCAGGTCGCACGCGAGCGACCCGACAAGGCGCCTCCGGAAGAAGCGCTCGCTCTGATCGAGAAGAGCGCTCAGGTCGCACGAGACGCCACGCAAGACCTTTTGCGCATGGTACGCAACACCAATCACGAACGGACCCGGACCAATTTGTCCGTCGTCATTCGCGACGTCGTCCGTCTGATTCGTCCAGAAGCGCAGAGCAAGCGCGTGAACGTCCATGCCGAAGTCGAGGACTCCTGCTGGGTCGAAGGCAAGCGCTCGCAACTCTTCTCGATCGTTTGGAACCTCGCGCACAACGCCGTACAAATGGTCCCCGCAACGGGCAATGTTTCAATTCAGGCCCGTCAGAGCGGCTCGCTCGTCGAGCTCGAGGTTCACGACAACGGTCCCGGAATGTCTGAGGCGCAGCAAGCGCGTGCATTCGAGCCTTACTACACCACGCGAACCGAAGGGACGGGTCTCGGCCTGGCGATCGTTCGCGGCACCGTGGAGTCCCTTGGCGGCCGGATTCGGCTCGATACGTCACCTGGCAGAGGCGCGAAGTTTCGCATCGAGCTTCCGGAGGCCGGCGTGAAGCGCGAGTCCGAGATGGTGCCGAAGCCCTCCCGAATCAGTCGGGTGATGAAGTCCGAAGAGGCGGAACACATTCATGTTCTCGTGGTGGAAGACGACGAGGGGGTGAGGGGCCTCATCGCGACGGCCCTCATGCTGAGCGGGGCCTCATCGACCTGTGTCGGCACGGCGGAAGAGGCGCTTTGCAGCAAGGGGCCGTTCTCTGCCGCCATGATTGATCTGACCCTTCCCGACGAACGGGGGGACATCCTCCTCGGACAGCTACGCAAAAAGGGCCTGGTGACACGTGCCGCGATCATGAGCGGCGCGCCGCCACCCGACGATGCCGATCCCGATGGCAAGCCCGAGCGCTGGCTCCGCAAGCCGTTTGATCCATCCGATCTTCTGCAAACCGTCAGCGAGCTCATCAACGCAGATTCGGATTCGCGAGCGGCGGCCAGCTCCTAAGAGAAGCGTTCGGACAGCGCTTGGATGTGGAGCGGTCCCGTTCCGCAGCAACCTCCGATGACCGTCGCACCAGCGTCCGTCCATCGCTGCGCGAGCGTCGCGTAGGCCTCGGCAGCCCCTGCGCTGCTCGTGCCCCAGCCCAGCGCCTCGTCTTCGCGACCGGCATTCGCATAGACGCCCGTCGGAACACCGAGCGATGTGATCGCGTCGACGTACGCTCCGATCTGAGTCGCGGAGACGCAGTTCACGAGAAGCCGGTCGATTCCGATCGAGGCGGCGTCCCTTCCGATCCGCGCCAGCTCGGCCGGCGAGAGCAGCTCTCCGAAAGGCCCTGCGGTCAAAGACAACCAGACCGGCAATCCGGTCGTCATCGCTTCCTCCGCAGCGACCAGCGCCTCCTCCCCATTCGCGAAGGTCTCGCAAAGCAGGAGGTCGCAACCGGCACTGCTGAGGGCGGACGCGACCTGTCGATGCTCCCGTCGGGCCTGCTCACCCGGGCTCAGATCTGGTCGATAGCAGTCCTCCACCGGCGCCATGCTGCCGAGCACAGCCTGACCCGGCCCTAAGGCGTCGCGAGCAATGCGAACCGCGCCCTGGAGCGCGGCAAGCCAGCCGTCCCCAAACGCGCGTGGCTGCGTGCGAAACGTGTTGGCGATGTGAAGCGTTGCGCCGGCTTCCAGGTAGGCTGCGTGCAGCTCTGCGAGCAAGTTGGGCGCGTCTAGGATCGCGCGAGCACTCCACTGCGGCGTCTCCAGCGCGAAGCCGCGAGAAGCCAGCTCCGTCCCAATCGCCCCGTCGAGAATCTGCAACGTCATCGTCAGGAGCAGTCTAGCAACTGACCAGGCACAGGGGAGCTGTTACGCTTCCTGCTGTGGACGCACGGACCCAAACCTCGTTCATCGCCGCGCTTGTGTGCTTCGCACTCGCGGCCAGTGTCCTTCTGCGCACGCAGCGCCAACGCGATCGCTGGCTGTTTGGCATCTTGGCCACCAACACCGGCCTTTGGTACGTCAGCACGTTCGCGCTCGGCGTCTTCGGACGGGTCCCGTTCTGGGAGCGCTTCAATTTGATCTGCGGCGTCCTCCTACCGCTGGCCGCGGTGCGATTCTTCGGCGTATTCGCGCCCTGGGAGACCGGCCGCACGCGCTTGCTCAACCGTGCATCAGTCGTCACCGCAGTGCTGCTTCTCGGCGCAATGCTGACCCCATTCTACGATCACGCGGTCGTCGTCGGAGGCTTGCTCTTCTACGCCACGGTGTTCCTCTCCTTGGCCCTGGGTTACCTCTACAAGCTCGGGTTCGAGACCGACTCTCGCGTCGAAGGCGCGCGGCTCCGCTACATCGCCTTGGTCGGTGGCTTCGGCGGCCTTTTCACACTGATCGAGTACCTCCCCTACGTGGGTCTCGACATTCCGCCGGTCGGCACGATCCTGATTCTGGTCTTCCTATATGCGCTCTCGCAGTCGATCACTCACTACCGCCTGTTCGACCTCTATGAGCTCGCCGGCCGCCTCGGCGTCCTGACCGCCCTGGCCTTCGTGCTGGCCTTCATCTTGTGGCTGATGCGCTTGGTTTCGGGCGAGCAGCTTTTCCTCCACGTCGTCGTGTCCGCCTTCGTCGTACTCATCCTCTTCGATCCGGTTCGAACGAAAGTGCAGGAATGGATCTCGCAGGTCTTCTTCCACGAACGCTTCGAGCTCGAGCGAACCATCCTGGCTCTTCGAAGGTTGGTCGCGCACATCCTCGACGTCGACGAGCTCGGCCAAGTTCTGATCGACGGGCTCGACGCGTCTCCTCGATTCACGCAGGGCGCGCTCTACCTGCTCGGGCACGATGCCCGCGTGTTCAAGCTCAAGAACCACTTCGGCCCCAAACCCGCCGAGCGGGTCGAAATGGCGCCGGCACGCCCTCTACTCGATCGCCTCTCCAAAATTGGCAGCGCGGTGCTCGAGAATGCGGAGCGCGAGCTCGAAGAGCGAAGGCTGGTCGGCGACGACCGGGAAGCCGAAACGGCGCATGACATCGCCGTGACCATGCGGGCGCTCCAGGCCTCGGTCTGTCTGGGCCTCCGCGGAGAGTCCGGCGACCTCTACGGCTTTCTTACGTTGCGAGACGACCGCTTGCGCGATGCTTTCTCGCGGGAAGAGGTGCAGCTCCTGGCTGGCTTGGCCACCCAAATCGCGGTCACCGTCGAGAACTCCCAGCTCTATCAACAGATGAAGGAGAAAGACCGACTCGCCGCGCTGGGTGAGATGGCCGCGGGACTCGCCCACGAGATTCGAAATCCGCTTGGATCGATCAAGGCGAGCGCCCAGTACTTGTCCGAGACCTCCGAGCAGCCCGAAGACGGAACCGAGTTCCTCGACATCATCGTCGACGAAGTGGACCGATTGAATCGCGTCGTCAGTTCGTTCTTGGACTACGCCCGACCCGCCCACAGCAACCCCGAACCGATCGACGTCAACTCCGCCGTCGAACTGACCCTCCAGTTTCTACGTCCCGAATGCGACTCGGCGGAGGTCTCCTTACACGTGCTGATAGCCGAGGATTTGCCGAGGGTGCGCATCGACATCGAGCACCTCCGACAGGTTCTGATCAACCTGGTCCAGAACGCCGTACAAGCGATGTCGAGCGGCGGAGAGATCTTCGTCGAAACCCGAAGCCAGGACCGCTTCCGCATTGGCGGCGGCGCGCAGCGCTGGGTCCAAATCAGCGTCCGGGACACGGGCCCGGGCATTGCACCCGGCCTGCTGGCGAACCTCTTCGTGCCCTTCGTCACCACCAAGCAGCAAGGAACCGGACTGGGCCTCGCGATCTCGCAACGAATCGTCTCCGAGGCTGGCGGCCGGATCAACGTCCGGAGCCGTGACGGATTTGGCACCACCTTCGTGGTCTTGCTTCCAGCGGACGGCGAAGCGGCAATCGATACCTTCGAAACCGAGAAGCCCGCCACCCCCGCAGCGGAGCCCGCCGCGCCCCCCGCTCACCTGGATCCGGTCAAACCCTGATCGACCGAGACCGTCTGCATCCGCACGCGATAAAGGCGCAGGTCGGCTCGCCCAAAGCTGTCCTCCGGAAGGTCGTTGTCGCGGAATAGCCTCTTGTACGCGTCGGTCGGGCTGTCCGCCATTTGAGTCGCCCGCGGCAAGAGGTAACGCCAGCGGGCCGGTTGCTCGTAGGCAACCCCGTGCTGCGGCTTGACCAACGCGTCGATGAGAGAGACGGCGCCGGGATCAAAGGTGCCGTCGTCGAACAAGAACGCGACCTCGACGTCGAGTTGGTCGAGTCGCTCACCGAGCGGCCCTCCCATCGTCTCGGTCCGCTCTTCCCAACGCTCCCGCGCCGCAAGCGATGCCGTGATCAGCCCGTCGGCAATCGACTGCGCGCGCGCCGAACGCCAAAGCTGCGGACCACGCCCCCCGCTGAGCAAGACCAGAACTTCGACCGCTTGCTCCCCGATCAGCTCTTCGGGGAACGCGTCGATCGGCGGGGCGGCGCTCCCTTCGAGAATGCGGCGCGCCACCCGGGCGAGCACCCGATCCGATATCACAACCGGCCACTTGGTTTCGTCGATGACGTAGAGAAGTCCCTGGGCCGTCAGTACGGCTCCCCGAAACCCACGAACCACCCCGCCTGCTGCGAAGCGGTCTGCCAGGGAGCGCTCCGCCCCCGATGGCGGCTCGACCGACACGCCAACCCAGAGGCCCTGAAGCCCCGCGGCCGCGAGCGCCTCTCGAAGGCGATCCGGATCGGCCCCCTCGATCGCCTCCCTGACATCCGGATACTCATCGACCCGTTCCCAGTCGAGACCACGAGGGGGCGACACCAAGGCTGCGACGTCGGTCCACTGCAGCAAGGTGGTCGAGGCTTCGGGCCGGCTCTGACGCCACACCAGCAGAGCCCCAACGACTCCCAAGACCACCAACAACCAGCCGCGCTTTGCCATGCCGCTACCCTCTATCGTAAGAACGGGCATGCCCCAAGGCCCCAAGCTCCGCGCCCCGCCACCGAGCAGTCCGTTCCACGTGGTCCTGGTCGAGCCGGAGATACCGCCCAACACCGGGGCGATCGCGCGGACCTGCGGGGCTACCCAGTCGCCACTGCATCTGGTTGGGCGGCTCGGTTTCCAGATCGACGAACACGCGGTGCGGCGCGCGGGCCTCGACTACTGGGACTTGGTCGAAATCCATCGCCACCAATCGTTCGAGGATTTCGAGGAATCAGTCCCACATGCACGAATTCATTTGTTTTCTGCTGGCGCCTCGCGCTCATATCTAGAGGCCCCGTTCGAACCCGGCGACGCCCTGGTCTTCGGCCGAGAGTCCGTGGGGCTCCCCCCCGAGCTACTCGAGGACCGCCAGAACGTCTGGGCAATTCCCACCATCGGAGCGGTTCGGAGCCTCAACCTGAGCAACGCCGTAGCCATCGTTCTTTATGAGGCACTGCGTCAAAATCGGGCCTTTGAAGACACCTTTCTAGGCTAGCGACCCAGGGGTGAATACCGCTTTACGGCATGCGTCCGAGGTGCATGGCCAATTCACGTGCAGTCTCTTTCCTTCCACTGTTGCTGCTCCTGGGCGGCTGTCCCATCTATGGGTCGGGGCCGGTGCAACGCGAGGTTCAAGTCTCCTGTGAAAGCGATTTCGATTGTCCATCGGACACGTTCTGCGATCCGGGGATCAACAGTTGCATCGCCTACGATTTCGGGATCTGTCTCACCGACGGTGATTGCCCTGTCGGTAGCTACTGCGACCGCGCGGACGGAGGCTGCTACATCCCGGCCGTCGCCGAATGTCGCGTCGACGCCGATTGTATGTCGGGATTCGAGTGTGACTTCCGAGACAGCTGCCGGCCTGCCACTGCCGGGAACTGCCTGAGCGATGAGGCTTGCCCGGGTGGCGAGCTCTGCATCGAGAACCTGTGCACCGCTGCCACCGAGACCTGCCAGTTCGATTTCCAGTGCTCAGCCGGCTTCACCTGCGCCAACAACCGTTGCCGCCTCCTTTGTGGTCCGGACACGGTCTGTCCGAGCGGCACGGCATGCGAGGCCAGCCTCTGCCAAGCGATCGTTGGCGAGTGCATCGACAGCAGCGAGTGCCCAGACCTCAAGACCAACTGCGTCGAAGGGACCTGCCTGCGCCGCTGCGACGAAGGCTGTGACTCCGCCATCGAGGTCTGCGACGCCGAGGGCTTCTGCCGGCCACGCACGAGCCCGGACCCTGCGGCACCCACACCCTTCTGCCGCACAGACGCCGACTGCGACGGCAGCATCTGCCTCGAGGGTTTGTGCCGCACCCAGTGCGACATCAGCGCCCCTGAGCCTGATGTGCTCTGCGCCTCGCACGACGCTCAGGTTCCGCTCTGCGGGTCGGACAACCTCTGCTACGCCGAAAGCGAGCGCCAGAGTAATTGCCGGGTCCAAAGTGACTGCCCCGGGGGGCAAGACTGCATCGACGGCAAGTGCCGCTAGCCCATCTGGTAGCGTAGACGCCGGACGTCCCGAAGGACTCGGTCGATCGAATGCGCGGGCTCGTACCCCAAATCGGTGCGGGCCCGTGCGTCGTCCACCATGCAGACGTAGCGAAGATGGTCGAGCTCCTCGGATGGAAAGGAGCTGAGTCGCAGCTTCCAGAGCTGGTCGAGAGCAACCTTGGCAAGCGGCGAAGGAACGACGCGCGGACGGCCACCGGCCTTGCGGACGAGATGCGAAAGCGGCATCTCACCGGGCCCTCGGATGTTGAAAACGCCGCGAATGCCTGGACGAAGGGCGAGCTGAACGGCACGGACGACGTCCCGCTCGTGTACGACCTGCATCATCGGGTCGAAGCCCATCACCATGACCGGGCGCTCGAGCCGAAGGTAGTTGCTGGCGGCATTGTGGACCCGGCCGACGATGTGGCAGGGCCGAAGAACCACCGTCTCGATATCGGCCTGTTTCCAAATGAAGCTCTGAGCAAGCATGTCGAGCTCGACCAGATCGCGCATGCCGCCAAAGTGCTGGGCCCCGAGCAAGGGCGCGTCTTCGGTGAGGAACTGCGGATTGTTGGGCTGGGGGCCGTACACATTGGCGCCGGAAAGCACCACGAGCTTCGGGACTTGGTACTGCGTCATGTAGTCGAGCAGCTTCTGGAAAGCGACGATGTTCCAGCTGTGCCGGTCTCGCTCAGAGCGCCGCGGGTCATGGAGGACGCCGAGATGAACGACTGCGCGAATGTCTCGACCGCGGAAGATGTCTTTCATCTTCTTGCGGCGCATGTCGATCTGGTGGTGGACGATGTCCTTGGGGCGATCGTCGAACGAGCGGCGATCCACGCCCACGACCCGATCGGTTCGATGCAGCTCACGCGCCAGAAGCTTGCCAAGACGACCGCATACGCCGGTCACGAGGACGGCCCCGTCGGTGGCGGGCCTTGGGCGCTTCCCAGTTGCAGGCTCGGTGTGCAGTTGCGGTTCGAGTTGAGGCGGCGGTTCGACGGACGCGGGAGGCTCGGTCGAGTGCCCGAATACTCCTCGTGCTACCGGCGCCCTCGCGGACGGACGATCCCGAACGGGCTCACGCCCCCGGCGCGCGCTCGGCTTGCTTCGGTTTGTAGTTTGAGGGTTGGGCATCGCGGCTGTCTCGATCAGATGAACACGCCCTTACGCTCACGCAAGCCGCGGTTCACCATGCTCTGAATCGTGCTCTTCACGAGCCAGACTTTTTCTTCGATGGTGGAATCGTCGTCGTCCGGGTCGCCTTCGAACCGGAAGGGATCGCCAAAGTAGAGCCGGTACTTTGTGGGCAGGGGGGCGATCATGCCGAAGAAAATCTGCGGCATGACTGGAAACGCAGGCATCCGCAGAAGCCGCGCCAGGGGCTTGAAGTCCGCGACCGATGGATATTGCTCCTCACCGCCGATGACCGCGACGGGAACGATCGGCGTATTGGTCTCGAGGGCGAGGCGTACAAAGCCCAGCCCGAAATCGGTGAGTTGGTAGCGCTGATCGAAAGTCTTGCTGATGCCCCGGGCGCCTTCGGGGAAAACGATGAGGCTTTCCTCCTGGCGGAGCAGGCGCCGGGCGTTCTCCGGCGAGCCCACCACCTGGCCGAGCCGAGGATAGAGCGTCGAGATGAAGGGCAGCTCGGCCGTCCAGGTTTCGACCATGCTGCGCGGAAAACGCGGTGGATCCGCGTCGAGCATCATGGCGCTGCCGATCATCACCGCATCGATAGGTAGCTGGCCGGAGTGATTGGCGACGATGAGCACCCTGCCCTGGGGAACCCGGTCGATACCGAAGACCTCGGTTCGGAAGTAACGGCGGTGAAGCAGGGCGGCCACCGCTAGCGCATAGCGGCTCGTCTCCCGGTCGAAGCCGAAGGGATCGTGGCCGACTTCGTTGGGATGGGTCTTGATACCGGCAATGCGGGCGTCGAGGTCTTGGCCGACGACCTCTTCGGCGAATCGTACCGCTCGATCGCCGATGGATCGCACCGCTTGGCGCAGAGGGGACTCCCCCAACAACCGAGTTCGCCGCCAGCCGGCGAATGGCACGATCGACCCCCGTTGCGCCATACGGGCTATCGTGGAGACAGAAGGCGCGGGCGTCAATTGGAAACGAAGTGACTCCGGGTCATGCTCCGCGCATGACTAAGGGGTTCGACATCAGTCGTATCGGTGGACCGGACGGTCTGCGCGCATTGGAAAACATTGCTCGCCGCGCTGGAGACGCCGCGTTGAATTATTTTCAACAAGGAATCGTCCCCGAGAAGAAGGCGGATCGAAGCCCGGTCACCGTCGCCGATCGCGAAGCGGAACAGATCATACGCGACCACGTGGAGTCGGCCCATTCGGACGCGGGCTTCCTCGGCGAAGAAACCGGTTCTCGCAAAGGCAGCTCGGGGCTGCGTTTCATCGTCGATCCGATCGACGGCACCCGCGCGTTCGTTCGCGGCTGGTCGACCTGGTCGGTGCTCTTGGGAATCGAAGCCGAAGGCGTCCCTGTCGTGGGAATCGCGTACATGCCGGCGGCCGCCGACTTCTTCGTCGCCGTGCAGGGCCAGGGCGCGACCCACAACGGCAAGCCCGTTCGTGTGTCCAAAATCGGGTCCCTGGCGGACGCGACCGTGACCCACGGCGGCCTTCAGCAATTCACGCAGGCTGGGGTTGGAGAGGCGCTCCTTCGCTTGTCCGATGCTTCCGACATCGCCCGAGGCTGCCCCGATTTCGACGGATACCGGCAGATCTTGCTCGGACGCTCGGATGCCATGGTCGACCCGGGCGTTCAACCCTATGATATCTGCGCACCCGCGGTTCTAATCCGCGAGGCGGGCGGAAGGTTTACCTCCTTCCGTGGCGAAGAGACGATCTATGGCGGCGGAGCCATCGCGAGCAACGGACTCATCCATGACGAGTTGGTCGCGGCTCTAACGGCTACTCCTTACAAATAACGGTGCAAACCGGGCGATCGACGTAACGGCTTGCCTATAGGCACGTCTTGCGGAAAGTTCCCCGCCCGAACCTCAGGAGAGAAGTATGACGAAACCAGTACGGCGAGCAGGTGTAATCGGAGCGGGCGTTATGGGCAGCGGCATCATGGCGCACTTCGCCAACGCCGGAGTCGACGTGGTGATGCTCGACATCGTGCCCCCGGGGCTGAGCGATGCGGACAAGAAGAACCCCGCGAAGCGCAATCAATTTGCGGCGGGCGGTCTGAAGGGCGCGCTCAAGGCGAAGCCCGCAGCGTTCTTCCACCCGAGCTACGCGAAACGCGTCACGATCGGAAATCTCGAAGACGACATCGACCTCCTCAAGGGCTGCGATCTCGTCATCGAGGCGATCATCGAAAACATCGACATCAAGCGTAGCCTGCTCGAGAAGCTCGAGAACACGCTCGACGAAGGCACCGTCGTTGCATCGAACACGTCCGGACTTCGCATCGCCGACATGCTCCAGGGCCGCGGTGATTCGTTCCGAAAGAACTTCCTGGTCATGCACTTCTTCAACCCCGTTCGCTACATGAAGCTCCTCGAGCTGGTCGCGGGCGAGGAAACCGACCCAGCGACCATGAAGCGGATGAGGGTCTTCGGGGAGAACCAGCTCGGCAAGGGCATCGTCATCGGCAAGGATACGCCGAACTTCGTCGGCAACCGAATCGGCTGTTACTCGATGTCGCTCACGATGAACGAGATGACGGCTGCCGGTCTGACGCCCGAAGATGTGGACGCGATCACCGGGCCGCCCATGGGTCACCCGAAGAGCGCGAGCTTCCGTACCGCGGACATGGTGGGTCTCGATACCTTCAAGCATGTTTCGGACAACTGCTACGAAGCTCTAGTCGATGACCCGGAGCGCGACGTGTTCAAGCCGCCGCACTACCTGGTCGCGATGGTCGAGCAGAAGATCCTCGGCAACAAGACCCGGGGCGGCTTCTACAAGCGCACCAAGGAAGGCATTCAGACCTTCGATCCGGTCAAGCTCGAGTACCGGGCCAAGGCTGGCGACGCCGACATCAAGAAGTTCTGTAAGAGCCTCAAAGGTTCGCCGGCAGCACGGGTGAAGGCGCTGGTCGAGAACGACGGACCGGCGGGTAAGTTCGCCTGGACGGTGCTCTCCCGCACGCTTGCCTACTCCGCGACGATGATCGGTGAGATCGCCGACGAGGTCGAAGCCGTCGATAACGCCATGAAATGGGGCTACAACTGGGACCTCGGCCCCTTCGAGACCTGGGACGCCATCGGCTTCAGAGCCGCGTACGACCGGATGAAGGCTGACGGCCTCCCGATGCCGGCTTCCGTCGACAAGATGGCCGAGTCCGGCGCGGAGAGCTTCTACACCGATGACGGCCGGGCCTTCAACCTCATCAAGGGCGAGTACGAGGCGCGCGACATCGATCCGCGCAACGCGACCTTGACCATCATGCGGCGGGGCGATGCGCCGGTGTTCAGCAACCGTGGCAGCGAGGCATGGGACCTCGGCGACGGAATTCTGGGGCTGACCTTCACCACCAAGGCCAACAGCATCGACGACACCGTCGTCGAGGGGATCACCAAGGCGGTCGACATCGCCGAGACGGATTTCCGCGGCATGGTCATCTATAACGAAGGCGACCACTTCTGCGTCGGCGCCAACCTCTTCGCCGTGGTCATGGCGGCGCAGCAGAAGGCCTGGGACCAGCTCCGTGCGACGATCAGCGGTCTGCAGGGCGGCCTTCAGCGCATGAAGTACTCGACCATCCCCGTGGTGGCGGCTCCGTTCGGCATGACCGTGGGCGGCGGCTTCGAGGTCTGCATGGGCGCCGATGCGGTGCAGGCGGCTTCGGAAACCTATGTCGGTCTGGTCGAAGTCGGCGTGGGCCTGCTGCCGGGCGGCGCGGGCAACATGAACATGCTCTGGCGCGCTCTAGAAGGCGTTCCAGACGGCACCGACGTCGACACCCTCCCCTTCGTGTCGCGAACCTTCCAGAACATCGCGATGGCTCGAGTCGCGACCGGAGCAGGCGAGGCGCGAGAGTTCGGCTACTTCCGCAAGACGGACGGAATCTCCTTCGACAAGGCGCGACTACTGACCGAAGCCAAGGGTCGAGCCATCGGCATGGCCGAGGCCGGCTATCACCCACCGCTTCGACGCTCGTACCGGCTTCCCGGCGAGAGCGGCATGGCGACGCTCGACATGATGATCGACACGCTGCAGGCCGGCGGTTACGCCAGCGAGCACGATGCGCTGATCGCGCGCAAGGTCGCCATGGTTCTTTGCGGCGGGCCGTCGGGTGCCGCTCACGAAGTCACCGAGGAGCAGATGCTCGAGCTCGAGCGCGAGGCTTTCATCAGCCTCTGCGGCGAGCCCAAGAGCCAGGAACGCATGCAGGCCATGCTCACCACCAACAAGCCTTTGCGGAACTAGGCCAACCGAAACGCACGAGCACTAGGAAATCAGGAGTAAAGACATGGGTAAGATTGTCGTCGTAGATGCGGTTCGAAGCGCGGTTGGTCGCGCAAAAAAGGGCTCCCTCGCCAACCGGCGTCCGGATGAGCTCGCTGGCGAGGTCGTGCGGGGTTTGATGGCGCGTAACCCGGAGGTGGACCCGGCAACGATCGAGGACTTGGTTCTCGGCTGTGCCTTCCCCGAAGGCGAGCAGGGCATGAACGTGGCGCGGATGGTCGGCATGCTCGGTGGGCTGCCCGAGGAGACCTCGGCGCAAACCATCAATCGCTTCTGCTCGAGCGGCCTTCAATCGATCGCGCTGGCCGCGAGCACAATCAAGGCGGGCTACTACGATGTGGTCGTGGCGGGCGGAATGGAATCGATGACCATGGTTCCGATGACCGGCAACAAGCCGAGCGCATCGCCCGAGGTCATGGAGAAGTACCCGACGACCTACACGCCGATGGGCATCACGGCCGAGAACGTGGCCAAGCGATTCAAGATCAGCCGCGAAGCACAGGACGAGTTCGCGGCCCGCAGCCATGAGAAGGCCCTCGCCGCGATCGCCAAAGGGGCGTTCGATGAAGAGATTGTGCCCGTGCATGGCATCAAGTACGACGGTGCCGGTCAGCGACAGATGTTCGAGTTCAAGGTCGACGAGATGCCGCGTCCGGGCACGACCGTCGAAGCGCTCGCTAAGCTCCGCCCGGTGTTCGCGGCCAAGGGCAGCGTCACGGCGGGCAACTCCTCACCGCTTTCGGACGGCGCGGCGGCAGCCATCGTCATGAAGAAGAAGCGGGCCGAGCAGCTCGGCATCAAGCCGCTCGCCGTCTTCAAGTCGTTCACCACGGTCGGCGTCGACCCGGCGATCATGGGCATCGGTCCGCTGCCGGCGGTGCAGAAGCTCCTCAAGATGAACGACCTCAGCATCGATGACATCGACGTCTTCGAGGTGAACGAGGCGTTCTCGAGCCAGGCGATCTACGTCCAGCAGCAACTCGGCATCCCCGACGAGAAGCTCAACGTCAACGGCGGCGCCATCGCGCTCGGCCACCCGCTCGGTTGCACCGGGGCCAAGCTCACGGCAAGCGCGCTCTACGAGCTCCGTCGCCGAGGCGGCAAACGAGCCATCGTCACGATGTGCATCGGCGGCGGCATGGGCGCAGCGGGCTTGTTCGAAGCTCTCGACTGACGAGGTCACTCAGAAGCCGAAGGACGGTTCGCGACGGGCGTGCTGGCGATTGGGTCCTGCTACCAGGCCCCAGTGTTCTTCATCGACGCCCAAGGCTCTCTGGGTTCCAGCGCCTTGCCCTTTTGGAGCAACTCGATCGAAATACCATCGGGCGATCGAATGAACGCCATGCGCCCATCGCGCGGCGGACGGTTGATCGTCACACCCGCGTCCATCAGGTCACGACAAAGCTTGTAGATGTCTTGAGTTTCGAACGCGAGGTGTCCGAAGTTGCGACCACCCGTGTACTCTTCGGGCTCCCAGTTGTACGTGAGCTCAACCAGGGGAGAAGCCTCGCCAATGGCGCGCCCCTTGTCCTCTGGCGCCACTAGAAAGACCAGCGTGTACCGCCCGGTCGCACTGTCATGCCGCCGATGCTCCACCAGGCCGAGCTTGTTGCAGTAGAAATCAAGCGACGCATCGAGGTCACTCACCCGAATCATCGTGTGCAGATAGCGCATAGGGGCGTGACTATACCATCGAGATACGCGCAAGCACTCACATCGCACGATCGGAGAATGGCTCGCGGACCTACGGGGCGTGGGGAAACGGGACAGAATGAGGTCGCAGCCAGCAGGCGGCAGCGCGAGCCCGAAGGGCGAAGCCCGGCGCGAAGCGCCGCCAAGGCAGAGCGCAGCGAATGCCGCGGCAGGGAGGATTACGGGTGGGGGTGGGCGGGGCGGTGTAACCAAACCATACCAGGCAACCCACCCGACACCCCGCCCCCACAACACCCGCGGGAGCACAATCCGAACAGTGACGCCCGCCCTCCCGTCTCCCCCGAACACCCGCTCAACCACCCCCCGTTACGCTGGCGCTCAGAGTTCCCCTGAGCCAGACTCCGCACGATGTCTAACGACTACGAAGCAATCATCATCGGTGGCGGCCCCGGTGGCTACGTGGCTGCCATTCGGCTCGGACAGCTCGGCGTAAAGACGCTCTGTGTCGAGAAAGAAGCGATGGGTGGGGTTTGTCTCAACTGGGGCTGCATTCCGTCCAAGGCCTTGATTGCCGCGGCGAACCTCGCCAACAAAGTCCGCAACGCGAGCCACATGGGCATTACGGTCAAAGACCTCGAGGTCGACGTCGTCAAGATGCAGGAGTGGAAAGAAGGCATCGTGAACAAGCTCGTCGGCGGGGTCACGAGCCTGGTGAAGGGCAACGGAGGAACCATCGCGATGGGCACCGCGATGATCACCGGACCCAACTCGGTCGAGGTGACCAGTGCCGACGGCAACAAAGAAACCTACACGGCGAGCAAGGGAATCATCGTCGCGACCGGAACGCAGATGATTCAGATCCCTGGCTTCGAGCCGGACGGAGATGTCGTGATCACCGCGCGCGAGGCCGTGAGCTTGCAGGAGGCACCGCAGAGCATGGTGCTGATCGGCGGTGGCGTCATCGGGCTAGAGCTCGGGATGGTCTATCAGAAGCTCGGAACGAAGATCACCGTCGTCGAGTTGATGGACCAGCTGCTTCCGGGGACCGACCCCGATCTCGTCCGCGTCGTGCAAAAGCACTTGAAGAAGGACGGCGCCGACATTCATTTGAAGAGCAAGGCGGTCAAGCTCGAGAAGAGCGGCGGCCGCGCCAAGGTCACCATCGAAACCGACGGCAAGGCGCAAGTGGTCGAAGCCGAGAAGGTGCTCGTCGCAGTAGGCTTCAAGCCCAACTCGGCCGGCTTAGGCCTCGAAGGAGTCGGCGTGAAGCTCGACGAGCGAGGTCACATCGCCATCGACGATCAAATGCGAACCAACGTGCAGTCGATCTTCGCAATCGGAGACGTGGCCGGAATGCCCTACCTCGCCCACAAGGCATCCAAGGAAGGCGAAATCGCCGCAGAGGTCATCGCAGGCCACAAGTCCACGCGCGACTACCGCGGGATGCCCGCGGCGATCTTCACCGACCCAGAGATCGCGACCGTCGGGCTGACCGAATCCGAAGCCGCTGCGCAGGGTAAGAAGGTGAAGGTCGGCAAGTTCCCCTTCGCCGCGTCCGGACGCGCAATGGCAGTGAGCGAAACCGACGGCTTCATCAAAGTGATCATCGACGAGGCTGACCATCAACTGCTCGGAGTCGCAATCGTCGGCCCCGAAGCCAGCGACCTGATCAGCGAGTCGGCGCTGGCGCTCGAGATGTGTGCGTTTGCAGAGGACGTCGCGCTCACCGTGCACCCCCACCCCACCCTGGGTGAAGGCGTCATGGAAGCCTTCAAGCATGCCCTGGGCGAGGCAGTCCACGTCATGAATCGCCGTTAGAGGCAGACGTGCTCTTTTGCCGCCTCGGAACCGTCGACTACGCCGAAGCGCATCGCGTTCAGAAGGAGCTGCAGAGCCAACGGATCGCCGGCGAAATCGGCGACATGGTCTTGCTGCTCGAGCACCCGCCAGTGCTCACAATGGGACGATCTGCCAAGGCGCAACACATCTTGGCACCCGTCGAGATGCTCGAAGCGCGCGGGATCTCCGTCCATGAGGTGGGGCGCGGCGGGGACGTGACCTATCACGGGCCGGGTCAGCTCGTCGCCTATCCGATCATCGATCTCAAACCCGACAGGAAAGACGTGCGCAAGTACGTATCCTCGCTCGAAGAGACGATGATTCGGACCTGCGCGGACTTCGATTTGAAGGCACGGCGGGTCGAGGGATTGAATGGCGCCTGGATCGCCGAGCGCAAGGTGGGCGCGGTGGGCGTGCGAATCAGCCGATGGGTCACGATGCACGGTCTCGCGCTCAACGTGAGCAGCGACCTGAGCCACTTCGAGTGGATCGTCCCCTGCGGCATCCAAGACAGAGGCGTCACCTCGCTTTGCGCCGAGCTCGGCCGAGCTTTGGAGGTCGCCGAGGTGAGCGAGTCTCTCGTGAGGCACTTCGCTGAGCTCTACGACGCCGAAATCGAATGGCGGGACGGCCTGCCCGGCTGAATCAGCTCTTCAGAAAATACTTGACCGCGCTTTGGCCGATGGCGGTCGTCCCGGCCCCGGCGACGGCGGCCGACACGACGTTGCCCGCTCCCGGCACGAGCTTCGCGATGGTTTGCGCTGAGAACCGAAGGCCCATCCCAATACCGCCAACGACCCCGATGCTTCCGAGCCACTCGGCCACGGTTTTTCTGCCCATGCTCCGGCCGCTCAAGTACGCCAGGGAGCTCACCATCATCGCTTGAAGGGGCCCCAGCAAGACCATGTCGGAAAACGGAATCGGCGTGACCCCGACCGTGACCGAGACCGCGGTGCAGGCTTGGACAATTTCGTTTCCGATTCGTATACGCGCTTCCTTAGCTCGGGTCAGCGCTCTCGCAGCTTCGAGCCGCGCTTCGACGGGCAGCGCAAGAACCATCGCCTCGGAAAGCCCTTCGAGGCCGTAACCGCTAATCGCCGACACCGCCCGCGGTGGATCCGCGCTCAGTCCGCTGTCTTTGATCTTTGCCTCGAGCTCGTTACGCGCTGCTTCCACGTCGGCGTCGCCACGCCCGATCAAGTCCGCGTGAGTCATCAGTGTGAAGACGCGCAAAGCCGCTATCCCTTCGGGGACGTCGGGTAGCAAGCTCTTGGCCCGTTCGATGATGCGTTTGGCATCCGAAGCGTTGCGTGGCTCGAAGGAAAGAAACACCAGGTCAGGCATTTCCTTTTCGAGCGAGTGCTTCCACTGCGCCCGCGCGTCGCGATCGTTGAGGTCGATCTCGAGCCAGTCCACTTTGGCGCCCTCGTGCTCGAGCTGTACCCACTGCCCGTGCTCGGGTTGCAAGGGATCTCGTGCCGGACGCCGTTCGATGAGGGAGCGGAGCAGCGTCGATCGGCCGCTTCCCGCAAGCCCCAGGGCTGCGATGCGAGGCGGCCGACGCCGGTAGAGCAGCGAACGGAGCCCACTCAAATCGTTCTTCACGCTCGACACCAGGGGAACCCGATCGAGCACTCGCACGAGTTGTTCCAAAGCAACTTCTTTGGCGCGATCCTTCATGGGTTGATTCATTCTTCTTGCCGTCTATGCGTGCAAGCCGAGTCGTGTTAACTTCACTCTGGGGTAGCTGGTGGGGGCAGAATGGCTCAATGCTCTGGAGGACGTCGGGGGGCGTCTTGTGCCTGCAGCAAGGGATTTCCTGCTCTCGCAGCGCCCTCCTTTACCCGAGAAGGGGGCGCAGGGCGTCCGCTGGCTCGCGGCCCAGCTCGAGGATTTCGTCGATCGGGACAGCGATGGAGGCGAAGACGATCGCTTCGTGGAGGGCGCAGGTGCGCTTCTCGGTCTTTTGCTGATCGACCACCTGGGCGGCAGGACGCACGAGCGTGACGGCTGCCACAGGGTCCAGCTCGGCCGTTTTGGCTGGTTCGATCCGTTTGGCGCGATTCAAGACGTCCTCGATGCGGAAGACCCGCGGACCTGTCTGTCCGAGTACCTCTCGGTGGCAGAGCGCGAGGCGGGAGCAAACGGGCCCGTCTCCCGCATCGTTCGGGTCTTCGCCGACGAACTTGGCCGGGCGCGCCCCGACCTCGACATCCAGTCGCAGTTCGAATTGACCATCGACCTCAACAACGGGGCAAGCGTCGACCTCTCTAGGCTCGAGCGCGTCGCGCGCGATCAGGACGACGACGCGGCCAGCGAAGCAGCGCGGCGCATCATCAGCATGCTCCCAGGCGCTGGAGCTCAAGAGGAGACACCCTGGAGCGAAGCCGCTCCGCGACTGCTGCCTCGACTCGTTTCGCAGAAGTTTCTGGAGTCCTTGCCGCCGGGGCAAGGTTTGCACCTCGACGCCATCGGGCACGACGTGCACCTGGCGCTTCAGCTCCGCTACGGAACACGCGCACGCTACCTGCGGTCCGGCGAGGTAGAGAACTGGGCGCTCGGGCGGGTGCTGATCCAACGACAGGCGATCGACAACCTCGTTTCGAAATCGCGTTCGTTGCGCCTCGAAGAGGCGGGCGAGCAGATCCTGCGCGTACGCCAGGGCGATGGATTGGACGGCGCGCGCCTGCTCTTGCCGGACCTGGCTGCGAGGCTCGAACGCCTCGGGCCGGGCGACTGGCTGGCCGCTGCCCCCCACCGCGACGTGCTGCTGCTTGCGCGTGCACCGGCCGGTGGGGAGCTTGCAAGGCGGGCTGAAGATGCCGCCCAACGCGCGCCGCATCCCGTCTCCGCCTCACTGTTCGCGATTGGGCCCGACGGCCCTCGCCCAGTGCAACCCTGAGCCCTAGCGCGTCAGAATCGGGACGGATCAAGCGGCATGGCGCCCATGTCGAACGGCGTGTCCGCGGTCGCCTCGGCAAACTTGGCGAGCTCCTCGGCAAGCAGGGTGGTCACCTGCGGCGTCTGAGTCCGCCGGCTTCGATCGGCGCGATGCTGGAGCACCGCGGCCTTGACGTCTTCTGGACCAAGCGTCCAATGGTTGCGCTCGATGAGCTGCCGGAGCTGCGAAGCGAGTAGAGCAGCGTCGTTGAGCCGCTCGTCCGGGTCCTGGGTGACCAGCTTGCGTACGATCGCGTCTGCCCCTTCGCCTCCTCGGATGGAACCTGCAAGCGCAGGCACCTCGCATTTCGCGATCGCCCGAATCGTTTCGCGGTCACTGCCGCCGACGAACAGAGAACGGCCCGCCAACATCTCCCAGAAGACCACCCCAAGCGCGAACAAGTCGGCCCGATGGTCGCTGCTCTCGCGCCGAATCACCTCGGGGGGCAGATAACCGAGCTTGCCGCCGATCATGTCCTCGTCTCGAACATGCTCGTGCACGGTCGCGTCTGCCAGGCCGAAGTCCGTGAGCTTGACCGTCCCATTTGCGCCGAGCAGGACGTTCTGTGGAGAGACGTCCCGATGTACGATCGCCAGGCCACGGCCGCTCGCGTCTCGAGCGCGATGCGCGTAGGCCAGCGCCTTGGCCACCTCCTGAACGATGTAGACTGCAAGCGGAAAGCCCATCGAGCGCTTTTCGCCGTGCGCCGCGCGCGTCAGCGAACGCAGCGACTCACCGTCGACCAGCTCCATCACCATGATGTAGGTTCCATCGATGTCGCGGGCGTCATACACCCGGACGATGTTGGGGTGACGCAACAGCATCCCTAGGCGAGCCTCATCGAGGAACATCGTGCGGAACAATGGGTCAGCTATCGACGGGATGACGCGCTTGATGGCCACCGGGTGCTCGCCTCCGTCATCGAAGATCGCATTGGCCCGCCATACCTCCGCCATGCCGCCCACGGCGATTCTGCGGGTCGGCTCATAGCGCGTGGGCGCTCGCCGGAGCTGCATCGACAGATTGGGTTGCGGCTTCTGGGCCATGATGCGAGCGTGGCAAACTGTCCGGAGCAGGTCAAACTAGGGTCCTTCGCGATCCCGCCGTCATGCAAGAGCACCCCTACGCCTCATTCATCGATAGAGTGAACAAGCCGGCCCAGTACTTGGGCGGTGAGCAGGGAATAGTGCGCAAAGACTGGGATGGCGCTCGCTGCCGCGTCTGCCTGGCATTTCCCGATCTCTATGAGATCGGAATGAGTCATCTCGGTTACAAGATCCTCTACGACGTGGTGAACCGAAGCCCCGAGCTCCTGGCCGAGCGCGCGTACGCGGTCTGGGCGGACATGGAACAGGAGCTGCGGTCACATGCCCTGCCCCTGTGTTCACTCGAGAGCGCCCGTCCGCTCCGTGATTTCGACATCCTGGGCTTCTCGCTTCAGTACGAGCTGACCTACACCAACATCCTGCAGATGC
Organism: uncultured delta proteobacterium; assembly: GCA_963842915.1. GTDB lineage: Bacteria > Myxococcota_A > Polyangia > Polyangiales > Houyiibacteriaceae > SG8-38. Next base: position 302,680 of record CAWJII010000006.1, on the reverse strand, counting down.
TCGATCTCGGGAAGGTGCCTCTCCGCGCGGACGAGCGCAGCGATACCGATCCGCTAGTCGTCGCTGGAGGCCCGACCGCGACTCACGCAGAACCGATGGCACCCTTCATCGACGCGTTTCTCGTCGGCGACGGCGAGGCCAAGCTGCCCGAGCTCATGCATGCCTGGGCCGAGATGAAAGACGAGGGTCTTCCGCGAGCGGAGCGCCTGGTTCGAGTGGCCAAGCTCGGGGGGTTCTACGTGCCGTCGCTCTATCGGAGCGTGCCAACCGAGGAAACGAAGGCATATGTCGTCGAACCCGAGCACCCCGAGGCGCCCTTCCCGGTTCGCCGTTCGATCGTCGAGGACCTGAACGACTACCCCTTCCCCGTGGACGGTCCGATCGCCAACTGCCAGACGGTGTTCGACCGGGCGTCGATCGAGGTCGCCCGCGGTTGCACCGAAGGCTGCCGATTCTGCCAAGCCGGGATGATTTATCGCCCGGTCCGAGAACGGAAGCCAAAGGCGATCATCGACGCGATGCTGCGATCGGTTTCCGAAGCGGGCTACGACGAAGCCTCCCTGACCTCCCTTTCAACCGCGGACTACAGCGCGATTGCGCCCCTGGTGCGCGAGTCGATTGAAGCCCTGGCCCCATATCATGTGTCCCTGAGTGTCTCTTCGCTTCGTGCCTACGGGCTGAGCGAGGACGTGCTGGACGACATGAAGCGGCAGCGCGCAGGGGGCCTCACCTTTGCACCCGAGGCGGGCAGCCAGCGCATGCGTGACGTGGTGAACAAGAACGTGACCGACGAGCAGCTCATGGAGACCGCCGAGCGAGTGTTTTCGCGTGGCTGGAACAAGATGAAGCTCTACTTCATGATTGGGCTCCCGAGCGAAGAGGACGAGGATGTTCGCGACATCGTCCGAACCGGCGCTCGTGCACTCGATGTCGCCCGACGTGTTCAGCGAAACAAACGCGCGCGCGTAACGGTCAGCGTGTCGACCCACGTCCCCAAACCACACACGCCTTTTCAGTGGTGCGCGATGGATTCGCAAGAAGAGATCATCCGCAAGCAATCGGTGCTCCGCTACGAGGCCGCGAGCACGCGCGTGCAGCTCAAGATGCACAATTCGGATGGTTCCTGGCTCGAAGGAATGCTGGCACGGGGAGACCGTCGCCTGGCCGACGTGATTCAAGGCGCATACCGCAGAGGGGCTCGCTTCGACTCCTGGGACGAGAGACTCGACCTCGATGCCTGGACCGCTGCGCTCGAGGAGACGAAGATCGATCCAAGCTGGTTCCTCGGAACGATTCCGGTGTCGGCGAAGTTGGCCTGGTCTCATATCGACGTGGGGCTCGAGCAGGGATTCCTCGCGCGCGAGTACCGCAAAGCGCTTCGCAACCGATTGAGCCCCCCCTGTGGCAAGACGGTCGGAAGCTTCGTGCATCACACGAACGTGCAAGAGGCGGAGACCGAGAAACGTCGACTGGTTTGCTACGATTGCGGCATCGCTTGCGACCTCACGCAGATGAAAGACGAGCGAATCGAGCACCTGAAGAGCATGAACGCGCTCGTGCCCCTTGGAGCGCCGGCTCCGCCCGAAGACGACGAGGCAGAGAAGGTCGACCGGCGACCGTTCCACGGCGTCGACCAGGGTCCAGTGATGCGCGTCCGGCTCGGTTACCGAAAGCTCGGCCGGACGGCGTATGCGTCGCACCTCGATCTCGTGCGGGCCTTTCCGCGGATGCTGCGCCGAGTGGGGCTTCCCCTCTACTACAGTGAGGGCTTCCGCCCGCTCCCGCGGCTCACCTTCGGACCTGCCCTGCCGGTCGGAACCTCCAGCCTCTGCGAGCACGTCGACATCAAGCTTCGCGCCGCTGAGAACCCCGACCTCGAGCGGCTCTGCGAGCGCCTTAACGATGCGGCGATCGACGGCATCGAGTTCTTCGAGCACCGAGTACTCGGGCCGCACGACGCCGCGCTCAACCGGGTGATCGAGCAAACCGAATACGTCGTCGCTTTATCGAGGCAGGAGCTCGCGAGCCTGGGCATCGAAGATGAGGCGGCCTTGAAGCTGATGCTGAACAGGCGACCCTCCGAGCTCTACATCGACCGCGAGATCAAGGGCCTGAAGAAACGCGTCGACGTTGGCGCCGCGCTAGTCGACGTTCGAGTTGGCGAAGGCGAAGACGCCCTCGCGCGGGCTGGCCTCGAAGGCGCCCTGCTGCCCGTGACCATCACGTTCCGTCTCGGAGGCAATACCACCCCCCGGCCGGGCGAGGCGCTGCAGGCGCTGACGGGCATCGATGGGCTCGCCCCCCGCGTCGTCCGCACCGGCCTCTTCGCGACTCGGAGTGCTGGCCGTGTCGCGCCCTTGCAGCTTGAGTCTCTTCGGAGCAAATCATCCTTGCAGGCAGCGGAATGACAGACCGTTTTGACATCGTTCGGAGTTGGGTCCGAGTGGCGGCGGACCGGGCCGTCGGTCGACTGAGCGGCACCAAGCTCGCCTCGGCGGGCAAGCAGCTCGTGGAGCGCTTGACCCAGCAGCGCTGGCGTCTGAGCGACGAGACGCTTACCGCAGCAGCAGCTCACGCTGAGGGAGTCGATTCGGCTATGGTTTCGTGTCGTTCGGGGAGAATGTTCGTCGATGCGTCGATGACCAACGGCAAGGAGGTTCAGTTCAGCTTGGCACCCGGCGCCGTTCGGTTCGCGCCACGGGGCGCAAAGGAGATCTCATTTGACGTAGAGCCTCCGGACGCGCACGACACCTCGATTGTCGGCGCCTTGGCGGCCTGCATCGCGAAGGCGACCTGGCCGATGATCGCGTCACCGGATTCGATTGATGTTGGCGGCGCCATCGTCGAACGCGAGACAGCCGGCTGCCTGCGAGTCGACCTCCGAAGCGTTCCCGCTGTCCGGCGTTTCGCCTCGACTCAAACGGCAGCCATGGTCTTCGACCTGCTCGAGCTCGAGTCCATCCAGGTCGAGACCGGCGCCTTGACCCTGAAGCTCAAGCTCCCGCAGCTAGCGCCTTAGAGCTCTTCTTTCCATCTCTGCGACAGCGCGACCTCGACCTTGTAGGCGTCGATGGACTTCTGCCGCTCTTCGTCGGACCAGCCGATCAGCTCCGCTATTCGCGTCGCGACCTTCTCGACCGAGCCAAGCCCTTGCTGAAGGTCCCTGAAGAAGATCTGCGTCCGCCGAATCATGATGTCGCTCACGCTCGCAGCCAGCTCTTCTCGGACGCCAAAATCGACCTGCGCCATGATCTCCACGCGGCCGGGCACGATTGGCTCTGCCAAGGCTGGATCGGCCTTGCAGAGCTTGGCGAGCTCTAGGGCCCGCATCCCGTAGGTGTCGACCAGATGTCGTCCGACTTCTTTCGAGAGCCCGCAGTCACACTGCTCGGCCATTTCGTCGGCGACCCGCTGGTGATCGTCGTCCTCGGGCCAGCCCACCGCGCCAGGAAGAGGGAATTTGAACGTTTGGCCGGACTGGAGCTTCTCGGGAAGCTTGTCCGAGAGCTTGAGCAGATTGACCGCGACATCGACGCACTCTTTTGCCATCTTCCGGTACGTCGTGAGCTTCCCGCCGGCGATGGTGATCAAGCCATCTTCGCCGATCAGAATCTGATGCTCGCGGCTGACTTGCGACTCCGACAGCTCACCGACCTCTGGCTCGGGAGCGATGAGCGGACGCAACCCTGCCCAAGTAGAAATCACGTCGTCACGACAGATTTGCTTGTTGGCGAAATAGTAGTTCGAAGCTTCAATGAGGTAGTCGACATCTTGCAGGGTCGCCGCCTCTTCGCCGGGCGCGCCATCGTAGTCGGTGTCGGTCGTGCCGACATAGGTGCGCTCTCCCCAGGGCAGCGCGAAAAGGACGCGTTTGTCGGTCGGGTGAAAAAGCACGACCGCATGCTCGACCGGAAGCTTCTCCCGCTCGACGACGATGTGGATGCCCTTGGTCGGCCGCAGCATCTTGCCCTTGCGTGGACCGCTCATCGCCAAGACCTCGTCGGTCCAGGGACCGGTCGCGTTGATCACGCTGTGCGCCTTCACCTCGCGCAAGCTTCCGTCGCGCTGGTTCTTCACGACCACGCCCGACATCCGGCCCTGGTCATTCTTGGTCAGCGCCTCGACTCGAGCCCAGTTGACCACCACGCCCCCATTTCGGATCGCATCGATAATCGTCTCGAGGGTGAGACGAGCGTCATCGGTGGAGCAGTCGTAGTAGACAGGAGCACCCTGCAGACCTTCCTGTTTGAGAAGCGGCTCTTCTTTGGCGACCTCGCTGGCCTTCAAAGTCCGATGCCGCTTTGGCGAGCGAAACAAGGCGAGCCCGTCATAGAGCCACATGCCGGCGCTGATCATGCGCAAGCTCTTTCGCGCCCCTTGATAGACGGGAAAGAGGAAGGCGAGCGGATTCACGAGATGCGGCGCGAGGTCCATGACGACGCGGCGCTCGCTCACCGACTCGAACACCAGGCTGAACTCGTAGCTTTCGAGGTATCGGAGGCCTCCGTGGATGAGCTTGCTCGAGCGGGAGCTCGTTCCGTAGGCGATGTCGTTTTGCTCGAACAGCACCACACGCAGACCGCGCCGCGCGGCGTCTCGTACGATGCCGGCACCGGTAATGCCGCCGCCAATGACCACCAGGTCGACTTCTTCGGGAACTTGCTCCCACATCTCTTCGCGAGAAGGCATTAGGATTCTCCTAGAATGTTCTGTTGTTCCAAATAGCGGATCACGAGACCAGCTGCTTCGTCGACGCTGAGATTCGCGGTGCGAAGATGGACCTCAGGACTCTCCGGAGCTTCGTACGGCGCGTCGAGCCCCGTGAAGTTGGAGATCTCGCCGGCCCTTGCCTTTTTGTAGAGGCCCTTCGGGTCGCGCGCTTCGCAAATCTCGAGCGGGGTGTCGACGAAGACTTCGATGAACTCACCTTCCCTCATCAGCCCGCGCACGCGGTCGCGGTCTTTTCGGTACGGCGAGATGAACGCCGACAGGACGATACCGCCGGCGTCCGCAAAAAGTCGCGCGACTTCTCCGATGCGGCGAATGTTCTCCACCCGATCCTCGGGAGCGAAGCCGAGGTCGCTGTTGAGCCCGTGCCGGATGTTGTCGCCGTCCAGCACGTACGCAAAGGCCCCGCGCTCGATCAGCATGCGCTCGACGCGATGCCCGATCGTGCTCTTGCCAGAGCCCGAAAGGCCGGTGAACCAGAGGACGGCGCCGCGGTGTCCGTGTGCGGCCGCGCGGTCTTCCCGGTCGACCTCGCCAATGTGCCAGGTCAGGTTCTCTCCCTTCGGCGCGCTCATGGCGTTGAACATAGCCTCGCTCCCCAGGGGGGCAAGCTAGTCGGCCAGCAGCTCCGCCAGGGCCCTCACGGTCAGTGGAGAGGAGCCTTCCGCCTTGTTGTTCACGATCACGTAACACTCGATGTCACGTTCGAGCGCCGCGCGGACCAAGCGAACCACGTCCTGCCTCATTTCGGGCTGAGGCTCGACCAATCGGTCAAAGGGCGCGTAAGCCTCTTTGAGGTCGGCGTAGCGCTGCCCCGGAGGCAGGAGCAGCCGGACGACCATCGGGGAGGCTTCGAGCAAGCCCTCGATGCGCATCTGGTCGGCGATTCGGGGCATCCGGGACCAGTAGTTGAACACGTGACTGGCCCCGTGCCTTTGAAGCGTCCGCGCGTACTCGGGGGTGAGCAGCTTGCGATCGCGAAGCTCGACCGCGAACGGAAAATCTTTAGGCGCTGCTTCGAGAAACGCATCGAGCCTCTCACAGAACCAAGCAGGGTCGAGGGGCGACGGGGATGGCGCAATCTCGACGATCCATGGACCCATGTGCCGACTGAACCCCGCGCGTGCCGGCTCGTGCACCGCCTGCGCGAAGAGCTCGGCATCGAGAAAGCTCGGATTCTCTTTGCCGGCGTCGGCTCCGTAGCGAGGGTGCCTGGGGAACCCCGGCATCGTCACCCGTTGCCAGACTTTCATCGCGGCGCGGAAGTCGTCGGGCAGTTGCCTCGAGTACGCCGCAAGCTCCTCTTCGGGGACGGGCGTGTAGTAACCGCGATCGACGCCGACCGTTCTCATCAAGGGGTGCCGGGCATACTCCCCAATGGAGTCGCGCAGGAAGGCGCGCTGATTCGGATAGCGCTGCTGGTAGACGAGGCCGGCCCACCCGGCAAAAGTCCAGCTGGAGGTGCCGAAGCGCAGCTTCGAGGGAAGCCGTTCTCGAATCGACTGGAGCTCGCGCTGCCGATCGCCTGTCGAATCGCCAGCCTCGTCTTCGGGACGGTCGAAGAGCCCGAGCTGCGGCTCGTCCTCGGCGAAAAGAGGACTCTTCGGGCGGCGGCGCCTTGTCATTTCTGTCCGTTGCGCCGAACTGCGATGTTGTGCTGACGAAGTGTCTTGCTGAAGTGGTGCTGGCCGGCGCCCCGCGCCACGAAGTAGAAGTACTCGTGCTTTTCGGGGTCGATGACCGCCGCGATCGAGGCCGCCCCCGGATTGCTGATCGGCCCGGGGGGCAGCCCCGAATGCCGGTAGGTGTTGTAGGGATTTTTTTTATCGTCCAGCATCGCGCGTGTAATCCGGCCATCGTAACCCGAGCACGATGGGGCCGCTTCGGGGACCGCCATGCAGCCGTATTGCACGGTCGGATCGGCTTGCAGCCTCCGGCGCGGCAAAAAGCGTTTGGAGTTGAGTCGGTTCCAGAAGACTCCGGCGATCCGGGCGCGTTCCGCCGGGACGGCCGCCTCCTTTTCGACGATCGACGCCAAGGTCACGATGTCGTGTGTCGTCCAGCCCTTGAGCTCGGCGAGCTCCGCTGCGTACCTCTTCTCGAGCTCCTCGTGCCTCCGAGTCCAATTCGCCAACATCCGCTCGACGACGCGCCGGGGCCTGGTTTGGTCGTCGAACTCGTAGGTGTCGGGAAAGAGGTAGCCTTCGGCGTCGTTCGCTTCGACGCCGTAGCTCGCGAGAAGGGCCGCGTCTTCGGTTGCGTCGAGGAACTCATCGGCCCCACAAACTCCGTACTCCTCGAGTCGCTCCGCGATCTCGAATCTGGAAAACCCTTCCGGGATGAGGAGGCGCACCTGAATGCGGCCCAGGCGGGTCGTCGCATGACGCGCCACTTCTTCGGGCGTCATCGGCACGCGAAAGCGAACCTTGCCTTGTCGAAGGTGCCGGTCGAGTCCGCGCATTCGCATGTAGAGCGACCAGACTCTGGGATCTTCGATCACGCCTTCGCTCTTCAGCTCCTCGGCAAGCTTCTGAAGAGTCATCCCCTCGCTGACCTCGATGACGACTTGCTCGACCTCCCCGGAGGGGCCGTCGCTGTCCGGGTAGACGACGAACAGCCAGCCCAGCACCGCGAGCAGGCCGAGCACCGCGATCAGTGTCACGAGACTCAGGGCCCGCGCGATGGTCGATCCGACATCGCTCTCGACCTTGATGGGCTGTTCGGATCCTTCCACGCTCCACCCTCAATTCGCGTCTAGATACCCTTGTAGCAGGATTGTCGCCGCAGATTGATCGACTACGTCGCGGCTCTTGGCCCCTCGTCGACCCATTTCTCGCAACGAGCGCTCGGCTGCCACCGTGGTCAGACGCTCGTCCCAGAACACCACCTCCACCCCGAGCGCCTCGCCGAGGGCTTCGCCGAAGGCTCGCGCGCGCCGGGCCGCCTCTCCTTCGCTGCCGTCGAGTCGCAGAGGCAGACCGACCACAGCCAAGGAGACCTCGTCGTCGCTGAGCGCCTCCCGGACGCGTCTGAGAGCGTCGGTCCTGCCGCCCCGGGCTGGGATGGTCTCCCGCGGGAATGCGATGGAGCCCATATCATCCGAGATGGCGATTCCGATGCGCGCCTCACCCGGGTCGATACCGACAATTCGGCTCATTTCAGCTACCCGCCACCGGCTGCCCCCCACCGTCGGCGGCTGAAGCCGGCCGGCTCGACGCGATGCGCTGGCTCAGCAGCGGCAAGACGTAGGGGAAACCCACTTGGAACTGATCCAAGTCGGGCGCGATGTGCCCTGCCAGCCAGAACATCATCACCGCCGCGCGCTCCACATAGAACCAACCGTCCGGGTAGTGGAAGGAGCGCATCAGCGTCCGAAGCTCGCGACGTTCGACCTCAGGGTCGGCGAGCGCTTCGAGCTCCTTGGAATTCGCATTCATGAACGCCCCCGGTGTGCGCGATTCGAGCTTGAGTAGCTTCTGGAAGTACTTCTTCACCGTCTGCTCGAGCAGCGCGCGGTCGCCGCCCTCGGCCACGAAACCTATCGCTTCGATGCCCTGCAGCGCCAGTGCATCGTTCTGCTCGAAGAAGCCTCGCAATACGTCGACCATCCCAAAGACCGTGTTGCTGTCGACCTCGCTGATCGCGCCGAAGTCGAGCACGACCAGCTTGGCATCGTCAGACCCCTCGACCGGTTGAACCAGGAAGTTCCCCGGATGGGGGTCGGCATGGAAGAAACGGTCGACGAAGAGCTGCTTGTAGAAGCTCTTCACGAGCCGCTCCGCGAGCTTGTGCAGGTCGACACCGCGATCACGAATCGCGTCGAGATGCGAGATCTTGATGCCTTCCATGAAGGTCATGGTGAGCACATCCCGGGTGGTTACCCCGTCGACGACCTCGGGAAACAAAATGTGATCGTCTTCGGCAAAGTTGGCGGACATGCGGCGCATGCAGTCGGCCTCGTGCAAGTAGTCCGTCTCGCGCCGCAGGAGATCCACCAGCGACGAGTGCACCGCCTCGATGTTCTGAACGGGCACGAACCACTTGTAGACGCGGACCATCAGCTTGATGACGCGCATGTCGATGCGGACGACGTCGCGAATCCCCGGATACAAGACCTTGACCGCGACCTTGTGGCCGTCTTCCATGTAAGCGACGTGAACCTGACCCAAAGACGCCGCCGCGACCGGCTCACGTTCGATATTCCGAAAGAAGGCCTCGGGCGGCGCACCCAGGCTCTCGATGAAGGCCTGCTCGATCTCGTCGAATGAGTGAGGCGGGACAGCGTCTTGTAAGGTCTCGAGACGCTTGATGTACACGGCGGGCAAAAAGCCGCCCATGATCGACAGAACCTGCCCGAGCTTGATGTAAACGCCCCGCAACTTCAGCATCCCCGCGAGCATCCGCCGGGAGTTGTTCTCGTCAATCCTAGCTTGACGCCGAGTCAACCAAGCCGGCACGACCGGCTCCTCATGCCCGGTGTCAGGATCGAGACGCCAGCGCCGAAACAGCTTCAGCAGGCCCAATTGGACCAAGTAACTGGCGAGAATGACACCAAAGGTGATCTGAGCACGGACGAGGCGGATGAATAGACTCATGCGAATTGGCGTCTGGGCAAGCCTAGCAGCGATTGGGCGGGGGCCCACCGCTTTGGCTGCGGGGCCCGTTGGGTATAAGGTTGTAAGGTAGTGTCGGGTAGCGAAAGCCGGAAGCTCCGGGAGAAATTGCAAAACGCCCTCCGGAGGGAGCGGCTCGCGGAAGCCTTGCGCCTGTACGAATCCCTTCAGAACGCGGAGCGTCACGAAGCACGCTGGCCCCATCGCAAAGGCGACCTACTCAAACGTTTAGGACGGCCGGAAGAAGCGGTCCAGGCTTACGAGGAGGCGATCGACCTCTACGCGCAACAAGGGTTCGTGGCTCGCGCGGCGGCAATGGCCAAAGTCGTCATGGGAATTGCCCCAGAGCGAGAGGGCGTCCTCTCTCGCGTGAACCCGGAGATCGCGCGCAAATTTCATCGCTCGACCAGGTCCGCAGTCGTCACGGCCGATCTGGACGAGGAAGCTGAAGGACGCGAGATCACGCACACGCAGACGAAACGAATCACGGCCGACGCGCTTCCGCTGATCGCCGACGAATCCGCCTTGGATGATGCGCTCCGATTCTCGAGCCCACCGGGCTCTCGCCGGCCGACGCTAGACCTGGACATTTCCGATGTGGAGCTGCAGGACCGCCCCCCTCTGACCGATGAAGGCCTCAACGAGCGGCCCACGCCGGAGCACTTGGCCCAACTTCCGTCGGTGCCGCTGTTCGCCGAGGTTCCGCAGGCGTTGCTGGCGAGGATGGTTCAGGAGTCGCGACTGGTCGATCTCGAGCCGGGCCAAAGTCTAGTCGAGCGTGGCACCACCGCTGACGCGCTCTATGTGCTCATCGAAGGAAGCGTACAGTTCGTTCGGAGCGTCAACGAGGCCGCGGAGGTCCTGTCGGAAGGCGACGTCGTCGGCATCTCTTGCCTGCTCGAACGCGCCTGTTACGAAGGGGACGTCACCGCGCGGACAAAGGTCAGCGCCTTACGAATCAGCAAGCTCTTGTTGGACCGACTCGTCATCGAGCACCCGCCCCTTGGCGACGTCTTGCTCGAGGTTCTCGGCCGGCGGCTGGTTGCCACTCTGGTTCGCACCTCGCCCATGTTTGCGGGCTTCGACAATGGCACTCGCTCCGAGGTCGCCACGATGTTCGAGGTGCGCCGGGCCAGCCCTGGGACCGTGATTTTGGAGGCCGGCAGGCGGGCAGATGGGCTTTATATTCCTATGCTCGGCGAGCTGAGCGTCATCGGCTCGGATGGACAGGAGTTCGGCAGGCTAAAACTGGGGCGTGCGCTTGGTCAGAACTCGATCCTGACCCGAACGCCGTCGCCAGTGACGGTGCTGGCCACGTCCGACGCACTGGTGCTGAGAATGTCCGCCAGGCGCTTCCACGAGGTGGCGTCCGCGCATCCGGCGATTGTCGCGCACCTCGAGGAGCTGGCGCAGGGACCGGACACCCCGACCTTCTCGCTCGTTCCGGCGGCTCAGCGAAAAAGCAGCGCCTGAGGCTCGCTGCGGGCGAGGTGCGCCCCTTGACGAAGCGCCTATACTGGGGCTCCCATGAGTTACAGCGCATCCTTTCGTTGCGTCGCCGGTTGCAGTGGAACCTATCCTCTCACCCAGGTGATTTACTCCTGCCCCGAGTGCGGCGAGCTCCTCGAAGTTCAGCACGACATCGAGGCCTTGAAGAACCGCAGCGGATCCTCCTGGAGCAAGCTCTTCGATCAGCGCTGGATGACCCGGGACTGGCCGTACGGCAGCGGTGTCTGGGGCAAGAAGGAATGGGTACAGCCGCACCTTCGCGAAGCCAACGTCGTGTCGACCGCAGAAGGCGGCAGCAACCTCTTCTGGGCGGAGAGGTACGGTAAAACGCTCGGTCTAGACGACCTGTGGATCAAGAACTGCGGCAACAGCCACACGGGCTCGTTCAAGGACTTGGGCATGACCGTGCTGGTGAGCACCGTGAAGCAAGCGATCGAGGACGGGCAACCGATTCGCGCCATCGCCTGCGCGTCGACCGGAGATACCTCCGCCGCGCTTGCTGCCTACTGCGCGTCGGCCGGGATCCCATCCGTGGTCTTGTTGCCCAAGGGCAAGGTCACCACGGCCCAGCTCGTTCAGCCCTTGGCGAACGGAGCGCTCGTCTGCGCCCTCGACACCGACTTCGACGGCTGCATGGAGATTGTGCAGAAGCTCACGACCGAGAAAGGCATCTACCTCGCCAACTCGATGAACTCGCTTCGCCTCGAAGGTCAGAAGACGGTCGCCATCGAGATCGTGCAGCAGTTCGACTGGAAGGTGCCCGACTGGGTGATCATTCCCGGTGGCAACCTAGGCAACGTCGCGGCGCTCGGTGCGGGCTTCAACATGCTGCTCGAGCTCGGGCTCATCTCGAAACGACCGCGGATTTGCCTAGCGCAGGCCGAGAAGGCCAATCCCCTGTACCTCGCATACAAGGCCGGCTGGGAGAACTTCAAACCAATGACCGCCGGCGCCACCGAAGCGAGCGCCATTCGGATCGGAAATCCGGTGAGCGTTCGCCGCGCGATTCGCGCCCTGGAGGCGTTCGATGGCGTGGTAGAGCAGGCAAGCGAGTCGGAGCTCGCCGAAGCGTCGGCCGCAGCGGACCGGGCCGGCAGCTACACCTGCCCTCACACTGGCGTCGCGCTCGCAGCTCTGGAGAAGCTTCGGGCAAAGGGCACGATCGAACCCGGCCAGAAGGTCGTCGTCATCTCGACCGCCAACGGACTGAAGTTCACGCAGTTCAAGATTCGATATCACGAGAACGAAATCCCAGGCGTAGAAAGCAAGCACCCGAACACTCCGGTGAGCTTGCCCAGCGAGTTCGAAGCCGTGAAGACCTCAGTGTTCAGAGAGCTGGACAAGCGAGCCAAAGCGTAAACCGCGGCACCGCATCACCCCAGTTCCTCCAACAGCAACTCCCGCGCATCCCGCCGCAGGTTCACCAATCGGATTCGTACTTCGAACTGCTCGTCGCTTACGCGCTTCGAGCCGAGCGCCCTGCCCTCTAGGTCTCGTTCGCTGCGCTCGCCCAGGGCGACGAATCGAATCGGCGAGCCGGGCGCGAATGCTCGTGGGCTCAGTAGAGTCAGGAAATTGCCGTCGAACTTGGTCGCCACCGCGTCCTCGCCGCTCTCTAGACGAAGATTCATGGCTCAGCCCTTGTGGCGGTGCACCGCGGCGCGCGCTTCTTTGAGATCTTCCTGGCGGCGGATCGATTCGCGCTCGTCGCCCTTCTTCTTGCCGCGTCCGAGGCCCAGCTGAACCTTGGCCACCCCGTTCTTGAAGTAGACCTGGAGCGGAACCAGGGCGTAGCCGCGCATCGTCAGTCGTCCACGAAGCTTTTCGATTTCGCGCTTGTGCACCAGCAGCTTTCGGCGGCGCTGTGTCTCGTGCCCCGCATGGCCGCCCATTTCGTAGGGCGCGATGTGCATGTTGTAGAGGAAGAGCTCGTCGGCATCGATTCGGCAGTAGGCTGCCTCGAGGTTGCCCCGGCGCGCGCGCAAGCTCTTCACCTCGGTGCCGTAGAGCACCATCCCGGCTTCGAGTCGTTCCTCGATGTCGTAGCGTTTGGCGGCCATCGGGTTGCGGCACACCAGGAACTCCATCCCGGGAACGCCCTTATCAACGCGCTTATTCGCCATCGCTTGCCGGCTCTAGCACGGGCTCTTTGCCTTTGCGAAGTCGCTCGAGCCAATCGAGCTCCGCTCGAAGTCGTTCGGCGCCCGCGCGGTCGTTTTTGCCCTCGGCTTCGCGTAGCGCTTGCTTCCGCTCGTCGAGCTCCCCATTCCAACGCGCGACGGCGGAAGGAGACTCGTCGAGCGACCAGCTACGCGCGCTCGCCCTAACCGGAAACCGGACACGGGCTTCGGGCGCCGGGGAATCGGGCACCGACACCTCGAGCAGAAGCCGCGGCCAGGACGGATCGATCTCGACCACGCAGGGCGAGTCGCCCCAGTCAGGCTGCGGCCGAAAGACCTCGGAGACGAAGCCTTCAGAATCGACCTGCGCCCAGGCCATGCAGAACCGCCCCCGTTCACGAATCAGCACGACTAGATCGCGCTGGCCGTCTCGGTCGAAGTCCGGACGCGGATCGGGGGCGAGCTCGAGCCAGAGCCGCTCGGGCCAGCGCACGTCGGGAACTCGCATCGCCAATGAGGGGCCGCGGGTCGTCACCACGCGAACGGTCGAGTCGGGACCCTTGGTCGCGTCGAAGGCCACGTAGCCGCGCTCTTCGATCCTGCGACCGATCGTGAAGCCGTGCCGTCGGAGGTCTTCGATGATCGCATCGGACTCCACGCGAGGATCGACGCCGACCCGCAGGTAGTCCAAAGGATCTTGAACCGGCGCGGTCGTCGCACATCCAACCAGGACCGCACAGGCAACAACGAAAGAGCGCACGGCGATACTTTACGTCGCCTGAGCAAGAACGCGAGCTGCCAGCACCAGGGTGTGCACCTCTTGGACCGCGCCGGCGCGGAGGGCCTCTGACGCGGCCCGCAATGTCGCCCCGGTCGTTCTCACGTCGTCGATGAGAAGCACCCGCCCAAGCCCGCGAAGCCGCCAAGCGGCAAAGGCACCGGCGATGTTCTCTTGCCGCGCACGGTGCGGCAGGTCGACCTGGCACGGCGTGTTCCTGACGCGCCGAAGGCCCCGGAGCAGGAGCGGAACACCAAGAGAATTCGCGACGGGTTTCGCGAGCAGCGCAGCCTGGTCGTAGCCGCGCGAACGTCGCCGGCGCCAATGAAGTGGAACAGGCACCACGGCGTCGACCCTCCCACCATATTTGTCTACGCGAGCCGCCATCAGTGATCCAAGCGCTGCGCCAAGCTCACTCCGGCCCCCATACTTGAACCGCTGAATCGCATCGGCCACCGGACCGCCGTACTCGAAGACGGCGCCTGGGTCGGATGTGCGCTCTACGAGCACCGCGCATGAAGCGCAGAAAGTCGAGAGGTCGTCGAAGGCGTCATCGCATCCAGCGCATCGATGTGGTGCGAGCAGGGTGACGAGGCCGGCGATGAGATCGCGCATGACCGTATATCGAGCGATTCGCTGGGGAGTTGTGCTGGGGCGGGGGTTTTGAGCGTCGCCGTGCGGCTCGCGCTGCCGCGGGTGCTGTTTCGCGGGTCGGTGGGCGGGGGAGCGGACGTCCACGTTCGCCTTGTGCTGCCGCGGGTGCTTGGGGGGCGGGGTGTTGGATTGGTTGGGGGGTTAGGTTTGGTTACACCGCCCGCCCACCCCCACCCGTAATCCTCCCTGGCGCGGCGGGCGCTGCGCTTCGCCTTGCCGGCGCGTTCGCGCCGGGCTTCGCCCTTCGGGCTCGCGGGGGGGCTGCTGTCTTGAGGGGCGGGGGCTTAGTGGTCGTAAGGCTCGCCGCGCAGGATCGAGAAGCCGCGGTAGATTTGCTCTGCCAAGAACAGGCGCGCGAGCCTGTGGGGCAGCGTCATGGCCGAAAGTGAGAGCCTCAGGTCTGCCTTCTTCGATACCTCTTGCGGAAGCCCATAGGCGCCTCCGACCAAAAACACCACCGTCTGCACCGATTCGTTTTCCGCGCGCCCAAGCCAGGTTGCGAGCTCGCGGCTGCTTAGGGAGCGGCCGTCGACTTCGAGCGCAACGACACGGGAGCGATCGGGGATGCTTCGCTCGAGGCGTTCGGCAAGCTCTTCGACCTTCGCGTCCTTGAGCTCAATCTCTTCGAGCTTGGCGTAGCGCCCGATGCGCGCGTAGTAGTCGCCGAGCAGTGACCGGAGGTCGCGGTCCTTTGCTTTGCCAACGGCGATGATTCGTACGCGCACGGTGCGAAGGTTTAGGGAAAGCGGAAACCTTCGTCCGCCTGCTGCCCTTCGAACTCCACCCGGTCGGCGTCGAGCCAGAGCCCTTCTAGGTCGTAGTAGCCGCGCGTGTCCTGATGGAAGATGTGCGCGACCACGTCACCGAAATCGAGAAGGACCCAGTTGCCCTGCGGCAGGCCTTCGACGCCTGAGCAGCGCGAACCGTACTTGTGCTTGAGGTCCTCTTCGATGCCGCGGGCGATCGCAGCGACCTGGCGATCGCTTCGCCCGCTCATCACCACTACGTAGTCGGTGTAGTCGACCTTGCCTTGCACATCGATGATTTCGATACTTCCGGCCTTCTTATCGAGCCCCGCCTCGGCGACCTTCAAAGCCAGCTCGCGGCCGACTAGCTGGTCCTTGCTCGTAGGGGAACTCGCGTTCGTCTCCAATTGTGCGCCTTCTGCTTGTTTGGCCAACTAGGATCCTCCTTCAATGACGGATTTGGCCCTCGCCTTGGCCAACCCATTTGAGCGTACAGAGCTCAGCCAAGCCCATTGGACCATAGGCGTGGAGCTTTGTTGTCGAAATTCCGATTTCTGCGCCCAGGCCGAGCGCGAATCCGTCGTTGAAGCGAGTCGAGGCGTTTACGAGAACCAGGCTCGCATCGACTTCCCTCAACCAGCGATCGGCGTGCTCGCTGTCCTTGGTGACGATCGCCTCGGTGTGATTCGAGCCGTGCTTGGCCACGTGCGCGAGCGCCCCGTCGATTCCATCGACGACGCCTACATTGAGAATCAAGTCCAGGTACTCGGTGTCCCAGTCCGCTTCGCTTGCCGGCTTGACGCCGCTGAGGTGCGCAGCCGCGCGATCGTCCGCGTGAATCTCGACCCCTTCCGCCCCCATCGCTTCACCGAGCTTCGGCAAGAACGTCGGCGCCAACTCGGCATCGACCAGGAGGGTTTCCATGGAGTTGCAGACACCCGGACGCTGGACCTTGGCGTTTAGGGCGATCTCTATGGCCATCTCCGCGTCGGCGCTGCGGTCGACAAAGACGTGACAGACACCTTTGTAGTGCTGAATGACGGGGACTCTCGCGTGCTCAGCGACGAACCGAATCAATCCTTCTCCACCTCTCGGGATGACCATGTCGAGAATACCATCAAGACCAATCATCACCAAAGTCGCTTGTCGATCGGTGGTGGGGAGCAGGGTGACCGCTTCCGGGGGCAGGCCCTCGGACGCGAGTGCCTTGTTGAACAGCTGCGCGATCGCCGTGTTGCTGTGAAAGGCTTCCTTGCCGCCGCGTAGCAGCACCGCGTTCCCGCTCTTGAGGCAAAGCGAAGCGGCGTCTGCCGTCACGTTTGGCCGGGACTCGTAGATGATGCCGATGAGCCCTAGCGGTGCGCGCATCTTTCCGACGCGAAGGCCGTTGTCGAGCACACGCTCTTCGACGACCGTCCCGACTGGATCGGGAAGCGCGGCGACTTGGTCGAGGCCGTCGGCGACACCATTGAGACGCTTCCGATCGAGCTGCAGGCGATCGAGCATCGCTTTGGAGAGCCCCATCTCTGCGGCCGCAAGCATGTCTTTGCGGTTGGCTTCGATCACGCCGTCGCCAGCCTCGCCACGCAGCGCTTCGGCAGCTCGTCGTAGGACGGCGTCCTTCTGCGCCGTACTTGCGTTGGCAAGCACGCGCGAGGCGTCTTTGGCTCGCTGGGCTAAGCCCGTGACGAGCGCGGTCAGGTCATCGCTCATAGCCCGTGACGGTAGCACCTTTTGCCGCAAGAGGGAGCCGGGCTGCTCAGACGTCATTCTTGGTCAGAACGATGTCGTCCCGGTGCACGACCTCGTCGCCAACGTGGCTTCCAATGCGCTCTGCAATCTGCTGACTGTGTCCGCCTGCGAGCAGGCGAACCTCGTCGGCACCGTACCGGGCCAATCCACGCGCAAGCTCGATGCCTGACTCGTTGATGATCGATACCGCGTCCCCGGCCTGGAACGAACCCGTCACCGAAACGACTCCTGCTGGCAGAAGGCTGGAGTGGCGCTTCTCGAGCGCGCGGCAAGCCCCGGCGTCGACCTCGATGCGACCACGCGGCTTGAGCGTGTACGCGATCCAGTGCTTTCGGCTCGGCAAGGGCGAACCGTGCGGGAGCAGCAGCGTGCCGACGTCTTCGCCTTGCATCAACTCTTCGAGGAAAGCCGGTGAGGCGGCGGGACCGATGACGACCGGCAAGCCATGCAGCGTGGCGCGTCGCGCTGCCTCGACTTTCGATTGCATCCCGCCAAGTCCTACATCGCCGTCGGACGGTCTGATGAATGCCTCGATGTCGGACACTTCGCGCACGAGCGACACGCGCGCGTTTTGGTCATCGAGGATGCCGGCAACGTCGCTCAGCAGGACCAACAGGTCGGCGCCCACGAGGGTGCACACCATCGCCGCCAACTGATCGTTGTCGCCGAAGCGAAGCTCGTCGATCGACACGGTGTCGTTCTCGTTGATGATCGGAACGACGCCGAGCTTGAGAAGCTCGTCGATGGCTTGGCGCGCGTGAAGGTAGCGATCACGGTCGGTCACCGCATCGTGCGTTAGAAGGACCTGCGCCACGTGGATGCCAAGCGGCTCGAAGGCGTCTTCGTAGGCGCGCATCAGCAGGGACTGCCCTGTCGCTGCGGCTGCCTGGAGGAGCGATATCTTCTTCGGACGCTCGGTCAGCCCGAGACGCTCTCTGCCAACAGCAACCGCACCCGAGGAGACGAGCACGACTTTGCGCCCTGCCCTCACCTGCGTCGCAACCTGCTCGGCGACCTGCGCAAACCGGCCGCCTTCGGCGCAGAGGGCGCGGCTGCCGATCTTGACCACCATTCGCTTGCAGTCGCGAAGCGCGGCTCTGGTTTGGTCGCCAGTCATCTCCAGCCCCTTGAATCGCATCCTGAACGCCCCGCCGCAACCGGGATCCAAAAAGGGGACAGCGGCCTTGTGGCTGGTAGCATGGGGTGGATGCTTGCAGCGGAGGTAGGTCGCTGGTTCGTTTGGCTGGTGGCCTTTGCCTGGGGCGCGGCCTGGGGGAGCTTCTTCAACGTCGCGATCTATCGATGGCCGCGAGGCATGTCGGTGGTACGCCCGCCCAGTCACTGCCCGGGCTGCGGCGAGCCGATCCGGGCCTGGAACAACGTGCCGATCTTCGGCTGGCTCTTCCTGCGCGGGAAGGCGTCCTGCTGCGGCAGCGCTATCTCGCCACGCTATCCGCTCGTCGAGTTGCTGACGGCAATCCTGTTTGTCGCGATCGCCGAGCTCTGGGTGGTGCGAGCCCCGCCGGGAACCATGCTTGTGCACGCCACGATCGAAGCACTTCTCTACTTCGTGTTCGCAGGCGGGCTGCTGATCGCGACTTTCGTCGATCTCGAATGGATGGAGATCCCCGATGAGGTGAGCCTGCCCTGCGCGGCGCTCGGCCTGATGAGCGCCCCGTTTCGGACCGAGCCCGGACTCTGGTCCTCCGCAGTCGGTGCAGGCGCCGCCTACCTCGTAGTGCAATTGGTTTTCGTTTGGGGCTACGAGCACATCGCCGGGCGTCGGGGAATGGGCGAAGGAGATTCGAAGCTCTTGCTGATGATCGGCGCGTTTCTTGGATGGAAAGGCGCCTTGTTCAGCGTCGTCGCTGGGTCCTTGCAGGGGCTGCTGTTCGCGGCCTTCGCACTGGTCACCGGGCGGCAACTGACGCCGGACATCGACGAGCGCGTCATCGATGGTGAAGTGATCGAAGCACCCGAGGAACCCGACAGCAGTCGCGTTGGGCAACTCAAGCTCCCGTTTGGGCCGTTTCTAGCCCTAGGCGCGCTCGAGTACCTTCTCGCGGGCGACGCGATACTGTCCTGGTACTTCGGCTTGCTACAGCGATGAACGCCTAGCGTCGGTACCCGCCGCGGCCACCGCCACCACCGCCGCCGCCCTCACGCTCACGCGCAAGGTCGACGCGAATCGTCCGGCCGCCGAGCGAGGCGCCGTCCATCTGGTCGCGGGCTGCCGCGGCAGCCTCTTCGGTGGTGAAGGTCACGAAGCCGAAGCCGCGGGAACGGCCGGTTTCACGATCGCTCACAACCTTGGCATCGGTGACCTCACCGAAAGGGGCGAATGCATCCTGAAGGTCTTCAGTGGTCGTGGCCCAGGCGAGGCCCCCGCAGAACAGTCTCTTACTCATGGTCAACTCTTTCACTGTGCAGCTGACGCGGCGCCATGCCGAGGCAGTGCTTCAATTCGATTCCGGCTTACCGGATGCGCTCGATTGTACAGCTTGGAACCGATCCCACAAGGCCGGCGTAGACTCCTGACCCAAACGGGCTTTGTAGTCCTCGTCTTTCGCTCGGCCCTGGAGCTTGACGATCTCGCCGATGAGCTTGTCCCGCGAACCGACCTTCTTGCTGATCGCTTCGAAGACCTGCTCCAGATGGAGCAGCTTCTTGTTGGACACGTGATCCAAGCCCTTTTCTTCGTTCAGCCGGTCGAGCCAGAGGTCTTTGCCCGCGACCTTCTTCACGGCGGCGACCAGTTTCTCTTTTGCCTTCTTCGGATCGTCTCCGAAGCGCTCTTTCATCATCGACAGGGGGGACTTGCTCATCACGTGCACCTTCGCCCCAAAACGCCAGTTTTTCTGGGCTTTGGAGCGCCCGGATTAGCACGGAGGCCTCCCTACGCAAGCCGCCACACCGAACTACTCAGGTTGAGATTGGAGCTAGATTCCGCACCGGCGCTTCGGCTTGATCATTATTAACACTGTTGTTACTAACAGCGTTGTGAATAATCAGGGACTCGCACGGATACAGGCCGTTTCGGGACTTCTGTTCTCGCTATTCGCCCTGGTCCACCTAAGCAACACCGCCCTCGCCGTGCTCGGCCCCGATCTGTACAACGGATTCCAGAGCTCGGTTCGGGGGGTCTACCAGTGGCCAGTTCTCGAACTGGCCCTCGTCGCGACGCTCCTGGTGCACATCGTCTCCGGCGTTCTGCGGATGCGCGGTCGACGCGGCTCCAAGGCCAAGCCGCCTCTTCGTCTCCGACTCCACCGCTACGCGGCCTACTACCTGGCGATCTTCGTGTTCGGCCACGTGGCGGCGACTCGACTACCCGCTTTGCTCGCGGACGCGCCGCCGTTTTTCGGCGGTGTCTCGTTCTCCGTGCACTTCATGCCCTTGTGGTTCTATCCGTACTACGCGCTGCTCGGCATCGCGGGGATGTACCATTTGTTCTATGGCATTCCCGTTGCGCTCGGCGTTCTCGGGATACGCGCCCCGCAGGCGATTCGTCGGGGCCCCGGCTTTTGGATTCCGGTCGGCGCGGGGGCCACGATCATCGTCCTCGCCCTGCTGGGCTTTGGCGGGGTTCTCTATGAGATCGACGATCCGTTCGACAACGACTTCGCGCGCGCATACGAGGCGGCCACCGAGTACTTCTCGGGCGAGTCGGAGTAACGATGGGACGACCCAAGGACGCAGACCCGGAACAAACTCGGGTCAAGATTCTCGACGCTTCCGAGGACGAGTTCGCCGAGCATGGGTTTCACGGCGCGCGCATGGTCGCCATTGCCAAACGTGCGAGGGTGACGCACGGACTGCTCCACTACTACTTCGATTCCAAGGAACGCCTCTACGAAGAGGTGCTGGGGCGGCTCTTTCAGCGTCATCTACGGCTGTTCGAGCAACTGGGAGCGGGTGGCGCTCTGATTTCGCCGCGCGACGTCGTCCTACAGAGCTTCGACCTGTTCTGGGAATACCCAAATCAGGTGCGAATCATGCTCTGGGAGATGGCAGCGGGGGATGGTCAGCTCGAAGGCGCGATGAAGGACTTCTACGACGGGATGGCTGGAGCGCTTGCGACGCTTCCGCAAAAGGCGCCAAATGCAAAGCCCGGACAGGACCCCCGGGACGTATATGTGTCGATACTGGGCACCCTGGTGGTCTACTTCTTTCGCGATCCCCTAATCGATAGGCTCTTCGGAGACAAGCGGTTCACCGAGGCGGACCGCAAGCGCCGCCGAGAGCACGTGGCTGCCCTCCTCGACCTGCTGCTTTGAGCGAAAACCCGGTGGATCGAGTCCGGCGGGCGAAGTAGAGTCAAGCCGCTCATGAGCGCAGAATTCGTTCACTTGCACGTTCACAGCGAGTTCTCGATGTTGGACGGGGCCATCCGGATTCCGCAGCTCGTCGAGAGCGTCGGCAAGATGGGCATGCCTGCGGTCGCGCTGACCGACAACGGCAACATGTTCGGCGCCGTGCAACTGGTGCGCGCGTGCAAGAGGACCGACGTGAAACCGATCCTCGGCTGCGAGGTGAGCTTCACTGCGGGCGACCGCCGCGACCCGAACAACCACGAGCTTCATCACCTGCTGCTGCTCGCCAGCTCGCAGGAGGGCTACCAGAACCTCGTTCGCTTGGTGAGCGCCGGATGGGTCGATGGGATGGCTGTCTATGATCAGCCTCGCATCGACTTCGAGGTGCTTCAGAAGAACAGCAAGGGCGTCGTCGGCATGAGCGCCTGCATGGGCGGTCACGTTGCCCAGGAGATCCTCAACAAGGGCCCCGAGGTCGGGCGCGAAGCGATTGCAAAGCTCCGCGACTCGTTCGACCCCGGGTACTTCTTCGTCGAGATTCAGGACCACGGCTTTCCGGAAAACCGACCGCTCAACCAAGTGCTCGGCCGACTTGCCAAGGAGCTCGATCTGCCGCTGGTGGGTACCAACGACTGCCACTACCTCGAGCGGCAGTCGGCGCATGCGCAGCTGGTGCTGCAGTGCATCGGCGCGGGGCGCAGCGTTCGGGAGATGGAAGCGGTGCACCACCACTCCTCCGAGCTTTATCTCAAGACGCCCGAACAGATGCTCGACCTCTTCGCCCATGTTCCCGATGCGGCGAAGAACACGCTCCTGATTAGCGAAATGTGCGCTGGCCAGGCCACGCCGCTGGCCAAGCCGAGGCTTCCGCGATTTTCGGTGCCGGGCGGGGCAAGCGAGGAGGACTACCTGCGCGCGCTCTCGGTCGCCGGCCTCGGGCGGCGCATGGTCGAAATGCGGGGGCGGGGCGAAACCTTCGAAGAAAACCCCTATCACAGCCGCCTCGAGCTCGAGCTCGGCGTCATCTTGAAGATGGGGTTCGCCGGGTACTTCTTGATCGTTCAGGACTTCATCAACTGGGCGAAAGATAGCGGCGTGCCCGTGGGGCCCGGACGCGGTTCGGGTGCCGGCTCCTTGGTGGCCTGGGCGCTTCGCATCACCGACCTGAACCCGATCACACACGGGCTTCTCTTCGAGCGGTTCTTGAACCCCGAGCGCGTGTCGATGCCGGACTTCGACATCGACTTCTGCATGGATCAGCGCGACCGCGTCATTCAGTACGTGCGCGACAAGTACGGCCAAGCGAGCGTCGGCCAAATCGCGACCTTTCATCAGCTCAAGAGTCGAAGCGTCGTGCGAGACGTGGGGCGGGTGATGGGAATGACGCCAGGCGAAGCGGGCCTGATCGCCACGATGATTCCGGAGCCGGTCGGCGGAAAGAGCGTTTCGATCAGCGATGCGCTCGAACAGGAAGCTCGGCTCAAGACGGCATACGAGCAGGACAGTCAGGCGCACGAGCTACTCGACACGGCCCAAGCGCTCGAGAACCTGACGAGGCATGCGGGCATGCACGCAGCGGGCGTCGTCATCAGCGAGGGTCCGATCTGGGAACACGTGCCGGTGTTCTGTCCGGAAAAGGACGTCTACGTTACGCAGTACCACAAGGATGACGTGGAGGCGGCGGGCCTGGTGAAATTCGATTTCCTCGGGCTGCGCACGCTAACCGTCATCGACATTGCGACCAAGCTGATCGACCGCCGCCCGGACCGCCAAGGAGAGCCGTTCCGGATCGACCAGATCCCGATGGACGACGACGCGACTTACGCGCTCCTGCAATCGGGCGAGACGACCAACGTGTTCCAGCTCGAATCGAGCGGCATGCAGAATTTGTTCAAGCAGCTTCGGCCCGATCGCTTCGACGACATCGTCGCCGCCGTCGCCCTGTATCGCCCGGGTCCCATGGGCGCACAGATGGACAAGGACTTCGTCCATCGAAAGCACGGGCGGCAGCAGGTTCAGTACCCGCATCCGTCCCTCGAAGGCATCCTGCAAGAGACGCGCGGTGTCATCGTCTACCAGGAGCAGGTCATGCAGATCGCTCAGGAGATGGCTGGGTACTCCCTCGGCGGCGCCGATCTCCTTAGGCGCGCGATGGGCAAGAAGAAGGCGTCCGAGATGGACAAGCAGAAGGCCATCTTCATCGAGGGCGCGACCGGTCGCGGACACACCCAAGAGAAGGCCGAGGAAGTCTTCGACCTGATGGCGTACTTTGCGGGGTACGGTTTCAACAAGAGCCACTCCGCGGCGTACGCGCTCATCACCTATCAAACGGCCTACCTCAAGTCGCACTTCCCGGTCGAGTTCACCTGCGCGACGCTGACGGCCGACAAAGAGAAGATCGACAAGGTGGTTCGAACGGTCGCCGAGGCGCGTTCGATGGGGATCACGGTCTTGCCACCAGACGTGAACGAGTCGGAGATCGAGTTCACGGTCGTGTACAATCCGGACGACGCGCAGGACATCGCGCGGCTTCGGCACAAGCCGGTTTGCTACAACGGCGAGGTGCACGACCCGATGGGGCCGAAGATTCGTTTCGGACTTGGTGCGATTAAGGGAGTGGGCTCGGGGGCGGTCGAGGCGATTCTCGAAGCCCGGCAAGGGGAGCACGATGAAGAAGGCAAGGAGCACGAGCGTCCCTTCGTCGACCTATTTGATTTCTGTGCTCGCGTGGACTTGCGGCGGGTGAACAAGAGCGTGATCGAAGCGCTCGTGCAGTGCGGGGCGTTTGATACCGTTCACCACGCCATCGAAGTGCATCGCTCGCAGTCGTTCGTGGCCATCGAATCGGCCATCGAACGAGGCAAACGCATCCAGGCGGAGCGTTCGAGCGGCCAGGAGAGCCTGTTCGGATTGATGGGCGGCGAGGACGAAGCGCAGGCCTACGAGCATCCGGGCGGAAGCTTCCCGGTGCTGGACGCCTGGGATTCGCGCGACCAGCTCTCCAGGGAAAAGGGGACACTCGGTTTCTATGTTTCGGGGCATCCTCTCGACCGCTATCGAGGCGAGCTGCTTCGCTTCTGCGACGCGACAACCGAAAGCGCAGCCCAGCTCGGCAATCATCAGCAGATCACCGTCGGCGGCACCGTCGAGGGCTATCGCGAGCGCCGTACAAAGATGGGGCACACGATGGCGTTCTTTCACATTGAAGACGCCCTCGGCCGCATCGAAGTCATCGTGCGCCCCAAGCCCCTCGAAAAGCTCGGCATTCGTGAGGCGCTTCAGTCGGGCGAGCCCATCTTGCTCGGCGGTCGCGTCAAGCACGAGCAGGACCGCAACGACGACAGCGCTGCACCAGAGGCGAAGATCCTCCTCGAAGACGCAACGCTTCTTAGCGACGCACTTCAAGAACGCACCACATCGATCACGGTTCGCCTTGCCGTCGAAACCATCGACCGGACCAAGCTCGACTCGCTCCGCTCGATGCTCGAGCAGTACCCGGGCCCCTGCCCCGTCACGCTCGAGCTCAACTCGCCAGGCGACTGGCGCGTGAACCTCGCCGAGACCGGCCTCTTCGTCGACCCGAGCGACGCGCTGCTCATGGGCCTCGAACGCCTGTTCGGCACCAAAGTCTGCGAGCTTCATTGAGCCGTGCGCCTCGAACCCGAGCCAAGAACGGAAGAGGAGCTGCTTCGACGGGCTTGGGATCTCGGGGGGCTGACGCTCGGCGAGCTCGGGGAGCGCGTGGGTGTCGCAGTGCCGACCGAAACTGTCCGCGGCAAAGGTGTCGCGGGGCAGATTCTCGAGAAGGCGCTTGGTGCGAGTGCGGGTTCGCGAGCCGCGCCGGATTTCGTGCAGCTCGGTGTCGAGCTCAAGACGATTCCGCTCGATGCCGGCGGGAAGCCCAAGGAGTCCACTTTCGTGGCGTCGATTTCTTTGTCGGCGATGGCGGACACCGATTGGGAGCTGAGCGTCGTGCTGAAGAAACTTTCGCGGGTGCTCTTCGTTCCCGTCGAGGCGGCTTCGGAGACCCCATTGCGCGATCGGCGAGTGGGCCGTGCCTACCTCTGGTTGCCGACCGAGGATGAGAAGCGGCTGCTTCGCGCGGACTGGGAGCGGCTTGCCGAGATGATCGCCGCCGGCGATGTCGAGCGGATCACCGGGCACATCGGCGAGGTCTTGCAGGTTCGTCCGAAGGCGCCGCACGGAAGGAGCCGGCGCCGCGCGCCCGACGAGGAAGGCGCCGTGCAGTGGACGATGCCCCGGGGTTTCTATCTGAGGCCGGCGTTTACCGGAGCGGTTCTCGCGCGACTGCGGGCCGAAGAGTGAGGTGACGCATCATCGGTGAACAAGTCCGCCCAGCTGTCCCGGCGCTGAGCGTCGAGCCGCTTGCAGTATTGGGATTTGAGCGCGACGACGGCGTAGAGGGTCTCTTCGGAGTTTCGGGCGTCGTTGGCTTCGAACTCAGCTGCCATGACCCGAGCGCTCAGCCCGCGAAGGGCGGTGGGGGCGGTGGGTTGCTGCTGCGGTTACGGGCGACGTCGGGCGAGAGCTCGTAGACGCGGACGATGTCATCCCAGAGCGTTGCGCCGGGCTCGATGGCGTTCTTTCCGGTGTATGGCGAAGCGGCTGCAAGCGCGCGCGAAACCAGAGGCCGCAGCGGTGATAAGGCCACCTTGCGAACCCGGGAGCGGCTGCGGAGCTCGTCCATGTACTCCCTTCGAGAGATACGCTGGAAGCCGAGCATCTGTTCGCTGTACTTCTCGTCCATCCAGCATTCGTAGAACCAGCCGTCCTTGATCGAGAGATCGGGGCTCGGCCGAAATGCTTTTTCGGGAGGCATGGACATGCCCAGCGCGTCGAACAGCTCGCCGCGTAACTGACGCGCGGTCACCTTCCACGACTGGTCGCCGCCGATGAGAAACAGATGGCCATCGAGCTGCTGGGCGGCTGCCGAAGCGATGGCGCGCGCGGCGTCCCGAACGTCGATGCCGTGCTCGGGCTGATCGAGCGACACCATGAAGACGAAGGGGCGATAGCTCGGGTGCTCCGGCATCAGGTTGCGCAGATGCATCACGGCGCCGAGTCGCAACGAACACTGGCGGAGACCGGAATAGCGAAGCCAGCTCTCGGCGGTGAGCTTCTGCAAGCCGTAGTTGTCGTCAGGCTGACAGGGATCGGTCGACTCCCGGAGCGGGTCGCCGGGTGCGCAGGGGCCGAAGGCCGCGTAGCTCGACACGAATACGAAGAAAGCCTTGGGCGCGTGCCGCTTCGTCGCGTCGATCAGATGCTGGGTACCGCCGAGGTTCACCGCTTCGGCCCGCTCGGGCTCTGCGTATGAAATCGGTGCCACGACGGCGGCGCAGTGTACGACGACGTCGGGTTTCACGAGCGCGACGAGCCGCGTGACCGCGTTGGCGTCGGTGAGGTCGCAGGCTTCGAAGCGAACCTCGGTGGGGATGCCCTCGGAGTGGAGGTCCGTCGCTATGACTTCCATACCGCGCCGGGCCAGCGCGCCGATCACGTAGCTGCCCACCTTCCCCGCGGCCCCCGTCAGTAGTGCGGTCCTGCTCATGGTCTTTCTCCCGGCGCGAGGCCGGTTCGCAGGGCGTCCTACGGGGACGAGGGCTCGTTGACAAGGTGGCTGGACCCCGAGAGGCGCTTGCCCTCGCCGCGCTTGATGATGACGCTCATCGAGACCTCTTGCGCAACTTCCATGTGCCTGGGTAGAGCAGCACGAGCACGGGGAGAATTTCAAGCCTGCCGGCCCACATTTCGAAGCTTAGGAGGAGCTTGATCCAGCTTGGAAGGCCGGCATCGGTGATACCGGACGAAAGGCCCACGGTCCCGATAGCGGACGCGCTCTCGAAGAGGGCATCCTGGGGCCCGAATCCAGCCAGGACCAAGGCGCCCCCCCCGGCGAGCATCAACAATAGATACGCCACCATGAAACCGAGCAAGTGTCGAAGTGCTTCCGCATCGATGGACTTACCGGCGTACTTGAGCGGCACCTGGGCCTCCTGAGGCAGCAGCGATCGTCGAAAGGTCCACTGAACGAGCTTGAAGAGCACGATCAGGCGCATGAGTTTCAAACCGCCTGCGGTCGATCCCGCAGAGCCGCCGACAATCATCCACAGGGTCGTGAAGAACTTGCGTGTGGACGACCAGCCAGCGGGCTCGTCGAGCGAGAATCCGGTCGTCGTCACTGAGCTGACCGTGTCGAACACGGCGTGCCAGGGCCGTCCCTCGAGGAAAAGCAGCAGCAGTGCGCCCGCCAAGACGATGCCCGCAAGAGCAAGCAATTGCGGATCGCGATGATGGCCGTCGGTCCGCGAATGACCCGCGAGCCGTTGATAGTTGCCGAAGCTGGTGGCGCCCAGCAGCATGCCGACCAGCGTGAGGGCGAGGACAAGCGGATTGGATGCGAAGTGCCCCATGCTCTCAGCGTGCGGCGAGAAACCGCCGGTGGAGATCGTGGCAAGCCCATGAAGCACCGCGTCCTCGACCGACATGCCAGCAACGATGAACGCCACGCAGACGGCGGCCGTCACGAGCCCATAGATGACGACCAACTGGCGACCGCTCGCGCGCACACTTGCAGCCAGCCGCTCGCCTTCGGGGGCCGACCCGTACATGCGAAACCGAAACCCGGCCGGGCGGGTCGCGTTCCAAACCGCAACAGACAAGATCACGATACCCACACCGCCGATCCATTGCATGTAGGCTCGAAAGAACCTCAACGACTTGGGCAAGGCGTTGACTTGCAGGACGCTGAGCCCAGTCGTCGTGAAGCCGGACATGCTCTCGAAGAACCCGTCGATGAAAGGGGCCACCGGCAGGAATGCAATCGCACCCGCAAGCGCGAACAAAGGATATGCGAGCGCGGTCACGACAAACGCTTCGCGAAGATGGAGGTCTTTTGGCAGCAGCGTGCGCCCCCAATGCCCAAAGGCCAGAGCTACGACGCTGAGCCCCGAAAGCACCCCTGCGACGAGGAACTCCCGAGACAAGAAGCCGAGCGCAGCAGGCAGCAACAACAGCCATCCCATCATCCGCACCAAGGCTGCCAATTGGCCGAGCACTGCTCCGAAATCGAGGGCTGTTAGGTGGGCGCGCAGCGACATCGAGCGAAGCGTATACTGCAAAAACGACAAAGATCACGAGCTGCGATAGCGCCTAGTCGCGAACCAGCGCTACGGGACAGCTCAGTTGGCGCTGTAGCGCATCGATGCTCGATTCCTCGAAACCGGCTTTCCCAGCGCTGACGATCAGAACGGCAGGCGCAGCGCGACGCATGCCCACGAACAATCGATCGCGATCCGGACTAGAAAGACGTTGGATCGCCCAGCGCTTCGGACCAAGGGCCTCGAGGCGCCGCGCCAGTTCCGGTCGTGCCGCGGCCACTTCGTCGGACAAGAAGACGATGAGACCGCGACCCGTCGCCTCGGCAAGCCCCATCCCAGCGTCGAGTGTTCGGGTTCCCGGACTAGCCTGATCGAGGAGAACTGCCACCGGGCGCAGCAGCTCGACCTCGTCCGAACGCAGCGCCCGTGTCATCGCACGAAGCTCCCCTGATGGAGCCAAGGATCGCCGCTGCGTGCCGAGCAGCAGGAGGTCCACGTCTCGAGTTTCCACCAGCGCGGCGCCAAGTCGTCCGCGATGTGTCCGGAACGACCACGAAGACCCGGCGCGTTCGGCAATCCGCTGCACGGCTCGCTCAGCCCGCGAAGCCTGCACCTGCATCTGACGCTCTAGCCCGCCTACAGTCAGCGGTCGCTGCGTTGTCGTAATGCGGCAGAGCTCGGTCGCAAAGGGTAGCCCTGCTAGACGAAACAACCTGTGGTCTTCCAGGAAGACCGCCGCGATGTCAGCAGCGCCTTCCGACGCGAGAGAAGCCAGCACTCCGGCAACACTCGTGTCCGAGCTGCCGCCCCCGAAGACTACAGCGATGCGCCGCACGCTGTGTTCATTGCCTTCGGCGGTCAATCCTCTGCTCCTGACTTCGCATCTGCGTTCATCTTGCGACGCTTCTCCGCGAGATCGGTCAGCCTCGAGCTGACGCGTTGGTTGAAGCTGCCTTCCGGAAATGCTCCGTCTGGCCCGGCCTGTCCCGAGAGAAGGCCGCATAGAATTTCCATCGCCTGGTCGACGTTCTCCACTGAGAAGACGCGAAACAGGCCCTTCTCGACCGCGTCTCTCACGTCCCTTCGGAGCATGAGGTGCTTCACGTTGGCCGTTGGAATCAAGACACCTTGCGAACCGGTGAGCCCCCTTGCCTGGCAGATCTCGAAGAAACCCTCGATCTTTTCGTTCACGCCGCCAACTGCCTGGACTTCCCCACGCTGGTTGACCGATCCGGTTACAGCAAAGGATTGATCGATCGGTAAATCGGCCAGCGCAGAGAGCAGTGCGCAGAGCTCCGCGCAGGACGCGCTATCGCCCTCCACCCCACCATAGGACTGCTCGAACACCAAGCTCGCCGACAACGAAAGTGGCTGGTCCGCTGCATAGGTCGCGGCCAAGTAGCTCGACAAGATGAAGACGCCTTTTGAATGAATGGGGCCGCCGAGCTCGACCTCTCGTTCGATGTCGACCACCTTGCCAGTTCCGAGCGCAACTCGCGCAGTGATCCTGTTGGGACGACCGAAACGCGAATCGCCGATCTGCAGCACTGCGAGGCCGTTGATCTGGCCGACGACCTTGCCTTCGGTGTCGATTAGAACTGTCTTACGCAGGATCTCCTCTTGCATTCGATCGCGAATTCGGCCGCTGCGGTGGATGCGAGTTTCGATGGCGTCCTCGACCGCTCTGAGATCGATCGTCGCCGAGCCCGCTTTCGCTGCCCAGAAGTCAGCCTCCTGTATGATGTCCGAAACCGGTCTGATGCGCGCGGAGAGCTTCTCGCTATCGCCCGCTTCTCTGGCGCTCTCTTCGATGATGCGAGCGACCGCTTTCCGGTCCAAGGGCTTCAGCGATGCTCGTTTCGCAAGCGTTGCGAGGAGCCTGGCGTACAAGCGCGTGTTTTCCTCGCTTCGCTCGACCTCGTCTTCGAAATCGGCCGCTACCTTGAACAGCGTGGAGAACTCCGGATCGAGCGCTTGGAGCATGTAGTAGAGCAGGCGCTCTCCCACCAACACCACCTTGACCGCAAGCGGGATGGGCTCGGGGTCCAGCGACACCGTGCTGACGAGGCTGTACGCCTGACCGAGCGACTCGATCCGCAGCTCGCGAGTCTGAAGGGCGCGTTTCAAGCCTTCATATGCAAAGGGCTGAGTCAGCAGCTTTCGTGCGTCGAGCACCAGGTATCCGCCGTTTGCTTTGTGAAGCGCTCCGGCCTTGATCAACTGGAAATTCGTGACCAGTGTGCCCATCTGGGACAAGTGCTCGATCCGTCCCAACAGTTGTCGAAACGTCGGGTTCTGCTCGAACACGACCGGCGCGCCCTCGGCGCCTGCATGGTCGACGAGGACGTTCACGGCGTAGCGTTGAGTGGCAGGTGAGGCCTCCATGTCCTCGCCTGCCATCGATCCCCCAAAGAGCTGCTGAAGCGGTGAACGCTCCTCGGGCGACGCGCGGAACAGCGCGATGTTCTGCACGATGTCCTCGCTGATCCGCTCCAAGTAGCGAACGACTTCCTCGTGCGCTTCGTATTTCTGAGTCAACTCCTCGATCAAGCTGCCGACGGCCCAGAGCGCGATCTCTCGATCGAGCTCCTGTACCCTTCGCCGGGCTTCGCGGACGCGCTTTGGAGCCTGCCGCATGACCGCTTGCAGCTCCTTGCCGACTTCCTCCGTATCGCGAACGATTTGCTGGCGCTCGGCCTCTGGCAACTTGTTGAACTCTTCAGGCTCAAGCGTCTCCTCGCCACGAATAGGCGCAAACACGATGCCCGTAGGAGTTTGGACGATGCCGATGCCTCGCTCCTTGGCCCTCTTGCTCACCGCTTCGAAGGCCGCCTCTTGCTCCTCGGCGAGCTCGCGCTCGATGGACTCTCGTCGCGTTCGGTAGTCCTCGCTCTCGAAGGCCGCGGGAATCGCTGCCCGGGCGTCATCGACGAGCTGAGTCATGTCCGCAGCAAGCTTCCTACCCCGGCCTGCAGGCAGGCCAATCGCCTTCGGCTGTCTCGACTCCTCGAAGTTGTTCAGATAACACCAGTCGGAGGCGGGGAGTTCTGTGCGCGCCTTCTTCTCGAGATACTGTTGCAAGAGGGAGTGGCGCCCCGTTCCTTCACGGCCGAGGACGAAAAGATTGTAGCCTTCGTGCTGAATGCTGGCGCCGAATTCGATCGCGTTTGTAGCTCTCTGTTGAGCGACCAGGTGATCCAGATCGTCGAGGTCATTCGTGGTTTCGAAGTCTAGCTGTCGAAGATCACAGCTTCGGTACAAAGCAGAGACGGGAAGCTCTCGGGACGTAGACATGGGACTGACCTCAGCGGTGACCGGTAGATTGGGATTCCATGGGGATCAAGGGTCACTCCGACCGGGTGTCGAGTGACTGCGTTCGATCTCGTCGTAGAGGGACTGCAGCTCCGCCTCGCCCAGGGTTTCTTTGTCCAGCAACTGCCGTGCGCCCTTCTCCAAGGCGTCTCGCTCGTCGGTCAGGATGGTGAGGGCCTTGTCGAAGGCGCTCTGAACCATGGCCCGGACCGCCGTGTCGATTTCCCGCGCGGTGTCGTCGCTGTAGTCTCGCGTTCGAAAAGGAGAGGCCCCTCCCCCCAAGAAAGTCGAAGATTCGCTCTCATAGGAAACATGACCGAGCTCGGGCACCATCGCGTAGCGAGTCACCATACTTCGGGCGATGTCAGTCACCTTCGCTAGGTCGTCCGCTGCCCCAGTAGACAAATGATCGAACACCAACTGCTCGGCGGCGCGCCCTCCCAACAGAACAGCCATTTTTTCTTGTAGCTCTTCGCTCGTCATCAGGAAGCGATCTTCGGTAGGTCGCTGCATCGTGTATCCCAGCGCCCCGACTCCTCGCGGAATGATCGAGACCTTGTGCACCGGATCGCACTGCTCGGACATGAGGGCTACCAGAGCGTGGCCCATTTCGTGGTATGCGACGACTTCGCGCTCACGTGGATTGAGGATACGGTTCTTCTTCTCGAGGCCCGCCACGATGCGCTCGATCGCGGCTGTAAAATCCTCCAAGTCGACGCTTTCAGCGCCTCTTCGCGTTGCCACGATCGCGGCTTCGTTGACCAGATTCGCCAGGTCGGCGCCGGTGAATCCAGGTGTGAGCGCGGCCACCTCTTCCAGATTCAGCTCGGGCCCGAGCGAAACGTTCTTTGCATGCACCTTGAGAATCGCGGTTCTACCGGTGCGGTCCGGTCGGTCCACGAGCACCTGGCGATCGAAGCGACCCGCACGCAACAGGGCTGGGTCCAAGATCTCAGGGCGGTTCGTGGCGGAGAGGAGCACGATACCGGTCGACGAATCGAAACCATCGAGCTCAACTAGCAACTGATTGAGTGTTTGCTCCTTCTCGTCCGTGCCTCCGCTGAAGGGCTGCGCATTTCTCGCCCGACCGAGGGCATCGAGCTCATCGATGAAGATGATGCACGGCGCCTGTTGGCGAGCCTGGTCGAATAGATCTCGAACGCGCGCCGCTCCAACGCCCACGAACATTTCGACAAACTCCGAGCCGCTGATCGAAAAGAAGGGAACCCCCGACTCCCCGGCAACGGCGCGAGCCAAGAGGGTTTTGCCCGTGCCGGGCGCGCCCACCAGCAAGATCCCTCGGGGCATGCGGGCACCGAGTCGACCATAGGACTTTGGGTCTTTGAGAAAGGCGACGACCTCCTGAAGCTCCTGTTTGGCTTCGTCGACGCCTGCAACGTCCGCGAATGTCACCCGGGTATCGGTCTCCATGTAGACCTTCGCCCTGCTCTTGCCGACCGACATCAGTCCGGCACCAGGGCCGCCCAGCCCTGCCATCCGGCGATTCAAGAAGAACCAGAACCCCAAGAAGAGCAGCAGAGGCAAGGACCAGGACACGATCCCTCGCACGAGCGCGCTCTGTTCCTGCTTCGAGTACTCCACCCCGTGAGATTGGAGAGTCTGGGCCAGATCGGGGTCGACCCGATTGGTGACGAAGCGCGTCTTTCCATCAATGGCCTCGGTCAGCTCGCCTCGAAGGGCATCGTCGGTGACGACGACCTCTCGGACCTTTCCGGCTTGGAGCAGTGCCTCGAACTCGCTGTATGGGATCGAGGCGACGGCTTCGTAGGTCGTCCACAACTGCAGCAGGAGCGACCCTCCAACGATGGCCGTAAGAAGATACAGAAAGCCGAGACGCAGCCTGGGTCTCGTCCGCGTGGGTTCCCGGTCTTGGTTTGGCATTGGGATCCGATGGACCTTAGCACCCGAAGTGCCTCCTGTGGGGGCGTCGTGTATGTTGGCGGAGCGATCTGGGTGATGACTACGAGCAAAATGGTGCCGACCCCGGGGGCCCTTGAAGAAGCCCGCGAGCTCATGATGCGCTTTGCAGAACGCACTGGGCTCATCTCCGACCTCCCTCCGAAGCGCTACCTTTGGACCGACGCCTTCGCAGTCTGCAACTTCCTAGGCTTGGCCCAGGCGACCGGTGAAGAGCGCTACACGGCCCTTGCGCTTCGCTTGATCGACCAAGTGCACCAGGTGCTTGGAACGTATCGTGCCGATGATCCGCGAACCGGATGGATCAGTGGACTCAGCGAGAAGGAAGGTGCGGCTCACCCGACCCGAGGCGGCTTGCGAATCGGCAAGGCGCTCCCCGAGCGGGCCGACGGCGAACCTTTTGACGAGCAACTGGAATGGCAAAGAGACGGTCAATACTTCCACTACTTGACGAAATGGATGCACGCCTTGGACCAGGCGTCTCGCAGGACAGGGCAATCGCAGCTCAATGCCTGGGCGCGGGCGCTCGCCAAGGTGGCGCACGATACCTTCACCTATGCCGATCGGGACGGGCGACGCATGGTTTGGAAGATGAGCACCGATCTTTCGCGCCCGCTCGTGTCCTCGATGGGCCACCACGATCCACTAGATGGGTTCATCACCTGCACGCAGCTTCAAACGACGCAATCGCGCACCGCAAGCGGTCCGGGCTTGGAGGACGAGGCGGCGGACTTCAGAGCCATGATCGCAGGCCAAGACTGGGCGACCGCTGACCCGCTCGGCCTGGGCGGCCTGCTGACAGATGCTTCACGGGTTGCGCAGTTGATGCACCTGGGTTCATTTGCGGGGACGGATCTGCTGCACGACTTACTCGGTGCGGCGCTCCGAGGTCTTGCGGGGTGTGTGCGACAGAATGAGCTGCAGTATCCGGCCTCTCGGCGCCTGGCCTTTCGGGAGTTCGGGCTCGCAATCGGACTTTGCGCAGTAGAGGTGATAGAGAAGGACCACCAGCGCTTCCCTCGAGCCGCAGAAGTCGACGCGCAGGTCAAAGCACTGGCGCTTTACGGTACGCTCGGCGCGGAGATAGAGTCCTTCTGGCTCGATCCCAAGCACCGAAAAGATCGCACCTGGTTGGAGCACCGGGACATCAACGAGGTCATGCTCGCGACCAGCCTCGTCCCCATTGGTTTTCTCTCGATGCATCCGCGTGGCTCACCATGACTGTCACCATCGACGACATCCGGAGCGCCCACGAGCTCATCTTGCCGAGCATCGTCCATACTCCGTTCGAGCTTTCTGAAACGCTGTCTGCGCTGACTGGCGTACGACTGTACCTGAAGTTCGAGAACCAACAGTTCACCGCCTCGTTCAAGGAGCGGGGGGCTCTTCATCGCTTGCTGGGTCTGAACCGAGCGAAACGCGCGCAGGGCGTGATCGCCATGTCCGCCGGCAATCATGCGCAGGCGCTCGCCTATCATGGAAAGCGGCTCGAGATACCGACAACCATCGTCATGCCGCGCACCACTCCGAATTCGAAAGTGGAGCAGACCCGAGCGCACGGGGCCGAAGTGATCTTGCACGGGAGCCAGTTCGACGAGACACGGGCCTTCACGCAAGAGCTGGCACGCGAACGGGACCTGACTTTGGTTCATCCTTATGACGACCCAGCGGTGATTGCGGGTCAGGGGACGCTCGCACTCGAGATACTCGGGACGGGGAACCGAATCGACACCCTCCTCGTGCCTATCGGCGGTGGCGGCCTGATCTCCGGAGTGGCCGTCGCAGCCAAGGCGCTGGACCCCAGCATCCAGGTGATCGGCGTGCAGAGCGAACGCTACCCATCGGCGCACCATGCCTTTCACGGCCTCGATCCGAGTGACGTGCCAAATCACGACACGGTCGCGGACGGCATCGCGGTCAAATCACCCGGCATCCTCACCATGAATCTCATTCGACGCCACGTCGACGACATCGTCCTCGTCTCTGAAGAGGACATCGAGCAGGCGATCTTCGTCCTCGCAGAGATCGAGAAAACCATCGTCGAAGGCGCCGGTGCGGCAGGCGTTGCAGCAGCGATGAGGCACAAAGCTCGATTCCAGGGTCGAAACGTCGGAACCATTCTCTGCGGCGGTAACATCGACATGATGACCCTGTCGTCGGTCCTACAGCGCGGCATGGTGCGCAGCCACCGCCTGGTGAGGCTCGAGGTCGAGGTGCCGGACATCCCGGGCGCCCTCGGCCAAGTCACCCAGCTGATCGGCGAGCTACGCAGCAACATCATGGAGATCAGCCACCAGCGAGCCTTCGACGCCTCCTCGGCTCGCGCCGCGATCGTGAACATGGTCCTGCAGCTTCGCGGCGAAGAAGAAGCGGAGCAGGTCTTGGAGGCCTTGTCAGCCCGGGGCTTTGACGCTCGCTTGCTCGACTGAGACTTTGTCGAGCAGCGACCGCTCGTTTCAAGCTCGGTTCACCAGCTCCTTGATCCTGCCGAACGCCTGTTCGTTCTCAACGAGGAGCAACAACGAGTCCCCTGATTGGACCCGCGTCTTGCCCCGCGCGAGGACGACCTCTTCGCCGCGAACGACGGTGAGGACCAAGACGCCGTCCGGGACGTCGAGATCGGCCAAGGATGTCGCGTCAATGTCTTGCACTTCGAGCTCTACGAAACGAAGGCCTCCCCGCGTGACGAGGGACAAATCGGGCC
Source organism: uncultured delta proteobacterium (assembly GCA_963842915.1). GTDB lineage: Bacteria > Myxococcota_A > Polyangia > Polyangiales > Houyiibacteriaceae > SG8-38. Next base: position 266,392 of record CAWJII010000006.1, on the reverse strand, counting down.
TTCCAAATCCGTGGAGGGCTGCGGAGATCTCCGCTGCGGCCGAGATGTTGGGGGCGATGATTTGAGCCACGCCCATCGCCTGACAGGCAGGTCGTAGGCCGAGGTCTTTGAGCTTCACGATGATGGTTGGGACGCCGAAGCGTTTGGCTAACATCGCAATGACTGTATTGAGGGCGTCCGAGTTGGTGCTTGCGACGAGCGCGTCGCTCTCCTCGACCAGGGCTTTCTGCAAGAGCTCGGGGTGGGTCCCGTCACCCTGCAGCACGAATGCATCGAACTCCTCGCTGAGCTCTTTGCAGCGCGCTTCGTTGCTGTCGATGAGCACTACTTCGTGCGACCCACTGCGGGTGAGATCCCTGGTGAGCTCGTAGCCGATGTCCCCGATACCGACGATAATGACTCTCATAGCGTCCAGCTGCCTGGCTACCGGACCAGTAGCACGAGCAGGACTTCCAGTCGCCCGCCAACATCTGGCGACCTGGGTGCTACAGTGCACCCATGACGACGAGCACGCGCGCTGTAGCCGTTGCGCTATTCGTCGACTTGGTCATCGGAGTGGCCAAGACGGTTGCCTTCCTGCTTACCGGCTCGACCGCGATCTTGGCGGAGACGCTCCACTCCGCCGCGGACTTCACGAACCAGAGCCTCTTGGCCATCGGGATCGCTCGGTCGCGACGCGCACCGGACAGGGACTACCCATACGGCTTCGGCCGATCTCGGTACATCTGGGCGCTCCTGTCTGCCGCCGGTGTGCTTTTCGTCGGGAGTGGCGTGTCGGTGGTGCGTGGCGCGCAGCAAGTCTGGGCGCCGGAGCCGCTCGAGCAACTGGGCTCGGGCTTCGTCATCTTGCTGGTGTCGTTCGCAGCGGAGAGCATTTCGCTCGCGGTTGGCTGGTCGGCCGTTCGACAATCAGCCCAAGAGGCGGGCCAATCCGTTTGGCAATATCTGCGAAGAGGTCCCGATCCAATGGGCGTTGCGGTTGTGCTCGAGGACGGAACCGCCGTGCTCGGCGTCCTGCTTGCTCTAATAGGGCTCGGGCTGGCGGAGCGCACGGGAAACCCAGCCTGGGACGGCGCCGCCTCCGTCGCCATCGGACTGCTGCTTGGGGTATCCGCGGTCTTTCTCATCAATCGAAATCGCCGCCTCCTGCTCGGCCCTGCGCCTCCCTCCGAATCGGTCGCCAGAATGCTGGCAGTGCTCGAAGGCAGTCCTATCGTCGCCCGCATTCAAGACGTGAAGGTTTCGCAACTTGGGGCTGATTCGGTTCGGTTCAAGGCCGAGGTCACCTTCGATGGTCGCGAGCTAGCGCGGCGTCTCTTGGCCGAACGCGATCTAGATGCAACCTGGGCCACGCTGAACGGACCGCAGGCACTAGAGCGCTTTTTGGTCGAGTTCGGAGGCCAGGTCGCTGATGCGATCGGCGATGAAATCGATCGGCTCGAAGCCGAGCTCAGCGAGGCGGCGCCGGAGGCTCGACACGTCGATCTCGAACCCGACTGAGAAGAAAGCCAGTGGCAAGGACATCATAGTGTCACTCGATGCAGGAATAGCGCCGGGGTGCATGCATTTCGCCGCTTAGGCATCTCGTCGCTCTCGCGACTGCTCTAGGAGCGGGAGTCGTTGGTAGCGACTGGCCTCCTCGAGTTGGCTCAACATCATACGAGCGACCGGGTCATCCACCTCGTCGAGCAAGCGCTCGCATGCATCGGCTGTTTCACTCTCGGCTGCAATCGCGTCGAGGCGCGCTTGCTCTAGCGTTTGCGGAAGCTCGATTTGCCCCATCCATCGATCCTCTGGGGCCTCAACTTGATTTCGCTGATGAAGCTGACGCAACGCATCAATCTGTCGCACGCAGGGTTCGTTTCATCGAGCGCCATGCGTGCGGGGATCAACTACGCCTTGGCCGACCGCGCATTCGGCTCCGACACCTAGAGCTCCCGGAGGAGCTTCGCGATATCGGGCAACGGGTGCTGATCGGAGGCCGCATGGGGACCGAGTCATGGTTGCTCGTCGGCACTAACGAGGGCATGGCGCTCTTCTTTGGGTCGGCCTGCCATGGCGCGCGGTGGTGAACTCTGCAGATCGAGCCAATGTTGTGCATCGAGGGCTAGTCGGAAATCGGTCGCTCGAGCCACAAGATGATTGCAGTGCGTAGGCTAAGACTTATTCTCTCTCTTACAGTGGTTCACTTCTGGCTTCGGATACCTGGGTTTCACGACGTCAACTCGCTCGACAATCGCGATCCGAAGGTGCTCGAGCGTTTCGCGGACGTCGCCGGACCGATCCTCTGGAAGTGGTTTCGGCCTCGGGTCAGCGGTCTCGACCGGATTCCCGACGGCGGCGCGCTCTACGTGTGCAACCACAGTGGTGGCTTCATGACGCCGGACACTTGGATCTTGGCAGTCGCCCTAACACGCGAGCGTGGAACCGACGACGTCCCCTATGCGCTTGCACATCAGGTCGTGATGGAGGCCCCGCTCACGAACCAGTTTCTGCCAGCCATGGGTGCAATTGCCGCCAACCCCGAAAACGCACACCGCGTCTTTGCCGCCGGACGCAAGGTGCTGGTCTATCCGGGCGGTGACCTCGACGCGTTTCGCCCCTCCCGTGACCGCGGGCGCGTGGTTTTTGGTCCCCGCCGTGGTTACGTGCGACTCGCGCTGCGTGAGGGTGTGCCGATCATCCCGGTTGTCTCGGCGGGTTCTCACGACGTCTGGTGGGTCCTGAGCGACGGGCGCTGGCTGTCGCGCCTGCTGCGCACACATCGCTTCCTGCGCACCGATGTTCTTCCCATCACGGTTTCGGTTCCTTGGGGGCTCACCCTGGGGGCGCCACCGTTCCTTCCCCTACCCGTGTCGGTCTTCATCGACGTCCTCGAGCCGATCTACTTCGATCTTTCGGGGCCCGAGGCCGCAGACGACGCGAGCTACGTGGAACAATGCCATCAGCGCGTGCTCGACGTGATGCAGGCTGCACTCGACCAGCTCACCGAGGAGCGGCGGCTCTCGGCGCGATGGCGACGTACTCTGAGTCAGCGATGGCGTCATCCATGAGGGTTTGCGTCGTCAGCGCCTCGCGCAGGCGGTGCGCCACGCAGGTTGCGGCTGGAGCTGAGAACACAGGAGACACGCGATGGAGCTCGCTGAAGCCAAGTACGACAGCGCCGACACCGCGGCCGCATCCGATTTCGAGGGCGTGCCCACCATCCATGACGCCGCCCAGCTCGCGGAGCCGGTTGACCTCGTAGTGACGCTGTATGGCCGCGCGCAATGGATTGTTCATCAATAGCTTTTCGGCCTTGTTCAGCAACACAGGAAACTCCGGATTCGACTACTCACGAATTTCGGGATCACGTCGAGCAGGATTTTGTGTACCATAGACCGCGAGGAATCCGCATGCCTGGTGAATCCCTGATCGCAGTGTTCATTGATTTTGAGAACTTGGCCATCGGGGCTCAAGTGACGGAGAGCGGACGCTTCCAGATCGAGCTGGTACTGAAACGGTTGCTCGAAAAAGGCCGGATCGTCTACAAGCGCGCCTACTGCGACTGGAGTCGCTACCCGAGCGCCGTGCGCGAGTTCCACGGTCAGGGGATTGGTCTCGTCGACATCCCTCAGAGCAGGATGAGTGGGAAGAACAGCGCCGACATCCACATGGTCGTCGACGCTTTGGACCTGTGCTATTCCAAAAGCCATATCGACACCTTTGCGTTGCTCTCGGGCGACAGCGACTTCTCACCCCTCGTCTCGAAGCTCAAAGAGAACGACAAGCGAGTGATTGGCGTCGGCGTCAAGAAGTCCACGTCCGACCTGTTGATAGCCGGTTGCGACGAGTTCATCTACTACGACGACCTGGTCCGCGCGGCCAAGCCAAAAAAGGCCGCTGGGGCCCCTGGTCGCAAGAAGCCCAAGTCCAAGAAGGACGAGGCTGTGGACCTATTCATGGAGATCGTCGAGTCGATGGAGCGGGACTACGACACCCTGTGGGGCTCGATGGTCAAGCAAACGCTGCGACGCGTGCATCCAGGGTTCAACGAAGGCTACTACGGCTACCGAAGTTTCTCGGATCTGATGGAAGACGTCGAGAGCCGCGGTCTCATCAACGTCGAATACGACTCCAAGCGCGGCAACTCGAAGATCAGCGCGCGGTAGCGCGCTTCTCGTCCAACCACGCTTGGTTCGAAGTCAGCAGCGGCGCCATTGCGCCAACCGAGTGACGCTTTCGCCACACCGTGTGCCAGCCGATCGCCAGCGGTGTGCAACAGCACGACGAGACCTTCGGGGTTCCAAAGACCCGTGGGTCGCTCACGAAGGCGCGGTGTCGATCTCAACCTCCGATGAGCGGAAGCATTGCCGTTGCGAAGCTGAGCACCAGGAAGAAGCCGCACATGTCGGTGACCGTCGTCAGAATCGGACCGGATGCGAGCGCCGGATCGAACCGCATGCTCCGCAGGAACAGTGGCACCAGACCTCCGAGCGATACGGAGACGATGGTGTTGACCGCCAACGCGAGGCCGACGACGAGGCTCAGGTAGATATTCCCTTTCCAGAGGTATGCCGCCAGACCGAGGAGAATACCCAAGACCAGTGAGTTGATGACACCAACTGCAAGCTCTTTGCTCCAGACGCGCAACGCATCGGACGGACGAATGAGCCCGAGCGTGATCTCGCGCATGCTGACGGCGATCGCCTGATTACCCGAGCAGCCGCTCATGTCGGAGATGATTGGCAGGAACACGGCGAGCACGATCACCGCTGCAAGCGTCTCTTGATAGAATGCGATGACGCTCGCGGCCATGATGTTGAGAACGATGTTGATGCTGAGCCAGGACAAGCGGTGCCAGGCGCGAGTGAGAGTCGGCATCGTGCGAAGCTCTTCACCGCCGACGATGCCCTGTGCCTTGAGGTGATCGCTCACCTCACGCTCGCCCACTGCTTCCGCGACGTCCGCGTGGCGCACGATGCCGACGAGCCGCCCCAAGCGGTCGGTAACGGGAACGCCACGGTAGGCGCGGGTGGCGAAGAAATCGCGAAGAGTGGCAAGCGGAGCTTGAACCGGAACGGCCTCCATGGCCGTGATCATGATCTGCTGGACCGGGGTCCGCTCCGAAGTCAGCACGAGGTCTCGCAACCGCAGCACGCCTCTTAGGACGCCGGCAGTATCGGTGACGTAGATGTACTGCACGTCGTGGCGCTGATAGCGCTCGGTGTTCCGGCGAAGATCTTCGAGCACCTCTCCCACGGTCACCTCGTAGGGGAAACTGAGATACTCCGTGATCATGAGCGAGCCGGCGGTGCCCTCGGGGTACTGCGCAAGACGCTCCGCGTCGGCCGCCTCGGCGGGAGGCATCTGCGCCAAGATGGCTTGCGCTTCATCGTCCGGAAGGTTCGATATGAGGTCGGCCTGCTCGTTGCTGGGTAGCTGCGCGACAATCTCCGCGGCCGTTTCCGAATCGAGCTCTCCCAGCATCTCGGTGGCCTGGGCCTCCGGGATGGTCTCCATCAGGGCGCCGCTGGTCGCGGGCTTCAACATCTCGAGGAGGCGCGCGCTCTCTTCGTTGCCGAGCAAGCTCAAGACACGCGGCAGGTCTCCCGAAGGGACCTCGTCCACCAAGGCTTGTGCGGCGGCGCGGTCTTGCGCGGCGATGAGGCTTCGCAGCCTCTCCCATGGAGGCGCCTGGTCCTCCGATGAACCGTCGGTCTGTGTCATGGCCCGCAGCTATCACCAAGGGATGCGAAAGTCACGGTTCCGAGCGGGTCACGTACCGATACATGCTTGGTGGTGCTCCTCTGGACCTCGGTGGATTCGATCAGGATCGAGCCCGGTCTTTTCTTCTTTGCCCGATACATGAGGGCATCTGCTTCTCTCAGCAGGTCATCCGAGCTTGCGGTTCCCCCGGAAAAGACGACGGCGCCAATGCTTGCCGTGACTCCTACTTCCGAAGCGGTGCGAAGGCTGCCAAGGGTCGTCGAGAGTGCCGTCTGAATACGCTCGAGAGCCAGTCTCGCATGAGCTTCATCGGTCTCGCTGAGAACGATCGCGAACTCATCTCCACCGAGCCTTCCGGCTGCATCGTTGGACCTCATCGTAGTGGCGAGCTTCAGGCCGACCTCTCGCAAGACCAGGTCGCCGGCGGCATGGCCGAAGCGATCGTTGAGCGCTTTGAAGCGGTCGAGGTCCAAGTACGCCAGCGTGAACGCGCGACCCGTACGCTGAGACCTCGAACGCTCGCGCTCGAGAAGCTCTGCGAATGCTCGCAGGTTGTAGAGACCCGTGTGAGCATCGGTCCGGGCAAGCGCGCTCTCTCGGTCGATCAGAATTTCGAACACGGTGGAGCGCAAGCGCCGCCAAGATGAAGATGATCAGTCGGGCGGCGGCATTCCAAACGCCGATAGCTGGATGGCTATACTCATGGCTGGATACGTCGGCGAAATACCAGAGGATGGACGAGAGCACGGCAGCGACGATCGAAGCGCTCAAACTGGTCCGCCATGCCAGAAGCGCGACGGGCAACAGATAGAAAACGGAAAAGGAGATTTCGTGACCGGTCCAGTAGTCGAGCGCCGCGATCACAGCGATGCTGGTGTACGCGAGTGTGAAGATCTTCGTCATGCCCCTCACTGGACACTGGATTCTACGTCGGTTGCCCAGGGGCTGCGATCTTTTGGCCCGCAAGGGCGTTCGAGATCAAGCATGGGCAGCACCTGTGATCTGCGCTACGTCCGGAGTGCAGAAACTGCGCACCCCATAGGACGGCGCAGCGCAAACGTTGCACTGCAACATGAAGTCACCTGCTACCAGCCGCGCCAATCGGTCGCTCGGACTCTTCCCTGCAACCAGGCACGGGATTTGCTTTGCGCCAGAGACGGGAATTTTCGGAAAATGACTAGCCGGATAGAAGCACTACGCGAGATTGGCGACGCCGGCCGCGACATCGTGGTCGAGGCTGTATATTTGGCGCAGCGCATCGATACCCGTCTGCTCGAGGGCCGTCGATTGGGGACGACACCATTGGTCATCGAGGCGGGAGCCGAGGGGCTCTGCGTCCTGTTTCGGTACGGCGTCGTCGTGTTCATCAATGTCACGCCCACAGAGGAGGCGTCCCACCGGAGCGCCTTGGCTCCGCTTCTGAAGGAGAGGTTTGACACGCCCGTGCGCGACCATCTGCTGCTCACGATCGATCCAGACGAGGGCGACCGCGTTCGCGATGGAGTGGTCGTCTGCTCCACCCTCGACATCGAGCGCCTCCAGGTGATCGCCGACGCCCTGGCGAAGAGCGTCGCTCTCGTTCACTACGAGGAAACGGCTTCGTCTGCGTTTGAGGAAGTTGAGCCGCTTGCGCTCCAGCTAGAGCGAAAAGGCTTCACGCCACGCAACCCTCGAGCACTTGCAAAGCGTATTGGAAGCACGCTGAGGACGCTCACGCGCACGGTGGGCAGGGTCGAGGCCTCCGAGAAGCCGGAGGTGCTGTGGGAGCACCCGGAGCTCGATGTGCTCTACGCGCGGCTCAGCGACGAGTTCGAGCTCGTGGAGCGGCATCGGGCCCTGGAGCGGAAGCTCGATGTCGTGTCTCGTGCTGCCGGCGCTCTTCTAGACCTTCGCCTGCACGCGCAGAGTCTTCGCGTCGAATGGTACATCGTGTTGCTGATCGTGATCGAGATTGTGATCTCGCTGTATGAGCTCTCGCGGTGAATCAGCGCGGTGTCCCCATCCATACAGCGTTGTGTACTCAGCGGATCGCCACTTGGAGGCTCTGCGTGATCGCCTTTGCGATCCTTCTACGCGATTCGGCCGTCCCAAGAACGCCCTGACTCACCTCGAGCTCGATCCCGATGTACTGCTGTGGGCCAAATACGGAGCGTAAATGCGTTGCGAGGCCGTCCGCTTTCCCGAGGTACGGATAGTTGCGACGAACCCGAAGCCCGGGATGGACTGAATGGAGCGCGACTCTCCAATCGTTGGCGAACGCACGTTCGCTCGCCCTGGAAGGGTCGTATAGGAGACCCAGGTCGGCGGTTCGGACTTGCTCGTCTATTCGGGGGGCGAAGCTGTGTACGCAGACATGCACGACCTGGCGTCCACCCCGTGCGTGCCCAGCTATCGACGACTCGATTGCGCGACGATGAGGCAAGTAATGCTGCTCGAGAAGATCGGCTCGCTCCTCGCGCTTCAGATCCTTTGAAAACTCGGAGAACAGACGGGGATGGCCGATCGAACGGTTCAGATCGACCAAGAGCCGGGTCACTGTGCTCGCGTGGAGTGGGGCCCCAAGCCCTCGCTGTACAGAGCGAGCCAGTTGAATCGCACCCAGATCACTGCCCCTATGGGAGCGGAGCGCCTTCCGCGCTGCATCCGTACCGAAGAGGTGACGGTACCGTGACGGAATCCTTGCTCCACCGTGTTCGCAGCTCAGAATGAGGGTCCGACTTTTCACGGATCGCCCAAGAAGCTCTGCCCTCGAGCCAGGCAGTCGGCGAGACGCCCGTACACCTCGCGGAGGCGCTCTGTACTTGGGGCCGACCCTGAGGCTCGGAGGATGCGCCGCGCCAGACAGCCTTGTTCCACAATGAGCCGAAGCGCGGGTCCGGCGGATGCGTACTCGGGGCGCCGCTCAACCTGCGTCTCGAGCAAGTGCTGCCAGAGGTCGTCGGCGCGGATCTTCGCTTCTCCTAGACCAAACGCCATCAGGAAGCGCGAATTCTCAATCAAAGCCTGGTCCCCGTCGGCAATCGTCGACAGCAGGATCTCCTCGAGCTCGCGTTGGTCCCAAGCCTGCTGCGCTTCGAGGCTCACCCAGCTCTCTTCGACCTGCGCCTGAACAGCAGCCGCCGCGGCTTTGGGGATGGCAATACCCATCCGTGGACATTCCTGCACGTCCAGCGATCGGATCTCCAGAGCCATGTGGTCGGAGCGCGCGATGCAAGCACGGGTGTGAATCCACTCGCGCTGCAAGATGCCGTCGGGATCAAGTTGAGCCAGGTCTCGATAGATGCCTGCCAATAGGTGCTCGTAGTCACTGCGCCGAAAGACAACCTCAGGAATCACCCGCCCGCAATCGATGGGAGTCGACGCGCATTGTGCCGGTAGACCTCCAATCGCCTGTCGACAAGGCCGCTCTGCTCGCCATCGACGAACCGCGAGCTTGCCGCAAGCGCCGGAAGAATCGAGAGCACCAGCCGAATCGCCGCATGCAAACGCCCGAGCTCATCATCGCTCGCAAACGGGAGATTGATGTGCATGCTTTGCAGGTTGGACCAGCCATGTCCGCGGCAGTCGAAGATCCTATCGAGGCTCTGGTAGATTGCGTCGTCCTCGTGAGGCCAGAGCCTAAACTCGTCGGGGCCCATCCACGGGTGCATCGCGCTCGGAAGCAGCCGTGCGCCCATGGGACCGAGCAACGCATTGATGGCATAGACGTCGCTCTGAAACGCCTCGTGAAGACCCCCGAGGGCTCGTGCCGGCCCGTTCGTCTTGAGCTCGATCAGGTGTAGGGCAAGCTCGTTCGACCAACGCAGAGCGCCTCGATCGACTTCCATTTCATAGGCCCCTGCCACTGCTTTGAGGAGCTCATCGGCGATCGGGCGCACCGACAAACTCTCGGAATCGACGATCATGTACTCGATCTCGATGCCGAATCCCTGGAACAGACGGAGTGCCTTGGCAGCGCTCACCGTTGCTGCCGCTGCCCTCGCCGCTCGAGGCGATCATACAGTCTCCGAACGATGGTGACGTACAGGTCGTCCTTGAGAACCGCATCCTCGATCCCCGCTTCGATGCTCGGATTGTCGTTGACCTCCATCACGAGCAGCCGCCCGTCAACCTCCTTGATATCGACGCCATAGAGACCATCACCGATCAGGCCCGATGCCCGAACGGCGAGGTCGACGACTTCAATGGGAACATCTTCGACAGCGACAGTTTCAGACCTTCCGTAGAGACGGCCAACACCCTCCCCGGCTTTCTGAATCTGCCAGTGACCGCGAGCCATGTAGTATCGGCACACATAGAGGGCTCTGCCGTCCAACACGCCAACCCTCCAGTCGAAGTCGGACGCAACGAACGACTGCGCGATGACGAGCTCGGATTCCTGCAAGAACTGATGCAGATAAGCCGCAAGCTCGGCCTCGGTCGTGGCCTTGACTACGCCAGCCGAGAAGGAGCTGTCGGGCTTCTTGAGGACGCATGGGAGTCCGAGCTCGGCCGCGATTTCGTCCGGGCTCTCCCGGTAGACAATCCGTGTCCTTGGGCAGTCCACCCCGTTCTGCTTAAACAATTCGGCCTGATAGACCTTGTTCGTGCATCGGACAATCGATTCCGGATCGTCGAGCACCGCCAAACCCTCTGCCTCGGCGCGACGCGCGAAACGATACGTGTAGTGGTTCACCGCCGTCGTCTCACGGATGAACAGTGCATCGAACTCAGCAATCCTCCCGAAATCTTCCTTCTGGATCAGCCATGCATCGAAGCCTACTTTCTTGGCCGCCCGAAGGAAGCGTTGAATGGCTTTTTCGTCAGAAGGCGCATCGACTTCATCTGGATTCACCAGAATGGCGAGGTCGTATCGTGCTCGCTGCACCCCTGCAGGATGAGGCCGCCGGAAAAAGCTCCTGGCCTGCTCGATGACGAAGTCGCGGTGCGAGTCGGGGATCTCATGAGAGCCGATGGCACCCAGGCTCGCAAGTCGCCACTGACCGGCCCGAACGAACTCCGCGCGGAGAAGGGGCGCTGGGAAATGATTGAACAAGGCGCGGCATAGCCTGTCGTAGCGCTTCGCCATGTTGCGTCCGAAGTAAATGCTCAGCTCGAACCGGTCACTCTTGATGGGTGCGAGCGCCTGCTGCACGAGCTGCTCGATCGTCTCAGACGCGATTCGTATCAGCGAAGACTGACGGAGGTCTTGCGTCGTCGTGACGGACGGCAACGGCTTGTGCCCCCGCGCCGCCGCTAGGAGCGAGACGTAGTACCCAGCGCTCTGGTAGCCATAGCTCCGGCACAGGTTGAAGACCTTAGCTCTCCTGAGCTCGACAAACCGTGCGTCGGTCAGGTAGTCGGTCGCGGAAACCACCTCGGTGCCCGGAATCTCGAGCGGCCAATTCTCGGGCCGCTCCACTACGATGAGCGCGCTCATGGATGCCCTGCGCCCCGATGGGTTTGGGGCGTGAGTATGAGGAGATTGGCATCGTAGGTCATCACACCCAAGGCAATCGCTGCTATCAAACGGCTGATGCCAACACTGTATCGGTGGGTTCGAAACCTAGGATTGTCCTGGGAAGGGTCGGATACCGTCACCTGGCGTTTGTTGCGGTCGTATCCGCTCAGTACCACGAAGTGACCGACCGGCTCGCCGCGCACATCGTCGTAGTCGTCTTCGTGCTCGCGAGCGCAATTGTAGAGGTAGGTCGCGCTCAGGCCTGTGAGAATGGGGACGTCTCGATTCAAGAACCGGCGGATCAATGCAGGCCGGAGCTCCTCGAAACGAACCGTTCCCCCGAGTTGAAGGTATTCCAGGTAGGCGTCGGTTGAGATCTTGAGTCGTTGCGTCCGCTTGTGCTTGCGCTGCGACCGAAGTCGCTCCGCAAGGTCCACGGCGCCGTCAAACCAGGTCGGGTCGAACAACTGCAGGTTGTACGTATAGATTTCGGCCCGGTACCCACGACGCAGCGCATGGCACGCCAGCGACACGGCCAGAGTCCCGCCCCCCGGGAGCGGTTCGATTTCGTCGGCTACGCTGTCGAGCGAAAGTTTGTCGCCCCAGTAGGAGTAAACCGCGTGAAGGCACGTCGGCCCACAGCTCGTATCATCGGGCTGGGGTAGGATTTCTAACTTGAGTTGGGCGGTGCGTCGCTTGGTCATGACAGATGGGATGGCGGGTAGCAGAGCATAGCGCTGCCCGTGGTCCCCGGAACTCTTGCCGGCTTCTTCGCCGGGGACAACCAGGTCACGCGCCTGCGGTCCAGCATCACGCAGAGTCCAGACTCGAGCTCACAAAGGGCACACCGAAAAGACCGCATCGTCGCTCGCGTAGGCATGCCGAGCCTCACTGCCCATTCTCGGCTTGAGCACATTCTGTGCCATTCTCCCCGCGAATCGAATTGGTTCAATTCCAGAGCGTGGTGCAGCTTGGCGCGCAGCTCTACTAAACACGCTGCAGAAATTGCACTCCGCGTGCTGGGCACCGGAGCGCATGAGTTGCATGGGCAGGGACGGAATAAGCCTGAACAGCGAACGGAGCTTCCATAGCCTGCCTTCGGAATGGCTGCTTCGTTCGGCAAAGCTCCCGGAGTATGCGATGCGAAGGGACGGTCGGGCCAACATCGGGCCCGACCGAGCAGAGCGAATGCCGTGTCGCGCCTTGTACCTGCCTGGGCTCGCTTGCTCCGCGACGCTCATTGCTAACTTGGCGGCGTCTGTGGTGCAGGACCGACTGGGCCTTTACTCTTGTGTCGGCCGCTCTGGCCCTTAGCGTAGCCTCGCGCTTTTCAGCGCCGTAGGCGAGCGTCGCGAGTAGCGCGCCGGCGATTTCGAATCCAAGGGCCCCGTAGGTGTAGAGGCCAGGTTCGGCGCCCTGGAGCATGCCGACCACCCGTCCGACGGCTGTCCCAGCCAGGCACACGAAGATAGTGACGATTGCGGAAATCCGAAATCGACCAAAGGCTGCACCGGCCAACGCCAGGGCGCCCAGCGCGGGCCGCAAGCCGGCATTGAGACCGAAGAACTCGATCATTCCGTTGTCGTCGGTGAGCCGGAAGCCCATACGGGCGGCCAAGAACTGGGTCGCATAGAGAGTCAGGAACGCCCAGGCGATCCCCCCGACTCCAAACAGCACTAAGATTGCCCTAGCCACGAGTCAACCATGGGCCGATTCTGCGACGCGGGCGAGCAGATCGATTGTCCTTCAACTGCCCAGACACACCCTTTGCACGGCTTGGATACCTCGGGATGCACATGTTGCACTGAGTCGGCAACCCGGCCTCTGATCCTCCTGCAAGCTCGGCTTCTTTTTCCGGACCTTGGGGCCAAACACTACTGGCACGCCTTGTGCTTAGCGGACACTCACATGTCTCTAGAAGGCGCAAGATCGTCTTCTGAGGCATTGAAAAGAAGGGTCACCGTGACAGAAGAGCGCGAAATCAAAAACCCACGAAAAGCCGGCAGAGCAAGCAAAACCATGAAGATGCATCCAAACTTCTTCCTCACGATTTCCACCTGTGTTGCCGTCGGTACCGCTGCGTTTGCTGGCTGTAAGAAGGAGGCAGAGGAGCCCGAGCCCGAGGTCACCACGGGAGCCGAAGCGCTTCCCCCAGAGCCCGAGCAGGTACAGGTCGAAGAGCTGCCGTGCGAGCTGCAGGTTGTGTATTTTGCCCTTGATTCAGCGGAGCTTGACGACGCGGCACGGGCGACGATCCAGGAGGCTGTAGAGTGTTTCCGCGCTCAGGGCACCGACAGGAGCCTCCTTTTGACCGGGGCATGCGACCCACGCGGTACCGAGGAATACAACATTGCCCTCGGCGAAGGACGCGCGAGCGCTGTTCGCGACTACATGCGCTCGCTCGGTTGGAGGTCTGGCCAGCTCTCGATCACCTCGGTCGGTGAAGAGATGGCGACCGGCACCGACGAAGCTGGCTGGGCTCAAGACCGACACGTGGCGGCGAGTGACAATTGACCATGTCTTCCAACTACCGAGGCAGGTAACCGGATGGAGACCTTAGAAGCCGCTGCGAGCGTCATGAGGAAGACCCTCTTCGAGATCGGGGGAACTCCGGTGAGCGGTGCGACGCTAGTCGCCGCGCTGGGGATCGTCTTGATCACCATTCTGGTCTCTCGGCTAGCTCAGGCTGGAATGCGGCGCTGGCTTTTGCGCCGAGGGGTCAGCGACGAAGGAAGCATCGTCGTCACGGGTCGATTGCTTCACTACATCATCGTGTTCGTGGGCTTCGGCATCGCAGTCCATACCATGGGCATCAACCTGAGCGCTCTCTTCGCGGCCGGCGCCATCTTCGCCATCGGTCTGGGCTTCGCAATGCAAACCATTGCCCAGAACTTCGTCGCGGGTGTGATCCTCTTGGTTGAGCGAGCGATCACGCCAGGTGACGTCTTGGAAGTCGAGGGGACCGTCGTAAAGGTGCTACGGATGGGGATTCGATCAACCGTGGTGCGCTCGCGCGACGGTGAAGACGTCATCGTTCCGAACTCCGTGCTGGTGCAGTCGATCGTCAAGAACTACACGCTCGATGACGGCGCATACCGGGTGCGCACCCGAGTCGGCGTAACGTACGGCTCAGATCTGAAGCTGGTCCGCGAGGTTCTCGAGGATGTGGCAAACCGGATCAGGACCGATTTGCCAAACACGAGGCCACAAGTGCTCTTGCTGGAGTTCGGCAATCACTCGGTTGATTTCGAAGTGTCGATCTGGATGGACGATCCCTGGTGGTCGCGACTCCGGCTATCCGAGCTCAACGAGGCGATCTGGTGGGCTTTCAAGGAGCAGGGGATCGTGATCGCCTTCCCACAGCTAGATCTTCATTTGGACCGTCACGTAGTGGACAGCCTTCGGAGGCTTGCCACAACGGGGAGCTAGCCCGCTGGCTCGCACTCAGTCACCAGGTGCCGCGAGGCATTTCAGGGTCCAGCACTCGTCGCAGAAGATTGCAGCTCCTGACGCGTCCATCACGAGCTCACCTTTGCAGATCGTACACTCTTTGAGTCGGAGCTCCTCCTTGGGAGACACCGGTGGCTTGGCTTGGGTGTCGGACCTGATCTTTTGCATTTCCATTAGAACCTCATCCTTCCGCGCAGAACGCAGTTGCTTCGGCAATCACACCAGGGTCGAGACTTGGAACCGTCGACCCCTCATATCTGGCACGAGTCCCGATTGGGAATCGAACGATCAGAACCTCTTCGGCCAGCGTGCTGCGGCTCAAAGTTGCCCCGATTTGCAGGGCATAGGCGACCGCCAGGGCCAGAAATCTCGACTTATCGCGATCAAATCCGAGAGCAGCGCCCGTGGATGCGATCACTTTCGGCGATGCCACCCGGAACTCGGCGAATACCTCCGAGCATGACGGCAGAATCACCTCAATCTCATCGGTCGGGCCTGCGGATGCCGCGAGGATCGCGACCTCGAAAAGAGCGGTCGCCAATCGCCGGCTCGCAATAACGCAGGGCTCGCCCTCGATTCGCAGGACGAGGTGCATATCGCCAGACAGTCCCGCGACCGCCTCACGAGCACAATCCGAGAGCTCGATGACGTCGAACGCTCTCTTTGAGGGCACTACTACATCGCAGTAGTACCCGACCATCTCTTCGAGAGTTCGGCATCGTTCCCTAAGTCCCGAAGCCTGTTCGCCGACCCCGAAGGCCACACGGCCATCGAGTTGCTGCAGCTCAGCTTCGATGTCTCTTCCCAGAGCGCGCAGAAACAACGGCCGGCTACTCCTCCCGGCGTCCGCGATCGCAAGCGCGAGCTGCCGCCGGAGGCGTGTGATCTGTTCCGCCAAGGCGTCGGTTCCGTGAGACCGCTCCCACCATTCGATAGCGCTTGGCGCTTGGCTGGGCGTGGTTTGGAGTGTCCTTCGGATCTGAAACATGTTCTTGCCCTTTCCGTCGTCCTCTAATGGGCGTCTCGGAGGTGCCCACGTCGCAGACGAATCGGCCCCCATCCCTCGTACTCATCGTCGCCCCACGCGTCATCGTCCGTTGAAACGTGGTCCCCGACCGACTCCGTCAGGCCATCGTTCCACTCGTCCTGCTCGTCTTCCCGGGCCGACGAGTCCGGCTCTGCCCAAGGGTCTTCGGCGAACCAGTCCAGCTCGCTGCGCGGGCGCCGAGCCGGGCCGCGCTTGATTCTGTCACTTCGCATCGGCATCGCTGTTCTCCCTTCCTTGACGGGAACATACCCACACGGAGCAAAAGCACGTTCCATGCCATCGATCGCCATCTATGCGGAGACGACTCTTCTGCGTTGTTCCTGCCGAGTCTCCATCTCGAGTCGACCCGAGAGTGCAGAAGTTGCAGCGGTCGCTCATCGCGCGAATGCAGAAATTGCACTCTACCTGCAGCCGCCTGCAGATGCGCTCGCTCGCACAGCTCGATGAGCTCCCTCCATCTCAACAAAGGAAGGGCGCAAGTCGTGCTCATGGGCCCCGGGTCTAGCCAACGCTGGCTGACCTTTGCCACCAGCGCCAATCCCAGGTCACTCGCCTCCGCCCTTGGGTGAATCTCTCTGTGACTCACTTCCGTGGTTCGTCACATGACGGCGTTCACCAAGCCAGCCCTTGGAACGAGAAAACGATACCAAGCGATGAAGCCAAGATCGAGAGCCTCCATCAGCTGTACCGTGTGATCATGGCAGTCTCGGAGGAAGATGTGGGTATCGCCATGGGCGTCACTGGCGTCGGCCCGGGCCATTGCGCTCAGGACCTCACGGGTTGGGGCTACCGCGCGCCGCAAGACGCGCAAATCGTGACGAACGGCGGCATGCGCAGCACGATGAAGTCGGTGTCGCCGTAGTCCTCGAATTTCGGCCGCTGATGCCGTCGATGTTGATCCAACTGACACCTGTACTCCTGTCGTGAAGTGATTTCAGATCGGAAACGTGCTCGATCGATCGCTCCTCGACCCGATCTGCGTCGTAGGAGATGGCGCGAATGACCGCAGGCGGCACGCCCGGGACGGCGATGATGCTCCCCGGCGCCAAGCCGAGCGTCTGGGGTCGCCGCCTACGCAAAGCCGTGCGCTTTCGCTTCCGCTGTACCTTCTTGGCGATGGGGGCCTCCTTCGGGTCAGGCATCGCATCTGACGTCGTGGCCTTGGCGTTGTCAAGATCGTCTCAGAGCTGGACGAGGAATCAAGGCTCACTCTCGTGGGGCATCTTCATCGAGTAGATCTGGGCCCTCCGCTGCGCGTTCGGACTCGACCTGGGCGTCGAGACGTACGTCTACAGCGGTATCTCCCGACGCGAGGCTCTCCGAGGTCGGGTGGACGACCTCTTGCGCCGGGCTCTTCCCCTCACTCCTCATGTAGATCTGGTAGATCGGCTCGGGCATTTGGATGTTGGCCTCGTCGAAGGCCGTCTTCACCACTCGAATCGCTTCGCTCTGCGCTTTCAAGAAGTCGGTCTCTCTCTGGTCTACCCACGCGTAGAATCGGATCGGAACGCTCGAGTCCCCCAAACGTTCGAGAAGGGCGAGCGGCGGGGGCTCTGCGATGACCGGCTGCATCGCCGCAAGCGTGTCGCACCCAAGCTTCTGCGCGGCCATCAAATCTTCGTTGACTCCAACACTCACTTCGAAATCGAGGCGCCTGAGCGGGTTTCGGGTGTAGTTGAGGAGCACTGCCTTGAATACCTTCGAGTTCGGAATGCGCAGATGGTTACCCGCGAGCGTGAGAAGGACCGTCGCCCTAGATGTCAAGCGAACCACTTTGCCCTCATCCCCGTCGATTGAGACGAAATCGTTGGGCTCGAATGGGTGTCTCATGCTGAGCAGCAGCCCCGCGAGGTAGTTCTCCATGATGTCGCGGAAAGCGAAGCCCAACGCGACGCCCACGACACCCGCAGCCCCAAGCGCCGCACCAACGAGTGCAGTCGCATTGAGCAGCTCGAGGGCAATGAGCACGCCAGCCCCGACAATGACGATGCGTGCGAAATGGCGCACCGTGTCGCGCATGAACCGGTTGTCGATCCAGCGAAAGAGCCAATCTCGATTGGTGAGCAACCGCGCAATGATCCAGAAGACCGCAACGGTGACCAGGGCCACGGCAAGCAAGGGAAGAAGCTCGACGGCGCGGTCTCCAAGCTGAGCAAGCTTGTCCTCGACGACGCCGATTTGCTTCTCCGTGTTCTCGATCGCCTCAGCCAAGTCTGGTTCCGCCCCGCCCTTCTGTGCTTGGGCCGTTCGGACGAGCAGCATCAGAGCCGCACCCAGTGCGAACCCGAACGTGGAATACGTCTTGATGGCGGTTCGTTTCACTGGGTCGAGCGGAGTATGGTCAAGAGAGTGGCTTAATGCACATCGTGCGGCTCCGAGCTCATAGGGTGGTTTCAGTGCCGGCGTCGTCGTCGCTCGGCGCTCGCTCCAGCCGAAGGCGTCGGATGCGACGGCGACTGACGTCCAAGACGGTTGCTACGTAGGGCCCGACGAGCACTTGGTCACCGGGCGCAGCCATGCGTCCGAGTCGCGCGGTCACGTGACCGCCGATGGTGTCCTCGTCCTCGTCCTCGTCTTCGCTCAGCTCGAAATCGAGCCTGTCGCAGGTTTCGGGGACGGACATGCGGCCCGCGATTTCGTAGACATCCTCTTGCACCTCTTGGAACTCTCGGTCCATCTCATCGAACTCGTCGCCGAGCGGCCCTACGATTTCCTCGAGCGCGTCCTCTCGGAACGCCAATCCGATGACTGTCCCGCGCTCATCCACGACGGCCGCGCAGTGTTGTTGGTTTGATTGCAGCTCGATGAGGAAGTTGGAAATCGACATGGTGTCGGGAACGAAAATCGCGTCTCGGGCCAGAGCGACGAAATCGAACGCTTTCCCATCGAGCACTTGTTGCATCACGTCCTTGGTGTGTACGAAGCCCGTGATCGTGTCCAAACCAACCTCGCACAGCGGCAAGCGGCTGTGACCACTGTCCCGAATGACCGCGACGTTTTCTTCGTCGGGGCGACCGATGACGAGGTATGCGACGTCAACGCGTGGAAGCACGATGTGCCGGACCTCGAGCTCCATGATTCGAAAGACGTTCCCGGTGACGTCATGTTCGAGCTTCGAGAGGTGCCCCGCAGCCCAGGAAAGCGCGAGCATCGATCGAATCTCATCCGAGGTATGTGTGGCCTCGTCGCCGTGCTGCGCGGGCAAGCCCGCCAGACGCAGCAATCGGTTGGAGATGCTGTTGATCACGGCAATGAACGGCGTGAAGACCCAGGTGAAGAGCTTCAGCGGAAGCGCCGTGCGGAGGGCGGTCGTTTCGGCCCGGCGAAGCGCCCACATCTTCGGTGCCTGTTCGCCCACTGTCATGTGCAGCACGGTGATCACGGCGAACGCGATGGTGATCGAGACGATCGGGACCCAGGCCGCATCCTGCGCGACTTCGATACCGAGCCCGTCGAGCGCCGCGATGAGCAACACCGACACGGCGGGCTCGCCCAAGGCGCCGAGGATCAGGCTGGCCAGGGTGATGCCGAGCTGGCACGCCGAAAGGTAGCGATCCATGTGCTTGAGGATGTGCTGGACCAGAACGGCGCTTCGGCTTCCTTCCTTCGCCAGGTTGTCGATGCGCGTCGCACGAACCTTCACGAGCGCGAACTCGGTGGCGACGAAGAAGCCATTGAGCAACACGAAGAAAAGCGTGGCGCCCAAGCGCCAGGCAATCCCGACCGCATCTAGCTGCGTGTGCGGATCGTTCATGGAATGCGACTCCCTGGCCTCGTTTGACGTTTCGAGCATCTTGCTCCTCTATACCAGCTTCTCGATTCGGATCTGGCCGCTAAGAGGCCGCGAGCATTCCGGCAAGCAAGGTCGCAAGCCCCAGAAAGGTGAAAAAGCCCACGATGTCCGTCACGGTCGTGAGAATGATCGAAGAAGCGGTCGCTGGGTCTCGGTTGAGCTTGACCAGCACGACGGGAATGATCGCACCGGCGCCCGACGCCGCTATCATCGATATGATCATCGCCAGAAACATGACGAAGGCGAGACCGAGGTTGCGGCTCCAAATGTAGACACCGATGGAAGTCACGATGGAAATTGCGATTCCGTTGACCAAGCCGACGATCAGCTCCTTGACGAGTACGCGGAAGCCTTGCGACACGCGAAACTCTCGCAAGGCGAGCCCGCGCATGGTGACGGCGAGCGCCTGGGCTCCGGTGTTGCCGGACTGACCGGCCACCACCGGAAGCAGAACCGCAACAGCCGTGAAGCGAGCGATCGTGCCTTCGAAGAGACCCACGACCGACGCCGCGAGGAAGGCGGTGACCAGGTTGATGTTCAACCAGGGAAGACGACTTCGTACGCCGACCCAGGGCGGAGACAGAGCGCGTTCCTCCCTCGAACCACCGACCATCTGTTGCAGATCCATGATGGCATCCGCTTGTGCAGCCTCGACGAGGCCGACCTGTCGAATGATGCCGACGACACGGTTTTGAAGGTCGACCACGGGTAGGCTCGAGAGGTGGTACTTATTCAAGAGCTCGACCACCTCTTCGCGAGAGGTCATGGGATGCACGGACACGACGCGCGGGCTCTTGAGCTCTGCCAACTGCTGGTCCGGCGCTGCGCCCACGACGTCTTGCAGGCGCACCACGCCGCTGAAAGCACCCTCGTCGTCGGTGATGACGAGATCGGAAATCCTTCGGTTGCGAAGGTTCTGAATTCGTTGGAGGGCGTCTTGCACCGAGGTTTCTCTGCTGAAGACGGCGACCCTCGCATCCATGATTTGGCCCGCGGTACCTGGGGGAAAGGCTAAGATTTCTCTGATTTCTTGTGCCAGAGACGTCGAGAGTGCCGCGAGCAGCTCGGAGCGTGTTTCCTCGGGGAGGCGTGCGAGCAGGTTCGCCGCATGTGCCGGGTCGAGCGCGGACACCAGGTGCTCCACCCCCTTCGCTCCGGCGGCCGACAGGACCGTCGCGGCGTAGTCCCCTTGCATGTAGCCGAGAACCCTCGCCGTCGTTTGCGGGGATTGGGCAGCGAGCACGGAAGCAACCTGTTCGGGCGCGGCGCTCTCCATCTGCCTCGCCACCTCTCCAGGGTGCAAACGCATGAACTGCCCTACGACCTCGTGGACCGCGGTGCTCATTTGCCCCCCCGATCGGGTTCGTTCGACCCCATGACGATCGCGGCTGCCGACTCGACCAGTCCACGCAGCCCGAGGCCATAGAGCTCGCCGAGGGCTGATGCGGTTTGCGCACCGTGATCCTGTAGCCCGGTGTCGAGCAATCGGTCTTGAAGCTTTCGAATCGACGCGTATCGGAGGACGCCGACAAAACGCCCACCCGCCTCGACGACCGGCAAGGCGTGGAATCGCGTCCACGCTGGGTGGGCCACAATCACTTGCCAACTGGCCCGCGCAGAAACGGATTCAACGGGACGAACGGCGATGAGCCCGAGAAGCTGATCGGGCCTCGCCGCCATGAGCTCCGGCAGGTTGACGACTCCCACGAGATTCTGGTCTTCGGATACCACGTACACATAGTGCAAGGCGTGCTTTGCGGCTCCTATGAGCCGGTTCACTGCGTCGCCGGCCGAGACCGTTTCCGCTAGGGCGAGCACTTGTGAATCCATGAGTGAGCCCGCTGTGTCCTGGGAGTACCGAAGAAGATTCTTCGTTGCCTTGCGCGCCGCCGGGCTCAGCGATTCGATGACCCGGGAACGCGGCTCCGGACCCATCGCGCGAATGATTGTAGCTGCGACGTCATGGCGGGTCGCAGAGAGCGCAGCTGCGACCTTGTTCAACTCGACCAGATCGAGGGAGCTCGCCGCCAACGGAGGGGCAAGCCATGCAAGAAGCTGGGCCAAGCGATCGAAGGGAAGCTCCCCCATCACCTCTGCTGCGTCTGCGACGGGGAGCGATTCCAAGACCCGCGCGACCTCGGCCGGGTGAGCATCGGTGAATGCATTGAGCAACCTCGATTCAAGCTCCACGGGGACCCTCCTCGCTCAAGAGCACGCACCGTGTGTTCACGAAATCTCGACCTGGAATCAACATCTCACCATCGGCAGTCTCCAACGAGACCGCTGTCCGGCTCGTCCTCACGATACGACCCTCGTCTGGGCCGAGACGAACTAGCTGGCCGAGCCGGTGGGACTTGTTCACGTAGTGCATGGCAAGAATGTCCGCCACCAAGTCGCGCGCTCCAAGGCCAAATGCCAATGCTGCGCCCGCGAGTGTAGCCGCCAACAAGATCATGAACATCGCGCTTAGAAGCGACACATCCAAGCCGAGTCGCTCTGCGGCGATTAGGCCGGCGGCAATCACGATCGCCAGCTGGGCGAACCGGGCCAAGCTTCGGGCTTGCGATGCTGGCAATCGAACGGCGGTCTTCATGATCGCGTTCCGCGCGAGCCGGCCCGCGACCATGCCGACAAACAAGAGCGCAGCGGCGATCGCCAGTCTCGGCAGGTAGCTGGCAATTAAGCCGACCCAGCGGCTGAAGACGGCAATATCGAGCGCATCGATCGCGACCATGAAAGTGGTCAACAGGACCAGCCAGTACACGCCGCCCGCTGCGATGTTGCCAACGTCGTTGTCTTCGACCGCCTCGGACCAGGCCGCCCGGCCCGTCCCTGAAGGAATCTGCTTCGCAAGCCTTCGGAAGACCCGGCGGACCACCCTACCCAGGCCCCAGGCCAGCGCCCATCCGAGCAACAGAACGATCAGCGCGGTCACCAGATTGGGCAGTGCGGCGATCAGGCTAAGCTTCCATTGGCTGAGTGAAGAGAGGATTTGGTTTGTCGTTTCGTCGAGCTTCATAGGATTTCTCCGCCTGAGTCATGGCGACCGGCTTCCGGAGATGACGGCGCCCAGGTGCTTGTTCGAGTGTGCGTTGGCGACTATTCCCCGCTCGGGGTGACGTTGCGATCTTGAGCCCAACTGGCCTCGTCGGTGCCAGTCGCCATCTCTTCTCCGACCGAGGTGATCGAAACCCGGCTCGAATTCAAGCCGAGCGAGCGCATGTACTCGCGAACGGCGCTCGCACGGCGCTCGCCAAGTGCGATGTTGTACTCCTCGGTGCCCCGCGGATCGCATGCACCTGTCAACATCAGCCCGCCTTGGAGCCCTTGGCCTCGGAAACATTCGACGGCCTCCTGGATGGTCGCACGCGCAGTTCCGTCGAGCTCCGCTGAATCGAAGGCGAAATACACCCTCTCCAGCTCGCAGCGCACTTGTTCGATCTGCACCGGCTCGGGCTCTGGGGGAGGCGCTTCGGCCCCCGTGGTGACCTCAGGCTCCGGCTCCTCTGCCTCCTTCTTGCAGCCAGCAATCGCCGGCCGTACTGAACGCGAGACAGATGGAAATCGGTCAGGAAGAATTTTGGATATGTCTTCATGGTTCTGGCTCGTTCCGCAAGCTTCTCGTAGTTCTTGATTTCGCGATCTTCAGTCATCGTATCGTCTCCTTTCAGGGCTCCGATCAGCCACTGATTGGGCCGCTCCAGGAGCACGATCCGTGCCAAGCACGACCGACCGCGGATTCCGCCTCGCGCCGTGGCCGCTGAAAAGCGCGCCGACCGAGACGCGGAGTCGCGAGTGCAGAACTTGCTCTTTCGCAGGGGGATCAACGCAATCGGTGCGCACGCCAGGGGATGGACGAGCCACCGCAGTCGGGCCATCCTCGAATCATGGCTGACGAACAGACCGGTCGGATCCTGATTGTCGAGAGCGACCCGGCTCAGCAATCCAAGCTGGAGGGGCAGCTCTCGGCGATCGGGCACATCGTGGAGACGGCGCCCGATGGCATCGCCGCCCTAGAGCACTTGGAGCGGTCGATGCCTGACGTGGTCTTGCTAGATCTCGACCCAGAAGGGATGGGTGGCTTCGACTTCCTGCGGCAGGCCAGAGCCCTTCTTCCTGCCACCTCGTTCATCGCGATGGCGGAAAACGGCTCCACAGACACCGCCGTCAAAGCACTGGAGTGCGGCGCCGACCGCCTCCTCACGCGCCCTATTCGACCGGACGCATTGGCGCTCATCGTCGAGCGGTCCCTCGGCAAACCTCTTCATGCCAGGGACGCGATGGAAGCTCGGGCCGCTGCGGCAGCTAACCTGCCAACGACCCCTCTCTTGGATCGGGTCGTGGGCGTGCACCCTGCGATGCAGCGCCTTTTCAACCGTTTGCGTCAAGCCGCCAAGAGCCGGTCGACCGTGCTGATCCAAGGCGAAACGGGCACGGGCAAGGAGCTGATTGCCAAAGCGATCCATGAGCACTCCCTGAGGAGCGAGGGCCCCTTGGTTCGGTTGAATTGCGCGGCGCTCGCCGAGAGTGTCCTGGAGTCTGAGCTTTTCGGGCATGAAAAGGGGGCATTCACAGGAGCGGTCACGCGACGAAGAGGTCGCTTCGAGCAGGCCGATGGTGGGACGCTGTTTCTCGACGAGCTCAGCGAGATGCCGCTCTCCGTGCAAGTCAAGCTGCTCCGCTTTCTGCAGGAACGGGAGCTCGAGCGGGTGGGCGGAAACGAAACGGTGACCGTCAACGTGCGCGTCGTCGCCGCGACGAACCGAGACCTCAAATCGCTCGTAGAAGACGGGAAGTTCCGCGAAGACCTCTACTTCCGCCTCAAGGTTGTCGTCCTCGAGGTGCCGCCCTTGCGTGCGCGGCCCAGCGACATTCCGCTCTTGGCCGACCATTTCCTCCGGCTTTACGCCGAGGAGAACGCCAAGGAGGTGCAGGGCTTCACCCTCGAAGCGAGAGAAGCGTTGCTGGCTTACCCCTGGCCCGGCAACGTCCGCGAGCTTCAGCACGCGATCGAGCAGGCGGTGGTGCTCTGTGAGAAGGACCTCATCGGCACCGAAGACCTACCGATTGAGCCGCCCGACCGGGAGGCGGAGCCCTTGGGCCTGCTCATCCCTGGCGTGACACTCGCGGAAGTCGAGCGATATACGATCATGAAAACCCTCGAAGCAGTCGGCGGCTCGCCGACCAAAGCCGCAGCGATTCTCGGGATTAGCAAGCGAACCATTCACTATCGACTCGAGGAGTGGGGGGTCGCCAAAAGCAACGCCGACTCTAGCGCTTGAATCGGTCGTCCGGTGTCAGCACGTCGAGGACGCCGTCCACGAGGAAAACCTGCTTTCGCAAGACTTCGCCGAGCTCGGCAGCAATGAAGATGGCTTCAGCGAGTCGACCGGTTTCGAGACTGGCCTCCATGCTTTGGGTCGCCCGGAGGAGTCGCTGATTTTCGGAACGGATTCTCTCGAGCACTTCAGGGGTGACCAAGTCTGATTGGGGATGGGTCATCGCTGCCTCCGGGGTCTAGCCAAGAAGCAAGTGCCGTGCCTAGTGGGTGGAGAGGAGGAAATCACCGTTGCCGCGCACGGAGAGCCGGAACCCGGTCGCCAAACAGTGCAAGGTCTGCGTTCATTCGAAGGCGCGTCAGTGCAGCTCCTGCACTCGCACGCCGGTCCGACGCTCCGAGCCTCGGAAAAGATCCCTCTGCGGGCTCTGAGCACCGTTGGCGACGCCTGGCACGGAACCTGCTTTGGTGCGTGCGCACAAGACGAGCGTCCTGATAGGGTCGGCGTTGAGCGTCGCCTCGAAACCTCAATCGACCAAAGGGAGAACAATGAAAATCGGCATCTTATCGAGGAACGCAAAACTCTACTCGACCAAGCGCCTCGAGGAAGCCGCGACGGCACGCGGGCATTCGGTTCGCGTCGTCGACTACACGCGCTGCTACATGAACATCACGTCTCGTCGTCCAGAAGAGGCATCGGGATGCCGGTGACTGGCTTCGGGAATCTGGTTGCGAAGTCCCCGGCGATCGACGACAACAAACATCTGGCCACTGATCAGCAAGGAGCGACGTATGCAAGAGACCTTTGAACGCGGATGGACCCAAGTGTTGGGTGAGGGCCCGCTTGTCGCGGTTGCGTCGCACAACGGACATGAGCTTCGCCCAGAGGTGCGTGACCTGGCGAAACTGCCGGAGCAAGACCGCCTCCGCGAGGAGGATCCATTTACGGGTGAATGGGCGTCGATTGCGCCGACCCGCTTCATCGCGATGCGCTCGCGTTTCGAAGTCGACCTCAATCGGGCACGACACGAAGCAGTCTATCTCGGTCCGGACGATGCGTGGGGCCTCGATATCTGGAACGAACCCCTCCCTCAAGGCATCATCGATCGATCCCTCGCCGAGTACGATGCGTACTACGCGGCGCTCCGAGAGGTGCTGGTCGGTCTCGAACGAGAATACGGGGCCTTCGTCGTCTTCGACCTCCACAGCTACAACCATCGCAGAGAGGGCGGAGAGGGTCCTCCAGCGGACCCCGAGAAGAACCCAGAAGTCAATGTCGGCACGGGCACGATGGATCGTGCCTATTGGGCACCAGTCGTCGATGCATTCATGGAGTCTCTCTCCAAGTACGACTTTCAAGGACGACACCTCGACGTCCGAGAGAATGTGAAGTTCGTTGGACGGCAGCTGCCACAATGGGTCCATGAGAATTTCCCCAATACCGGCTGTGTCATCGCGATCGAAATCAAGAAGTTCTTCATGGATGAGTGGACCGGTGAACCTGACCGTCTCGCCATGCAAGAGATCCAGCGGGCGCTCGCATCCACGGTTGAGCCGGTGCTGGCAGCACTGAAGGCCAAGAAGAAGTCAAAGAGGAAGATGAAGAAGGGCACGAGTGCGCCGCACCGCGCGATGCGGATCGGTTTCGTAGTGAACGATGTCAGCACTGAGGAAGCCGGATACACCACCATTCGTCTTGCGATGCGCGCACGACAGATGGGCCACGATGTATGGCTCATGGGCGTCGGCGACTTCGCCTATGACGCCGACGAGAAGATCCGTGCGAACGCGAGGTCGGTCCCGAAGCAGATCTACAAGAATGGTGCATCGTTTCTGAAAGACCTTCATGGGAAAGCCGCGATTCGGCAGCGCGTGACCGTGGATGACCTCGACATTCTCATGCTTCGGAACGACCCTTCGACCGATGCAATCGCTCGACCGTGGGCGGCAAACATCGGTATTCAGTTCGGCCGCGTAGCAATGCGTCATGGCGTTGTCGTTCTCAACGATCCCGACGGACTGGCGAGAGCCATCGAGCAAGATGTACTTCCAGACCTTTCCGGAGGACGTCCGCCCCTTGACGGTCATTTCTCGAGATCGGGCCGACATCAAGGCCTTTGCCAAGGAGCGCGGGACGATCGTGCTCAAGCCCCTTCAGGGTTCAGGGGGACAAGGGGTCTTTCTCGTACGACCGGACGACATGCCCAACCTGAACCAAATGATCGACTCCGTATCACGCGATGGATTCATGATCGCCCAGGAGTACCTGCCTGAAGCTGCAAAGGGGGATACGCGGTTGTTCGTCATGAACGGCGAAGCCCTTCGTCATCGAGGAAAGTACGCTGCCTTCCGTCGTGTGCGCCAAGGCGGCGATATGCGATCGAACATACACGCAGGAGGGCGCCTGGCGCGTGCCGAGATCGGCCCCGAAGCGCTCAGACTCGTGGAGATCGTGAGGCCGAAGCTCATGCGTGACGGGATGTTCCTGGTGGGCCTCGACATCGTGGGCGACAAGTTGATGGAGATCAACGTGTTCAGCCCCGGCGGGCTCGGCAGTGCACAGAAGTTCGAAAACGTGAACTTCTCCGAGGCGGTCATGCAGGCCCTCGAGCGCAAGACGCGCGCGATGGAATACTACGGACGCCAGTTCGACAACGCCAGCATGGCGATCATGTAGCAGCATGGACGGCAAGGGATCCCGAGCGGCAAGCCCCAAGGCATCCGGCCGGGGAAAGAAGAAGGGGCCGACGAGCTCGTCGGAGAAGACGTCTGCTTCGAAGACCGCGACGATCGCCGACGCCATCCGAGAGCGGGTTGCGGGCGGAGCGCGATTGCGACGAACACTGCCTGACTCTGGAAGGCTCCATATCGACCGGCCTCTGCCTTTCATCGCCGTTCACGTCGAGCCTGACGACCGAGGGGACGCCGGCACGAATCAGCTGGTGACCACCGAGGCCTCCTATCTGTATACGTCTGCCGACAACGGCGGTCGTAAACGCGCCGCAACGCTGGTCCAAGCGCTGGCCGAGACAGTTCAGCCGGCCTTCGGCAACCAGTTTCTGATTCTAGCGATCTGTTCTCGTCCGCCGGAGCATCCTCCCGTCGTCGAAAGCTCGAAAGAGAGTCCCCATCCCGCATTTCGATTGTTCAGCTCGGCGCCGGGCTACAACATCGACTCCATCATCGAGGTGCTCGAACGGCATCTGAAGGCCGTCGAGATCCATGGACGTCGCGCCGCTGTCGAAGTCGTTCAGAACGGAGGCGAGTTCCCGCATCGCGACCGGCCGCTCTTGAAGAACGACGTCATGCGGCGCCTTGGCTGCGCGCAGATCACGATCGAAGTCGAACCGATCTATCAGATGGCCGGCGGGAGCGAGGTCTACCCGGCGGTTCTGAAGAACCTCCGGCGCCGACTCGGTCCCGCCCTAAAGCACGCGTTCTTCTACTTTGCCGAGCGCGACACGAGCCTTCGCCCGAAGAACTTCCAGTCGTTGGGGCGACGTGCGCTCGTCAGAGCCGTTTGGGAGGTCGACGCCCAACTCGACGAGGTCGCATCCCGCTTCGATCTATTGCTCGAGGTAAACCCGATCAACACCGAAGCGGTGTGGAACGGTTTTCGCAAGAGCGGCTTTGAAAAGGTGCCTCCGTTTCGGTATCGCCCCCTCTCGGTCGATCCTGTCCTCGCGAAGCGCAAGCTGTATGCGATTCCGCTAGAGAGAATTGAGGACCCTACGATCTCGTTCTTGTTCAGTCAGAAGCAAGAAGAGCTCGATCGGCAGCTCACGATGCTGCACGACCGCGGCACTTCGCGGTTTCTGCTTGGAAGCATCTTGCTCTACGAGCGGGTCTCGGAGGGGCTCTTGCGCTCAGCAGAAGAGATCCTCGAGCAGATCCCGAGCACAACACGATCGCACGGCGGCGGCCGCACGATTCCGGCTGAGGAGTTCGCAGAACGAGCGAGGGAGGAAGTCGCTTACTATCGCGAGATTTGGGACGGAGTCGATGCGACCGTCGAAGTCATACCAGGCGTGAGCTCGGGTCTGATGGTGTCGAAAGGCCGCTTGTTGGTTCCTTCGCGCTCGAGGATTCCACTGAACCGAGTCGACGCGCTGATTCAGCACGAGATCGGAACGCACCTGGTCACCTACTTCAACGGCAAGGCACAGCGTTTCACGCAGCTTCGAAACGGCTTCGCAGGGTACGAAGAGCTCCAAGAGGGAATCGCAGTGCTCGCCGAGTACCTTGCCGGTGGAATGACCCCTGCAAGGCTACGCACCCTCGCAGCACGCGTCATTGGCGTGGACGCGCTGACCAACGGTGCATCGTTCGTCGATGTGTTCCGTCTCCTGTGTCGATACGGCTTCTCTCGGCAACAAGCGTTCAACGTCACGATCCGCGTCTTCCGCGGCGGCGGCCTCGTCAAAGACTGCATTTACCTTCGAGGGCTCCTAACGGTCCTCGAATACTTGCGCAACGGGGGAGAGTTCGAGCCCCTCTTCGTCGGAAAGATCGCCGCCAAACACATTCCGATCGTGCGCGAGCTCCAGAGCCGCCACGTGCTCGAGCCGCCGAAATTCTTGCCACGTTTCGTCACCCGTCCGGCCTGCCAGGAACGCCTGCAGCTCGTACGCCAGGGGCTGGATGTGTACGAGCTCCTCGATTGAAAGCGACGCGACTCGTGCGATCCCAGTGCTCTCGTGTTGATCGGCTAGCAAAGAGCACATCTATCATTCCCGCAACGGATGCGGCCCCCATCGCGTCTGCCAGCGGTTCAATGGTGCGACCGCTCCAAGTACCTGGCTCAACACCTTGATTGAGCGGTGGGAACCTCGAGCGTTTCCGTTGTGCATCTGGGGTGACCCGTCGACCAGGTACGCAGCACTCCGTTGGCCGATTCGTTTCGCATCGAGTGCTTTCGGTGTTCGATGCGGTCGGATAGAGTTACCCCGCCCTGCACGAGGATGCGATCTTCGCCCATGGTCGGGACGAAAGCCAGTCCGGACGGGTGGCACAGCGTCTCGAGGGCGCGAGCCCGGCGGAAGTGAGATCCGATGAAGAAGTCGACAAGAAACATATTGATTGCGGTCGTTGCGCTCTTGGGGGTCCTAGTCGTTGGCGTGGCCCTCGTGCCGGTGCTTTTCCGAGATCGGATCGTCGAGCTATTGCGAAGCGAGCTGAACGATCGCATCGACGCCACGGTGAGTTTCTCCGATGTCGATGTCTCGTTGCTCTCGACGTTTCCGACGCTCACGGCGGAGGCCTCCGAGCTGACGATCACCGGGAAAGGCGGCTTCGCGGAGGTCAAGCTCTTCACGGCCAAGTCGATCGGCGCGGGCATCGACCTGGTTGGGCTCGTTCTGAGGAGTGAGATCACAATCGAGTCGATCGAGGTGAACGCGCCCGAGGTGCACCTGGTCGTCCGCGCCGATGGGAGGGCGAACTACGACATCGTCCCAGAGCCAGCCGAGGGCTCAGAGGCGCCCGAAGAGGCCATCGCCTTCGAAATCAAGCGACTCCGCATTGACGATGGTTCGCTGACCTATGTCACCCCAAGCGTACACATCGTCGTCGCAGGGCTCGAACACGACGGCCGCGCCAAGATCTCCGGCGCGGTTCAGGAGCTTTCGGCGAAGACCACGGTCGATGCCCTGACGGCTCGAGTCGGTGGCATCGCGTACTTGAAGAAGGCGAAGACGAGTGTCGACGTGAACGCCACCGTCGACACCGAGAAAGAGCTTCTGACGCTTCATGCGCTCGATGTCGCCGTGCATCAGCTTGCCCTCGCAGGGACTGGAGAGATTGGCTGGTCGGGCGCAGGAACCGCGCTCGACTTGAAGCTGGCTTCGAGAGAGGGACTTCCCGTCAAGGCGCTCATTTCCGCGATCCCCAACGCCTACGCCGCGGACTTCGAGGGGCTGAAGGCAAGTGGCACGTTCTCACTCGCGGCGACGATTCAGGGAGAGCTGGGGCCGGACGATGATGATGTCCCCTCTTTCTCTGCAACCGCAAACGTTCAGAATGGAGCGTTCAAGTATCCAGACCTCCCGCTAGGCGTCACCAACCTGGTGCTCGATGCGAAGGTGAAGCACCCCGGAGGCAATCTGGACAGGATGCGAATCGACGTTCCGAAATACGGGTTCGCGGCGGGCAAAAGCCAAGCCAAGGGACGTGTCACCGTCACGCGGCCCATGTCGCAGCCGCAGATCGACCTCAGCCTGGACGGCCGCTTCGACCTTGCCGAGATTGCCAAGGCGTATCCGATTCCCGACGTCGAGGGGGTGGAGGGCCTGGTCGCGGCAACAGTCGAGCTCGAAGCGAAGGGGGAGCGGATCGAAAAGCTCTCGGGAAACGTCGAGGTCTCGGACCTCCGCTACCGCCCGGCCAACGCTGCTCCGGTCCACATCCGCACCGCACGCATCGTGCTTTCGCCCGAGAGCACGACGATCAAGGAGCTCGAGGCGCAGGTCGCAGAGAGCGACGTCAGCGTGAGCGGGATCGTCTCGCCACTGACCACGCTACTCCTGGACGATCAAAAAGTCACCGCGAGTGTATGGCTGAAGTCGAACCGCCTCCGGGTCGAGGACTTTTCATCCAGTGACGACTCCAATGCCGACGAGAAAGAAACGTTCTTGCTGCCGGACAACATCGACGCGAAGCTTCAATTCGATGTCGGGACGCTCACCTACGAGGACCTGGTGCTGCGAAACTTCAAGGGCACCGGCCGGCTGCGGGATCGAAAGCTCTTCCTCGAGGGAGTGCGTGCAGATGCGCTCGGCGGCTCGATGAAGGCCGACGGCACGGTGGAGACGCCGATTGGCGCCCCTGCGAGGTTCGACATTCACTACGCAGTGGACCAAGCGCGCTTCGTCGAAGCGTTCGAATCGCTTCCTTCGATGCGAGCCTATGTGCCCATCGCCCGTTTCCTCGATGGCCGTTTCTCGACCGACCTCGATGCGAGCGGAACCCTGGGTGACGACCTGTCGCCTCAGCTCGAGTCGATCGGGGCAAGTGGAATCGCAGCAGCGATTCAAAGCAAGCTCAACAGCGAGTTCAAACCGTTGGCCGCGCTCAGCGAAGCGGTGCCTGTCATTCGGAAACCTCTGGACATCGATAGCTTTCGGACGCGTTTCAAAATCGAAGATGGCGTCGTGCGAGTGAGCCCCTTCACCGTCAAGTCAGGGGGCGTCTCCATGCTGGTCGGTGGAACGCATGGGTTGGATCAGGAGATGAACTACCAGGTGTCCACCGAAGTCCCTTTGGACAAGCTATCGTCGAAGCTTTCCAAAGAGGTCCAAGTGCTGAAGCTGGACCTCTCGAAGGCGAATATGGTTGGCGTACGCGCGAATTTGACGGGCTCGATCACTGCGCCACGGGTTTCGGTGGATGTCGACACCAAGGGACTTCGTGGAGCGGTTGCCGATGCCGTTTCTGCGGAGCTTGCGGCGCAGAAAGCGCGCGCGATGAAAGAAGTGACGGAGCAAGCGAAGCGTCTGATCGAAGAAGCGGAGAAACGCGCGGCGCAGATCCGAGCGGAGGCGGCCAAGGCGGCGGAGCTAGCGCGGAAAGAAGGGTACAAGCGGGCCGATCAGCTCGAGCAGAAGAGCTCGCAAAACCCGATCGCTGCCATTGCGGCCAAAGAAAGCGCCAAGCGAATTCGGGCCGAGACCGACAAGCGCGCCAAGCAACTCGTCAGCGAGGCAGACAAGCGCGCGAGGCAAGCAGTCGATGAAGCGCGCAAACGGGAGGCGCAAATGCTGTCCGAGGCGCAGAAGCGGGTCGACCAAACGACCAAAGCGGTCGAAGGGCAGACCGACAGGGTGCGATGAGCGAGGGCTCAGTGCCTCCGCTGCTTTTTTGGGTTTTGGAACCAGCTCGCGCAGGGGCAAGCGAGGGAAGCAGTCAGCCCTGCCCCTGAGCGAGTGAGTAGCCCTGCGCGCCGTTGATCTCGCGCAGCCATTCGGCGCCACAAAGCACAAATCGCTCGCCGACAGCTGCGAGTTGTGAGACGATCTCATGCTGCGAAACCGGGCGCTCACTCTCGAATCGCGCACGATAGTGATTCACGCAATCGGTGTAGGCGGAGCCGAATGGCGAGACCTGCGTGCCGCGATTGGAGACCATGGTCAGCTCCAACCGGGCGCAGAGCTCGGCGAGCTGCTCCTCGACTCGTTTAGGGGGCAAGTCGGATTCGAGAAACACGTCGACTCCTCGCAGCACCGTGCTCTCCGGGTCGGGGCTTACCCGCATGATCGGCTCTGTCCGACGCCGAACATCGAGGAGAGCGGATTGACCCTGCGGGATGTCCAGACCGTCCAGCATGTTGAGCATCTTCTCCTTGAACACAGATGTCCGAAAGACCGGGATCGGTTGCCCGAGATCGGGCCGCTTGTGCATCGCGCGCAAGGCCTGTTCGAGCGCCCTCTCGATGACCGCCGAGTGTTCAACGAGACCCAGGTGCCGAAGCATCATCGTTCCGCTCAAGAGCAGCGCCGTGGGATTGGCCACATCTCTTCCTACCATGTCGGGCGCCGTGCCGTGGACCGCTTCGAAGATGCAGATCCCGTCCCCGATGTTGGCCGATGGCGCATACGCAAGTCCGCCGACCAGCCCCGCCGCGAGGTCTGTGACGATGTCTCCCTGGAGATTCGGCAGGACCACCACTTCGAACTCCGATGGATCGAGGACAAGACGCATGGCGAGCGCATCGACGATGACGTCATCCGCTTCGATCTCGGGGTAGTCCTTCGCGACGTCGTAGAACGCTTCGAGGAAGAGTCCGTCGGTCATCTTCATGATGTTCGCTTTGTGTGCACAGGTAACGCGTCGAGCACCTTTGCGCGCTGCCATTTCGAAGGTATAGCGATGCACTTGCTCGCTTCCGGGCCGTGTAATGAAGCGTCGGCATTGGGCGACGTCGTGGGTCTGCATGTGCTCGATGGCACCGTACGTGTCTTCGATGTTTTCTCTCACCATCGTGAGGTCGAGCCCGCGGATACCGGTCGGCGTCGGCACGCCATCGAATGTCCGATAAACGCGCTTGTTGGCGAAGGTGCCCCAGATCTTGCGGGCCGTGACGTTGACACTCTTGTAGCCACCGCCCTTTGGCGTCTCCATCGGGCCCTTGAAGAGGATTCCCGTCGATTCCACAGAGCGGCGAGCTGACGCACCGATGCCCGTTCTGTCGCCGGCAAGGACGACTTCCTTACCCATCTGAACCTGCTCGTATTCGAGTGGAACCTGTGCCTTGTCGAAAATGTCGAGAACCACCTGCATGACCTCGGCCCCGATTCCATCGCCTTGCGCTACTGTGATCTTCATCGTTCCTCCACGAAGCTGTTGATTGGCTGCGCCGACGCGACTGCGGCGTCGTCATCGGCAATGACGATTTGAGCGGCAGCCTCGTAGAGAGGGATGCCGATTGCGAGGCTGAAGGGGAACGTGAGTGTCGCGGGAGCAGTGCCGATCAGTTCGTGCATGACGTCTCCATCTCACTAGGCGACGAGGTATTCAGGGGGCGTGAGCATTTCTAGAAGCGCTTCACCGTTCCGAAGGGCGCGCTGCGGGTCGTCGTCGAGCAGGAGCACGTGACCCATCTTTCGGCCCGGTCGCGGCTCGGCCTTTCCGTACAAGTGAAGGCGCGCTTCGGGTAGCGACAGGATAGGCATCCAGTCGGGGTCACCGTCGCGCCAGAGGTCGCCAAACAAGTTGAGCATGACCGCGGGTGTTGAAAGCGAAGGGTCGCCTAGCGGAAGGCCGAGCACGGCGCGGATGTGCTGCTCGAACTGCGAGGTGACGCAGGCCCCGAAGGTGTAGTGCCCGCTGTTGTGAGGGCGCGGCGCAATCTCGTTCACGAGCAGCTCCGAGCCAACCAGGAACATCTCAATCGCCAGCATTCCGACATGGTCGAGCTCATCCGCGATCGACCTCGAAATCTCCAGCGCATCCCGCTCGACGGACCGCGGAAGGGGCGCGGGTGCCATCGTCGCGCGGAGGACGTGCTCTCGATGAACGTTGTAGGCGACCGGATAGAAACGCATTTCGCCGTCCGGGGCTCGGGCGAGCAGCACGGAGATTTCCGCGTCGAATGGCACCAGCTCTTCGAGCATGGACGAGGCGCGACCCACCTTCTCCCAACTAGCTTCCAGCTGGCCGCTGCTGCGGATTACGGCCTGCCCCTTCCCGTCGTAGCCGGCGTGACGACTCTTCAACACGCAAGGGAGACCGACCGTCTCCACGGCTTCTCCGAGCTCCGCCAATGAATCCACGGCGACGCAAAGAGGCTGTGGGGCGCCGATCCGATCCAAAAAGCGTCTCTGTGCGTGCCGATCCTGAATCGTGCGGAGCACGCTAGGCGATGGACGAACGGGGCGAATGAGCTCGATATAGGCGAGAAGGGATGCAGGAACGTGCTCGGAATCGACCGTCACGACGTCGACGGACTTTGCGAGCCGTTCGGCGGCCTCGACATCGTCGATGGCCCCGGCAATCCAGACGTCCGCGAGCGGGACCGCAGGCTCGTCGGCGTGTGGCGCCAGAACGCAAACCCGATACCCCATTCGTCTCGCCTCGATGGCCATCATGCGTGCGAGTTGACCGCCACCGATGATTCCGACCGTTGCTCCAGGTAGTTGATGCGTGCTCATAGCTCTGCCTCCAAAACTCGTACCACCTGAGCCGACCGAAACGCGTGAAGTCGGCTCCGAAGTGCGTCATCGCTCCGGGCGAGCATCGCCGCTGCGAGCAGTGCGGCGTTGGCGGCGCCCGCGTCCCCAATAGCGAGGGTCCCCACGGGCACCCCCTTGGGCATCTGAACGATGGAAAGAAGAGAATCGATGCCGTTGAGCGAGCTACTCCGAACCGGAACACCGAGAACCGGAAGCAGCGTCTTGGATGCCGCCATGCCAGGCAAATGGGCCGCTCCGCCGGCCCCTGCGATGACCAGCTCGATCCCTCTCCCCTCGGCCTGCTCGCAGAAGCTGAACAGGAGATCGGGAGTCCTGTGGGCCGAAACCACCTTGGCTTCATAAGGGATTCGGAGATCTTCCAGCACCTCAGCCGCGTGCTTCATCGTCGGCCAGTCGCTGGTGCTCCCCATGATCAGGGCGACCCGGGCTGCGTCGTGAGGTTCTCTGTGTGAAGGGCTCGTCATGCGCCACCTTATTCGCGAAGTTGATTTCGCGTTTTATATATCGCCTATCTTGCGCGGCGCAAGCCCATGTTTGCGCCTTTTTTTCGTCGATCGAGCGTTACCACGCGATTTGACTCAGGAAATCTCGATCGTGTATCCTGCGCAGAGGGGCCCCGATTGGCAAAGGCGAAAACCAAGCATCAGACGCCGGACGCCGCATGGACGTTTCTCACCAACCATTCGCATGTCTTGCTGTGCTTGGTTCAGGACCCAGAGGCGCGGATGCGTGACGTCGCGGAGAAGGTGGGGATCACCGAACGCGCCGTGCAGCGCATCGTCTCTGAGCTCGAGGCAGCGGGCTACGTCTCCCGCACACGCGACGGACGCCGCAACAGCTACGAGGTCCATGGCGCCCTACCGCTCCGCCACGCGGTGGAGGGTCATCAGACCCTCAACGCGCTCATCAAGCTGATCCTGGACTAGGGTAAGCGCGAAGCGCCGGAGCTCGCGGCCTGCGACATGATCGAGGGCAGTACCTCAGCGCCGCTCGGGAACACATCCGATTTCTGGAGGAGACGATACAGCGGGACCTTGCTCAATCAGACGACTTCAAGGACTTGGGCTGGGATGCAGATTCGCTACGTCGCGAGGCGGACTCGCGCTAGCTCGAACCCGCATCGGCGATGAGCCCCAGCACGGGCGCCCGCCGGGCTTGTGGGCCCGCGAGGAGGAGCTGCGCCACGCCGCAGTGACGTTCCAGAAACGCGCCTTCGCAGGAGGCCAGGTAGAAGTCCCACATGCGAACGAAGCGGGCAGAATATCCCAGCGCTTCCACTTCGACGCTGCGGGCATGGAACCGCCTCCGCCATTCATGAAGCGTGCGCGCATAGTGCTCACCGAAATCCTCGAGGTGCAAGAGCCTGAGCTGTGTCTGCCGTCGCCACGCAGAGCTCATTGCGTGAACGCTCGGCAACTGGCCGCCAGGAAAGATGTGGCGCTTGATGAAATCGATGCGACCCACGCTCTCGTCGAAGCGGTCGTCTGGGATCGTAATTGCCTGAACGAGCGCCAGGCCTTCCGGAGCGAGCACTCGCCCGATCTGCGCAAAGTACGTTTCGAGATACTCGGCGCCAACAGCCTCGATCATTTCGATCGAGACCACCTTGTCGTAGCTGCCACGCAGGTCCCGGTAGTCCTCGAGCAAGACCGTCACCCGACCGTCGAGCCCCGCCTCCCGCACGCGGCTTCGGGCGAACGCGTACTGCTCCTCGGAAATCGTGGTGGTCGTCACGCGGCAACCGAATCTCGAAGCGGCATAGACCGCCATCGCACCCCAACCGGTGCCGATCTCGAGGAGATGATCCGTCGGCCGCAGCGCGAGCTTTTTGCAGATACGTTCGAGCCGGGCCTGCTGGGCCTCTTCGAGCGTCATCTGCTCGTTCTCCCAAACGGCCGCCGAGTACATCATCGACTCATCGAGCCAGAGTCGATAAAAATCGTTTCCGAGGTCGTAGTGCTCGGCGATGTTGCGCCGACTCCCGGCTTTGGAATTGCGCCGAAACCGATGATAGAGCCCGTCGAGCGTGCTTCGCACGACTCCGAGACCGCTCCCATCGAGGTCGCTCAAGCGCGTCGAAGCGGCAATCATGATCTGAACGGTCGCGACGAGGTCGTCGGCAGACCAAAGGCCATCCATGTAGCTTTCCCCCGCGCCCAGACTCCCGCCCAAGGCGATCGCGGTCCAGGCCGACGGGTGCTTGACGTGGACGCGAACCTTCGGGCCGCAAAGACGTCCTCCGAACACCTGTGTCCCGTGCTCATCAACCAAGGTCAGCTCGCCAAAGCGGAGCTCCTCCAGTCTAGACATCACCAGACTTCTTGCGAACCGGGCGGAAACTCCAGAAGCAAGGTCCGTCCAGGCGAAGGGAGCGGTGAGGGAAACGGGTTCGGTCATGACGTTGCGCCCTCGGTGCTCGCGGTGATCTTGTTTGGGTGGGCGTAGTACGGCGCGCCCTTCCACCACAGACGCGCGGCCTGCGCGTAAATCCCCGACACGACGGAAACCGCCATGGCTGGATGTCGAAGTAGAGTCAGAGCGCCTTGGCGCCGATCCAGCGGACGGCGTCGAAGTGTCAGAGTCGCGTCGCTCCGAACCCTGCCCTCTTGCCAGTTCTCCATGTGAACGACCAAGGACCGCCCGGGCCGCGTGAAGCGCCACTCGTACTGCTGTGTCATGGGGTTAAAGGTGAGACGTGAAATGCCTTGGGCACCCGAAAGCGCAGCCCTTGCCCTTCGGAGAGGTTGTCCTTTTCGACATCGACCGCGTAGCAGTGGCGTTCTCCCCAAGGGGTGTTGTCGACCTGAGCGAGAATCTGCCCGAGAGAGCCGTCGCGTCGGTGGCAGTAATAGATACTGATAGGGTTGAACGCGACCCCGAAGGTCCGCGGCAGAGTAAGCAAATGGATCGCTCCCTGCGGACGCACAGCCGTGCGCGCCTCGACGAGCGCCCGGACCGCCTCGTCGAGCGGGACCTCGGGGTCGCCCAGATGATCCCCTCGCGCGAACCTCGCGAGCGCCGGTCCGCGGGCCGACCAGCCCGGGACCGCATCGAGGGCCTCGGGCAGCTCCGCCAGGTCGAGGTATGCGTAGAAGATCCGGTACGCGAAGCTGTGTGCGACCGGCTCCATTCGCCGGTGCCGAATCGTCCCTTCGTACAGCGCGCTATTCACTCTGCCGCCTCCGCGCGCAGCTCCGGGGCGAGCGCCCCCTCCAAAGAGATTGCAAACTTCTTGGCGACCGCCAGGGCACTCAGCACGCCGTCTTCGTGGAAACCGTAGCGCCAGTATGCGCCGCAGTAATAGGTATGCCGGGGTCCGCTGATCTCGTCGATCCTTTTCTGAGCCGCGACAGACTCCAAAGTGAACAAAGGATGATCGTACCGGGTCCGGTAGAGCACCTTGGATGGATCAATACGATCGCCCGGGTTGAGAGAGACGCAGAAGTTCAGGGGTGCTTCACGAAGGCCCTGAAGCGCGTTCATGTCGTAGGTGACGACGACACGATCCCTCGGCTGCTTCGGGAGATGGTAGTTCCAGCTCGCCCAGGCCCGCCGCGCCCGTGGAAGCAGGGACGCATCGCTGTGGAGGACCGCCTCGTTGCTCTGATACTTCATTGCTCCAAGCGTCTCCCGCTCGGCGTCGCTCGGGTCCGCAAGCATGCGGAGCGCCTGGTCGCTGTGAGTAGCGATGACGACGCCATCGAAACGCTGAGGGGCACGGCCACGCACCGTCAGCTCCACCCCTGCGGCGTCGCGCGCGATCCGCTCGACCGGCGAATCGAGGTGAATTCGATCGGCGAACGGCGCGATCAGTTTCTTCACGTACTGCATCGATCCGCCCTCGACGACGAACCAAGCCGGTCGGTCGACGAGGCTGGTCAAGCCGTGATTCAACAAGAAGCGCACGAAGGTCTGGGCAGGAAAGGAGAGCATGCGCTCCGCGTCGGTCGACCAGATGGACGCTCCCATCGGAACGATGTAGAGATTCACGAACTCCTGCGAGTATCCCCGCGCTTGCAG
Source organism: uncultured delta proteobacterium (assembly GCA_963842915.1). GTDB lineage: Bacteria > Myxococcota_A > Polyangia > Polyangiales > Houyiibacteriaceae > SG8-38. The sequence continues at coordinate 226,969 of CAWJII010000006.1, read as the reverse complement.
CATCTCTCCCAGGCTTGACGGGTCGTCGGTTTCTACGAGCCGAACCGCGTCCCGATTGAAGCGGAGAATGTCGCGGACCATCCGAAGGACCCGAGGGTTCCATGCATTTCGCCGGCGCGCGAGAATCGACTGGCTGGAATACTCGAGACCCGTCGCTTCTTCCCGCACGCTGAAGCTCATGCTCGTCGCTTTGGTCCTGACACCCAGCTCTTGGAAGATGCGAGTCAGGTTCGGGTAGGTCCGGTCGTTGTGCACGATGAAGCCGGTATCAATGGCGAACGAGCGGCCCTCCACCTCGAGGTCGACCGTGTTGGTGTGACCACCGATGCGGTGCCGGGCTTCGAAAACCGTGACCTCGTGCTCGCGCTGGAGTAGCCACGCCGCGACTAGGCCGCTAACACCGGTCCCCACGATGGCGAGCTTCATCGCTCGCCCCGTCCGCGCGCTCTGCATTCCATACTCGGCTCTCTCTCTTTCCCGAAGTTCGAGCGTCAAGTCTGCCGACAAGCCGCGCCAGGTCGGTCATCGTTCATGGAGATGCAAGGAGACGGCGTGCAGATGCAGCACGCTTGGCTTCCATGCACTCCGGGATCAGCGCCCCATCGGACTGTTCGAGGGCTTTGGCTAACACTCGGATCGTCGGGAACGGCTGGGCGCAGAGAAAAACGCCGAAGCTCACCTTGCCCAGGACAACCGTACGTAAACGTTGGCTTCGTTGCGATGGGGAATCAACAGAATAGATCGCGCATTCCGGTGTGCCAGTGGCGCGCCGAACTGATTTGAGGGGCGTCTGATGTGAACAGGACGACGGCATGTCGCCCGCTCGACCTGCTTACCCCGGCAGACATCTTGGGGCCAGCCTCACTTCACCGCTTGACAGAACTTGAGATGAACGTTGAATCATCCGATTCCAGACGCGAACAGGACACCAGGACAACAGGCGCTCTGCTTGCGACCTCTGCTGCCGAATCGCGGCGATAGCAATCGCATCGTTGATCTCACGGCGGGTCCATGAACGAAGAAGTGCAAACCAGTATTACGAGCGGCTGGCCCCTAGTTGCCCTGGGCCTGTCTCTTCTCGCTGGCTATCTGGCTCACGTGGTCGGTCGCCGGGCACACGTTCCGCGAGTGACTCTACTCCTGCTGCTCGGCGTTGTGGTGGGTCCGCACGGGCTCCACCTGGTTCCTGACGCGATCAGCGATTGGTTCCCGGTGGCAGCACAGCTTGCGCTGAGCGTGGTCGGTTTCATGCTTGGCGAGCGCTTTCTCGGAAAGACATTGCGCCAAACGGGCAAAGTCGTCCTGGCGGTTTCAATCGCAGAGTCGGTTGGCGCTGTTGTCGTCGTTCTGGTCGGGCTCCTAATCATGGGGACGCCACCGATCGCCGCCCTCTTGCTGGCAGGCATTGCAGCGGCAACCGCGCCGGCGGCGAGCATGGATGTCATCCGCGAGGTTCAATCCAAAGGCCCCCTCACCGACACGGTGCTCTCCGTAGTGGCGATTGACGACGCTTATGCGATCATCTTGTTCAGCCTGCTTCTGGTCATCGCACAGACTATTTCCGGGGACGGATTTGCCTGGTCGTTCTTGTTGGCGGGTGCATGGGAGTTGCTCGGCGCGGTCGTTCTTGGAGTCGCCATCGGCGCTCCGATGTCCTGGGTGACAGGGCGCGTGCGACCAGGCGAGCTGACGCTCCTCGAAGCACTGGGGTTCGTCTTGCTCTGTGGTGGCCTGGCATCCTTGATTGGGGTCTCCTACTTGCTCGCATGCATGGTCCTTGGCGCGGTAGTGGCCAATCGCGCTCGTCATCACACACGGCCTTTCCACGCCATTGAAGGAGTAAGCCAACCGTTCCTCGTGCTGTTCTTTCTGCTCGCCGGGTTCGAGCTTGATCCGTCGATGTTCGCTTTGGTCGGTGTGACGGGTGCTGGCTACGTGGTCTTTCGCTCGATCGGAAAGGTCATCGGATCCTATGCGGGTGCGCGGTTCGCGCGTGCGCCAAGCGACTTGGCGAAGCACGTTGGCTGGTGCCTATTGCCTCAAGCAGGTGTGGCGTTGGGCCTTGGCCTTCTTGCGGCAGAACGCTTTCCCGAGTTTGGGGGCGCAATTTTGTCGCTGCTGGTCGGCACGACGTTTGTTTTTGAAGTACTAGGTCCCATCGCGACGCGCGTATCGCTCAAACGAGCCGGAGAGACCCCGAGGGCTTAGGCCAATGCGCCGTGCGGCCGCTTCGCGTGTCTGGCGAACGAAACGAGCCTCTTGCGCAGATAGTCTGCCACGAAGATCAACGGCGCTCCGAGCCAGGCCATGGCGTACATCTCCTGGGAGACCGGGCCGGTGCCGAGCACGCGGCACAACGGCGGAAAGTAGAGCGTGGCCCAGGAAAAACCGATTTCGATTGCGAATCCGATCAGAATCAGTCGATTCGTGAAAAGGCCGCGATCCAGTCCTGAACGCGTGGCAGACCGCCGGCCGATGAAATTGCCGATCTGCATCAGCATAATCGTGGCAAGCGCGAGACCCGTCGCCGACTGATACAAGGGATCACTCGCTGTGAGACGCTCGCCGTAGTGCCAGCCTCCCACATGCAAGACCCAGAAAAACAGAACTAGGGAGTAGGCGGCCTCGATGAGACCCAAGAAGAAGTAGCTATGGGCGACCAACCGAAAGTTGAGCAAGGGCTCATCGCGGCCACGTGGTGAGCGCGTCATCGTATCTTCGTCGGTTGGTTCTTGGCCGAGAGCCATCGATGGAATGATGTCCGTCCCAAGGTCGATCGCGAGGATCTGAATGATCGTCAACGCCAATGGCACCGGAAAGAGGATGTAGATCAAGTAGGGCAAAATTTCAGGGCCATTGCTGACTAGAACGTAGTTGGTGAACTTCCGAATGTTGTCGAAGATGGTGCGCCCCTCGGCAACTCCCGAGACGATGGATGCGAAATTATCATCGAGCAGGATGATCTGAGCGGCCTCGCGGGCGACATCCGTGCCGCCGACCCCCATCGCGATGCCCACGTCCGCTGCCTTGAGGGCGGGTGCATCATTCACGCCGTCGCCTGTCATTGCGACCACGAGCCCAAGGCGCTTCAGTGCGGTGACGATCTTCATCTTCTGTTCGGGCGTGGTCCGTGCGAATACGCACACTCCGCGTTCCAGAAGCTCGCAGAGCTCGGCCTGCCGTAAGCGCTCGAGGTCCTCACCCGATATGAGGAGCGGCTCTGCGCCGCCAGTCGATGGGTCGGACGCTGGCAGGATGCGGGCCTTGCGTGCAATGGCGGTGGCTGTTTGGGGGTGGTCTCCGGTGATGAGCAGAACGCGAATGCCGGCTTGGCCGCACTTGGTGACCGCATCTGGGACCTCGGGGCGCAGCGGATCCTCGAGACAGAGAAATCCCTCTAGCCTCAGCCCTTGCTCGAGATCCTCCTGCTCTAGCTCCAGTGCATCAGTGGCGACGACGCGCGTCGCAATCGCGATGATGCGTTGACCCTCGCCCGCCAACCGATCAACCAACACGTCGATTTCCGCTAACGACCCCGGCGTGGCTTCGAACCCCACCCCGTTGCTCTCCGCGATCTCGCCAATCCGCGGACGGAGCGCCTCCCATGCTCCTTTGACGGCAAAGACGGCGCCGCCTCTGCCTTGCCAAAACCCGGCCGCACGCCGTTTGCGTAGGTCGAAGGCGAAATGTCGGGTCGTAGAGCGAAGGATGTCGTCCACGTCGCCGACTTCGATGGCGTATAGCTCCGCCAGCGCAACGTCGAGTGGGTCACCTACCCACTTGCCCTCTTGCTGGTGAGATTCGCTGGCAATGAGGCCCGCCCGCAGTATCTCCATACGCCGTGGCTGTGCTTGTGTGATTTCCTCACCGCTCGCGTCGACGATTCGGGTGATCGACAGTTGGTTGAGCGTCAGCGTGCCCGTTTTGTCGGTGCAGATTGCATGGACCGCGCCGAGACCTTCGACCGCGTTCAAGCTCTTGACCAGCACATTTTGGCGGGCCATCCGCAGGCTACCCATCGCCAGGGACAGCGTGAAAGTGGGGAGCAAACCCTCGGGAACATTGGCCACGATGATGCCGAGCATGAACACCAAGTTCACCCAGAGTGGGCGTCCCGAGAACACGCCGTACGCGAAGAAGACGCCACCCATAGTCACGGCAATCGCCGTGAGCACACGCACCATGTGCGCCGTCTGTCGCTCGAGCGGCGAGGCCGGCCGGTGAATGTCCCGGGAAAGGGCCGCCACTTGTCCGAACTGAGTGCGCTCGCCGGTCGCAAAGACAACCGCAAGCGCCGAACCCTTGAGCACGGAGCAACCGGCGAACACGATATTGCTGCTATCGAGCAACCGCCCCGTCACCGCGGTCTCCGTCAGAGCCACTGCTGCGGACTCTCCGGTGAGCGGCGCATTGTTGACCAGCAAATCGGTGCACTGGACGAGCCGCGCGTCGGCGGGAATGCGATCCCCCTCCTCGATAAAGAGAACGTCCCCAGGAACCACGTCCTCCGCCAGCATCTCTATCTCGTGGCCCTCACGGCGCACCGCCACATGCGGCGGCAAGAACTTCGCCAAAGCCTGCATGGCGCGCTCGACTCGGTACTCTTGGAAGAACGCAAAAGACGCGTTCAGCAGCGACACGGAGAGCAGCGCCCAGCCGAGAATGTCCATTCGTTCGCCTGGCTGCATAGCGTCGGCGACGAAACAAAGCACCGCCGCGACATCGAGCAGCAAGCTGAAGAAGTTGGTCAGCTGTCGAAGGAGACTGCGAAGCAAGCGAAAGCGTGCGGGGGCACCCAAGGCGTTTTTGCCCAACTCGCGCAAGCGCTCCGCCGCCTCCACCGCGGTCAGGCCATCAGGACGGCTGTGCAGCAGCTCGAACACGCGATCGGGCGGAGCGTTCTGGATCTGGCTCACGACGGAGTTCCGTAGATGGCGACGTCACAGGGTGCGTTTCGCAAAACCTGCTCAATTGGACTTCCGTACACCGAGCGCTGGCGAAGCGACGCCGTAGAAGCGCCCATGTAGATGAGCTGGGACTTGGCCTTGCCCGCGTGGATAACAATCTCTTTGGGGATGTCATCGGAGAGGACGACCGTCGCGTCGAGCTTGTCGGCCGGCAAACCGAGCTCGGAGCCCAACGTCTGTTCAATGCCGGCCACGTAGTGCTGCCCCTGCTGAATCAAGCGCGCAGCCTCCGCGTGACTGATGCGCTGAAACCGCTGCCGGCTCAGCCGATGGACCAGCAGGACTTCGACCGCGCTCGCGTCGGACACGAGCAGACGAAGATGGGGCAATCCAACTCGGATGCCCTCGGGGCGGCCGCTCACCGGAACCGAGAATCTGCGGGGACCTCCCAAGAGCCCCGGCTGCACCACCCGGACCGACAGAACCTGGCACCGACCCTCACGCAACAATTTCTCGGATACCGTGTCTGCGAGGAATCCGCGTCCCTTTTGACGCACGCGGGTCCCGCAGACCAGATAGTGGTCGGGGGTGTCCGGGATGAGCGCCAGAAGCTTGGCCGCCACGCTCTTGCACTTGGGCTCTACGGTGACCTCAAGCGGCAGGGCAAGCTCATGGCAATCGGCTTCGATGCGCGCAAAGCGTCTCTGCAGGGCCTCTTTCGAAAGCTGACCGTCTTCGACGTGCAACACTCGGAGCCTGGGCTCGGGAAGCCGGCTTGCCATCCTCATGGCGTAGCGCGCGACCCAGTCACCGTGAATCGATCCGTCGTAGGCGAAATGGATCATGCCTGTTTCTACCGAGCTGATGACCGCGTTGGAAAGGAGAGTCACTTACCATGGCGCATCTTCGAGGGCTTGAGCTCCGAACACTCGTATTATCGAAAGTCCTCGGATATCGGGGATTTTCGCCCCGCTGCCTCCGGCGATGTTGCCTGAAAGAGTGGACATTCCAGCGGTTTGTCGTATATGGCGGGCCGCACCGACGAGCACCGCGCGAGTCGGTACATCACCCGCAGATCGACGACGCATACGAGGTAACGAACGAGCGATTTCCTCCATTCGGCACACGCAGTGGCACACGGGCCACGGAGAGCGATGGGGAATCAATGAAAATACGAATGGGATTTCGGGTACTTGGGCTGTTAGCTCAGTTGGTAGAGCAGCGGACTTTTAATCCGACGACACTGGGCTGTTAGCTCAGTTGGTAGAGCAGCGGCTTTTAATCCGACGGTCCAGGGTTCGAATCCCTGACGGCCCACCCTAGAGGCGCAAGCCTCACTTGCTTATTGTCCCCATCGTCTAGTGGCCCAGGACCCCGGCCTTTCACGCCGGTAACCGGAGTTCAAACCTCCGTGGGGACGCCGGCCCCGAGATCACGAATGGTCTCGGGGCCTTTCTGTATGGGGGGTACCAAGCTCGGCTTCGGCGGGGCTTCTCTTCTCGTCGCAGTCGTCCCCCTACGGCTGCGCCTCGAACGCCTGGCGATGTCAGATTTGGGCATACGTAATTGATCTCGTGTCCGCGATTTGTCTCGCCATCTGAACAATAGAATCGCCGTATCCAGCTACGGTTCGGGACCGCCCGGCGTTTTGATGCGCCTATAGGCGCGGAAAGGTCCTCATGATACTCATCACCACCTACAAGGTGAAGCCGCACCTCACCAAGGCAGATAACAAAGAACTGATGGCCACGTTTGCCAGGGTCGGCAACACGCCCGGAACCATCGCCAACTATGTGAACAGCGACGGCGGCGGCGGTGTCGTCATCTCCGAAAGCGATGATCCGGCCGAGGGATACGCAAACCTCCTCAACTACCAACAGTGGATGGAGTTCGAGACCAAGGTCATGCTCAAAGTCGAAGACGCGATGCCGCTCATTGGCGCGTACCTGGGCTGAGGAGCCTGTGCGCGAACCCAATCGGCAACCCGGCACAGCCCGGAAATACCGTTAAGGTCCCGGTGAGGACTCCATCAAGCCCGGCTTCGGCCGGGCTTTTCTTTTGGTGGCGTGTGCTAGAGTAACCGCGTGGACGACGCCAAGTGGACGACGCCGAAGCAAGCAGCTCTCGATGAGGGTCGATACTGGCTGAGCCGACCCATCGCCGAGCGGATTGCCGCGATGGAACAGATCCGCAAGCGCGTGTACAAGGGTTACGGTGGAGCTTCCGAACGAATGGCTCGAGTTTTTGAGATTACTCCAGCGCCACGACGCTAAGTTCGTCATCGTGGGTGCGTACGCGATGGCCGCCCACGGACGGCCTCGTGCATCGCAAGACATCGATATTCTCATCGAGCCCAGTGCGGAGAATGCCGAGCGAGTCGCACGAGCCCTCGACGAATTCGGCTACCCGGAACTTGCTAGGGAGTCGGTCGAGGCCTTCACCAAGACTCCCCGGATGGCGTCACTGGGTCTTCCGCCTCTCCGAATCGACATCATGAACTACGTCGATGGCGTGCCGTTCGAGCGTGCGTACGCGGGGGCGCTACAAGAGAGCCTCGGTGGGATTGACCTGCGCTTCATCGGGCTCCCGGATTTCGTTGCGACCAAGAAAGCATCCGGCCGCCCCAAGGATCTCCTGGATATCGAGCTGCTCAAGGAGTCCGGACTCTGGGGCGAGGACTGAGAAGCCGCGCCTTCGAGCTGGCGCCCACCAGACCGAGGTCGAGCAGGACAGTCACCACGACGAGCACGAGATACATGCCATCGACGGACCCGTTGTTGTTGATGGCAAACGCATAGGAGAGCGTTGTCAGTGGCATGAAGAAGAACCCCAGCAGTGGCCAAATCGTCGTTTCGTAGGCCTGTCCGATGTAATCACTGAAGACCACGACCAGAAAAATGGCGAAACGCGGCGTGCCAAGTGCCAAGCAACCGACGAGAAACGGCATGAGGCGACCCTAGCACGGGCAAGCTCATCTCAGCTCAGGCAGTCGAGAGCCAGGACGCTGGAAGGAAGGTCGCCCCGCGGAGATACCCGGACACGGCAATCATCGATTGCTCGAGGGTGTTCTGGAGTAGGGACTCAAGAACGCGCGCTCGCGCGCTACCCTGGATATCACCAGCAGCAAGCCACAGGCCACCCCTCTGCTTTCCCCAAGAATCCCTGGCTCTCCAAGGTCGAAGTTGATATGGACTGTAGGTTCGTGAGCGGGCTTTTCAAGCTGCGTGTGCGCCCCGGTGACGGATTTGGTATTCGAGAGTCAGGGGAACGAGGGCCGACGGGGGGCCACCGCCATGACCAAACGAACACTCGATGAGGCCTGGACGACTTGGCTCGCGGAAAACCTGGAGCGCCAATGCGACCCGGGCGAGCTGGTGAGTATCCTGCTCGACAACGAGTTCGAGCTCGATGCAATCCGAGAAAGCATGGGAGAGCGATTCCCCGCGGACACGGATTTTTTCGCCTCCGCCTGGCCCAACTACCAGGCCCTTGCCGAACCCCGCCTCACTCGGCACGCAGCGGACCCGAAACTGCGCAAGGTGGAAACCGACAGGGCGCAAATCTACGTACTGGATGACTTCGCGACCGTGGCTGAATGCGATGCGATGGTGGACATCATCAGTCGCAATTTGCGACCGTCGACCATCACGCTGGACCGCGGCGACAAGTATTTCCGTACCAGCAGCACCAGCGATTTGTCCTTACTGAACGACCCTACAGTAGCCGCCATGGATGAGAAGATCGCCAGGACGCTGGGGATTCGCGTCCAGTACTCCGAGGGCATCCAAGCGCAGCGCTACGACCTGGGTCAGGAGTTCAAGGCGCACACCGACTACTTCGAGCGCGGGACGGCCGAGTACCTGGAGCACGCCTCGCGCACCGGCAATCGCACCTGGACTTTCATGGTCTATCTGAATGAGGGCATGGAGGGCGGCGGCACGCAGTTCTGCAATATCGACGAGGAGTTCTCTCCGAAAAAGGGGCAAGCCGTCATCTGGAACAACCTGTACCCCGACGGCACGCCGAACCCGGACACACTGCACCACGGCATGCCTGTCAGCTGTGGACACAAGATCGTCATCACGAAGTGGTTCCGAGAGAGAGGCTCTGGGCCGATGTTCTACGACGGATGAAGCCGGCCCTTTGACCACACTGTGCCTGTGGCGCCACAGAATCCGTGCCCTCGAGGCACAGGGGCAGCCGCTCGGCCCGGAACTACGACGAAAACGCCCGGCACGCCTCTTGCGTATAGGGCCAACATGCCCTCAACCCATCCCAGAAGCCATTCCACCGCGATGGCCCTCCGGGAGCGACTCCTGCTGTGGATGTGGAAGCACGGCTGGGTGTCCCGCCCGCTCTAGCGCTGCTGCTCCTGCATCTTCTTCATCCACTCTTCGCGCATTTTCTCGGCTTCTTCTTGGCTGGTCGGCATCTTCATGTTCGGTATGCCCGCTGGCATGTCCGGCACCTCCGTCACCTCGTAGCCCGGCGGCACCGCAAACTTGCTGGCTGCGACCGTCTTCTCCTGCATCCGGGTGACTTCGAGGCCGCCTTGCCGGCCGCCCTTGTCCTTGGACTGCATCTTCATGACGAAACCGGATTTGAAGCCGTATTCCTTCTCCATGATTCGGGTCCATTGACTGCTCTGGCCCTTGCCGCCATCGCCGCCAAACGAGAAAATCGTTTGCCAGAGTTTTGCCGGGTACCGGTCGCTCAACCAGAGGTCTGCGGTACTCCCTTCGTCCTTGTCGATGACCCGTAGGTGGCGCGTGCTCTGCCCGGCGACCTTGTCGGTGCCAAGCTTTTTGACCTCGACGTTTGGTTTCTCGTTCTTCTGTTTGCCGGCTTGGCTTTGGGCCATCTTCGTGATGGTGTCCTTCGCAATCTTGGTGGCCTGCTTCCGCTCGTGGTCGAGTGCGTAGTCGTACTTGCCCTTGGCCGGCTTGATGTATGAGGCGCGATTCGCCTTCCCGCGAGAGCTCTTCGCCGTGGTGTCGATTCGCACGTCTCCGTTCTTGGCGACGTAGATTTGAAATTTGACCGCGCCAGACGAAGCGTCTCCGATGGACTTCGCTTCGATTTCACCCTCGAAAGCCAGCGCGGGCGCCGCAATGAACAGGACCAAGAAACCAATCAACCAACGCATCGATACCTCCCAGTCCCCCTCCGTAGCTCGGGCGACCTTGACTCAGGTGTGGCAGCCCTTGAGCTCGCCCTCAATTGCAGCTCGGTACTTCTCCTTGGCGCCGCCGATTACGGCCGCACCGTGCCCGGGCAGGACGTGCTCGAACTCCAAGTCGAGGATCGAGCGCACGTCAGCGGCCGTGGGGTGCGCAAACTGAAGCCAGCCAGGGCCGACATTGTAAGGCTTCATGAAGCCCATTCGCTTCATCATGATTTTCGCGAGGAAGCTGTAGTACTCGTCGGGAGCCGGCGTCTGTTGCAAGGAGTCGCCCGCGATGAGAATGCCGCCCTCGCGCGCAAGCCTGCAGATCCCCTCGGGCGGATCGGAGGTCGTAAACACCTTGAGCGAAGCGTCCGCGATCGGAAGGGCGCTTTGCTCGTTGAGCCATTGGTCCGGTTCCATGAACGGCGCAGGGGCTTTGTCTTTCGGGCCCAAGCCCCGGACATAGCTCTGACCCTCGACTGCATAGACCTTCGCGCCATAGCGCTCCCGGTAGAAGGCGTCGTCGCGCCCATGAAACCCGCCGATGCGCACGACGTGTTTCACCTCCCCCAGTGCGTCGAGCTCTTTCAATCCGTCGTCGCTCAGGCGCATGCTGTTCAGAATCACGAGGCCGTCATCGCCCCGGACCACCGTCATCGAGCGGCCGATTCGCATCGGCAAGCGCATCGGCATCCGAATGCCACCGCGCACGAACCAAACGCCATCGAACAGCTCTTGGAACGGCCCGTGCGGCGATGCGGGCGGGTGCCCTCCCTCGACCGAGTGCGCTGCGACCATGGCTCTCCCCCTCAGTTTCTGCGATCAGCGCTCCGCGAGTTGCACGCCAGCGACCTGCGCGTCGGGGACTCGAGTGAACTGTACGCGCTTTTTGAAGATCATGATGTGCGCGGTGAGCCGCAGCTCCTTGGCACTAGGGACTTCGATGTCGATCGGGACTTCGCGCTTGCGCTTGATCGAGTACGCCCGGCCATGCCAGGCGCCGTCGTTCTTGTCGTAGCGGAGCTGGCGAAACACCTCGATGCCGACTGTTTCGGGCCGTTGCCCGCCATCGACGATGACGCCGTGATAGCCATCCGCCTCGCGCCTCACCTCGATAATCGCTTCGCCCTCGCCGCGCTGCCAGTAGCCGAGGATCTTGGCTTCCTGTTCGGGCAGGTCCGCCGCGTAGGCCACTGTGTGGAGGCCACCGAGGAGCAACCACCCTGCGAGCAACACGAGCGACACTGTCTTGGACTTGAGGATGGGCCTTCTCCTTTGCGGCGACGGGGAAGGCTGATGTTCTCTCAAGACGATGCTTTTTGCATCAGAAAAACGATATTTCTGACGATTCGACCGAGATCGCCTCTGTCATCGACCTCACAATGGGGGGCCTCGCCCGGCCGCCCGCGGCCGTTGCAGCGCCTCCGTAGACGGGCGTAGGATGGCCGCCGTGAAGAAGATCATCCGGGGGTTCGCATGGGCGCTGGTCGCTCTGGTCATTCTCGTCGTCGTCGGCGGCGGCATCGCTTGGAGGCAACTGCACCCATCGCCGCCAGGCCTGCAGGTCTGGACCAACGGACAGATCCTCACGATGGACGCCCAGGGCCGCCGAGCCACGGCGCTCGTCATTGAAGGAGATCGGATTGTCGCGGTTGGCAGCGACCGGGACGTGCAGCGCTGGCTGTCCGAAGCGGACGTCACGCTGGACCTCGATGGGCGCACGGTCGTCCCAGGCTTCATCGAAGCCCACGGTCATTTCCCAGGCGCGGGGCTCGAGGCGATCGGCGCAGACCTGAACAGCCCTCTCATCGGTGGAGTCACCAACATCGCCCAAGCCCTCGATGCGCTGAAGAAGGTCGACGCCGAGCAAGCGGGTGACGGCTGGCTGCTCGGCTTTGGCTATGACGACACGATGCTCGAAGATCGGCGGCACTTCACCCGCGACGATCTCGACAGCGTTTCGACGAGCCGCCCGATTCTCGCGATGCACATCTCCGGGCACATGGCCGTGGTGAACTCGGTGGCTCTCGAGCGTTACGGAATCAGCGCAGAGACGCCGGATCCGCCCGGCGGAGAGATTCGCAAAGATCCGGAAACGGGAGAACCGACAGGCCTCCTCCTCGAGACCGCCGCCCGGCCTCTGCAAATGGACGCGCTCAACATGCCTCCTCTCCAGCAGATCGCCGTCGTCCGCTCCGCGGCGGACACCTACGCCGCACAGGGATTCACGACAGTCCAGAACGGGCTCGCGACATTCGAACAGGTGAAGGGCTTGAGCGTTGGCTCGAAACTGGGTTTCTTTCCCCAGCGCCTGGTGATCTGGTCCAAGGACGAGCTCGCCCTCGAGGCGGCCAAGGGCATCGTGGATCTCGGGCAATACGCGAGCGACCGCGTACACATCGGCGCTGCGAAGTTCGTCGGCGATGGATCGATACAGGGGTACACCGGATTTCTCTCGGAGCCCTACCACCAGCCTGGCGAACACGCGGCGGATTACAGAGGCTATCCGAATATCGAGGCGGAGTCGCTCAAGGCGCAGGTCAAAGCGATTCATTGCACGGGGCAGCAAGTGGCGGTTCACGGGAACGGCGACGCCGCAATCGACCAGTTCCTCGATGCCTGGGAAGCGGCGCTCGCGGCCTGCCCAGCCAAAGACGCTCGCCCTGTGCTCGTCCATGCGCAGATGTCCCGCTACGATCAGCTCGATCGGATGAAGAGACTGGGTGTGACTCCAAGCTTCTTCAGTGCTCATGTTTATTACTGGGGCGACCGCCACCGGGATATCTTCCTCGGACCCGAGCGTGCGGCGCGGATAAGCCCTGCAGCAAGCGCCGCCGACCTCGGCATTCGGTTCACGACCCATCTCGACACCCCCGTGGTCCCCATCGACTCGATGCTCCAGCTGTGGACCCCGGTCGCGCGCCTGACCTCGAGCGGACTGATGCTGGGCCCCGAGGAACGGATCTCCGTAGAGCAGTCGCTGCGCGCGATGACGTCCGATGCCGCCTGGCAGCTCCGCTTGGATGAGCAACTCGGCTCGATCGAAGCCGGCAAGCTCGCAGACTTGGTGATCCTGTCCGAGAATCCGCTCGACTTCGACGGCAATCTCCGCGATATCCGCATCGAACGAACGCTCGTCGGCGGTGTGACGATCTACGAGAACCCCCAGTAATCGCCCAGCCTCGCCCATGACCGACCCTCCCCCAAGCCGTTTCCGCGAAGGCTCCATCGGACGCATGCTCCGCTTTGGCGTAGTGGGTTTGAGCGGCGTCGTCGTGAACCAGGGGCTCCTCATGCTTTTGCACGGAACCCTTGGTGCCCCTTTGCTGCTCTCGAGCATCATTGCCATCGAGGTTTCGATTCTCACGAACTTCGTACTGAATCACACATGGACCTGGCGCGTGCCCCTCAGCGAGCCGGGCTTGATTCGCCGCGCGATTCAGTACCACGCAGCCGCGGTCATGGCAGCGTTCGCCGGCAACGTCATCATCTTGATGGGCGCCGTCGAGCTCTTCGGTGTCGACTACAGAATCGCAAATCTAGTCGGCATCGCGGTGGGCACCGTGATTAACTTCACGGCCAGCGAGGTCTGGATCTTTCGATCGCGTTGAGCGGCGGGCTCTTAGGCGGCATCGAGCTGGCGCTGCGCCAACACGTAGGGCTGGACGATCGCGACGTTGAACTGCTCGCCGACTTCTTCCTCTTGCCAGGCTTCAATTTGCGCGTCGGTGGGCTTGCTGAGCTGCCCTGCCGCCATCCAGCATCGGACTCGTTCGCTGTCGTCTTGGGCAACCGCAACCGCGACTTCCAACAGGTCGAGCTGCGGAGCGACGAGCACCAAGCCCCCTCGCTTGGCGTGCGGCCCGAGCGGCTTCCAGTCGACGTTCTGGATCTCCTGCGCGAGCCGAGCGCGTAAGTCCTCACTCATGGTCCTAGCTTAGCAGGGCTTGGGCCCCATGTTGCGCGGGGTTCCGCTAGACTCCGCCCATGCTCCTGAGCGCCAGCGATCCGAACATGATGAGCGGCGTCCTGCTTTGCCTAGGTGGCCTCGGGCTTTTCCTACTTGGGAATGCTCGTTCTCACCGAGGGCCTGCGCGCCCTGGCGGGACGCGCACTGCGCCGCATGTTGAGCCGTTTCACTCGGAGCCCCCTCTCCGGCGCGATGACCGGCGCAGTAACCACGGCCGTGGTGCAGTCGTCCAGCGCGACCACCGTTGCAACCGTGGGCTTCGTGGGCGCCGGCCTGCTCACATTCCCTCAAGCGCTCGGCATCGTCCTCGGCGCGAACGTCGGCACGACGATAACCGGCTGGCTGGTGGCCCTGCTCGGCTTCAAGCTCGAGCTCGGCACCGCGGCACTGCCGATCGTACTGGTCGGCGTGCTCATCCGCCTCCTCGCTCCAGGACGCGCCTCGGCGGCCGGGTTCGCAATAGCGGGTTTCGGACTGATCTTCGTCGGCATCTCGCTCTTGCAAGAAGGCATGGGTGGATTCGTCGGCGTCATTACACCCGAAAGTTTTCCCGATGACACCTGGACAGGGCGCTTGCTGCTGGTCGTGTTCGGTATCGGCTTCACGCTCGCGACCCAGTCCTCGAGCGCAGGCGTGGCCATGGCCTTGGCCGCGGTCAATGCGTCCGCGATGACGGTGCAACAGGCCGCCGCGGTAGTCATCGGGATGGACATCGGAACGACGGTCACCGCGGTCCTCGCCAGCGTTGGCGGGTCTGTGCATGCACGCCGCACTGCCTATGCCCACGCCGTGTACAACCTATTCGCAGGCGCGGGGGCGTTCCTGATCCTCGTCCCCTTCATGCAGGGGCTCCAACGATTCGCACCGCGCCTGCTCGCCTCAGAGCCAGAGCTCGTCCTGGTGGGGTTCCACACCCTCTTCAATCTCGTCGGGGTGAGTATCGCCCTGCCCTTCGCGGCTCAGTTTGCGCGCCTCCTCATCCGGCTCACCCCCCGAAAGGGCGTACCTTTCGCGCGTATTCTCGACCTCTCGCTCCTCGACGCCCCTGCCGCTGCGCTCGACGCACTTGGCGCCACGCTGGCGGAGCTCACGGCCAGCACATTCGACACGGTCCTGCAGCTACTGTCGGTCAGCCGCGCACACAGTGCAGACTCGCTCATCGCCCAACTACGGCAGGCCCTGAGCGAAACGCGCGACTACGTCGAGAGCATACGCAGCTCGCCGGACCTGGGATGGACCTACCATCGACACCTTTCGGCGATGCACGTCATCGACCACCTCGACCGCATGGCGGATCGCTGCGAGGAGTCGGACCGCTGGGCAACCTTGAAAGAAGATCCGAAGCTCGCGACGATCGCGAGAGAGCTCGGGCCCGTGCTGAACGAGGTCGGCAAAGCACTGGCCCGCGGCGAACGGACGGTCCCCGAAGAAGGCCTCGAGACCGCGTGGCAATCGCTGCAACAGCAGGGTCGCGAGTATCGCGAAGATGTGCTCGAAGGGGTTGCTAAGGGAGATGTGGACGCGAGCGAAGCCATCGAACGTCTGGACGCCGTGCGCGGCGCTAGACGAGTCGCCTACCACGCCTGGCGAATCACCTACCACCTCAACCGCTGTCGCACGCACGACGCACCGATAGAGGGCCTCGAAGTCAAACAGGTTCCTCCTCATGCCGAAGCGGAGCCACCAGAGCCAGGCTAGCCGCGAACCCCGCCGAGAAGTCCCCATGGACAGCGCGTCCCGTTAGTCGTTGACCTGCGTAGCCCTCGGCGGGTACCTTCACCGACTTCAACGAATTTCGGGAGATTTGAATGATTCGAGCAGAATGGACCGCGCTACTTCTAGGATTGGCACTGTTGAGCACAGCCGCTCCAGTCGACGCTGAAGGCGACACACAATCCAAACCCAACATCCTCGTCATCTGGGGTGACGACATCGGACAATCGAACATCAGCGCCTACACGATGGGCCTAGTCGGCTACAGGACCCCGAACATCGACCGCGTCGCGGCCGAGGGCCTGATCTTCACCGACTATTACGGCGAGCAGAGCTGCACCGCGGGCCGCTCGTCGTTCATCACCGGCCAGAGCGTGTTCCGAACAGGCCTGAGCAAGGTCGGGATGCCCGGGGCCGACCAGGGTCTGAGCGCCAAGGACCCCACCATCGCCCAGCTCCTCAAGCCGCATGGCTACGCCACTGGACAGTTCGGCAAGAATCATCTCGGCGACAAGAACGAGATGCTCCCGAGCAATCACGGCTTCGACGAGTTCCTCGGAAACCTCTACCACCTCAACGCCGAAGAAGAGCCGGAGAACGAGGACTACCCAAAGAACCCAGAGTTCGCAAAGCGCTTCGGGCCGCGCGGCGTGATTCACAGCTACGCCGACGGCCGCATCGAGGACACCGGGCCTCTCACGAAGAAGCGCATGGAAACGATCGACGACGAAACCGTCGCCGCTGCGATTCGGTTCATCGAGCAGGCCCACAAAGACGGCAAGCCCTTCTTCGTCTGGTGGAACGGCACGCGAATGCACTTCCGCACGCACGTCAAAGCCGAGCACCGCGGCATCTCTGGACAGGACGAGTACGCCGATGGGATGGTCGAGCACGACATGCACGTCGGACAGCTTCTCGACTTGCTCGACAAGCTAGGCATCGCCGACGAAACCTTCGTGATGTACAGCACTGACAATGGGCCGCACTACAACAGCTGGCCCGACGCAGCAGCCACGCCGTTCCGCGGCGAGAAGAACACCAATTGGGAAGGCGGATGGCGTGTTCCGGCCATGGTGCGCTGGCCCGGCAAGATCAAGGCTGGCTCGGTTTCCAACGACATCATGCACCACATGGACTGGCTCCCGACCTTCGTCGCGATGGCGGGCGACCCGAACATCAAAGAGAAGCTCCTGCAGAAGAAGAAGCGCCGTCAGAAGGGCTTCCGAGTGCACCTCGACGGCTACAACTTCCTGCCATACCTGACCGGCAAGGAAGACAAGGCGCCTCGCCAGGAGGTCTTCTACTTCACCGACGACGGCGACCTCGCGGCCGTTCGCTACAGAGACTGGAAGGCCGTCTTCTTGGAGCAAAAGACAGAGGGCACGCTCCGAGTCTGGATGGATCCTTTCGTCCCGCTTCGCGTTCCGCTGATCCTCAACCTGCGCCGCGACCCGTACGAACGCGCGCCCATCACCTCGAACACGTACTACGACTGGCTCATCGACCGGGCCTACATGCTCTACGGTGCGCAGGCGATCGTCGGCAACTTCTTAAAGACGTTCCAGGAGTTCCCGCCGCGGCAAAAGGCCGCCAGCTTCACGGTCGACCAGGCGATGGAGAAGCTGAAGCCAGCGGCGCACTAGGCTTCGTACGCACCGACCCCCGTTCCGTCGACTCTCGGCGGAACGGGCTTCCCGCGTGGCGCCTTGCGTCGTCGCGCATGTCTAGGCGGCTAGGCTAGCTCGAGGCGAGGCGTTCGTGCTCGTCGAGCAGCTCGTCGACGAGCGAGTCGACCCAGGTCTGTGCGTGCGGGCTGCCGAGCACTGAGGTGAACACGGGCCAGGTCGCGTCGGCGAGGGCATCGATCGGCGGCCGCACCTGGCCCGCGCTCAGCTCGAGCACTTCCCCGATGGTCTTGCCCTCAGCGTGGCCGAGCGCCTGGTCGATCCAACGATGGATGTCGTCGCGCATCTCCGGCATGGCCGTGACGTGCCGGGCGCTCAGCTCGACCACCGTGCCGATGTCCGCGATGAGCTCGTCATCCGCCGCTTCGAGCAAGAAGGCCGTGGACTTCGACAGCACGAAGTTCATGAAGGTCGCGCGAAACTCGATCGAAGCCGGCTCGTCGATCTTGGCGATGGTGAACTCGGCTGCCCGCTTCAGCACGGGCTCGGTGCTGTCGGCGATAAACGACTTGATCTCCGGCTCGATACGACGCTGCAGGTCGTCGATGAGCTTCTCGGCGAAAGCGCCGGCGCTGCCCAGCATGCCGAAGCGGCCGACCGGAGAGACCTTCATCATCAGCCTCGGCAGCAAGGTCGAGAAGTCCTTCAAGGCGCGATAAAGGGCGTCGTTGACGACTGCTTCGGCCGCCTCGCCGCGAAATATAGCCCGCACCCAATCGGGGTGAACGAGGCCGGGCCGGGCGATCGCCTCTTGAAGCTTTGCCTGCGCGTCCGGGGGCAGAAAACGGCTCAGCGGCCGCTCGTCTTCACGCAACTCCGCGATGACCGCTCGGGCGATCTTCGGCGTGATGGGGCGCGCGAGCTCGGTGACGATGTCGGTCTCGAGAAAGGCGTCCGTGACGGCCTTCACCGTCTCCACGTCAACCAACTCGCCGACGGGCGTTCCAAGGAGGTGGTCCCAGGTCGCTTCGAGCAACTGACGCCATTGTTGCTTGGGCTGCTCCCCCTCGGTCAGTCGCTGCTGAAGCCAGCGCTTCAGCGCTGCGCGAATGTCGGACTCGGCGGCCATCCGCAAGACCGTAGCCCGGGCCGAACAGAGCACAAGGCTCCCCAGAGCGTCGGTCGGAAAAAGGCCGTCACCGCTCATTGCGTTTGAGGTACGCTCCGACGCCATGAGGTCACGTTGGACGAGTTGAGCTATCGATCGGCTTCGGAATGCCTGGCCTTGCTTCGAGACGGCGACGTCAGCTCCCTCGAGCTGGTGGACGCATGCATCGGCCGCATCGAAGCGTCGAACCCGGAGCTCAACGCCGTTGTGGCGAAAGATTATGACCGCGCCCGGGAGGCGGCCCGAGGGGCCGACGCAGCCCGCGCGAAGGGAGAGACGCTGGGTGCCCTTCACGGCCTTCCGATGACGATCAAAGACTCCTTGGAAACCGCGGGCCTCGTCACGACTTCCGGTGCGCCGGAGCTTCGCGACCACGTGCCACAACAAGATGCCGTTGCGGTGCACCGCGCAATCGAGGCTGGCGCGATCGTTGTCGCAAAGACCAACCTGCCCATCTACGGGGGCGACTGGCAGAGCTACAACGCGGTCTACGGACGCACCAACAACCCTTGGGACGTCACGCGAACGGTCGGGGGGTCCTCCGGTGGCGCAGCTGCATCGCTGGCCGCCGGCTTCGTGCCCTTGGAGATCGGCAGCGACATCGGCGGCTCGATTCGAACCCCAGCTCACTATTGCGGGGTCTACGGCCACAAGCCTTCACACGGAATCGTTCCGGGGCGTGGGCACATTCCCGGGCCGCCCGGAACAAGGAGCGAGCCGGATCTGGCGGTGGTCGGTCCGCTCGCGCGAACGGCGGGCGACTTGCAGCTGGCGCTCGATGTGATCGCTGGCCCGGACGAGCTCTCGCGAGCCGGATGGACGCTGAATCTGCCTTCGCCGCGCGCCGAGCGGCTGAAGGACTTCAGGGTCGGGTACTGGCTGGACGACCCGCTCTGCCCCATCGACTCTAGCGTTCGCGATGAGCTCGAGGCGACGATCGAGGCGCTCCGACCGCACGCAAAGCTAGTGGACATCGGCGAACCGCTTCAGCTGGAACGAATCGTACCCTTGTACGTCCGATTGCTGATGGGTGTCATCGGCGGAGACATGCCCATGCCACTCCGGACGATGACGCGCATGCTCGTGCCCTACTACGCATTGGCAGAGCGCCTAGGCATCAAGACTGACCTCGTCACGATGAACGCCGCACGCGGCATGCACCAGTCGCATTCCGATTGGAACCGCGCAAACGAAGGGCGCACGAAGCTGCGCTGGCAATGCCGCGAGCTCTTCAAGGACATCGATGTGCTGCTCACGCCCGTCGTCCCCGTGACGGCGTTTCCGCATCAGACCGAAGGCAACCCACTGTCGCGAAGAATCACCGTCAACGGCGAGAAGCGCCCGTACATGGATCACGTTTGCTGGGCAGCCCTGGCGACCGCCGCGTTCTTGCCAGCGACGAGCGCACCGGTCGGCGTCACTCCAGCCGGTCTGCCCGTGAACATCCAGATCATCGGCCCGTTCTTGGGAGACCAGACCACGATTCGATTCGCAGAGCTCCTCGCCGAAGTAAGAGGCGGGTTCCGGCCGCCACCTCCCGCTGCCCCTGACGCTGACGCTGGCACTGGCACTGGCACCGACCCTGGACATGCGCGGCAGCGCGAGCCCGAAGGGCGAAGCCCGGCGCAAAGCGCCGCCAAGCGCGAGAAGCGCGCGGCAGAGAGGACCACGGGTGGGGGTGGGCGGGCGGTGTAACTAAACCTAACCACCCAACCAATCCAACACCCGCCCCCCAAACACCGGCGCTGGCACCAAGTCGGGCAGGCAGCGTAGCCTGGCGCTGTAGCTGGCGCTGCCCTATGACTCTCCGATGACCAACCTCCCCCGCCCCCGCGACCGCTCACGTGACTTCGACATCGTTCTGTGGGGTGCCACCGGCTTCACCGGACGCCTGGTCGCCGACTACCTCGTCCGCAACTACCTCGGGGGAGAGACCGGACTCCGACTGGCGCTTGCTGGGCGCAACAAACAGAAGCTCGAAGGAATTGCCAAGGAGATCGGCGCCCCGCAGCTTCCGATCTTGGTTGGCGATAGCTTTGACGTGGACTCGCTCGATGAGATCGCGTCCAAAACCGAAGTCCTGATCAGCACGGTCGGGCCCTACGCCAAGTACGGCGCCGAAATCGTCGCCGCCTGTGTGCGCAACGGAACCGACTACTGCGACCTGACCGGCGAAACCCATTTCGTCCGCGCGATGATCGACGCCCACCATGAAGAAGCAAAGAAGACCGGCGCGCGGATCGTGCACTGCTGCGGCTACGACTCGATCCCTTCGGACCTCGGCACTCTGATGGTGCAAGAAGCGTTCAAGCAACGGCACGGCAAGTACGCCTCGCAGGTCAAGATGGCCGCGGTCGACATGAGAGGCGGGATGAGCGGCGGCACGGTCGCCAGCATGATGAACATCGTCGACGAGTTGAAAGCGAACCCGGGCTTGCGAAAAGTGCTCGGCGATCCCTACGCGCTCAATCCCAAGGGAACGCGGGGTCCCGACAAGGGAGATCAGACCGGCGCGCACTTCGATAAGCACTTCAATATGTGGACGGGGCCGTTCGTCATGGCGGCCATCAATACGCGCATCGTCCGGCGAAGCCACGCGCTGATGGGTCAGCCCTGGGGCGAGGACTTCCGCTACTCCGAGGTGATGGGCACCGGCAAAGGCGCGAAGGGGTTTTCGAGAGCCCTATCGGTTGCCGGCGGAATGGTCGCCTTCATGGCATCGCTCGCCATCCCCCTCACCAGGCCGTTTGTAGAGAAGCGCCTCCCTTCCCCCGGCGAAGGGCCGAACGCCGAAGTCCGAGCCAAGGGTCGCTTCCGAACCGAGTTCGTGGCACTTGGTGACGGCAAGTCGCTGAGCGGCACCGTATCGGACCAACGCGACCCCGGTTACGGCTCGACCGCCGTCATGCTCTCTGAAGCTGCGCTCTGTCTCGCGCTAGAAGGCCAGGAGCTCGAAGCAGAGGGCGGAATCCTGACACCCGCTCCCACGATGGGCATGCGCCTCGTCGAACGCCTGCGCGCCGCGGGCATGACCTTCGACGTCAAGCCCTAGAACCGATGCGATACGAAGGACAAGTCTTCCGGCCTCCGAGCGAGGCCGACGCGTACATCCTCCAGGCGACCATCGGCTGCTCCTGGAACCACTGCACCTACTGCGACATGTACCGGAGCAAGACGTTCCGGGTTCGGGCACTCGCAGAAACGCTCGCCGACATCGAGGAAGCCAAGCAGAGCTTCGGCGACCGCGTCCGCAAAGTCTTCGTTGCGGACGGCGACGCCCTGGTCTTGGACCTCGAGCACTGGGAGGCCATCCTGAACGCCTGCCGCGACGCGTTCCCGCGGATGAAGCGGGTGACCGCCTACGCGACGGCGATGAACGTCAACGAGAAGAGCCCCGAAGAGCTTCGGCGCCTTCGCGAGCTCGGCCTGTCCCTCCTCTACATGGGCCCGGAGACCGGCGACGACATCACCTTCAAGCGAATCGCCAAGGGCTCCAACTTCGAGGAGCACGTCGAAGCAGCCCGGCGCGCGCATGACGCTGGCATGCAAATCTCCGCGATCTTCCTGCTTGGCGCTGCTGGCACCGAGCGCTCCGCGGAGCACGCCGCGGGCTCCGCGAAGCTCATCACCGCCATGAATCCGGAGTTCGTCTCGGCGTTGACTCTGACGGTCATTCCCGGAACACCGATCGCCAAGATGCAGGCTCAGGGCAAGTTCACCCTCCCTTCGGTGACTCGGATGCTCGAAGAGCTCCGTACGATTGTGGCCGAGGCCTCGCCGACCGATGCGGTCTTCCGGACCAACCACGCGTCGAACTACCTGCCGCTCGCCGGCCGGCTCCCCCAAGACCGAGATCGCATCGTCAAAGTTCTCGACAAAGCACTCGCCGGCGACGTCGCGCTGCGCCCCGAGTGGTCGCGCGGCCTCTGAACACTCTTCACGGTTGCGCCCCCCCCCGACATGGCCGTATGACTCGACCCTATGACGATCTCACGAAAGCTGGGAATAGTGGTGGCGGCGCTCGTGGCGCTGGTCTTTGCGGGGACGCTCTACTACTTCATGCCCCGGGCGACGAAGGTGCTCATCACGGGAACCGAGGTCAAACGGATGGACACCAAGGACGCGGCGACCGGTGACCACCGTAGCCGCGACGTTCGGTTCATCTACGCGGAGGAACGGGACACGCGGAAGGCGATCGTGTTTCGCAACGAGGACAACGGCTGGTACCTCAAATGGGATTCGGGAGACATCGCTGCCGAGGCATCGAAGCTCGCCAAGAACGAGGTCGATGAGACCGCCCTCCTCAGGTACTACGGCCTGCGAATCGCAGTCCTGGACTCCTACCCGAATGTCCTTTCCTTGAAGGAAGTCGAGCCGGACTACGTGTACGTCCCTTGGTTCAACATGGTCGTCCTGCTCGTCCTGTTGTTCCTGTTCATCTTGGCCGGGGTCTGGGTCCGGCGGATGTTCAGGGGCGCAAAGGCGAAGATCAGCAAGAAGCCCGAGGCTTCATAAGTCGAAGCGCTGGCAGTACCGCGACAGGCGCTCGCGAATCTCGTCTGAGCTGAGCCCAAAGCCCTCCGGGCTGTGGATGTGAACGTCCCGAGGTTTCCGACTCTCCCCGTCGAGCATCCCCTGCATTGCCGCCCTGGCAGGCTCGCTGAGCTCCATACCCAGGTCTCGATACGCCTGAGCCATGGTGCCGATCGGATCACGCCGCACGTCGACGTGCCGCATGTGCGCAACGCTCCCCGGCGGCAAGGCGTCGACAACTTCGAGAGCGCGCTCGAGTGACGCCGGAAGGTAGCTGTTGAGCAGCTCCGGCCCGAGGGCATGCGGGTCGACGTCGTCGCTGAAGAGCGCCCGGGTATAGGCATGGAGGCTGCAGAGCGAGCTGAGCGTCGTCGCCGGGTCGCGATGGGTGAACACGAAGCGCGCATCGGGAAAGAGCTCGAGAATCGTGTCGACGAAAACCGAATGCGTAGGGTCCTTCAGCGCGAACCTGATTCCGTGCGGCCGGTGGTACTGCACCAGCTGAAGCTGCTGCCGGTACTGCCCGTACGCGATGCGAGGGTCCTCGGCCCGAAGCCAGTCGACGTAGCCGGGCACGCGGTATTGAACGTTGTACTGGAGAGTCCGAAAAACGTTGGTGAAGAGCGCAACACACTCCTCAGGCTCGCGAGCGCCCATCGGATGAATCGCCGCGTAGTTCGGCGAAATGCTCTCGAGCTGCTCGAGCACATGGGCCAGCTGCTCCGCGCGGCGGTCCTTCCCCTTCTTGGGCGGCGCCGGATACATGCTCTCCCAGTAGGGCATGGTCCGCGTCTCCGGGTCCTGGGCCATCAGGCGATGCACGAAAGTGGTACCGGTGCGCATCCAACCGATGAGGAAAATCGGCGACGGGATGCGGGTTTGGAGGATCTCCGGCGTCTCCCGAAGCGCCTGTTCGATTTGCAGATGCTGCCCTGCCATACGGAGAGAATCCATCTGCGCAGCAATTCGGCCGGCAAAGCTCAAGGCCGCGTCCTCGTTCACGGAGCAAAGAAGAGCATCGAGCGCGGCTACGGTTTCGGGCCTTGGGTCGCCAACCCCCGGAATTTGCCGCTTGGCTTTGGCAAACCAGGCCTCGGCCGATGGCTTCCCAAAGCTCGGCAGCAAGCGCCCCATGGAATTCACGGCGCGATACCAACGCGGCTGCGCGTCCCGCGCCGTGGTGAACTGCTCCGCCCGAAGGGGCTTTGTCCGCTCTGCTCCCATGCACAGAAGATCTAGCACGGCATCCACCCCACCCACACGCACCGGCAGCGCGAGTCCCTCAGGCGCAGGCTGAGCTACAAACGCAAACATGCCCCCATTCAAAGTCGCCGCCCTCTGCCTCCTCGCCCTCCTGATGATCGCCGTCGGGGCCCTCCACTTCGCCCGCCCCAAACCATTCGTTCGTATCGTCCCGAGGCTTCCTGCCGGCACCCCTCGCGCTCGTCTACATCAGCGGCTTCTTCGAAATCCTCGGCGGCATCGGGCTCCTCGTTCCTGCCACACGCCCATGGGCCGCCTGGGGCCTCATCGCGCTCTACGTCGCGGTCTTCCCAGCCAACATCTACATGCTCACGCACAACATTTCCCTGAACCCAAAGAAACCGATCCCACGCTGGGCGCTCTGGCTGCGCCTACCCTTTCAGTTCCTATTCATCGCCTGGGCGTACTGGTTCACTGGCTGAGTTCCGCCGGGTGTCGCCCACAGCCGAGAGCGGGTATACGGGCGGCGTGGTCCCGACGTGGCTGCAATTCCCGAGAGAGGCTCCTGGAGACCCCCAGCTGCCGCGGTGGGCGTATCCAGTGTGCGCTCTGCTCGCGTTGACGGCCGTGTGGTGGCACCACTACCCGGCGGGCATCGATCTTGCTCAGCATGCCCATCTGTACAAGCTTTGGTGGCAGCTTCGAGAGGGCCCGCTCGAGTATCAGCAGCTCTATCGCTACAACCTCGCTACGCCATATGTCTTGCCGTTCGCGCTCGGGGCCTTGCTGACGAAAGCCCTCGGCGCTCTCTTCGCCGTCAAGTGCCTCTTGTCCCTGACAGCGCTTGCAACGCCGCTGACGATGGCGCGCTGGCTCAAGACAGTCGGCGCGAACCCGATGTTCGGCCTCTTCGGCTTCTTGCTGGCCTTCGACCTCACCTACCTCTGGGGTTTCCTGTCTCACAGCCTCGCGATGCCCCTCCTCTTCGGATACCTGGCGGCTTTCGAGCAGCAGTACGAGACGCCCACGAATCGCGGCATCTTGTTGACGTTCGTGCTCGGCCTGGCGCTGTTTCTAAGCCACGGTATCGTCTTCGGCATGGCCATGCTGGCGTCGGGTGTGAGCTATCTGTGCCGACGTGAGGTTTTCAATAAATGGCGCGCTGGCGTACACCTCGTTCCGCTAGCCCTCATGACGGTGGCGTGGGGCCTCATGCAACGACGCCCGAACAGTTCCGCACCGCGTGACTGGTTCATCGACACCGATCGGCTGCTCTCGCTGTTTTCGGGACCGTTCGTGTCCACGGGCGATGGATTCTGGGCCACAGTCGGCGTCGCGATCCTGCTGATCCTCGCCCTAGTTGGGCGACCACGGCTGGTCTTTAGCGTCGCCCGAACCGTCCCCCTGGCCCTTAGCTTGCTGTTGTTTGTCATATTGCCGGAATGGATCGCCTCTACGTTTCTCGTCGGCACCCGGTTCTGCGTCTTCGTGCACGGATTCGCACCGGCATCCTTTGCGCCGCGCACTCATGATCGGCTGGGTCGACACTTGCCACGAGTTGTCATGGTACTCGTCGTGCTGTGTCTCGTCGTGTTGAACGTTCGCCTTCAACGGTTCAACGAGGAGGCGAACGGTTTCGACGAGCTCGCGGCCGCCCTGGATCCTCAAGGCGACGTCATGCAGCTCGTTACGAAGACCGATAGCCACAGCGCGATTTTCGGGCGATGGCAGTTTGGGCAAATGCCGGCGTGGATCACTGCGAACGGCGGAAACCTGATCCAAAACGACTCGGCTCGATACTTTCAGATGCCCGTGCTGCGGGAGCCAACAGGCCGCCCAACCTACTACCGCTACGTTATCGCCCGCGGAGACCTGGCCCGAGCCACGCGGGTAGTACGCCGCTACAGGCCTCGTGCACAGTTCGCCGGAGCGTACGGCAAGTGGTTGTTGTTCGAAGACCCTCCCCGCAAGCTCGGGCCGCTCACGATCGTGCGCGACGCTCAGGGTTGGAAGAGCTTGAAATACGATCGCTCGGTGAGCGGAGCCGCGCTACGAATCAATGGCCGCGAATACTCGCAAGGTCTCGGAGCCCACGCGCCCTCGTTCATCCGCGTTCGAGCAGACCAGGGAGGCACGAAGCTTAGCGGCTTGGTAGGTGTTGACGATGGTTCGCGTGGAAAAGCCACCATGAGCTTTCGCATCCGCGACTCCGAGGGGAAAGTGCTGTTTCAGTCCGAGGAGATGACTTCAAATATGGATGCCGTGCCGTTCTCCGTCCCACTCGACGAAAGCCGCGAGCTCCTCTTGGAAGTCCTGATCAGGGGACCAAAGCGGTTCGCTCACGCGTCCTGGGTCGATCTGCATCTCGAGTAGACCGCGGCAAGAGCTCCCCTCGGATTCGGGTTCCTACTTCCTACGTGGCGGTCGCGGCTTGCGAACGGGCTTCAGGGCCTCGGCATTGCGCTCGGTGGAGTGCCCGCGCTTGGCGAGAATGAAACTTCCAGCGACTTCCACAACGCCGAAGGTTCCATCGCTGACTACCGGGTAAATGTGGTCGAGATCGACGCCGCCGATGCTCTCCTGGAACAAGATGAACTCAGCATCCTGGATGCCTGAGGAGCGAATGGTGTACGCATCGGGTCGATTGGAGACATGGGGCAACGTCCTCTCGGTCCCGGCGACCTTGGCCTCTGGGGGAATGAGAACGCACAGGGACTTGAGGTTCTCGTAGCGCTCGATGTCTTCCTCGGTCCGATCGAATTTGAAGGCGGAGAAGCCACCGCGTGCGGTGTTGTGCTGAAGAATGGCACCGTGTTGATACGATGTGGCAGCGACCGCTAGCGCTAACGCGATCAGCCAAGACCGGACCCGGGTTTCACCCTGCCGGTCTCCGGCCCAGGCGGGCTGCTTGATCATCGTCAGGACGACGACTGTTGCGAGGAACCCCTCGAGTGCCCAGTGCGCGGTGTACTGAAACCCAATGTCGTAGAGGGCGGAGCGAGTCGCCAGCAAGGTCATCACCAGCCCGGGCAAACAGAAAATCAAGCCTATCGGTCTTCGCAATGGCAGGAAAACCAGCGGCACCATCACCTGGAGGAAGTACTTGACCTTTGCGCTCGTGAGTAGAGTACCCAGGGTGTAGCCCGGGTTGCCGAAAATCGTTACCAGTACGCCGCCAAACCCCCCTGGTCCGCCCGCCGGAACCAACTTTTCGTAGTACCAGACGAAGGTAGACTTGCCGTCGCGAAAGTACGGCATCACGCCCATCTTCATGATGAGAAAGTAGCCGAGACCGATCAGCGCAAGCGTCAACCCTGCCCTGGGCCTGGTGCGCGACAAGAGGAAGTACGCACCAAGCACGAAGACGGAGAGCGCGATGTCCTCGCGCACCGACAGGCTCAAGAGCAGGGGAATGATGGCCCATCGGTACTTACCCACATCGACCAGATAGGCGATCCAGAACACGAATCCGATCCCGAGCGGCGGGTAGTGAAAGTCGTACAGGTTGCCGCCGTGCAAGGGCGCATAGAACACGTACATGGCCGCGATCGAGACCGCTTGGTAAGGCCCGAGACGATTTCGCGAGAACAGGAAGAGCGGAATGACGGCCGCACCGATGAGCGTGGCTTGGATGATCAGCAGTGTCTCCGCGCGCGGCGCAAGCGCATAGATGGGTACGAGCAAGTACGCGAAGAAAGTCGCGTGGTGACCCAAATGCGTGCCCTCAGGGCCGAAGATCGGCGAGGCTTTCAGCAATTCGCCACGCATCGCGTTGAAGACGACATTGTCTTCGATCCCCATGTCGTACGCGGATGTCCCTAGGTTCCAGTGGTTGCGTAGGGTGAAGAACGAGAAATAGGACGCATAGAAGAAGAACAATCCGATCACGAGGACCCAGGGAAGCCACGGCGACCATCGATTGAAAGCGTCTGCGGCGCGTTTGCGAATGGAAGCAAGGGGCCCTGCGCTCGCGCCCCAGAGAGCAGGCTCAGCAAGGGACCGATAGAACAGCTTCTGCGCCGTGACTGCGGTGATTGCGGCCATGACCAGGAACTGGATGTCCAGGCCCTTCCAAATCTGCCACCGAAACAGCAGGGGAAGAGCGAACGCAAGGAGCAGCGGCGAAAGCTTCCAGCCGAGGAGCTCGACCCTACGGGCCGCATTGAGAGGGCGAGCTCGGCGCCTCCACCAGTAGATCGCAATGGCTACCAGCGGAAGCGCCAGTCCGACGCCGGCGAACAGAAACAGCAGCTTTCGGGTCGCGGGTTCAATCTCGTTCGATCGGATGTAGTCGACCATGAGATCGCCGTACACCAGTTCCCACGCAGCGATGCCGCACGAGGCACCTACACCAAGCAGCAAGGCCATCCCACGAACGAGCGACGACAGATACTCGTCGCCCCCCGGCGACACCAGCCGCTCCTCAGGAGCAGTGACTGCGAGTCCAGTCGTGTCCTCAGAAGGCTTCAACTCGTTTTCCACGCCGCCAGAGTAGTCATCTCCGGGTTCATGTCCAACTGGCGACGACAGTCCCTCCCGAAGCTCTCATATTCCCCCACACGGATCCTAGCGGCGCGGTAGCTAGCTACTGAAAACGCCTGGCCTCCCATAGGTTGCCAGTGGCCGAGGCACCCAACAGCGGCCGCAGTTCTTCGACGATCTCGGGACTGCTTTATGCCAGGTTCTCGGTCTCCCCTGGATCCGCCACGGCATCGTAGAGCTCAACGCGGTCTGACAAAGCTTCGTAGACCAGCACGTGTTTGTCCGTCCGCACGCTGCGCGTAAAGAAGTTCTTTCGTCCGCCCAACAGCTGGAAGATCGAGCAGAAGATCGGACGGTCGGAATGCGCCCTCTCGGGTGCGAGTGCGGGAATGAACAAGCTTTGGCCATCGAGGGAATTGCGATCCACTGACAGGGACATCACCTCGAGCAGGGTGGGAACGAGGTCCGTGAGAGCGACGCGGCTCGATATTCGTTGCGGCTCAAAGCCCGGTATTCGCACGACGAGAGGGACGTGGACCGACTCTGCATAGCACGTCACGGAATGGATGGCGCCACCGTGCTCTCCGAACTCTTCGCCATGGTCTGCGGTGAGGATCACGATGGTGTCGTTCCACACGCCCGCCTGCTCGAGATACGACGTAAGGAATCGCAACATGTTGTCGAAGTGTGCGATGCAGCGGTCATACGCGGAGATGTTCCGTTGCGAGCTTGGAAAGTTCGGCACAGATCGCCCTTGGTGCGCTCGGTACGGGTGATGCACGTCATCGAAATGCGCCATGATGAAGAAGGGGCGCCGGGCCCGCTTTGCGTCTTCCACCGCCGAGATGACATTCGAGATGATGTACTCTCCGCTCTTCCAGTCGGCGCCCGCTGGCACAGAGAGTATCCGCTCAAAGTCCCTTTGCAGTCCCTTGAGATGCTTCACCACGTAGCGGTTGATCGCGAGCGTGGTGCGGTACCCCTCTTTGCTCAGGAGCTGGGGCAGCATCCATTCGCTTTCGACGGTTTCCGGATACCCGCCCTTCCATCGTATGCTGCTCGGCCTTCGACCGCTCAACATGCTCGGCATGCTGAGCGCAGTGGTCGAGGACTGTGAGTACGCGCGGGTGAACAGCCATGCGTCCTTGGCAAGCTCTTCCATGTACGGTGATGTCTTCTTGTCGTAGCCGTACGTGCTCAGATGGTCGGGGCGGAGCGAGTCGACGACGAGCCAGAGCACGTTGAAGCGCTTCTTCTTTGAATCGGGGAGCTGACCGTAGAAGGCTTCCAACTCGGGCAGGACCCGTGCCGTCGTTATATCCTGGCCGTCACAGTCGTCGTCGATACCGTTGTTCGGAATTTCGCCATTCATTGGCGAACGGCTCGCGTCGAAGGCTGCACAGTCGGCCCCGCCGAATAGCGAAGAGACGCCATCGCCGTCGGCATCGGTCAGACGCTGCAACTCCACAGCCACCGATGGCATCACCCGCCCCGCATCTACTGCGGCACTGGCGCCCTGCCACAGCTCGAAAAGTGCAACGCTCGTGACGACGGAGGCGAGCAGGAGTCCGGCCAGCACGCGAATCGCGAAAGCGCTGCCGCCGCCTCCGGGCTCGAACCAGAGCTTGCGAATCGTTTGCGCAAGTCGCCAAACCAGACCCTCCGCAACGAAAAACAACGCAAGTGCGAGCGGCGCGGTGAGGATACCCAGTTGCACCCCGAACTCCGTGAACATGGGCACGAAAAGGAGCGCGGCCGGAAGCACGACGAACAGAGCGTACCTGAGCAATCGCGATCGAGGGCGTGGCAACCCCCATGCGCGGTCGATCCTCTCGAAGAGACTTGCGAACATCGGACGCGCTGTTGACGACAGAATGAGCGCCGCTATGACGATCCCCGCGGCGCCCATGATCATGACCGTCTCACGGAGCGCGACCTCCTTGATGCGCTCCGAACGGCTGAGCAACGACGCAAACCCAAGCAGTAGCGGAGTGCCTACGATGACCCCGGAGGCTAGCCAGGCATGAAAGTCCACGACCGGCGTCCGGTCTCCCGTCGCGTCCGTGTTCATTGCGGCCTGCCAACGACTGCGCCACGCGCCCCTCTCGGCGATCGGTTCGATGAGGATCAGCAGCGCTGCTTGAGCCAAGCCCAGGATCGCCCCGGCGATGGCAAGGGTCCCTGCGCTCAGCGCCGCGCCGAGCAGCGGATTGAGATCGGTACCGCGCGCACTCCATGCGCCGTCGAACGCCCCTACGATGAACGCAGTCGCGGCCCCCAACAGAACATGCCGAATGACGGTATCCCGCCGTCTGGATCCAGTGTCTGACATGTGCTCGCTAGGATCTCTCAGATGACGAGGCCGCGGGTTCCGCAGTCGCCGATGGGCTCTCGATCGGCGGAAGGTTCAGCGTATCGGCTACCACGTAGAGCGGCCGCCGTTTCACTTCTTCGTAGATCCGGCCGATGTACTCGCCGAGGATTCCCGTCATGATGAGCTGAGCCGACGCCGCCAATGCGACCGCGATCATGATCGTCGCCCAGCCGGGAACCGTCTCGCCCACGATGGCTGCGTAGAGCGCCCAGGCCGAGGTGACGATCGCGACGAGCCCCGAAAGCAGTCCGAGCCAGGTCGCGATCCGGAGCGGAACGATTGAAAAAGAAGTGATGCCGTCTATCGCGAAGCGGATCATCTTGCGAAGCGGGTATTTCGTTTCGCCGGCGAAGCGTTCGGGCCGCTCGTATTGCACTGCTGTTTGCTTGAAACCCACCCATGACACCATCGCGCGCACGAAGCGATGCTGCTCGCGCAGGGCGCGCATCGACAAGACGACGCTGCGACTCATCAGCCGAAAGTCCCCCGTATCGAGAGGTATCTCGATCGGCAGCAACGTACGGAACAAGCGATAGAAGGCGGCGGCGGTCGCTCGCTTGAAGAAGCTCTCTCCGTGGCGAATGGACCTCTGCCCGTAGACGACGTCGTATCCCTCGCGCCACTTCTGAATCATCTCGGCGACGACCTCAGGGGGGTCCTGAAGGTCGGCGTCCATGATCACCACGGCGTCCCCTTCCGCGCGGTCCATGCCCGCTGTGATCGCAATCTGATGCCCGAAGTTGCGCGAGAACGAAATGACCTTGTAACGAGGCTCCGTCGCGGCAAGCTCACTCAGCGCCGCTGGCGTCCGGTCCTTCGAGCCGTCGTCGACGAAAACCACTTCCCAGGTCTCTTCGAGCGCTCCCAAGAACGCCTTGAGCCGGCGGTCGAGCTCCGCGATGATTTCTTCCTCGTTATAGACGGGAATGATGAGAGACAGCGCTGGACGTTGCATGAGTCGCTCCGAGCCTACAAGCGGCAGCGGGCCTTGTACAACGACGTCCTGTATAGTTCAAGCCTCGGAGCTAGCGTGGAGTTTGAGGAATACAAACAGAGCTATGTGGCGGAAGTCGAGCAATCGATCGACTTCGCTGGGCAAGGCCATGACTTCTTCATTCGCGTCAAGGCCGATGAGCTCGTCGCTTCCTGCGATCGGCAGCTCGGGAACCTGGAGCAGCGCAGCGTTCTCGACCTTGGATGTGGGGTCGGGCTCATGTCGCGCTACGTCGGCGAGCATTTCGGTGAGCTTCACGGCGTCGACATCGCCCCTGGCGTAGTGGAGCGAGCCGCCGCGCACTTTCCCGAAGGGAAATTTCAGCTCTATGACGGCAAGCGAATCCCGTTTGAAGACGAGACCTTTGACGTCGCCTTCACCGTGTGCGTTCTTCATCACGTGCCGCCAGAGCAATGGACATCGCTAGTCGCCGAAATGGCCCGTGTGCTTAAGCCAGGCGGTCTCCTCTACGTTTTCGAGCACAACCCCTACAATCCACTCACCAGGCGGGCGGTAAGCAACTGCCCGTTTGACGCCGACGCGACGCTGCTCACACGCAGCCGGTCCACAGCCCTCTTGAGAAGCGCAGGGCTCGACGCGGCCGAGGAGCGCTACGTCCTCTTCTTTCCATGGAGTGGCTCGGGCTTTCGAAGCATCGAATCCGGCCTGCGCTGGCTGCCGCTTGGCGCACAGTACTTCGTCTCAGGGCGCCGCGTCCGGTAACGACTGCCGCCAGCCCTCCCAACCGCGTCAACTGCCCAGCGGCGCTGGCTCGAATCGCTCGATCCGTCGCAGTGCGCTCTGCGCCGCATGGAAGCCGCACATTCCGTGCACGCCGCCGCCCGGAGGCGTAGATGCCGAGCAAATGAACACGCGTCGGTTGGGCGTCCTGTAGGGATCGAGCCTCGCCACGGGTCTGGTGAAGAGCTGAAATGCGTCGGCAACGCCGCCTGTGATCGCGCCGCCGACGAAGTTTGGGTTGTATCGATGAAAGTCGTGGGTGTTCATCGAGTGCCGGCTGAGGATGCGATCTTTGAAGCCGGGCGCGAAACGCTCGACCTGGTTCTCGATGGCTTCGGTCATGTCCACCGTGGAGCCGCCAGGCACATGGCAATACGCGTAACCCGTATGCTTGCCCTCGGGTGCTCGGCTCGGGTCGAACTGGCTCTGCTGGCAGAGCAGCACGTAGGGTCGCTTCGGATGCTTCCCGCGAAACATCGCGGCTTCCCCGGCCGCGATCTCTTCGAGCGTGCCACCCAGATGTACCGTCGACGCTTCCAGGCAGTTCGGGTCGCGCCAAGGGATCGGCCCGTCGAGCGCCCAGTCGAGCTTGAACGCGCCAGGGCCGTATCGATAGCGGCCAAGTCGCCGCCGGTAGCCGCTCGGTAGCGCGGCCTTGGCGATCGAAGCGAGTTGATCCGGGCTGGTGTCGAACAGGTAGACCCGAGCCGCCGGAAGCTCTGCGGCAGACGTCACGCGCACACCGGTCCGGATCTCGCCGCCAAGCTGCTGCAAGAGACTGCCAAGCGCCCGCGGGATCGCTTGCGAACCGCCGGAAGCCACCGGCCAGGGCTCTACGTGGCCTGCAATCGAAAAGATCAGCCCGAGGGCCGCCGTGAACATCTTGTCGAGCGGCAAGATGCTGTGGCCGGCGCATCCAGCGAACAGCGCCTTGGCCCGTGACTGCTGAAACCGCCAATTGGCAAAAGCGCTGGCCGGCCACATCGCCCTGAGGCCAAAGCGCAGCAACGGCCCCGGGTGACGAGGCCAGCCGAGCGGCCCTAGCGCATCGCCAAAGAAACCCTGCGCGTTCTCGAGAAAGGGCGCGATGAGGTCTCGGTAGCTGCTCGCGTCGGCGCCAAGGCCC
The DNA here is from genome assembly GCA_963842915.1 of uncultured delta proteobacterium. Taxonomy (GTDB): domain Bacteria; phylum Myxococcota_A; class Polyangia; order Polyangiales; family Houyiibacteriaceae; genus SG8-38. The sequence continues at coordinate 192,966 of CAWJII010000006.1, read as the reverse complement.
GTAGCGGTCTCCTCGAGCGAGCGCCACATCATCACGGCAGGCTGATCGTCGAGCGGATGCGCGACCGAGGCCGGCGGCGAAACCCAGCGCAGGCCGTGTTCTTCGAGCGGAAGAGAGCGAAAGAATGGCGAAAGGATCCCCGTCGTGTGCACCGCCGAGCACACGTCGTGCTGAAACCCCGGCAGGGTCAGCTCGGCCGTACGCGTGCCCCCGCCGATCTCTTCGGCCGCCTCCAGCACCAAGACAGAGGCGCCTGCCTGCGCCAAGGCGACGGCGGCGCTCAGGCCGTTCGGGCCCGAGCCAACCACCACCGCATCGAAAGACTCCCGGTGCTCGCTCACCGCTTCGATGTTTACTCGAAGGCGGTCGTGTTCGTCATCCGAATCTCGAAGGCCTCTTCGACCGAGATCTTTTCGGTGCCTTCGGGGCCCGTCACCACGAGCTTGTCCGTGGCGGCGCCAGCGGCCGCCGCATCGGACTCGAGGGCACCCAGATTGAGGATGATTTCGCCGTTCGCGTTCGCCGTCATCTGCTCGACCGCGATCGCAAGCCCCTCCTCGGGGAAATCGACGGTCTGCGGCAAGGCGTTCTGCGTGACCACGACGTTCAGCTTGATTTCGTCACCCACGCGCTCGACCAGTGTGTACGAGTCGACCTGCTGCACCTTGAAGCCGTAGAGCTGGAGCTCTTTGCGAGCCTCCCAACGGGCCCCGAGGCCCACCGGCTCGGCGGGCAAGACCACGCGAGAAAGCGTGGAACGCGCATTGACGATCATCATCAGGAGGCGCAGCGGGATCTCTGGGCTTTTGGCCTTGTCGTTGAGCTCGGCCGCCAAAGCGATGCCCCGGTCGTTCATCTCGACCGTGCCTCCCACGTCGTCGAGGATGGCGGCGCTCTGCTGCAGCTCTTGCGCAACCTTCGGGTCTAGCCCCTCAGGAACGGCGGCCTCCGCCTTCACGATGTTGACCTCGAACTTCACGCCCCGCTCCGTCGCCATGGCCGGCCCGGAAACGATGTGAAGCCGGACACCCGGAACGACCGACAGCGCAGCGTTCTCCTCGGTCGTCGCCAAGGTCGCGATCGTGAAATCCATGTTCGACTTCGTCGTCGTGCCTTCCGCGATCTTGTAGCGAAGCGGCGCTTGCGGCTCCGCACCTGCCTCCAGGAGAAGCACCGGATCGGCATTTGCATCGGCAGCCGTCGCCGAGCCCCCGTCCTTCTTGCAGCTGCTCAGAACGAGCAACGCGGACATCAAAATCAAACCACGCACAAGCATATTCTTCATCGAAACTCCTCCCGGCAACTAGCCCCTGCCGGCTCGAACGCGCTTGTAGTCCCTCAGATCGTCCGGGGCAACTGCACGAGCAGGATTACCCGATGGGACCGCATCAAGTCGGCTGCTGCTGCTGGGCGAGCGCTCGTCGTCGCGCGTTTCTGCGAACCCATGCGCGCGCAATTACGAAGGGGATGATGAACAGCACGTGCCGAAGCCGTATCCCGCTCCGCTCAGCCCCGTAAACCGGACGCACGGGAATCTCTTGCACCCGCAGCCCACAGAGCGTCAGCGAGCTCAACAAATCGTTTGGATAGCCATAGCCCTTCCACAAGCGATCCCAGTCGAGCTCCTGCTTGGTGCGACGATTCATCGCCGCGTAGCCGCACTGCGAATCCTGAACCCTGACACCGAGGGCATGTCGCGTCAGCAGGGAGAAGACATGGTTACCGAGCCAGCGGTGCAACGGCATCGCCTTTCTTGCTGCCGGCCAGCCAAGGCGATTGCCGTGCGTGTAGTCGGCCTCGCCAGCGATCAGCGGCGCCAGCAACGAGGGCAGATCCATCGGGTCCATTTGTCCGTCTGCGGCCATCACGGCGGTGAGGTCCGCGCCGAGCGACAGAGCGCGCCTGCAACCGGTCGCGATCGCAGCGCCAACACCCTGATTGCTTCCATGCTGGGCCAGCTCGATGGGCCGCGAGAACGCGCGCACGACCTGCGAGGTGGCGTCGATGCTCGCATCGTCGACCACGATGATGTGATCCACGAAGCTCGGAATGCCTTCGAGCGCCCCCGATATCAGCTTCGCTTCATTGTACGCCGGCATCACGACGGCGATTCGTCTACCGGCAAACATCGTATGTCGCTTGAAGCCAATGTGGGTCAGACATGAAGCAACTGGCTATCGCCTGCCGCTTCGCAGGTCAAGCGCTTGCGGTGTACCGCGGCACCGCGTAACACCTTGGCGAATGGCTGAAGTCCTCTTCGTGTCCAAGCCGGTCGCCCCCCCTTGGAACGACAGCAGCAAGAACCTGGTCCGTGACATCGCAGGGCATCTCAGGCGGCACTCGCCGGTCCTGATGGGGCGCCCCGGCCAAGCGAATCCGATCGACCAGGGTCGCGTCGAGACCGTCTACCGCTCCGCGACTTCCGCGGGCTTTGCGCCCAGCGCGAAGGAAAACCTAGGGGTGCTGCGCCACCTGCTGCTGGGGCGTTCGGCCGGTATTTGGCACTTCTTCTTTGCGCCCAACCCGAGGAGCTCGGCCGCCGGCCGCATCGCCGCTACGGTTCAGAAGAAGGCCGACCGTCCACACCGTGTGCAGCGTGCCCGCCGAAGGCGTGGACGCGAAGAGGCTGCTCTTTGCCGATGCAACGGTCGCACTGTCTCGCTCCGCGTACGAGCGCTTCCGTCAAGCGGGCGTCAGCGAGACCGCCCTCCGAGTCATTCCGCCCTCCGTGCCGCCTCTGGCGGAGCCGACTTCGCTCGGACGGGCCCAGCTCCGCAAGAAGCACGAGCTTCCCGAGGCTGCGACGATCTGGATCTACCCTGGGGACCTGGAGTTCGGCGGCGGTGCAGAGATCGCACTGCAAGGCTTCGCAGCCTGGAACCGATCAGACTCGATGCTCTTGATGGCCTGCCGCCGGAAGACGCCGCGAGCGGACGAAGCGCTCGCCGAGCTTCGAGCGAATGCGAAGCAGTTGGGGATCGAGAAACGGGTTATCTGGCTCGGAGAAACCCAGGACATCCACGAGCTCCTCGCCCTCAGCGACTTCGTCGTCCTGGTCAACCGGACCGCCTACGCAAAGATGGACTACCCCCTCGTGGCGCTCGAATCGATGTGCCTCGCACGCCCCGTTCTGGTCGGAAAGGGGACTCCGTCCGCAGAGCTTGCCGATGACGGCGGTGCGGTCGCGGTAGAGACGAGCGGCGAAGCCCTGGCCGAGGCGATCGAGAGCCTCAGCGCAAATGACGCTTCGATGCGCGCAGTTGGACACCGGGCGCGTGCGCTGGTGACATCGAAATTCGCTCCGCAAGCAGTCGCAGATGCATACGAAGTGCTCTATGAGGAAATCCATGGGTGAAGGATCCGAACAAGAAGCGCGGCGATACTACGACGACTTCAGTCAATCGTACGAACGGGAGCGAGGCCACGGCTATCATCAAATGATCGACGATCTGGAGCTTCAGGTCACGGCTCCCTACGCCCGAGGCGCGCGCGTGCTCGAGCTCGGCTGCGGCACGGGTCTAATCCTCACGCGAGTTGCGGAAATCGCAAACGAGGCGGTCGGGATCGATCTGTCGGAGGGAATGGCGCGACACGCACAGGAGCGCGGCCTCGACGTGCATATCGGAAGCATATGCGACCTCCCCTTCGACGATGACGAGTTCGACCTCACCTATTGCTTCAAAGTCCTCGCGCACATCCCCGACATCGACGTCGCCCTTCGAGAGGCGGCACGTGTCACGCGGCCGGGCGGGCATCTGTTGCTGGAGTTCTACAATCCGTGGAGCCTTCGCTATCTCGCCAAAAAGCTCGCCGGCCCTCAGCCGATCGGCGACGACCGAACCGAGGCGGACATCCTCACCCGCTGGGACTCGCCCCTTGCGATTCGCAAACTGCTGCCCGCCAACGTCGAGCTCGTGGACTTCTATGGTGTTCGCGTGCTCACGCCCGCCGCCGGGGCCCACCGCATCCCCTGGGTAGCGCGTGGACTCGAGCCGAGCCGAGCACCTCGCAGCGCGCTCGCCGCTTCGATACTTCGGCGGATTCCTGGTGGCCGTCTTACGCAAGTCCCAGCGAAGCGCCTAGACGCCAAATCGCTCGTTGTAAGCCTTGAGCGTCTCCCGCACCCGCTCGTCGGTGAGGCCGAAATCCTCGATCGCGTATTCGTGCTCCCCCTCCTGTGAGGTTGGCTTTTCGGCGATGCGCTCTTCTAGGAGCCCGGCAGTCTCCTCGGTGAACTCCAGGTCGAAGTGCGAGTAGATGTCTTGCAGCACGGTCATCGGGCTGGCCATCAGGTCGCGCAGACGAACGTCGTAGATCTGGGACTCGGGGATTGCCTTCCGCGACTCCATGGCCCGGTCCAAGCCGATTCTGCGTGTACTCGAGCCAGAACTCGCCCAGCTCGTTGACATCGAGGCTGCGCTTGAGCTTCGAGGCCATCTTGGCCGACAAGCTGCAATGCGAGGCGAGCGCCTTGGTGATGTCTCGATGCGTGAAGATGATTTGGGCGTCCGGATAGACCGCCATCAGCGCGTCCATGTTCCAAATGTGCCAGGGGCACTTCAAGACCCAGCGCTTCGCAGAGCGTTGCGCGGTCAGCATCTTGAGCTGGAGCTTGTGGAACTCGTAGGGCTCTTTCATGTCCCAGTCGAGCATATCCATCGCGTAGCTATAGGCGGCGAAGCCCACCCAGAAGGTCAGCACGGCCATGTCGTTCTCGAGCAGAAAGAAGTCCTCTTCGTACGAGTCCGCGGTGACGTTGTGGGCCACGCCCTGATCTGGGATCGCGGCCTGATTGAAGCCGAACGTGAACTTGGCTTGAGCGCGCCTCCAAGCCGCGTCTCCGAGCGGGTCGTTGAGCCGGCCGAGCGGATAGGCCAGCTCCCAGGCCTTGGCGATGCGATTGTTCGGGTCGGCCGCCAGCACGTTGTGAAGGAAGGTGGTGCCCGTACGGAAGAACCCGGTGATGACGACCGGGCGCTCGATGTCCACCTCGTCGAGCTCGGGGTGACGTTTGGCGAAGTCGATGACGCGAAGCCGGTTGCCCAGGTGCCAGTTGAGGACGTAGCGCGCGCCGAATAGGCCCGTGGTGTTGAGCTTGGCCTCGTTGAGGCCGTCCACCGCGGAATCCAAGCGCGCGCGCGAAGCCGCCCTCCCCCCAGTCGTCGAGCCCGGTCGTCCGCTCCGCCAGTTTCATGGCCCGCTCCGAGTCGATGGGGATCATCTTCTTGCTGAGTCCGTCCAGCTTGTTCACCAGGGAGAACGGGAGGCCGGGCTTCAGATCATCGGGGGTTTCACTCATCAGGAGTCTAGTAGAACGCCGACACTCGCAGTGTCAAAGCAAGGGCTGGGCTAGATGCCCAACGGTCGAAATCCGGGACCCAACGGTCGCGCTGGACTCGCCGGCGGTAGCTCCGGCGCCAAAATCTGTGGCATGGTCCGCGTCCAATGGGGTTTGTGCTCTTCAGCATCGGAAACGGGCTCGCGATCGCCGGGCTGGTGCTCGCGGCCCTCGGTTACGCGCAGGGCGGCACCGGTCTTTGGATCATCGCTCTGGTGGCCTCCGGTGAGCTCGCAGTGCTCGGGAGCGTCCTTCTTCTGGGCGATGACGGATACCAAACCCTGAAGGCGCGCAGCTCCGCCGTCTTGCGACGCGAGAAGCCGCGCCGAGTCGAGTCGATCAGTCCACGGCGCCACCTCGCCGGCATGGCGCTCCTCATCGCGCATCTCTGCGCCTACTTCCTCGTCTGGACGACAGCCATCCTCAGCTACAGCCGGGCGACAGACCAAGCTCCCTTCCCTAGCGTCTTCGGGCTAACCTTCGATGCACAGACACCGGCGCTGGTCTGGGGCGTGATCACCGCCGAGCTGCTGTTCCTTGTCGCTCTCTACGTCCTCGGGCCGGCCTGGTGGGACCGCTTCAAGCAGCTCTTCCGCTACGAGTCCCCGCCCTCCGTAGCCGAACCCGAGACGCCCAAGCCGCCGCCAACGCTTCGCTATCGACTCGGGCTCGGCGTCTTCATTTTCGGAAACCTGCTCGCCGTGACGGGCATGCTCCTTCCAGCCTTCGGCCTGGCGAGCGGCCGAATGGTCGGCGTGATCGCCGTGATTCTGGCGGCCGGCGAGATCATCAGCGCAAGCAGCATCTTCCTGCTCGGCAAGGAAGGCTTCAAGGAGCTCAAGTCGCGGCTGTTCGCGGTGCTGAAGCGAACGCCGTCAGGCGCGCCGGTTTCGATTCGGCGCCACCGGGTCGGCGTTACCCTGCTCGCCCTTCACCTCGTGGCACAGCTCACCGCCCTGCTGTTTCCCATCGCCTCGCACTTCGAAGCGGCGCCGGGGGGAACTTTCCCAGAGGTCCTCGGCCTGAGCCGTCCCGAGCAGCTGAAATGGTTCGTCGGGCTCTTGGTGGCTTCCGAGGCTCTCTTCTTTGCCGGCGTGTACACCCTCGGTGCGGATTGGTGGGGACGATTCCGAGCGCTATTCAGAAACTGACGTTGGCGCCGAGGTTGATGGCGATCTCGTTGATCCTGCCGTTGGCGCCAGTCGTCGTGATCGACGACGGGTCATACTGAGCGGGGAACAGGACGCCCAAGCCCTGCCCGCGGCCGTGCGAGTAGCGAAAGCCGATCGCGATGGCGAAGCCGCCCTTACCCTCGTCGGCATCGGGTCGCCCGGGATGGACCTCCCGATTGGAGAACAGAAAACCCAGGTGGGCTCCGTAGAAATTGACGTCACTCGTCGCGAACGGGGCCACCTCGAGCCTGTCGATGGGGCTTCGATCGGTAAACAAGCCCACACCGAGATTGACGAATTTCGTCAGGCGAAACGCGCTTCCGATCCGGCCGTTGACGACCGGCTGCAGATCGATGTCGAGGTCAGGGGTGCGCAGGCGCCACTGGATGATGAGATCGGCCTCGATCCAGCCCCAGTTCCCGACGTAGGCGATCCCGAAGCGAAAGTTGCCGGGCTCGACACCCCACCAGCCGCCGCTCGCCCCCCGGGACTCCGCGCCTCCGGCGGCTTGGGCGTTGGGATCACCCGCGGAGGAGCGTGGTGCCCGCCGCCGGACTCTGCCCAAAGGTGTTGGCGAACCGATTGAGGATCACGAAGGCAAACGAGGGCGACGCGACGGAGAACCCGATCCGAACTTCCGGAATCGGGACCCATTGGATGCCGGCTTTGAGCTGCAAGCCAAACCCGGTGTCGGTCGGCCACCGTCGCTACCCGTGGCAAAGCCCGCCTCTCCCCCGTCGTAGAAGATCGCTTGCGTCGCATCGAGGCGAGCCGTGGCCACGACGATGTCAAACGCGCCGCCCACCCGCACCTTCTGCTTGTTGCCAAACGTCCCGGCCAAGCCGGCGCTGATGTGAAAGAAGTCGATCTTGGCGTTCTGGCCGCCGACCGCCCTCGCCTCTGGCGTGATGCCGGGCGCGGTGGTGATCTGCTCGGTGACGAACGAGCGGCGAATGGAGCTGTTGAAGAGACCCACGCCGAGCTTCAGGTTTTCTCTGAGCTTCAGAGTGAAGGTGATGGCTTGAGGGATGACCGTGAAGTTTACCGTTTTGCCCTCGCTCACCGCTCGAGGGTCGGAGTCGATCGTCAGAAGCCCCGGAACCTTGACGATCTGGATTTGCATCGTGATCCCGGTGAGCTCGAGGGAGGCCTTGCTGATGTTCGCGATGCCTGCGGGATTGTACCAAAGCGCCGCGCCGGTATAGGTCGTGGCGACGACGGCCCCGCCGGTGAGCGTCACGTCGAGACCGGCGTTCACTTCGTCGCTGTTGCCAGCCCAAGCCGTCGCAGGAACGAGCAGCACGCCCAATAGCAAGACCACCCAGGCTCGGCGCATGAGCCGAGGATACACGAATCCTCCAACGACGCTGGCGCAAAGTTTGCGGTTGCATGATCGGTAGATCCGAGGTTACCAAGGGCCACCATCATGAACCATCGCTACCTGCGTACGTTTCTCTTGATCGGCCTCGGGCTGCTTCTCGTCAGTTGTTCCATCACCCGCGTCAAATGGCGCATCAAGTGGAACAAGGGGATGGAGGAGAGCAAGGCCGCCTACCTGAACGCTCCGCTCCAAGTAGAAACGAAGCGTCAACCGAACATCATCTTGCTCGTGGCCGACGATCTCGGCCCGTACGAAGTAAGCGCCTACGGCGTCGAGCACATCAAGACGCCACACATCGATGAAATCGGCAAAGAAGGCGTCGTCTTCGAAGAGGGCTACGCCACGGCGCCTACCTGCGCGCCCGCCCGCGCCGGGCTGTTGACCGGCCGCGTCCAGAACCGCTACGGCTTCGAGACCCAGGTGATGGAGTTCTATCCCAGCAACTACGTCGAGTACATCTCAGGCCGATGGCTGGTCGACACCGGCGAGTTCAAGGTCAAGGCCAAGCCGTCCTTCCCGTCGGCCTGGCAGGTGCACAAGCAAGGTGTGCCGCCCTCCGAGATCATGCTCTCGGAGATCCTCAAAAAGTACGACTACCAAACGGCGCTCATCGGCAAGTGGCACCTCGGCGTACACCGCGAGCAGGTGCCTTCGGCCCGAGGCTTCGACTACCAGTACGGCTTCTACGGCGCGTCGTCGTTGTACACGCCCAAAGAGAACTGGTCCGGCGTCATCAACCACAAGCACGAAGCCTTTAGCGCGCAACACCAGTGGAAGACGGGGCGCAAAGGTGAGGCGGCCATCCTTCGAAACGGCGAAGAAATCGAGGAAGATCGATACCTGACCGATGCCTTCCGCGACGAGATGATGCAGTACATGGAGGAGAAGAAGGACGAGCCCTTCTTCATCTACGGCGCGTTCTCCGCGCCTCACGTGCCTTTCCAGGCGCCCGTCGAGTACTACTGCCAGTACCCGCACGTCGAAGACGACAACAAGCGCGTCTACTACGCGATGATCTCGGCGCTCGACGATACGATTGGCGAGATTCACCAGAAGATCAAAGACCTGGGCATCGAAGAGGACACGCTGATCTTCTTCATCAGCGACAACGGCGGCGCCTCATACACGCACGCCACCGACAACGGCCCCCTCAAGGCTGGCAAGCTCACGCAGTTTGAGGGCGGCATCCGCGTGCCGTTCATGATGAAGTGGAAGGGCAAGGTCCCCGCCGGCACGCGCTACAAGTACCCGGTTTCCTCCACCGACATCTTCGCGACCTCGGTGGTCGCAGCGGGTGGCGTCTTGCCCAGCGACCGCGAATACGACGGCGTCGACCTCGTTCCCTATGTGACGGGCAAGAACAAGGAACGCCCCCATCAGTCGCTCTTCTGGCGAGCCGATCACATCTGGGCGATTCGCGACGGCGACTACAAGCTCATCCTCAGCACGCGAGACGGCTGGGCCGAGCTCTACAACCTCATCACCGACCAGTCCGAAGAGATCAATCTGAAGGAGCAGATGCCGGAGCTCTACGACAAGCTCCACGAAGAGCACGAGGAGTGGCAGAACAACAAGCTCAAGGTGAAACCGATGTGGCCTCGCATCATGGACAAGCGGTTCGTCATCGACGGCAAGGACTACTACTTCCCCGCCTAAGGGACTGATGCAATGAAGAAAATCCTCCCTGCCCTTGCCCTTCTCACGCTCTGCACTGCGGTCTGGCTCCCGCCGAGCTCGGCGTCCGCCGTCCCCAAGATGGACGTCAAGGTCGCCGTCGGCGTGGGCAGCACGACGATCGTACCCCGGTTTCCGACCATCAACCTCTACGAAGGCGACGACCCCAGTATGCCAGGGGCGCTCATTGGGACCGTGGGCGGCCGCAATCCGGGGACGTTCGTCAACTGGGGCATGCAGATAGGCGCGCGCGTCACGTTCGACAACAAGGCCTTTTTCGAGATGGACGCGGGCTTCAGTCGCTTCTACTTCGACTACGGCCCCAAATCTCGAACGTTCGCGTTGGCCGAGGGCGAAATCGCCCGTGGTAGACGCGCTGTTCGGCAAGCGCGTTCGGATGAACCAGCTGGAGATTCCGCTGATCGCGGGCTACCGCCCCTACGCGAACCCTTATTTCAAGATCTTCGTCTATGGAGGCTGGGTCAGCACCTTCAACCTTCGAGGCTTCGTGGAGTCGGACGACAATCGAAAGGCGCTTCAGTTCAAGCCCAAAGGATATCCCTGGATACCCGCTGGCGATCTACCTCGCTGGGTTGCGAATCGGCACGCAGTTCGACCTCGGTCCGCTGAACTTCGATTTCAGCTACACCATCGGGATGAACAGCTTGACGTCGACGGACTTCCGGACGAACTCGCACGTGTTCAAGTTCTTCCTCGGTTGGCTCTTTTAGAGCCGCGGTTTGTCCCACCCCACCGCCCCCACACGAGCTCCTGGGATGGCTCTTTTAGCCTAAGAGCCCGCTGCCCCGAAGAACGATTTCACCTTGTCGTGGAGCTCGTGCAGGTGTTCGCTCGCGTGATCCTTCTGCTCGGCGTCGAGTAGGCCGTACACGAAAAGCAGCGCCTGCCGGCCCTCGGCTCTTCGCGCTGCGGGAGGCCGGGCGTTCGGGCCCCAGTTCTCGCGGTTCTTCCATTCTTCCCACATCGCATCGCGGATTGTCGATGCATCGGGGCGGGTTCGAGCCAGCTTGGTGAACCGTGCGACGCGCTGCTCGTCAGCCTCGAGTCGGACGGCCGCTTCGTCCGGAAGGTTTGCTATGTATCTGCGAAGCGCCGCTTCTTGCCCGTCGGTGAAGCTTCCCGCCCAATCCTCGACCGCCTCGACGAATTGATCTTGGCGCTTCTCCACGCGCTCTTCGGCAGGTGCCGCCAACTCTTCTCGCGCCTCTTCGAGCCGCTTTTCGATTCGCTTTTCGACGAATGCGATCTGATCGTCTCGAAGGGTGGCCATGATCGGTGCGGCTTCGTCGATGATGGCACCGGCGACCGTGTCGACGAGGCCGTCGACCTGGCGCTCCATTCTGAGGAGCTTCTCTTCGGTCAGCCCCTTGGCGATGGCCACGTCGACCGACGCAACCAGCATGTCGATCTTGCTGCCAAGGGCCATGGGCGCGGCAGCCATGAGCCTGTCGACCGAAGCCCGCGTAGCCGCGGTCTGCGCCTCGTCGAAATTGAACTCGACCGCGATCTGGCGCGTCACCCAGCGGGCGCCGAGGTTTTGAAGCAGGCCGGTGCAACCGACCGCGAACAAGAGGACGAGACTCAGGACGACGATGGCGGGGCGCCTGGATGGACGGGTGCGAGAAGTCATGAAAGTAGCCAAGCCTGACGATTTTGGGGCCGCGACCAGGTAACCGCAATCGCTGGCGACCATATTCCGGAAAAAGCCGGGGTCTGGCGACGAGCCCGGTTCAGAAGACTTCGGGTACGAAGTTCTGGTCGTCGAGGGGGGGGCGGACGTACTTCTGCTTGTGCTGCCGCTCGGGAAGCTCGAGCTCGGGCTCCGGCACGTGTTGGTAGGGAATCAGGCTGAGGAAGTGTGAAATGACGTTGAGGCGGGCGCGTCGCTTGTCGTCGCCGTGTACGACGTACCAGGGCGCCTGCTTGATGTCGGTGTGCGCGAACATCTCGTCTTTTGCCTTCGAGTAGTCGACCCAGTACTTGCGCGACTGCAAATCGACGTCGCTGATTTTCCAACGTCGAATCGGGTCTTCGAATTCGCTTCTGGAAGCGTCGCTCTTGCTCTTCGTCGCTGACCGAGAACCAGTACTTGATCAGGATGATCCCGGAGCGGACGAGCATGCGTTCGAACTGAGGGCACGAACGGAGGAACTCATGGTATTCGTCATCGGTGCAGAAGCCCATGACCCGTTCGACGCCGGCACGGTTGTACCAACTTCGATCGAAGCAGACCATTTCGCCGGCGGCGGGGAGATACTCGACGTAGCGCTGGAAGTACCATTGGGTTCGTTCGCGTTCGGTGGGCTTTGCGAGCGCCTCGACTCGACAAACACGTGGATTGAGATTCTGGGTGATCCGCTTGATCGCGCCGCCTTTTCCTGCAGCGTCGCGACCTTCGAAGATCACGACAACCTTGAGACCTTGGGTCTGAATCCACTTCTGGAGCTTGACCAGCTCAACCTGGAAGTCCGCCAACTGCTTGTCGTACTCCGTCTTCTTGAGCTTTGGCTTCTTGGGGACGTTAGATTCGCGCCCAACGGGGGCAACCAGGCTCTCGGCCATCGCCTCCTGCTCTTGCTTTTCCTTTTTTCCCATCGTTTCCTCGCTCCCCGTCAACCTGCCACAGGCCGCTCGGTAGGGCCAGATCGGCTGGGGGAGTAGTCTCCCAATGAATGCGGTCGTCGCGGTGCGAAACGGGTGACAGCGGGCGCACAGGTCGATAGCATCCCGCCCGTGCCAGTTCTCAAGCCCATCCTGCCTCTCTACGATATCGGGGAATGGCAAAGAAAACCTTTTCCCGAGCGCGTCAAAATGGTCTGCCAGTCCTGGGCGCTTCAGGGCTACGGCACTCCGTCGCCGATATACATCGTCTACCTCCTCAAGATCGCGCTCTACGTCTGGATCTGGAGCCTCTTTTGCGGCTTCACTCCCGGCCTCGGCGATCTCGGCAGCTTCAGCTCCTGGTACTACGAGCCGATCGCATTTCAGAAGGCCGTGCTCTGGAGCATGGCCTTCGAAGGGCTTGGGCTTGGGTGCGGAAGCGGCCCGCTAACGGGACGATACAAGCCCCCCATTGGTGGCGCGATCTACTTCCTCAGGCCGGGCACGACGAAGGTGCCATTCTTTCCGGGGCTCCCGATCTTCGGAGGCTCGAAACGGACCGTGCTCGACGTCTTGCTGTACGCCGCGCACATGTTCTTCCTGTTTCGTGCGCTCATCGCGCCCGAGCTCTCGACCGAGCTCTTCATTCCGACGCTCGTTCTGCTCCCGCTCCTCGGCCTAAGCGACAAGACCATCTTCCTCGCGTCACGGGCCGAGCACTACTACACCGCCCTGGTCTGCTTCATGTTCGCCGGCGATTGGCTGGCGGGCTCGAAGCTAGTCTGGGTGGGGATATGGATGTGGGCTGCGACCTCGAAGCTCAATCTCCACTTCCCATCAGTCGTCGCGGTGATGCAAAGCAACAGCCCGCTCACCCGCATCGGATCCATTCGAAAGCTCTTCTACCGCAACTACCCGGACGACCTCCGCCCTTCCCGGCTGACGCACATCATGGCGCACGCGGGAACGGTCGTGGAGCTCGTCTTTCCAGTTGTCCTGGTCTTGAGTGACGGAGGGCTGCCGACGACCATCGCGCTCACCGTGATGCTCCTCTTCCACATCTTCATCACGAGCAGCATCCCCATGGGCGTACCGATCGAATGGAACGTGATCATGGTCTACGGCGCTTTCGTGCTCTTCGGGCACTATGCCGACGTCAACGCCTTCAGCATCAGCTCTCCCATTTTGATCGCCTACCTCGCGTTTGCGCTCGTGGCCGTACCGCTGTTCGGCAACCTGGTCCCCTCTCGCGCCTCCTTCCTCCTGTCGATGCGATACTACGCGGGGAATTGGGCCTATAGCGTTTGGCTCTTCAAGGGCGATTGCTGGAAGAAGATCGACGAGAACCTCACCAAGGCCGCGCCTGGCCTCCATGCACAGCTCGAAGGCATGCTGGACGAAGACGCGATCGTCGCCTCCACCTCTAAGGTCCTCGCTTTCCGTTCGATGCACCTGCACGGCCGCTGCCTACAGTCGCTGCTTCCGAAGGCCGTCGACAACATCGATGAATACGAATACCTCGATGGCGAGCTGGTCACGGGCATCGTGGTCGGCTGGAACTTCGGCGAGGGGCATCTGCACAACATGCAGCTCCTGCGCTCGATTCAAGAGCAGTGCCGTTTCGAAGAAGGCGAGCTGCGCTGCATCTTCGTCGAATCGCAGCCGATGGGTCGCGCAACTCACTCCTGGACGATCGCCGACGCCGCCACGGGAGTCCGCGAGACCGGAGAGATCGTCGTGAGAGAGCTTCTCGACTTACAGCCCTGGCCGGCTGCGGCGAACGCTAGCGCGGCAGCTTCATCGAAAGCTTGATCACCACCAGGTCGCGGATGAGGTCGTCCTTCATTCCGGGGTACGAAATCGCGAATGCCTGTCGGTTGATCGAGAACTCCGCATTGGCGCTGATTTCAGTGGGCGTCGCGTTGATCGTGGCGGGAAAGCTGATTCCCATGGTCACGCCATGAAGCGTCAGGTCGCCACTGATGATGTACCCCTCGGCGCTCTTCCGGATGCCAGTAGAACGAAAGGTCGCGGTGGGAAATCTCTCGACGTCGAAGAAGTCCGGCGACTTCAAATGCTTGGTGAGCTTCTCCTTGTCGGCAAAGAGAGACGCCGTTTGGATGGTCATGTCGATCTTGCTCGTTTCGATCGGGTCGCCGACACTGACGGTGCCAGCGAAATCGCTGAACCCACCCGGGTGGCTTGCGGTGACCTTGGCGCCAACGAACTCGACCTTGCTGTTGGACGGGTTGATGGCCAAAGAGTTGCTCGTGTTGGGATCGGCGCCCTTCGCCGGCTCCGCCTTGATATCGCTCGTAGCTTCGACTGTCGCAGGGGTCACATCAGCGCCGGGGTTCTTGCAACCCATCACCATGAGACCCATCACAAATAGAAGTGCTGTTGTTCGCATAGATCCTCCGCCCGCCCTCTTATGGTGGTCGCCCAGTGATGGTCAAGATCGGCGATCGATTTGATTACATCTAGGGACAAACACCATAAATACTTGAGAACACACATAGAATTGGTAATTTGCGATGTAACGAATTCGCCCCGATAATCGCTGGCAATGTGCGCTCTTGTACTCTAGGCTTCGCGCAGTTTACGGGAAAGGGGCAGCTGGAAATGACAGCAAGAGCAATTGGTGTATTCGCTTTGGTGCTCGCGATGGCGAGCCCGGCACTGGCAGGGCCGAAGAACTCGGTGATTGGTGCCGGCAAGCTCGAGGAGGACATGGTCCACAGCGGTGGCACCGGTTATCCGTCCACGTTCTACGAGTGGTGGAACAAGGGCAAGGGGACGATGGACTGGGGTCTGAGCGGCGAGCTCGTCTACGGAGGCGCCTGGACGACAGCCCTGGCGGGCGGCAAGACGCGGGTGCCGGGCTTCGGTCGCATCGGAACCAGCAGCAATATCGTCCGCATCGGCTTCGGGGTCAACGGTCTCCTACGGTGGCAGCTCTCCGACAAGGAGCGCCCCAAGGTCACGAACAGAGTGGCGATTCTCGCCAAACCGGGGATTCTCATCGGCGGCAACACCGGCAGCACCTTTGCTTTCGGTATCCGAGCAGAGGTGGGCGCTCCGGTCTCGATCGACGTGCACGAGCGCGTCAGCGTGGTGACCGGCGGCTACATCCCGTTCGTCTACTTGATCAACAAGGATCCAGCGGCCAGCCGCGGCGTCGTTCCCCTCCTCGTTCGCATGGGCGTCGAGATCAAGGCCAATGAGACACTCGCGCCTTGGTTCTACTTCGACCTCGGCCCGGGCATCGGCTTCGGCCAGGGAGGAGGGGCCACCAGATTCGCCTGGCGCATCGGCGCAGGTTTGGCCTTCTGGGGCGTCCTCGGCAAGAACAAGAACACGTCGGACTCGGCCGCAAGCGCGCCAGCAGAGTAAGCAGCTGCTCGAGTGCTTCCAAGAGGGGCCGCCCGGCGAAAGCAGGCGGTCCCTTTTTCGTTGATCGGCCGCCTTTCGGGGCTGCTACACGCTGGCGACGACTGAGCTCTGACCCTAAGAACACCGCTGGGAGCCCATGGACGCGCGGCCGCATCGCGTGCATGATGGGCCACCTCGAAAAGGAGTGACCAGTGGCCGACAAAGACACCACCAGCTTCATGCGATCCCTTTGCATGGGACGCATCGAACAGGACGTCATCTTTCCCTTCCCTACGGTCTCCGACGCAGAGAAAGAAACACTGGGTGATATCTCCGGCGCGCTCGAAGGTCTGCTCGGCCCTCGCGCCGAGGACTTCAGGACCTGGGATGTCGCCGGCGAGCTGCCGATGGACTTCATCGACGAGCTCAAGGAGTTCGGAATGTTCGGCCTGGTCATCCCGGAGGATCACGGCGGAATGGGGCTCGGCAACATGGCGTACTCGCGCACGCTCCAAGAGGTGGCCAAGTACGACGCCTCCGTTGCAGTGACCATCGGCGCACACAGCTCGATCGGTATGCGCGGCCTCCTGCTCTTCGGCACCGAAGACCAGAACAATCGCTACATGGACAAGCTCTCTTCCGGCGAAATGATCGCCGCGTACTGCCTCACCGAACCAGGAGCCGGATCGGACGCCGCTGCCGTGACGACCACGGCCGTCAAGGACGGCGATGAATGGATCATCAACGGCAACAAGCTCTGGATCACCAACGGCGGAATCGCCGACTTCTTCACTGTCTTTGCCAAGACGCCCGAGGAAGGCGGCCGCGGCAAGATGACCGGCTTCATCATCACCAGGGACATGGAGGGCGTGAGCATCGGGCCGCACGAAGACAAGATGGGGCTTCGCTCGAGCTCGACGACCACGGTGCACTTCGACAACGTCCGAGTCCCGAGCAACAACATCCTCGGCGAGGTCGGCCAGGGCTTCAAGGTCGCGATGGCGATCCTGAACAGCGGACGCACCGGCCTCGGCGGCGGCTCGATCGGAGCGATGAAGAACCTCATCAAGATGTCGACTATGCAGGCCAACGAACGCAAGACCTTCGGCCAGCCGATTTCGAGCTACGGCCTGATCAAGAAGAAGGTCGCTCAGATGGTCATCGACTGTTACACGGCCGAAGCCGCCGTCACGATGGTCGGAGGGCTGATCGACGGCGGCTACAAGGAGTACCAGGTCGAAGCGGCCATTTCGAAGGTCTACGCGTCCGAGTGCCTCTGGCGCACCGCGGATGAGGCGCTTCAGATCGCGGGCGGCAATGGCTACATGCGCGAATATCCGTACGAGCGCATCGTCCGCGACTGCCGAATCAACCGCATCTTCGAAGGCACCAACGAAATCCTTCGACTGCTGATCGCGCTCACCGCGATGAACGACGTCGCGAGCCAGCTCAAAGAGCTCTCCTCGACGATGAAGGGTATTTTCAACGAGCCCATCAAAGGGTTTGGCGTGCTCTCGGACTATGCGCGCAAACACGCGGTCCTTCGCACCGGGATCGGAGGCGATGCAAAGTTCGAAGGGGTGGATGAAGCCATCCAAGATCAGGCGCAGATCTTCGAGGAAGAGACGCGCTACCTGGCGCAAGCGGCCGACAAGATCTTGCGCAAGCACGGTAAGGGCATCATTGGCAAGCAGTTCGCGAGCCATCGCCTAGCCGAAATCATGATCGACCTCTTCGTGATGGCTTCGACGATCAGCCGCGTGCAAGCCTCGATCGAAGCCAATGGTGTCGACGCCGCGGCGCTCGAAATCGACATTCTCAAGACCTTCACGCGCGCGGCCAAGGTCCGTATCAAACACAATTTCCGGCGGATCGAAACCAATGATGACGAGGTCCTGAAAGCCCTCGCCGACGACGCTCTTACGGCCGAAGGGTTCCGCTGGGATACGATCTGAGCGTGAAGCAGTATTCGCGAGACGAGGTCGAAGAGATTCTGCGGCGGGCGCTAGAAACCCAACCGCTCGAAATGCTCTCTCATCGAGACCTGGTTGACTCCGCGGTCGAAGCCGGAATCGACGCCGCCGACGTCGAGGCTGCGGCGAAACAAATCGAAGAGGAGCGCGAGGTGCTCCTCGAGACCGCGCAGATCGTCAACGCACGAAAGAAGCGCTTCCTTCAAAGCGCCTACACCTACGTGGTGGTCAACGCGGGCTTGTTCGTCATCGACATCATGTCCGGACCCGGCTGGTGGGTGCAGTGGGTGCTCGCCGGATGGGGCATTGCCCTTGCTCTGGGCGCTCGCCGGGCCTTGATGCCCGACCAAGAACAGCTTCGTGCCCGCGCTCGGCGCCGTGTGGCCAGGCGAAGTCGCGGGAAGTGGGAAAAGCAGGTCCGCAAAGAGGTGGACCGCGCCATCCAGGTGGGGGTGGACGCTCTCGTCGACGCGGCGTCCCGCAAGCTTTCGGCGCGCAAGGCGGAGACGAGCGAACCGAGGCGGCGCGTACGGGTGGAGCAAGCCGACGCGGAGGTCGCGGAGGTCGAGGTCATCGAACCCTCCGAGCGAAAACGGACCCGTTGAAGAAGAGGGGCCGGCCCCGCCTCTCGCTAATCGAAGTCGAACGCAGCTTGAGGAAGCGGTTCGAGGCAGCCGGGGTCGTCGTTCTCGATTCGATTGATTCGCGGAGACACCGTCGTTCTGCGGAGCTCTGGGGGCTCGGCCAAGTTCCCCTCGTGCAGCCATTGCCGAGCGTCGTCGCCGCTCAGGATCACCGGCATACGATCGTGGATCTGCGTGACCTCGCCAGTTGCGGGGCGCGTGAGGACCACATAGCGGCCCTCCTTCCAGAGGCCGGCCATGACGAACAGAGCGCCGTCGTGCCGACGAAACAGATGCGGTTGCTTGACACGCCCCTCTTTGCGCCATTCCAGAAACCCATCGGCCGGCACGAGGCATCGTCCGCGGTGAAAGGCGTCGCGAAACATGGCGGTTCGGTCCGCGGTCTTTGAGCGCGCGTTGATCGCGAGCCCTCCAGCGGACCGCTGTAGCCCCCAGATCGCATCGGCGAGCACAGGCTTGCCGCCCTCGAGATAGACCACCGGATTTCGCTGCCCGGGCGCGATGTTGTATCGCGGCCTAAACCGGATCCGGATCTCCGAGAACTCGTCAAACGGCAGGTTGCGGACGAGCGCGTCCTGGTCGCTACAGACTAGCGTGTATCGCCCGCACATCGCTGCTCAGGCGGGTTCGCTATGAACCCCAACGCCCGCGTACTCGAAACCCTGCTCCGCCAGCTTGTAGGTGACCCAGATGTTTCGGCCGTCGAAAACCACTGGCGTTCGCATCAGATCGCGAATCCGATCGAACTCGGGGTACTGATACTCGCGCCATTCGGTCAAGAGCAGGAGCGCCTCAGCGTCCTTCACAGCGTCATAGGCATCGTCGACCAGCGTGATCCCCTCGCCAAAGGTTTCCTTGATGTTGCTCATGGCTTCAGGGTCATGCCCGACGACTTCGCAGCCTTCGTTCAGCAGAAACTCGATGGTGGTGATCGAAGGCGACTCACGGACGTCGTCGGTACCTGGCTTGAACGCCAGCCCCCAAATCGCGATCCGCTTGCCAGCGAGATCGCCTCCGAAATGACGCTTGAGCTTGCGTACCAAGAAGCTGCGGTGCCGCACGTTCACGCGGTTCGTCGCGTCTGCGAGCTCGAGCTCGATTCCGTGCCGCCGCGCCGTAGCGACCAGTGCCTTGACGTCTTTGGGGAAGCAGGAGCCGCCATATCCCGGGCCTGCGTGCAAGAACTGCGAGCCGATGCGCGGGTCGCTCCCCACGCCCATCCGAACGCTCTGCACGTCGGCGCCGACCTCTTCGCAGAGAACCGCCAGCTCGTTCATGAACGAAATGCGCATGGCCAGCATCGTATTGGCAGCGTACTTGGTGAGCTCGGCGCTTTCCGGATTCATCCAAACGATTTTGGATAACGAGAGGTTGAGCGGATGGTAGACCCGGTCCATGAGGCGGCGCGCGCGCGCATGACCCGGTCGTACGCCGACCACGATCCGATCGGGGTACATGAAGTCGTTGATGGCGCCGCCCTCTTTCAGGAACTCGGGGTTCGATACCACCTGAATGTCGTACTTGCTGTCCGCGACGAGTTTCTGAACCTGTGCGTTCGTGCCCACCGGAACCGTGCTCTTGTTGACGATCACCAGATCGTGGGTCGCGTTCTTGGCGAGCTCCTGGGCGACCGCGAACACGGCACTCAAGTCCGCCTCGCCGTCGTGGGTCGGAGGCGTGCCGACCGCGATGAAGGCCAAGTCGACGTCCTTGACCGCCAAAGCCAAGTCGGTCGTGAAGGTGAGACGGCCGGCGCTCGCGTTCTCCTTCACCAGCTCTTCGAGGCCCGGCTCGTAGATTGGAATCTCGTAGCGCTGGAGGCGCTCGATCTTCGAAGCGTCTTTGTCGACGCAGACCACACGCTGGCCGGTGGCAGCAAAGCATGTGCCTGTCACGAGGCCAACGTAGCCGGTACCGATGACGCAGAGTTTCACCGCGCAGCCATAGCACGTTTCCGGCTTCCCGAAAGATGCCAGGTTCGAGCTGAGGGAGTACTCTCGGCCTTCGGAGGGGCTCCATTGATTCTCACCAACATCGACAGCGTGCCGGGTCGGCAGATCACTCAGCACTTCGGACTCGTGCAAGGGAGCACCATCCGGGCAAAGCACTTCGGCAGAGATTTCGCCGCGGGCCTCAAGAACATCGTCGGAGGAGAGCTCAAGGGCTACACGGAGCTGCTCCAAGAGAGCCGCGCCGAGGCTACGAGCCGCATGGTCGCACAGGCTCTGGAGCTGGGCGCGAACGCGGTGGTCAACGTGCGCTTCACGACCTCCTCCGTCGCGCAGGGCGCTTCTGAAATCCTCGCGTACGGCACAGCCGTTCTCATCGAGTAGCCAGATGGACTCGATCGAGCTCTGGATATCCATCGGAATCCCCGTCCTTCTCATCGTCATAGGCCGGCTGGTCGGTGCGACTCTCGAACGCCGTCACTACGAGGACATCATCGAACGCGAAGCCCGCTTCCGCACTCAGCCCACGTTTTCGAACAAGCTCCTGCACGCGCCCGGTCCCATTCGATCAGCGAGTCTCGCCGTCGGCTCGGTGGTAATTTCCGTCGACCACTTCAAACGCTTTCTGAGCGGGTTCCGCATGTTCTTCGGGGGAGAGGTCCGTTCGTACTCGTCGCTAATCGAACGCGCGCGTCGCGAAGCGCTCCTTCGGATGAAGGAATCGCAGCCCGACGCCGATGCGTACATCAACACCCGACTCGAAACATCGACGATTGCGAGCTCGACGGGCAACGAGGGCATGGGCACCGTCGAAGTGCTGGCTTACGCGACGGCGGTCCAGTACGATCGAGCCCCATGACCGACCAACGACCCCGTGTACTGACCGAGCGCGACGGACGCATCTTTCACATCGTCCTCGATCGCGCCGACAAGATGAACGCCTTCGACGTGCAGATGCTCCGAGAGCTTGCCGAGGCGATGACCGAATACGAATCGGACGAATCGCTCTGGTGCGCCGTGCTCTACGCGAATGGAGAGCACTTCACCGCCGGCCTCGATCTCGCCGAGGTAGGCCCCGCCGTCCGAAGCGGAGAGGCCCTTTTCCCCGAGGGCTCGGTCGATCCGCTCAACCTACACGCAAAGAAACGCGAGAAGCCGCTGGTGATGGCCGTGCAGGGCTGGTGCCTCACCATCGGGATCGAGCTACTGCTCGCCGCCGACATTCGCCTGGCAGCCGAAGGCACCCGTTTCGGCCAAATCGAGATCAACCGCGGCATCTTCCCGTTCGGCGGCGCCACCATTCGGCTCCCAGAAATCGCCGGCTGGGGAAACGCGATGCGTTGGCTTCTCACCGGCGACCGCTTCGACGCCCGCGAGGCCCTGCGCCTTGGTTTGGTCCAGGAGATCGTGCCAGCGGCCGAGCTTCGCGAGAAGGCCGTGGAAATCGCCCGAACCGTTGCAAAGCAGGCCCCCCTGGGCGTCCGGGCAACGCTTCGCTCTTCGCGGACCGCTCAAGTCGAGGGGACCGAGGCAGCAGTCGCCGAGCTCCTGGTCCTTGCGCGCGAGCTCATGGACAGCGAAGACGCGGCCGAGGGCATTCGATCGTTCATCGAGCGGCGCGAAGGCAACTTCAAAGGGCGCTAGTCCGCATCGCCAACAAAGACGACGTTGCTCGAGATCGGATCACGCGGTTGACGGGTCTGATTGGCTGGGACCGTCGCGTCTTCGTAGCCGAACGAGAGCCCGCAAAGAATCTGCTGGTCATCGGGTATGCCGAGCTGCGCGGCGACGAGGTCCGGATATGCTCGCAAAGCTGCCTGGGCGCAGCTTCCAATGCCACGCGACTGCATAGCAAGCATCAAGGTCTGCACGTAGATGCCGACATCGAGCGCCACCCCGATGCCGAAGCTCTTGTCCATGCAGATGTACGCCACGTGCGGCGCATCGAAGAACTCGAAGTTGCGGAGCATGGCTTTGAGGCGCCCCGCCTTGTCGCCACGCTCGATACCCATCTTGCCGTAGAGCTCGACCGCACAGGCGACTTGCTTGTCACGATAGCCTCCACGGAAGTCGTCGACTGACGCCATCGCCCCCGATGAGGAGCCGCCCAGCATGGCCTCGACCAGGGCCGCGCGGAGCTTCTCGCGCATTTCCCCCGAGGCGATGTAGACCCTCCAAGGCTGAACATTGCAATTGCTCGGGGCGTGCTGCGCAAGAGCAAGCAGCTCTTCGATGACTTCCCGGGGCACCGGCTTCGGAAGAAAACCTCGCACCGACCGCCTCTGGCGGATTGTCTCGTCCAAGTCGTACATCGCTCCTGCTCCTGCGCGCTCAGCTGCGCCGCTTGGCCTTGGGAATCGCCTTCTCGATCTGAATCAGGCAGTCGGGACCGAGGAGTTTTCTGAGGGCGGGCTCGATGACACCGCTGCGCACGTACTCCGAGCCGACGCCGAAGGCCGCCCGTCCCGTCACTCGAACGACCACCTGCTCCTCGCTGACATCCAGCAGCTCGATACTGCTGGCGTCATTTTGGAGGAGCGGGTTGAGAACATCATCGATGAGTCGCTGCACCGCCTCTTGCACCTGACGATCATGCGAAATTGCTACGCCAAACGCAAACGTCCGCGATGTCCGGCCTCGGGCTAAACCTGAGCTATACTTCGGCGCGCATGATGCAAGTCGCACGCACTCGCCTGCAAGTTGACGTCCGCCGGCAGCAACTGCTGGAGCTCGGACTCGAGCTATTCGGGAATCAGACCTACGACGAGCTCTCAATCGACGAGATCGCGAAACGGGCTGACATCTCAAAGGGGCTTCTCTATCACTACTTCCCGAGCAAACGGGCGTTCTACGTCGCCTCCGTCCGGGAAGCTGCTCGGCAGCTCTTGGATGAGACCTCCATCGAGCAAGAGGAGCGCGGTCCTGCCCTGAATGCGGAAGACCTGCGCGCCGGGCTTCGCCCCTTCCTTCGCTACGTCGCGCGCCGACGTCTCGTCTTTTGCTTCCTGCTCCGCGGTGGCATCGGAACCGATCCGGAGGTCGCCGAGGTGATCGAAAGCACGCGCCAGGCCGTGGTCGATCGAATGCTTACACGGCTGTCACGATTTGGTGCGCAGCCCGACGACCCCGCGACGCGGATGCGCCTGCGGGGCTGGCTCGGATTCCTCGAAGCCACCAGCCTCGACTGGGCGGAGAAGCAGGAGCTCGACGCGGAGGTCTTTTTGGATCTACTCGTTCAGATGGCGGGCGTTGTCTTTGCCGCCGTTCTCCATCCAGCCAAACCATGATGCGGGCGTGCCACCTCTTTGCTGCTGCGCTTTTCTCGGTGGCGCTCACGTCTTGCAGCCCGGCGCAGAAACCCGTCGCGACCGGAGCGACCGAACCCGAGCGCGCTGCGCCGGCACCCTTGGAGGCCGTGCACGCGCCGCAGGCGACGGTCACGAACTGGAGCTCGTTCGACTCCACGTCACTGAGAAACCCGAATGACGGTTCGTTGCGAGGAGGTGTCCCCCTCCCCCTCCGCGCGCCCGGCTTGCGCTTCAACCCCAGCCGTGATCCAAAAGCTCGCTACGGGACCGTGGAAGTCGTCCGCGGCCTGCTCCGCGCAGGCGCCAGGGTCGATCGAGAGCTCGGCGGACTGCCCGTGACGATCAACGACCTCAGCTATGAGGAAGGCGGGCCGATCCCCCACCACCGATCGCACCAGAGCGGCCGCGATGTCGACGTGCTGTTCTACCAGCTCGGCCCCGACGCGGAGCCCATCGAAAGCGTCGGGGCGTTCTTCGACCCCAGTGGCGCAGGGGTGGATTTCCGAGACCTGGCGGACCCGAACGACGACCTTGGACTCCAACTCGACATCCCCCGGACTTGGCTCTTCCTTCAGGCGCTGATCGAAGACGAAGAGGCCCAGCTTCAGCAGATCTTCGTCGCAGAGCACCTGAGGACGCTTCTTCTCGAGTACGCTGGTGCGGCCCAGGCGCCGTCCACGGTGCTGAAGCGCTTCGCCGCGATGAGCTGCCAGCCAAGCTATCCGCACGACGATCACTTTCATTTCCGATTCTTCTGCGCGCCGGACGACATTGCCGAGGGTTGCCGCGACTCAGCGCCGCTCTATCCCTGGCACCGAAAGAGGCTCGAAAAAGCATCTGTCCAATCGCGTCCGCTTGCCCCCAAGCGCCCGCAGGCGAATGCCAAGATCGTCTCTCACGAGGAGGCTCGCGAGGCTGCTGGTCAGATGGACCCGGAGGTCGAACGTTGGCTCGACCTTCGCAAGCAATGGACCGAGCAGCCGCACCCGGGACGGCGCTACTGCCCCTGACCGGGCGGTGGGGCCGCGATGCGCTAAGGTAGGCCCGTGCCCGACTTCGACTGGATCACCCAGCAAGGAGAATTCGAGGAGCTCGTCGACGAGCTCTGTCAGACCAAGGCCTACGCGCTCGACACTGAGTTCCACCGCGAACGAACCTACCTGCCCCATCTCGCCCTCGTACAGCTCGCCACACCCGACCGAATCGCTCTAGTGGACGCTATCGAAGTGGACGTACGCGCACTGAGCCGGGTTTTTGAAACCGAGGCGGTCTGCGTCATACATGCAGGTTCTCAGGACCTCGAGATCCTCGAGCTCGAGTGCGGCCTGGTGCCGCAGCGAATGTTCGACACACAGATCGCCGCGCTTTTTTGCGGCTACCGAACCAGCTCACTCGGCAAGCTGATCGAGGGCTTCCTCGGTATTCAGCTCGACAAGAGCAGCCAGCTCAGCGACTGGACTCGGCGTCCCCTGCCGGCCGATGACCTTCGCTACGCCGCCTCCGACGTGGCCCATCTACTAGAACTGCGCGACGCGCTCCTGAGCCGTCTTGCTGAGCAAGATAGAGTCGACTGGGCAGAAGAAGAGATCGAACGCTTGCGCAGCAAGGACCGCAGCGCGCCGGAACCAGAAACGCTCTGGTGGAAGCTCCGTGGCAAGACCAAGCTCAACGGAAGGGCCCGCGGCGTCGCGCAGGAGCTTGCCGCCTGGCGCGAAGGTCTTGCCCGGGAGAAGAACCGGCCGACACGAACGGTGTTGTCCGACATGGCTCTGCTGTCCCTCGCTCAACGCCCTGCGCGCAACGTACAGCAGCTGAGCGGCATTCGAAACTTCGACATCCGACGCTTCAAGTACAGCGACGAGCTCTTGGCGGCCATCGAACGAGGCATCCAGCTCCCCAAGGGCGAAGTTCGAATGCCGCCCAAGAAGCCGGAGAACCTACCCAGCGTCGATGGCGTGATCGCGCTATGCCTGGCCTGGCTTGCTCAGCGCGCAGGACGGGAGGGCTTGGACGTCACTGTGCTCGGCACGCGTGACGACGTGACCAACCTGGTGCTCCAGCAGCCTTCCCGCCTATCCAAAGGCTGGCGAGATACTCTCGTCGGTCAGCAGCTGCGCGCGATCATCGACGGAACTGCGGCGCTTCGCGTCAATGGCACGGAGCTCGAGTTGCTCGATCGCATGCCCCTCTGATCCGCGCTACATTGATTCAGTGGCTGTAAGCAAAGGCGGAAGGATCGTTCTGATCGTCGCGTCGATCGTGGTGATCGGAGCTGGCATCAAGCTCGCTGCGCCCTTGCTGGTTCCGGTGCTCGTTGCCGCCTTCATCGCAATCGTGACGGGGCCGCTGGTGATGTGGCTCTGTGACAAGGGCGTCCCTCGCCTCCTGGCGGTATTGTCCGGCCTTCTGCTGGACGTGACCGCTGGCGCCGCACTCGGCTTTCCGCTCGCCGGGGCCGTCGCAACGTTCACCGAGCGGGTGCCGGGCTACGCCTCGAAGCTCTCGGGGCAACTCGACGACCTCGAACACTGGCTGGCGGGTCAAGGCCTTCACCTCGAATCGGTCTTCGACTTCTCGGAGCCGGCCTGGATGCTTAATCTCGCGACGACCATGGCCCAGTACGCGGCCAGTTTCGTTTCGCAGATGGTTCTGGTCTTGCTGATCGTCGCCTTCATGCTCTTCGAGTCCACCGGGCTTCGGGAGAAGCTCGCCAGAATCGCAACGCCCGGCCAGATCCAGGAGCTGTCCGACGCCGCTCGAGAGGTGAACACCTACCTGGTCGCAAAGACGGTCATGAGCCTGCTGACCGGCGTCCTGGTGTTCCTCTGGTGCCTTTGGCGAGGGGTGGACGTCCCGGTGCTCTGGGGCCTGCTCGCGTACCTGCTCAACTACATCCCGACGGTCGGCCAGATCATTGCAGCCGTTCCTGCCATCTCACTCGCGCTGATTCAGTTCGGCCCTGGGCAGGCTCTGGTGGTTGCGGCAGGTTTCGGGGGCATCAACCTGGCCATCGGCGCCGTCGAGCCCCGGGTCATGGGTCAGGCGCTCGGACTCTCGCCCCTGGTGGTGCTCGTTTCGATGGTGGTCTGGGGCTGGCTGCTCGGGCCGGTCGGTGCGCTCGTTTCGGCGCCACTCACGATGGTCATCAAGCATTCGCTTGCGCACAGCGACGAGCTTCGCTGGCTTGCCGAGCTTCTCGGACCGTCACCGCGGCCTGCTGGCAAGTCGAAGCAACACAACCCGGACGCAGCCGACGAGCTCAGCCGGGCCTGAGTGCCTCGTCCGCCCGCTCTGCAAAGCGGCGAAGAACCTGCAGAGCGGCAGCACTTGGCGTCGCGCGCCCCTGACCGACGGCGTCTTCGAGCCTCGCGATCAACGCGGACAAGTCTGGGTCGCTGCGAAGTGCTCGACGAAGCCCGTCTTCGACCATGTCCCACATCCACTTGACCTGTTGAGCTCGGCGGGTCTGCTGAAGCTCCCCCGAGGCTTCGCGCTCGCGCAAGCTCTCGACGACCAGCCCCCAGAGCTCGTCTAGGCCGGTCTTCTCGAGCGCGCTGCAAGTCACCACGGGCGGCACGCTCCCGCCGCGCATCAGGCGCAATGCGCTCTGGTAAGAGGCCTGGGCACGAATCGCGCGAGGCCGATTGTCGCCGTCGGCCTTGTTGATGGCAAGCATGTCCGCCACTTCGAGAATCCCGCGCTTGATGCCCTGAAGCTCGTCGCCCGCCCCTGCGATCATCAGAACGAGAAAGAAGTCCACCATGCCCGCGACGATGGTCTCGGACTGACCGACCCCTACCGTCTCGACCAGGACAACGTCGAAACCCGCGGCTTCGCAGAGGAGAATCGTCTCGCGGGTCTTGCGAGCGACTCCGCCGAGGGTTCCGCTGGTTGGCGAGGGACGGATGAAGGCATTGGGATCCGCGGCGAGTGTAACCATGCGGGTCTTATCTCCCAGAATGCTCCCGCCGCTGACAGAGCTCGTGGGATCGACCGCCAGGACTGCCACGCGATGACCTTTGGCGGTGACTTGCGTTCCGAGGGCGTCGATGAAGGTGCTCTTCCCCGCCCCGGGCACGCCGCTAATCCCGACGCGATGCGCTCCACCCGTCTCGGGCAATAGCGCCTCGAGTACTTGCTGAGCGACCTCGGCGTGCGCCGGCTGCTCGCTCTCGATCAAGGTGATGGCTCTGGCAACAATGGCGCGGTCACCACCGCGCACGCCGTCGACATACGCTTGCGCATCGAGACGTTTCACGACCCCCCGAGTTGCGCGTCGAGCTGCTCGAGGAGCTCGACTGCAGCATCACCAATCACCGTGCCTGGGCCGAAGATCGCGACCGCGCCCGCTTCGCGAAGCGCGTCGTAGTCTTCTGGAGGAATCACGCCTCCGACGACCACGAGGATGTCCTCACGACCCTGGTCTCGCAGCGCTTGCTTGAGCTGCGGAACCAAGGTCAGGTGACCTGCGGCGAGCGAGCTCGCACCGACGATGTGAACGTCGTTTTCGACGGCCTGCTTTGCGCTCTCCTCGGGCGTCTGGAAGAGCGGCCCGATGTCCACGTCGAAGCCGAGGTCCGCGAACGCCGTGGCGATCACCTTCTGACCGCGGTCGTGTCCGTCCTGGCCCATCTTCGCGACCAGGATCCGTGGCCTGCGGCCGTGCTTGCTCAGGAACTCATCACTTCGCGCCCGCACACGGTCCACCGCATCCGAATCCTTGCCAACTTCGCTTCGATACACGCCTTCGATACTCCGAATCGTTGCTTGGTAGCGTCCCCAGACGCGTTCGAGCGCGTCGCTGATCTCTCCCACGGTGGCTCGGTGCCTCGCGGCGTCAATCGCCAGCTCGAGCAGGTTGCCTTCGCCAGTTTCGGCGGACTTGGTCAAAGCCTCAAGTTTCGGTGTGAGGGCAGCTTCGTCGCGCTCCGCTCGCAGCTCCGCAAGCCGCGCGACCTGGGCCTCCCGAACCGCACTGTTGTCGACCTTGAGAACGTCGAGATGGTCTTCCTTTTCGAGCCGGTACTTGTTGATTCCGACGATGGTTTGCTGGCCCGAATCGATACGCGCCTGCGTCCGCGCCGCCGCCTCTTCGATGCGAAGCTTCGGCAGCCCCGCCTCGATGGCTTTGGTCATTCCGCCGAGCTCCTCGACCTCTTTGATGTGCTCCCAGGCCTTGAGTGCAAGCTCGTGGGTGAGGCGCTCGATGTAGTAGCTCCCGCCCCAGGGGTCTATCACCTTGGTGGTACCGCTCTCGAGCTGAAGGTAGAGCTGAGTGTTGCGTGCGATGCGCGCGCTGAAATCGGTCGGCAGCGCGATCGCTTCGTCCAGCGAATTGGTGTGCAGGCTCTGCGTGTGCCCCTGCGTGGCGGCCATCGCCTCGATGCAGGTGCGAACGACGTTGTTGTACACGTCCTGCGCGGTGAGGCTCCAGCCCGAGGTCTGGCAGTGCGTGCGAAGCGCAAGGCTCTTGGGGTTCTTCGGGCTGAACTGCTCGATGAGCTTCGACCAAAGAAGGCGCCCCGCCCGAAGCTTTGCGATTTCCATGAAGTAGTTGGTGCCAATGGCCCAGAAGAAGCTGATGCGCGGCGCAAACTCGTCGACGCCGAGCCCCGCGGCCATCCCAGTGCGCACGTACTCGAGGCCGTCAGCCAAGGTGTAGCCGAGCTCGAGGTCCTGCGTCGCGCCGGCCTCCTGCATGTGATAGCCGCTGACGCTGATGCTGTTGAAGCGCGGCATGTTCGCCGCCGTGTACTTGAAGATATCCGCAATGATCCGCATCGAAGGCGACGGCGGATAGATGTACGTGTTGCGAACCATGAACTCTTTGAGGATGTCGTTTTGGATGGTTCCCGTGAGCTGCGCCGGTTCGACGCCCTGCTCTTCGGCCGCCACGACGTAGAGCGCGAGCACGGGGAGCACGGCGCCGTTCATCGTCATCGACACGCTCATCTTGTCGAGCGGGATGCCATCAAAGAGGATGCGCATGTCCTTGATCGAGTCGATCGCGACGCCGGCCATCCCGACGTCACCTGCGACGCGGGGATGATCGGAATCGTATCCGCGGTGCGTTGCCAAATCGAAAGCGATCGACAGCCCCTTCTGCCCGGCCGCGAGATTGCGGCGGTAAAAGGCATTGCTCTGCTCGGCGGTCGAGAAACCGGAGTACTGCCGGACGGTCCAGGGCCGGCGAACATACATCGTGGAGTATGGGCCTCGAAGATAGGGCGGTATGCCGGGCATCGTCTGCAGATGCGTCACTGGCTCCAGATCCGCGGCCGTATAGACGGGCTTCACCGCGATGCCTTCGGGGGTGTTCCAAGGCTGCGCGGCCCTATCCCCAACGAGCGCGTTCCAATCGGCGAGCGGCGAGCTGCTGCCCTCTAAGGGGCTATCGAAGTCGATTTGGCTGAAGTCTGGCAAGCGGCTCATCGTTGCACCCCATCGGAGTCGAGGACTCGGGTCATTACGCTGAGAACGTCCGCCCCGACGAAGATGAAATCGCTCGCTCCGAGCTCCCGAAGCGCGTCCTCGCGCTCGCCGGGACGGCCCGCCACAAGCACGAGGTCGCAGCCGGCCTTCTTCAGAGCCGCAAGGGCTGGTTCCAGCATGGATTCGTAGTCTGCGTCGCTTCCGCAGATGACGGAAAGGCGGGTCGAGGAGCTTTTCCAGGCAGCAGCCAGTGCGTCCAGGTCATTGAATCCGTCGTTGCTCGCCGCGTCGATGCCGACCGCAGCAAGAAGGTTCTGCGCCCAGGTCGCCCTCGCCTTGTGCGACGGAATCGAGCCCAGGTTGGCAAGGAATGCTCTCGGCCGGGTCTCTTGACGATCACTGCGGTCTCGCTGCTGCTCCCAGATCTCGGATTCTCGCCACTGCAGAATCGGCTCCACGTGAAAATCCGGTTGGCCGTGCTGCAGCACCGTCGCCACGCTGTACATGTCGGCGCCACGGCTAGTGGCATCGAGGCAGGCCGCGGTGAGCTCCCCCGGGCCGCGCCCCGTGTCCTTCACTGTGCGCGCCAGAGCGAGAAGGCTGTCTCGATGCGCATTCAAGTCGAGCGACTCGAGAGAAGCCTTGAGCAAGCCCTGAACCTCTTGCGCCGAGACCGTCGCGCGCTCGACCGCGTCTTCACGAAGATTGGGGAACTCACTCACTCCGACGAGCGCGGTCTTGCGTTTCGAAAGAGCCTTCTCTCTTTCGTCGGCGACCTCACGGATCGCATCGACCAGCTTGCCGGAGCCGAGAGCGGAAACGACACCGCCCCCTGCCTCGATCGAACGAAGCTCCTCCCAGGCGGCACGCGCCAAATCGCTGGTGAGCCGCTCGACGAACCAGCTGCCGCCGGCCGGGTCCGCCACCTTGCTGAGGTGGGATTCCTCCCGAAGCACGACCTGCGTATTGCGGGCAACCCGCCGGGCGAGCTCGTCGGGGGAACCGATCGCGCAGTCGAACGGCAGGGTCGAGATGCTCTGAGCGCCGCCGAGCACCGCGGCGGTGCACTCCGCTGTGACGCGCAACATGTTCACCCAGGGGTCACGCTGCGACTTGGTGAAGCGCGACGTTCGACAATGCATCTGCATGGCGGCTGCGCGAGGCTCAGCGCCGGCGCCGAGCACCACCTTGGCCCAGAGCCAACGAGCCGCGCGAAGCTTGGAAATTTGCGTGAAGAAATCGCTCGAGACCGCATAGCTGAAACCGATCTGGCGAGCCGCAGCATCGGCGCTCATTCCTGCATCGGTGAGCTGGCGAAGGTACTCGATGCCAGTTGCGATCGTGTATGCGAGCTCTTGCACGATGCTAGCGCCCCCGCCGTCGTACGGGTCGCTCGATACGTTTGCAGCGCGGAGGCCGGGCGCGTTTTCGGAGCACCAGGCACTGAGGTCCGCAAGCTCGGCGAACCTCGCGCGGAGCCCGCCCTGGATGCACCCCTCCGCGGCAAGCAGTCCAACCGGGTCGACGCCGAGGCCGCCTTGCAGCTCGCCGTACGCAACCTCGCGGCGCTTGGCGACCGCAAGGAAACCCGAGGCCACGGCCAACGCGTCTGAACCACCATCGACCGCAACCGGTGTCTTTGCGAGGTCGACCGCAGCAAGCAGATCATCGAGCTCGTCGATGGTCAGCACTCGGCATCCGCGGCGCGGCCCCAGACGCAACCCAATGCCCTCGACGCCACGTTCGACGTCCTGCCGGATCATCTCCTTGCAGACGCTGGGCCGGGGATCGTCGTACTCCTGCTGAATCAACCAACCGCCGAGAGGCGACGCGCCGCGCACATACGGAAAAACACCGGGCAGGCCCGGAGCGCCCAGCCCTTCGACGTCCTCTGCGGCGTAGAGCGGTTCCAAGGGCGGCCCACCCGGCGCGGCCGAGCGGAGCCCAGCAAATGAGGCGCCTTTGAGGTCGGCCTCCACCTTCGCTATCCACTCGGACTTGGTCACGGGCGGGAACACGTTCATTCGCTCGTCGGAGTTAGACACGGCGAAAGTTAGATAGACTAGAGAGAATCGGGCCGCAATGCGTCTCTAGGGCCTTCTCGAATCCTTGCCCTCGGCCTCGCCAGAGCTCTCCCAGAACTCTTCGACGGGGCCGACGCGGTCCTGCAGATCGACATAGGCATCGCCGACGTTGACGAGCACGTAGCCAACACCCTTCTCGCGCCCCAGACGGGTCTGTATCCGAGCTAGGTCGATCACGCTCATACCCGATGACACGACCACCATCACGCGATGGGCGAGACGGGCAGCGCGGCGCAAAACCGGACCGCTTAGAGGACCATTCCAGGCCAGCGCCACGCCAGTCACCCCTCCGGGTTCGGGCGCCGCAGTCATGGGTCCCGGTGCCGCCGAGCGCCGGATTTTGGCGCTCTCATCATCATCGTCTCCGAGCAGCCTGACTGCCGCGCGCATCACCGCGTTGGACGCACCGGCATGCGCCGATTCGGAGCCAAGGTGAACCGCGCGACCAGCCCGATGCGGGGTTTGCTCGCCATCGACGGGCACCGGCCGCGTCAGCAGGAAGGCGTCTTCTTCGCCTGCTGCATCGTTTGCGGGGGATGGCGTCATAGCGCGGTCGGTGCCGCTGACTGGCACCATCATGCGAACGGTGGCCCGGGCACCTCGCTTGCGCCGAAACGGCTCGGGGCTCGCGGAAGGCCTGGGCCGATCGGTCGATGTGATCGGAGAAACCGACGCCTCGATGGGGGGCGCGCTCGAAGGAGGCGCCGTTACCATCGATGGCGGGCTGGACGAACGGATCGCGGGCAAGCCGAGCATCGTCTTCTTTCGGGGCGGCCTCGAGGAGTACGCGATCTTGGCGTCGGATTTCGTCTCGGCCTCCGGTGGAGGCGTCACGACTGGTGGCGGAGAAGCCGAACCAACCCCCGGCGGAATGAAACCTTGAATCGTCGCGCGTGACTGTGACCTACCCCCCGAGGTGCTCGGGGCGCGCCCCGGCGCAACCGAAGGAGTCGCTTGCGACGAAAGCTGCCGCGGCGCGGCAACCGAAGGAGGCGTGAGCCGCGGCATGCGCGGGTTCGGCGTCGGCGTCACCAGGGGCGGCGCGCCTGACCCTGCGCCGGCCCTTTCGCCCACATCCAAAATCGCTGCGGCCAGCCAGGGGGCATCAGCGAGGCGCATCGCAAACGAACAGGCGATGTCGCGCTCCGCTTCGGTGGCGGGCACAACCAGCGTGCGCCCCGAACCGTAGACCCCGTAGTCCTCGAGCTCGTTGACGAAGGTCTCGAGCGCGCCCGGATCGCGGGGCCATACGCTCGTACCGAGCACGGGACCGTTCCCCCACCAGGCGACCTCGCGAGGCGCTTCGACCTTGAGCGTTCTCAGCCGTCGAACGATGATCAGCAGCGCGAAGATCAACGTGAGCAGCACGGGAAACAGAACCAGCAGAAGCACGTGCGCCTTTGAGCGACTCGACTCCTCGGGCAACATCGGGGCGGACATGACGCGAAACCCAGTCAGGGGCCTCAGCGCAGCGTCTCGAAGCTTGGCGGCGCGCTCCGTCAGCTCATTCAGCCGCTCGTCCGCAACCTGGAGCGCTCCGAGAACCTGGCGCGCTTCACCTTCGCCCGGAGCGAGCGCCTCCGCTTCGTCCTGGGTCGCCTTCAAGAGGACACGCAGTGCAGATTCCCGCTCCCTGGCGCCCGCCAATGCGGCCCGGGCCGTGGCGAGCTGCTGATCCACCGACGCCCGAGCGGGATTGCTGGCCATGGTTTGCCCGCTGAGCTCGGACTTCTCGCCCTTCCTCTGCGCTTGCAGGCTGGCGACTCTTTGTTTGAGCGCTTGCACCCTCGGATGCTGCTCACTCAAGGAAGAACGCGCAGCGGCGAGCTCCGAGCGCGCCTGCGAAAGCGGGGCGTCGACAGGCGAGCCCTTGGTTGCGCTAGCGACGATTTGGCGGGGAAGCTCTGCCTGCGCCTTCTCGAGCTCTTCGATGCGCGCCTGCTGAGACGCCACCTCGACCGAGGCTTCGTCGGCTTTGGCCCGAAGCCCCGAGGCGCGTTGGAAGAGCTGCTGTTGCTCCTGAATTAAATCCGGCTTCCCGCTCTTCTCCCGAAAAGCCTCGTAGACCGCGGTGGCCTCGTCGCGCCTCTTCTTGGCGTTCTCCAGCGCCGCATCGTTCTCGGCAGCGAGACGATCGAGCTTCCCTCTGTTGAAGCTGACCTGGCTCGCGAGAAACACGTCGAGCACCGCTTGCGCGAGTGCGTGCGCACGTTCTGCGCTCGAGGCCCGCCCAGTGATGCGCATCGCCGCCTTCCCCTCGAGCGTCGCGTCGATTTGCGTCTTGAGCTGCTCGAGTGAAACGTCCAAGCTCAAGCGATCACGAACTTCGCGAAGACGGCTCGCGGCCAGAGCAGCATCGATGAACGCGCCGGGCGTAGGCGCCGCGCCCTCGCGTTCCAGCTCTGGCGTCCCCTCGAACAGAAGCAGCGCTGACGACTCGTAAGTCTTCGGCAGGAAGAAGGACGCAAGCAGCGCGAGCAGCGATACGATCAGAAACGCTTTGAGTAAGCGCTTTCGACTGTCGGCCACGATCCACAACAAGCGCCGCGGCTCGACGGGCAGACCCGGACGACTTGGCTTGGTAGCCGACCCGTCTCCATCATCCAAGTCGTGCATCGCGTCGTCCAAATTGCGTCCTCTGCTTCAATGAGCATGGCTGTCCAAGCGCCCTTTGGGCAAGTCGACAAGCGATGTGAGGCTGCTAACGTCGCCGCCGATCATGCGTCCATGGGGGGAAAAACTGCTAGCCACCTGGGGCATCGCCTGGGTCTCCCTCTTGCTTGGGAGGGCGATTTGGCGACTCGCCCCGCTCGCGCTCGAACCCTGGACTCAGGACCTGATGACGAACGGCCAGAAGGGGATCTACATCGGCTGGCTCGTCGCGAACGCCTACTTGGAGGGGTATCGCGGTTTTCAACTAAAGTTCTCTCCTCGTGTGGTGTCCCGGGCGATCTATCTCGGTCAGAATCCCCGACCGCTCTGGGTCATCCTGGCGCTCCCGTTTTGCATGAGCCTCTTCCACTCGACCCGGCGCCAGTTGACGGTGAGCTGGGTTTTCGTCGTGGCCATCGTTCTGTTGATTTGGTGGGTCCGTTCGCTGCCGCAACCTTGGCGCGGGATCGTCGACGGGGGAGTCGTGCTCGGCCTCATGTGGGGCCTGGGCGTGATCTGGTGGCTTTTCTTGCGCTATCTCATGGGCGCAAAAATGCCCCCTCCGGGTGATATTCCTCCCGAAAAAGCAGCCCAAGAGCAGCCCGCCCTCGCTTGATTCGTCTTTTTTTTCGGCAAAGCGCAAAGCAAGGATAGAAAATCCCTGAAAAACGCAGGCTGAACGGGCTCTCAGCCTTGGCATTAGGGTATCCGAACCTGCACACTGGCACTTGAGGGGATTCGGGCCACACTTGGCCTCGCGAAAATGGGGAACGAGCAATCACACAGGCAAACTCAATCCAGGCTCGTGCCTTGGATTTGTGCGGTGACCGCGACGTCTCTGGTGTGGCTGTCCGGATCGTTCGGCACCTCTGCATCCGCTGAGCTTCCGATGACCGGCAACCCCGTGCTTCGCGAAGCACAACACGCGGAGTCGCACGCCGAGCCTTCCGACGCAGACCTCGAAAAGATCGCGCGGATGCCGCGCGCCGTTTCGCCTTCGGACATCGAGCCGAACCCGAGCGTTTCGGTCGGCTATCCGAACCGCGGCCTGCTTCGATTCGGGATGCGGATCAACGACGACAAGGACTTCGAGATCAAGGTCGGTTCTCAGGACTCGCGTCATGGCACCGGCGAGCTCGTTCGATTGATCGAACGCGCGGCGCACGAGGTCGCTTTCCGCTACCCACGCTCTGAGCTGACGGTCGGTGACCTCTCGCGAATTGGAGGCGGCCGATTCCGCCCGCATGTCTCGCATCAAAGCGGTCGCGATGTCGACATCGGTTTCTACATGCTCGATCGGCGCGCGACGCCGGTGAACGTGCACATGTTCGTCCGCTTCAACAATCAGGCTATGGGCAAGCAGTGGGGCAACCTCTACAAGTTCGATGCCGCGCGGAACTGGGCGTTGATGGAATCGCTGCTCAGCCACCCGACGACCGACGTACAGCACATCTTCGTTTCAAACGCGATCAAGCGTCGCCTCCTCGATCAGGCGGTGAAAGAACGCGCGAACCCGGAGCTGCTCATGCGCGCCAAGCGCGTGATCACGCAGCCCCGCCACGGTGCGCCTCACCGAAGCCACTTCCACGTCCGAGTCTACTGCGCCGACGACGATCGTCCGATGTGCAAGGACCGCCCGCCGTTCTACTCATGGCATCAAGGGGCGAATAAGGCACCGGCCGTCAGCGCGCTCAAACCCAATGATTCATGAGCTTGAAGGGTCACTTCTGGACCCTCGGCCCGTTTCTTCGTCATAACCTGCTGCCGCCCAAGGTTCCGGACTGGCAACGCTGGGAGACGAGCCTACGCGATGGCGTGGTCGGCACGCTCGAGCTGAGCGGTCGGCTGAGCGACAACGCCGCATCCGATACCATCGTCGTGATCGTGCACGGCCTCGGCGGAAGCGCAACGAGCTACTATGCTCGCCAAGCGGCGCTCGCCGCGGCGCGCGCTGGGATTGACAGCCTCCGCCTGAACCTTCGTGGCGCGGACCGCAGCGGGGCTGATTACTATCATGCCGGCCTCACTGACGACCTCGACGCTGCGCTGCGAAGCCCCGCACTGGCAGGCTACGCCAACATCCTGCTGCTCGGCTACTCGCTGGGCGGCAACATGATGCTCCGCTACCTCGCCGATCACCCGGACTCGCGCGTGCGAGCCGCGGCTACCGTTTGCTCGCCGATCGATTTGAAGCCGGGCGCGCGCGCGATCGATCAGCCGCGAGGACTTTTCTATCGCCGACACATCTTGAACGCGCTCAAGGATATCTACCGCAACGTTGCCGAACGTCGTGAGGTGCCCCTATCGCTTCGAGAAGCCCTACGCATCGACACGATCGAGCAGTGGGACGAACGGGTCATCGCGCCGCGTCACGGTTTCGCGGGCGCCGAGGACTACTGGGCGAAGACGAGCGCTTGCCACGTCCTCGAAGACATCGAGACGCCGACCCTCTTCATCGCGACCGAGGGGGATCCGATGGTGCCGATCGACACAGTGCGACCTTGGCTCCACAATGCGACCGGGCTGCGGCGGATCGTCACCCAGCGGGGGGGCCACGTCGGCTTTCCGCAGAAAGTGGACCTTGGACTGGGCTCCGGGGGTACCGTCGAAGACCAAATCCTCCAATGGATGCTGGCACCCAAATAGCTCTGCGCCCGGCCTGTGCCGTCCTTCTCTGCCTTTTCTCGTTGCTCGGGTGCAAGGGTGAGCTGGCCCAGGCTCCCGAAGGGCCTCCACGGCCCGCCTCCTGCCCCGAAACGCGCGAAGTGTCGCCTCCCCTCGCCAACGTGTCGGCAGCGCACGAGACGGTCGACTACTGGATCCGCAGGAACGAGACCTACGGCCCGCTCGACGAGCCGATGCTGGACGCGGAGGCGGTGCGGCGTCACGAGCTGGCGCTTCGCGAGCCTCGCGACGGGGAGCCGATCGGCCAGGCGGACCTGCTGGCGCCCGTCGACCGCGATGCCTTGCGGGTGCAACTCGAGGAGCGCCTGGCCTACATGAGGCAGCGGCTTCAAGCCCAGGAGCTCGTCGACTCCAGGGGCAGGGCCATCGAGGCAGAGGTGCTGGCTGCCTTCGAAGTGTCCGCTTCGATCGACGAGCTGGAGGAGTGGAGAGTCGTCGAGAAGCTCGAGGCGCTTCGCTGCGGGCCCTACGACGGCGGCTTTTACACGGCGCCCGTCGACCGGGACTTCGACCGCAACCGTTGCAGCACCATGCGCGACGGCGAGCTCGTTCAGATCCTCGGGCGCTGGCCGAACGGGATGCTCCTCGGGCGCACGCCGTACGCACTCGGCTGGGTCCGTGGCAAAGCCCTCTCCTCGCCGATAGAACGGGACGCGGCCGAGGCGCGGACGCAAACTGCTGAGCCCCTCGCGTTCACCCGGCGCGCGCTGCTGACCGAAGCCTTCTCCATGCTCGGGGAACCATACGGATGGGGCGGAAAGGACGGTGGCTACGATTGCTCGCGCTTTGTACTCGAGGTCTTTTCTCGCTTTGGAATCGATCTGCCGCGACACAGCGCGCGACAAGCCATGGCCGGTACGTTTAGCGTCGACGTATCGAGCGTCGAAGACCCGAACGAGAAGCGTCTGCTGCTCGAGGCCGCCGCGCGTCGCGGAGTCGTGCTGCTCCAGTTCCCCGGCCACATCATGCTCTATCTCGGCACGACCGACGAAGACGTGCCGATGGCCATCCACGCGTTCTCCGAATATCTAACGCCCTGCGACGGCGTCGACTTGGAGACGATCAATCGTGTCGATCGTGTCACGGTGAGCGACCTTTCCCTGGGTGCGGGGAGCTCGCGCCGGGACTTCCTGAGCCGGGTCACACGGATCACGGTTCTCGGCAAGACGCCCGGGCCCGCACTGGTCGCCGATGCGGAGCTTCGCCCGAGCGCGCCTGTCTCGCTCCCCGAAGGGCGCTGTGCCGACAGCCGGCGCAACGCGATTTTTCGATCACCTCAGCGCCCCGACTCCTCGCGGCCCCTGCGGGTCATCGTCACCAGCGAGCGGGACCCGGGCCTCTCTTCTCTGGTTCTATTTGCGCCGGACGGGAGGCGCCTCAGGCCGGAGCAGCACCTGCTCGATGGACCTCCCTACAGCCGATGGGTCGAGGTTCCCCAGCCGGCGGCCGGCCGCTGGACCGCCGTCTTTGCCGACGGCGATCTAGTGCGCGCCTGCGAGACCATCAGCGTCGCGAAGCATCCGGCGCCACCGGCGAAACGAAGCGCTCCGGGCCCAGCCTGGGAACCGAGCTGGCGCTGGGAACGCGATACCGAGAACTTCTTCGCCGCCTTCGTCGAACAGCTTTTTCGGGAGCCGAGCGGCGACGACATCACCTGGACTCGACTCCAAGAGCTGATCGGCGAGCGTGAGCGCAACCTGCTGTACGACCATCGCGCCGTTGGCGAGGATGCGAGCCTCGATCTCGAACCCGACTGCGCCGACCTGCCCTACTTCTTGCGGGCGTACTTCGCCTGGAAGCTTCGGCTGCCGTTCGTGTACCGGGAGTGTACGCGCGGCCGCAAAGACACTGCGCCTCTTTGCGAGCCCACGGTGCTCAGCAACCTGGATTCCGTGCCGGACGGCGATGATGTCGGCGCGTTTCGGAGGTTCGTGCGACGAATGGCAGGCACCGTTCATTCGTCGAGCCCGCGCACCCTCCCCGATGACGATCAGACCGACCTCTACCCGCTGCGCTTGAGCCGGCAAGCATTGCGCCCGGGAACCGTGTTCGCCGACCCCTACGGGCACGTGCTGGTGGTCGCGCGTTGGAAGCCCCAAGGCGTCAGCGACTACGGAGTCTTGATCGGCGCCGACGCCCAACCGGACGGCACGGTCGGCCGCCGGCGATTCTGGCGGGGTTCGTTCCTGTTCACGCCGAAGACGGAGCTCGTAGGCGCGGGCTTCAAGGGATGGCGACCGGTCCGCTACCAGCCAAGCCCGGCCGCTGACGTTGGCACTGGCGCTGCCGCTGGCACTGGCACTGGCACTGGCACTGACGCTGACGCTGCCGCTGACGCTGACGCTGGCACTGGCACTGGCACTGGCGCTGCCGCTGCCGCTGCCGCCCCGCCCCTGCCTTGGAGGATCATGAGCAATGATCAGCTGCGCCGAGCCGGCGGCATTCGGGCCTGGTCCCAGGCGCAATACGAAGGCAGCGCCGACGAGTTCTACGCTGCGGTCGAAGGGATGATCAACCCACGCGCCCTCGACCCAGTGCGCATGCAGACCAGTCTGGTGGACGCCCTCGAGGAGTCGGTTCAGCGCCGGCTGAGCTCGGTCCAAAACGGTGAAGATTTCATGAAGTCCGAGCGCTACGCACCGATCGACATGCCGCATGGCGCGGCCCTGTTTCTGACCACCGGCCCTTGGGAGGACTACTCCACGCCCTCCCGCGACATGCGCCTGCTGATCAGCATCGACGCCGTGGTGTCGTTTCCCGACACCGTCGCGGCGCACCCCGAGCGTTTTGGAATCCGGGAAACGGATCGGGACGAGGCGGTGCAGCAGGTTCGCGACGCACTTCAATCAGAGCTCGAAAAGCGTTCATTCGAGTACACCCGCTCCGACGCGAGCGCCTGGAAGCTGACCTTGGCCGACCTCGTCGCACGAAGCGCGGCGCTAGAGGTCGCGTACAACCCCAACGACTGCGCGGAGCTCCGCTGGGGCGCACCGGAGGGCTCCGAAGAACGGACAACGTGCAAACGGCGAGCATCGCAGGCACAGCAGACCCGGATGGAGACCTACCGAGAGTGGTTCGCCAAGCGCGAGCGGCCCGGGTAGCGACGGCGTCAACGTCACCCCGCCTCCCAACACAGGCGGCAGCGCGAGCCCGAAGGGCGAAGCACGGCGCAAAGCGCCGCCAAGCCTAAGCGAAGCGGAAGGGAGGATTACGGGTGGGGGTGGGCGTGAGGTGTAACTAAACCTAACCACGTAACCAACTCACGCCCCGATCTCAACGCCACTGCTGCGCGTTTTCGTCGACCTCGTATCCGTCGATCGCCCTCGGCTTCGGCCCGCTGATCGGGACTCCCCGCGGACCGTCCGGGTCCTTGGCCGTGCCTCCCTCGATGGGCTTCGAGGTCGGCGCTTGAATCGGCTTGCCCGATGGCGCTACCTCGGGTCGCTTCGGCAGGGGCGCCTTTACGTTCTTGAGGCTGGGCTCGGGCACGGCTGGGTCGGATTCGACGACGACCGGCGGTTCGTACTCGATCTCGATGACGGTGGAGACCGTCTCGGATTTCTCGGGGTCGTCCAAAGGCTTCAGGACGACGGTGCCGATTCGTTCTCGAATGCAGTTGAGGGCCGCTGCAGATAGCCCCGCGCCGTTGGCGGTCGGCTCGATGCACATTCCGGTCGGGCGAACGATGGCGCTGACGCTGATTCGAATCGTCGTCGGGCGGCTGGCGACGAAGTCCCGAACGCAGCTCATGGGCACACCCACCGCAGCGTTGAGCTCGGCTCCCATGTCCCGTTCCTCCGTTTCGACCCTCGTCGTCCCGACCACGATGCGCTCGGGCTCGCTCGACTCGGGTGGCTCGGGCGTCGGGACCGACAGTTTCGGAGGCTCCGCTGCGGACGCAGAGCCCGGCGGTCGATCGACACTTGGACGCGCCCCGCGAACCGGCTTCTCCCGGCTCTGGCAGCCGAAGAGCAACATCGCGACCGCGCAGACAGCCCATGCCCGAATCATGGCCGCATCCTAGCCCGCAATGCCGGGCGTGGGTACTTCATGCACTCGGCAGCGACTAGCGGCGCCAGGCCACGCCAAGCGCGCCACCCCAGTACTGGTCGAGCGCGCCGCCCGCCACGTACGGCGGGTCGGGTGGCACGGGGTTCAGGTCGAAGCCGTAGCGGCGGTAGTCCCCGCTGAGCCGAATTTCGAAGCCCTTCGGAAGCGCGAAGCCG
Organism: uncultured delta proteobacterium; assembly: GCA_963842915.1. Taxonomy (GTDB): domain Bacteria; phylum Myxococcota_A; class Polyangia; order Polyangiales; family Houyiibacteriaceae; genus SG8-38. The sequence continues at coordinate 151,454 of CAWJII010000006.1, read as the reverse complement.
AGCATCAGCAGAGCGTCCATGCCGTTGGCCTTGGCCTCCGGGAACCAGAGGTTGGTGCCGATCCCTCCGACCGAGAACACGCCCCGGAAGGAGATGTTTGTAGCCAGGATGAAGATCTCTTTCTTCCCGATGGCAACCCTGAAGCCTGCGCCGAGTCGGACGAACTCGTATTTCACGCTTGGGATGCCTCGTCCGGGATTGATTGTCTTCACCCGGCACCGGTGGGCCCGACAGGCCGAAGCCGAAATTGTGCACGCCGTAGCCGAGGACGACCGATGGCTCCCAGCGCCCCTTCGGGTATCTCCAGCGCAGGCCGATGAGGAACTGCTGAGAGTCGGTCGGGAAGGTCTGGCCATCGGCACGCGTCGAGTCGATGTTGAACAAGCGCTCCCACTCGAAGTCGACCCCGAACTGCGCGCCCACGCCTGCCGTGAAATGCGCGCCCGGGTAGTATTGGAACTTGATGCCCACCCCGGGACCGACGCTGAGCGTGTAGTCGCGCAAATCGCCGCGAAGGTCTTCGTTGTAGCGGAAGGTCCGATGCACCACCCGGAAGTCGACCTCGATGTCCACGGCAGCCGGCCGCTCCCCCTTCGGGCGCTTCTTCTTCGTCTTCTTAGGCTCGTCCTCTTCCTTGGTCTTCGCCGGAGCGACGGGCGCCGGGGTCGCGGCGGCAATGGGCGCCGCCACCGCCGCACCTGGACCCTTCACACCCAGGTTTTTGATGTCTTTACGGAAGTCGGAGCCGATGTTCGTTTGGACGGACTTTGCGAGGGCCGACGCGGTGCTGGCGTCATAGTAGTGCTGACTGATCACGTTCGCGCTGTCGCCGTCGGTCAGCCGGACGTACGCAGACCAGACTCCATCTTCGTGCAGAACGTCACCATCGATGAGCCCGCTCACAGCGAGGGCGGAAGCCGGAGCCACGTGCCCGCCCTCGGACTTGAGATCGGCACCCAGACTCTTGGCCTCGGCGGTGAACTTCTTGTTCGGAAAGAGCTCGACCGAACCTGAGCGAAGCCCGCGCACCGCGGCACCCCGTATTTTCGCTGCCTGCGCCCCGGTGAAGGGGCGGATCACCAGCCGTGGTTTGGTCGGCGCGGGCGTCTCAGGCTTCGCCTTGGAAGCCTCTGCGATCACGCCTGCGAGCGGCATCCGTCCGGTCTTGAGAAGTTGGGCGACGATGCGATTGGATAGGCGCGTCATGTTCGAAGAGGAGACGCGGAACTTTTCGACCCGCTGCCCCTTTGCGCTACGCACTTCAGCGTCGGCGACCCAGCGACCCTCGACGCGCCGAATGCGCGCCCGGACGAGCGCGCCGGCTTGGAGCTTGGCCGCCTGCTTGGCGTAACCCTTAGTGCTCTTCACCACGGAGTTGACCCGCTTGAGTGAAACCAGCTCGACTTCGGCGGCGTCCAGTCCCTTCTGGACATTCTGTCGGACCTTGGCTGCCTGCGGCCCCTGGAACGGCAGCAAAGCAACCGGCCGGTCATCGGCGGACGCGACGCCTGCGAACGAAATCAAGCTCAGCAGCAATGTCAGCGCGCCGAAGCGCAAGATTCGCATCGCCTATCCCCCGTCCGGGGTTCCTCCACCGGAACCGCCCAAGTCGATGATCCACTGTCGAATAACCTCGACGTCGCTGTCGGGGAGGACGCCGAGCAATGGCATCCGAGAATCACAAATGCCAATCGTGCCCAGGACTTTGTCGAGCAGGTAGCTGCTGTTCGGATCTCCGGCCACGACCAACTTCCTGCTCTCGCATCCGGCACCCTCCGCGTCCTGGTCCACCAGCTTAGCTTCGACGCCGGGCGGGAGCAGATTCAGCCCGCCCGCCTCCGTGGCGTCGTGGCAACCCAGCGTGGCGCAGCTTTCCTCGAATACCGTCTCGACGTCCTTGGGTACCGTCCCACCGTCGGTGAAGGCGTTCGGGTCCGACAGGCTCCCCTGACAGCCCGCAACCAGCCAGGCCGACCCCAACGCAAACAGTAATGGAGCAAGGCGTATCATCCCGCTCGCTGATCCCCCCGAATCATCCATAAAAGCTTAGTAGGCTATGGCACCTCTCGTCGAGTTGTGCAGTATTTTTGTGTAAGCCAGCTGGTTCAAAGTCGATTGAGCGCCCAGTCGTAGGGCTGAAAAACCAGCTCAAATTCCGATGCACGGGCCCGTTCGAGCTCGGCGGCCGCCTCTGGCGTGGCGAATGCCAGGATGAAGTCCACGATCGTGGCGGGCCGGCCCAGGCGCCGCGCGTGCTCCTCGAAATCGGGCTTGTACCAATCGAAGATCGCCGACAGCTGGATCTCCTCGGCCTCGCGGTCGACGCGAACATGGGCCGGGTTCGAGCAGAATGCGCGGGTGACCGCATCTAGCTGCTCATCGAGCCGCGCGGGTTCGAAGGCGTAGGGCATGAGAGCCGGACAGGACTTCGACGCGCAGTTGATCGCGGCATGGATGCGCGCGTCGAGGAAGCCACGGATGTCCTCGTTCTCGAGGTCGTAGAGATTGGTCTCAGTCCCGTCTAGCGGTAGTCGGAGGCCGTAGAAGAAGCCGAACCCCGCCCTCGGGTCCAACCAGCCGCGAACGTCGTGCACCGTGTCGATGGGCCAGTTCTCGACGACGGCAAACAAGACGAGCGCGTTGTAGGCGTTGATGTAGTAGCTCAGGCGCTCGGCATCGGTCGTGAAGCGCTCCGGCGTCGTCCGTGGTCCGACGGATCCGAGCGTCGCAATGAATCGTCGGAGATCGTCCTCGTCCGTCCGCACCGCGCTGTAGTCGACGCGTTCTCCCCGCACCCAGCGGCCGAGGGCGGTGTTCCACCAGCTGTAGTCGAAGCCGGCGGCGGCTTGCTCGAACGGCTTGGCGTCGATCTCGATCGAGCGCATGCCGAGCGCCTTGACGGTGAGGATGCCGGTCACCCCGATGACGAGCGCGATCAGCAGCGCAACAGCCCACCAGCGCCCATACCAAGGCTTCGCACGCGCATTCACATCCGGAGTATTGCACGAGCCAGCGAATCGTTACATGCATTCGCCCAACGGCATGTCGAGCATCACGATCTGGCACAATTCGCGCTGCAGCAAGTCGCGGCAGACCTTGCAGCTCATTCGCGATCGTGGCGTCGATCCAACGATCGTCGAATATTTGAAGACCCCGCCCTCGGCAGCAGAGCTTGCTGACGCTCTCGGAAAGCTCGGAATCGAGCCAAGGGCGCTGATGCGTAAGAAGGAAGCTCCGTATGAGGAGCTAGCCCTCGCAAATGAAGGGCTGAGCCGGGTCGAGCTCATCGACGCGATGGTCGACAACCCCGTCCTCATCGAGCGTCCCGTCGTGTTCGTAGGTAAGCGTGCCGTTCTGGGTCGCCCGCCGGAGAACGTGCTCGCGCTGCTCGACTAGTCCCCTCGCTGCAGCCACCGGCCCTAGCGGCTCAATCGAAAGCCGAACGCACTGCAACTGCGCGGAGGTCCGATACCACGAGGCTAGCGCCGGCGGCCTCCAAGGCAGCGGCATCGTAGCTGCCCGTGCTCACCGCGACGCAGCGCGCTCCGATCGCACGGGCTGCAGCAACGTCGTGGGGCGTGTCGCCGATCACGACGACCCGGGCGCCTCCGTGTCTAGCGCCCGTCCGTGCCAATCCTTTGTCGAGCGCAGCGCGAAGAAGCTCGGCGCGGTCGCTATGGTCCGAACCAAAGCCTCCGAACGAAAAGAACGAATCGAGTCCGGCGCGCGCGAGCTTCGCATACGCGGCTGGCTCGATGTTCCCAGTTCCGAGGCCCAGAACCAGGTCGTCACGCTCACGGAGCTCAGAGAGCAGCGAGAAGGCGCCCGGCAAGACCTCGAAGGCGCTCGCACTCTCGAGCTCGCGCGGCAGGTGCGCGACATAGCGATGAAGCACATCGTGAATCAAGGCCTCGTCCGCAGCTACGCCGTACTGCCTGAGCGCGGTGCGCACGATCCAGGGATCGGTGCGGCCCGCGAACTCGACCGAGTGCAGACTCACCTCCTCCTCGAGATCGTCGAGCACTTCGTCGAGCGCAAGCTCGATCGCGCGCCGTCCGGCACCGCCCGCGCGCAGCAGCGTTCCGTCGATGTCGAACAAGGCAATGATGGGTTGCACGGATCGAATGTAGCAGGCGGGGCTTTTCATAGTAGGCTGCGCCGAACCGATGGACCTCCACCTTCTCGCCAAGCTCCCTCTCTGGCTTGCCGCGTTCCTGCTCTCGCTGACCTGTCACGAGGCGGCGCATGCGCTGGCCGGCAAGCTCGGAGGCGACTCGACCGCGGCAGCGCAGGTGACGCTCGACCCCTTGCCGCACATTCGCCGGGAGCCCTTTGGCGCGCTGGTGGTTCCGATCCTGTCGTTCTTGCTGCAGGGCGGCGGCTGGATGATCGGCTGGGCAAGCGCGCCCTACGATCCCTCCTGGGCTAGCCGGCACCCGAGGCGAGCTGCCGGCATGGCTGCGGCCGGTCCAGCCGCGAACTTCGCGTTGGCTTTGCTGGCCGCGCTGGCCATGCGCGTCGGGATCGCGACCGGCTACTTCTCGCTGCCCGCGGGCGGACTGAGTCTCGAAACCCTGGCCGTCGCACCAGCTGGGGTCGCTCAGGGGCTCGCTCTATTCTGCAGCGTGCTCTTTTCGATCAATCTGATTCTCGGCTGCTTCAACTTGATCCCCCTGCCCCCTCTCGATGGATATGCGATCGTGCCGATCGTTCTGAATGACCGAATGCGCCAGAAATGGTTCAGCATGTTCTCCGGCGGCGGCGCGCTGATGGGCCTGATCATCGCCTGGGTGCTCTTCGACCGACTGATGCCGCCAGTGTTCCAGACTGCCATTGGGCTCTTGTACACCGGCATCTAGACAGCATCTCGTGTTACTCTAACCGCGTGCGGTGGATCGGGGTGATTTTGGGGTGCGCGCTGTGGCTCATGACGCCCGCGGCGTTGGCGGACGCGGCGGACGCTCACTACCGGCTCGCGAAGACGCTGCGTTCCGAAGGGCGATACGAAGACGCTCTCGCCGAAATCAACCTCGCAGTGGAGGCAAGGCCGAGCTACGCGCAGGGACATCTCACGCGCGGCTCCATCCTACGGCGGCTCGGCCGCTACGAAGAGGCGCTTAGAGCATTCAAAAGCGCGATCGCACTCGAGCCCAAATACGGCGGCGCATACGGCCAGGCCGGCGCGGCGCTGATACGGCTCGACCGGCCCAAAGAGGCGGTGCGCTACTTGAAGAAGGCGACCGAGCTCGAGCCGAACAATAGTAACCATTGGCTGAACCTCGGCGTGGCGTACCGCAAATCCAAGAACAACGACGCTGCGATTGCGACCTACCAGCAGGCGCTGAAGGTGATTCCGAACGACCCGCCTCTGCTCAACAACCTCGGCGTGGCCCTTCGCAAGGCACAACGCTATGACGAAGCGATCGGGGCGCTGAACCAGGCGCTTGCCGGCGATCCGTACGACGTGGAAGTCGCACGCAACCTCGCGATCGCCTACCGCGGCGCCAAGCGATACAAAGAGGCGATCCCGATCTACATCAAGGCCATCGAAATGGGCGACGGCGCACCGCCCGAGCTCTTGTACGACCTCGCGTCCTGCTACGAGAAGGTCGGCCAGACCAAAACGGCGATCGCAACGTTCAAGCGCTACATCAACGCCACCGAAAAGAGCGACCCCGAAGCCGCGCAGCGCGCCCGACAGGCCATCGAGAACCTCGAGCGCCGGTAGCGACGCCGAGCCCGTCAGTCGATGAAGAAGCTGAAGCCGGCCTCGATGCTCCAGGCGTGGTTCGGAGCGTCGGGCGGCATCTTGAAGTACCGGGCCCAGCGGCCGCGCACCTCCAAGCCCATCCAGGAAAGGAAACCGTAGCCGAGTCCGGCGAACGCGCCGATCGTGCCGCTGCCCGCGACATAGGTCGGCAGGGGGACGCCGACGTAGCCTCCGGTGAATGCACCCGAGAGGCGAAGCTTCTTGATGTTCCCGCGCAGAGCGATCATGGCTCCGCCGCCGAAGCCGGGGTTGTCGAGCGGCCAGGATTTTCCGATCCATTGGAAGTAGCCTCCCAGGTGCAGAGGCCCGGCAATGCCATAGGAGCCGTCCAGCCAGAGGGTCGGTTGCCACTTTCGCTGACCTGCGAACTTCGAAACAGTCGCACCGAAGACTCCGTCGAAAACGACCAGGTCCGTGGCGTCGGCTGAAGCCGGCTGCGGGAGACCCAGGGCGGCGAGCGAGCAAAGCAGAACGAACATGGGCGCGAATCGCTTCACGCCCATGCCTGTTACCACAGCTCGGCGAGCGCCTCGCAAAACCTGCGAGGCTGCTCGGGCTCAGTTCGCGGTCGCCGTGATGATCCCGTCCGCGACGTCGAACTTCTTGAGGAATTCGGTGCGGGCTTCTTTCATGTGGCTGACCCACTGCTCGTAGTCGCTGTGCCGCCCGCGAGCGTCGTAGAAGCGCTGCGGATTTAGAATCTCGGGCGGGACCTGCTCAACCAGGGCCGCGTTCTCCGGTGCATCGACGTCGACGATCTCGTAGCCGAAGTCCGGGTCTTTCTTCCACTTGATCTTCTCGCTCAGCAGCGCCTCGAGCATCGCGCTCGAATGCCGGATCTTGATGTTGAGCGCCTTGCCGTCTTTGACGTCGTGGGCCTCGCCGCCGATGTAGCCGGTGTTCATCAGCCACATGGTGACGCCGGGCATGGTTGCCGCGAGCTCCGCAAAGCGCTTCGCCTGAAGACCGTGTTTCGCTGGGAAAAACGGCTGCGTGAACGGCGACCGGGTCTTGCCCCGCTCCTTGCCCGCCGCGCTGGTCTTGGAGGTTTCGCCGAGCATGAAGTAGCCGGCTGCCTGCTCGGGTGAGGTGAAGCGGATGATGCCGGGCGTTGCCGCATCGTAGCCTTCATCCCGATTGAGGATGCCCATCGACTTCACTTGCGGGATCGACTTGAGGTCTGCGGCGTCGGGGATCGAGCTCAGGGGCACGATCGAACGGCCGTTCTGCGTCCAAACGACGAAGTCCCATCCGTCCGCAGGAATGCCGTGGCTGTCGACCAATTCGTCGATCTTCACGTCGCCCGCAATGTACTTGTCGACGTTGCTCTTGTCTGCGCCGGTGGCGACCAGGATGTCACGAAGCCGGGCGACTTCATCGGTGGAGAGCACGCCCTTGGTGAAGTGGAACGAGCCATCGGCCTCGAGGAACACGTTCTCGACCCAGGCTTCCGGACCGATGGTCGCCTCGTATAGAACCGGCTCAGTCTCGAGCGAAAGGCCGTCGGTCTTGGCGAAGCAGCCGTTCTCGGTGATCGTCAGGGCGCCGTGCGGCCAGAGCGTCACCATGTCGTCCTGAATCGGCTCGGTGATGTCGCCTTGCTTCGAGAAGGTGGTGGTCGTCTTGCCGGTGCCCGACAGGCCCATGATCGTCATGGTGACCTTGGCGCCACTCGTTGCCGTGACGGCCTTGGCACCGGCGTGAAGAACCAGGCCACCCTGCTGGTAGACGTAGTGGTTCAGCATTCGAAGCACGCCCTTCTTGGACTCTCCGAAGTAGTCGGCGCCCATCACGTGCGTCGTGAAGTTCTCCATGTCGACGATGATCGCCTGACGACCCGGCATGTCCTCGAGGAAGAGATCGGGCGTGTAGATCAGACGGAACGTCGGCTTGAACGGCTGTGCGAGCTGCTCCTTGCTCTCCACGTCAGAACGCGGGAACGCGAGGATCTGCTGCATGCCTGCGATGTTTGCGCCTTCGATCGTGTACAGCCAGGTCGTGCCGAACGCGCCGTTGCCGAGACCCGAGTAGCCGTCGATGGCGATGAGCTTGCCCTTGTCGGCGATGTACTTCGCCTGCCGCTCGATGAGTCCGCGAGCCTTCTCCGGATCGATAATCTGATGGCTCCAGCGATCTTGGGTATCGATGATGTACGTGTACTTGGCCATGCGCGCCTTGTTGCGCGTGATTTTGTTGATGCTGCCGACGGCGGTCTTCTGAACGCAGGGAGTGTGCGCAAGCGCCAGCTCGCGGAGCTCAGCCTGACCTGGGTTCTCGATATACTCGACGTCGAAGGGACGGGGGTCTGCGGTCGCCATAATCTCTCCGTTTCCGTCTTGAGCACTGGGAGCAAAACGCCTTATAATCAAGCTCCAACAGCCTCATATGAGCATGTTTTTCGGCGGTGTCCAGAACCGACGGGAGTTGCCGCCCGGCGGACAGGCGGTAAGGTGCATTGCGTGCGCCCGCTGCCGCTAAATTTTCGCGATGCCTCGGGTTCTCAGCAAACCGCTTGGAACGACTGGCGATGGCAGTCGCAGCACGCCGTGACGACTTTGCAGGCTCTCGACGAGGCCCTAGCCCTGACCGAGACGGAGCGAATTGGAGCCGGCCGTGCGGCCGCCGCTGGGCTTCCGATTTCGATCACTCCTTACTATCTTTCGCTCTGTCACCCCAGCGACCCAAGCTGCCCGATTCGCCGACAGTGCATTCCCCGGGCCGAAGAGGCGATCGCGGTCGAGGGCGACCTCCGCGATCCACTTGGCGAGGAGGCGCACGAGGTCGCCCCTCATTTGGTTCAACGCTACCCTGACCGCGTTCTTCTCGTCGCTACCGACCGCTGCGGGGTGTACTGCCGCTTCTGCACACGATCTCGGCTGGTTGGAGACGGCGGTGGGGCCCGCTCGATGGCCGCGCTCGAGCCTGCGTTTGCCTGGATTGAGGCCCATCCCGAAATCCGCGACGTCATCGTGTCGGGCGGCGATCCCTGTCTGATGTCTACCGAGCGAATCGCGCGATTGCTGCGCCGAATTCGGGAGATCGAGCACATCGACTACGTGCGCCTGGCGACTCGTGCGCCGGTCACCCTCCCCCAGCGAATCACCGAGGAGCTCTGCACGGCGATCCGAGAAAGCCACGAGCGCACTTGGGTGATGACCCATTTCAACCACCCCAAAGAGCTCACCGAGGAGGCGCAGACCGCCTGCGCACGACTGGCCGACGCGGGCCTGCCGGTGATGAACCAAACGGTCTTGCTGCGGGGCGTCAACGACGAAACCGACACCCTAGAGGCTCTGTTTCGAGGCCTGGTCCGCTCGCGGGTTCGACCCTACTACTTGCTGCAAATGGACCCAGTCAGCGGGACTGGGCACCTGCGGACGGTTTTGCGGCGCGGGGTCGAGTTGATGGCAGCCCTCCAGGGGCGCGTCAGCGGGATCGCGCTTCCGAAGTTCATCGTCGATACACCAGGTGGCCTCGGCAAGGTGCCAATCGGGCCGAATTATCTGGTGAGCGAGAAAGATGGCGTCACGGTGCTCCAGACCTTCCGCGGAGAACTCGTCGAATATTGCGACCCACCCGAGAACTGAAAAGCCCGCTTTTTACGCCTGCCAAGTGGCAAGCCCCGGCTGGTGGCTTTATGAAGCGTCCGCCTGCCGCGCAGGGCACTGAGGAGAACCCATGCAACGAGCCTTAACGCTCCATCAATCGACCGTCGGAAAGAAAGTGATGATGGCCCTGTCCGGCGTCATCATCGTGGGCTTCGTGATCGGCCACTTTTTGGGCAACCTGAACCTGTACCGCGGTCAGGAAGCCCTAGACGACTACGCCCATATGCTGCAGAGCCTGACGCCGATCCTGTGGGGCACCAGGCTGCTTCTGCTGTTCGCCTTCGGCGTACACATCTGGGCGGCCTTTTCCCTCTGGCTTCGCAACACCAAGGCACGCGGCTCGCGCTACAAGAAGCGCCAGGACCTGGCGACCGACTATGCGGCGCGCACGATGATCTGGTCGGGCCCGATTCTCCTCGCGTTCGTGGTGTACCACTTGCTGCACTTCACGATCCTCCCCGCGCATCCGGGCGAGGTCTATCGGAACGTGGTCGAAGGCTTTCAGGTCCCATTGATCGCAGGCGTCTACATGGTGGGCATGGTCGCGCTCGGCTTGCACATCTACCACGGCATCTACAGCGCCTTTCAAACGATGGGCGCGAGCCATCCTCGCTACAACTCCTACCGCCGCGATCTAGCCATTGCGATCTCGGCTGCGATCACGGTCGGGAACCTCTCGTTCCCAATCTCGGTGCTCGCTGGTTTCGTCACACTGTAAGGGTCGCCATGGAACTTCGATCGAACGAACCGACCGGTCCCATCGAGCATCGCTGGGAAAAGCACAAAGAGGCGAACAAGCTCGTCGCTCCGGCCAACCGTCGGAAATACACCGTCATCGTGGTGGGCAGCGGGCTCGCAGGGGGCGCAGCCGCCGCTTCGCTAGGCGAGATGGGCTACAACGTCAAATGCTTCTGCTACCAGGACAGCCCGCGACGCGCGCACAGCATCGCCGCCCAGGGCGGGATCAACGCCGCCAAGAACTACCCGAACGACGGCGACAGCGTCTACCGGCTGTTCTACGACACGGTGAAGGGCGGAGACTTCCGCGCGCGCGAGTCGAACGTGTACCGGCTCGCCGAGCTCAGCGTGAACATCATCGACCAAGCAGTCGCACAGGGCGTGCCCTTCGCGCGAGAGTACGGCGGCACGCTCGCCAACCGTTCCTTCGGCGGCGCGCAGGTGTCCCGCACCTTCTACGCGCGCGGGCAGACGGGCCAGCAGCTGCTGCTCGGGGCCTACCAGGCGCTCAGCAAGCAGATTGAAGAAGGCAGCGTCGAGATGTTCCCCCGGACGGAAATGCTCGACCTCATCGTTCACGAAGGCCGTGCCCGGGGCATCGTCACCCGTGACATGACGACCGGCGAGGTCAGCCCGCACATCGCGGACATGGTCGTCCTGTGCACCGGCGGCTACGGCAACGTCTTTTACCTTTCGACCAACGCCAAGGGCTGCAACTGCATGGCGGCGTGGCGCGCGCACCGGCACGGCGCCGCGTTCGCGAACCCCTGCTACACGCAGATCCATCCGACCTGCATTCCACAGTCGGGAAGCTACCAGTCCAAGCTCACGCTGATGAGCGAGTCGCTTCGAAACGACGGCCGTGTCTGGGTTCCGCGCAAGAAGGAAGACGTCACCAAGCGCCCCGAGGACATCCCCGAGGAGGATCGCTACTACTACCTCGAGGAGCGCTACCCGGCGTTCGGCAACCTCGTTCCGCGCGACGTGGCTTCGCGCAACGCGCTCTACGTGACCAACGACGGCTTGGGCGTGGGCCCCGAGGTCGATGGCGAGCGCCGCGGCGTCTATCTCGACTTCGGCGACGCGATCAATCGTCTCGGCGAGGACTTGATTCGGGAGCGCTACGGCAACCTCTTCGAGATGTACGAGCGCATCACCGGCGACAGCCCGTACAAGACGCCGATGCGCATCTACCCGGCCACGCACTACACGATGGGCGGCCTCTGGGTGGACTACAACCTTCAGACCAGCATCCCGGGTCTCTTTGCGGGCGGCGAGGCCAACTTCTCCGACCACGGTGCGAACCGGCTCGGCGCCTCGGCTCTGATGCAAGGTTTGGCGGACGGGTACTTCGTGCTGCCGTTCACGGTGGGCAACTACCTAGGCGAGGTTCGGACCCTGCCCCCGCTCGCCGAAGACCATGCGGACGTGACCCAGGCTGTCAGCGCGGTACAAGAGCGTATCCACAAGCTAATGAACACGCCCGACCCCAAGCACGCGCCGGAGTACTTCCACCGCAAGCTCGGGCAGATCATCTGGACCAAGTGCGGCATGTCCCGCAGCAAGGCGGGCCTCGAAGAAGCGTTGCGCGAGATTCCAAAGCTGCGCGACCAGTTCTGGCGCGAGGTGAAGGTCGTGGGAAGCGGTGCGGAGCTCAACCAGACCCTCGAACGAGCCGGCCGCGTTGCCGACTTCTTCGAGCTCGGCGAGCTGATGTGCCTCGACGCCCTGAAGCGCGAGGAGAGCTGTGGCGGCCACTTCCGCGAAGAGCACGAAGAGAATGGCGAGGCACTTCGCGACGACGAGCACTTCCAATATGTGGCGGCCTGGGAATGGACCGGGAACCCAAGCGAGCCCCGGCTCCACAAAGAGCCGCTGTCCTTCGAATACGTCAAGCCCAGCAAGCGGAGCTACAAGTAAGGGGCCTATCGATGAGTGAAGAACTACTAAATCTGACTCTCCACGTCTGGCGCCAAGACGGCCCTAGTGATGCCGGCCGCTTCGAAGTGCACCAGGCCAAGGGCATCTCGACGCACATGTCGTTCCTGGAGATGCTCGACGTCGTGAACGAAGATCTAATCGAAAACGGCAAATCCCCGATCGCTTTCGACTACGACTGTCGAGAGGGCATCTGTGGCATGTGCGGATTTGTGATCAATGGCGTGGCACACGGGCCACAGAAGCTCACCACCACATGCCAGCTCCACATGCGGCAGTTCAACAACGGCGACGAGCTTTGGCTCGAGCCCTGGCGCGCGAGCGGCTTCCCGGTCCTCAAGGACTTGGTCGTCGACCGGAGCGCGATGGATCGCATCATTCAGGCCGGTGGCTACATCTCTATCCGCACGGGCAGCGCATCGGAAGCCAATGAGCTCGCTGTGCCGAAGGCGATGTCCGACCTCGCCATGGACGCGGCGGAGTGTATTGGTTGCGGCGCCTGCGTCGCGGCCTGCCCGAACGCCTCGGCCAGCCTCTTCACGGCTGCGAAGATATCTCACCTTTCATTGCTGCCGCAGGGCCAAGCGGAACGTCAGGACCGTGCCCGCAACATGGTAGCGCAGATGGACGCTGAGGGCTTCGGTAGCTGCACGAACCACGGAGAGTGCGAAGCGGCATGTCCGAAGGGCGTGAGCTTGCGTTGGATCGCGCGGATGAACCGCGAGTTCGTCCGCTCGATGGTGAAAGCCGACGCGCCGATCAAGAGCCGCGAGCGCTAATCGCGCCGGCCGTCCCAGATGAAGCGGGCGATGATGCCCAACACCGCGATGACCGTAAGGATCAAGGTCGCGACGGCGTAGCGTTGCGCCAAGTCGCGAAGCACATCCCAGTTGTTGCCGACCGCATAGCCCACCGCCATCAAGAGCGCGTTCCAGAGGGCCGCTGAGATGCCGCCGTAGATGAGCACCGGCGCAAATTTCATCCTCGACAGGCCGGCACCGACGAAGAAGAAGGCGCGAAGCGCCGGCAAGAAACGATTGGCGGCCAGGTACATCGGGCCGTGTTTGTCATAGCCTCGACGCACTGCGTCGAGAGCCCGTGTTGCGCCGGGAGTCCTCAAGAACGAAGGCCAGCTGTCCTCGTGATTCGCAAGCCAGACGCCGAAACCCCAGGCCGCCATCCCACCGATCAGCGCGCCCAGGGTCATCGCCAGGTATACGAAACTCCAATTCAACTGCGCGCGAACCGCCAAAGCGACGGCGAAGAGTGCAACGGTATCCCCCGGGATGGGTGGGAATACGTACTCGATCGCAGCAGCTGCGGCGACGAGCGCGTAGGCCCAGAACAAGGAGCCGTGCTCGAGTGTGTGCAGAAATTCGTCAAGCATTCGAACAGCACATAGGCTTGCGACCAGAGTCGATGTAGCACATCGCCCGGCTCGACATCAGCGGCCGATGAGTCAGTCTACTTCAACGCAAGGTTAGAATCGTGGCGAGCGGAGATGCATTGGTTTCAGTCCTTCAACGCCCCAACGCAGGGGTCGAGGACGTTGCCATTCTCATCGCCAAGGAAGCCAACCCCTTGCTGGACGAGCACGCAACCCGCCGCAGGCTCGACGGTATTGGCGCCGAAGCATTGATTCGCCGCGGCCTCCGCTCCAGTCCGGAGCGCGACGGAAGGATCCTCGCGGAGCTGCTCTTCGAAGAGCTCGGCTTCGAAGGGGAGCGCGACGACTACTACAACCCATACAACAGCTACCTCGACAAAGTGATGATTCGCCGCAGGGGGATTCCGATTTCGCTTTCGGTGCTCACCATGGCCGTCGGCGAGCGCGCGGGGATGGATGTCGAAGGCGTCGGCTTCCCAGGTCACTTCCTGGTTCGCGTCGGCGGGCCGGACGGCGTCTACCAGGATCCCTTCCATGGCGGCGACTTGCTCGATGGTCACGGTTTGCGAAGGCTCGCAGCGGAGTTCCTCGGCGCAGAGATGGCCTTGCACCGGAGCTACCTCGAGCCGGTGGACTGCCTCACGATTACGATCCGCATGCTCGCGAACCTGAAAAACGCGCATCGCCGCCAGGGCGACTACGCTCGGGCGATGCTGGCTTGCGACCATTTGGTGGAGCTGACGCAGGCGCCCGAGCACCGGCGTGACCGCGGTCTCCTGGCCCACGCCCTTCGAACCTATGGCGCCGCTTCTGAGGACCTGGCGGCCTACCTGGAAGCTCGACCAGACGCCAAGGATGCTCACGTGGTCAGCCAGGCCCTGGCAGAGGCACGGCAGCAGGCGGACCTGGTTCTGCACTGAGTGCAGGAGTTCTTCTGCCCGGCCACTTTACAGCGGCCGATGGCGTGCAATGACTCCGCCCCACTGGTGAGTCGCATGTCGATCGAATCTCTCAAAGCCCTCTTTCGGCCCGAGCTCGATGAGCTTTCCGCGTACCGGGTGCCCCCTGCCCCGCCGGCGGTGAAGCTCGACGCAAACGAGAGCCCGTTTCCGCTGCCCCCCGAGGCCCGTGCTCGCCTCGCCACGGCTCTGCACACCACTGAGCTCAACCGCTACCCCGATGGGCGCGCGAGCCGCCTGCGCGATGCGCTTTCTCGAGGCCTCGGCGGGAGCGCCGACGAGTACGTCCTCGGCGCCGGCTCCGATGAGCTCATCGGCTCGCTCGCAACCGCACTATGCCGACCGCGGGCTGGTGCCGAGCGTCCGGTCGTCGTCTTTCCCGAACCCACGTTCGTGATGTACCGAATGACCAGCCGCGTGCACGGATGGGACCCTGTTGGCGTGCCCCTCGATGCGAACTGGGACCTCGACGCGGAGGCCATGGCCATTGCGCTGGATCAGACATCCCCGAACCTCGTGTACTACGCAAGCCCGAACAACCCGACCGGCAATTGCTTTTCGCGCGAGAAGATCCAGGCGCTGGTCGAGTCCTTTCCAGACACACTGCACGTGATCGACGAAGCGTACGGCGCGTACTCCGGTCAATCGTTTGCAACCTTTGCGGAGCAGCACGACAACTGCGCGCTGATGGGCACTCTTTCGAAGGTCGGCTTTGCCGGGATGCGAGTTGGCTGGGTGCGAATCCACGAGGGGCTCTCCGCCGAGCTCGAGAAGGTCCGTCAGCCGTTCAACTTGAATAGCGCTTCGCAGGTGGTGGCGACCATGGCGCTCACCGACCTCGCCCCGCTGCTCGAAGAACAAATCACCGTCATCGTCGCCGAACGAGAGCGCCTTGCGAATGCGCTCGACGCCTACGATGCGCTGCACTGCTTCCCGAGCGGCGCGAATTTCCTTCTGGTTCGGTACGCGGGAGACGTTCCCGAGCTCTGCGCAGCGCTTCTGGAACGCGAAATCGCCGTTCGGCAGTTTTCGAGTGGGGATTCGCGGCTTCGAAGCTGCGTCCGGATCACCATTGGCACCCCTGAAGAGAACCTGCGCCTCGTCGAGGCGCTCCGCGATATACTGGACTGAGCGATGTCGGTAGCACGAGAGGTGAAGCCCGATCGGGCCATTGAAGCGTTGAGCTGGGCGGCCGATGTGGCCGCAGACCCGACGCTTGCCGAACAGCGGCCAGAGCGCCCCGCCCCCGCGGAGTGGCGCGCGGTTCCGATCTCGGTCTTTCGCGATCAAATGGATCGCCTGCTCATCTCCAAGCATCCGGAACCCGGGCTCGATGCGATCGAGTCGGTCGGCTGCCTCGACGTGTGGCTCCCCGAGGTCGCAGCCATGGTCGGTTTCGGCGACAACGAATGGCGACACAAAGATGTCTGGAAGCATACCAAGCAGGTGGTGAAGCAATCGGTTCCCCGCCTCGAGGTTCGCTGGGGCGCGCTCCTGCACGACATCGGCAAACCGAGGACGCGTCGGATCGATGATCGCGGCAACGTGACCTTTCATGGGCACGCGGAGGTCGGCGCGTCGATGTTTCGCAAGCGGGTCGCCGATCGGATCGGCTTTGCGGGGGCCGAGCGCGAGCGGGTCCAGTTCTTGATTTTGCACCACCTTCGCGCGGCGCAGTATGACGACAGCTGGACCGACGCGGCGGTTCGCCGATTTTATAAGCAAATGGGCGACGGGCTTCGGGACTTGTTGGATCTGAGCCGGGCGGACATCACGACGAAGCGACCGGAGAAACGGCGCCGCGGCGTGCAACAGATCAGCCTCCTCGCCAAGCACATTCGCGACCTCCAAGAAGAGGACAGCAAGGTGGCGCCACTGCCCAAGGGCCTCGGCACGGCGATCATGAACGAGTTCGGGGTGCCTCCATCCAAGCGCCTCGGTGACTTGATGAAGCAGCTGACGGCGGCTGCGGAGGCCGGCGAGGTCGAAGCCGGGCACTCGGCGGACTACTACATCGCGTATCTAGCCGCGCACCGAGACGTGTACGATTTGGACTGAGGTGCCTGCGCACTCGCACCCAACGCCTCATCCTGGAATGCAGCCCTGGGCCTGGAAGTCCGAAGGACCCCAACAGACCCTGCCTTCAGCGTGCTAGCGCACCCCCAGTTGGAAATCGGCGATGGCGTCCATGACTTCGTCGAAGTCGGCTTCGCGGAAGCCGGCGCCGCTGACCAGCCAATCGGTGTGCGACGAGTCGCGGCCGCCGTGGAAGTGACCGAGGACGTCGAGGTGGTCGGCGGTGCCTGCCCAGAGGAGCTCGCCCCAGATCATGCTGCTGGTTGGGACGAGGCCGTCGTTGAACGAGCTCTCGAGCGCCCGACCGAGGTTCCGTTCTAAGTATTCGCGAGCCTCGGGGCTGGGGTTCGGTGGCGGGTAGGCTTTCGAGCTGCGTCCCGCGCCCACGTAGAGCGTCGAAAAGACCGCCGCGGAGAGTGCGGTGAGCGGAGAGCGGAGGTTCTTCGCAACGCGTAGCGGCGCGGGCGCGGGAGATCGCGTCACGACGCTGCCGTAGCGAAGGTTGGGATTATCCTCGACACCAGCATTGAAGATGTCCATCGACTCCGGGGTGAGCTGAATGATGGCACCTTGATCGCTCCGAATGCCGTCGAACCAATCGCGAACTTCGGTCTGCCCCTCTTCGCCCAAGAAGCTCAGAAGCAGGTCCGTCGTCTTCTCCAGCAATTTGATCTCGATTCCAAGGGCTTGGTCCATGCGACCCAAGGCGGCGATCACTGGGGCGAGGACGGTTAGCGGCGGTCCGCCAGCTCGTAGCGTCACGTAAGTCAGAAGCGAAAGTGCTTCGAGCAGCCGAGTGCCAGCCATGGTCGTGAAAAAATACGCGAGCGGCGTGCCGTAGTGCGGGGTCGCAATGCTGGTCACCGTTCGAACGCGATCGAACCAGTCCGGCGCATCGGGCCAAGCGGTGGGCGAGGCGAGAAGCCGAACATCGAGGCCTCCGGTCGAATGCCCAACGAGGTGAATAGCCCCCGCATCGTCGGCACAGTGCTGCTGAATCGCATCCATTAGCACCTCCGTGCGATGCACGATGGATCCGGTCGGCGGCGAGGAAACCAGCACGAATTCGCAATCCGCCCCACGCTCCAAGAAGCGGCCAGCAAGCGCCTCTTCGACGTGCATGAAGTAGTCGAAGCCACCAAGCCGCGCAAAACCGAACAGACCGGGAACCAGGACGATGTGATGCCGAGGGCGGGCCACGCACCGCGGACTGTATCACGACCGCAATCCCGGTCACGGTCACGGTCACTGACGCTGACGCTGGCACTGACACTGGCACTGACACTGGCCCGCCCCCCCAAGACAGCAGGCGGCAGCGCGAGCCCGAAGGGCGAAGCCCGGCGCAACGCGCCGCCAAGGCCAAACGAGCTAGCGCCGGTAACAGATCTGAAGAACGCCACCGACGCCGCGGGGCTTCACACGAAGCTGCAGCTTCTCGGTGTGAGCAAGCTTGCGCTGATTCAGGTCGACGCCGTAGCGGGCAAGCCTGGTGACCTGCGCGGCGAGGTCACGAATGTCTCGTGAGAGCGTGAAGCCGAGCACCTCGGGCTTGTTCGCGGCTGCTGCGATCACGTAGGGGTTCGTCATGCCGAGCACTGTGGCCGGCGCTGCGATCGGCATCGTCTTGATCGCCGGAAGCGGAGTGTCGGCCGAAGCGCTCTTCGCACCGAACAGGGAGGAGATGAATGCGCACAGAAAGCACAGAACCCCAAAGCAGGGGCATCTACGGGAGCCACTTAGCCCCAACTGAACACTCTTCCTCAACCTCTTCCCATCCAAACTATGACAGACCCCGTGCTTTTAATCTAGAAGGGCGAAAATGGACCAGAATCCGCGACCCCTTAGACAGCACGCTAATCGCTTTGGAGCCGCTTGCAAAGTGAAATAGCCTCATTTTATGTAAGGTTTGCGTGGCACGCGCACAAGGCCCGCCCCTTGGCCGCCTACAGGCAGGAAGTAGAAAGCCCGGTCGAAGCCGGGCTTGAAGCTAAGTGTATGAAATAACTCTTAGCTACTCGGCACCGCGGGTGCCGCGCCGAAGGTAAGCTGGGATGTCGAGCACCGCTTCATCGTGCAGCGCGCTGGCCCCGAAGGCCCGGGTGCCCGCGACTTGGTTGACGACCGCCGGGACGCCCTCGAGCGTCGAAGAGAAATCGTCGGCACTTGAGGTAGCAGGCCGCATAGCCCTATTGGCGGAAGCCTGTGCCGCGGTCTGATTCGAGGAAACAGACTGACGCAAGCCGAGCGGAATCGGCGAGGCGCTGGTCTTCTCGAAGCCCGTTGCGATGACGGTCACCTTGACCGTGTCCGAGAGACTCGAGTCAGTCACGACGCCGAAGATGATTTCCGAATCCTCGTGCGCTGCCTGTTGAACCAGGCCGGCCGCCTCGTTGATTTCGCGGAGCTTGATGTCGGGACCGGCGGTGAAGTTGATCAAGATGCCGGTCGCGCCCTGCATCGACACTTCGTCGAGGAGCGGCGAGTTGACCGCCATCTCGGCGGCCTCGAGCGCACGTCGGTCGCCCTTCGCGATGCCCGTGCCCATGAGCGCACGTCCATTGCTCGACATGATGGTTTTCACGTCGGCAAAGTCGACGTTGATCATGCCGGCGTTGATGATCAAATCGCTGATGCCCTGAACCGCCTGTAGAAGTACGTCGTCGGCGCGCGCGAAGGCGTCGAGCATGGTGATGTCGTCGTCGCCGAGCGACATGAGCCTCTGGTTCGGAATCGTGATGATGCTGTCGATCATGTCGATGAGCTCTTGGACGCCGCGCTCGGCGTTCTTGGCGCGTCTGCGACCTTCGAAGAGGAACGGCCTAGTGACGACACCCACCGTCAAGGCGCCCTGATCTTTTGCAATCTGGGAAATGATCGGCGCCGCGCCCGTTCCGGTGCCCCCGCCCATGCCCGCAGTCACGAAGACCATATCGGCCCCTTCCAGGACTTCGGACAGACGCTGCACGTCTTCGAGCGCCGCCTTGCGGCCGACGTCGGGATTCCCGCCCGCCCCTAGACCACGCGTGAGCTCGGTGCCGAGCTGGATCTTCACGGGGGCAAGGCTGCGGTCCAACGCCTGCGCATCGGTGTTCGCCGCAATGAACTCGACGCCTTCGAGCCCGCCTTGAATCATCGTGTTGAGCGCGTTGCCGCCGCTCCCACCGACACCTACGACTTTGATACGTGCCTGAAGCTCTGCGTCATCCGCGAACTCGATCGAGATAGCCATCGATTCCTCCTAAAAAACTTCCCTGAACCACGCGCCGATCTTTCGACCGAATCCACGGCTCGTAGCAACTTCCACTGTGCGTTCGGGCGCGGATGCTCCCGCTAGTTGGTCCGCTCCGTGCTTCACCAGACCAACGCCGGTTGCGTAGGACGGGCTCTTCACGACATCGATCAATCCGCCGATGCCCGTGGGTGCACCACGGCGTACCGGCAGGCCGAGCACTTCCTCGGCAAGCTCAGGCAATCCATCGAGTAGCGTCGTTCCACCTGTCACGATCGCTCCGGAAGCAAGCATGTCCATGTAGCCGGTTTCGGCGATGACGTGGCGGCATGCGGCGAAGATCTCTTCTACGCGGGGCTCGATGATGTCGCAGAGCACGCGGCGTGGAAGCGAACGCGAAGGCCTCCCCCCGACCGACGGCACTTCGATCGTCTCATCGTCGTCCACCATGCGCGATGCTGCGCAGCCGTACTTGATCTTGATCCGCTCAGCTTCGGCCATCGGAGTTCGAAGTCCGGTGGCGATGTCGTTGGTCAGGTTGATGCCGCCGATGGGGATCGAGCTCGTGTGCACGACCGCGCCATCGACGTAGATGATGATGTCCGAGGTGCCGCCACCGATATCGATGAGCACGCCGCCGATCTCTCGCTCGTCACCGCTAAGCACCGCGTGCGCGCTGGCGAGCGGCTGCAGGACGACCTCCTCGACGAACAAGCCGCAGCGCTCGGCGCACTTGATGACGTTTGCGACACAGGTCGACGCAGCGGTGACCATGTGTACCCGAGCCTCGAGGCGAACTCCGGCCATTCCGATCGGCTCTTTGATGCCGTCCTGCTCGTCGACGATGTACTCCTGAGGAAGCACGTGAAGCACTTGGCGGTCGCCAGGCAGGGGCACGGCCTTGGCCTGCTCGAGAACGCGTGTGACGTCTTCGGCGGCGACCTCGCGGTTGGCGATCGCAGCCACGCCGTCCTGATTCATGCCGCGCACGTGGCTTCCAGCGATGCCGGCATACACGGTGTTGATCTCGACCCCCGCCATCGTCTCGGCTTGTTCGACCGCCGCGCGAATCGCCTGGACGGTCGACTCGATGTTGACGACGACGCCCTTCTTCAAGCCCTTTGAAGGAACGGAGCCTATCCCGATGATGTCTAGGCCTTCTTCCGACTGTTCGGCGACGATCGCGCAGACCTTCGTCGATCCCAAATCCAACCCTGCAATGATCTCGTTTTCCGCCATCCGTCGCCTCTCATTGACCCATACCGAAACGGGATTTGGCGGGACAACTTTTGTGCAGAAAAAAAAGGGGTGAAATGCACTTTTTCTGCAGGCGGATTTAACCCCTCTTCACCTCCACGCTGGGGTGCTTCCGCCTAGGGCAGCCGGACGGTGACGCGCTCAGGACTTCGCACGTTGTCGAGGTATACGTAGGAAGGTCGCGTCTTCTCTTTGGTAAGTCGTTCGAGGACTTGACGCAGGCGTCGCAGCTTCTGACGGTGTTGGCCGTTGCCGAGGCGCACGTTCATCCCGTCGTCGCCGACGAAGAGCTCGATTCCATTGGCGCCTTCAAAATGAATTTCCGACACCGGCTCCTGCTTGGCGAGCCCTGCTCCCTCGTAGTCTTGAAGGAGGGCCATCGAGCGAAGCAGAATCGCAGTGCGGTAGTCGAAGTCATCGTAGAAGCGCTCGGATGCGATGCCGGTGATGACCGGGAGGTCTACGGGATCATCGACGCCAAGTCGCTTGAAGACCGCGCCCTCTTCGCTTACCAGATAGAGCTGATCGAGAGCGACCAAAGCCACCGGCTTTCGCTCTACAATCTCGATCCGAACGCGCCCAGGCAACTTGCGAACCACATGGGCTTCTTCAATCCATGGGTGTTGAAGCAAGTGATTACGAGCATCTTCGGCTGAAATCTCGAATACGTTTGAGCCAAGTTGCAGCCGTGCGGCCCGTCGAACGTCGATGTCTTCGAGTTGATGGTTGCCCTCGATGATGATCTCGCGAATCGCGAATGCATCGGCCTGGTGCGCGTAGCGGACGGTCTGCTTGCCCAGCAAGACCAGTGCGGCGACCAGCAGTCCGCCGAGAACGACTTGTCCCCCCCGGCGAAACCAAGCCCTGTGGGCAAGGAGCCATCCGCTCGACGCTTCGCGGGCCCCAAGCGCTCGCTCACGCCAGGTCTTCTTGGATTCGCTTCGCTTTCGCCGTTTAGGGGCAGGCCGCCGCCGATTCTGACTACGGTCCGCCGCAGCGGCCTTCGGGACCAGCTTCTTGCGAGGCGTCTTCTTGGCGGGCGCCTTGCGAGTCGCCTTCGTGGCGGCCGCCTTCCTCGGGGCGGCCTTCTTGGCCGCCATGTTCTTTCGGGCTGGCCGCGCGCGGGCTGGCTTCTTTTCGGCCGACTTCCTTTGAATTGGCTTCTTCCGCACCGGCTTCTTCCGGGCTGTCGATGGTGCGCGTCGACGGTTCATCGTCGGAGCACCTCGAGGAGCTCGGGGCCCGTGCGCGTAATGTCCCCCGCTCCCAAAGTGATCACCACGTCGTTCGGGCGAACCCGTTTGCCAATTGCTTCGGCCAAATCCTTCCGGTCTTGTACCAAGGTCACGTCCCGATGACCGTGCGCGCGAATCGCCTCGGCGAGTCGACTTGCATCAGCCCCTTCGATGGGTTTTTCGCCCGCGGCGTAGACCTCGGTCAAGAATAGGACATCCGCTCGGTTGAAGGCCCTGGTGAGCTCATCGAAGAGGTCTCGCGTTCGGGTGTAGCGATGGGGTTGAAAGGCGACGACGATCCTTGATCGATAGGCCTTCTGCGCGGCCTCCAGCGTGACCTCCACCTCGGCGGGATGGTGCCCATAGTCATCGATCACCGTGACTTCACGCTCTTCGCCGACGATGGAGAAACGCCGCTGTACTCCCTCAAAGCTGCGCAGGGCGGAGCGCACCTGGTCATGGTCCACCCGCAGCTCGTCCGCGACGGCGATCGTCGCCAGCGCGTTCAGCGCGTTGTGGATGCCCGGCATCCGAACCTCGAATTGACCCAAGCTTTTGCCGTGATGCTCGACCTCGAAGCCAACAGTCAGGCCCGAAAACACGGGGTTCCGCGCTCGATAGTCCGAGTGGGCCGAAAAGCCGTAGGTCACGATGCGCTTGTCGAGCCGCGGCAGAATGTGCTGCACATTCGGGTGATCGAGGCAGGCGACGACCAGACCATAGAAGGGAACGCGGTTCGCAAAATCCACAAAGGCGTCTTTCACTGCGTCGAGGCTTCCGTAGTGGTCGAGGTGCTCAGGATCAATGTTCGTGATGACTGCGATCGACGGAATGAGGTGGTGAAAGGAACCGTCCGATTCGTCGGCTTCCGCCACGAGCAGATCGCCCGCGCCCCTCGCAGCTCCAGAGCCGAGCGCGTTGAGCTTGCCCCCAATGACGACCGTAGGGTCGAGCCCTGCGCCACGCAGGACGGTCGCTACTAAGGATGTCGTCGTCGTTTTGCCATGCGAGCCCGCGATAGCGATGCCGTCCTTGAGCCTCATCAGCTCCCCGAGCATCTCCGCGCGCGGAATCACCGGAACACCTGCCTGCCGCGCCGCAACCAGCTCCGGGTTCGTAGGCGGGACCGCCGAAGAGAATACGACGACGTCTGCCTCGGTAACCTGCTCGGCGTCGTGGCCGACGTAGATCTTCGCGCCCTTTTCAGCGAGGCGCCGCGTGTAGTCGTTCTGACGAAGGTCGGAACCCGTCACGTCGAACCCCGAGTCGAGGAGCACCTCCGCAATGCCGCTCATGCCGACTCCGCCGACCCCAACGAAATGGATGGACCGAATTCTTCCTCGAAACATGGTCGCTTACTCCCACAGGGCTCCGTCGACGACAACCGGGCGGCGCGCTCGATGCGCAGCCGGGCGAAGGGCGACTTCGGGACCGCCCAGCCGCAGCATCGGCGCCATCGCGAGGCCGCTGTACTGGATGCCGGAAGGCGGCTCGCTTTGGGCTGCCCCGCTCGTCTGCCCGGAAGGCTGCACGCCCCCGATCCAGCCCATCATGTCATCGACGATCGCGGCAGCGGCATCTGGCCTGCCGTGATCGCGGGCTGCGCGGGCCATGGCCTGACGCTTCGCCGGGTCGTCCAGCAGCTCGGCGATCAGCTTGCCCAGACCTTCGACCTCGAGCTCCGACTCGCGGATACAGATCGACGCACCCTGCTCTTCGAGCGCTTTGGCGTTCTTTGCCTGGTGGTCATCGGCTGCAAATGGGAATGGGATCAGAGATCGACGGCCGGCCAATCGCGCAAAGCTCAGCCAAGGTCGTGGCTCCCGCGCGGGCCACCACGAGCGCCGCATTCGAATAGGCGCGTGCGATTTCGTCGATGAAGGTGACGACTCTTGCCCGCAGGCCGAGCTCCCGATACGTCGCTTCGACCTTTTCGCGCATCGACTCGCCGGTTTGGTGCACGATTTCGAGGTTGCGAGCCGTGATGCCCGCCAGCGCGAGTGCGCGAGGCAGGACTTCGTTGAGCTTTCTGGCGCCCTGCGACCCGCCGAGGATCAGCACCGTGCGTGCGCGTGACTCAAAGCCTTCTGGGTCGGCCAGTGCGAGGCGCGCATGCTCGACGAACTCGTGCCTAACTGGGTTGCCCGTCAACCGCGACTTGCTCGTTCCGAAGACCTCCTCGGTCTGCTCGAAGGTGATGTAGGCGCGGTCTACGAATCGCGCTAGAATACGATTGGTCATACCCACGTAGGCGTTCTGTTCGAGAAGCGCGGTCGGCCTTCCCGAAAGCGACGCGGCGAGCAGGACGGGCCCGGAGGCATAGCCGCCGACGCCAAGCACCAAGTCCGGCTCGAAATCGCGCATCAGGGACGAGGCTTCCTTCATCGCGGTCGGAATCCTCGCGAAGCTCTTGAAGCGCGCGCCGACGCCCTGCCCCTTGAGTGGCGTCACTTTCAGAAGCTCCAAAGCCTCGCCACGGGTCGGCAGAATGCGAGCCTCGATGCCGCGGGCCGTCCCCACAAATCTCACTTCGAGGCCGGGAACACGGCGTCGAAGCTCCTCGACGACAGCGAGACCTGGGAAAAGATGCCCACCGGTTCCCCCGCCAGCGACCATGATGCGTTGGATCATCGTGTACCTCCGCGCGCGGTGAGGAGCTGCGGCTGGCGTCGTCTGGGCTTGGTCTTTGCAGGCGCCTCTACAACCCGCGACACACCGAAACGAGATGTGTTTAGAATGATGCCGGCGGCCGCCGCGTTCACGAGCAACGAGGAGCCTCCGTAGCTGACGAAGGGAAGCGCGAGGCCCTTGGTTGGAAGCAGCCCCATCGCGACCGCGAGGTTGGTGAAGGCCTGCAGTCCGATGAACAAGGTCATACCCGCCGCCAGGTAGCCGGCGTACTCGTCCTGGGAGCGCCAGGCCGCACGAAGACCGCGGAAGACGATCCAGGCGAAGGCCGAGCTGAGCAGGATGACGCCGATGAATCCGAGCTCCTCGCCGACGATCGCACTGATGAAATCGGTGTGGGCCTCCGGCAAGAACAGCAACTTCTGCCGGCCATCGCCGAGCCCCACGCCTGTCCAGCCGCCGGAGCCGAAGCCCATCAGGGATTCGGTGATCTGGTAGCCGGCGCCCTGCCTGTGCTCGAATGGCTCGAGGAAAGCCTTGATGCGGCGCATGCGATATGGGGAAGATGCAATGGCGGCATAGCCCACGGGGACCGCCAGCAAGACGCATCCGAGCAGGTACCCCGCCTTGGCGCCCGCAGCGAAGAGCACCACGAAAGTGAGTAGAGCGATCATCACAGCGCTGCCGAAGTCGGGCTGGGCGAGACAGAGCAGCATTAGGAGCCCGGCCACGAGCACGTGCGGTAGGAATCCGATGGAGAAGGTCTGAACCCGATGAGACTTCTTCGCCAGAGAATGAGCGAGCCACATGATCATGGCGAGCTTGGCGAGCTCTGCGGGCTGGACGTTGACCGGACCGAGGGCAAGCCAGCGCGTGGCCCCACCCGCGCTGCGACCCAAGCCGAGGGCGACCGCAATCATCAGCAGCACAGCAACCAAGAGCAGGGGATAGGTCGAGCGACGGAGCAAGTCGATGTTGAGCTGCGCGAAGACGAAGAGAACGACGAAGGCGACCAGTGCGAAGACCGCTTGTCGGACCAGGAAGTGATATCCGTTCCCGAACATGTTGTTGGCGTAGACGGCGCTCGCGCTGTAGACCATCACCACGCCGAACGCGATCAGACCGACGAGCGTGGCGGCAAGGGTGACATCAACCGGTCCGGCCTCTCGGATGCGCCCGGGTTTCGAAGAACGGCTCATGCTTGCCCCCCAAGGGTTTCGACTGCTCGTTGGAACTGATTGCCCCGCTCGGCATACGAACGGAACATGTCGAAGCTCGAGCAGGCCGGCGCCAGAAGCACGCTGTCTCCCTGCTGGGCGAGCTCAGCGGCCCGGCTGACCGCTTCGCCCATCGACCTGGCCCGGCGAAGCTCGACCGCCGAGCCGGCAAACGCCTGCTCCAGCAATGGAGCCGCTTCTCCCAAGACGACGACCGCTCTGCCCACGTCGGCCATTCGCTGACGAAGGGGTTGATAGCTGCCGCCCTTGTCGACACCGCCTGCGATGAGAACGATCTTGCCATGAGCGCCGGCGAGTCCGTCGATCGCGGCGACTGCCGCGCCCACGTTGGTGGCCTTCGAGTCGTCGATGTACTCGACGCCGTCGACCGAAGCGACGTACTGCATGCGGTGGGCCAGGCCTTTGAACTCACGGAGAACGGCGGCGATGTCCTCGTCGCGCACGCCGAGCAGACGGGCCGCGAGCGCAGCCGCGCAAGCGTTGGACACATTGTGAGAGCCCCGGATCCCCAGCTCCTCGACTGGAACACGGAGCGAGCTCTGTGTGTCGACCAGCACGCCGTCCACTACGCGAACATCGCCGTTGCGACCGTCGAACAAGACCACGGTTCCGTCGTCGGAGATGAGCTCACGAAGATCGGGCGAGTCGGCCGGAAGCACGGCGAAGTCCTCCGCGGTCTGTCGCTCGAAAACCCGCGCCTTGGCGGCCGCATAGGCGTCAAACGATGGGTAGCGATCGAGGTGATCGGCCGTCACGTTGAGCAAGAGCGCGACGTGGGCTCTCATCTGCGAAACCCGCTCCAACTGAAAGCTCGACAGCTCTACGATGACCAGTCCGCCCTTCTTACCCGCGTCGGTGCCGGCTGCCTCGATCATCGGACGACCGAGGTTGCCTCCGATGAACGTGGGTCGAGCAAGACTGCTGCACATTTCGCCGATCAGGGTGGTCACGGTGCTCTTGCCGTTGGTCCCGGTGACCGCGACGATGGGCGCCTCGATGAAACGCGCGGCGAGCTCCACCTCGCTCACGACGGGCACCCCGCCCTGCTCCGCCTGATCGAGCTCCCGCAGAGGCGGCACACCGGGCGAGACGACGATCAGGTCCAGGCCCTCGAACGCGCTCTGTGGATGACCACCGAGAACCAGCTCCGCACCCAGTGCCTCGGCTTCGTCCGCGCTGGCGCCGAGCGCTTCTCGATCACGTCGATCGTTGACCCGGACCCGGGCGCCGCGCTCCCTCAGGAATCGTACGACGGCCAGCCCGCTCTCGCCGAGTCCGACCACCATCGTGTTGCTCCGAGAAAGGTCCACCATCACCTCAACTTCAACGTGGCCAGACTGAACACGGCCAGCACAATCGCAATGATCCAGAAACGAACGATGACCCTGGGCTCCGGCCAGCCCTTCTTCTCGAAATGGTGATGAATGGGCGCCATCAGGAAGATGCGCCGGCCGGTCATGCGGAAGTAGCCGACTTGCAAGATCACGCTCACCGCCTCGACCACGAAGATGCCTCCGAGGATCACCGACAGAAGCTCGTTCTTGGTCAAGACCGCGAGGGCGCCGAGGCCGCCACCGAGCGCGAGTGAGCCGACGTCGCCCATGAAGACCTGCGCGGGATAGGTGTTGTACCAAAGGAAACCGAAACCCACGCCGACCACCGACGCAGCAAAGATGCTGAGCTCGCCCGCGCTCTCGATGTGAGGGATGTCGAGATACCCGGCGACCACATTGCCGAACAGGGTTAGCCCGGCGAGATAGGCGAGAATCGCGTAGGTCCCTGCGGAGATCATGACAGGGCCGATCGCCAGACCGTCGAGGCCGTCCGTGAGATTGACCGCGTTCGAAGTGCCGACGATCACGAACGAGGAGAAGATCACGTAGAGCCAAGCCGGCAGCTCGATCTGGATACTTCGAAAACGCGAAGAAGGGCGCGGCAAGTCTGTGACGGATCTCGAGCCAGTCGCTCGGAAGCCCCGCCTCGCCGTAATAGAGCCAGCCACAGACCAGGATGGCGGTGGAGAACTGTAGGAGAAGCTTGTATCTGCCCGAAAGGCCGCCTGTCGAACGCGTCCGAATCTTGGACGTGTCGTCGATGTAGCCGACCACGCCGTACGCCACCGTGATCAGAATCACGACCCAAACCATGGCGTTCGAGGGGTCCGCCCAAAGCACGGTGGAGAGGACCAGCGCCACCAACATCAGAGCGCCGCCCATGGTCGGTGTGCCCGCCTTGGACAAATGCGTCTCGGGGCCTTCCGCGCGAATGATCTGTCCGATCTGCTTGCTCTGCAATCGGCGAATGAACCAGGGATAGAGTCCGAACGACAGCAAGAGCGAGGTTATCGTCGCCATCAGGAAACGGAACGGCACGTAGCGGAGGACGTTGAGAAACGAGAGCGACTCGTACTCGTGCAGCGGGTAGAGCAAGTAGTAGATCATCGCTGCCCTTCCTCGAGAAGCTGGGGGATGACACGTTCCATGCGCATCGAGCGGGAGCCCTTCACGAGGATCACGGCGTTGAGCGGAAGCCGCTCGGAAAGCTCTCCGCACTCAGCGGTGTTCTCGAACCACAGAGTGTCGGTCCCGCGAGAGTTGGCCGTTGCGACGGCCTGATGCATGCCCTCTCCACAGCCGATGAACAGAAACGCATCGGCATCCGCAACGAGCTCGCCAACTTTGCGGTGGGCCTCTTCGCTGTGCGCGCCGAGTTCTTTCATGTCGCCCAGGAGCAGCGCCAAGGGCGCGTCCCGCTTCTCGGCGATCGCTCGCGCCGTATCCAATGCAACTTCCATGGACGCGGGATTCGCGTTGTAAGTGTCGTCGATGACCAGGCGATCGCCGCGACCGGTCCTGGGCTGCAAGCGGCCCGGCGAGGGCGTAACCAGTGCGAGTCCGCGGGCGGCGTCTTCGAGGGGCAGGTCCAAACCAAGCGAGATCGCAAGGGCGCCAGCCGCATTGAGGACCGCGCCCTCCCCGAGCAAGGCCATCGCGACCTCGACGTCCTTGCCACGAACTTGAAACCGAGCCCGGGTGCCCTTCGAGTCGACATCCCAGTCGACCACACGAACGTCGTTCGCGGCTGCCCGGCCATAGAACAGCTTGCGCTTGGCTGCGACGACGGAGGCGCGCTTCTTGAGCAGCGGGTCGTCGCCATAGACGACCGCAACACCGTCTGGGGCGAGCCCATGGAGGAGCGAGACTTTCTCATCCGCCACGGCTGCGACCGAACCGAGTCCTTCGGTATGAGCGACGGTCGCCCGAGTGACCAGGCCCAGGTCCGGCGCGGCGATCTCGGAGAGCCGCGCAATCTCCCCGGGCTCGCTGGTACCCATCTCGATGACCGCAGTATCGACCGTCGCGTCGAGTTGGAAAAGGGTCATCGGAACGCCGATGCGGTTGTTGAGATTCCCGCTGGTCTTGAGGACCTTGCACCCTGCCGATTGCAGCGCCGCTGCGGTGAGGTCTCTTGTGGTCGTTTTGCCGACAGAGCCGGTGATCCCGATGACCGTGCCATTCCAGCTGTCGCGATGAGCCCTGGCTAGATCCCCAAGCGCGCGTAGCGTGTCGTCGACCTCGACGGCGGACACTCCGCCCGGAAGCGAGGTTCCCCGCTCCACCACGACCGCGGTAGCGCCCGCGTCCATCGCGTTCGCCGCAAACTGATGTGCATCGAAGCGCTCTCCGCGGAGCGCAACGAAGAGATTGCCCGGCTCGATGGCGCGCGAGTCTGTCACGATGCCGCAAACGCGTTCCCATGAAGGACCGATCGCGCTGCCGCCCGTGGCCGAGAGTACCTGATCTCTACTGAGCTGGACTCGATTGGCGGGAATCGGGGTCGCCATCATGCGCCTCCCGCCAGGCTTGCGATCGCGGCGCGCGCTTCTTCGCGGTCGTCGAACCGCGTTCGCTCGGGGCCGATGATCTGGTAGTTCTCGTGACCCTTGCCGGCCAGAAGCACCGTGTCTCCGGGCCTGGCGGCGCGAATGGCGGCAGCGATCGCTTCGCCTCGATCGACAAGAGTGCAGTAGCCCCGGCTCGCCGCCACCAGCTCGGCCGCCTCGATTCTGGCGCCAGCCGCCTCCTCCGCGCCCGCGGCGATTTCGTCGAGAATCTGCCGAGGGTCTTCGCTGCGCGGGTTGTCACTCGTCAGCACGCAGAGGTCGGCACCCTCCACGCCCACGCGACCCATCTTCGAGCGCTTCCCCTTGTCCCGATCGCCACCGGCGCCAAACACGACGATCAGGCGATTCGGAGTCACCGCGCGCATGGTCTGCAGAACCCTCTGAAGCGCGTCGGGCGTGTGTGCGTAATCGACGAGTACAGCGACGTCCTGCGGATGCGGGATGCGTTCGAGCCGCCCCGGGCTTCCGGCGGCGTGCTCCCAAGCCTCGGTGACGCGTCTCAAATCGAGGCCGAGCGCGTAGGCGCAACCGAGGGCAACCAGGAGATTCTCGAGATTGTGCTCTCCGAGCATTGGACTGCGAAGCTCGACCGGCCCCGCTGGTGTTTCGACCTCCGCGCGAATCCCGGCGCGTGTCACCGACCAGTCGGTGGCAAGGATCTCAGCCTCGCTTCCCGGCTGCCGCGAACAGCGAATGACTGGAACGGACAGGCGATGAGCGAGCTCCGCCCCGAAGGGATCGTCGACGTGAATGACCGCCTTACTGGGCTCGAGCTCGGTGAAAAGCCTGGCCTTGGCTTCGCCGTAGCGGTCCATGCTCTGATGGAAATCCAGGTGGTCGCGCGAGAGGTTGGTGAATGCGGCGACCTCGAAGCCCAGGGCGTCGACCCGATGCATCGCGAGGCCGTGGCTCGAAACCTCGAGGAGCAGGTGCGTCGCACCAGCATCGAGCGCTTGGCGGGCGAATCGTGAGATGTCGTCGCCTTCGGGCGTAGTGTGAAGCGAAGGCCGCTCAGCGCCGCTTGCGAACAAGCCGGTCGTCCCGATGAGCGCGGGCTTGGCGGACACGGCCTCGAGCGCGCAGTGCAGAAGATACGCGGTCGTCGTCTTTCCATTTGTTCCGGTGATGCCAACTGTGTGCAGGGCGCGGCTCGGTTCCCCGTACACCAGCTCC
Organism: uncultured delta proteobacterium; assembly: GCA_963842915.1. Classification (GTDB taxonomy): domain Bacteria; phylum Myxococcota_A; class Polyangia; order Polyangiales; family Houyiibacteriaceae; genus SG8-38. The sequence goes on along the minus strand of CAWJII010000006.1, from coordinate 120,314 downwards.
GCGGCGCGCCCCAGCCCCGCCCGTGCGTCAGGCACGGTGATTTGGGGGATGTCGAACGCGACTTGCTGTTCGGACATCACGGCCACCGCCCCGCGCCGTAGAGCATCGCCCACGAAGCTCAGTCCGTCATGAGTCGCTCCGGGCACCGCCACGAAGAGATCCCCAGACTGCACCTGACGTGAGTCGTGCTGCACTCCACGGACAGCCTGCGTTGCCGTTCCCGAAATACGCCCGCTCACACCGCGGCTCTGGAGTTGCTCTAGCGTCATCCCTCTTCTCTGCTCAGCGCACATGCGGCCCCCGAGGCACCGCCGCTGCAAGTGTCTTCGCGCGCGCTTCAGCGGCCGCAGCCTCGCTGTCGAAGCGCCGCCGCTCGAGCTGAATGCGAACTACGGCTCCGTGTCCGACCGCTTTGCCTGGCGCCGGGTCTTGGGACACCACGATGCCCGAACCTTTGACCTCTGCGACCAGCGATGCGGCATGAAGGGCGATGACCGCCTGACGCAATGGAAGCGAGCGCAGGTCTGGGACGGCACTCTGCCCCTTCTCGACCGCTTCTTCTTCAGCGGCGAGCTCGGCTTCTTCGACGACGACAATTTCCTTCTTCTTCTGCGCGAGCACCGCGGGCCGGCCCTCGGGCGCAATCCCCATGTGCCGCAGCGTGACCTCGGCAATGCGCCGGAACACCGGACCGGCCACGGTCCCGCCATAGTGCGCGATCGCCGGCTCATCGATGACGACCGAAATGACCACAGCGGGCCGTTCCGCGGGCGCGAAGCCAATGAACGACGCTAACCATTTGTCCTTGGCGTAGCCACCGTGAATGTAGTCGGCCTTCTGCGCCGTGCCCGTCTTGCCCGCCACCAGGTAGCCGTCCACTGCCGCCTCGATCGCGGTCCCACCCGGTTCGGTCACAGCCGTGAGCATCTGGCCGACGAGCTTAGCCACCCGCCGGGGAACTACCTGGCGCCGAACCTGAGGCTTGTTCTCTTCGATGGTGGTTCCGTGTCCGTCCGCCAGTCGGCGCACCAGCATCGGTCGCATCAGACGCCCACCGTTCGCGATTGCGCTCATCGCCGTCGCCAGCTGGACGTTCGTGACACTCATGCCCTGCCCGAACGATACGGTGGCAGCATCAATCTCGTACCATCGCCGGTGGTGGCGAAGAATACCTGCGGTCTCCCCGGGCACCGCGAGCCCCGTCGGCTCGCCGAAGCCAAAGCGTCGAAAACCCCGGTAGAGGTTCTTCTTGCCGAGGTCGAGCGCGATCTTCGCGATGCCGATGTTGCTCGAATAGGCAAGGATCTGTGTGGGTGTCAGCCATTCGTAAGGATGGGCGTCGTGGAGCACACGACCCGCTATCCGCGTGACGCCATTCTCGCAATTGATCGACTGATTGGGTTTCACCGCGCCTGCCGCCAATGCGGCTGCCATCGTGAATGGCTTGACCGTGGAGCCTGGTTCGAAGCGGTCGACGACGGCGCGGTTGCGTCGATGCGCCGTAGGATGCTTCGACGGCTCGTTCGGGTTGAAAGGCGGGTAGTTGGCTAGGGCGAGGATCTCGCCGTTCGACGGGTCCATGACGACGACGCTGCCGCCGCGCGCCTCGAAGGTTCGAACGCCGAGCGCAAGCTCCCGTTCCGCGACGTGCTGGATCGCCTTATCGATCGTCAAGACGACGCTCTGTCCCTGCATGGAGCGGTCATCTTCCATGTCGTCTGCAAAAACGACCTGGCCTCGCCGGTCGCGAATCGCCTCGACGCGTCGATCTGAGCCACGTAGTCGATCCTCGTAGGCGAGCTCGATCCCTTCGATCCCTCGTCCGTCGATGTCGGCAAAGCCAAGCAGATGAGCTGCAAGGTGGCGGTTCGGGTAGTAGCGGCGTGCCTCGCTCGTCAACTCGATGCCCGGGATGTCGATCTCACGGATGCGTGTGGCCTCATTGGGCGTTACCCGTCGTTCGATCCAGACAAAGAAACGGTCGGCCCCCAAGCGCTCCGCCAGGCGATCGGCGTCGAGATCGAGGATTTTGGAGATTCGTTTAGCGACAGTCCGAGGATCTTGCTCCATCGCTTTGAGTCGACGGGGATTGGCGTAGACGCTATCGACATCGGCGCTCACCGCGAGCTCGGCGCCGTGCCGATCGTAAATCGCGCCGCGCCGCGGAGACACCCGAAGCTCGCGAAGGTGCTGGCCTTCAGCCATCTCCCGCAGGCGATCGCCGCTCGAGATCTGCAAGTGAAAGGCGCGAACCAGAACCAGAACTGCGACGGAGGCCACGCAGACGCCGAGCAGAGCGATCCGAGCTCGAAACCAACGCTGATGGCGGTTCTTCATCGCACTCTCCCCGCTGCCGTACGCTTGGCGTTCTCTTTCATCGTCACGATGCGTGTCGGCTTGGGCACCTCCATGCCGAGGGTTCCGCGCGCAATGGTTTCGATGCGACCGCTTTGCCGAAGTGTCGCCGCTTCGATGGAAAGCAGTCGGCGGTCTTGGAGGAGCTCGCGCTGCCGACCGCGCTCTTCGCTCACCTCGTAGCCGAGGCGAACTGTTTCGAACCGAATCGACAGGTGCACCACGAAGGCAGCAGCGGTGGCGAACACAGCGACGCACCAGAGAGGCAGAAAGCGACCTTTCATGCCACCACCTCCACGCGCCGAGCCGCGCGAAGTTTGGCGCTGCGCGACCTGGGATTGACGTCACGCTCTTCATCCGAAGCGATGATTGGACGCTTGGTCAAGGCAGAGAGATGCTCGTTGTCTCGAAATGCGTGCTTCACCAGTCGGTCCTCGAGCGAATGGAAGCTGATCACCGCGACCACGCCGCCCATCCGCAACAGCTTTGGAGCTTCCTCCAGCAGAGATTCGAGCTCGCCTAGCTCGTCGTTCACGGCAATGCGCAGCGCCTGAAAGGTCTTGGTCGCCGGGTCGATGCGCCCACGACGTCGCCCGATCGCGCGACGCACAGCGTGTCGAAGATCGCCTGTCGTCGCGAGCTCTCCTTCTTCGTACGCACGCCGGAGCGAGCGCGCTATTTTCCGGGAGCGATGTTCTTCGCCGTATCGGTAGATCAGGTTCGCCAGCTCCTCGGCGTCGCTGCGGCCGATTAGCTCCAACGCGGTTTCGCCCTCGCTCGGATCCATCCGCATGTCGATCGGTCCGTCTTGTGCGATGGAGAATCCACGTTCTGCAAGGTCGAGCTGAGTAGAGCTGACTCCCAGGTCGGCCAGGACGCCGTCGAGCTGCTCGACCTCGAGCGACGCCAACACGTCCGAGAGCTCGCTGATGCGAGCCTTTCGAAGAGTCACGCGATCCCCAAATCCGCCCAGCACCCCGCCGGCTGCTTCTAGTGCGCTCGGATCTCGGTCAGTACCAATCAAGCGTCCGTCGGGAGCGCTGCGTTCCAGAATCGCTTTGGCATGCCCTCCACCACCGAGCGTCACGTCGGCATAGATACCGCCTGACTTCGGTGCCAGTTGTTCGAGCACCTCGTTGAGCAGAACTGGCGTGTGCCGAAAAGCGCTCACAGGCCGAGCTCCGCTAGCCGTCTGGCGATCCCCAAACGGCGCTCCTCGTCGCTGAGCACTTCCTTGCGAAGGTCCTCGAAGCTCGCCTTGGCCCAGAGCTCGATGTAGCTCCCCATTCCCGCCCAGAGCGCGTCGCGCTTGAGCCCAGCGTGCTTGCGAAGCGCCGCTGGGATGAGAAGCCGCCCCACCTTGTCGACATCGCACTCGACGGCGCCCGACACGTAGATTCGCTTCAGGGTGACGACGTCTGCATCAAACTGAGGGAGCTCGGAGAGCCGCCGCTCAAACGCGATCCACTCCACCATCGGATAAGCCACAAGACAGCTGTCCAGGCCGGTCGTGAGCACCAGCTGCGAGTCGCCCTGAGCGCTCATCACCTCTCTGAAACGAGACGGCACCGAGGTGCGACCCTTTGCATCGATGGCGTGCTCGTAACGTCCGCGGAACAACCTAACCCTCTCGTCCTATTTGTGAGGTAGTTGGCACTTGATCCCACTACTTCCCACCAAGGCCGGAAACTAAGGCCCAGCTGACGCCTCTGTCAACTTCTTTCGGCAGGCCAAGTGGCAGAATTAAAAAGGGTTTTTGGCTTGATGTAGGTGCGTATGGGCCGGCAGAGTCGAGGTGGGAAGCATTCCTCTCGTTTTCATGAACGCCTGTCGCCCCTCACCCTGTTCCAGAGTCCGCCGGATGGAGCAGATTTGGCGTATTTGGTTCCGATTGATGCCTGAACTGGCTTCGGCTGAGCATGCTATTCTTTGGTTTCGTGGATCCGATCGACGAAGCGTGGGAACGGGTCGCGGCCGACTGGGGAAATCAGGAGTGGCATCGCCGCTTCGTCGGCGTCTGCGTCGCGCTGGATCGACTGCCTGAAGCCGGAAAACGCTATCGCGCTGTCCGCGATTCGGACCCTGCCCGCCGAGATCAGGCCGAAAAACAGATCGACAGCCTGATCGCCTTGGCAACCCAGCAGCTACAGGACACCCGGGTCAGGCCGGCTCCGAATGAGCACAAAAGGATACTCACATGGGCCGCGTTCTTTATCATGTTGCTGTTGATGGGGGCGGGGCTCCTGCTCTTGTTGCGGGCCTAGTCCGCTCGCGAGCAGCCCGCGGTTCGCAATGCAGATCGACTTCGCCGCGAAAGAACTGACCGTAAAGCTGGTCTACTACGGGCCGGCGCTCAGTGGGAAGACCAGCAACCTGCGCGCGATTCATTGGCTCGGCACGTCCAATGCCTGCGGCGAGCTCATGACGCTCGAAACCCAGAACGATCGCACCCTGTTCTTCGACATGCTTCCGATTACGGTGAACTCCGGCAGCGGCCTCAAAGTGCGGCTCAAACTGTTCACCGTCCCCGGTCAGGTGATGCACAACGCGACCAGGCGACTGGTCCTGCAGGGGACCGACGGCGTCGCCTTCATTGCGGACTCGCAACGAAGCGAGGCTGATGCAAACCGTGAGGCATTCCTGAACCTGAAGCGCAACCTCGAAGAAAACGGAATCGATCCAGAGCGGATTCCGATCATCATTCAGTTCAACAAACGCGACATGGATAACATCCGCACGGACGAAGAGCTCGAGATTATCGCGCAACGAAGCCGAGAGCCGATCTACAGAGCAGTTGCGACACGAGGCTACGGTGTCATGCAAACACTTCGCGGTTTGATTCGCGATACCTGGGCGAAGCTCGAAGAAGACCACCAGCTCGAAGAGAAGTTCGGGATCAGCACGATCCGCTTCATGAACGAGGTGGAAGCGACACTAAAACACCATCCGGGCCAACGGGAGCGATGATGCAGGACGAGACAAACGCCGCTGACATCCTGATGGGAGATGTAGTTCGGCTCGAAGACGTGCTGAGTCGCGATTCGGTGACGTCTGTATGCAAGTCTTTCTTTGGGCTGTTCGGGCTTCCAGTTCGCGTGATCTCCCACGAAGGGGACTTGCTCGCCGACGTGCACCGGGACCGTCCGCTCTGCAATTACCTCAATACCTTCGGCAACGGCGAGCGTGAGTGCGCCAAGACAGTAGGCATCGTACGGGACTTAGAGCCCGACGTGCAGACGCTCATTCACCCCTGCTTCACGGGTGCCGTGTATCGAATCGTGGCCCTCCGGTATCAGGGGCGTCCCATCGGCCGATTCATCGTTGGCCCCTACGTGCCCGCGGAAAGCCAAGGTCCGCCGGCGTCGCTCACGGCCGTCGACGGGGCCATCGATGCGACGACGGCGCAGGCGCATTTCGAGACGATGCCGCGCGTGCGCGAAGACATAGCCGAAGAAATCTCCGCACACCTCCGGGGCGTGCTCGAGTTGCTCGTGTTCTCTGGACATCGTGCACAGCTCGCTTCGACGATGCAGGTGGCTAGCGTCCGCGAGAACTACAGAGAGCTCGCCGAAAAGAACGAGGCCCTCAAGACATCGTTCGAAGAGCTGAAGCAACTCGATCAGCTCAAGAGCACGTTTTTGGCCACCGTGAGTCACGAGCTTCGTAGCCCGCTCACCTCGATCATCGGCTACACCGAAATGCTCGAAAGCGGCGCAGCAGGCGCGCTGAGCGACGGCCAGGCGGAGTTCCTAGGCACGATTCGCAGCAAGGCCGATCAACTTCTGGGCCTCATCAGCAGCCTGCTCGACCTCGGCCGCCTCGAGGCCCAGAACCTCGAGCTCAGGCGCGAAGCAGTCGACCCACACGCCCTGTTTTCCGACCTGGCATCGACCATCGTGCCGACCGCGAACCGGCGCAATGTTTCGCTCGATATTCGAGTCGACGACGAAACCCCCAAGGTTTGGGGAGACCAGGTTCGCCTGAGCCAAATTCTGCTCAATCTCACCGACAACGCCGTGAAATTCAGCGACGAAGGCGGCGCCGTCATCATCCGCGCAAAGCCTGGCGAGCTCGACGCGCCGGGCGCCTCGGGCCTGGGCGCCGCGCTCTTCGCTGCGAGCCGGCCGGCGGTGGTCCTGACTGTGCAGGACAGCGGCAAGGGCATTTCCGAGCAGAACATCCCCAGAGTTTTCGACGCGTTCTACCAAGTCGACGCGGGGACCACCCGTGTCCACGGCGGCGCCGGCCTGGGGCTTTCGATTGTGAAGCAACTCGTGGACGGACACGAGGGCGCGATCGAGGTGACCAGCACAGTTGGCAAGGGCACTGTCTTCACCGTGACCCTTCCCGCAGCCGACGACGATGCGTGATGAGTTCGCCAAAATCGAATGGTTGAAAACCCGTTTCGAGCTCGACGGCGAATCGAACGGTCCATTGGTCGGCATCGGCGACGACGCAGCGGTGATCGACTTCGGCAATCGTCCGACGGTCGTCACGGTCGACACCCAGGTCCAGGACGTCCACTTCCGCATCGACTTGCTTTCTTGTCGCGAGCTCGGGTACCGCGCGATGGTCGCTGCGGTGAGTGACGTTTGGGCGATGGCCGCGATGCCAACCGCCTCGGTAATCGCTCTGACCCTACCCGCAGACTTGTCCGACTCGGACTTCCGCGACCTAATCGATGGGCTCGCCGAAGCCGCGCGAACGACCGGCGCTCGAGTCATCGGCGGCAACCTGAGCCAAGGCCGGTCGTTGTCGGTGACGACGACGGTATTCGGATGGCCGGTCTCGGAGTCGCTCACCAGGCGAGGTGCGCAGGCTGGCGACTCGATTTACGTAACGGGGACGCTAGGCTCGGCGGCGCTAGGATTCGCGATTCTAGAGGCCGGCAGGCTCGACCTGGAAGGAGCCGAACAGTTCGTGCAGCGCTGGAAACGGCCGCCACTCAACGGGCAAGCGCCCAAGCTGCTTGCGCGCTTCGCGACCGCGGCGGTCGATGTCTCCGATGGCTGTCTCCAAGACTTGGAGCACCTGGCCAGGGCTTCGGACGTCGGCGCAATTCTCTATGCCGATGCAATACCCACTGCGCCCGGCTTCGAAGAAATCTGCCAGGCGCTCTCGATCGACCGTACGACTCTCGCCCTGAGCGGGGGTGAAGACTATGAGTTGCTCTTCACGGCGGCGGAGTCCGCGGATGCAGCATCGCTGGGCACCCGGATCGGAGAAATCATCGAAGGCTCCGGAACCCGGGTGCTCGACGCGGCCGGCCGCGAGCTCGATATCGCCCAAAGCGGATTTCGTCACTTCTCGTAGAGCCAGGTAGATCGCCGCTCATCGTCGAACTTGGCGGCACCTCGTGATTCTTGTGCCAGCACTTCGTCGAGCGACGCGCCCCGATCCACCGCCTTGCGAAACTCGGGCCCGCCCGTGAGAAGATCGATCGCAGGTCGGTCGGACACGAACTCGTAGACTTCGGTTCGCCATCGGTCCCCGGCGGCTAGCTGCGGGAGCGCGGCCGCAAGCATGCGTAGGTATGTTTCGTACGGTCGAAAGACCCAGGGGTCGGTGACGTGCACCTGTACCCCGAAACAGCTCAGCCCCGCGTGCTTCTGAAACGTGGGGGTGAACTCGACCGGCCGCAGCTTGACGCCATGAAGATCGAGATCCAAGAGCGGGCCGACGTCCAAGCCTGGGCCGCCCCAAAGCTCGAAGGGCCTCGTGGTCCCCCGCCCTTCCGACAGCCTGGTCCCTTCGACCAGGCAGCCGCCCGGATACACCAGTGCTGTGTCGAAGGTTGGCATGTTGGGCGAGGGCATCAGCCAAGGAAGGCCGGTGTCCTTCCATTCCATCGAACGGGTCCAGCCCTCCATCGGAACCAGGCGCAAGACGTTCTCGTCGATCCTTTCGCGCTCGCAGACCCAGCGCATGAGCTCGGCGATCGTGAGGCCGTGCCGCACCGCAACCGGGTACAAGCCGACGAAAGACAGATAGCCCTCGCGCTGCGCAGCGCCTTCGACTCGGACGCCGCCAAGTGGGTTGGGTCGATCGAGGAGCACGACTTCGGTGCCCACGGACGCGGCGACTTTCATCGTGAGCGCAGCAGTCCATACGTAAGTGTAGTAGCGCGAGCCGGCGTCTTGAAGGTCGATGACGACCGCGTCCAAGTCCCGTATCCAATCGGGGTTCGGGCTCAAGTCCTCCGCGTCGCCTCCGTAGAGCGAATAGACGGGAACCTCCGCCTCGTCGCTATTCCCGATGCCGACCATGTCTTGCGCGGCACCGGCGAATCCGTGCTCTGGCCCGAAAAGCGCAGAAACGCGGGCGCCGGCCTTGTGCAGGACCTGCGACGCGGAACGGAGGTTTCGGTCGACGCTGGCCGCGTGGGCGAGCAGACCAATCTTTCTACCGGCGACCAGGCGAAGCGCGTCCGAGTCACCGTCGGCAACCCGGTCCAGCCCCGTTCGGACGCCAGTCAATCTGCCTCGCCTACCGCCGGCGGCTCGCTCGCTTCGCCGGCGAATAAATAGAGGAGCGCCATGCGCACCGCAACTCCGGCTTCGACCTGCTCGAGGACGACGCTTCGCTCTCCGTCCGCGATGATGCTCTCGATCTCGACGCCTCGGTTCATCGGCCCCGGGTGCATGATGATGGCGTCGGGCTTCGCGAGTCCAATCGTGCGGGGGCCGATGCCAAAGGTGCGCGCGTATTCACGAAGGCTCGGCAGGAGCGCCCCTTCGAGACGTTCACTCTGAATGCGAAGCACCATGACGACGTCGGCGCCTTCCAGAGCCTCTTCGAGGCGGTCGAATACGCGTACGCCGAGCGAATCGACCGCGGCTGGGAGCAGCGTACGCGGGCCGACAACGCGGACCTCGCAGCCAAACAGATTGAGCAAATGCGCATTCGACCGGGCGACTCGCGAGTGTGAAATGTCTCCGACGATCGTTACGACCAGCTTGTCGAGGGTGCCCTTTGCGCGTCGGATTGTGAACGCGTCGAGCAGTGCCTGTGTGGGGTGCGCGTGCATCCCGTCGCCCGCATTGATGACGCTACAGCGAATCTTCGAGGCCACATAGCTCGGCGCACCCGACGCAGCGTGTCGAATGACGATCACGTCGGGATGCATGGCCTCGAGTGTTCGGCAGGTGTCTTGCAGGGTCTCGCCCTTTTTCACGCTCGACGCAGACACGCTCATGTTGATGACGTCCGCGCTCAGGCGCTTGCCGGCGAGCTCGAACGATGTCCGTGTTCGCGTGGAGGCTTCGTAAAAGAGGTTGATCACGGTCTTGCCGCGGAGGGTCGGTACCTTGCGGACGGGGCGGCGCGAAACCTGGAGGAAGGCCTCGGCAGTATCGAGGATGCGCTCCACGTCGACCTTCGTGAGCCCTTCGATGTCGAGGAGGCTGCGATGAGTGAAGGGCTCCATCACTCCCTCTCCGTCAGCACGACGCGATCCGGTCCGGCTGCGTCGACCCAGACGTCGAGGCGCCCGCCCGGTTCCATGTCGATGACGCGACCCACGAAATCCGCAGCGATGGGGAGCTCGCGGCCGCCGCGGTCGCAAAGCGCTGCCAACCAGACCCGCGCTGGGCGCCCGTGATCTTGGAGACACTCGATGGCCGCGCGGACCGTGCGGCCCGTGTGCAGGACATCGTCGACGAGCACGACGTGTCGGCCGCTCATATCGAATGGAATGTCGCTCGGCCCAATCTTCGGATTGGGTAGCGCCGTGGCAGCGTCATCGCGGTAGAGCGAGATGTCGACTGTCCCTAGGGGCGGCGGCCTTCCTTCGACCTTCGCGATCTCGTCCGCGATGCGCTGGGAAAGTGGAACACCGCCGCGACGGATGCCAACGAGCGTCAATCCTTCGATGCCTGAGGTCGCTTCCAGAATCGCAACAGCAATGCGTCGAATGCTTCGTTGGATAGCGTCCGCATCGAGTACGACCTTCTGGATTCGAGCCACGTTCGGCGGAGTGTGTGAGAAAACACCGAGGGCTTCAAGCCTAGGCGAGCGAAAGACCACCATCGATGGTGACCAGGCTTCCGGTCTGCCAGGTTTGGTCCAAAACACTGATGATCACAGCGGCCACTTCCGCCGCGGAGCCGAGCCGGCCGAGCGGGTGCAGGGCAGCCAGGCCGGCGAGTTGGGACTCGACGCGATCCGCCAGCTCTCCGGGCTCGAGAGTCTCGCCGGGTCGCAGACGCGGAGTTCGAAGCATGTCGGTCTCGACCCCGCCTGGCAGCACGGCGTTCACTCGCACGCCGGCGGGCGCGAGCTCGAGCGCCAAGCCCTTCGTCATTGCGTTCAGGGCCGCTTTGCTCGCTGCATAGACCAGGGTGTGCTGGGCCACGCGCTTGGAGAGCGTGCTCGAAACATTGACGATCGATCCTCCCCTGCCGCGGAAATGCGCCGCGAGCGCCTGCGACAGCAACAGCGGCGCCACGAGATTGACCCGCAGCTGCGCTTCGACCGAATCAAGGCGGATCGCGCCCACCGGCTCGTAGCGAGCGATCCCGGCGCAGTTCACCAGGCCGTCGACGCCCCCGAACGCATCGACGGCCTGTCCCGCCGCCGCGGAAATACCGGCGACATGCTCGAGGTTGACGGCCAGGGCCCGGATTCGATCCGGCGCCGACGCCTGGAGCTGCTTCAGAGCCGTTTTGTCGCGGGCGATGGCGACGACCTTTCCACCGCTCGCCAAGACCGCATCGACGGTGGCGCGCCCAATCCCGCGGGTAGCGCCGGTGACGATCACCGTGCCTTGCGAAACTTTCATGTCAGCCGAACCCCGCGATCGGCCCCCAGGGCGCTTCGGCGGGAACATCAGCCGGCTCTCCGCCCACTTCGATCTCGTCCTCCGGAATGAAGCGCGGCAAGTCCACGCAGAGGATTGTCTGATGTCGATCGCTTGGGTTGCTGTAGCTGTGGGCCGCGCCTCTGGGCCAGCGATGCACCGTCCCGGGCGGACAGGGCTGGCCTTGGCACAGAAGCCCCTCTCCCAGCACCATCTCGGACTCACGCATCTGCTGATGAACGTGAAGCGGGATGCTCCGCCCGGGCGCGACGTTCAGCCGATAGATGCCGGCGCCTTTGGTCTCGTAAATCACGTCGACCGTGCCGAAGGGCTTGTGCTCGACTTCGAAGGAGCACCAGGACGCACTGCGCTCGATCTCGAGCGAAGGAACGGCGAAGCTCCGGAGCGCTCCGGGCTTGCTGAGCCGGATGACCGCAGAGTCGACCTGGGCGCGTCTCTCATCAGGTGCCGGCGGCGCGAGAATGTACCGGGCCAGCACATGCGCGGCGGTTTCGAGGAGGCGGAAGCGACAGCTCCGAAGCAAGAACACGAGCTGCGATGCGGTCGCCGCGTAGTCGATCGTGGAGCGCAGGCTCTCCTTGACGGCAGAGGTCTCTGTTTGAAGACGCATCTCGACATCGACACGAAGCGGCTGCGAGGCGTTGCGCTCGTGCGGATAGACACCGACCACGCAGTCGACCATCAGTTCCTCGATGCGCAGTACGTCCATTGGGCAAGGCTATCGCATTTCGAGACTTCTGCTAGAGTGCGTCAGCTCATGGGCCAGCCCGAGTCCAGTCACGTGAACGGAATCGCGGAGGTTGCTGCTTTTCGAGCGGTCCCGCGTACGGGCGTGATCTACGTCACGGTCGAAGCGCAGAAGCGTGGATTCAGCCTCGATGCACCGGGCTGGTGCAACCTCGGCCAAGGTCAGCCGGACACCAGGGCCCTCGAGGGCGCCCCCGAGCGGCTGACCAGCATCCCTGTGCACGCCGGCGATCTCGACTACGCGCCGGTGCCGGGCATCTGGGAGCTTCGTGAGGCGGTGGCGAGCCTCTACAACCAGCTCTTTCGTCGCGGAATGAAGTCGCAATACTCCGCCGAGAACGTCTGCATTGCGGGTGGCGGCCGCGTCGCAGTCATGCGGGTTTGCGCGGCCATCGCGCCCATTCACCTCGGGCACTTCCTGCCTGACTACACGGCGTATGAGGAGCTGCTCGACGTATTCCGGCGATTCTTGCCGATCCCGATCTTGCTCGACCCAAAGCAAGGATACGAGTTCACCCGTGAAGAGCTCGAAGAAGAGATTCTTGGACGAGGACTCAGCGCAATTCTGGCGAGCAACCCTTGCAACCCGACCGGCAAAGTCGTGCAAGGCGATGTGCTGGCAAGCTGGGTCGAGACAGCGCGAGACCTGAACTGCGCGCTCCTGCTCGACGAGTTCTATTCGCACTACGTCTGGACGGAGGAGCAGTCGATCGTCAGCGCGGCGCAGTACGTCGAGGACGTCGACCAGGACCCTATCGTCGTGTTCGATGGTCTCACGAAGAACTGGCGGTACCCGGGGTTTCGGGTGAGCTGGATTGTCGGTCCGAAGAGCGTCATCGAATCAGCAGCAAGCGCAGGCTCTTTCCTCGATGGCGGCGGGGTCGCGCCGATGCAGCGCGCCGCCATCGAGCTGGTTCAGGAGAAGCCCACGCTCTGCGAAACAAAGGCGGTGCGCACGGAGTTCAAAGCGAAGCGCGACTTCCTGGTGAGCGGCCTGAAGGACATCGGCGTGAAGTTCGACCTCGAGCCCCAGGGCACGTTCTACGCCTGGGGCAACCTGAGCGAACTTCCCCCGTCGCTTCGAAACAGCGATGATTTCTTCAAGTCGGCCCTCGACCAACAGGTGATTGCGGTACCCGGGCACTTCTTCGACGTCAATCCAGGCAAGCGTCGGACTGGGCGCCCCTCACGCTTCGTAGAGCACATGCGTTTCTCCTTCGGCCCGCCAATGCCGGTGCTCGAGGAGGCCCTCGACCGGCTCCGCGCCATGGTCGCCGGCGCCAAGTAGCTCCGTCCTCAACCATCCGAAATCAGGCAGAAATCGCCTGTAGGAAAGCCGCTTTCTTCCGTTTGCTGTCTTATGTAGGTGATCATACTACAGATGACGACATCTGCAGCGGTCGCGGTACGGATAGAGCACGAGCCACGGGAGGCAGCTCCCTTCGTGAAGTGGGTTGGGGGCAAGGGCCGATTGCTCAGCCAGCTGCGACCGCTGCTCCCCTCTGGGGTCGAGCGAATGCGCCACGTCGAGCCCTTCGTCGGCGGCGGCGCCTTCTTCTTTTCGCGTCGTCCCAGGCGCGCTCTGCTGACCGACATCAACCCAAACCTCGTCGCGACGTACACCGCGATTCGCGACGACGTCGAAGGCGTGATCGGCGGCTTGCGGCGACTCGCAGGCAGTCACTCGAAGGAACGCTACTATCAAGTACGCGAGCGTTACAACCAGGGCCGTCGTGTTTCGGGATCGAAGCGAGCGGCGATGTTCATCTACCTCAACAAGACCTGCTTCAATGGACTGCACCGCGTGAATCGCAAAGGCGAATTCAATGTGCCGATGGGCGCCTACAAAAATCCGCGCATCTTGAACGAGGATGGATTGCACGCAGCAAGCGCTGCGCTTCAGGGCTCAGACCTCAGGTGCGCATCCTTCGACACGCTTCTCGAGAACGCCAAGCCTGGAGACTTCGTTTACTTCGACCCGCCCTACGAGCCCGTGTCGGAGACAGCGAGCTTCACCTCCTACGCGAGAGACGGCTTCTCCCGAGACGATCAGACACGCCTCCGAGACGTCTTCAAGGCGCTCGACCGGCGGGGTTGCAAGCTCATGCTCTCCAACAGCGACGTTCCGTTCATTCGGGGTCTCTACGGCGACTTCAATGTCGAGACGGTCGCCGCACCCCGAGCGATCAACTGCGATGCGACCAAGCGCGGCAAGGTAAGCGAAGTGGTCGTGCGGAACTACGCCTGAGCGCCAGGGGAAGTCATCCTTCCCGCGTAGGCGGGCAGACCCCAGGCCGCGATGAGCGCTGCCAGAGGCGCAAAGACCGCGGCGATGCCTGCCAAGGCGATGTGTAGCGTCTGGTCTCCGCCCAGCACGTGCGTGGTCAGGGCACCGACCAGGGGCGGGCCCAGAGCTAGGCCAAACAGGTTTGCGGCGAAAAGAAGCAGCGCAGAGGCCAGGGCCCGCATTTCATTGGGGGTCGAGGTTTGGAGAGCGGCGATGGCGGGTCCGAAGTAACTGCTCATCAGAAACAAAATCGGTGCGGCCATCAGGAGGGCACCCCGCTGGCTCGGCATCAGCGGCCCTGCGATACCGGGGGCCAGCCAGAGCAAGGCCGCGAAGACGACAACGCGCAAGTTGGCATCGGCATAGCGACGAGTCATTCGCTCGGCCAAGAGCCCGCCGCTGAGCGCGCCGAGGCTCCCCGCGAGAATGAAAATCCATCCGAACATCGGCCCGACCGTACTGGCCTGAGCTCCGAAATTACGAATCAGCATCTCCACATACCAGGTAATCGTGCCATAGCCGAGGACGGACAGCATCGACACGCTCCCCAAAATGGCGCCGTAGAGCCTTGCATGGCTGCGGAAGTACCGGAGCACCTCGCCAAGCGGAACCCCCTCCCCCTCTGCGCGCGTGCGTCCGCGACGAGCGGGCTCGCGAATCGTCCAGACCAGAGCGCCGATCGCGAAGCCTGGAAGCCCAATCAGAATGAAGGTCAGCTGCCAGGGCTCGAGCACGCCGACGAAGGGAAGACTGAGCTCTGTGTCGCCGACAGCGCCCAAAACCCAGCCGCCGATCATGTAGGCCATGCCCCCGCCGATGGTGATCCCCAAGGTGAAGATCGACATCGCGCGCGGCAGCTGTTTCGCAGGAAAGAGGTCACTCAAGAGAGAATGCGCCGGCGGCGACAAGGCGGCCTCGCCAAGCCCAACCCCCATGCGTGCAGCGAACAAGCCGCCAAAGCTGCGAACCATTCCGCAAGCGCAGGTCATCACCGACCAAAACAGCACGCCGACCCCGATGATCGTTCGGCGGCTGCGCCTGTCGGCAAGCCGTCCGATGGGAAGGCCCACCAACGTGTAGAAGATGGTGAAGGCGAGCCCGTGCAACAGGCCGTATTGGAAGTCGCTGATCTCGAACGACTTGCGAATCGGTCCGACGAGAATGGCCATGACGTTGCGGTCGATGAACGAGAGGATGTAGGCCAGAAGCAAAACCGTCAGGGCCCAACGGGCGCGGGGTTCCGAAGCAGCCCCGTTTTCCGCTGGAGAGATCACAGGCAGCGGGACCGTATCACGCCCGGGCCGTTGATGCGGGCATGGTCCGCCGACGCCCCGCTCGAAGCGACAGTCATCGTCGAGTCGAGAGTCATCAACAAGTAGACGGCCGACCAGCGGCGCCTTGCTCATCGGCAGAGTACGGACAGTGCCGGCATCCGGAGCCGCAACAGACCCCGCGAGCTCGAAGCGCGACAGCCGTCATCACGAAAAGGCCGCTGTCCGGATCGAGGTATCCATCATCGCCGCGATCGACGGCTTGTTGATGAGCGCGGCTGACTCGCGGCGGAAGCGTCTCTGGCACCGCCGATCTCTGGGTCCAGGAGCGCTTTTCGCAAGCGGCAGCGTGCACAGAGGGGCGCGGAAAAAAGCGTCATGCCGTTCTCGGACCGTAGATTCCGCTACCAGTCGAGACTAATCCTCGAAGCGCGAATGAACTCCGAGGTAGCTGGATGCTCACTGTGCAGAAGATCCTCCGGCGTCCCCGTCGCTGCGATCTCACCCTGGTGCAGGAAGCTCAGATAGTTGGCGATACGGACGACCGATGCCATGTCGTGGCTGATCACGATCGAGGTCACTCCGAACATTTCTTCGGCTTCGATAATCAGCTCATCGACCATCTCGGTCGTAATCGGATCTAGCCCGGTGGTCGGTTCGTCATAGATGAGAATCTCGCTCTCGAGGATCATCGCTCGCGCGACTGCTACGCGCTTCTGCATGCCGCCAGAGAGCTGGGCGGGCAGCTTCTGGGCGGCGGCCGCCACACCGAAGGCCGCTAGGCGATCCATCACGCGTTCGCGAATCTCTTTTCGCGAGAAGCCCGTGTGTTCGCGAAGAGGGAACGCAACGTTGTCGAAGACCGTCATCGAGTCGAAAAGCGCCGACATCTGAAAGACCATGCCGAAGGTTCGTCGCATCGCCTCGAGATTCAGCCCCTCGAGCTTGGCGAAGTCGATTCCATTGACCATGAGCTGCCCAGAGTCGGGGTTTTCGAGCCGAATCAACTGACGCATCAGAACGGTTTTGCCCGAGCCGGAGGGCCCGATGATTAGATTCGTCTTCCCCCGATGGATGTCGAGTGACACGCCCTTGAGCACGTGATGGTCGCCGTAGCTCTTGTGCAATTCACGAATCCGAACGTGGATGGGATCGTCCTTCACTTCCGGCGGCATCGGAGTCCGCCCCAGCTGAGCCAGGTTGCGCCGTAAGAATTTCATCAGAAGAACCCCTGCCCGAGGACGAGGCTCGTGACGAGATAGTCGAGGATGAGGATGGCGATTGCGCTTTGCACGACGGCGCGGTTGGTTGCGCGCCCTACTCCGGCCGCGCCGCCCCGTGCGTAGAAGCCCTGCCGGCAAGCGATGAGGGTGACTGCGACGCCGAAGACCATCGACTTGATGAGCCCCTGGGAGACGTCATCCCAGTCTACGAGCCACTTGAGCCGGTCCATGAACACGCCGGGGTCGAGGCCGAGGAGCCCCACCGCCACGAAGAAGGCGCCGGCCACGCCGACGATGTTGAAGAGCATCGTGAGAACCGGCACCATCACGAAGCCGGCGACGAGCCTCGGCACGACCAAGTACTGCACCGGGTTGACCGCCATGGTGACCAGGGCGTCGATCTGATTGGTGACGCGCATGGAGCCGAGCTCGGTCGTCATCGCGCTGCCTGCCCGGCTGGTGACCATCAGCGCAGCAAACACCGGCCCGACCTCTCGAGCCAAGGCCAGGCCGATGACCGCGCCGGTCTGGTTCTCGGCACCGAAGTCGCGAAAGCCATCGACGAGCTGCAGGGCAAGCACACCACCGACGAAGACCGCGGTCAGCGAAACGAGGAAGATCGAGCCGATGCCGATGAACTCCATCGCCTCGACGAACAGCCTGCCGCGGTACGGCGGACGGATCCCCCAAAACACCGACTCCCACAGAAGCTTGAAGAGCGCACCGATCTCGACGAATGGCGACAAGAACAGCTTCGCGAGCCACTCGCTTGCATCGCGGGCTTGCGCGCGCAGCTTCGACGTCTTTTCCGGGGTCGCAGGTGCGCTGGGCGCGGCGTCAGGCACGAGGCTTCATAGCATGGTTCCCAGGGGAACCGTCAGCCGTTCAAATAGACCCGAGGGACGCGCCGCGACACGTTCGTCAGGACCTCGTACGGAATGGTTCCGGCTGCCCGCGCGAGGTCGCGCGCATCGAGGACTGCGCCGCCTTGCTCACCGAGCAGCAAGGCCTCGTCACCCAGGGCAACCCCCGGCACCCCCGACACATCGACGGTCGTCAGGTCCATGGCGATGTTGCCGACGATCGGACAATGGACACCACCGATCAAGACCTGCCCGCGATTCGACGCCGAGCGGAGCAATCCGTCGCCGTAGCCCACCGGGATCGTCGCCAGAAGCGTTTCTGTGCTCGCACGAAACGAGCGTCCGTAGCCAGCCGACTCCCCGGTTTTCAGAGTTCGCAACCGAAGGACCTCCGTGCGCCAACGGAGCGCGGGCCGCAGGGGCGCGTCGATCGTGTCGGAGCCGGGATAGCCATAAAGAGCAAGCCCGGTGCGCACCCAGTCGAAATGGGATTCGGGATGCCGGAACAAAGCGGCGCTATTGGCCACATGCAGGACCGACGGTTCGTGACCAAAACGGAGGACCAGGCCCCGCGCTTGCGCGAAGCCTGCGAGTTGCTCTGCCACGTACTGCGGGTCCGCGTCGGCCGTCGACAGGTGCGTCATCAAGCCCGCAATTCGGATCGAAGGGAAGCGACGAAGCTCGCGGAGGAAATTGCTGAGCTCGCCGAGCGGCACGCCGAGGCGGCCCATGCCGGTGTCGACTTTGAGGTGCACGTCTATTGGCCGGCCGTCGGAAACCGAATCGAATTCGCTAGCTTCGGAGATTTCGTAGAGCACCGGTGTAAGCCCGGCCGCGATGATGTCGCGATGGGCCCCGCCATTGATTCCGTTGAGGACGAGAATGGCCCGGTCGATACCGGCTTCTCGAAGCTCGAGCCCTTCTTCGGCGAGCGCGACACCAAAACCATCAACGCCTTCGGCCTGCAGCCGCCGCGCGACTGGAACCACGCCGTGGCCATAGGCGTCCGCCTTCACGACCGCGAGGACCTTGCAGCCGCCTGCCGCGCCACGCACGACACGAAGATTGTGCCTTATCGCGTCGAGCAAGATCTCGGCGCGCGTCGGCCGGAGCGATGCATCTGCGCGCCGGACGCGAGGTCTCGATGGCTCCGAGGAATCCGATTGCACGGCTTGGAGCTAACGGTTGGCATCGCCGGCGTCAAGCATTGGCGTCCCCGCACGGTGGGGCTAGGCTCAGGCTTGCATGGCAAGGGCTCAACGACGCCAGGTGCGGGCAAGGAGGCTCCTAGGCGGCCTCATCGCGGTCGCCATTACCCTCATTCCGGCGTGTCGGGAAACCAGCGACGAAACCGTGGCGCCGGTCCACATCACTCCTGCGGACGCGCCCGCTCCCGTCGACACGGCGCCCCCCGAAGCGCTTCGCGTGCGCGTGCTTCGGAGCTACCCGCACGACAAAGACGCGTTCACTCAGGGCCTCATCTGGCATGACGGCGCCATGTTTGAGAGCACTGGCCAGTATGGGAGGTCTTCGCTGCGCAAGGTCCGGCTCGAAGACGGCAAAGTACTCGCCCAACGCGAGCTCGATCCCGGTTTCTTCGGCGAGGGGCTGGCAAGGGTCGACGCGCAGTTGATCCAGCTGACCTGGCGCTCGGGACTTGCGCTGGTGTCCGACTTGGCAACCCTCGAAAAACGCAGGACGCTTGCCTATCGCGGCGAGGGCTGGGGCCTGTGTTTCGACGGAACGGCGCTGGTGATGAGCGACGGCTCATCGATTCTGGAGTTTCGCGATGCGGAGACGATGGAGATTGTTCGCGAGCTCAGCGTGTTGAAGAACGGACACCCCGTCTCTAGGCTCAACGAGCTCGAGTGCGTGGGCTCAGAGATTTACGCCAACATCTGGCAGAGCAACGAAATCCTTCGCATCGATTCGAACACTGGGCGCGTCACGGCGAGCATCGATGCGGGCGGCCTGCTGACCAGGATTGAATCCGCGCGAGCCGACGTCCTGAACGGGATCGCCTACAAGCCCGATTCGAAGACATTTCTGCTCACGGGAAAGCTCTGGCCTCAGCTGTTCGAGGTCGAGCTAGTGCCCCGCTGAGCAGGCGGGTGCACCGTGAGCTCCGGCTCCCAGTCGGCAAGCCGCTTGCGCATGATCGCGATCGCTTCGGGATGCTCGTCGACCAGCACGAAGCCTCGACCTAGGCGGGCCGCTGCTTCGCCCGTCGTCCCACTTCCCGCGAAGAAGTCGAGAACCGTGTCGCCTGGCTCGCTGTGGACCTTGATAATGCGCTCGAGCACGCCCAGGGGCTTCTGCGTGGGGTAGCCCGTCTTCTCTTTGCCGTTGGTCGGAACGATGGTGTGCCACCAGACATCTGTCGGAGTCTTCCCTCGTGCCGCCTTTTCTTTGCCGACGAGCCCAGGGGCCATGTACGGAATGCGATCCATCTCTTCGAACTGGAAGACGTAGTTCTTGGGGTCGAGCACGTACCAGAGCAGCGTGTCGTGCTTGGCCGGCCACCATCGCTTCGGGCGCCCTCCGAAGTCATACGCCCAGATGATCTCGTTACGAAAGCGATCCCGTCCGAGAAGACGATCGAGCGCGACTTTCACGTAGTGCACTTCCCGATAGTCCAGATGCACGAAGAGCGAGCCGTCCGCGGTCAAGCACGGCAACGCCGCCTCGACTCGCTCCATCAGAAAGGGCACGTACTCGTCGTACTCGTCTTCGTAGGCGGGGCTGTCGACGCGCTCGACGTCGTAGCGGCGCCCGCCAAACCCTTTTCGCGTGCCATCCTCGGCCGCGCGTACCTGCATCCTCTGACGAGATTGCTTACGCCCGGTGTTGAACGGCGGGTCGATGTAGATCAATCGCGCATGCTCTCGCGGCAGGGTCCCTAGGACCTGCAAGTTGTCGCCCTGCAAGATACGCTTCACGCGGCCGAGCCTACCATCCAGCGGGAAGCGCGCCCATCTTCGAACGCGCTTGCAGCACCTCGGAGCCCGCCCTAGGCTCCGAGCCGATGCGTCTCGTGGTCAACGGTGAAGAGCGGCATGTCCA
This sequence comes from uncultured delta proteobacterium, assembly GCA_963842915.1. Taxonomy (GTDB): domain Bacteria; phylum Myxococcota_A; class Polyangia; order Polyangiales; family Houyiibacteriaceae; genus SG8-38. Next base: position 99,687 of record CAWJII010000006.1, on the reverse strand, counting down.
GCCGAGCACGACGGTGAAGCAGCTGCTTTCCTCTCTCGGACTCGGGGACACCTTGGTGGCGGTCGAACGCAATGAAGAAGTCGTGCCGCGCGCCCAACATGAGAGCACCCATCTCAGCGAGGGTGACCGGCTTGAAGTGGTCCATTTCGTAGGAGGCGGTTAGGTGTCCGAAGATGTTCTGAAAATTGGCCAGTTCGAGTTCCGCTCGCGCTTGTTTACCGGTACGGGCAAATACCCAGACCTCGACACCGCGAAGAAAGCGCTCGAGGCGTCCGCTTGCGAAGTGGTGACGGTCGCCGTGCGCCGCGTCGATTTGAAGGCCACCGGCGCCGACTCGATCATGACCGTCCTTCGCGACGGCAAGTACACTCTTCTGCCCAACACAGCGGGTTGCTACAGCGCCGAGGACGCGGTCCGCACCGCCCGGCTGGCGCGAGAGCTTCTGAATACGCCGCTCATCAAGCTCGAGGTGATCGGCGACGAGAGAACACTTTTCCCGGACGTCCCTGCGACACTCGAAGCGGCCAAGATACTCGTAGACGACGGCTTCACCGTCCTGCCCTACTTCAACGACGACCCGATCGCGGCGTTGCGTCTGGAGGAGCTCGGCTGCGCAGCGGTCATGCCCCTGGCCGCCCCCATCGGCAGCGGGCTCGGCGTCCGCAATCCGTTCAACATCGAGATCATCGTCAAGCACGCCAACGTGCCGGTGATCGTCGATGCCGGAGTCGGGACAGCCTCCGATGCCGCCATTGCCATGGAGCTCGGGATTGACGGGGTGCTGATGAACACCGCGATCGCCGGGGCGAAGGACCCGGTTCGCATGGCCCGCGCGATGAAGGCCGGGGTCGAAGCGGGCCGAGACGCGTTCCTCGCGGGCCGGATTCCGCGCAAGCTCTACGCGACGGCGTCGAGCCCCCTCGAGGGCGTCATCGGCTCCGATCAAGACAGCCGGACCTGAGTCCTACCCGATGAGCATGCGGCTTCCACGGATCTGGATCATCACCGACCCGGACCGTCCGGACGGCCCCGTGGCCGCGATTCGGCGAGCGCTCGAAGGATGTCCAGCCGGCGCGCTGGGCGTGCAGCTTCGGGCCAAACGCGCGACCGATCGGCAACTCGTGGAATGGGGACGCGAGTTGCGCGAGCTGACGCGACGCACCGGCAGCGTCCTAACGGTGAATCGACGGCTGGACGTCGCTCAGATCGTCGGCGCGGACGGCGTGCACCTGCCGGAGCGGGGTCTACCGCTTAGCGAAATTCCCGCGCATTGGCCTTCGCTCCGCATGCTCGGCGTCTCTCGCCACGACCGGGCGGGACTCGAGGCCGCGGAACGAGCGCACGGCAGCTATGCCTTCCTCAGTCCCGTCTTCGACGTCCCCGGCAAGGCGACTCCCATCGGCATTCACGGTTTTCGCGAAGCGATCGCCGGTGTCGGGATGCCGATATATGCGCTCGGTGGTATCCGTCCGGAGGATTTGAAACCGCTCTTTGTCGCGGGCGCGTCTGGGGTCGCAATCCGCCGGGCGATCTACGACGCCGAGCAGCCGCACGAAGTCCTGCAATGCTTCCTGCGCGAGCTTGACAAGAGCCTCCCGAAGGGCGAATAGGCAGTCTCATGGGGGCAATTCGCAGTGGGCTCGGATGCCTATCGTGGCTAGGAGCGATCCTCATCGTGATCGCCTTGGTACTGAAGGTGGTCTTCTTCGATATGGCGGAGGTCGGGCACAACGGCATGGCCCCCACCCTGCTCCGAGGAGAGCGCGTTCTGATCAACAAGCGAGCCAGCCCAGCGCTCGGCTCGATCGCCGTTTGCCAGCATCCAACGGAGCTCGGCTGGGTCGTTGCCCGGGTTGCGGCAACCGAGGGCATGACGATCGACTCCTTCGGCCCGGAGCTCTTCATCGATGGGAAGCCGCTAGACTTCGACAGCCGCGGCAGCGCGTCATTCTACAACCTGGACACCGACCGGACGGTGCAGGTGACCTGGGGCGACGAGCACCTAGGGAGCGGCACCCACCACGTCTTCATGGGTGAGAACCCTCGGCACCGCGTCGATAAGACAGAGGTTTTTGCGGGCAAGCTCTACCTGCTCGGCGACTATCGCGGCTACATGGGACAGGACAGCCGCGCCTACGGGGTCGTGGATGCGTCTAGCTGCCGTGGGACGATCGTGTTTCGGCTGACCGCAGTGGAAGGGCTCGACGACGAGCTCAGCCACGGTTATTTCGAGCTGATCCGATAGCGTCGCTTCCGCGTTGCCTGACGGCCGGTCCGTTCTATGCTCCGCGCGCCAAGAACAACGGAACCGCCTGATGAGAGTCGCTGTCGTACAATTTCCGGGCTCCAATGCCGACTGGGACGCCCTGCACGCAGTGCGCGACGTCCTGGGCGCCGACGCCTGGTATGCCTTCCACAAAGAGACCAGCCTGGGTGACGCGGACGCAGTCGTGATTCCGGGCGGTTTCTCCTACGGTGACTATCTGCGCGCCGGGGCGATCGCAGGCTTCAGCCCGATCGACAACGCGGTCCGCGAGTTTGCCGGTCGCGGCGGACCGGTCCTCGGAATCTGCAATGGCTTTCAGATTTTGACGGAGATGGGGCTCCTTCCAGGCGCGTTGACGCGGAACGCCCATCTTCGCTTCGAGTGCCGCGACGTGTACCTGCGCGTCGAAAACGAAGGCCCGTTTACCGACATGGGCAAAGGCAGGGTGCTGCGTCTGCCCATCGCGCATGCGGACGGCCGATATCACACCACCGAGGCTGGTCTTGCCGAGCTCGAGCGCAACGAGCAAATCGCTTTTCGCTACTGCATGCGCAGCGGCGACGCGCCGAATGGCGGCGATGCCAATCCGAACGGCTCGGTCGGCGACATTGCCGGCCTGTACAACCGCGAGAAGAACGTACTCGGCATGATGCCGCATCCAGAACGGGCCAGCGAAGCCATTCTCGGCAACGACGACGGGCTCGCGCTACTCACATCGCTACGGCGTCACCTGGGTTTCGAATGAGCAAACCAGCGAATTTTCCCGGAGAGCCCGACAGCTCCCCCGAAATTGCCCGCGAGTTCGGGCTGGCTCAGCACGAGTGGGAACGCGCCCTGAATACGCTCGGACGCACACCGAGCTACGCAGAGCTCGGGGTCATCAGCGTGATGTGGTCCGAGCACTGCTCGTACAAGTCTTCCCGCGTCCATCTCGCTCGCCTGCCCACGACCGGCCCTCAAGTGGTGCAGGGGCCGGGCGAAAACGCCGGCGCGGTCGACATCGGTGACGGGTTTTGTGCGGTGTTCAAAATGGAGTCGCACAACCATCCCTCGTACATCGAACCTTACCAGGGCGCAGCGACGGGCGTCGGCGGCATTTTGCGCGACGTCTTCACGATGGGCGCGCGTCCCGTAGCCTCTCTGAACTCACTTCGATTTGGGCGCCCCGATCACCCGAAGACCCCTCAGCTGCTCAAAGGCGTGGTCGCGGGCATCGGCGGGTACGGTAACTGCATCGGCGTCCCGACTGTGGGCGGCGAAGTCCAGTTCGATTCGAGCTACGACGGGAACATCCTGGTCAATGCGTTCACGGTCGGCGTCGCCAAGACCGAAGACCTCTTCTTCGGAGTCGCCGAAGGCATCGGCAACCCGATCATCTACGTAGGCGCCAAGACCGGACGCGACGGAATTCACGGCGCCACGATGGCGAGCGCCGAGTTCGGCGAAGAAACCGACAGCAAGCTCCCCACCGTGCAAGTGGGCGACCCGTTCATGGAGAAGCTGCTCCTCGAAGCCTGTCTCGAGATCTTCGCCACCGATTGCTTGTCGGGCGTGCAAGACATGGGCGCAGCGGGGCTGACATCGTCCTCGGTCGAAATGGCCGACCGCGCCGGCAATGGCGTCGAGCTCGATCTCGACATGATTCCGCGCCGAACCAAGGCACTGAGCCCATATGAGATGCTGCTCAGCGAATCGCAGGAACGCATGCTGATGGTCGCCAAGGCGGGGCGCGAGCAAGAGGTCTTCGACATCTGCGCCAAGTGGGATTTGGACGCTTCGATCGTCGGCCGTGTGACCGACACCGGGCGCTTCGTCTGCAAAGCCACCCCGGGATACGATCCCTTCGACGGCAGCGGCGAGCCCGATCCCGTAGTCGTGGTGGATCTGCCAGTCGATCTGCTTACCAACGCAGCGCCCAAGTACGACCGACCACAGCAAGAGCGGACCGCTGTGGCGACGCTGCTGACCATGACCGGCGATGCTCCCGAAGATCTGGGCGCAGCGCTCGTTCGCCTGATCGGCTCGCCGAACATTGGAAGCCGCTCCTGGATCTGGCGTCAGTACGATCACATCGTTCGCAATGGAACGGTGATTCGTCCCGGAGACGGCGACGCAGCCGTGATCCGAGTGTTCTGTGAAGACGCCGAGGGGACGCACGAGAAGTTCCTCGCCGTTTCCGCCGACTGCAATGGCCGGCACGTCGAGCTCGACCCCTTCGGCGGCGCTGCGATGGCTGTCGCCGAATGTACGCGCAACATCGTTTGTGTGGGTGCCAAGCCGCTCGGTCTCACCGACTGCCTCAACTTTGGTAACCCCGAAGTTCCGGAGCAGATGTGGCGCTTCTCACAGGCGATCGACGGTTTGGCGGCAGCCTGTAGCGCGCTCGGCGCGCCGGTCGTCTCCGGCAATGTGAGCCTCTATAACGAAACTGACGGCAAGGCGATTCTACCCACACCCACGGTTGCCGTGGTCGGGCAGCTCGAACACCCTGATCACAGGCTCGGCTTGGGATTCGTTTCCGAAGGCGATGTGATCGCGCACCTCGGACTTCCGTCGCGCGGAGTCCTCGGTGGCTCGGAATGGCTCGTGCAGCACAGCGGCTTGGTGACCGGAGCTCCCGTCGGAATCGATCTCGACGCAGAGGCCGCACTGCAGCACGCCGTGCTCGAGCTCGCTCGCGGCAGATTGCTCAAGAGCGCCCACGACATCAGCGATGGCGGCTTTGCAGTGGCTCTGGCGGAGTCCTGCATCGCGCACGGGCTAGGCGCGCGGGTTACTCTCCCCTCGAGTGAAGACGCTCCGGCGCACGCGCTTCTCTTCAGTGAAGAGCCCAGTCGCATCATCGTCAGCGTTTCCCCGAGCAAGGCCGGCGAGGTCGCTGAGGTCTGCAAACGTTACGGTGTGCCTTTCAAAAAGATCGGAACCGTCACCGGTCAAACGCTCGCAATTGAAGGTGCCTTTGACGTGCCGGTCGAAGAGCTCACCGAGTCCCACGCGGCGGCCCTGGACGCAATTGTCAGCTAGCGCTGCTTCGCACTCAGCGCGTAGCCGATCAACGCGGATCCCATCGCCACGGCGATCCAGGGAATGAGGCCCGTTCGGGTCTTGAACGCATTGAAGAGCATCCACCCCGACGACAAGGCGTAGATAAACGCCGCGACGAGCGCCCAGGGCCGCGGTGTTTCGAGGTCCGGACGGCGTCGCTTCGCAACGAAGAGGCCGACAGCGACGAGAGCGGAGAACAATACGAGTATGCCTGCGACATTGCTGAGTAGCTCGCTGACGCTGTGCAGGTACAGCAGGGCAATTGCGAGCGCGCCCTGGAGAAACACGGCGGCACGCGGCGGCGCATTCGACTTCCCGCGTAAAAAGGACGGTAGAAACCCGTCGCGCGCCATCTCTGCGTAAACCCTCGGGCCGACAAGGAGCATCGCGCTGCAGCTCGAAATCATGAGCGCCGCGATCCCCAGCGACATGGCGCGAGCCCCGGTCTCTCCGAGGAAGTCCTGGGCCACGAGGTGTCCGAGCGTGACTCTGGCTTCCTCGTACTCGAAAACGACTCGTGCTCGCTCTGGGCTGAGGTTCGCAACGAGAACCCAGTTCACCAAGAGGTAGGCGACTCCAACCAGACCGCAGCCGATCAGCATCGCGCGCGGAACATCGCGGCGCGGCTCTCGGAATTCCTGCGCCGCGTAGGCCGCCGCGTTCCAGCCGGAGAACGCGTACGCAACGAAGAAGAGGCTCGTGGCAAAGGGAAGCGCAAGGCTTGCATGTTCGCTCGGCGGTGCCCAAGTCGGCCAGGCGTTGTCACCGAGGGAAAGGCCCAGAGCCACAAACGCGAGGACGAGCAGGCCTTTCACGATGACGAGGCCGTTCTGGGTCCAGATCGACAGCCGGAGGCCGACCGAGTGAAACGAGCTGAGGGCGACGATGAGGGCTGCGGCTCCGAGCCGCGCATCGGCCGGGCCAAAGACGGCAGAGACGAAAGCAGCTGCAGCGAACGCGCTGATCGCCATCGGCGCAGAGAAACCGACCAACAGCGAGGCCCATCCGGCGAGATAGCCCAGGGCGGGATGGAGCAGCTCAGATAGATAGCGGTACTCGCCGCCGGAACGCGGGATCATCACGGCGGCCTCTGCATAGGTGCGCGCGCCTGTTAGAGCGAGGACTGCGCCGGTGCCCCAGGCTGCCAGAATCCAGCCAGCGCTGAGCTCCTGCGCCATGAAACCGGCGCTCAGGAAGACGCCCGCACCAACCATGTTGGCAACCACTAGGCCGACTCCAGACCACAGATCCAGGAATCCCTTGTCCGACGCGGACGCCTGCGAATTTGAGTTTCGGATGCTCACCCTGCCCCGCGCCGGGGCATCCTACCTTGGCACGGCGCAAATGCTAAGCTCCGCGACGTCGGGCTTGGAGAGATGAATGATGCGCCGTGACTTGCTGTCCTTGAAAATCGTTGTGGGGCTCTTTGGCGCGCTCTCACTGGTCGCCTGTACTCAATCGCAATCGACCGAATCGCTGCCGGCGGCAACCGGTTTTTTCCAGGTGGCAGAGGTCGACGGGCGATGGTGGCTCGTCACACCAGAGGGCGAACGGTTCTACTCGGTTGGGGTGAACGATGTGGACCCTCGCGGGGACACCGACAAGGAATCCGGCATCTGTCCTTACTGCGAGGCGGTCGATCGAATTTACGACAGCCCCGAGGCATGGGCGGAGACCACTGTCCTACGATTGGAATCCTGGGGCTTCAACACGGCCGGCGCATGGTCTGAAGATGACCTATTGGCCCCGCTCATGCCCTACACGAAGCTGCTGAACTACGGCGGAGGCCAGTCGGACTTCTTTTCCGACGAATTCCTGGAACGCGTCGAGAGGATCACAGACGAGCAAGTCGTGCCCCGCAAAGACGACCCGAACTTGATCGGTTGGTTCCTAGACAACGAGCTCAAGTGGGGCAAGGACTGGCGAGTTCCGGCCACCACCATGTTGGAGGACTACCTGCTGCTCGAAGAAGGATCGGCGGGAAGGCAAATGGCAGAGCAGTACCGGGGCGATCCGGAAGGCTTCCTGCTCACCTTGGCCGATCAATACTTTCGCGTGACGAGCGAGGCGCTCCGTGAAGCCGACCCGAATCATTTGATCCTGGGTGCGCGAGCGTCGAGTCTGACCATGCCGCCGCAGGTGCCGCAGGCCGCGGCGCCCTATATCGATGTCTTCAGCGTCAATTTCTACGCGACGATCGGTGACCTGTTCGACGTGCTCAACGAGAACTGGGGGCCCCTGGTGCCGATCGATGACTGGCTCCAGGCCTACCATGAGCTCTCGGGTCTCCCGCTGATGGCGACCGAGTTCTCCTATCGGAGCAGCGAAAGCGACCCTCCAAATACGTTCCCGCCGATCTATTTCACTTTCCCCACGCAGCGGGAACGGGCAGCGGCCTACGACGGCTACGTACAGAACTGCTTCGACGCGCCATACATCGTCGGGCAGCACTGGTTCGAGTACGTCGACCAGCCGCTGGGCGGCCGCGGTGACGGCGAGGACAACAACTTCGGGCTCATCACCGTGAACGACGAACCCTACGAAGATTTCCTCGGCCCAGTCACGGTCACGAACTCGAGGGCGCCCCATCTGGCCAAGTAGATGGGTCGGGGACGTGGATCCTGTCCCCTATTCGGCTGCTTCTACGGCTTGTGAGATGGGGCGTTTTCCGCCGCGGAGCTCGACTGAGACGAGCTTGGAGACGCCTGGCTGCTCCATGGTGACTCCGTAAAGGACGTCGGCGTATTCCATGGTGCGCTTGGAGTGAGTGATGATGATGAACTGGGAGCGGTCGGTCATCTGCTGGATGGTTTCGGCGAAGCGGCCGATGTTGGCTTCGTCGAGCGGCGCGTCGACCTCGTCGAGCAGGCAGAAAGGGCTCGGCTTGTACTGGAAGATTGCGAAAATCATCGCGACCGCCGTGAGCGCCTTCTCTCCACCGCTCATGAGCTCGAGCGAGCCGAGTCGCTTGCCGGGTGGCTGCGCGATGATATCCACGCCCGTTTCGAGCATGTCCTGCGGGTCGGTGAGCCGTAGCTCGGCCTTGCCTCCCCGGAAAAGCATCGGGAAGATGCGCTTGAAGCGCTCGTTGATCGCAGCAAAGGCCTCGCGGAAGAGCGCCCTGCTCTCTCGGTTCATCTGACGAATCGCCTTGTCGAGCTTGCTGAGCGCGTCCTCGAGGTCGGTTCGCTGCCCACTGAGGTACTCGTAACGCCCAGCGTTCTCCTCGTACTCTTCGATTGCAGTGAGATTGATCTCGCCCATGCGATCGATCAGCCGCTGCAGCTCTTCGGCCCGCGCTGTCACCTCAGCGTCCGGCACCGGCCGCGCGTGGTGGTCGCCAATCACGTACGCCAACTCTACGCGATGCTTGTCGAGAACCTGCTCCTCGAGATGCTCGAGTGACAAGCTGATCTCGCGCTCACGAAGGGTCAGCTCGTTGAGCTCAGTGGACTGCAGGTCGATGGTCGAGCGTAGCTGCTTGAGCACGAGCTCCGACTCTCCGAGCGCGGTCTGCGCTGCGTCGAAATCTGCGCGTTGACCCGACAGCGCGTCGCGAGCCAGCGATGCCTCGTGGGCGGTCTCAGCCAAGCGGCCGTGGTGCAATAGGATGCGCCCGGCGGCCTGGCCTTGATCACGGTCGGCGAGCGCAACGTCCTCACGCAGCCGATCTTCGCGCGCGTCGAGCTCAGCGATCGAGCGATCGAGTTGCACCAGGAGCGAACGCTCGCGGTCCGCCCGCTCACGGGATTGCGTCGCAGCAACCTTGACCTCGGTCGCCTTCGCCGACTGCTCCTCGACCACACGACGACGTTCGCTCAGAACGCTCTCGGCCACTTTCGCGGCCTCTTCGGCGTTGGTCACATCGTGCTGCGCCTCGCTCAGCTGCCGCTTGGTCTTCCCCTCGTCGACGTCGACCTGTGACAGAGCGGTGCGTCCTTCCGTCTCCGCGTTCGCAATCTCCTGGCGGCGCTCGTCGACGCGCTGAAGCTCCATCTCGACGAGGCGCAAGTCCCGCTCGGCACCGAGAATCTCCAATTCGGCATCGTGAGCCTCTACCCTCGCCGAATCGATAGCGGCCTGCCCCTCGGCAATGCTGGCGCGAAGCCGGCCCTGATTGGCAATCGCCCGATCGAGCATCGCGCCCTGCGAAGCCGCCAACTCTCCGAGCTCGCGAATCTCGCGCTTGAGCCGAAGCAGATGGGCCGCCGACTCGTCCTTGGCGCCACCAACCACTGCCCCGTCGCGAAGCAGAGCCTGGCCGTCGAGGGTCACCAGCTTTCCTCGGAAGCCTTCGCGATGAAGACGCGCAGCAATCTGCAAGTCGTCGACCACCAAGACATCGAACAAGAGGTAGCGTACCCAGGCCTCGTCGGCCCGTGAGTAACGCATCAGGCTCAGCAGCGGCCCGACGATACCCATCCCCGTCGGAAACTGTGGAACGACCCGTGGAGCGCCGGTCGGCGAACGCGGCAGGAAAGTCGCCCGGCCCTTCTCTTCACGTGCGAGGTAGTCCGCAGCGCGCAGGGCCGAATCGGTGTCCTCGACCAGCAAGTACTCGAGCGCTCCACCCAGCGCCGCACCCAGCGCGCGCGTGTGCTCGGGCTCGCATTCCAAGCGATCGGCAACCAAGCCGACCAGCCCTGCACGGGACGCGTCACCCGCTGCGCTGGCATAGCCGGTCAGCACCGCTTGCGCGCCTGCGCCAACGCCCTCGAAGCGTTCGTGGATTTCGTTGATCGACCGCAACCGCGAGCTGGTCACTGCAAGCGCCTCGCGAAGCGCGTCGACTTCGACGTCGGCCGCGTGCAAGGCGTCTTTGCCCGTCGCGAGTGATGTCTCGATTTCGATCTGGCGCTCCGCCGTCTCGGACTTGCCGCCGCGCAAGCCGTGCATGCGAGCCTCGAACTCTCCGCGCTGCTGCTTGAACTCGACCTCGCGCGTAGCGAGCGCCTGGAGCTCTTCCTGCAAGCGCTCGAGCCGCGTACGTATCTCGTCGCGGCGAGCGTCGTAGCCTTCGAGAACCGCTTCGGCACCGGCGACCCGAGCGCGCCCTTCGGCCAGTCGTGCGCGCGCGTTCTCCAGGGCCGCTTCGGCCTCTTCTGCAGTGTTTTTGCGGAGTTGGAGCTCAGCCTCGACCTCGGCCAGAAGCTGCCCCGCCTCGGTTTCGAGCGCCTCTAACTCGCTCAGAGATAGGCGAACCGAGGACGCTTCTCCGTGCAGGCCTTCGCGTTGCTCTTCGAGTTGGCGAAGCTCGCGACTCGCGAGCTCCTTGCGCTCGACCAAAGCCGCTTGTCGATCCTGTTGTTGTCGAATCAATCCTTCGAGTTGCCGAACCAAGTTGTCGAGCTCGTACGAGCGACCTTGACCGCGTTCGACCTCCGAGCCGAGCTGCTGCAAGGAGACCCGCTCGGCTTCGACGGACGCCTCTTTGGCGACCAAAGAGCGGCGGCTCGCTTGAACATCCTCGCTTGCCTTGGACAAGGAAGCAGAGACCGCACCCATCTGTCCGCGAAGCTCCAGAAAGCGATGCGACGCAACCCACAGGTCGAGGTCACGCATTTCCTTTTTGTAGCGCTTGTAGCGTTCAGCCTTCTGCGCTTGCCGCTTGAGCGACGCGAGGCTGCGCTCGAGCTCACCGATGATGTCCGTGACGCGCAGAAGGTTCTGGCGTGTCTGATCCATCTTTCTCTCGGCCGCGCGCTTGCTCAATTTGAAGCGGCTGATGCCGGCGGCCTCTTCAATCATCGAACGCCGGTCCTCCGGCTTGGAGGTGACGATGAAGCCGATGCGGCCCTGCTCGATGATCGAGTACGCACGCTTACCGACGCCGGTGCCGAGGAACAGGTTGGTGATGTCGAGCAGACGAACTGGAGTGCGATTGATCAGGTAGTCGCTGTTGCCCTGGCGATCGAGACGCCGAGTCACCTCGATTTCGGAGTAGTCGCTGTACTCGACTGGAGCGAGGCCGTCTTGATTGTCGAAGGTGAGAGTGACCTCGGAGAAGCCGTGAGGCCCACGCCCCTCCGAGCCGCTGAAGATGATGTCCTCCATCTGCTTGCCGCGGAGGCGAGATGGGGATTGCTCGCCCATGCACCACTTGATGGCGTCGACGATGTTGGATTTGCCGCAACCATTCGGACCAACGACACAGGTGATGTCATGGTCGAAATGGACCGTCGTCTTATCGACGAAGGATTTGAAGCCAACGATTTGGAGCTTCTTGATCTTCACTCTGCCCCCCAAAGGAGTAGTTGGACGTGGCTATCACTGAACATACGGGATTGCAACGGTTTACGCGACCAGAAGCGAGGGTCATCCTGTGACCCCCACTACATGTTGTGGTCGGACCCCGCAAGCCGGCCTAGAGCGGAACTGGTTCGAGGGTCCTACTCGCTTTCGACCGACTGAGCTACGGCCGCAACCGGACCCTCGGCGCCGGCCTTGACCGGTGGCTTGGAGACGGGACGCCGATCCCGAAGGAACTCGAGATAGGTCTGGGCCATCTCCATGTCTCGAGGGCCGAGCCCGTCGACGAGCTCGTGCAGCCGCTTGCGCTGGGCGTCGACCGCTACCGGCCGGATGGCCGGTTTTCCTCTGGGCTCGACCGGTGTTTCGACTTCGCTCGGCTGGACCTCCTGGGCCGTCGGAACGTGCCAGGTCGGACGCTCGACCGAGTGGATGCCATGCGCGGTCAGCCAGGACTCCATGCATGAGCGCAAGCGCTCGGAGCGAAACGCGAACCATCGCTCCCGGTCTACCGGATGACTCATCAGCGCGTCTTTGAAACGCCGGAACGCGCCCTTCCCGTCGATCGCGATGTTGAGCCGTCGCCTGAGCTCCTCGTCTTCAACTGTCGCGATGAAACGCTCCATCCAACGGTATTGCTCCCGCGAGGAAACCGGATCGATTCGAAGATACCGGCTGTCGTTCATGATGCGCGTGTGCATCGAGGGGTCTGCAACCCCATCGACGATGCGAATCACCTCACCGGTGTCGAAGTGCAAGTAGCTGTGCACCTCGGGTGCGTTATTCTCAAAAGCGTCTTCGAGTGCCTCCCAGGCTACTGGTACGGCCAGTTCTTCTTCGCTAGGTTTGTCTTGCCCGACATCATTCTCATTCATGTTATTCCCATCATACTTCGCGCTCGCCGCACCGCGTCGCGCCATCGCTCCAAGTGCCCATCTCGCTCGGCTTGGGTGACCTGAGGCTCAAAGCTACGCTCGATACGGTAAGCATCTAAAACAGAATCAAAACCGTCGAATACACCAACGGCCATTCCAGCTAAGTAAGCAGCTCCTAAGGCAGTCGTTTCGACATTCTCGGGACGATCGATCGTCACCCCGAGCATGTCGGCTTCAAATTGCATGAGTAAGTCATTGCGAGCCGCACCACCGTCGACTCTCAAGCGCGCGATGGGGCGACCGGCATCCGCCTGCATCGCGTCAACCAGATCAACGATCTGGAAAGCTATTCCCTCGAGGGTCGCGCGCGCCAGATGAGCGGCGGTCGTATCCCTCGTAAGCCCGTAAATTAGGCCCCTTGCGTGCGGATCCCAGTGCGGGGCGCCCAGGCCTGCGAGAGCCGGGACGAACACCACATCGCCGGTTTCGTCGACCTCCCGCGCCTTGGCTTCGATTTCGTCCGAGGAGCCGATGAGCCCGAGCCCGTCGCGCAACCACTGGACGGCGGCTCCAGCAATGAAGGCGCTCCCCTCGAGCGCATAGACGGTTTGTTCGCCGAGCCGCCAGGCAATTGTCGTTAGAAGCCCGTTGCGCGAGTGTACCAATTCGGTTCCGGTGTTCATCAGCAAGAACGCGCCTGTTCCGTACGTACACTTCGCATCGCCGACCCCGAAGCAGGTCTGACCGAACAGAGCCGCTTGTTGATCGCCGGCCATGCCAGCGATTGGAATCCCATCGGGCAGACCGGGAACCCCGGACGTGTGCGCATACACCTCGGAGCAAGTTCGAACTTCGGGCAGCAAGGTCATCGGGACCCGCAACACCGCGGCAAGCTCCTCGTCCCATCGGCCCTTCCCGATGTCGTAGAACAGGGTGCGCGACGCGTTGCTTGCGTCGGTGACGTGCACCTTGCCTCCCGACAAGCGGTTCACCAGCCAGGAGTCAATCGTGCCAAACGCCAGCTCGCCCTTTTCTGCGCGAGCCCGTGCGCCATCGACGTGATCGAGCAGCCATTCGACCTTGGTGCCGGCCAGGTAGGGATCGAGGACGAGGCCGGTTCGTTGGCGAAACAGCTCCTCGTGGCCGGCGTCTTTGAGCTCCTGGCAGCGGTCTGCAGTGCGACGGTCCTGCCAGACGATGGCCCTGTGGACCGCTTTGCCGCTGCTCCGCTCCCAAAGCACGGTGGTTTCTCGCTGATTGGTGATGCCGATGCCCAGGCAATCGCTCGGCGCGACCTTCGCGCGCGCGATCGCGTCGCGCACCGCATCCCCGACGCTTTTCCAAATCTCCTCGAGGTCATGCTCGACCCATCCGGGACGGGGAAAATGCTGAGGAAATTCGTGGTTGGCTCGGCCTAATACCTCCCCATCGGGGGATAGAAGCATAGCGGTGGAACCGGTGGTTCCCTGATCGATAGAGAGAAGAAAGCCCGACATCCGAACGGCTACGGTACGAAGCCTCGGAGCCAATGTAAAGCGGCTACTCGGCGCGCTTCATCCAGGCCTGAAACTCAGGCCAAGCGTCTCCGAGACGGGTCGCCAGCTTTCGAGTCGGAGCGTCCAGCTCGGAGGCGCCCGCTCCTAGCTCGCGCGCGCGTTCGTAGCAGACCATGGCGGCCAGAATCTGGTCACGAGCAGCCAGAGATCGGGCCAGAAGCGGCAGCGCTTGTCGCTCATCGGCACCGAGCCGAATCGCTCGCCGCAGCAAGCCGATCGATTCGCCGTGTTTCTCACCGGCAACCGAGGCGCGCCCGAGGGCAAGAAACAGCGGCCCGGCGTTACGAGAATCGCCCGCCCATTGCACCCCGAGACGCAGAACTTCGTTGGCCGCCTCGAGCTCGCCAATCTTGGCATATGCAGTGCCGAGCAGATCCAGGCTCATCGACAAGCGGCCGTGGACTTCCTCGGTGAGGCCCTCGGCCTCCCCCGTGCGCAAGAGCATGGAGATCGGGGTGAGCCAGGGATTGAGCATGGCGATCGTAGCGCTCCAGTTGCCGTGTGCGTTCGCCTTCTCCGCCTGGTCGACCACCGCGAGGTCGATCGACGAGTTGTCCGGACGGTCGAGACCGAGCTCCGAACGCACCCGCTCGTCGAGAACCTCTCTGAAGTCTTCCAACGACAGGATGTGCTGGACGCCGTTGAAGCGAACCTCGATCTCGGAGAGGCCGAGATCGTGTCGAAGCTCGAGCGGCTCCACGTAGAACAAGCTCGCTGCGAGCATGTAGCGCCCGCCGATGTGCGCTTGGAGCGTCTCCACATCCGGCTCGTCCGGAAGACCCTGATTCTGCAGAGGGCTCAGCAAGTACCGGGCAATCGTCGCGCGGAATTCCGGCAGTTCGAATTGCTGCACGGTCGGGTCCGAACCGATCGAGAATTCAACCTGGGTCAGATTCTGCGTGTGTGGATTGGCTGTGAGGCTCAGGATGCGAGCGCCCGCGATCAGGGCGAGGCCCAGGGTGTTCCGGCCGATGATCTGACAGGCCTTGTCGAAATCCTTGGACTGCTTGAGCACCTCGTCGAACCAGCCGTCGGGACGCGCCGCAGACAAGTCGTAGACCTGCGGAGGACTATCGGACATCTCAGCCCTCGCCGTTGAGCTTGCGCCGATACCATTCGATCGTGTCGAGCAGCCCTTGTTCGAGCTCGACGTGGGCGCGGAAACCCAGAAGCTCCTCTGCCTTCTTCACGTCTGGGATACGAAGCTCGACGTCCGGGAAATCCCACTCGACGAACTCGATCGGGGACTTGCTCTCACTGAGTCGGACGATCAGCCGTGCAAGCTGGTAGATGGTGACGGTGCTTCGAGGGTTGCCGATGTTGAAGCTCTCGCCGATCGCCTCGTCACGCACCATGGCGAGCTCGATCGCGTCTACGATGTCGTCGATGTAACACCAGGATCGGATCTGGTCGCCTTCATTGTGAATGAGGATCTTCTCGTCTTGGAGTGCGCGCACCACGAAAGCGTGCACGGCTCCCTCTCCAACCTGGCCAGGCCCGAAGATGTTGAAGGGACGAATCGACACGGTCGGCAGGTTGAACTGCTTCCAGTAGTTGTGCGCAAGATGCTCCGTGGCCAGCTTGCTCACCGCGTAGGTCCAACGGGCTTCGCCGACCGCGCCGAGGCTGGTGACGTCGGCCTCTCGGACACGAAACGCGTAGGATCCGAAAACCTCGCTCGTGGAGAAATCGATGACGCGCTTGACGCCGTGACAGTCGTTGGCCGCCCGAAGGACGTTCATCGTGCCCTCGAGCGAGATCTCCATGGTCATGACCGGATTCTTCAAGACCGTGTCCACCCCGGCGATCGAGGCCATGTGAATCACATAGTCACATCCGGTTACCGCCCGGCGGACGGCGGTCATGTCGCGAACGTCCCCCACGACGAGCTCCACGTTGGGATGGCCGTCCAGGCCGGCCTTCGAAAGCGCGTTTCGACGCAAGATATCCAACACGCGAATGCGGTTGTCATCCGCCAGGCGTGCAGCCAGCGCGGTCCCAATGAACCCCGCACCTCCTGTAATCAGGACGTGTGCCCCCTTCAACATAATCCTCCAGCTAGCATAGACGGAAGCCGGAAGTCGAGAAAGCTCAGTCCCTTTACACCCGGCTCCCCTCGTGGGATCGTACCCCTGTTAGGGGGAGTATGGGAATCTTCAGTCGGCTCAACCGGGTGATCAAATCCAATCTGAACGCGCTGATCGACCAGGCGGAGGACCCGGACAAGATGATCGGTCAGACCGTGACCGACATGAAATCGGCCCTCAAGCGCGCTCGCAAGGAGTTGATCGAGACCTTGGGGAGTGCCAAGCGGCTCGACAAAAGGGAGCAAGAGCTCGAAGAGGAGGCGGCTGACTGGGAGCAGAAGGCGATCCTCGCCCTCGAACGGGACGACGAGGAGCTCGCGCGCGAAGCGCTCCGGCGAAAGGCGCGCGCGATCAGAGAGTCCCAGAGCGTGCGAACGCGGGCCGCGGAGCAAGCAAGCGCGGCAGATGCGATGAAGGCTCAGTTGGAGCGTATCGAGGAAAAGCTCGACGACCTCAAGGACCGGCAAAAGACTCTAGCCGCCCAGGTGCGGCAAGCTCGGACTCAGCAGCCTGACCCTGCTTTGCCGAGCGGCGACCGGCTTGGCGGTGGGGCGTTCACCGATCTCGAACGCATGGCCGACCAGATCGACCAGCTGGACGCCGAAGTGGAGGCACACGAAATCCTGGAGAGCCCGAAGCGCGCGGATATCGACGCGCGCTTCCGTGCCCTGGAGTCCCAAGAAGGAGAAGACGACGTCGAAGACGAGCTCGCTGCTCTCAAAGCGAAGCTCGGCGGCTAGCCGTCGACCGCGATGGAACGCTTCGTCCTCTGGCATCGAATCCTCCCCCCTGCTTTCGAAGAGGAGGAGACCACTGCGGCCGCCGGTCAATGGGCGCGCTATGTCACCAACGAAGTTCGGAACAGTGGCGGTGAGGTGATGTCCTCCCTCGCTGGCACGGTCGTCGCGAATTTCGGTCTCCACGAGCTCAAATCCGCCATCAACCTGGCCCTGCGATTGCTCGCGGAAGCCGAGTCGCAGCCCGTGCCCGCCGGAGGGATCCCGATCGCGTTTGGCATCGCAACCGGCGCGATTCAGCGCTCCAAAGGCGAAGGGGGCGCGCTCAGGAACAGCGGCAGCGCCATCGACCGCGCGCAGCTCCTGGCCAATCAAGCGCAAGCTGGGGAAGTGGTTCTCGATGTCGAGTCGCGCGAAGCCGCATCGAGGACGTATCTGTTCGGACGCTCCGTCTCCACCAGCTCCTTCGCATTGCAGGGCGAGGCGATCGACCGAAGCCGGCCGCTTCTCGAGCGCTGCCGCCAGGCTGTCGGTCTGCTCAAACCCCCTCCCGTTCCCGCCAGTATCCGTCACGCCCTCGAGCCGATTAAGAAGGCCGCCGCCGGCTCCAAGACCAGCACCTTCTACCTGAAGGGTGCGCTCGGCATCGGCGCCCGCGACGGAATCTTCGCGCTGCGTGACGAGCTTCGTCCGCCAGCCTTCCTCGAAATCGGAGCAGTGCCCGGCGGGCTCGAGCCGCTTGGCGGGCTTCGTCTAGCCTTGTTGATGGCCTGGCGGACACTCGAACCCGCGCGGCAAACGCTGAAGCAGGTCGAGCCCGGGGTCGCCCAGGCGATCAAGGCCGTAGCCTGTGCGAACCCACCGCGCCGGGAAGCGACGATTCACGCTTTGAAGGTGCTTCTAACAACGCTTCGCAGCGAGCACGGACTTCCTTGGATCTACGTCGATCGCCTCTCCGCTATCGATCCCGCGACTCTCTGGGTCCTCGGCGCGGCCCTGTCGGACGACAGCGTGGCCGCCTTGCTCTGCATCCGGACGACGGAGTCGACCGTCCCGGCTGGGCTCCGCTCCCTCGAGGGATCCACCCGCATCGAGCTGCCCGCGCTCGATCCAAGCGAAGCACTTCTGGTCGCCGCCGGCATCCTCGGAACGAACGCAAACATGGAAATCGCGAAGCAGCTCGTGATCACCGGCGGCACGACGGTGCTCGGCATCGCGGAGGCAGCCCGCACGATGGTTGCCACCGGCGACCTGATTCGCGACGACCAGGGTTTCGTCTGGCGCGAGGAGGCCGCTGAGCGGCGCCAGTATCTGGGGCCACGTGCCCTGCTCGAAGAGCGATTCGCCACGCTCGATACCTCGTCCATGCGTTACCTCGAGGTCGCTTGCACGGCCCTGCCCGCTTCGTCGGGGAAAGTGATCGACGCAGCGGTTGGCCTGGACGGCATCGCGGAGCGCACGCGGCGCCGCTGCCTCGAAGCGCTCATCAACGACGGACTCGTGACGACTCAGGGCAAGCCGAGCTCCGAGCTCCTTCGCAGGGCCGTCCTTCAGCGCATGCCCCCCGCGCGTCGCAGTGAGGTCTACCGGTTCGTAGCCGAGGCTCTGCACACCGCAGAGCCCCTCGTGGGCCCTTCCATGGCGGCAACCGTTGGTGCCTATCTATGCGAGGGCGGGGACCTCGAGCGCGGCGCTCACGCGATTCTCCAGGCGGGGTCGCTTGCGGCCGACCTTGGCTACACCGCTTCGGCGGTCCGGCTGGCCGCCGCCGCCGTTCAATACCAACCTGATGGCGACACGCGCTCTGCCGCCTCCGAGATCAGCAAGGCGGTCCGACTGCCGAGCGGGCCGCCGGCTGACGAGTACGACGAGAGGCAGACCATCCCCGTTCCGGAGGCCGACCTCGAAGACGGCTCCGAAGCGCTCATCCGGGTCCTCCGGCAACGCGACCACCAGAATTTCGACGTACTTATCGAATCTTCGATCGCAGCAGGCGGAGACCTCACTGGGGCGCATTGCCTACGTGTCGTTTCGTATATCAGCCGCGAGGACATCAAGTCGGCAAAGCAGGCCCTCGAGGCGGCGAGGAAGAGCCCGCGTCGAATGCGTGGCGCGGCCATTCGAATTTCAATCGCATCGGCCTGCCTTCAGCTCGCGCGTGGTCGCCGGCACGACGCGATGATCGACTCACTCGAGGCGCTGGCCGAAGCGCGGGCTCGAGGAGACGGTCCGGGCGAGGCTGCCGCCTTGAAGATGGTTTCGGCGACCTGCCTGGCGGCCGGCTTAGACGGCGATGCCAACCGGATCGCCGACGTCGCCGCGGCCCTGGCTAGCTGACACCTGCGCGACGGGTCGGATACGAACCGAGAACGGTCAGGAAGGTAGTCACTTCTGCGAGATCTCGGAGCGCCGCCTGCGTCGTTTCACGATCGACGTTGCCCTCGAAATCAACGTAGAAGATGTACTCGAAAGGCGTGTCCGGCTTCGGTCGTGATTCGATCTTGGTGAGGTTCAGGCCGCGCTCGGCGAAGATCGCGATGCAGCGTGCGAGCGCACCCTGCTCGTGAATCGTCGAAAAGATCAAGGAGGTTTTGCAGGAGACCGCTGGGTCGTAATGCGCAGGCTCTGGCGCGACCATCACCATCCGCGTGTAGTTCTCGGGGTGGTCCGCAATGTCCCGCCTGAGAATGGGCAAGCCGTGCAGCGCGGCGGCTTCCTTGCTTGCGATCGCCGCCTGGGTCGGATCAGCGTCGTTCTTCACCTTCTCGACGGACATGGCCGTGTCGGCAAATGCCTCCACGTGACAGTCATGGAGCGTTTCCAAGAACTCGCCGCACTGTGCCAGAGCGACGGGGTGGGAATACACGCGACGAATCTCCGACACCGGCACGTCCGCCGCGCCTATTAGGCAGTGCGCGATGGGCTGAAACTCTTCACCGACCAGCGACAGCCCCATCTTCGCGAGCAGGTCATAGCTCTCGTTGATCGAACCCGCGATCGAGTTCTCGATCGGGAGCACTGCGTAGTCGACCTTCCCGGCCCTGAGCGCCTCGAGCATTTGGCGAAAGCTATGGTAGCCAACGCAACGCAGCGGCTGCGGCGCACCCCGAAAGTGCTGCGTCGCCGCGAGCTGGCTGTACGCGCCTTCGCTTCCCTGGTAGCCGACCCGCAACTCGTTCTTCGTCTCGACCAATGCGTTCCGCCTCAGTCCCGGAAGTTCACGTATTGAAGCGGCAGGTCGAAGTCCTGCTCCTTGAGGAAGGCTATCGTGGATTGTAGATCGTCGCGCTTCTTGGCCGAGACGCGCACCGAATCGCCCTGAATCGATGCCTGAACCTTGAGCTTGCTGTCCTTGATGGCCTTGACGATTTCCTTGGCCTTTTCCTTGGACACGCCCTCTTTGAGCTTGATGAGCTGCCGCCACATCTGACCGCCCGCCTGCTGTGGCTGCTGCGCGTCCAGCGACTTCAAGGACACCTGCCGGCGAACCATCTTGCTCTCGAGCACATCGCGAGCCGCATCGATGCGGCCTTCGCTGTTGGCCCGAATGACGATCCCCTCTTCGGTTTGTTCGATCGAGGCCTCCGTGCCCTTGAAATCGTAACGCTGACCGATCTCTTTGCTCGCCTGGTTGCGCGCGTTGTCGACTTCATGCTGCTCGATCTTGGAAACTACGTCGAACGACGGCATTTTTCTGACCTCCGAGACTGGAACATATCACGCCGTTGGCTTGCGGCGAGCCGGCTTCTGTACATCAGCGCCGGCATCCCCGCTCACCAGCGGTGAGAAGAAATTGTCTTTCTTGGTGTACTCGTCTACGCGAAACGCGAACTTGTAGCTCGGCGCCGAACGCATGTTGCAGTCGGTCCGCTCGCAGAACCGGCAGGTCGTCCCTACCGGCACCGCCATCTTCTTGGGATCGGCGAACGGCAGGTCGTCCGCATAGGCGAAGCGCTTGGCATTGTCCGCGTGGGTTCCGAGCCCGATGCTGTAGGTCGTCCCTTTCACGAGCGACCCCTGTTGCGGCTCGCTGACCACCTTCGCGAAGCAGAAGTATGTCGAGCCGTCGGGAAACGCAGAGTACTGCTTGCCGATCACGCTTGGTGTGAGAAATGCCAAGTGCACCGCCATTTTCGGGCATGAGCCACCCTGGTGCGGGAACCGAATGCCGTCACCCGAGTAGCGCTTGGAGATGTTGCCGGCGACATCGACCCGAAGGAAGTGCATCGGAACGCCACGGCGGCGCGGGTCCGACAGATTGCACATGCGGTGCGCCACCGTTTCGTAGGAGGATTCGAAAAGCTGCGCGAGGAGCTCGACGTCGTACCGCGTGCTCATCACGTCTCGATAGAACTCCGGATAAGGGAGCAAGAGCGCGCCCGCGAAGTAGTTCGCAAGGTGGATTTTGATGAGCTTCCGGGTTTCGCCATGCTGTCCCCGGTACCCTTCGAGAATCGGCTCGTGTAGCTTCTCTTCATCGAACAGTCCGAGCGCGATCGTGTGCGCGAGCTGAAACTTGAGCCGCTGTTCGAAGAGGTCAGCGGAGACCGTGAGGACTCGCGCCTCGGCGTTCCAGGTCCGGATGACGGAACTGTCGGAGCGCTCTGGGATGCGATGCACCCGCACGCCGACCTGATCGAGCAGACCTCGCTCGAGGTCATCACTCGTCACACGGCGGCCGAATGCACAATCGCGGCGAAACTGCTGCGCACGCTCCTCGAGTTGCCCGAACCAGTTGTGGTTCTGCTCCAGAAAGTCGGTGACCTCGTCGTAGGGGTTGTAGTCGAAGCGAGTGGAACCCTCGTCAGCCTGCTGCTCCCGCTGCGCGAGGCTCGTCATGACGTGCTCGAGCTGGCCGCGCGTGTTCTTGTAGAGGTTGAAGAGCGCGGTGATCGTGGCAGCCATCCGCGGCTCGGCGCTGATGCTGGCTAGATCTTCCTCGCTCAGGTTGAGCGAGCGGAGCAGAGGGTCATCGAGCAGCCGAGCAAGACCGTCGTCGACCCGTCGCTCGCCCAGGCTCGTCATGAATTCCTCCACCGCGACCCCGTAGAGCTCGAGCGCCTGGAACAGCAGCGGCAGCTGAACGACGCGCTTGCCCTTCTCGATCAGGCTCAAATAGGCGGGTGAGATCTTGAGGCGGCGCGCGACCTCACTCTGCTGCAGGCCCCTGCGAAGCCGAAGCTCTCGCAGTCGCTGCCCCATCGCGGCGTTCGTCTCGGCCATCGGAGCCGTTTACCGCAAATTTACAAGATCCACCAGAGCCAAGAAACGTCAAAAAGTTCTATTTCTCGGCCGCTTGACGGCTTCCAGCCGTATGATAATCCAAAAGAGATCGGGCTCGATTGTGTGAAGCTGTAAAGAGCACCGCAACGGTCACAAGGGCCCGGAACGCAAGCAAGGCCAAAACGAGGTAGGCTGCGGCCCCCTCGGGCGAATCGCATAGGAAAGGACCGGCCAATGGCGGAGTACGGCAAGCGGGAGCGCGACAAACCGTGGATCATGCGGACCTACTCGGGCCACAGCACGGCGGCTGCGTCGAACGAGCTTTATCGAACCAACCTGGCAAAGGGTCAGACAGGACTCAGCGTCGCGTTCGATTTGCCCACTCAGACTGGCTACGACGCCGATGATCCGGCCGCCCGCGGCGAGGTTGGCAAGGTCGGCGTTCCGGTTTCACACATCGGCGACATGCGAGCGCTTTTCGACGGTCTGCCGCTCGACCAGATGAACACGTCGATGACGATCAACGCGACCGCTGTCTGGCTGCTGTCCTTGTACGTGGCGGCGGCCGAGGACCAGGGCGTCGACCATCACGTCCTTCGCGGAACGACGCAAAACGACATCATCAAAGAGTACCTGTCGCGCGGCACCCACATCTTTCCGCCCGCGCCCTCGATGCGCTTGATCACCGATCTGATTACCTACACCGTGGACGAGGTTCCCAAGTGGAACCCGATCAACATCTGCAGCTACCACCTGCAGGAAGCCGGCGCGACACCGACGCAAGAGCTTGCCTACGCGCTGGTGACCGCGATCGGCGTTCTCGATGCGGTGAAGGCGACGGGCCGCGTGCCCGAGAGCGATTTCGGCAAGGTCGTCGGCCGCATGAGCTTCTTCGTCAACGCGGGCATTCGCTTCGTCGAAGAGCTCTGCAAAATGCGAGCATTCGTCGAGCTCTGGGATCGCGTCACCCGAGAGCGCTACGGGGTGACCGATCCGAAGCAGCGGCGATTCCGCTACGGGGTTCAGGTCAATTCTCTGGGCCTGACCGAGCAGCAACCGGAGAACAACGTCATCCGGATCGTTCTCGAAATGCTGGCGGTCACCCTCAGCAAGGACGCTCGCGCCCGCGCAGTCCAACTCCCTGCCTGGAACGAGGCGCTTGGTCTTCCGCGGCCCTGGGATCAGCAGTGGTCGCTTCGCGCTCAGCAGATTCTCGCCTACGAAACCGACCTTCTGGAATACGCCGATCTGTTCAAGGGCAGCGAGGTCGTCGAAGCGCAGACACAGCAGCTCGTCGACTCGGCCTGGGCCGAAGTCCAAGAGGTTCTGGCGCGAGGCGGCGCAGTCGAAGCGGTCGAGAGCGGCTACATCAAGCAGAAGCTCGTGGAGTCGAATGCTGCGCGCCTTCGTGCGATCGAAGCAGGCGAGCAGATTGTCGTCGGCGTGAACAAGTACGTCGAAGGGGCGCCCTCCCCGCTCACCGAAAATCTCGATGATGCGATTCTCACGGTCGACCCCGAGGTCGATGCGAACCAGCGCGCTGCGCTTGCTCGATGGAAACAAGAGCGGGACAGCGCTGCGGTGGAGGCGGCGCTCGCAGAGCTTCAGCGAGTTGCCAGGACAGACGAGAACATGATGGCCGCGTCGATCGCAGCGGCGCACGCTGGGGTGACCACCGGCGAATGGGCCAACACCCTTCGCCTGGTCTGGGGCGAGTACCGGGCACCGACGGGCGTGTCCGGTGCAACAGTGAAGACATCCGGGTCCGGAGTCGCCGCCGAGACCATCGACCGGCTTCGAAAGCGACTCGACGCGCTCGAGGCGCGGATGGGCCGCCGGGCCAAGCTTCTGGTCGGCAAGCCAGGTCTCGACGGGCATTCGAACGGCGCCGAACAAATCGCCATCAAGGCGCGCGACGTTGGTTTCGACGTGGTGTACGAGGGCATTCGCGTCTCGCCAGAGCAAATCGTGGCGTCGGCGCTCGAAGAAGGCGTGCATCTCATCGGTCTCAGCATCCTGAGCGGCTCCCATCTCGCGCTGGTTCCGGAGGTCGTGCAGCGGCTTCGGGAGGCGGGCCTCGGTGACGTGCCGGTGGTCGCCGGCGGCATCATTCCAGAAGCTGACGCGGAAAAGCTCCGCGCCCAAGGAGTGGCTGCGGTCTACACGCCCAAGGACTTCGAGCTCGACAACATCATGAGCGACTTGATCGACCTGGTGGACCGCCAGCATGCCGCCGAGTGACCCGGCCAACGACGCGCAGCAGGTGATGACCTCCGACAAGGCGGCGGTTTCCCGCGCCTTGAACTTGGTGGAAGATCGAAGACCCGAGTCGCACGCGCGCGTCGCGGAGCTCCTCGCCGCGCTCAAAGATGCTCCGAAGGCAGCGGGCGGGCATCGCGTAGGGCTCACCGGTCCCCCTGGCGTCGGCAAGAGCACACTGACTTCGGCCCTGGCGCGCTCGGTGCGGCAGCGAGGTCGCAGCGTCGGGGTCGTGGCCATCGATCCATCGAGCATACGCTCGGGCGGCTCGCTGCTCGGCGATCGCGCCCGCATGAGCTTCGACCCGACGGATGCCGGACTCTTCGTTCGCTCGCTCGCCACCGCGGGCGAAGTGGGTGGCCTGGCCTACGCGGCAAACTCGGCCGTACGTGTTCTGGCCGCAGCGTATGACCTGGTCATCGTCGAGACGACCGGGGTCGGCCAGTCCGAGATCGACATCGTCCACGTCGCGGACACGGTCGTTCTCGTGATCCAGCCCGGCAGCGGCGACGTTCTTCAGTTCCTGAAGGCCGGGATCATGGAAATCCCCGATATTTTGGTGGTCAACAAGGCAGACCAGGAGGAGCTCGCCCGCCGCGCGGTCGCCGATCTGCACGGCGCCCTGCAAACCGCACATGCGGTCGGGGCCACCGCCGGGCAGGACGCCAGTTGGAGGACCCCGATCGTCTCGACCAGCGCCACCAAGGGGACCGGAATCGACGAGCTCATCGATGCGCTCGCTCAGCATCGGAAGCAGCTCGAAACGACCCTAGCGGCACGCCGTCGACAAGGCGAACTGCGATGGGCCATGGACCTTTTCAGGCGCAAACATGGCGAGCACGGGGTTTCGACCCTAGGGGGAATCGGGCAGCTCAGAGCCCGCGCCGAACAACACCTCGATGGCGGTGAAACGCCGTTGAGCCTTTGCGAACACTTGAGCCGAGAGTATGTAGCAACACTCGGCAAGACTCCATGAGGAAGACATGAGCGAACGTCCACAAATCGTACCCGTTGGTCAAATCCCCGAGCTAGGCGCCGTGCCCGAGAAGATGCACGCGTACGCGATTCGCCCCGAGCGATTCGGCGAGCCCAAGCAATCCTTCCAACACGAAGAGCTGCCTGTCTGGGAGCTCGGTCCCGGCGAGGTTCTCGTCCAGGTCATGGCGGCCGGCGTGAACTTCAACGGCATCTGGGCCGGGCTCGCCCAGCCGGTCGACGTGCTCAAGGGCCACGGCCTCGACTTCCACATCGCCGGCTCCGACGCGTCCGGCGTCGTATGGGCCGTCGGCCCAGGCGTGGACGACCACAAGGTCGGCGACGAGGTAGTCCTGCACTGCAACCATCTGCGATACCCGGGCACCAACGATCTGCAAACCATCTGGGGTTACGAAACCCCTGACGGCTCGTTCGCGCAGTTCACCAAGGTCCAGGGGCAACAGGTGCTTCCCAAGCCCCCGCAGCTCAGCTGGGAAGACGCCGCGAGCTACGGCCTCACCTATTACACGGCCCACCGGATGCTGATCGACCGTGCCAAGATCGAGCCGGGCGAGGACGTGCTCATCTGGGGTGCCGGTGGTGGTCTCGGCGTGTTCGCGGTGCAACTCTGCGCAGTCGCCGGCGCGCGCGCAATCGCCGTCGTGTCGAGCGACGACAAGGCCGAGCTCTGCATGAAGCTCGGCGCGCATGGCGTAATCAACCGCAAGGAGTTCCCTGGGGTTCAGTACAAAGACAACATGACGCCGGAAGAGCAGAAGGCGCACAGCACCGACCTCAAGGGCTTCGGCAAGCGCATCTGGGAGATTCTCGGTGAGCGCAAAGGGCCCGAAGTCGTGTTCGAGCACGTGGGCAAGGCCACTTTCCCCGCCAGCGTATTTCTCGCGTCCAAGTACGGCCGAATCGTGATCTGCGGCGCGACCACGGGCTACAACCTGAACTTCGACGTGCGTCATCTCTGGATGCGGCAGAAGCGAATCATCGGCTCACATTTCGCGGACGCCGATTCGGCCGGGCGGGCCAACCGGCTCATGATCCAGGGCAAGGTCAAGCCGGTCATGACGCGGCTCTTCACCTGGGAGGAGATTCCCGAAGCGCACCAGCTCATGTACGAGAATAAGCTTCACGGCACCGTCTCGTGCCTTGTCGGCGCGCCTCGACCGGGACTCAAGAACCTCGAAGAAACCCGCGCCGCGATCGCGAACGGTTAGGAGAAGGTCATGCAGAAAGTCATCGAAGCCATCGAGGGCCTCTACCAGCGTGCGCATGACAACGTCAAAGCCATGGTGTTTGAAGGCGATCGAATCAGCGCCAAGAAGCTGAACGCAAACCAGCTCGCTGCTCACGCGGTCGCCTACATGGCGACCGAGCTCGAGGCCTGCCGTCAAATGGCGGCCTGGGCTGAACGCGTTGGCGGTCAGTACGAAGGCAAGGTCGCGCGTGCATACGTCGGGGACGTCGCTCGCTCGATCGTCGGCGGCGTCGACCTCGGAGCCTGCGAGAGCATCGGCCTCAGCGAGGTCGGCATCTCCGAGGGCGACCTGCGCGAAACCGTGCTCCAGCCCGAAGTCACCGCGTTTTCGGCCGAGCACGCGAACGGTCAGGTCTATCTGGCGCTTGCCGAGCACGCGCGGGAACACGGTTTTCCGAACCCAGGCCTCGGCGACGAGATGCTCGACGAGATCCGCTCGCAGTTCTCGAAGTTCGTGGACGCAGAGGTCATTCCTCGCGCACAAGACATTCACCGCAACGACATCCTGATCCCGATGGACATCATCGACCAGATGAGCGAGCTCGGCGTCTTCGGGCTCACCATCCCCGAGGAATACGACGGACTGGGCCTCAGCAAGGTCGCGATGTGCGTCGTCACCGAAGAGCTGTCCCGCGGCTACATCGGCGTTGGCTCGCTCGGCACGCGATCCGAAATCGCCGCAGAGCTGATCATG
Organism: uncultured delta proteobacterium; assembly: GCA_963842915.1. Taxonomy (GTDB): domain Bacteria; phylum Myxococcota_A; class Polyangia; order Polyangiales; family Houyiibacteriaceae; genus SG8-38. Next base: position 72,451 of record CAWJII010000006.1, on the reverse strand, counting down.
GGCGGCGGCACCGAAGAGCAGAAGCAGAACTGGCTCCCGAAGCTCGCTGCGGGTGAAGTGCTTTCGACCGCAGTGTTCACCGAGCCGAACACCGGCTCGGACTTGGCCCATCTCGGAACGCGCGCGGTGAAGCAGAATGATGGCAGCTACGTGGTCAACGGGTCGAAGACCTGGATCACCCATGCAGTTCGCGCCGACCTGATGACCCTCCTCGCCCGCACCAACGCGGACGAACCAGGGTACAAGGGCCTCTCGATGTTCCTGGCGGAGAAAACTCGCCTCACTGGCGAGGACGGTGAAGCGGAATTCGTCGACGACGGCCTGACCGGAACCGAGATCACCGTTCTCGGCTACCGCGGCATGAAGGAATACGAGCTCGGCTTCGAAGACTTCAAGGTGCCGGCGGATTCTCTGCTCGGCGGCGAAGAAGGCGCGGGCTTCAAGCAGCTGATGCGCACCTTCGAAAGCGCGCGCATTCAAACCGCGGCGCGTGGCGTTGGCGTGGCACAGGCCGCACTGGAGGACGCGATCCTCTACGCAACCGAGCGCGAGCAGTTTGGCGGGCCCATTTTCCAGTTCCCGCGCGTCGCTCACAAGATCGGCCGCATGATCTGCAGTATCCAGGCCGGCCGCCAGCTGACCTATTTCAGTGCCCGCGAGAAGGACCAGGAAAAACGCTGCGACCTCGAAGCAGGCATGGCGAAGCTCTTGGCAACCCGCTCTGCATGGGAGGCTGCCGATGCGAACGTGCAGATTCACGGCGGAAACGGCTATGCAGAGGAGTACACCGCGTCCCGGCTCTTGGTCGATGCGCGAGTCCTCAGCATCTTCGAGGGCGCCAACGAGATTCAGGCGCACGTCGTTGCACGCCGGCTTCTCGAAAGCTGACGCTCGCGACCCTAGCGGCCATACTGCCCTCACATGAGCCCTGAACGCGTCGGCGACCGGCGAAGGCTGGTCCGCATCGCCTTTGCCATGGTGCTCGCTGCTCAGGTCTTCTTGGCGGCCTGGGGCATCGCCGATCAATGGACCCGGGGCCACAACGGCTGGAACGGGGCTGCGTACCACAATGCCGCGAGGAACACCTTGCGCTGGAACGTGCTCTTTCCACTTCAGTACGAAACCGCCAATCGCCCGCCAGACCGTGAGAAGCTCTACACGCACGCGCCACTTGCCCTGCACCTGAACAACGTCGTCAGCGTGAAGCTCTTTGGCGACCGCGAGCTGTCGATCCGCCTAGTGGCCGGATTTTGGAGCGTGGCCGCCGTGTGGATGCTCTTCGCGGTCGTGAGACGACTCTGGGACGACGGGCACGCCCTCACCGCATCGGCGATCTACGTCGCGCTACCGATCAACGCGATCTACACGAACATGGCAAACCACAGCGCCGGGTTCATTTTCTGGAGCTTGCTCGCACTCTACCTCTACATCCGAGCGAGCCGCGCCCCACCCTGGCGCCCACAGAGCTTTGCGCTCTTTCTCGCCAGCTTCGCCATGGCAGCCAGCTGGGACTGGCCGGCTTACTACGTGGCCTTTGCCATCGCCCTGCACTGGGGCTGGTCGCTCTACGTTTCACGAAGCAGCGGGGGCGCCAGCGGTTCGACTAGGCAGTTGTTCGTGTTCTGCGCCTGGGTGCTTCTCTTGTTCGTCGGGCACTTCGTCTTGGTGCAATGGGTCGCGGGGAACCTCGACGAGCTCAGAGGAGCGTTCAACTCCAGGCGGGCCCTCTCCTGGACTCGATTCCGAACCCATTTGCTGCTCGTGCCCGAGCTGATGTTCACTGCACCGATTCTCGGGCTGTGCCTCGCCTGGGCGCTGTTTTGGTTCAACCGCGTCATCCGCGGCACGGCAAGGGCGCGCGACTTGATTCCGGCGGCTCTTCTCTTCGCTGGCGTGGTGCACTATTGGACCTTTCGATGGAGTGCCGTCGTTCACTCCTACTGGGCGTGGCCTATGCTCCCCGCGGTGGCTATCGCTGTCACGACCTCGCTCTTCGAAACGGGACGCTGGATTCGCGCGCGAGCCGGACTGTTGGCGAGCTTCAGCGTTCTGCTCCTGCTGGTGCCCTTGCTGACCCGGGTCGTGCAGATCGTTCCAACGGGCCGCTATGTTGGCGGCTCGATGTGGTTCTTCACTCCGGTGCGAGGCACGATCGACGAATACGATTCGGGGCGACCGGAGCTCCGTTTCGCTCGGCGAGTCAAGGCCTGGACCGATCGCAGCACCGGCGTTCAACTCCACACCAGCCTCAAAGAGCGGCGCCTCGAGCCGCGCTTCGACATCACGCTCGATCGGGTGACGCACCGTTGGTCGCAGAACCCGCGCGCCGAGATCCCCAACGAGCAGGGAGCGACAGGCTGGGTCTTCGTCGCCGCCGTCGACGCGTTCACCGAAGACGAACGGGCCGCCTTCGCTTCGATTCGTCCGTACCGGCAGTACGGAGACTACTTCATGCTGGACTTGCGTCGCGAAGCACGGGACATCCAAGTATGGGGCCTAACTCCGGTTCAGTTCAGTCCTCGTTGGCGCCTCTTGCATAGCTCGTTCGAGCCACCGATGAGAGCCGCGCGTGTCATCGGGATCGAGCAGTCTCTCGATCAGAAGGTCGCAGAGCTCGATGCACGGTAAGTCGCTTGCCCCCATCGTGACGATCTGGTCCTCGGCCTATCTAGGCTCGCTCTTGTTCCTGCTGGCCGGACTGCTCCCGCGGGGCACGGTCTCGCTCGGGCTACTCGCCCAACTTTCTTCGCTCGCACTCATCGCTTCGATACCGACGAGCCTCGTCTTGGCGGCAGCGCGTCGAATGGCCGTGATGCCCCGGCCCCTGCTTGCCGCAACCACGCTGGCGGTGGTGCTGTGGACCATGGCCGTAGGCTGGGAGCACATCGACTTCCTGCTCTCCGGGCCGCAGTGGCTCGATTTGCCTCGACGGCAAGTTTTGGGGGTCGCGTTGCTGTTCGCGCTCGGCTCGCTCGCCGGACTGGGCTGGATTTGGCTGATTCTGGGCACCGGTATTAGGCGGGGACGATCGCTCGCGATTTGGATTGCCCAGAGCGCTGTCCTGGTCGCACTACTGACGGCCGCGATCATGCGCTACCGCGCGTACGACTACACCATCGCCCAGCTCGTCTTCCCAGCAGGTTTGCTGAGCAGCGCCATCGTGTACCTACTCCTTCGCGAGTCGCCACGACGCGGAGTCGCGCTCGGCCTTGCGGCTGCCTGTCTGCTCTTCGCAGTCGGATCGCGCTTCGCGCCGACGCTCGTGGCGACCGGTCGCCGAGAGCTAATCGCCCAGAGCCGGGCCGGTGCGCTGGCAACCTTATACGTGCTTCCTCAAGGGAGCGGCGACGCGAGCCTTTCCAGAGGCGGAGCAAGCTGTCCCGATCCGAAACCCATCGTCGAAAGATCGCCCATTGGCATCCTTCCGGACGGGCGCCGCAACGTGATCATCGTCACAGTCGACGCCCTGCGCAAAGACGTCGTTGGCTCGGAGATCAATGGACGCCCGGTGACGCCGGAGCTGACGCGACTGTCCGCCCGAGGACTCTCCTTCGCCAACGCGACCTCAACGTATCCGGCCACCTTATTTGCCGTCGGCAGCGCGTTCACGGGCCTGAGCCCAGCCGAGCTGTACCTCTCTCCGACCTTGCCGGAGAGCATTTTCACGCGCTCCCGCGCGCACATCGACCGGCAGCTTGCCGTCTTGCCGGATGTCAGCTGGTTTCGTCTTCCCATCATCGAGCAGTTCCTGGCTCCCGGTGTCGAAACCGCCTACGCAAGAACAGACGCGGACGCGACAGATACTCTGGTCGAACGTTTGCGCGTCGCGCGCCGGGATGATGCCTCTGTGATGGCTTGGATCCACTACTACGCGCCCCACGATCCCTACGAGCCACAGGCGGCGTTTCCCTTCGGGAGGGGCAAGAAGCGGGCGTACCTCAGCGAGGTGGCCTACTTCGATCGGGAGCTCGGCCGCCTGATGCGATATCTCGAGGAGGACGGCTGGCTCGACGACAGCCTGGTCGTGTTCTTTTCCGATCACGGCGAGGCTTTGGGAGAGAGGTCCTATTGGGGACACCACGTGTACTTGAATGCCTGGATGGTCGACATCCCGCTCGTGCTCTGGCACGCAGCGTTCGAACCCGCCGAGTCCCGTGTCGGCGTGAGCCTCTCCGATGTCGCGCCAACCGTATTGCATTTCCTGGGACTCCCCCTCCCCTCGGACATCGCTGCAAAGAGCCTCTTCACGCTTGACCCGAATCTTCCCAACCGAGCTTCGTTCTCGGAGGCCTTCCCCGTCCGCGGCCGCGAGCTTTTCGACAGCTTTCGACTACCGGCACTCGACGAGGCAACGATTCGCTCGAGGCTCCGAAGCATTCGGGTATCGAGCAAGGGATACGAGCCCAAGGGCGCCATCAGTCGCGACCGGTATCGCCTGATTCACCATCGGGGCGCCGACACAGTGCTTGTCTACGACCGCGAAGCCAATCCGGGCGAGGACCCCGGTTTCGACGCAAGCAACCAGAAAGCCCTTGCTGCGCTTCGAGGCGCGCTCGAGCACTGGGAGCAAGCGCAGCTGCGACGGATCGAGTGCCGGCTTCAACTCAGCGAGGATCGACCCGAGTGACCTCGTCCTGGATGAGGCGTGCACCCCCTGAAGTCGCGCGGCCGGAAATCATTGCGAGCTGGGCGTCGTGGAAACGGATCGTCGACGCGTCGCCCACAATGGTCGTCACGTAGAGCTGAACCACCAGCTGGCTCGCGTCGCGCGGCACGCCAATTTCGTAACTCAAACGCCAGCGGTCGCCACCTTGGAGCTCGAACCCCTTTCGCTCGAACTTTACATAGCCATCGAGAAACAGGTCTTGGTGGATCTCGATCTGCGATGGCTCGCCGAGGACCTCCAGGTCGAAATCGACCCGCAGGGTCGTGCCGGCAGGAACCCGGAGATACTGGCCGCCGATCAGCAGCTTCTTTCCGTCGGCGGCCGGCACCGAAACCTCCTCCTCGGTCAACAGATCGATCCGCCCGGCCTGCGTCATGTCCGCGCGTCCCGAGCGCGTGAGCCGGGCCACTTCCGTGAGAAGCTGCTGATCTCGGGGAGATACCGGCTCGCTGGCGCGCTCCGGCCCAAACACACGCCCGCCCTCTGGGGTCGAACGCGAACAGCTTCGAAACGTTTCCTTGCAGACGACGGCGGCGCCAGAGGCATCGAACATGATGACGCTTCGTGCATACGTGTTCCCAGCGAAGAGCGGGCGCGCGGTCCCGTAGTCGCGGAACCAGCTGCGCCCGACGAACCCCCCGTCCTCTTGCTCCAAGCCGAGGAGGTCGGTGACCGAAAGGGCCGTGTCGACGTGCGCGTAGAGCGTTTCTACCCGTTTTGCCTGCGCTTCAGGAAGCATCACCACGGCGAAGGACCAACTCTGTGAAAGCAATCGCTGCGTGGCGCTCGCTGCCTTGGCCAGCCCCGTCGATTCGTCCGAGCTGATGATCACGACAGTGTCGTTGAGCACACCGCGCCGTTCCAGCTCACTCAGAAAATCAGAAAGCGCATCGTCCGCATATCGAAACGCGCGCTCTTGCCGCGTCCCGGCGCCTTCGCCCGCTTCGGAGTCCGGAAACGTGAATGGGTGGTGCGTGCCGACCGTCAATAGGGTCGCGAAGAACGGTTGATCGGCGTCGTCGAGTTCGAGCACCCGCCAGAGCGCTTGCTCGAAAAATGCCTTGTCGTCGACGCCCCAATCGGTGCGCGCATAACTCCGCTCGAACCAGGGATCGCCGACGAGCTCCTCGAAGCCCGCCCTCGCCATGAACTGATCCTTGAGCATGAAGCCGAGCGGCGCCGATTGAATGTAGGCCGTGGCGTATCCTCGTCTCGCGTAAGACTTCCGGAAGGCATCGGCGCACGGGCCCGTAGACCTGCTCGCTCATCTTGGACTGATCGGTGAGGAGCTTCGGGTAGTCCCCGCAGAGGATACCGTACTCCCCCCGATTGGTCTGCCTCTGGTGAGAAACCAGGCGCGTGAACAGAATGTGCCGCTTCGCAAGCTCGTCCAGCTTTGGCATGCTGGTCGTGCTCTGCACACTTTCTGCCGCGGCGACCGAGGGCAAGTGCGCGCCAGACGCTGCTTCGATCAGAATCAGCAGAACGTTCGTCGGGGCGGGAAGCGGCCCTACCCAGCGCTCGCCTCGCAAATCGCCCCGGAACGCGTCTCTGACCTCGGCGCCGATCGCCATCCGGCCGCTCTGTTCCGAACGAGGAAGGATCGCGAGATTCGCTTGAATCGCGTGACGCTCGCGCCATTCGTCGTGCGTGTACGAGGTCTGGATGAGCAGCTGCCCAGCCACAGAAGCCGCAAAGGCCAAGACCCACCATCGCCACCAACCGGGAGCGGGAGCGCGCGCCCACAGCGTCGCGACCGTCGCCAGGGCCGTGATCCAAAGGACCATGACCGGATGTTGAACATGCCGAACCGAGCCGCCGAGAAACGTGGTGTCTTTGAGAAAGCCTGCGTGGCTGAGCGCGTACAAGGAGTCGAATACCGAGATGAACTCGTAGATCGCGAAGCTCACGAAGACGAAGCCAAGGACTGTGGCGACGGCAAGCGCTCGGCCCAGCCCGCGGCGTGTCACCAGGAAGAGACCTGCCAGTCCGACGACCAGCAAGCCAACCGAACTGTCCGCCAAGGCACCGCGCAAATCGATGGGCGCAGGGGTCAGGCGCTTTTCGTACAGAAGCAGTCCGCGCGTCAGCCAGGGCGTGGCAAGACACAGCAGGACGAGGAGGCCCCAGCCCGTGTTTGCGCTCCCGACCTCTCGCTTCTCTTCGATGACGGGAAGTTATGAGCTATGCAATCGCGATGGCAAAGGGTTTTGCGCCAGCAGCCGAACGCAATCGGCAAGCTATCCTCGACGTCCTTCGGCGAGTCCTGCCCTCGGCTGGGCTCGTTCTGGAACTGGCCAGCGGGACCGGACAGCACGCGGTCTTCTTTTCGGAGCAGCTCCCTATCCTGCGCTGGCAGCCCAGCGATGCTTCTCCGGACGCCTTGCAGAGTATCGCGGCCTGGGTCGAGGAAGTCGAGCGCGCGAACCTTCTGCCTCCGATAGAGCTCGACGTGCGCTCGCCTCGCTGGCCCGTCGCGCGTGCCGACGCACTCATCTGCATCAACATGATTCACATCTCGCCCTGGGAGAGCACCGAAGCACTGTTTCAGGGCGCAGGCGACTTGCTCGCTGCAGGCTCTCCCCTGATCACCTACGGGCCTTACCGACTCCATGGCGAGCACACAGCGCCAAGCAACGCTGCCTTCGACCAAAGCCTTCGGTCTCGCAACGCCCGCTGGGGCATCCGCGACATCGATGAGCTCACGGAGCTCGCCGGCCGAACTGGCTTCACTCTCCAAGAGCGAGTCGACATGCCGGCCAACAACATGACGCTGGTCTGGACGCGAGTCGCCTAGCCCGACATCCCCGGCAGCGACGGATTCCAGAAGAGCATCACGAAGTAAGCAATGAAGACGAGGATGAGCGTGATCCCTCGAACTCGGCCGATTCGGCTGCGCTCGTTCACGGCCATCAAGAGAAGAAGCAGGGTCACGCCAACCATGATGGGGAAGTCGCGCCTGGTGACCGAGCGGTCCACCTCGCCGGGTGCGATGATTCCGGGCAAGGCCAGCACGCCGAGCAGGTTGAACATGTTGGACCCGACGACGTTGCCGACTGCGATGTCTTCCTCTCCGCGCCGCGCGGCGGCAACCGAGGCGGCAAGCTCAGGAAGGCTCGTCCCGAGCGCAACCAGTGTCAGGCCCACGACGAGCTCGCTTACCCCGAGATCTCGGGCAATTCCTACAGCGCCCCAAACCAGCACGCGAGAGCCGGCCAAAAGAAGGACCAGGCCGACCGAGAACAAGACGATGGCCTTGGCAGTGGGCAGCGAGTCCGGGATGTCATCCTGATCGAAGCCGCCGGCTGGCGCGTCGGCAACGCCCAAGTCCTTCGCGCGCGCCTGCATGCCGATCCAGGCGATCAACAGAAACAATCCGAAGAACAAAGCCAAACCTTCAAGCTGGCTGAGCACGCCGTCCCAGAGGAACGCCCAGGCGACCGCCATACTCAAGAACAGAACCGGGATTTCGCGGACGAGCAGGCGTGAGTGAACACTGAGCGGATGAACAAGTGCAGCCGCGCCTAGAACGAGCGTGACGTTCGTGATGTTCGAACCGATGGCGTTTCCGACGCCCATCGAACGGCTCCCAGCCATGGCCGCCATACCAGAAACCAACATTTCGGGCGCCGATGTCCCAAAGGCCACGATCGTCAGCCCGATGACGAGGCGGTTGACCCCTAGATTGCTGGCCAGCCCGGCCGCTCCGTGCACGAAACGATCGGCACCCCAGACCACGGCAACGAAACCCACGATAATCGCGGCTATGGCGTAGAACAGCGTCAGGACAACCTCATCGGCGAAACGAACAACGGCCCAGTCTTGCTCAGGAGCCCAAGCGCGCAAGTCCCGTGCAGATCGCGCTGGCAATACCACCCCACGGAGGGCTATACGTGTCGGACCAAAGGAGGGGACAGCATGGGTGAGCGCCTCAGGGACAAGGTCGCGATCGTCACAGGAGCAAGCCGAGGAATCGGTGCTGCCATCGCTGGCTACATGGCCGAAGAAGGAGCCAAGGTCGTTCTCGTGTCACGAAAGATCGACGGCCTGCAAACCGTGGCAGAGCAGATTCGGAGCAGCGGCGGCGAGGCGACGCCGATCGCCTGCCATGCCGGCCACCGGAGCCAGCGGGAAGACATGCTCGACCAGGCGCTGAAGGCCTATGGCAAAGTCGACGTCCTGGTGAACAACGCTGCGACCAACCCACACTTCGGTCCGATGCTCAGCATCGACGAAGGAGCCTGGGACAAGACCTTCGAGGTCAATGTGAAGGGCTACTTCGGCATGATCCAGCTCGTCGCGGGCCACCTGCAGCAGCGCAAGGCAAAAGGCTCAGTCATCAATATCGCGAGCGTGGTCGGGATGATGGGGGCACCGATGCAAGGCGTCTACGCCATGACCAAATCCGCCGTAATCTCGATGACGAGGACCCTGGCCATGGAGCTCGGCGCGGCCGGCATTCGCGTCAACGCGATCGCGCCCGGCCTGATTGAAACCAAGTTCGCCCAGGTCTTGGTCGACAACGACGAGATTCGTTCCAGCATCGTGAACAAGACAGCCCTGGGACGCGTCGGTCAGCCCAGAGACATCGCAGGCGGCGCCGTCTTCTTGGCTTCGGACGAATCGGACTACCTGACAGGGGACGTGATGGTCATCGACGGCGGTTGGACCATTACATAGTCGTGGGAGGCGGATGATCGAGAAGCCGGCCATGGGCCTAGCGGACACCGCGCGCAGGCGCGACTTGGTGGAGTTGCGCGTTGCGAACTTGCGTCGTGAGCTCGGCGCAGAAACCGAACCCCGGCTTCAGGCAGCGATCCTCTATCAGCTGGGGTCGCTCTACGAGCACGAGCTCGAGCAGACCTCCGAGGCGATGGAAGAGTACCGGCGGGCCCAACAAATCGCACCAGGCTTCCAACCGGCATTGATCGCCCAATTGCGGATCGCCGAGCGCTCAGAGAACAGCTACGACCTCGGGACGCTTCGTTCGCAACAGGTCGCGAGAGCAACGAGCCCCGCAGTCAGCAGCGCCGCGCTCGTGGACCTGGCGATGCATTCGGAGGATTGGGCGTCGCTTCTCCGAGAAGCGATTGCACGCTCTCCCGAGCCGGCGATCCCAGCGCTCATCCTCGAATGGCTGGCAGAAGCGCGCGGCGATGACAGCGCCGTTCGGGATGCCCTCCTTGCCCAAGCGAAGCACGCAACGGACCCCAATCTGCGCGCCGCCCTCTGGCTCGACCTGGCCCTGCACGAGATCGACTCGGGCCGTCCGGACGAGGCCATCGAGGCGCTCGATCGTGTTTGTGAGTCGGACGCGCTCGTTTGGCAGGCCAGGTCACTGCAATCCCGAACTGCCCGGGACCACGGGCGCTGGGAAGCGTTCGTCCTCGCCGTGACTTCGATGGCACGCCTGCTCGAAGCGGCTGTGGAACGGAACGACGCGCAGGATCCCTTGAGCCTCTCGGTACCCGAGGAGGAGCGCCTTCCGCTGGCGACATTCCTCTGGCACCAAGCGGCGACCTGCAGCGCCACACATCTGGATGACCTCGAGGCGGCGGCAGGCTACCTCGACTCAGCCCTGCGCTTGCTGCCGAACCGGCGACTGACTCGCTTGCAGGCCCTGCTCATCGCGGAACGTCGCGGAGACCTTGCAGCCGCTCAAGCCCCTTCGGCATGGTTCAGGGCCAACGCCCCCGATGACGCTGCTTTCGTCTCACACGAGCTGCGCCTTGCTCTGACGAGCGACGATGTACATGGCGCCTTCGAAACGCTGCGTGATGTCGCGAGACGGTTCCCCGATTCCGACTATGTGCGTGCCGCCCTCGAAGTGGCCTCCATCCGCAGCGCGAGCCACCGCGAACGTGCCGAGTCCTTAGTCGACCAGGCGCAAAGCGCCGAGGGCGAGGCGCGGGCTCGCCTCAACTGGAGAGCAGCACAGCTGAGCAGCGCAGACCCAGATAGCTCGGAGCGGGCGCAGGCGCTCTACAGCGCGGCGATCGCGGCCTCCTCTGGGTCTGGGCACTCGCGAACAGCGATGGTGCGCGAAGCGCTGGGCGCTGCGATGCGTACCAAGCAATGGGATGCCGTAGTGGGGCGTTGCGACGAGCTGATGCAAGGTGACATCGACCCGACTGAAAGGGCGATGCTCGCATACAGTAAGTACGATCTGACCCGGCACGCACAGGGCGCAGAGGACGAAGCCCAGCAGCTCCTTGCAGAGGCTTTGTCCGATTCCCGCAACCGTGCCTGGGCTCCGCAACTCGCGCGGGCACAGGCCGCGTGGACAGGCGACGCGCGCTTGCTGGCCCAAGCTCACGAGGCCAGCGCCGAGCTCGAGTCTGGGGATCGTCGGCTCGGTCATCTGTGCGCGGCCGGTTGGGCCTATGCGCGCAACTGCGAATGGGAAGCGGCCAAACGCGTGCTTCGACTCGCAATGGACGCCGCTCCCGACGACCAGCTCGTCCTTTCCCAACTCGACGCGGTCTTGCGTGAGGGCGGGCGACCCGAAGAGGTAGTCTCGCTGGCGCGCGAACGAGCTCAGTCGGATTCGAAGGCGGCGCTCGGAGAGCTCTCGCTGCTCCTCGCTGGGGCAAGCGCAGAGCGCAGCGGGAATCTGACCGCCGCCCGCCACGCATACGAGCAGGCGCTCGTCGAAGCCCCGGGCTCGCCGTCCGCGGCGCTGGCAATGCTCGACATCGCCCGCCTTCAGGGGGATTCGAAGGCGACATTGCGTGCGTACGCGGCACTCTCGAGAAGCGAGCTCGGTGGAGGCGTCCCTGAGCTCTACGCACTGCTCGAAGGCGATGCACAGAGCGCGGTCAACGGCGTCGGCGCGGGGCTGGCCTACGGGCGGGCGCTCGAACACGCAAGCACTGCTCCAGCGGCAGCCATCGCTCTGTTGTCGCTACCCTTGGCATCGAGCGACGCCGATCAGCGATTGACTGCCGAAGAGCTCCTGGTGGACGCCGGATCCTTCACGGCGGAAGACCAGACCGGCTTCGCGTCTGCCTATCGCGCGCTCCGCGCATCGCTCGGCGAACAAGGCGCCTCCGCTGGCGAAGCCTGGCTTGGACTGTCGGCCGCAGCGCCGAACGACGCACTGCGGGCTGCTGCGCTTCTGCAGGGGCTGCGCGCGACAGGGCTTGCGCGAGGAACCGATGCCGCAGACGAGCTCTTCATGCTCGCACAGGAAGCCAAAGAACTATCAGATCTCCATACGGATGCCTCGATCGCCATCGACGAGGCGCTGGCGCCGGGCGACGACGCAGCACTTCGCGTTCAGGCGCTCGAACGGAAGTTGCAACACAGCGCGGCCCTCGGACGTAGCGCGCTTGACGCTGCGCATTGCCGAGCGCTGGTCGAAGCCGATCGCGGCGCGGAGGCCGTTGCGCTTCTAAGCGAGGCGGTAGACGAGCGGCCCGATGACCTGGCCCTGTGGGAGACGCTTCGAAGCGCGGCTCGTCAGGCGGGGGAGTGGCCGCTGGCCGCCCTGGCCTGCGAGAGGCTCGCGCCGTATGTCGACGGATCGTTGAGCGGAGATCTGTTGGAAGAAGCCGGCGTCGTTCGGATGGATCGCCTCCAGCAGTACCGGCAAGCCGAAGACCTCTTTCGACGGGCGCTCGAAGTGGACCCGGCCCGTGATATCGCATTTCGTCGCCTCCGGGATCTACTCGTCGCGCATGAGGACGCTGAAGCACTCGAAGCGCTGGTGTCCGAACGGCTCGCCCTAGGCGGCCCCAAGGAGCGCCGCGACCTGCTCTACGAACGCGCACGCCTGCTTCGAGGGTTCAGCGATCGGCCGGGAGCGCTCGAAGTACTCGGTGAGCTGTTCGACGCAGAACCGGACCACGCGGGGGCTCTGGCCTTGGCAGCGGAGGTGCACGTCTCGCTCGAACACTGGGCCGAGGCCGTCGACTGCTTGCGGCGCCTGTCCCGCGCAAGCATTCCCGAAGAACAGCGGCGACTCGCACACCTTGGCGCTGCTGATTTCCTCGAGAGCAAGCTCGGCGCGAAAGACGAGGCCCTCGGGGAGCTGCGCGCGGTCGAAGCGCTCGGGCTTGCCGACGCAGAGACTTGGACACGAATCGCCGCCCTCGAAGTCGCGCTCGATCGCCCCGGCGCTGCGATCGACGCCTACAAGCGCGCTCTCGAGGCCGAGCCGACGCAACAAATCGCGATCGCGAGCCTAGTCGACCTTCTCGACGACGCGGAGACCGACGCAGCGGTTGCCAGCTACGAAGCTGCCATCTGGGCACGTGTCGAAGCCGGCGAGCTCGACGCTTCACTCCTCGAAGCATTGGGAACTGCAGCCACCTGGCGGGGCCATGATGCTCGGGCCTCAGCAACCTTCGCGGTACAGGGCGCGCTGGGACTCGCTCCTGCGGGTGGTGTCCAACACACCGACCTCGACCGAGTCTCGGCCGCCGCACTCTGGGACGAAGAGGCAGACCCCGTGCTGCAAGAGGTGGTGCTTCGAGCGGGCCCGGCCCTCGGCCACCGTCGCCTACGCAGCACCAAGGCCTCCCCTAGCGAGCCGATCTTCGCGGAGCTCGAGCGACTATCCCAGCGCTTCGGCATCCGCACAGGCTCCGTCGGGGTCTCGACTCAACTCGCCACACCGGTCGCGCAGATAGGGAGTGAAGGCGAAATCCGCTGGGTGGTACCGCAGAGCGCCCGCGCCGGCCTCGACGCCATGAGCCGTTTCATGGCCGGCCGCCTTGCCTGGGCCGCAGCGCGCGGAGGCGCACAGCTGGTCGATGGCTCGGCAGAACAGGCAGCCGGACTCCTGCTGGCCGTTCTTCGAGTCTCCGGCTGCGAAGTCGCGGCAGGGGATCCACCCCTACCCGGCGCGGAAATCAAGCTGAGGCGCGCTGTGCGCAAAGAGGTCCACAAAGCGGCTGGACGCGCGAAGCTCAGCCGATCCTCGTTGCTGGCGTATGCCAGGAGCTTGCAAAGAAGCGCCGACCGAGCTGGGCTGCTGGCATCGGGAGATATCGCGACCGGGCTCGCGGTCCTGTTGAGCGGACGGCTGAGCGTTGAAGCGCTGAAGACTTCTCCGCGCGCTCTGAACCTCCTGAGGTTCTGGCTCGACGCGAGCTCGCCACTGTGGGGGAGCCATGACTGAGGACGACATGTCTCAGGCAAGCCGCGAGTCGGACCGCCCGTCGTTTGACATCGACGACGACGCCATCGCCACCCTCCTCGACTCCTTCGTCGAAAACAAAACCGGAGCGCTGGCGAAGCGTACGAGCCGTCCGCCCGACCCCTCGGACTCCGGCGCGCTCGCTGCGCAGCGCACGGTTTTCCAGCACAGCTCCCGGCACGAAGCGCTACCCCTGGTCGGCGATACGCCGGCCACGAAGAGAAGGCGGGTCGAGCTTCTCGAAGCGCTGGCCAGACGCGCGGTCGGTTCCGCGCGCGCACGGCTTCTGACCTCCGCGGCGGAGCTATGCGAGCAACTCGGAGACCACACGGCTGCCGCAAACGCACTATGGCCAAGCGCTTTCGGCCGATGCGCGCGACGTCGTCGTGCTGCGCGCGCTTCGACGCCTCGCCATGCAAGAGGGCGGCTGGCACGCGGTCGCGGACGCCTTGGAAAAGGAAGCCGCGCTCGAGCTCAGCGCAGCCGAGCGCTCTTCGGCCCTCAATCTGCTCGCACGAGTTCAACTCTCGAAGCTTCACGACCCTGCTGCTTCCGAGCAGGCGGCCGCGCACGCAGCCGAGCTCCGCCACGACGACTTCGTAGCGCGGCTGCTTCTGGCCTCGGCGCGACTGGCGCGCGGGGATTCGGGACGGGCCGCCGAGGCCCTGACGGCCGCGGCCGTCTGTTGGCCGCAAGCCGAGGCCGAGGCGGCGCTGCTCCTGCACGCAGCCGAGCTCATGGAACACGCCGGGGAGCTCGAGCAGGCGAGAAGCCGGTATGGCCGGGTCCTCGAGCTTCAGCCCGATCTGCTTGCGGCGCACCTGGGCGTGGTTCGTACGAGCCGAGGGCTCGGTGAAAACGAAAGCGCACGGGAAGCGCTGCTCGCCGCCGCAGAACAGAGCACGGGCGGCGTGGGGGCGGCTCTTCGTCGAACCGCGGCCAGCCTGAGCCAGCAAGGCGGTTCCGCCCAAGCGGCGGTCTGGCTACTCGACGGCGCACAGGACACGGCTTCTCTGTGGACGCTCGCCGAAGCAGCAGCGCGTTGCGGAGACACAGCGCGAACCATCGAAGCCCTCGCCGCGGGCGCCGCCGGGACAAACCCCTGAAGCCCGCGCGCTCGGCGCTGCACGACGCGCTCGGCTTCAGGCCGAGCGAGGCGAGGATTCGGATTTCGATCGACTGTCCCAAGACGCAGCGCAGGAGCCGCTCTGGGAACCCTACCTCAGAGCCTGGAAGCGATTCGCGGAAACGGACAGCGGTGAAGATAGCCAGCTGCAGCGCTTGCTAGAAACGATTCCGAACGAAGAAACGAGCGTGGCATGGCGCATGCTCCGGGCCGACGAAGCCGCTCGCAACCGGGATGGCGCGGCGTTCGTGGCCGCTCTCGAAGCGGAGCTCGAAGACGCGCCCGAACAGCTCTCCGCTGGTGGAGCGCTGGCTGTCGCTGAACTTGCGGGCGCATCCGGGGTGCTCGAGCGGAGCGCGACTCTACGCCGCGCCGAAGAGCGAGTCCCAGGCGACGCGATGCTCGGACGTGCGCTGCTGCAGGTAGACGACGATCCCGAACGGAACGCCCTACGCTGGACGGTCGAGGGCAAGGCCAGCTGCGGTGCGCGCGGTGCGTTTGCGTTCACGATGGCCGCAAGACTCGCGCAGCCAGGGTCCGAGCAGGCGAACGAGGCCTGCGAAGCCGCGCTGACGCGGGAAGACGACTACCTGCCCGCTCTCTGGGAGCTCGAGGACAGCCTCGGCTCGAACCCAGCCCGAGCGATGAGCGCCTCCAGGCAAGCGGCGCTCCATGCCGAAGACCAGGCGTCGGGCTTGCTTCGCGCGTCCCTCTGGACGCCATCTGGTGACGAGCGAGCGGCGTACGCCAACGCGGCCCTGAACCGCAGCAGTCCCGATCCTCTCCTCGTCGAGCATATCGTTCACGCGGCCGGCAGCGCGACCGAGACGGCCGGCGAGCTGATGGAGCTGGCCGCGCGCCGTCTCGGCTTGCCCGGGTACCTGGAGCGCGCCGCCGCGTCGTATCGAGCTGCTGGTCTTGCAAGCCGAGCCGCAAAGACGCTCCGCGAGGCCTCCGCGAAAGATCCAAACGACGAGATGATTCGGGTTCAACGGCAAGACGCGGAGCTTCAGGCGCTGGAGTTCGCGCGCCTCGCGGACGGTGCAATGGGGCGCGCGCGCGACGCTACCGACGAAGCCGAACGGCTCTGCGCGTTTTCCGCGATGGCCGAAGTCGATCGGCTCGCACGCAACGACATGCAAAGCGCGCGGCTGTCGCTGCAATCGATCGCGGAGCTGCGTCCCGATCACGTGCCAGTAGCCCGTGCCCTGGAATGGGACGCGCTCCGGGAAAACGACACCGAGCGCATCCGGTCGAGCGCTCGACGGCTCTTGCAAGCGTTGCCGGAGGATTCTGCAGACCGGCTGGCGAGGCATCGACTCAACCTGGAGCTCCTAAGGGCAGATCCAGAGATCCTGCAGTCGGACCTCGATCGAGCGCTGCGCGGGATCGACGACGCGCTCGGTGCCGATCCGGGCCTGGCCAGACAGGTCCTCGGGGCCGCGTACGCGAAGGGCGAGAACATGCTCAGCCTCCAAGCGCTCCTCGCGCTGCAGGCAGCCCTCGATGACGAGCTAGAACGTGGAGCGGTCGCGCTGGACGCCGCTCGCGTGCTTCAGCGGATGGGGGCTCCCGAGAATGCGCTCGAGCTCTTGGACGCGGCTCAAGGCCATCCGCTTGCCCGCGAAGTCGAAGCGCGGCTTCTGCACGCAGCCGGACGATGGGAAGACGCAGCCACCGTGTATCAAGAGGCGGCGAGGCAGGCCAAAGACAGCCATCGCGCAGCCTCCCTGTGGCGTGATGCCGCGTGTATCTTCGAGAAGGAGCTCCAGGACCAGCGTCGCGCGATCGATGCCTGGGTAGCCGCGTCTCATTGCGACATCCGCTACCTCGACGTGTACCGCCGGCTTGCGGGACTCTATCAAAGCGAGGGCAAACTCGATGCGCTCGCCGCCCTGACCGACGCCCGTATCGATGCCGGCGCAGACACGCCGACGCTGGTGGGTCTGCTAATTGAGAAGGCGCGCCAATGCCGCGAACGAGGCGACATCGAAGGCGTTACCGAGGCCTTGCGCGAATGCCTGGAGCTCGACCCGCTCAACTTCGCCGCGCTCAAGGAGCTCGTGGACACCCACCGCGCTGCCGAAGACTGGCAGGGCGCCGCTGAAGCCTTGATTCGCATCGCGCGTTTGAACCGCAGCACCGAAGAGCAGATCTGGGCGTTTACGCAACTCGCAACGCTGTACGACGTGCATCTTCAAGACCTGGCGCGCGCCGAGGCGTCCCTTCGCAGGGTCATTCAGCTTTCGCCCACGCATTTGGATACGGTCGATCGCCTCGCATCGGTGATGAGCCGTCAGGGCAAGGATCGTGAAGCCGCAAAGCTGCTCGAAGAGCTCGTTCGACGTACTAGCAGCCCTTCAGAGAACCGTGACTATCGGATTCGTTTGGCAAGCGCCATCGAATCGACGAGCCAGGGGCGACAAGCCGAGCAGATTCTTGAGAAGCTGAGGACCGAGCAGCCGACAGACCCCGACGTGATCCTTGCCGTTGCGGACTACTACCGTCGCCAAGGCGCCGGTCCCGCCGAGGCGATGCACCTCAACCGCGCCCTGAGCGACCTGCGAGCGGCCCTTGCTGCCGACCCGGGCAGTGAAGCCCTGTGGACGACATTGGTGCGCGTGCTGCACCGGCGTCATGGTTCGGGGCCGGCCTCCTGCGCGGCCAGCGCCGCGGTCGCAGTCGGTCATCCAGCATCGCTCTTCGAAGGCGACCTAGGCAGCCGAGGTGAGGCTCTGGGCCAGGCGAAGGTGCCCTTCCCGAGCCTGGTCGATGCCCTCGTGGCGCCAGACGGCCTGCCGGAAACAGCTCGCCGTCTATTTGCCCTATGCGAGCACTCCTTCGACAAGGTCTTGCCATTCGACGCCAGTGCCTGGCGCCTGCGCCGGCCCTCAGGCGAGCATCGAATCCTGGTCGAAGAAGCGGGTGCCGTCGCCGAAGTTCTCGGAATCAGCGAACCACGTTTGAAGATCACCTATGTTGCGCCTGCCGCATGCATGCCGGTCTCCAGTGACCCCCCGACCATCGTCGTCGGTGGCAACCTTCACAAGATCAGCAACCCTGAGGAACGCCTGTTCCTGTTCGCGCGAGCCCTGAAGGTCGCCTCCAACCATTTGGCACCCGCGCTCCGGGCCCGTCCACAGGACTTGGACCTCGCTCTGCTGGCACTGCTCCAAGGCCACGAGGCCAGTCGCTCGAAGGAAACGACGACACCCCAAATGCTCGACCTCCGCAAGAAGCTTCTGAGGGCAGTGCCTCGTCGCGCGCGCGACGAGGTGGACAGCTTGGCCCTGGAGCTCAAAGGCAACGCCGACTTCTCGACCCGAGCGGCGCCATTCGCGATCGCCGAGCTTGGAAACCGCGCGGCCCTGACGCTGACCGGGGACGTGCCTTCTGCGGTGAACGCCTTGCTCAAGATCGCCGGGCACGATTTCCCGGCCGGCGAGGAGGGCCGCCTGGCCGCCATTTGGGAGACCCCTGAGGCCTGGGCCTTGATTCGGTTCGCGATAAGCAACGCACATTTTGAAGCCCGGACCCAAGCTGGTGTAGACGTCTAGAGTCATGCGATTGGGTTTCATCGGTCCTGCAAAAAGCGACGTCGCGGCCCTCGAAAGGGCGGCTGAATTGCTGATCTGCGACCTGGAGGTCGACACGCTCATCTATCTCGGTGAAGACGCCGCCCTACGCGGTTTCATGTCAAAGCACGAGCTGGACGCCAGCGAGTCTGCGCTCGCGCAGCAAGTCGCAGACGTCGCCACAAGCGGGACTTCGGACGAGATCGAAGAGGTTCTGCGCAAGCTCCGCGGCGCGCGCTACCTCGCAAAGCTACGGGTTGCGCCCCCGCCGCCTAGACGCGCCATGGAAATGCTCGACGACCGGATCGCCCTGATCGTTCGAAACAAGTCGACCATCGGAGAAGAAGACGTAATCAACTCCAATATCGTCGTATACGGCGATGCGAAGGAGTTGCTCTTCAAGCGCTTTGGGCCGCGTTGCTTCTTTAGCCCTGGTCCCCTCGAATCAGGTCACATCGGCCTGCTCGACGATCAATCCGAAACCGGAGGCGTCGTCTTGCAAGCGATCAAGCTGAGTGGAGAGCTGTCCTGGAGCGAACCCATCCAGGGTCGGGGCGCAAAAGTGATGGTGGCGCCATGACCCGACGGATCGCGATCTATGGGGGGAGCTTTGACCCGCCCCACCTCGGGCATGTCCTCTCGGTTGCCTGGGCCATCTCGGCAGCCGAGCTCGACGCGCTTTGGATCATCCCGACCTGGAAACACGTGTTCGACAAGCAGCACGGCGCCTCGTTCGAGGAACGCCAGACGATGTGCGAGCTCGCCTTCGCGCCGTTCAAAAACGTGGAAGTCTCCGAAATCGAGCGGCGTCTCGGCGGCGTCAGCCGAACGCTCGAGACCCTGGACGCCCTGGAAGACGAGAACCCCGACGCCGTCTTTCGACTTCTAATCGGCGCCGACGTCCTTCCTACGACCGATCGCTGGTATCGCTGGGACGAGGTCGTGAAGATCGCCCCGCCTCTGGTGATAGGTCGCCAGGGCTACGCCGTTCCCGAGGGCTGCCCGATTTCGATTCCAAACATCAATTCCACCGACATCCGCACAGGCCTATCCAACGCGGCCGACGTTACCGGCCTCGTGCCCGCCACGGTCATCGAACACATTCGATCCCGCCGACTCTACCAGGACGAAACGTGAAGGTCCTCATCATCGGCCGCGGCCGGGTCGGGAATGGGCTGAGGCGGTCGTTGCAAGCGAGCGGAGCGCTCGAGGTTCGTTCCGTAGGCCGAGTCTGTGCACCATCGAACGTAAGCCCCGCGGACGCGATCATCATCGCCGTTTCCGACGACTCGATCGCCGCAGTCGCCCGGGCCATCGCCCCAAACTTGAAACCGGGTGCGACCGTGCTTCATTGCGCAGGCGCCCGAGGAACCGACGAGCTCGGTGCGTGCGAAGCAATAGGCGCCGCAATCGGCGTGATGCACCCGCTGGTCTCGTTCCCGAGTCGGCGTAACAACCCCAGCCTTCGAGGCACCACATTCACCGTGAACGGCTCGCGTCGCGCCATCGCGACGAGTCGCCGCATCGCCAAAGCCTGCGGCGCGCGTGTTCTGGTGGCCCAGACCGGGGACGCCGGTTACCACGCCGCAGCCGCCCTGGCCGCCAACGGCTCTGCGGCCTTGGCATTCGTCTCTGTCACTGTGCTCGAGCGCCTGGGTTTCGACCGGCGTGCGGCCGAACGCGCGATCGGTGGCTTGCTGCAAACCGTGGGTGAGAACGTGCAGAGTCTCGGCGTTCCTGCCGCCCTCACCGGTCCGATTGCGCGGGGTGAAGTAGAGGCCGTAGCGAACCATCGCGCCGCGCTCCGGCGTTTGAATCGCGACTCACTCCGCGCCTACGACGCGATAGTTCCGATCATCGTAGGCTGCGCGAGAGCTGCTGGCCTCGGGCAGGCGAAGGCATCGAAGATCCTTCGCGCGACGAAAGGCTGAGCGCTCGCCTCACTCGGCGGCTTCGACGGAGCCTTGGGTACGCTCGAAGCGAATGCCTTTGGAATCGCCCAGCGCAAGAACACGGTCACCGCGCTCAAACTGCCCCCCGAGGATGGAAGCCGCCAATGGCGCTTCCAGCATTCGCCCGATCATGCGACGCATCGGGCGCGCCCCGAGCTCCGCGTCATACCCGCCGAGCGCGACGAGCGAGTCGATCGCACTCTGCTCCACGGTGAGCTCGACACCCTGCCTTTCGCGAAGCTGCTGGATGACTCCCAAGACCATGCGGCGCGCGATCTCAGCCACCTCGTCGCGGCTGAGCGGAACGAAGAACAGGGGTTCGTCGATGCGATTCCAGAGCTCGGGCGGGAGCGCTCGTCGCGCGGCCGTCAGGGCCGCAGAGAACCCCTCCCGAGCGCCTTCCGATGCGCCCTTGAAACCGATCGAGCCTTGGCTGCCATGCGACTGATGCGCACCGAGGTTCGAAGTCATGACGACGATCGTGTGGGTGCAATCGACTGTCCTCCCCTTTCCATCGGTGAGGCGTCCGTCTTCGAGAAGCGGCAGCAGTGATTGCAGCACGTCCATATGCGCTTTTTCGATCTCGTCGAGTAGGACCAGCTGGTAGGGTCGGTGCCGAATCGCCTCGGTGAGCTGACCACCGGTGTCGTGCCCGATGTACCCGGGCGGCGCGCCGACCAGCTTCGCCACCGCGTGCGATTCACTGAGTTCGCTCATGTCGATGCGAGTCATCGGGCAGCCCATGAAGAACAGCTCGTTGAGCGCACGAGCGGTCTCGGTCTTTCCGACGCCGGTTGGTCCCAAGAACAGGAACGTCGCGAGGGGACGCTGACCGTGAAAACCGGCGGCGCCCTTGCGCAGAGCATCGGAAACTCGGCGCATCACTTCGGCATGGCCGACCACGTGCTCGGCCAAGTGCTGCTCGAGCTCGAGAAGCTTCTGCGAGTCGGTGACCAAGAGGCGTTCGACCGGCACCTGCACCTTCTCCGCCACGACCTGCGCAACGGCTTCCCGATCGACGATTGCACCACCCCTGCGACGGGTGCGGGCCCCAGCTAGATCGAGGATCCCGATCGCCTTGTCGGGAAGAGTCTGCTCCGCCATGTAGCGCACCGAAAGCTCGACCGCGGACTCGACCGCCGCCGGCTCATACGCGATGCCATGATGGACCTCGTAGCGAGGCGCGATTCCCAATAGGATTTGAATCGCATCTTCGGCACTCGGCTCGGCCACGTGGATCGGTGAGAAGCGGCGGGCCAGCGCTGCATCGCGTTCGACGTACTTGCGGTACTCGGCGTCCGTCGTTGCGCCGATGCAGGGGAGCTCCCCACGGGCCAGGGATGCTTTGAGCTCGTGCGCCAGATCATCGGGCGACTCGCCCCCGATGAAGAGCGTGTGAACCTCGTCGATGAATAGGACAATCTTCCCATTGGCCCGCTTCACCTCGAACTGCAGACGGCGCATGCGCTCCGAAAGCGCGCCACGAACCCCGGTGCCCGAGACCAGGCCGCCCGCGGAAAGCTCGACCAAGATCGTGCCTTCGAGACCGCGTACGCCGTCTCCGCCATGGGCGAGCCTCCGCGCGAGACCTTCGACGATGGCGGTCTTGCCGACGCCGGGCGCTCCAACCAGAATCGGATTGTTCGATCGCCTCCGTGCCAGGACGTCGAGTAGCCGCTCGATTTCGTCATCCCGGCCGATCACCTCGTCGATGCGCCCGAGAGAAGCCATCTCGGTCAGGTTCCGCCCGAGCTTGGCGAGCGTTGGATACTTGCGCGCGTCGAGACTAAACGGCGATGAAGAAGGAACGATGATCTCGTCGTCTGCCTCCGCTAGCGGTTCGGCGATCGGTGTTTGGATCGGCGCCTCGATCAGGAGCTCTTCTTCTTCTGGCTGCTCGACACGCAGCTCGATCAGCGGTGCGGCCTCTGCGCTCCTCCGGGCGGAGGGACGCGAAGGTTTGGCTGACGGACGCGCGGACAAGGAGGCGGCAGGCCGAATGTAGGTCGAGCTCGGCGCGGACTGCGCATCTTCGGGTCGAAGCGCCTCGTGCACCGCCTCCTGAACTCGCCGGGAACCGGTCCCGATCACTTCGAGGCTTCGGTGCGCCGCACTCCGCGTGTCCCGCGCAATGGCCAACAGCAAGTGCGCCGGCAACACCTGTGGAGCTTCGGCTGCCTTGGCCAGTCGGTACGCTCGCTCCACGGCCCGCTCGAGCGCGCTCGTCGACTCCGAATCCACGACGCGGATCGCGCTCAGCAAATCGCTCTCCTTCACCCCGAGCCCAGACAGAAGGGTTCCCATCGGGCCCCCGGTCTGCAGCATCACGAGCAGCAGATACGCCGTCGAAGGGCTCTGCGCGCGCCTCTGTGCCTCGCGCTGCGCGCGGGCGACCAGTCCTTTCACTCCCCCACTGACTGTCGTCATCGAGCTCCGTTCCTGGCTCGGAGTTAGCGGTCAGCGCCTTGGGGCACAACTTTTCGGACGGGTGTATCAAGCATGAAGGGTCAAAACCTACATCTATCCACATTATCACCCTGTCACTGTAAAGTTTCAGTTGTTAACCTGATGCTTGGATCGAACCCAGGAGCAAGCTGTGAATCCACGCCTCGCACTCGTCGCAACTGCTTTGGCAGCAATCATCTCGTCGGTGACCCCCTGGCAGGCAGCCGAGGCCGCACAGGGTCTTCGCGCCAGGATCTTTCTGACGCAAAAAGGCGTTCCTCGCTCGCTCTCGGAGTCAGGTGTCCTTCGCTTCGCGCAGTCGAACCGGGCCACGCGGCTACGCGAAAACGCCGACGCACCGGTCGAAGACCGTCAATGGCAGGCCACTTTGGTCGCGAACTTCAACGCTCCGCTGGGCGACTCGGAGTTCGAAGTCCTTTTCTACGACATCCAGACTACCGAGCGGAAGTTCATCGCGCCAGCCATGACGGTCTTCGTGAACAACAGCAATCAGCGAACGATCGTGCACAAGCTCAGACTCAAGCGTCCGCAGTTCGAGCCAAACCGGCGGCTAGAGATGGTGGTGACCGTGCGTCGACAAGAGGTCGGCCGTTACCGCTTTCAAATTCTGGGGGACAGGGTACAACACGGCGGCGAAGTCACCTTCTCGGATGACGAAGCCCGCTGAACAGTGCCAAGCCTAAATGATGTCACCAAGAGGGCCTCGAAAGGCTCGCTCGACCCCGTATACGTTCTGGTGGGAACCGAACGTCTGCTCATCGAGCGCGCGGTCCATGCCGTGCGCAAAGCGGTCGACGCGACGGGAGCGCCAGGCTTCAACGTCGAGGTGTTCGACGGCAAGGGGCTCGAAGCGTCACGTGTGATTTCGGCCGCACGGACGCTTCCCATGATGGCCGACCTCAGACTGGTCTTGCTCCGCCACGTTGATGCAATGGCGCCGACGGAGCTGAAGAATCTCACCGCATACTTGGACGATCCGAGTGACTGCTCATGCGTCGTATTCACCGCGACCAAGCTCGACGGGCGCTCTCCGTTCGCCAAAACTGCGAAGAAGAAGGGCTATCTCATCGAGGCCAAGCCTCTCCGCGGTGCCGCGCTTCGGGAATTCATCCGCGCGGAGGCCACCGCCCGGGAACACAGCATCGTGCCGCAAGCGATCGAAGCGCTGCTCGAGGCGGTGGGTGACGACCTCGCGGCCATCGATGACGCGATGGAGCGGCTTTCACTCTTCGTAGGCGCCGGCCAGCGCATCGACGCCGATGCAGTGATGACCTGCGTCACGCGGATTCGCGTCGAGTCGATCTGGAGCCTGGTCGATGCGATTGGGCTCAAGGACCGTCGCAAGGGGATCGCCGCCGCACAGTCACTTCTCGACGATCGCGAGCCACCGCTTCGGCTGCTCGCCATGGTGGCTCGGCAGCTCCGGATTGTCGCCCGGATGCGCGAAGGCCTGTCCGAGGGCCTACGTCCCCAAGAGGCGGCCACGCGCGCGGGCGCCCCCCCCTTCAAAGCCGGCGACCTGACCGAATCGGCAAGGCGGTTCACCGCCGAAAGCCTCGGGAAAGCTTTCACGCTCATCGCTGAGACCGATCGCGCACTCAAGAGCAGCAAGCGCCCGCCGGACGTCATCCTGCAGGACGCCGTGCTCGAGCTCTGCGCGGACCCTAGCTAGCCCAACCCAAGCCGATCGGAAGCGCGGCCCGAACTCAGCTCTGCAGGGCGTTGACTTGCTGGGTCAGCCTGGCGATGTACCGCGAACCGGTCTTGCGATGGAAGATGCCCTTGGACACCGCGCCGTCGATACGGCTGACCGCATCGATGAGCGCTTTTTTCGCTGTCGCAGCGTCGCCTGTCTCGATCGCGGCACGGACACGCTTCACGCACGTACGCACGTTGGTGCGGATGTGACGGTTGCGCGCGGTGCGCTTGATGGTCTGGCGGACTCGCTTTTTTGCTGAGGCGTGGTTGGCCACTCGTATATCCTCCCCGTAGGGAGGCGCGTGGTAGCCCTGCCCGCCGGGGCTGTCAAGCCGGTGGCAGGAAGCTTGCGGCTCCGGCTTCGAACAGGCATACAGGCCCGTGTCCCGACGCCAGGAAACCCTGAATTGGCTTGCCAGGCTCGTCACTGAGCGAAGGAAGCTCGTGGTCTGGATTTCGGTCCTGGTGACCCTTGCCTTCGCGACCCAGATCCCGAAGCTGACGGCCGATCCCGCGCCGGAAAGCCTGCTCTCTTCCTTCGAGGGCGAGGAATACGCGCTCATCCAGCAGCGCTTCGAGGACTGGTTCGGGGAACGGCGGGAGGCGGTTCTCATCCTGGTCGAGGCCGACGACGTTCTTTCCCGGGACTCGCTTCAGCAGATCCACGACCTTTCACTCTACTTTGCGGAGAAATCCTGGGTCGAGAAGGTCGCGGGCATCACGACCCTCAACATCCCCAGGCGGGTCAAGGGCGCGACCAACGAGGACGAGGGCGATCTCGATGACCTCGATTACGAAGACGGCCTTCAAGAGGTCGGAGGAGCGGACGACGAAGGCGACCTCGATAGCCTGGACGACCTCGACGACCTCGATTCCCTCGACGAGCCGGGAGACAAGCCCGATGCGCAAGGCGATCTCGAGGACGCCATGTTCAACGCGCTTCTCGACATCATCGAAAGCGACCCCGACCGCTTCCCCGGCGGCATTGCCGAGGTTGGTCCAGCCTTGTCGGCGGAGCTAGAAACCGACCCGATCGTCGAAGGAGCCGAGGTCACCGAAGAAGAGGCCAGCGAGCTCGCCGCGGCGATCTTGAGTAGCCCACTCCTTGTCGGCCGCCTGATCGACGAGGACCACACGGTGGCGGGTATCGCCCTCCAACTGCACGAGCTCGACCCCAAAGAGATGCGCAGGGCGATGGACGAGCTCCGCGACTCGCTCGAGCGCGCGGAGTTCCAAGACATCAAGGTACACGTCGGCGGCCTGCCCTACCTTCGCAGCGTCATCGTCAGTAAGATGCGCGAGGACAACTTGCGCTTGATTCCTCTGACCGTCTTGGTCTGCTTGATCCTGCTGACCTTGTCGTTTCGCTGGATGCCAGGCGTCTTGCTTCCACTTGCGGCGGTTGCGATCACGGCGCTTGTGACCGTCGGGGGGATGGGGCTCTTCGGCGAGCCCATGAACATCCTCAACAACGTGATCGTGCCCCTGCTGATCATCATCGGCATAAGCGACGCCACGCATTTGATTCAACGCTATCGCGACGAGGTACACACCGACGACGACCCGGACCGGCAGGCCGCTGGGCGCCGGACGGTGCGCGCGATCGCCGTCGCCTGTATGCTCACCTCGGCCACCACAGCGGTCGGTCTTGGTTCGCTCGTCGTCTCCAGGACCGTGATGCTTCGACACTTCGGCATCACCGCCGGTCTCGGCGTGATGGTTTCCTACGTCGTCATCATCACCTTCGTTCCGGCGGTTCTCACCTGGGCGACTCCACCCAAGCGTGCAGACATTCGCAAAGAACGCACCAGCATGTTCACCAACGTGACCAGCGGTCTGGTCGCCAGGCTGCTTCGGTGGCGCTGGGCGGTGCTTGGCGCGACCGCACTGTTCACCGTGGGCGCAGGCTACGTAGCAAGCCAAATCACCGTCGACCATGCTTTGCTCGACCAGTTCGACGAAAGCGACCCGGTCTACACGACCACCCTTCTGATCGAAGAGAAGCTCGCGGGCGTTCGTCCACTCGAGGTCGTGCTGGTCAGCACCGAAGAAGACCACTTCATGGACCCGAAGATGGTCCAGAAGATTCAGCGCATTCGGAACTGGGCGGCGCTCCGCCCCGAGATCATCCGAAGCCTGAGCTACGGCGACATGCTGCGGGAATCCTATGCGCTCCTTGCCGACGACCCGAGCGTCCGCTCGGAGTACTTCAAGAGCAAGAAGCAGGTAAAGGGGCTCGTCACGATGATGAGCCAGCGCCAGCCTAGCCCGCTGAGCGCATGGCTCACCGAAGACGGCAAGAAGGCGCGTATCCAGTTCAAGCTCCGGGACGTCGGCGCGCAGGCAACGATGCGTTTCCTCGACGTCCTCGAGAACGTGATCGACGGCACCCTCCGGGGCGAAGATACGGTCTCGGTTTCGTACACCGGAGAAGCCTACACGGGTTCACGCGGGCAAGCGGCTGTCGTCAACGACTTGCTCGGAAGCCTTTTGGTCGCGGTCGTGATCATCTTCCTCTTGCTGGCGTTCTTCTTCCGTAGCATTCGGCTGGGGCTGCTGAGCATCCCTCCAAACCTGATCCCCTTGGTAGCGACGATGGCCTACATGGTCTGGCGCGAGATCCCGCTCAACGTCTCGACGGTCATCATCTTCTCGATCAGCCTCGGCCTCGCGGTGAACGGCACCATTCACGTCTTGGCGCGATTCCGCGAGGAGATGCACCACGGCATCGGGCGCGAAGCTGCCTTGGTGCGCGCCGCGCGCGGCACCGGCCGTGCCATCGTGATCTCTTGCGTGACCTTGATGGCCGGTTTCTCGGTGCTGCTCCTCAGCTCGTTCGTTCCAGTCCGCAACTTCGGCGAGCTCATCGCCGTCACGATCGGCGGCTGCCTGGTGGCCACGCTGGTCGTTCTGCCCCCGCTTCTGCGCGTCGCAGGTGGGAGCGGCGGAGTTCGGGAGCTGGATGACTAGCCCGCCATCCGCTCGATGACCGCGGAGGCAAAGCCCTCGGTGTCGAGCTTGCCACCGAGGTCGCCAGTTTTTTGCCCGTCGGCAAGCGCTCGGTTGTAGGCCTCGCGAATCCGCGCCGCGGATGCCCGGCTGGTCTCGTCGCCGCGCGTGTCCGCCATGTGATTGAGCATCATCACAGCCGACATGAGCAGGGCCAGCGGATTGGCAATGCCCTTACCCGCGATGTCGGGCGCCGAGCCGTGAACCGCTTCGAAAACCGCATACTGCTCACCAATGTTCGCGCCAGGAATCACGCCTAGTCCGCCGACGAAACCCGCGCAAAGGTCGCTCAGTACGTCGCCATAGAGGTTCTCCAGCAACAGGACGTCGAATTGCGTCGGGTCCTGAACCAACTTCATGCAGCCGGCATCGATGATGACCTCTTGGTATTCGATGTCGGTGAAATTCTCTTCTTCTCGAATTTCGCGCGCGCAGCGAATGAACATCCCGTCGGTCAGCTTCATGATGTTGGCCTTGTGCATCACGGTGACCTTCTTGCGGCCGCGGTCACGCGCGTACTGAAAAGCCCAGTGCGCAATGCGCCGGGACGCCGACTCGGTCGCAACCTTCAGGCTCGTCACCACGCCTTTGGTCACCTCATTTTCGATGCCGCTATAGAGCCCCTCGGTGTTCTCCCGAATCACGACGAGGTCGACGTCTTGATACCGCGTCTCGACACCGGGCAGGTTGCGAACCGGACGCACGGCAGCGTAGAGATCTAGGCGCTTGCGAAGTTGCACGTTGACCGAGGTGAAGCCCTTGCCCACCGGAGTCGTGCAGGGCCCCTTGAGCGCCAGCCCGTGCTCACGAACAGCGTCGAGCGTCTGCTCGGGCAACACCTCGCCGAGCGTCTCGAGCGCTGCGACGCCTGCATGATGCTCGACCCATTCTAGCGGCGCCTTAGCCGCTGCGAGGACGCGGGTTGTCGCGGCCGCCACTTCCGGGCCGATTCCGTCACCCGGGATGAGAACGATCTTGTGGATTGTCATTTGCTGCTCCCGGAGCAAGAGTAGCGCCTGCCAAGAGATCGCCAATGCGCTTCAAGAGGAAACATGCCCGAATCTGACTCCGTAGTACGAGCGATGACCAACGACGGGGCTTTTCGAATCATCGCCGCCCGAACGACCGACACCGCGCAGGCCGTGATTGAAGCCCAAGGGCTCTCCGGGCTCATCGCCAACGACATGGCAGATTTGCTGACCGCCGCGGTGCTCTATCGCGAAACCATGGCACCCACACTTCGGGTGCAGTGCATCGTGCGCTTCGACGGGGAGGCGGGACAGCTCGTGGCTGATTCGCATCCCGACGGCTGGACCCGCGGGCTCTTGCAGACGGGTTCCAGAGGCGCGCCGCCTGACCTCCGGAAGACCCGCGCAACCCTGCAAATGATGAGAACGCTTCCGAACTCCGATCTGCACCGTGGAGTGGTCGAGGTCCCCGAAAGCGGGAATCTCTCGGAGGCCTTCATGCGTTACATGCAGTTATCAGAGCAAATCGTGTCGATGATATCCTTGGGTTCGCTGGTCGGGGGAGAAAACCCAACGGGGGGCGGTTACGTCGTGCAGCTCCTTCCCGAAGCAATCGAGGCAGAGGCAGCCATGGAGACGATGACCAAGCGTCTCGAGGACTTCGTCGATATCCGAGACCGCCTGCAGATCTCCGATGGTTCGCCTTCCCAGTTGGTCGAGCGGATCTTCGAAGGCATGCCCTTCACCTGGCTGCAGAGCAGCGACATTCGCTTCGGCTGTCACTGCAGCCAAGTCCGGGTAATGACCACGCTCAGCGTCCTCAATCGCAAGGACATCCAAGAGCTCGTCGACGAGGGCGAGCCGCTGAGCATCGACTGCGACTACTGCGGCACCTCGTACACCATCGAAATCGCCCAACTTCAGGGCTTGCTGAGCGCAAGCTGACCGGGCCTGGTTTCTTGCCGGGATCGACGCCTCGTGCGCATCCTTCCGCCGATGTCCGGGAAGCCAGCTAGAACGTCAGGTGGCGAAATCGTTCGCCGCGCTGGTGTCGTGGCTGCGGGTACACTTTCGTCCCGGATCTTGGGCGCGGTTCGCGATGCGGTCGTCGCCGCCGTCTTTGCCCTGGCCGCGACCGACGCGTTCTGGCTTGCCTTCACGATCCCCAATGCCCTTCGCGTGCTCCTAGGTGAAGGCGCGGTCTCCGCAGCGTTCGTTCCGGTGTTCACCGAAGTGCGCGAGCGCGAGGGCGTGGCGCGAGCCAAAGAGTTCTACCGGAACTTGATCGGTGCCATGGCTGTCGTCCTGTTCCTGGTCACGATGGTCGGCGTCCTCGGGGCCCCATGGATCGTCAAAGCCTACGCCTGGGGCTTTCAGCGCGACGAGGCGCTCTTCGAAACCACCATCGCGCTCACCCGGATGCTGTTTCCGTACATCTTCCTGATGGGCATCTCGGCGCTGATGATGGGCGCCCTCTACGCGAGCAAACGATTCGCAGCACCGGCCTTTGCGCCCGCGCTCCTGAACATCTCGCTCATCGCTGCCGCGCTCTTACTCGCGCCAGTACTCCGCGAGCTCGGCTGGCCGGCGATCTTTGCGCTCGCGTTCGGCGCGCTCGTCGGCGGCGGGCTTCAAGTCGTCTCACAGCTCCCGGCACTTCGCCGAGAAGGCCTGATCGTCCGTCCGAAGATCGGCTTCAACGACATCTACGTGCGCAAGTGCGCCCGCCTGATGGTTCCCTTACTGGCAGGCCTCGGCGTCTACCAAGTCAACGTGTTGCTTTCGAGGCTGCTCGCGTCCTTCCTTCCCACCGGAAGCGTCAGCTACCTCTACTACGGTCAGCGCTTGGCGGAGATCCCCCAAGGGATGTTCGCGCTGGCCATCGCGTCGGCCGCCCTTCCCTCCTTGAGCCAGGCCGTCGCCCATGGCGATGAAGAAGAAGCCAAGCGTCTCTTCCGACACGCGTTCCGGCTTTCTCTCTTCGTCGCGATCCCGGCAGCCGTCGCGCTGGCGGTGCTCGCCGAGCCGGCCGCCACGGTGTTCTTCGGCCGTGGGCGTTACGACGCGGCGGCGATCCACGAGACGCAGCGCTCACTGGTTTGGCAGGCGGCTGGCATTTGGGCGGTGGCCTCGGTGCGCACCATCGTCCCGATGTTTCACGCACACAACGACACTCGGACTCCGGTGATCGCCAGCGCTCTGAACCTGCTCGCCTTCATCGGAGTCAGCCTCGTTCTGATGGGCCCCATGCAGCACGCCGGCCTCGCCGCCGCCACGACTGCTGCAGCGGTCACCCAACTCGCCGCCCTGCTCTGGCTCCTTCGGCGGCGAACGGGGAATCTCGGCATGGCCGAGGTCAGCGCCAGTGTAGCTCGCGTCCTGGTCGCCAGCGCCGTCATGGGCCTGGTCGTCTGGGCCTGCGCGAGCCTTGGTCGCTGGGAGCTGGGCGGCAATGACCCGCGCAACTTGGCGATCTTCGGCGCTACGGCGGTCGCCGGGCTCCTGACCTACCTCGGGGTGGTGGCTGCCCTCGGATCGCCGGAGCTAGTTGACCTTCGGGCGGCCATTCGCCGCCGCGTGCGTGCGTGACTTGCGAAGGGCGCTACAACCCTCGCCATGGATGTGCTCGACGCTGAATTCGTCGCCGGGGCCACCGGCCTCGCACAGTTGCCCGCGCCGACCTTTGCGGAGGTTGCGTTCGCGGGGCGCTCGAACGTCGGCAAGTCGAGCCTGATCAACAACCTCGTCCGCCGCAAGAAGCTCGTACGCACGAGCGGCGCGCCAGGTTGCACGCGTGCGATCAACATCTTTCGGGTGCGCCTGCGGAGCAACGATGACGAGGCCCATTTGGATTTGGTGGACTTGCCCGGGTACGGCTATGCGCGGCGCAGCAAAGCCGAACGCCGCTCCTGGGGCCCGCTCATCGAAGGGTTTTTGAGGGAGCGACCGGGCCTCCGAGGCGCGGTCGTCATCATCGATATCCGGCGGGGCACGCAGGACGACGACCTGCAGTTGCTAGAGTTCCTCGACAGTATCGGCGTCACCCCGATTCTCGTCGCCACCAAAATCGACAAGCTGCCGTCGAGCAAGCGAAAGCCAGCCGTGGCAGCCCTGCGGCGCGAGCTCGACCGACCGCTCATCTCCTACAGCTCGGTGACCGGCGACGGTCGCGACGCCCTTTGGAAGCGCATCCTGTCGGTGAGCAGCATCGACGAGGCGAACACCGCTCCCCAGACCTAGCCCTCTACTCGCTGTCGAGCTCGAGCTGCAGGGCCTCACCCGGGTCACGCAGGCGCAAGTTGGACGGATCACCTAGCATCAAGGCCGGGTCGCTAGGCGTCTGCTCCATTGCCTGCGGAGTTGCATCGCGCGGGGCTCGAGCCCCCATCATCCGTTCTACGAAGCGCTGAACGTCCGCCCGCTTCTCGGGGGGCACCATTTGCATCGCGGCCGCGAGGTTCTCCTCTGCGCCTTCGTCATCGTCCGCCCCTTGCAGAACCCGTGCGGCTTGAAGCCGGAGCTGCCAGTTGTCGGGATCGAGGCTCACTGCGCGCTTCATCTTGCCGGCCGCTGCGATTGGATCGTTCGTGGTCAAATCGTACTGCGCCCAGATAGACCAGAGCAGCGGCGCATCCGGGTTGAGCGCTTCAGCGGCCTCGAGCTCGAGCCGGGCGCGCTCTGGCTCGTCGGTGCTCAGATAGACGGAAGCCATCAAGACATGCGCGCGAGCGTAGCGTGGCCAGCGCTCGATGACGTCTCCGACGATGCGGCTGCCTTGATTGAACTCGGCTTCGGCGGCTTCTTGCTGACCGTTCATTTCTAGAATGCCCGCTTGGGCGAGATGAAGCTGCACCATGTTGAGCTCGCGAGGCCCGTCCGGTCGAAGTTGTAGTGCCGCTTGGAACTCCTTGACCGCCTGCTCGATGCCGCCCGACTCGAGAAGGATCGTCGCGTTCACGCCCCGAAGCGACGGAGACACGGGATCGAGCAGGAGCGCCGTCTCGGCCATGGGAAGCGCCTTCGTAGCATCTCCCGAACGAGCAAAGATACGGGTCGCGTCGGCGCCCAGTGCGGCCGCCAACACTTCGGTGTCTCGAAGCACTCGAACCGATGGGCTTTGCACGTCCCCGCCGCCCCAGGGGTCGAAGTATGCGGATGGCTCCTGGGCCTCCGCCGACTCGTACACCGCCGTGACGAAGTAGCCCAGCATGCCCGAAGGATCGGCCGGCGCACTGGTGCCTTCCAGCTCCCAGGCCTCCGCAACCATCGCTTTGACCCCGCGCTCGCGCAGCAGGGCCGTCATCGCGGTCGCCATCTCGAGCGGATAGAGCTTCACGCGCTCCTTCTGTGTTTCCATCGCTGCAAACGTCTCGTCGGCGCCGAAGAAGTCGCGCGTCAGCGGCCGCTCGAGCGACCAGCGCGCCGACTCTCCCTGCATTTTCGAAGCAATTTCGGCGGCGCTCTCGGGCCAGCCTTCAACTCCGCCGCTGAGCATCATGAGCGACTCGTAGGTCCCAACTTGAACCTGGTCTCGCTCGAGGTAGGCCGCCAGCTCCGCAGGCTCGAGCGGGCGTAGCGGCGGGGTCTCGTCGAGCGTGACCGCCGTAGCGCGGTACACACCGTAGCCCACGCCCGCCGCGACGAGCACGAGTGCCAGAAGGAGAATCCAGGGACGCCGCGCTTCGGCTCGTTCCGGGACTTCCTGCGCTAGCTCGACGCCGCCCCTACGCATACAGCGAGGGCACCGCGGTTTTCCTTCCGGCTCTTCCAGAACGAATTCTTTGTCGCAATTTGCGCAGAAATACTTCGGGGACATCGCGCGCGAGCATACGGCTACGGAGCGGACTCGTCGACCGGCGGGTCGGGCACAAAACCGTTGCCGTGAATCTGCGCGAAGGCGAAGCCGCACTCCCTGGCCCGCCCCTCACGCCACTGTCGATCCCAGAGCTCGATCTCGCAGCGGCGATCTCCCAAGTTGATCTCCAGCTGAGGCTTGGCCTCGCTCGGATAGGAGCGTTCTTCAGCAGTTGACGTCAACGAGCAGCAGTCCAGCTCGCGCAGAGCCCCCAACAGCTTCGCGTACCCATCTTTGGAGACGGTGCTGCTGACGGTCATCATCGTGCCGTCGGGAGACCGGCTAGTCGTGATCAGGTCACGACTGGCCTCGAGTACCACATGGCTGCTCCGCCGGTCTGCACTTCGGCTAATCACGCTCCAGGAGACGACGACCGTATCCGGAGAAACCTCAGGCAGCGCGACCTCCTTGTCGCTCTCCCTGGGCTTGCAGCTCAGCAGCACGGCCACGCAAAGAAACCAAATCCGCATCCTGGACAATAGATCACGCTTCGTGAGCAAAGTCCACCGCGTGCGCCGAAGGTCGAGCGCGCCATACTCCTCAATCGATGGACGAAGAACTCGACTGCCTGAGCTGTGGCGCTTGCTGCCGAACAGGAGCCGACGGCCGCATCTTGATCCCGCCAGAGGACTTATTGCGCTGGCGACGACTCGGCCGGGGCGACATCGCTGAAGCGGTTCAACCGGGCCACTTCGGAATGCTGGGGTTCGCAGCCCGGGAAGACGGTTCCTGCGTGCATCTCGGGACCAACGAGAGCCCGAATGCGTGTCGGATCTATGAGATCCGCGGAACGACGTGCCGTGAGTTCGAGAAAGGAAGCTCGCAGTGCCTGGAATTTCGCAGAGACGCCGGCCTCGGGCCATGACGCTGTTGCCAGTTCGCTAGCAATTCGAGTACCACCCTTCCATGCCCAGCCAGGTCGAGGTTCTCGGGTCCATGGTGCTCGGTGTGTGCCTCCTCGCTCTGACGATTCGCGCCGACGCCGAGCTTCCGCCCGAAGAAGTCGGCCAGGTCATGCAGCTGCCCGAGACGGCGAGCGAGCACTGGGTCTGGGTGCCGGACCGTGTGTTTCGTCATTCCATCCTAATCGACGGAGACAGCGGCCGAATGCTGGGCTCGCTCGATACTGGGGTGCAGGTTTCGCCCAAAGCCCCCGTCTGGTCCCGCCTGCGAAACGAGATCTACAACATCGATACGATCTACTCTCGCGGCCACCGCGGCGAGCGACACGACTACGTCGTCATCTACGACGCCCGCACCCTGGAAGTGAAGGGCGAGGTCGAAATCCCACCGAAGGCAGCAGACACTGGGACGGGCATTGCCCTGGTCGGGATGCTCGACGGTGACCGCTTCATCGTGGTCCTCAATCAGTCTCCTGGAGCCTCCGTGTCCGTCGTGGACATCGAAGAGAGGCGAATGGTTGCCGAAGTTCAAACGGCCGGCTGCGCGGCGGTCTTTCCCGCCGGCCGGACTCGTTTCGGGATGCTGTGCGGCGACGGGACTGCCGTAACCGTACATCTGAAAGCGAACGGCGTATTGGACCGTATCGCGCGGACCGCACCGTTCTTCGATGTCGTCAGCGATCCCGTCACCGAAAAAGGCGTTCGGGATGGCTCTATCTGGTGGTTCGCTTCGTTCGAGGGCCTTCTCTACGAAGTGGACTTCGGCGGCGACGCCCCGGTGCCCAAGACGCCCTGGCCGCTCTTCAGCGACGAGGAGCTCAAAGAGGGTTGGCGTATCGGAGGCGCCCAACATCTCGCATATCATCGGGGCACCAAACGCCTCTACTCCGTGACACACCAAGGCGGACCAGGATCTCACAAGGATCCGGGCACCGAAATTTGGGTCTACGACCTGCCAGCACAAAAGAAGGCTGAGGCGTTCTCGGCGCCCAATCTGATCTCTGCATTCCTGGGCCCCCAAGCCGGTTTCGACGCTGAAGGCACGGTCGGAAAGATCCTCAACTTCGTCCTGCCCAACATGGGTGTGCATAGCATCGCGGTGACTCAGGACAGCCAACCACTCCTCTTCATGCGCCACGCCGATCTCGGTGCGGTAGGGGTTCTCGACGCGCTGAGCGGCGCGCACCTTCGCGACGTCGAAGACACCGGACTGTCCGGCGCGCTCTTGGTGGTGCCATGACCGACCCCGTGATCGATATCACGCTGCGCACTTGCTTGGCGCTCCTCATCGCGTCCGCCGCATGGCACAAGCTCTCGGACCGACTTCGATTTGCAGAGACCTTGCGCGCGTACGAGCTGCTGCCCCGGTGGCTGGTTTCTCCGGCAGCTTCGCTCCTTGCTCTGCTCGAGCTGTCGATCGCGGCCGGGCTTCTCTACCCTCCAAGTCGTGAGCTCGCCGCGCTTGCCGCGATATCCCTTCTCTCTCTCTACACGGGGGCCATTGCGACGAATCTCTTGCGGGGCCGACAACAAATCGATTGCGGCTGTTTTGCCTCCTCGCGCAGTGCGCCGCTGAGCAGCCTGCTGATCGTTCGGAACCTAATTTTGCTCTCCGCAGCAGCTGTCCTGCTCATGCCCGTTCGGAGCCGGACACTCCTCTGGGTCGACCTGTTCAGCGTGGCAGCGGCCGTCCTCACGCTCTCGCTCCTTTGGGCGGCCGCGCAACACCTGGCAGCAAGCGGCCCTGCGCTGCAGAGCTCGAAAGGTCCCCTATGATCGACGCCCTCCTCGTCTCCAACGCCGTCCTGTGGCTGCTTGTCATCGGTCTGGCGCTGACCGTGCTCGCGCTCACGCGCCAAATCGGTCTGCTCCACGAGCGGATTTCACCAGTCGGCGCCCTGAGTCCGAAGTCGAACGTGAAAGCTGGAGATCCCGCCCCCGCATTGAGCCTGCTCGACCTGCAAGGTCGCCCTTTGCACATCGGCGGGCCATCCGAAAACGAATCCCGAACCCTGCTGTTCTTCCTGTCGCCGAGCTGTCCGGTTTGCGAGACGCTTTTGCCGACGCTCGAGCGCGTCGCCCGAACCGAGGTGCCGCGCGTTCGGGTCGTGTTGGCCAGCGATGGAGATCCGGAGGAGCACCAGTCCTTCGTCGCCGAGAAGCGAATTGCGCACCTGCCATACGTCCTGTCCGCGCCCCTCGGCATGAGCTACGGGGTCGCCAAGCTCCCTTACGCGGTGTTGATCGACGAGCAGGGCATCGTGGCGGCGCAGGGATTGGTCAACACGCGCGAACACGTCGAGAGCCTGTTCGAAGCGCAACGACACGGCGTCGCCTCGATTCAGGAGTTCCTAGAGGAGAAGGCGAAATGAGTCGGCTCGATCGCTGGTTCGAGGGCATGACACGTCAGACCGCGCGGCGGGTGTCGCGTCGAAATTGGTTGTCGCGTTTCGGCGGAGCTCTAGTCGGCGGCGCCGCCCTGCCCCTGCTTCCGGTGGCTCGAGCAGCCGAGAAGCACAAGCTTGGAGAGGACGGTGTCAAAGGCCGCGAAGGCGACCCGACGCGCTGCGAATACTGGCGCCACTGCGCGATCGACGGCTTCCTCTGCAGCTGCTGTGGTGGTTCGCACACCGCCTGCCCGCCCGGCACGGCGATGTCACCAGTGACCTGGATCGGCACCTGCCGAAACCCCGCGGACGGAAAGGACTACATCATTTCGTACAACGACTGCTGCGGGAAGACGTTCTGCGGACGTTGCATGTGCAACCGAAACGAAGGCGAGCGCCCCCTCTACCACTGGTATCGCAACAACGACATCAACTGGTGCGGCGGGGCAGCGACACAGACCTACAGCTGCTCGACCGCCGTCGTCGTCAAGGTTGCCAAGGAGGCGCAGCCGGAGAAATGAGTCGTCTCCTCGCGCTGACCGGGTTCCTGCTTCTGGCGCAGCCGGCTAGTGCGGAATCGTACGAAGAGCACGACTACCTTCTGAACTGTTCTGGCTGCCACAGGGTCGATGGAACCGGTTCGAAGACGGTGCCCTCACTCCTCGCCATGCCGGAGCTCAGCGCGAAGCCCGGCGCCCGGGAGTACTGGGTTCAAGTTCCGGGCGCCGCCCAGGCACCACTGTCGGACGCGAGGCTAGCCGGCCTGATGAATTGGCTAGTCGCTCGCTTCGCGGGGAAGCGTCCCGAGCCCGCGTACACAGCCGAGGAGGTCGGCCAGTTGCGAAGCACCCCGCTGAGAGACCCCGTCGCGAGGCGAAACGAAATACGCCGCGCAGCATCCGAGTGACACTGGCACGCCCCCCCAAAGCACCCGCGGCAGCGCGAGCCCGAAGGGCGAAGCCCGGCGCAAAGCGCCGGCAAGGCGGAGCGTGGCCGTAGGACCGTGGCCGTGGCAGTGCCTCCTCGTTGCCCCGCCCCCAAGACAGCAGGCGGCAGCGCGAGCCCGAAGGGCGAAGCCCGGCGCGAATGCGCCGGCAAGGCAGAGCGAAGCGAATGCCGCGCCAGGGAGGATTACGGGTGGGGGTGGGCGGGGCGGTGTAACCAAGCCGTACCACCCAACCCACCCAACACCCGCCCCCCCAAACACCCGCGGCAGCACAAGCCGCACAGTGACGCCCGCCCCAAACACCGACACCGACACTGGCACTGGCACTGACGCTGGCACTGACGCTGGCACTGCCTCCCCCGCAAGACAGCAGGCGGCAGCGCGAGCCCGCAGGGCGAAGCCCGGCGCCAAGGGCGCCGGCAAGGCGGAGCGAAGCGAACGCCGCGCCAGGGAGGATTACGGGTGGGGGTGGGCGGGCGGTGTAACTGAACCGGGCGGTGTAACAAGACCCTGGCACTGCCACCGGGACTCGCACATGATGGCTGAGAATGACCGAGACAATCTCAATACCGGTTGCGCAGGGACAGCCTCACGAGGCAGCGCTGTGTCTTCCAAGCACCGGAGCGGCGCCCTTCCCCGGTGTCGTCGTCATTCACGACATCTACGGTTTCACCACGGATCTCAAGCGGCACTGTCAACGATTCGCCGACGCAGGCTATGTCGCGATTGCCCCGGACCTCTACCAGGGCCGCAAGCCGGGCTGCGTCGTCAGGACACTCACCTCGATGGCCACCGGCGAGGGCTTCGCCTACGAGGTCATCGAGGCAAGCCGGCAAGTCTTGGCGGCGAGAGACGACGTCGACGCCGAACGTATCGCCGTCGCGGGCTTCTGCATGGGGGGTGGATTCGCCCTCATCGCGGCTGCCGACCAATCGTACGCAGTCGCAGCACCCTTCTATGGCGCTGTTCCTCAAAAGGCTTCGCGTCTCCAAAATCTCTGCCCCACGATCGCGCAGTATGGGGCCATGGACACCCCGTTTCTTTCCCATGCAAAGCGCCTTGCCCGCCATCTCGAAGAGCTCGGTGTCGAACATGAAGTGCACATCTACGAAGGCGTCGGTCACTCCTTCATGAACCAGCTCGAAGGCCGTCTCGCCCCACTCGGCCGCCACATTCCAATCCGAGCATTCTACGACGCCGACACCGAAGCCAAGGCCTGGTCTAAGCTCCTCGACTTCTTCGCTCGCCACAACGGCAGCTAAGCAAGGAGCAACAACCAGTCGCTACCTCGCGTTCCGCGCAAGCCGCGGCCCGCGAATTATGAACGAATATGAAGACTGCAGGGTCAGTTGAGCATGTTAGCGTCGATGCACCCGAGCTCAACGGGCGCGTCTGCCAAGATCGCGGCGTCCGGGGTCCTCGGTCTTGAGGAGGACGCGATGTTGCAGACGAACTTGATGACTTGGCTAGGTGTATGTCTCGCGGGCATGCTCGCTGCGTCCGGATGCAGCAACGACAGCAGTGATGGGCCGACCGGAGCGCTCGACCTGAACCTCGAGCTCGCCGGCAGCGCGCAGATTGACGAGGTCCTTTACCAAATCAGTGGCAACGGGATGCCACCCATGGGCGGCATCATTGATACCAGCGCTCCCGGCGCAACTGCGTCGGTGGAAGTCTTTGGGCTGCCGGAGGGCGGCGGCTACCTGATCGAGCTTCGAGCCGTTGCCGACGGCGGTATCGTCTGCGCGGGTTCCGCCGGCTTCAGCGTGCATGCGAATAGCGCGACACCGGTTGCGGTGATGCTCAACTGCAAGGCCGAAGAGCGATTCGGCAGCGTGAGGGTGAACGGCAAGCTCAATATCTGTGCAGAGCTGGTGAAAGTCGTCGTGTCCCCACTCGAGACCTCGGTTGGCTCTCTGATCGAGCTGTCCATGGAGGGCCGAGACGCTGAAGGCGACCCGCTCCGGTATCTCTGGCTGGCATCCGACGGCCCCATCTCAAATCCGGACAGTCCTCGATCGGTCTATGGCTGCCAGAGCGTCGGTACCAAGTTCATCGAGGCGTCCGTCTCCGACGAGCGAGGTTGCATCGATAGTTGGGTAGTTGAGCTGCGCTGCGTCGACGGCGACGGTGGTACCGGCGGGTCCGGCGGATCCGGCGGGACGGCCGGCAGCGGCGGATTTGGCGGCGCGCCCATGTGCGTGGCGACGGCCCCCAGGTGTAGCAACGGGCAGATCGATCCCGTCATCGAGGATCCCACATGCATGCTGAGCGGGCCTCCAGTACTCGCCAACGGATGCATCGGCACCGAAAGCCTCATCAACCCCGCGAACTGCACACCCACCGGGAACGAAAGAGCTCACGACGTCCAGTGGATCGCGATCGACGGAGACTGCAACTCCGGGTTCGATCTCGATAATTGCGCGGGCGAATCCTGCAGCATCGGTGGACTCGCTCCAGGAGAAGGCGTCGACGGCATAGACAACGCGCTCGCAGGTCTCGCCCCGATCATCGCGGGCGTAGGCGCCAATCTAAGCGGCGTGGACCAGGTTCTGTACGACGGCTTGTGCGACGGGAGCATCTCCTGGATCTTCATCATCGATCCGAACGCCGAAGAGAGCTGTGTCAACGTGACCCCAATCTACGGAGGCGGTCTCGCCGACACGATCCCGCTGAACTTGAGCGATACCGGCTGCATCAGCGGCTCACTCGGTACGGTTCCGATCCCGATTGCCGGAGTCCAAGGCCGGCTCGACAACGCGTTGATGCGAGGAACG
Organism: uncultured delta proteobacterium; assembly: GCA_963842915.1. GTDB lineage: Bacteria > Myxococcota_A > Polyangia > Polyangiales > Houyiibacteriaceae > SG8-38. The sequence goes on along the minus strand of CAWJII010000006.1, from coordinate 31,982 downwards.
GTGGACAGCGCACAGGGCTTCAACATGACACTCGCGGCCACAGCGGACGAGGAAACCGCGACTGCGATCGCTGAGGCACTGCTCGACGGAGGAGGCGCCGTTGTCCGACAGGTGCTCGACATCAACTCGAGTCTCGAGGACGACCTGACTTCAAGCTGCGACGCGCTTTCCCTCACCCTAGACGTCGGCGCTACAGTCGTCGCTGATGCTGCCCCGGGTGGATGCACCGGCGCGAGCGACTCCACGGTCTACGCCAACCTCGATTTCACCGACGGCCAGGGGAATGTGCTCAGCGGAACGGAGGCAGCCACAGCGATCGGCAACGCTTGTGTCCGCGGCTCCCTATCGTCGATCCCGCCGATAGAGGGCTGCGGCACGGAAACATTCGACCTCATCGCGTGCTTCCCGAACTGCCCCACGGAAATCATCGACGAGCTCGCCGCCTGCGTCGCGCAATGCTCGGACGACACCATTGCCGAAGCCTCGCCCCCAGGGCTCTCGAATGCTTGCGTGGCGTGCACAGGAGACAGGGTCGCCTGCGACGCGGCGTTCTGCACTGCGGCATGTGTGGCCGACCAGACCGCCCCAGCATGCATCAATTGCCGCTGCGACAACGGCTGCACCCAGGAGTTCGATCGCTGCTCCGGCCTCCCGCCAAGCGGGGAATGCGAGTGAACGCGGCCGGCCTAGCGCAGCAATAGACTCGTCGGTTTTCGCGGTGCGCCTCGCAATGCTGCGAAAAGGAGCAGCTTCCGAAGGGGGAGCTTGTCCCCTATTCGCTGAAGAGGTTCTCGACGTCCGCCTTGGTGAGGCCCTTGAGGGGGCTGCCTTCGGTGGACAGGACGTTGCTGACTAGGGCTCGCTTCTTGGCCGAGAGCTCTAGGATCTTCTCCTCGACGGTGCCGGCGGCGATGAGCTTGTACACGTTGACGTTCCGTGTTTGGCCGATCCGATGAGCCCGGTCGGTAGCCTGATCTTCGACGGCAGGGTTCCACCATGGGTCGAAGTGGACGACGGTGTCTGCGCCCGTGAGGTTGAGCCCTGTGCCGCCTGCCTTGAGCGAGATCAGGAAGACCGGAACGCTCGTGTCTTCGTTGAAGCGGTCGACCTTATCGAGGCGATCCTTCGTGGAGCCGTCGAGGTATTCGTACTGCACTCCGTCGGTGTCGAGAGCAGTGCGGATGTGATTGAGCATTTGGACGAACTGGCTGAAGACCAGCACACGGTGACCGCCGTCCACGGCTTCGTCGATGATCTCGCGAAGCGCGCCGAGCTTGCCGCTGTCGTCCGCATCGAATTCGGTATCGGGAAGCTTCATGAGCCGCGGGTCGCAGGCCACTTGCCGGAGCCGAGTGAGCGCCGCCAGAATCTGAATCTGCGCTTTGCTGATCCCCTTCTTCTCAACCTCGCTGAGGACACTCTTGCGCACCTCGCCGAGGATCTGCTTGTAGAGCTTCGCCTGCCCTTCGGCGAGGGGCACGATCATCTCCTGCTCGATCTTGTCGGGCAGGTCCGCCGCCACGTCTCGCTTGAGGCGCCGCATGACGAATGGCTTGATCGTCGCCCGCAATCGCTGGGCAGTTTCCATGTCACCACGGTCGATTGGCCGTGCGATCCGTTCTTCGAAAGTCTTGAGCTGCCCAAGAAGCCCAGGCGACACGAAATCAAAGATGCTCCAAAGCTCGCTCAGGCGATTCTCAATCGGCGTACCCGTCAGCGCCAGCCGTCGCTCACTGCTCAGCTTCTTCGCCGAACGCGCGGTCTGGCTCATCGGGTTCTTGATGTGCTGAGCCTCATCCAAAATCACGTAGCGAAGGTCCAGCGACTGCAGCAGCTCCTCGTCGCGTCGCAGGAGCGCGTAGCTGGTGATCATCACGTCCGCTTTTTCGAGATCCGGCGCCAGCTGATTGCGGTTGGGTCCTTGCCAGACCACGGTCTTGAGCCCCGGTGCAAACTTGCGGATCTCACGGTCCCAGTTCGGCACGACCGAGGTCGGCGCAACCACTAGGTTCAGTTTACGCTTGTACTTACTCTTGGCCCAAAGCAGCAGCGCAATGGTCTGAATCGTCTTGCCGAGGCCCATGTCATCGGCGAGGATGCCGCCGGTGTTGAGCTCGTGAAGAAGGACGAGCCAGGAAAAACCATCTTTTTGATATGGACGAAGATCGGCCTTGAGTGTCCGCGGCTTCGCGATGCTCGGAACCTCATCAATGTCTTCGATCTTCGCGAAGAGCGACTTGGCCGACGCCGAGACCTTGGCGTTCGAGACCATCTTCAGCAGGTCCTGCACGCGCCCGGCCTGCGAAAGCGGAAGCTTGTCTTTCATCCCAGCGGTTGCGTAGATCTCGGCCATTCGAGTGAGCACCTCCCCAACCTTCTCGGGATCCACCGGTGCGTACGTGCCGTCTTCGAGCTGAACGAGCCGCCGCCCGTGCTCGAGGCAGGCGCGAAGCTCTTCTTCGCGCACGACCGCACCGCCCGACTCAAACTTCATGTCGAGGTTGAGCCAATCGACGCCGCTCGAAACGCGAACCTGCGGGGTCACCGACTCCTTGCGGATCGTCACATCCACCAAGTCGTCGGGAATGAAGCGGTCCCATTCCTCGGGAAGCTCGCCGATGCCGTTCGTCCAAAACGCGATCGCGTCTTCGCCTGAAGCCACGAGCTCGTCTCCCGACTCCGATACATCGAAACTCTGATTGAGCAGCGCCTGAATGCCAGCCATCTCGGCGCCTACGTCCCGCCGAACGACCCGAGGCCGCTTCTTTCCTCGTTTGGGAGGCAAGACCGCAAGCGGTGAGGGGAACTCATCGGGCGGGACGTCGAACTCTTGGTCCTCGTACCGCACGTACAGTCGAACTCGCGCATCGATGATGTCGCCGTTGGCCTTGAGCTCGAAGCGCGGCTTCTGGTCGACCAGGTCAGCCACCGAGCTCAGGTCGGGAAGATCCGCGCCAAGCAGCGCAGCGACGTGTGGAATCGATTCACCAAGCAGCTCCGGCAGGTCTCCGTAGGACTGCACCATGGCGGGTGAGCGGTAGAGCCGCTGGAGCCAGGCCGGCGTCACCAACTCGCTCACCGGCCGCGCCACACCCTCGGTCGTGTCGATCTGCCAGCCCGGGGTCCCTTCGAACCAGGCGCCGTTCGATAAGGCAAAGCGCCGCTTGTTGCTCTCGAGGTAGAAGACGACCCGCACCCGCAGGCTATCGCCATTGGCCGGGTCGAGCTCGATCCGCGGCTTCAGCGCCTCGTTTGCGAAGCGAAGCTCCATCGATGCGGGCTCGAGCAGCACGCGCCGATCACTGAGCATTTCCAAAACCTCGGCGGCATCCTCGCCTCGAAGCTCGGCCGTCGTCGCCTGGCCCCGGTTCGTGTTTCGGGCGAGAGCCCGAAACAGCGGACGCTCATCGATCGAGACCATGTTGAACGCGCCGAGCGCATCATTGATGGGCACCATGCTCCGCGAGCCCGCCAATACCGGCGTCACCGTGATCGAGGCAGGGCGGACCGTCATCCGATATTCAAACTCGAGCGGCTTGTCCAAGGCCTCGACGGGCAACCAGGCATCCATTGGCCCGCGTGCTTCACCGCGCTTGGCCTGCATCTCGCGCGGCGAGAGAATCTCGAGGGCGCCACCATCGCCACCCGCTGAACCTCGCCGCCGTCGTCGGGAACGCCGCCTCTTACCGCCCGCGGAAACCGTCCCTGGCACGTGCACAGGCTCGGTCTTCTTTTTCTTCTTGCTCTGCTGCTGTTGCGGTCCCTTGACGCGTGGCGGTCGCACTTCATCGCGCAGGGCCACCATGACCGCAGCGACGTGCTTGCAGTGCCCAGTGGGACCGCGCCAGCCTGGACAGCTGCAGCTCGATTCCCAGCTATCGTTCTCTTCATTGTACGTCGCCTCGGTATGGTAAGGCTCCTCGGCCGTGCGCACCGAGATCTCGCCACTAACCGTGTGCTCTTGCTCCTGCAGGTTCTCGACCGCTTTGCGCCGCGCATACAGACGACCGCGCAAGAACGCATTGCCGCCGGTCACACGTTGAATTGCCCGGTCGCTCATCGAAGCGAGCTTCTTGCCCACCGAAGTGGTGGGCTCACGCCAACTGGACGCAGCTTCGTCGGCAATCGCCTCGGGAGCGACTTGTTCGTCTACTGATGATTGTTGGATAGCAGTGTCGGCCATCGAATGACGTTGGAGGCTAGCGGGACCCAAACGGAACTACGCGCTTTGCGTCTCTTCCCCTAGCGGCGTCGTTGCTCGATCTACCGTGGATCCCGGTGTAGGCCGCAACCGCCGCTACTTTCCGAATCTTACACACACCTCGGAAGACTGCAACTCCAAGCCCCCCCTGGGCTGAAGCTAGTCGGAGGCTCGGACCAGGGCCTCTGGCAGCAGGAGCGAGGGGCTCCCCGTCGTGAAGACCCAGAGCTGGTGAGCGGCGCGGGTAGCCGCGATATGGAGCAGGTGCCGGGTCTCGTCGTCCACGGGGAACGCCGCCCGATGGCACTCGACGATAACCACGTAATCGAACTCGAGGCCTTTGACCTGTCGCACGTCTGTCACATCGACGCCCGGCCGGAACGGGAAATCCTGCTCGGCGATCCGGCGAAGGTTCGGCACCTCGCCGTGGCGAAGGCCCTTGTAATAGACGTCCGCCTGCTCGGGGTAGCGGGAAATGACGGCAATCGACGAGAGCGGCTCCGAGCTGACCAGATTCCGTAGCGCCTCGGAAAGGAAGCCCACGGCCTCGCCACTGCCGCCAAACTCGAACAGCTCGACCGGCGCGCCATAGCGAGTGGCCTCGCCCGAGACCTCGTTCCGAAGCGGGCCGAGCACGTCCGTCGCGAACTCGAGGATCTCGTGCGTCGAGCGGTAGGCGAGCTTGAGCGGCTCGATTTCGATGTGGTCGAGCTTCAGCTCCTGGAGCACGTGCCGCCAATCACTGAAACCATTGTCCAGGTGAAGCTTCTGCGCGATGTCCCCGGCAAGCGTGACGCTCTGCTGCTCGGTCGCGGTGTCGAGTACGACCGCCAGCTCGACTGGGCTCATGTCCTGCGCCTCGTCGACGAAAATATGCTCGTACTCGAGCGGGCCTCGGCGCCCGGAGAGCGGGCCCCGAAGCATCTGGAAGATTCGCAGCAGGAGCGCGTCGTCTTCGCGGTCGAGCTCGGCGGGCTCATCGTTGTCGAGGCCATCGGCGCCGGTGCTACGCACGTGCGCATCATCGCCTTCTTCGAGCGTCTCTTCGTACTTCATCAAGACTGCCATGGAATGCCGGCTGCACCATGAATGTACCCATTCGATTTCTTTGTCGCTCAGCGCGTCGGGTGCCCAACGTTTGAACGCGCTGACGAGCCGCTGGTGATCGGTCACCAGGTCGGCCCACGCCGTCACGATGTCCCGACTGCGCTCCGTCCAGCGATGACAGATGCGCCCGAGCGCGTGCCGAGCTCCGACCGACACCTGCTGGGCGTCTCCGTCGCGCTCCTGAAGCCACTGTGAAAGGACCTCTAGCCGCACGCCGAGCGCCTCGGCAGCCGTACCACGCCAGATTCGAGTGACTGCGGCGCCACCCTCGCCTCGACTGGCTTCATCGAGAAGCTCCGCCTCGACCTGCTCGGTGAGGTCGGCGACGTACTGATCGATCGCGCGCAACATCGCTGGATGCTTCTTGAGCCGGACCACGTGCGTGGGCGTATCCTCGACATAGCGCGTGGTGAGCTTGGGAATGTGACGGCGCCTTTGCTGCTCGGCCCAGCGCTGGAAGGTCTCCACGGGCACGTCCTCGACGCCCAGCGCCGGAAGAACGCGGGAAATGTACCGAACGAGCGCATCGTTGAAGACGATGACGAGCATTTGGTCGGAACGGAAGCGCTGCGGATCTTGGAACGCGAGGTACGCCAGCCGGTGAAGCCCGATGGTCGTCTTGCCGCTGCCGGCGCCGCCTTGAATCACGACGAGACCCGAGGTGGGCTGGCTGATCAGATCGAACTGGCGCGGGTCGATGAGCGCGGTGATCTCGGAGAGATGCTTGTCCTCGCGCAGATCATCATCGCCAATGCCCGAGCTCGCCGGGCCGATGGTGCGATTCAGGGCGCATGGCCGAGCCCTGCCCGCCCGAGAGCTTCGTCGACTGATCAGCGACGCGGCTCCACATGTCTTCCCGCGAGCGCCGGAAGGTGCCCTGGGGCGTGCCGATGCGGCGGAGCTTCCCAGTGGTGATCGACAGGTTGCGACGAACGAGCACTTCGCCTTCGACCTCCCGGTCGCCGAAAATCTCGTCGTAGTCGTCGCCTTCTTCGTAGCGGTAGTAGACCCGGCTGACCGGGGCGTCCCGCCAGTCAACGATACGCACGCCGGTCTTGGGATCGAGGAAGGTGCTGCGGCCGATGAGGATCTCGCGCTTGCGGCCCTCTTCTTCCAGAACCATCCGGCCGAAGTAAGGCGACATGCGGTCGACCACGCCTTCGGTCACCTTGGCGCGGCGCTGCGCCACCTGCTGAAGCCGCTCCATCTCCTCGACCAGTGGCGGGATGTCCTCGAGCCGCGCCTCCCGGATCTGATCACGAAGCGCGATCAGCTCGGCGTCGTAGTCGATGAGCTGACCGCGGTGCGCGGGGCGCTTGGCCTGAGCAGTCCGATGCACGCGGGCAAGGACTTTCTCCTCCTGGCCGACGATTTCGTCCATCTCCTCGTCTCTGTGAGGAGCATCTACTTCCGGGCTTGGATTGAGCTCGAGCTGCTTCATTTTGCGCGTATCAAGGGCGACTCATGTCCCGATTAAGCGAATTCGGGGACGAGTAGCACGATTCTGAACCCCATCCAAGCGTGAACGCAAAGCCCTGTGCTTTGGCGTAGATGCGTCAGTCGAGCGGCTTGAGCAGAATCTTGGACCGGCGCCCCTGGTCGTAGTGTGAACGCCGCGATTCGGGCAGCTCGTTCAGCTGGCAATTGTCGAAGCCATGCTCCCGAAACCAGTGCGAAGTCTGAGTCGTGAGCACGAAGAGGCGGCCCAGGCCTTGGGCGTCGCATTGGCGTTCGAGGTAATGCAGCAATTGATCGCCTCGGCCCGACGCGCGGTAGTCCGGATGCACGACCAGACAGGCGACCTCGGCGATCGACTCGTCGGGATATGTATAGAGTGCAGCGCAGCCGATGAGCATGCCGTCTCGCTCGATGACCGTGAATTTGTCGATGTCGTTTTCGAGCATCGCCTGCGGACGCCGCACCAGGATGCCCTGCTCTTCGAGCGGCTCGATCAACGTGAGGATGCCGCCGATATCGCCTCGCACAGCCGTTCGCACGCCTTCGAAAGCCTCGGAGGTCACCATCGTGCCGACACCGTCGCGCGTGAACAGCTCGCGAAGCAGGGAGCCGTCGTCTTGACGCGCAACGAGATGCGCGCGCGGAACCCCGGCCTGGCAGGCCGTGATGGCCGCCGCGAGATGGCGCTCCACGTCATGGCCGAGATCGCGGCCCGTGTGCAGGAAGCGCTCGGCCTCGTGAGGGCTGAGCTGGGAGGGTTGCCGGCCCTCCGCATCGATGACTCCAGGCCCTTCGAGCAGGCCGATTAGCTTGTCAGCCCCAAGCGCAACGGCGGTTGCCGCCCCGACGTCGTGGCTGCTGATGTTGAACGCTTCTCCGGTAGACGAGTAGCCGATGGGAGTCAGCACCACGACCGCACCGTCATCGAGCCGCTGCCGAATCGCTTCGGCGTCCACGCGCCGCGGCTTACCGGTGTACTGATAGTCGACGCCATCGACGACACCTACGGGCTGCGCCATCACGAAGTTCCCGGTCGCAACCCGCAGCCGCGCGCCTGCCATCGGCGAGTTTGGCAATCCCATCGAAAGGAGCGCCTCCAGCTCGACCCGCGTCGCACCGACCGCCTCTTTCACGCACTGAAGCGCAACTTCGTCGGTGACGCGCAAATCGCCTTCATAGCGCGGCTGCTCACCGCGCCGAGCCAACGCCTCGTCGATCTGAGGGCGGGCCCCGGCGACCAGCACGATGCGCACGCCAAGCGAATGCAGCAGGGCAACGTCGTAAAGGAGCGTCCGCAAGTCCTTGGACTCCACGGCCTCTCCACCAAACATGATGACGAACGTCCGCCCGCGGTGCGCATGGATGTAGGGTGCGCTCGCTCGGAAATGTTGGACGAAGGGGTCGACTTGGGGGCTCATGGCGAGTCCATGCAGTAGCGTTGAATCAGTCTTGCGTACACATCGGTGGCACGCTCAATCGCTGCAATGGTGACATATTCGTCGGGCTGGTGCGCCACGGCAATGTCGCCCGCACCAAGGACGAGCGTCTGAAGGCCCAATTCCGCGAGATACGGCGCCTCGGTTCCGAAGAGCGCAGTCTTGGCTGAACACCCGCACAAGGTCTCGACGGTCCTGGAGAACTCGGCATCCGAGGGCCCCGCAAATGCGTCCGCATAACCGCCCACCGCTCTGAGGTCGAAGGTCCACGGCCCTGCGTCCAGCGCATTTGCAACGACCTCGCGAAGCTCCGTGACGACCGCCTGTCGCTCCATCCCGGGCAGCAAGCGAATGTCGACGTCGAGCGTGCACTCCGCGCAAATTCGATTCGGGCTGTCACCGCCGCTGATGCGACCGAAGTTGAGCGTCGGTGTGGGGACCTCGAAGTCCTCGTCGTGAAAACGATCGCCAATCGTATCCCGCCACGACTGCAAGGCGGCGAGCACACGCTGCAGCCCTTCGATGGCGTTCACACCGAGCGCGGGATTGCTGGCATGCCCCGCTTTGCCGCCAACGGCGACCTGCACGTAGAACACACCCTTATGCTTCCGAATCGGCTGCAGGCCCGTCGGCTCACCGATGATCGCGTACCGTCCGAGGCTCTCATCCTGCTCAACCAGGGCGCGCGCACCATTCATCGTGCTCTCTTCGTCGGCGGTGCCCAGAATCGTAATCGGCCGTCGAAGCGCCGCCGGGTCTGAGCGCACCACCGCGTGAAGAGCCGCGGCGAAGAAGCCCTTCATGTCGGCCGTTCCCAGGCCGTAGAGCCTGCCCTCCCGCTCGGTCAGCGCGAAGGGGTCGTCGGTCCAGCGTTCGGCGTTGAAGGGAACCGTGTCGGTGTGCCCCGACAGCACGAGCCCATCCTCGCCCTCCCCCAGGGTCGCTATCAAATTGGCTTTGCCCGGGTCTGCTGGGAGTGACTCGATTCGCACCGCAAACCCTAGCCCAGCGGCCCACTCTGCCAGCAGATCGACGACCCCGCGGTTCGACTGGTCGAAGCGCAAGTCGGGCGAGCTCACCGAAGGCGCGGCGACCAACTGGCGAACCATGTCGATGCAGGGCGGCAACATCCATTCAACATAGCGCCGAACTCGCCGCGTCAAAATCCGGATTGCGGGCGGGGCTGGAGAGACTAAGTTCGGAGGATGAGCGACGATTTTGCGACGCGCGCAATCACCATCATCGAAGAAACCCACCGCGGTGAGCGAGCCTGGGACATCTACAGCCGGCTCCTCAAGGACCGTATCGTCTTCCTGGGTACAGCGATCAACGACTTTGTCGCCAACGCGATCATCGCCCAGCTCCTCTATTTGGAGAGCGAGGACGCGGACAAGGAGATCACCCTCTACATCAATAGCCCTGGGGGCATGGTCTCGTCGGGTCTCGCGATCTACGACACCATGAGCTACGTGCGTTGCCCCGTTTCGACCGTCTGCCTGGGGCAGGCCGCGTCGATGGGCGCATTCCTGCTGGCCGCCGGCACTAAGGGCCTGCGCCGAGCGCTCCCGCACAGCCGAGTGATGATTCACCAACCGTTGGGCGGGTACCAGGGGCAGGCGTCGGACATCGAAATCCACGCCAGAGAGATCCTCAACACCAAGAAGCGGCTGAACGAGATCCTGGCCCGCCACACCGGTCAGGACGTCGAAAAGGTTCGCCACGACACCGAACGCGACAAGTTCCTTTCGGCCCTCGAAGCCAAGGAATACGGCATCGTCGACCACGTGATCATGCCGCGCAAAGAGCACGGCGTCGCCCCCGCGGCATGAGCAGTGTTGAAGTCTGCCTGGTTCGACACGGGCAGTCGGTCTCGAACGCCAATGGTGTTTGGCAGGGTCAGGGCGACTCCCCGCTGAGCGACTTGGGGCACATTCAGGTTGAGGGCTTGGGCCGGGCGCTTCTCGGGCTGCGCTATGATGTGGTGCTGAGCTCGGATCTGAGCCGGGCCGCCGACACGGCCAAGTCCGCAGGGGTCGAGGTCGAGCACGACCGGGCCTGGCGTGAGATTCACGTCGGCGACTGGGAGGGCCTGAGCATGGAGCAGGTCGTCGAACGTTTCCCGGAGCAGATCGCCGCTTTGAAGGACCGGCGGACATTCGCCATCGGTGGCGGCGAGAGCTGGCCGGAGGTCTTTCAGCGGGCCGACGCCGCCCTGGCCGCCCTGCGCCAGAGGATACCCGAGGGCGGCCGAGCCATCGTCTTCACCCACGGCGGCATAATCGCCGCCCTTCTCTCGGGCCTGCTCGGGGTCCGCGACCAGTTCCCCTGGCCGCTCGGGCGAATGAGGAACACCGGCCGGACCACGCTCCGATTTGCCGGCAACCAGGTCGAGCTCGTCAGCCACAACGACGACAGCCACGTTCCACACGAGCTCCGGCAGGCCTACGAGCCCCGTCAGGACCAGGTGCTGGTTCGTTTGACCTCCATATCTGGCGACAACCCAGCCCGACGTACAGGCACAGCGGATTTCAACTCTGCAATCAAATCTGCACGGAATACGGGTGCAGGTGGGGTGGTGTCGGTATCAGGTACGTCACATCAAATCGCCGAGCTCGCTCAGAAGACTGCGGGCGCTTCGCCCCATGAATTCCGGTTTGTTGAGCGCCCCGAGGGCCACGCCAGCAAGCTGCTGATCTCGGAGACGCATCGGATGCTGCTGGACTACGGGCTGCCGACAATGCAGATCTGAAAAATCAGATGCACAAATGAAAAGTTAGCTGCCTCACGCCTGTGCAGCGTGGATACACTTGTAATTCATCTGTAAGGGTTATTCTGGGGCTGTCTCGTTTGTGATCCACCCCACATCTAGAGACGCCCCTTCGGTCGATCGGGCGCAAATCAGGGGTTAAACGCGCAGAACTTCAAAAACTTTTCAGATCTGAACGACGTTCAATGAACCCGATTCGGAGAATGCCTATGAGATCATTCATGATTCCAGGCATGGGAAAGTTGGCACGGTAGTAGCATATGATACCCGTTGACATAAACGATACGGCGATGACGTCCCCCCACGTCCCCCGTAGCGTTGTTAGACCGGCGGTTTGGGTTATTTCCCCCCACTTCACCCAATCCGCCATCTCTCTAACGGCCCGAAAGCCCCCCCTTTCGGGCCGTTACTTTTTAATTTCGGGGGCTGGCGCTGCCGCGGGTGGCTTGGGGGGTCGGGGAAGCAGTGCCAGTGCCAGCTACTTCACTACTTTGAGATACGAGGGTCTTTCGCCTGGTTTTGGCGGGCTCGAGGGCCTGGATTCGCTTTCCTCGACTGCGGGGAGGACCCTCAGCGAGGGGCGCTCCTCGACCACTGGTGGCGGCTCCCTACCCGCTTCTCGTTCGATTTCCTCGGAAATCTCGTGGGGCATCGAGTCAGGCCAGACCATTCCCCGGCCGTCGTCACCGGCGAGGGCGAACACTGCCTCCCATGGAACTTCGCAGGTGAACGGGGTGCGATTGAAGGACAAGGTACCGTAGACCCCGTCCGCATCGACCTCTAAATCCCTAATAGGTACGGGCATATCGAAGCCAATCTGCAGAACCAGCTGAGGTTCTGAGCGATACCACTGGGGCACGGCGACCGTGTCCATCCGCGGATCGAGGTGCACGAACACGCTGCCCTGCGCGAGGAGGTAGCGGGCAACGTCGAGCTTGGGCGGAAGCGGCTTTTCTTCTTCGGCCACCCTTCACCATTAGCGGATTCAGACCGCCTTTGCCACGGAGGGCCTAAATAAGGAGGCTGTCCTCGTCATTCGGAGGAACGCTCGCGCCGACACCGGGCTAGGCGAACGCTAGAATGCTCGTCCCGGCGACCATCAGGACGACAGCGGCGAGCTTGCGGTTCGTGATCGGCTCCTCGAAGAAGAGGCGCCCAAAGAGCACGCTTCCGAAAACACCGAAGGCCCGTTTGAGGGTCTCGATGACGGCAACCCAGAGCCACTGCAGCGCCACCATCTGCAGAGCCAGCGCGGCCACAGCGAAGCCGATCATCGCAGCGAGCAGCCCCTTCGGCGCCTGGAACACGGCACGGAGCTCACCCTGCTTTCCCCGGGCCAGTATCCAAGTTCCGAGGATTGCGGCGCTCCCGGCCGAAAGAAGGAAGGAATGCGAGGCCGGCGAGGCGTGCGGCAGAGCACGCTTGTCGAGGGCAGTCGAGAGGGCCCAGAGCACCGCCACCGCGATCATGTAGGGCGCCGCCCTTCTCGTGTGTGACCGACTTCCACCAGGAATCACCGAGGTCGCTGTTGAGGACCAAGGCCCCGAGGACGACCAGAAGAATGCCTGCCCAATGCATCGGTCCGGGCACTTCACCGAGCAGCGGAATCGCGGCGAGCGCGCTGAAGACCGGCGTGAGCGAAAGGAACGGCACGGTGCGACTCAGGGGCGAGAGCTGGACCGAGCGCATGAAAAAAACGTTGGCGAACGCATTCATGCTCATCGAGGCGACCGCCGGCGGCCAGTAGCGCGCGTCGGTCACCCAGGTTTGGTCGCAGGCCGCCCAAGCGCCGAGGAACGGCACCTGCCCAAGCAGCAGGAAGACCGCAAGCGCAGCCGGGGATGCCTTCCCGGCCAGCGCTTTTCGCACTACGTCCAGCGCGGCCCAACAAAGCGCCGCCGACACACCGAATGCAAAACCCATCATGAACGAAGCCGCCGCACCGTATCAGTAGGGGGCGTCAAGCCCAACCAAATCGAAGGTTTTCGACCGATGTTGCGCTGCTAGTGCCCCGACCCCATAGTGTGCAGGTCTTTGAAAATATGGGGGCGACCGGTTTCGACGGGGATGTTGAAGGTTTGGTTGCGTGTCCGTCGGCCCAAGCACGACGTAAATACGTTTGGGACGTACAACTGCCAACGATAACGCAGTTGCTCTCGCGGCCTAAGTAAAGCCAACGGAGCCGTCGAAGTTAGAAGCTTGCCTGTGCTTCTAGCGGAGGCGTCATTTGAACGGGCTGGTCTATGCGAATCGCGGTTCGGCGCGAGTGACGAGATAAAGAGCCACTAGCTTTGGTGCGAGCCTGTTTGTGGGCGCAAGCCATCGCGAATGTCAAAACACAAACTACGCACGTAGATGTCATTCTGGACCGTTTCCGGACGTGGGTTCGATTCCCACCGCCTCCACTAATTAAGACAAGTGATTGCTATAGGTTAGCGATTCCGCCGATCGCGAGTGACCAAATAGTGACCGTCGTCGGGTCGGCTCGGCGCCGGTTCGTCGAGTTTGGCGACGGCGTCTTTGAGTCGTGACTCGCTCAAATGGGCGTAGATCATCGTCGCCTCGATGTTGGCATGGCCTAAGAGCTCCTGAACGACCTTGAGCGGCTCGCCGCGCATCACGAGATGACTCGCGAAGGTGTGTCGAAGCACGTGCCACTGGATGGTGCGGTCGAGGCCCGCCCTTCGGCAGGCGCGAGGCAACACCCGCTTGATCATGTCGCGGGTCAGTAAAGCCCCGTCCTCCTGACAAAACACCAGCTCTCCGCGGAGGTGCCGATGGTCTCTCAGGATCCGGACCAGGCTCGGCGGAATCGGCACCCGTCGAGAGAGCCCATTCTTGGGAGTCCCGAAGGTCCTTTTCCAAACGGACCGCTTCACGAAGATCTGGCCATTGACCAGGTCGACGTCCGTTTGCCGCAGGGCAAGCAGCTCTCCTAGCCGGAGCCCGGCCTTCAATGCGGTCGCAACCATCGGGCGGTACTCGGGGACGGTTGCGTCGAAAAGACGCTCGGCTTCCTCGAAATCGAGGAAATCGAAGTCGGCTCTCGGCGCCTTCATCCACTTGATGGTGGGCACCACCTCGATCACGCCCCACTCCTGAGCAGAGCGGAGTGCCCTCCGAAGGACCGAGAGCTGGTTGTTGATCGTCTTCGGCGACAAGCCCTTCGAGAGTTGCGCGCTCTTGAAGCGCTCGAGCTCTCGAACCCCGATTTCGGAGACTCGCCGCTTGCCGAAAAACGGCGAGAGGTGACAGCGGATGATCAACTCCTTCGAGTAGACCTCGCTCGGCTTGTTGTTCGTCTTCGCATACGTCTCGAGCCATTCCCTGAGAAAGGACTGGCACCTGGGCGCAGTGGCGCTCTCCTCGGACTTCGCAGTCTGAGGGGTCAACGGCTCGCCTTGCATCACGCGCTGAAGGAGGAGCCGTTCGTACTCCCTTGCGCCTCGTTGCGTATCGATCGGCGATTTCTTTCGGTAGCGTTTGCCTTCGTACCAGAAGTCGACCGTCCATCTTCCGTCTCGTTTGATGACCGTCATCGTCGGTTATTCCTCCGATGCGGACACCCGGTTTTCCTGCACGAACCGTAGCACATCGGTCTTCAGGAATCGGACACGACGGAGCACTCGGATGTGGGGGATATGCTTGCCGGAGATGAGCGCATAGACGCTCTTTTCAGAGATGCGCAGAAACTCGGCGAGCTCGGGGACCGTGAGAACATACGGAAGCTCATCGGACCTCGGACGCGATGACGGCGCGCCCTCAACAGCCATCTGCGTCACGACGCGCTCTTAAGGAGCAAGCTGCCCCTCGCTGACGGCATCACGAATGATCTCCCCGAGGTCAGACTGGTCGCGACGATGGAATCGAAGGAGTCGCTCATCTCTTGGGGGCCAGGTCGCGGTCAGGGTCCATCATCGACTGGATTTGTTCTGGCGCGAGGCCAGGCGGGCGTGTGCGCGGGGGCGGATATCGCTTGCCCTGGCCCAGGACGCTGACGGCTCTTCCCGGTGTGGCCTCGGGCGCATTCGGAGCCTTGCGTCTCGGAGCCGAAGCGCTCTCGCAATGCTCCTGGCAGTAGCGAAGAAACGACCGATAGGAGCCTGGAAACGGAACGCTCTTATCGGAGTAGATTCGCCACACGCTCCTCACGGAAAAGCCAGCCTTCAACCACGCCTCGATGTCCTCGAGTCGCTCTAGGAAGTAGGGATACGGCGTTTTCTCGGCAGCCTTGCGCCGCAGCCCGGCCAAATTAGATCTCTCATCGTCGACCATCACTCTTGTTATCGGTTTTGCCCCTCCAAAAGTTGCGCGAGCGGAGCATTTTTTTTCGCACTCGAAAAACCAACGGCAATTCCGACGGCCCGACGCGGGCTCACGCGTGGTCGGCGCGACTTGGCGCTACTTGCGCTACTTGGCGCTCGGAGTGCACTCGGAGTGCACTCGCGCAGCACTAGATGGCGCGCGCGCGACACTTGGTGTCACTTCTTGTCATTCTTGGCAGGGAGCGTCGCGGTTGTGACTGAAAGCGCCAGGTTGTGATTCACCGGCGACAACCAGCGTCAGTTAGGGACACGCTACCGGAGGGCAAGGAAGAGTTTTGTTAACAAAACTGCAAGCGCTTCGCGCGACGTCGCTGACATTCGCGCCGCTCGCACTTGATTGACGTGCTCAACGCCTTCGGCTTATTCGCACGCGCAGGACGAGAAGCGCGCTAGACAAGCGTCGGAGTTCTTCTATGTTTTGTGTATGAGGGGTCTGCCGCATTTCATCGGCTTGCGCGTAGGCGATGAGCACGTCGCGCATCTCGATGCCCTTGCGAAAGCTTCCGGGTTCACCCGGGGAGAGATCCTGCGTCGTCTGCTTCTGAACACCGAAATCCCAAGCGCGCGTGCGCGGCAGGAAGTTCAAGATCTCGTCCGGATTCA
Organism: uncultured delta proteobacterium; assembly: GCA_963842915.1. Classification (GTDB taxonomy): domain Bacteria; phylum Myxococcota_A; class Polyangia; order Polyangiales; family Houyiibacteriaceae; genus SG8-38. The sequence continues at coordinate 16,085 of CAWJII010000006.1, read as the reverse complement.
GCGGGCGCAAAACCGTCTCGGGGGCCTTCTCAAGAAGGCGCTGACCGAACGTGAGGAAAAGGCCTCACTCCGTCAGACGCTCGCGGAGATCGAACGCAACGCCGTCGAGCTCAGGCGCGCCCTCGCATACCTGGTTCGCTCCCGATGATCATCACGCCCAAGCGGCCCCGCAACAACAGAACCGGCTCCCGCGTCTCGCGACTTGTCCCGTACATGCTGAAGGGCAAGGGCGGAGAGAGGTGCACCTGGTACATGGCAGGCAATCTAGAGGGTGTAGACCGCAGGGAGGACGCGGAGTTGGCCCTCTCAGTCATCAAGCTGGTCCAAGACGGAAACGTCCGGGCGAAGGGGGACAAAACCTATCACGTGGTGATTTCGTTTCACCCGAGCGACCGAACACTTCAAGGCGCAGAACTCGCTGAACTTGTTAGAAAGACCGTCGCAGTCGTCGGCCTCGGCGACCACCAATACATTGCGGTCCGACACAGCGATCAGGAGCACGAACATCTTCACATCGCGGTCAACAAGGTTCATCCGGAGACGTTGAAGATTCACCACCCGTTCCGAGATATTCCTCGGTTCAGGGTCTTGGCAGCCGAGCTTGAGAAGGAGCTCGGGCTTCACGAGGTCGATCGGAGCGTGACGCGAGTTGAAAGCGATCGGTCGCGCGACTACGAAGCGCAGCGCGGGATCGAGAGTTTTTCTCGCTGGGCACGTCGAACCATCGGGAACACCACAGAGCTCGAACGCATCGAATCGTGGGAGGCCCTCCACGACGAGCTGAGCCGTTTCGGGGTATGTCTGGTGCGTCGTGGAAACGGGCTTGCGGTTGTCGACGCAACGAGGCAAACGCTGGCGTGCAAGGCATCGGCCTTGGGACGCCAATGGTCGAAGCAGCGCCTCTCCGAGCGATACGGCGAGTTCGTTCCGGGTCCAAACTCGGCCGAAGTTGCGCGCGAGCAAGTCGACGCCTACGTGGAGCGGCCGCTTGGGCGAGCGCCCGATGACGGGCTTTGGCGCGAGTACCAGGAAGCGCTCGGCGCCGCGCGGACTCGCCGGGACGAGCACCGCGAGGCGTTGTCAGCGAAAATCGACACGGCCCGAGCTGCGCATCGACGGCATTTCAAGCTTAGGCATCACGCGATTGCGGCGATGCCCATCCCTGGGCGCGAGAAACACAAGTTATACAAGATGCTCTCGTTCGAGAGGAAGGCGGCTGAGCGCAAGCTTCGGGCGTCGGTGAAGAGATGGCGGACCGTGAACGCTCACGGACACCCAGGGTCTTGGAAGAAGTTCTTGGCCGCAAGGGCCGCTCGCGGCGATCACAGAGCAATCCGCCGCCTCGGGAGGCGGTTGCGGGGGTTGACCATCAAGAGCGGTGACAAGCGGGTTCGGGCCATTGCCCCTCGCGGTGCGCGGACGAGTCGGGGCAGCATCGTCCACAACCTGCCGAACGGGGTGCGGCTCCGAGAGTCGGCAGGATCGATCGAACTCCTCGGGGCCCCCAGTGATGAGGCGCTCCAGCAGCTGGTAACCGTCGCCAAGCAACGGTTCGGGTCGAAAGACATCAAGCTAATCGGACGCAAGGATGTTCAACGGCGACTGGCAGAGATGGCAGGTAAGCACGGGTTGGAGATTGCTGAAGAGCGCCAGCGCTGAAAAGCGAAGCGCCCTACCCGTGTCGAGCCATGACCGAAAGCGCGTTTCACAACAACTGGCGCTCCGCCAAGCCATCGAATCCCGGGCCCTCAAGCGGAAGCTCGCAAGTCAACGGAAGGCGATTCAGAAGTCCGCGCACCCTGGCACGTGGCCTCACTTCGTTGCCAGTCGCGCCGCGAGCCGCGACGCCCGTGCGATTCGACTTCTACAGCGACCAGGGCGGGAACGCGGCGGTTCCGAGCAAGAACGGGAGTTGTGAGATGCAAGGAGACGGAGTGGAGACGCAGATGGGCGAGCCAAACGCGGTCTAGCGGTGCGTCGCAAGTCGACATAACGAGCTAGTACCGCGAAATTCGGCGCTCATCGTCCTCTCGATGGGCTAAGAGAACTGTCACTCGAAAATGCGGCGGGTCGAAAGAAAACTGGCGAGCTGCTCGCAGACCGCGGCGGGCGCAGCTACGATAGCTTCGGCGCCGACCGTCACACGATGGCAAAAGAAAAAACGGATCCGAAGAAGCACGTTGCAATGGCCTTCGCCAAGCAGATTGCCGAGCGTGTTGGCAAAGTGACACATGACGGCAGTTGTCGCGGCTATGCGCTGGTTGCCGCGCCGCGATTTCTTGGCATGTTACGCGAGTTTGCCTATCCGAATCACTCAGATTGTTTGGATTCCTCAAAAGAGAAAATACGCAGCCAATCATTTTTCATGCTGACCACATGCCATCCTCCGGATTCGGCCGCATCAAGTGACGCGTTATCCGGTTCAGCATAGGCAAACTCGCGTACCTCGTCGTCGTGATTTATGAGAAGTTGGAAGTTCGGCAACTCATTCGTTTGGCTATATGTGAGTTGACCAATATCTCCTCCCGTACGAACATTTCCGCCAACAAAAATCGGGATGCGCCCGATGCGCAAATTGATACCTACCGGCTTGGTCAGAGCATCATGCAGGAACATGTTCTTCGCACCTTTAACGATCTTCCATTCGCCATCGACTTGCTCGAATGAGTCAATCGCGAAGGTTCCAATCACATTCTCTGGAACAATGCCGTAGGTATCCGTCGCGATAACTCTCATAAGGTCGACTCCACCACCCGAACTGAGGTAGGTCTTGAATCCGTTAGTGCGAAGATACGCCAACAGCTCCAGCATCGGCTGATAGGCTGTTCGATTGTACATTTGCTTGAATTTCGGATGCTGTTCAGTGTTGAAGAACTCACGTACCGCCTCGTTGAACTCTTGTAACGTCATCCCAGCATGAGCCGCCAAAACCAGTTCCTGCAATCCCTTTCCATGATTATTCGTAATGTCGTTGATCAGGTACTCTTGATCACCTTCAAGTACTGCCTTGTACGGCTGCTGAGTCTTCCACTCCGGATGTTGACCTGACATTTTCTTGATTTGATAAGCGAGGAATTCGAACTGCACCACGGGTTGCTCAGCCCAAAGCGTACCGTCATTGTCAAACGCAGCGATGCGTTGTGCAGAAGGGACGAAGTCTGGGCTTCCTTCTGTTGTGACATTCGTGACGAAACGAGTGATCGCCGTCTTAGTCTCGCCTTCACTCCAGGATGGCAGTGAATCAGTAGGCTGAACCGCGGCACAAGCTGTAAAAACGACCGCAAAAACAAGAGGTAAAATTGCAAGTAGTGCTCGATTCATCATATTTGCACCTATTTGTTAAATGATTTGAATTAGCAATCGTATGATTTGTGTGTCCCGTCAGCTGAACTCGGAGACAAAAGGGCTCTGAGTTAAGAGACACTTGCTGGGGGCGAAAGCCGCGCCGGAGGACATACCCGGCGTGGCTTCAAGATTTGCCGGGGACACAGTCATGCGTTGGGCCAAGAAACACAAGGTGAAAATGGGCTGGGGAACAGCTACAAGAACACGCTGTAGCGAAGGTCGCATGGGCCTGCGCCCCCCTATATATCCCTGCCTGGGAAGGCCGTGCGGGGGCCGCTCCGGGACTAGCCGCTGCTGGGAGCGTAGAACATGAAACGACCGGAAATACGCGTCGCGACTCTAAGCCTCCTGCTCGTGGTGCTAAACGTCCCCGCGCTTTCAGCCCATGCGGCCGAAGGCGGATACACCAACTATTTCCCTGGATTCTATGGGAACTACGCGATGGCGGTGGCTCCTGATCCGGGCATCTACTTTTCCCAGTACCTGTACGGCTACGGGGCCAACGGAGGTAGGAAGCGGTTTGTCCAGAATGGAGAAATCAGAACCGATGCCCAGTTGTATGTAGCGATGTGGGCGGGTGTTGCCCTCAAGGTTTTTGACGCGAAGATCGCAGGTGGACGCCTTGGCATTGGCGGATGGCTGCCCGTCAGCTTCCAGCATGTCTCCTTCACACTCGACTTGGGGTCCCAATCGCGGTCGGTTTCCGACCATCTGACTGGAGTCGGCGACATGGGCATACTCCCAGTCTATTTTTGGTGGGACCTCGCGAAGGGTTTCCATATCGCCGCGTTTGAACAGATCACCGCACCCACAGGTACGTACAACACCGACGACTCGGTGAACAACAGCCTGAACTACTGGAGTTTCGACACGAACTTCGCTGCGACCTATCTCAATGAGAAGCACGGCTTCGAAATCTCGGCCGACGTTGGATATATCATCAATACCAAAAACATCGTCACCGAGTACCGCACCGGTCAGGAACTACACATCGATTACAACCTAAACAAATACCTGTCGGCATTTGGCGTCGGGATAGAAGGTTTCTTCTACCAACAGATAACCGGCGATTCCGGGAGCGGAGCAAAACTCGGCTCCTTCAGGGGCAGGGCCGCGGGCATAGGCCCGTCAGCGATGTGGTCCAAAGCGTTCAATCGCGACAAAGGACTGAAGAGCTTGCTTTTGACCGCCGCCTGGCAGTATGAGTTTACCGCCAAGAACCGTTTGAAGGGGAACTATGTGCTGATCAACCTCATGCTGGAGTTCTCGCATAGGCGCGCGCCCCCTTAGATCTCTCTCATTTTCCCCAAGTTACTGGTGATGATCAGGATCGCCTCGGGGAGTGTGTCCCGTCAGCCGAAGTCGGAGACAAAAGGGCTCTGAGTTAAGAGACACTTTGCCGGGGGGAGCGTAGGTTTGGCGGACGCCTCACGGTCGCCACACGGTTCGTTGAGACCCGTAGCCGTCAACCTGGCAACTGCCGGCGCGCCACCAGATGGATTGCGAAGGTCTGTCGAAGCAACTGCCATTGGATGGTGCGGTTGAATCGCAGGTTTTCTCCGATATCCATTGGGCCTTGATTGTTCTGCTGGACTGGCCAAAATGGTCCGAATTCCAAATGGTTCTCCAAGCGCCGCTCCTTCGCACCAAACTGCATCGGCCGCCGGTCACTACGGACTTGGTGCATCGAGAGCGCCTGCACAAACGCCTGAACCAGGGGCTCGAGCTGCCACTGACGTTGGTCTCGGCTCCTGCGGGTTACGGCAAGAGCATGCTGGTGAGTCACTGGACTCAGTCGCTCGACCATCCTTGCGCCTGGCTCTCGCTCGATGAGACCGACAGTGATCTCACCGAGTTTCTGATCTACATGGTCGCCGCCGTTCGGACCGCTGTGCCCGGGGCATGCCCCGAGACAGAAGAGCTACTGACGGCCGCGGTGCTCCCGCCGGTGCATGTGTTGGCCCACCGCCTCGCCAACGAGCTCGATGAGCTCGGTCCAACGCTCGTTCTCGTACTGGACGACTACCAGTGCATTGCGGCGTCGTCGCCGGTCCACGAGCTCATTGGTCATTTGCTAGAGCATCCCCCTCAGCCTCTTCGCTTGGTGCTGATTTCGCGGCGCGACCCACCGCTTCCGTTGGTGAGTCTTCGCGCGGCTCACCGGATTGCCGAGGTGACGCTGGGTGATTTGCGCTTCGCCTCTCCCGAGATGGCTGAGTTCCTGGAGACGACCGCGGGGCACGCAGCAAGCGATAGCGCCCTCGCCAACCTGCAGCACGAAGTCGAGGGCTGGGCGGTCGGCCTTCGGCTAGTGTCGCTGGCCCTCAGAAACGTGAAGGACCGGGAGGCCTTCTTGAAAGACCTTCACGGCGGGCTTCCGCAAACGCAAGACTATCTTCTCGACGAGGTGCTCAACGCGCAGCCGTCTGCGGTTCGGGAAACGCTGCTGAAGTCTTCGATTCTCAACCGCTTCTCCGGAGACATCCTCGACGCTATCTGCCCGTCGGAGGACGCAACCGAAAGCTCCGTTCTGAGCGGTGACGCGCTCGTCGATCTGCTGGAGCGGAGCAATCTCTTCGCTATTCCTCTCGACGCGAGTGACCAATGGTTTCGCTACCACCACCTGTTTCGGGACCTCCTCCAGAGAGAACTTCGCAAACGCTGCAGTCCTGCCGAGATCGCCGCCCTCCACCTACGAGCCAGCGACTGGTTCGAGTCAGAGGGCTTGGTCAGCGAGGCGATTGAGCATGCCCTGGCGGCCAAGGACGAGGAGCGCGCCGCAGACATCATCGAGCGCCACGGGTACGATGAAGTGTCGGCGGAGCGCTGGAATGTGGTCGAGCGTTGGCTCGCCCAGTTGCCGACGGAGGTTAAGAAGGAGCGAGCCGAGCTGTTACTCACCGAGGGTTGGATTGCGGGCTCTTCGTTCCAGTTGGGTCGACTCGCTTCGCTGGTCGAGCAGGCTGAATCCCTTTTGCAGGGTCGGGAAGTCGAGCCGACGCAGCGTGGAGAGCTCGCGTACTTTCAGGGCTTCCTCCAGTATTGGGCGGGTGAGGCGGAAGCGAGTCGTCGGTCTCTTCTCGAAGCCGTTTCGCTGCTCGAAGGCGACCGGCCGTTCTTCGCCTACAACGCCGAGGTCATGCTCGGACTCGCTCGCTACATGGCGGGCGAGAAAGCCTTGGCCATCCAAGCGCTCCAGGATCAGCTCCAAACGATAGACGCCCAGGAAGGTCAGCTCCGAGCCTACCTGATTGCGGACTTGGCATTCATCCACTTGATTGCCGGCGACTTGGCCGACGCCCGAGCCGAGGCCGAACGGCTGGAGCGCGTGGCGCGCAAGAGTCGCCTCCCGAATTCCGGCGCATGGGGTTCGTACGTGAAGGGATGCACGCATCTGCACGCGAACGAACTGGACGCAGCGGTGCGCGACCTCGGAGAAGCGTCAGACCTGCGATACGTGCTCGATACGCGAGCGTCAGTGGATGCAATTTCGGGGTTGGCGCTCACCCACCAGCTTGGTGGGCGGGACGTTCAGGCGTCGGCCGCGTTGGAGGTCGTTCTGGAGTTCGCCCGAGAGACCAACGACTCACTCATTTTGTCGGTCGCCCAGTCGGCACGCGCTCGTGTTTCTTTGCTCCGAGGCGACCTGCCGTCCGCGCTCGACTGGGCCCAGTCTTTTCGCGAAACGCCGCTACCGATGGAGCTCTTCTTCTGGTTGGAAGTGCCTTCGATCACGCGAGCGAGGGTATTGATTGCCCTCGGCTCCGAACAGAGCCTCGGCCAAGCGACCGAGCTCCTCCAGGAGCTCTGGGAGAGCAGCATTTCACTTCGGCTGACGGGCCAGACGATCGAGATTTCGGTCCTTCAAGCGCTGGCCATCGAGAAACAGGGACGTACCGAAGAGGCGTTGGACTCGGTGAAGGAGGCCGTGGCGCTCGCACGTCCCGGCGGCTGGATTCGACCGTTCGTCGAAGCGGGTCCCACGATGGCGAGCATGCTCGAGCGCTTGGACGCGCGCGCCGACGAGGAGATCTTCGTCCGCCAGATCCTGGCGGCGTTCGCGAAACGAGACGCCGCGCCCCCAGCCGAACGGGCGCCCGCTTCCGCTCCCGCGCCGCTGTCTCGTCTAGACCGACAGGCTGTCCAGAGCCTCACCAACCGCGAGATCGATGTCCTCGAGCTGCTCGCCCAGCGGCTCCAAAACAAAGAAATCGCGACTCAGCTGTCGATCTCGCCGCACACCGTCCACGACCACACCCGGCGCATCTACGACAAGCTCGGCGTGAACGGCCGCCGCCAAGCGGTGAAGCGAGCCGTCAAACTGGGCGTGGTCGACGCCCGTTTCGGCCTCGCCTGAGCCAGTCGCCCCCCGATACCCCCTCGTTTTCCCCCCGTTCTGGGGGATCTCCGAAACCCTCTCACAGTCCAAGCTTCAACTCATTGGAGTGGAGCTCAGGAATGAAGACTAGAAGACCGCAATGGGTCGCGCTTGCGCTGCCAGTATGGCTTTGCTGCCTATCTTCGGTTGCGTTCGCTCAAGACGATGCCGAGTCGGTACGCGCCAAGCCCGAGGCCGACCTGGTCGTGGAGGAGGTCGTCGAGGCGGAACCAGCCGAAGCCCTGCAAGACCAGGTGAACGCCGCCAACAACCCTCTTGCAGATATGGTCAACGTCGCCCTTCACAACTACTACATGCCCAAACTCAACGGCATCCCCGACTCGAGCGCGAATACGTTCTATCTTCGCTTGGTCGTTCCGTTCTGGCGGCTGATTCCTCGCGTATCCTTGCCGATTCGAGTCATTCCTGCGTCCGACCCCTCCACCTCGGTCGCATCGGTCACCGGGCTCGGAGATCTAAACGTCTTCGCCACGTTTCTCCTGACCAAACCCGAAAATAAGGCGATGTTCGGTCTCGGGCCGATCTACACCGCGCCGACGGCGACCGACCCTGCCCTGGGCCACGGCAAGCATGAAATCGGTGTGGCCGCGCTGACCGTCTGGGCCAAGGGCATCTTCCTGGTCGGCGGCCTCGTCAACTGGCAAATCGGAGTCGGCGGCGAGGCCGACCGACCGCAAACGCAGTTCATCGTTGCACAACCGTTTGTATTCTTTCAGTTGGGCAAGGGGTACTATCTTCGAACCGCGCCGATCTGGTACTTCAACATCGAGAAGCCCGAGTACAACGTGCCGTTCGGTTTTGGTGCAGGCAAAGTGATTCCCACGGAGAAGGTCATCTTCAACCTCTTCCTCGAGCCACAGTTTGCCATCGCGCTTCGGGGCGTCGGGCAGCCAGCGGTTCAAATCTTCGGCGGTCTGAACATGCAGTTCAACATGGGCCGAAAAGCCAAGAAGAGCGATGAGGCCGCTCAGCTGATCAATCAGCTTACGGCAGAGCAAGAGCTACGTTCGCGGATGCAATAAGGAGAACGAGAACATGAAGCAAAGCAGGACATTGTGGATCGCGGCCGCGCTCAGCGCCGGATTGGTATTCGGCTGTCAGCCCAAAGAGGCTTCGAAAGAGGCGGCGCCCGAGCTCGAGAAAGCGGCGCCCGCCGAAACTCCTGCCGAGGTTGAGAAACCCGAGCTGGCAAGAGCCGACGGAGAGTTCGATCGCAGCGTCCTGCCGATCGTCCCGCCCAAGTACGAGCCCATCACGGAGCTCGACGCGCGGAAGGCCACGGCTCCGCCGCCCTTCAAGGTCGACGCCCCGGAGGGCGCGCCCAACGTCGTGATCGTACTGATCGACGACATCGGCTTCGGTGCGACCGACGCGTTTGGCGGCGTCATCGATACCCCGACCCTCAGTCGCCTCGCGGACGAGGGCATTCGATTCAACCAGTTCCACACCACTGCGCTTTGCTCACCGACCCGAGCGTCACTGAAGTCGGGCCGCAATCACCACGCGACCAACGTCGGCTCGGTGATGGAAATCGCCACGGGCTTCCCGGGCAACCGTGGCCAGATCCCCCCCGACGTGGTTCCCGTCGCTGAAATCCTTCGCCAGAACGGCTACAGCACGGCGGCTTTCGGGAAGTGGCACGAAACGGCACCTTGGGAGGTTTCGGTCTCGGGCCCCTACGATCGATGGCCGACCCATCAGGGCTTCGACAAGTTCTATGGCTTCATCGGTGGCGAGACCAATCAATGGGACCCCGTGATCTTCGACGGCGTCACCAGGATCCCGACGCCAAAGAAGGAGGGCTATCACTTCACCACCGACATGACCGACCAGGCCATCAACTGGATGAAGTACCAGCAGGCCCTGACGCCGGAAAAACCGTTCTTGGTGTACTACGCGACCGGCGCCGTGCACGCGCCGCACCACGTCGGCAAGGAGTGGATCAAGAAGTACAAGGGCAAGTTCAACGACGGCTGGGACAAGCTACGTGAGCTCACCCTCGAGAGGCAGAAGGCCATGGGGCTCGTCCCCAAGGACACCAAGCTGACGCCTCTCCCGCCGGACATCCAGACTTGGGACGACCTTACGGCCAAGGAACAGAAGCTCTTTGCTCTTCAGATGGAGGTCTTCGCCGCATTCATGGAGCAGACCGACCACGAAATCGGTCGAATGGTCAATGCGATCGACGAGATCGGCGAGCTCGACAACACCCTCTTCGTCTACATCATGGGCGACAACGGCTCGAGCGCCGAGGGTGGCCTGACGGGGACGTTCAACGAGCTGGTGCACCTCAACGGCATCTTCGACGTGGAAACGATCGACAGCATGCTGGCCAGGGCCGACGACTGGGGCGGCCCGGACTCCTTCCCGCACATGGCCGCCGGCTGGGCCGTCGCGACCGACTCGCCCTTCATGTACACAAAGCAGGTCGCCAGTGACTACGGCGGGACCCGCAACGGCATGGTCTTGCACTGGCCGAATGGCTTCAAGTCCAGGGGAGAGATTCGTTCGCAGTGGCATCACGTGAACGACGTCGCGCCGACCATTCTCGAGGCGGCCAATCTGCCGACGCCCAAGGTCATCAACGGAGTCGAACAGCGCCCCATGGACGGCGTCAGCATGCTCTACTGCCTCGACGACGCGGACGCCGAAGACCGGCACAAGACCCAGTACTTCGAGATGTTCGGCAATCGCGCGATCTATCACGAGGGCTGGCTTGCGCGGGTCAACCACAAGGCTCCGTGGCGGGGGGACGAGCCCTTTCATCCGCTCGAGGAAGATGTCTGGGAGCTCTACGACACGCGCGTGGACTTCAGCCTCTTTAACGACCTCTCGAAAGAACACCCCGAGAAGCTCAAAGAGATGCAGGCCCTGTTCGAGAAGGAAGCCATCGCGAACAACGTCTACCCGCTCGACGACCGAACCTACGCGCGCTTCAACGCGGCACGCGCAGGCCGGCCGGACCTGATGGGCGAGCGGACCACGCTCACCCTGACCGAGGGCATGACAGGCATCACCGAGAACACGTTCCTGAACGTGAAGAACACGTCCCTGACCATCGAAGCGGAGCTCGATCTCACCGGAAAGAACAGGGGCGTCATCATTGCGCAGGGCGGCAAGTTCGGCGGCTGGGCGCTCTACATGGACAAGGGCAAGCCGACCTACACGTACAACTGGTTCGGTCTCGACTCGTACACCGTCCAGTCTCCGAAACCCATCCAAGGGAAGAACGCGACCATCAAGCTCGACTTCGAGTACGACGGGGACGGTTTCGGAAAGGGCGGCGTTGCGACGATCTTCGTGAACGACAAGAAGGTCGCGGAAGGCCGGATCGAGAAGACCGAGCCGAATGTGTTCTCCGCAGACGAGACCGCGGACGTGGGTATGGACGACGGAACGGAGGTCGTGCCCCTGTTCAAGAGCATCGAGGACTCGAAGTTCACCGGTCACGTCAAGTCCGTCACGGTGAGCATCCGGAAGTAGTCCAACAAGACAACGACGGGGAGAACAGAGATGAGGATTTCGGGCACTCTAGGCACGACGGGTTTTGTCGTGCTCCTGCTGAGCGCAGTCGGGGCGACCGGCTGCACGCAGTCAAACAAACCCGCATCGAGGACGGCGACACAGCCACCCAAGATGCGGATGACCACCGACATCCCAGCCTCGATTACGATGCCCGATGCCGTAGAGACACGTCTCGGCACGCTCGAGTTCTTCGATGGCTACCCGGACAAAGCCACCACCGAAAAGCTCTATGACAACCTCGACTTCGTGCGCGGGGTGCAAGCGTACCTTTCATCGATTCCGGCCGCCTCGATGCACGCCATCAAAAAGGGCGTCCTCGAACAAGGCGCCGACAACCAGACACTCTTCATTTGGGAAGAGCTGATGGACTCCAAGACGCTGTTCCTGACCCCGAATACGGAGAGCGTCTACGCGATGACCTGGCTCGATCTGAGCGACGGCCCACTCGTGCTGGAAACGCCGCCGAACGTGCTCGGCTTCATCGATGACCACTGGTTCCACTACGTCTGCGACATCGGCAACGCCGGCCCGGACAAGGGCAAGGGAGGGAAATTTCCGATCTTGCCTCCCGGCTACGAGGGCAAGGTGCCGTCTGGCTACTTCGTCTTCCGGTCGAGTACGTTCGGCAACTGGGTGGCGCTGCGCGGCTTCCAAGTTGATGGCGATCCCAAGCCCACTGTCGAAACTTTCAAGCAAACCTGGCGGGTCTATCCGCTGGCGGAGCGTAAGAAGCCGCCGAAGATGAAGTTCGTGGACAAGTCCGGGGTCTTCATGAACACGATCAGCCCCACCGGCTTTGCTTTCTTCGAGGACATGGCCGAGCTGGTGCAGGAAGAGCCCAACGCGGCCATGGATTCGGAGACCCTCGGCCTGCTCGCGTCGATCGGCATCGAGAAGGGCAAGCCGTTCGAACCGGACGCACGGCTGCGGAAGATTCTCGAGGAAGCCGCGATGGTGGGCAACGGCACGGCCCGCGCGATCGTCTTCGAAGGCAGGGACCCGGTGGCCATGTATCCCGACAGCGCCTGGGAGACGACCTTCTTCGGCGGAAGCCATGAGTTCTTGAGAGATGGGGTGCGCCTGCTCGACGCGCGAACTCGATTCCACATGCTCGCTATCGCCATCACCCCGGCCATGGTCAACAAGATGGTCGGCGTCGGCTCCCAGTATCTGGCAGCATTTCGAGACGCTGAGAACCAGCCGCTCGACGGCACGCAAAACTACAAGATGCACCTGCCGCCCGATGTCCCTGCCAAGAACTTCTGGTCGGTGGTGCTCTACGATAACCAGACGCGCGCGGATCTACAGACCGATCAGCGACTGCCGAGCCTGAGCAGCGAGGACAAGAGCGTTCAACAGAACGCGGACGGCTCCTACGACATCTACTTCGGAGCCGAAGCCCCGGCCGGAAAGGAAAGCAACTGGATCCAGACCGTTCCCGGCAAGGGCTGGAACGTGCTCTTCCGTCTCTACGGCCCGCTCGAGGCCTTCTTCGACAAGACCTGGCGACCGGGTGAAATCGAGCGGATTGAATAGGCTTCGGGGCCCATTCCCCCTAATTACCCCCCGCTTTCGGGGATTCGCGAAAGGTCGGCATCATGCAAGCTCATCATGTGAGCGGCGAAGATCGAATCTCCATGGAGGACATCGATTTCGGAGGCCCCGCGACGTATCGGATCGTCGTCCAGGGGGTCCTTGATGTCGCCTGGAGTGAGCGGCTCGCGGGGATGACGATCCAGACGACGTTCCGGGAGCCTAAGGCACCCCGCACCACGCTAGTCGGTCCGATTCGAGATCAGGCCCAGCTCAACGGCGTGCTCGAGACTCTGTACGGCCTCCATCTGCCCATCCTCAACGTAGAGAAACTGAAAGAGAGCCCAAAGTGAACGCGAAATCCATCCCGAAACTGCTGTCTCTTCGCCGTGACGATTGCTTCTCTTGCGGCAATGGGCTGCGCGCAGTCGACCAAGCCGCCCACTCAGACGGCGATGCAGCCACCCGCGATGAAAATGACGACTGAGATTCCGGCCTCCGTCGTCACGCCGGCCGAGGTGGAGACGCGCCTCGGCACGCTCCGCTTCGAGGACGGCTTCCCGACCGAAGAGACCGCGGAGATGGTCTGGGATCAGCTCGACTTCCAGCGCGCCGTGGAAGTCATGATCATGACCACGCCCACGGCCTCGCTGCAAGGATTCCGCAAGGGAATACAGAAGTGGGGGCCCGACAACGAGACCATGATCTACTGGGACGGTCGCCTGGACTCTAAAGGATTGCTCCTGACGGGTAATACCACGGTGGTCTACACGTTCATGTGGATCGACCTGAAGGACGGTCCCATGGTCATGGAGACGCCACCGCACGTGCTGGGCATTATCGACGATGCGTGGTTCCACTACGTCACCGATTTCGGCGATGCGGGCCCGGACAAAGGCCAAGGTGGAAAGTTTTTGCTGGTGCCGCCCGACTACGATGGCGAGCTGCCCACGGAAGGATATTTCGTCAAGAAATCGCGGACCTACGGTCACTGGCTAGCCATGCGCGGATTCATGACGAACTTCGATCCCGATCCCGTGGTCAAGAAAATGAAAGATCACTTCCGACTTTATCCGTTGGGAAGTGCGCCCAAGGAAGTGAACTGGGTCAATACGGCCATGCAGGACTTCAACACGCTGCACGCCCAGGACGTCACGTTCTTTGACGAGGTCAACATCACGGTTCAGGAAGAGCCCAACTCGGCCATGAATCCGGAGATTCTCGGACTGCTGGCTTCTATCGGTATCCAGAAAGGCAAGCCCTTTGCGCCCGATGCTCGCATGAAGAAGATCCTTGCCGAAGCCGCTGCCGTGGGTACGGCTGCGCAACGGACAATCCTGTTTCGCAACCGCAACGAGAACACCGTGATCTGGCCCGGCAGCAAAAGCTGGGAAGTCGGCTTCGTCGGCGGAAGTCACGAATTCCTCAACGACGGTGTCAGCCTGATCAACTCACGGACGCGCTTCCACTTCTACGCCACTGGCATCACTCCGGTGATGGTCAAGCCTCCGCTCGGGGCGGGCTCGCAGTACGTGCTCGGTCTCCGCGACTCCGAGGGCCAGCCGCTCGATGGCAGCAAGACCTATCGAATCCACATTCCACCCAACGTGCCGGCCAAGCGCTTCTGGGATGTCACGGTCTACGACAACCAGACCCGCTCACTGTTGCAGACCGACAAACCTTACCCGGGCGTTACCAGTAGTGATTCGGCCACCGTGCAGAACGCCGACGGTTCCTACGACATCTACATCGGCCCGGAGCCACCCGAGGGTGGCAAGGCCAACTGGATCCAAACGATCCCCGGCAAGGGCTGGAACATGCTCTGGCGCATCTACGGCCCGCTCGAGGCCTGGTACGACAGGAGCTGGCGTCCAAGTGAGATCGAGCTGGTGGAGTAAGGAACGATGAGATGTCGAACGAAAGGTTCTTAGTCGCCAAGCCGCGCGTCGCATTCCTGCTCCTGCTCTCGCTCGCGATCACGGTCTTGTTTTACTGGCTGATCGGGGACTTCGTTCTGGCCTTGCTCGTCGCTGCGGTCTTCGCGACGCTTCTGCACCCCATCTACCTACGAGTTCTCGGCGCGCTTGGGGATCGCAAAGCGGTTGCTTCCGCTCTGACGGTCTTGCTGAGCCTGGTTCTAGTCGTCGTTCCGCTGTCTCTGTTTCTCGCGGTCGTGGCGGGTGAAGCCATCGAGATCAGCGAATCGGCGACCGAGTGGATCGCGGCACAAACCGGAGAGTCGGGAACGCTCCAGCGGCAGCTCGAGCAAGATCCAGACCTGCAGAAGCTCCTGCCTTACCAAGACGCGATCATGAAGAAAGCTGGCGAGCTCGCGTCGGAAGCCGGTTCGTTCGTGGCGCAGGGACTCGCCGACAGCGCCAAGGGCACCGCCGAGTTCTTTCTGATGCTCTTCGTCATGCTCTACGCGATGTTCTTCTTCCTCATCGACGGACGCATGATCATCGACGAGGTGCTCCGATTCACGCCCCTGTCGGCGGATGACAAAACGCGTCTGCTCGGAACCTTTGCTTCGGTCGGACGGGCGACGATCAAGGGGACGGTGATCATCGGGCTGGTACAGGGCGCGCTCGCGGGTCTCGCGTTCTGGGTCGCCGGCATCGGCGGCGCGGTCTTCTGGGGCGTCGTGATGGGCGTGCTCTCGGTGCTTCCTGGCATCGGTGCCGCGCTGGTTTGGGTGCCCGCCGTGATCTTCCTCGGGCTCGACGGCCAGGTCGGCGCAGCCGTCGGCGTCGGCCTTTGGTGCGCGATCGTCGTCGGCACGGCCGACAACGTCTTGCGCCCTTTGCTGATCGGCAAAGACACCGAGATGCCCGACTTGCTCGTCTTGCTGACGACCCTGGGCGGTTTGGCGCTCTTCGGATTCCCGGGTCTGGTCATCGGACCCCTCATCGGAGCCCTCTACGTCGCGGTCTGGAAGCTCTGGGGCAGCGCCGTCGATGAGGCGAAGGCAGAGGCCGCCGCCACCCCGACACAAGCAAATGGAGGAACCTCGACATGACAGCCAAAGAGCCACGCACGCGAGAACCAAGCCTCGAAGCCGAGAAGAGCGATCCCATGCAAGCCGAGCTCACCTCGCTCCGCGCGCAGCTCGACGCACTCAAAGCGAGCCGAGAGGCCGAGGCCAAGGCAGCGTCCGCCCCGCTCGCGACGAAGGATGCGAAGCACGCCGCCGAGCTCGACAAAGTGAAAGCGGTGGCCGGCGACCTGTCTTCCCAGCTCAAGGATCTGCTCGAGGGCTTCGACGAGGAGCTCAAGGACACCA
>CAWJII010000005.1:0-67002 GCA_963842915.1 uncultured delta proteobacterium | reverse complement strand
GCGGGCAACGTGGGCATCGAGCAGGCGGTGAAGGCGGCAGGCTTCGACATCACCGTGCCGTTCGCGCCGGGACGCGGTGACGCGACCGAAGAGATGACCGACGCGGAGTCCTTCGCGCCGCTCGAGCCGATCCACGACGGCTACCGCAACTGGCTCAAGAAGGACTACGCCGTGAGCGCCGAAGAGCTGATGCTCGATCGCACCCAGCTCATGGGCCTGACCGCCCCCGAGATGACCGTGCTCGTCGGTGGTATGCGTGTCCTCGGCACCAATCACGGCGGCACGAAGCACGGCGTTCTCACGGATCGAGTCGGTGTCCTCACCAACGACTTCTTCGTCAACCTGACCGACATGCGCTATGCGTGGGCGCCTGCCGGAGAGGGGCTCTACGAGATCCGCGACCGCAGCACCGGCGCTGCGAAGTGGACTGCCACGCGTGTTGATCTGGTCTTTGGCTCCAACTCGATCCTGCGCGCGTATGCCGAGCTCTATGCGCAGGACGACAACAAGGAGAAGTTCGCCAAGGACTTCGTCGCAGCCTGGACCAAGGTCATGAACGCGGACCGATTCGACCTGGCCGGCCGGGCCTGAAGCAGAGCGAGGAGAAGACGTTGAACATGGAGGTCCGTCGAGCCAGCCAAGTGCTTGTTAGGGTTGAGAATTCCCTGCGTTCCGAAGAGGTCTCCCCGGTCGGCCAAAACCCACCTTTCTGAGATTCGGTACCAAACTTAGAAGCTCGAGTCCGCCGCGCGCAAAGTTTGCGCGGACACAAAATGTGAAGAATTACGTATTGCGCAGCATGGCGTGCCGGCCCAGATTTGCTTTCGTGCGGTGGTCGTTTTTTGGGTTCGCCGGAACGGTGGAGGTTGCGATGCGTTCTTATCTGACTTTGTGTTTGGGCTCTTGCCTGTGTTTGATGCTGGCGCTTGGATGCGCGGAGGGTGGCGGCGGAACCGCTGGCATGGGCGGCGACGCTGGCTCGGGTGGAGTTGGCGGCGAGGGTGGCACTGGCGGCATCATCGAATGCCCTCTCGATGGCATGGGTGGCATCGGCGGTACGGCCTACCCCCTTTGCAATGATGGCATGGCGCAGGCGAAGACCGTCGGCGTTGGATGCACCAACAACGTCACGATCGCTCAAACGCCGTTTCCATACGACCTGAGCATACAGGTGACCTCTCCGATCGTAGGTGGATGTTCGTTTGAAGCAGAGCTCGATGGCGTTGGCTTCTTCCCGGAGTTCTTTTTGGATACCGCGCAAAGCGTCATCTGCCCTGGAGTGCGCGTCGCCGAGCTGAAGGACTTCGCCGCCACCGTCCAAGTGCGCTCCGGCGCGACCGGTGACGACGTCGTGCTCGGCATCGACCTCGACTCATTGGTGCCCGGCCCAACGAGGCTTTGTAACTACCCCGCCGATCAGGTATGCAGCGATAACGCTGATTGCTCCGGGGGGGTCTGCCAGCCGCCGGTCAATCTGCAAGAGCTGCCGCTGCTCGAGGGCACCCCGAACAGCGAGGGCGGTTGCGACGTCGGCTCCTGCCCGGTCGTTGCGGGTGCGCTGCCCGACTGCGATTGCTCAGCGTGTCTGGCCCTCGATGTCGACGCTGGCACTTGCACGGAGGGCGAGGCAGGCACGCCAGAATGCGTCAAGGAAAGCCAGTGCCGGACGAACGGCTTTTGCATCAGCGGCCCTCTCACTGTGGAGCTTGCCGCAGTCACGGGCAGCTACACCGCGCGCGCTCCGGGCGGCCAGGTCCTCTGGGGCTGGGCAGATAAGAACGTGCCCGACCTGACCCTTTGTCCGGCCGATTCGCCGAAGTGCCCCAGTAGTTTCCCGCAGTTCGTCGACGGCTGCTATCAGATCCCGGTGGCGGCGGTTATGGCTGATCCAGAGCCGATCGGCATTCGCCTTGGTGCGGGGCCCCTCGACGTGGCGATCCAGTGCGCAATGGCGGAAGACGGCGGCGAATGCACAGACGCCGGCGGCACCGGCACTCGCGTCGGCTGTCTCTGCGACGACCTAACGGACGTCGATGGGGAGTGCCCCAGCTCGAGTTGCGCGAGCGGCGAGACCTGCGTCGGAGTCGGTCAGGACAACGATATCGTCTGCCCCAGTCCGGACAGCGCCCTCGTCTCTTGTCCGATCAACTAGATAGCGCGTCCGAAACTCAGAAACCTCAGCCCGCTGCGGGCGCTGCCCGCGGCGGGTCGTGGTGAAACGCCGGCCTGGGTCGGGTCGCGGGACTTGCGTCGAGTCCATCGAAACCCTAGGCAAGCCCATGACCACGACCCTGTACCAGTTCGCGCTGTGCCCCTTTTGCAACAAGGTTCGTGCGGGGCTTCAACTCAAAGGCATCCCGTTTGAAGAGGTCGAGGTGAGCCCGCGGTCCAAGGTGGAATTGCCCCCACTACCCGAAGAGGCGCCGAAGAAAGTCCCAGTCCTCGAGGTCGGAGATACCGTCTTGTGGGACTCGACGCAGATTCTGTCGCAGCTCGACGAAGCGTTTCCGCAAACCGTTCGTTTCACGCCAGCCGACGAAGCCACGCGGTCGCGCGCCGACGCGATGGAACAATGGGTTGACGACCAGTTCATCGAGTCTCTCCCGCCGGTGCTCTACGGAACGTGGCGCGAAGCCAGCAAGGCATCGAAGATCATTGCGAAGCACGGTCGCTTTGGGGCCGGCGAGGGTCTGGCCGTCAAATTTGGCGGTCCGGTGATCATGCATGCGGTCGCAAAACGCATACTCAAGCGGAACGGACGGACCGACGCGCACGCTTGGGTCCGCGAAAACTTGGACTACTTCGAGCGTGAGCTGGGAGAACGAGATTTCGTTTGTGGAGATGTCCTCACGGTCGCTGATGTTGCCATGCACGGCGCGCTCACTTGCATCAGCCCGTTTCCCATTTTTGAAAACGTGCAATCTCGACCTCGGCTCTATGCATGGTTCGAGCGGGTCGAGGCGATGAAGAAGTCGACTGCCGAGGCTTAGCGACGGGCGTCGGCTTCAGCGCCTCGGTTGCCGCCGCTCGACGGCCCCTAGCGGCGAGCTGCGGGCCTTTGTACACTCAGACCTCCAGCCAGACAGCACGATGGTGCTCGAGGATCAGCCCATCGGCGACGGTGATGCGCGTCCCCGTCAAATGGTCCAAGGCCTCACCGCCGGGGACCCAGGGCACGACAAAGCGCGGGTCGAGCTGCTGATCCGTTTCCGAGAAGTTGGTCACGACTAGCAGTCGCTGCTCGGCGTGGGCGCGTAGGAAAGCGAAGAGATGGGGGTTGCCGGTTTCGACGACCTCCATGCCACCGTTGTACAGGGCGGGAAGCTGCTTGCGGAGATTGAAGAGTTTCGCGGTCTCGCGGAAGAATCGCCACTCGATCGTGTCGAGGTCTGCCAGATCTTCCTTGGCCTCCCAGCGCTTGCGGCAGCGGTGCACCCAGCGGCTGTCGTTCACCTTCCGCGGGTCATGGAGGTAGGTGTAGTCGTTGATCATGCCGTATTCATCGCCTGCGTAAAGCAGAGGCAGGCCACCGATGCTCACCTGAATGCCCATGAGCAGCGTGATGCGACGCACGGCACGCTCGATCAGCTCGCTATCGTCGCGCTCGAGCGCCTCCTCGAGCCCCGCGAGTGACGAGAGCGTCCCCGAGACGCGCACGTCGCCGGTGAGCGCGTTCTCCTGAAACTTCTTTCCACGCGCATACGAACCCGGAAACTCGCCGGTATAGAACTGATTGAGAAAGCGGCGATGGCTTGCCGGGTCGATCCCTATGCTGCGCGCGTCGTCGTCGTCGAAGGTCCAACCGATGTCGTCGTGGCAACGCAAGTAGTTGACCCAGGCGCAGCCCGCCGCAAGCCGATAGCGGGTGCGCATGGAGTGATCGAGGAGCCGCACGTCCTGGGTCGCGAGCGCCTCCCAGAGGAGTGACATGAGAAGCGGATTGTAAGAGAGCTGGCACTCGTCCGGGTGGACGTAACGAATCACTTCGTTTGGGTGCACGATGGCCTCGGACTTGAAGAGCATCGCGGGGGCAGCGATCCGCGCCAAGGCGTTGAAAGCTCGGATGGTCGTGTGGGCTTCGGGCTGGTTCTCGCAATCGGTGCCGAGCCGCTTCCAAAGAAACGCAACCGCATCGAGCCTCAGGACTTCCACGCCTCGATTCGCCAGAAACAACATCTCCTCGGCCATTGCGCGAAAAACCTCTGCGTTGGCGTAGTTCAAATCCCACTGGTAACTGTTGAACGTCGTCCAGACCCAGCGCTGGAGCTCGCTCGTTCCACGTGAAGCTGCCGGCCCGAACCTCGGGAAAGATGTCGCGTAAGTAGCGCTGAAACTGATCGGGCAGCTCGCGATCGGGAAACGTGAAATAGAAACCCATGTAGTCCGGGTCGCCTGACTTCGCCCGGAGCGCCCATTGGTGCTCGTCGGAGGTGTGGTTGAACACGAAGTCGAGGACCAGGCTGATGCCCTCGTCCCGAAGGACGGCTGCGACTTCCTCGAGCTCCTGCATCGTGCCGAGATCGGGATTGATCGAGCGATAGTCGCTCACCGCATAGCCACCGTCGTTCTCGCCGTGGGGAGAAACGAAGAGCGGCATCAAGTGCAGATACGTGAGGCCGAGCTTCTTGAAGTAGGGAATGTTGTCCTTGAGCTTGGCCAATTGATCGCTGAAGAGATCGACGTACAGAACTATTCCGACCATCTCCTGCGACTGAAACCACTCCGGCTCCGCTTCGCGTCTTTCGTCGAGGCGGCGTAGATCCTCAGGCCGTTCGAGCCAGGACTCGATCAGCGACCGCAGAATGCGCTCGAGCGTATAGTGGAAGTCGTATTGCCAACCATAGAGCTCGTGCAGATAAGAGAACAAGCGCTCCCATTCGCGATGAAGCCGGTTCTTGAAGCGGTGCCAGTCGAACGCCACCGGCTCTAGCCGCGTGGAGAACTCCGCTTCGAGCTCGGGGAGCAAGCGTTTCAACGACTTGCGCGCCTGCTCTGGCTTCCAATCGTGGCCTCCGTGGTTCATCGCTGAGCCTTAGACACGAGCGCGAGCACCAGCGGCGCGCGAGAAGGGAAATAGAAGCCCTGGATCGGTGGGCATGGCCAATTCAGGGACCAGCCTGTGCTGTGAGCAACTCGACATGACATCTAGTTACCACGCAATTCGCATGAGGCCTCCCATATGGGGCCAATGAGCTAGGATACCGCGCTCTTGGAGTTGACCCGTTTACGTGGGCGGTCAGGCACTATCGCGCATGGCGGAGGATAGCGGCTATGATGGATGGCAATGTACGACACCGCCGAGCTCAGTTGCCCGTACTGCTTCGAGAGCGTCGAGGTTTACATCGACCCTCAGAGCGAAGGGGAGCTGATTCGGGATTGCGATGTCTGCTGTCGGCCCTGGGCGCTGCAGGTCAGCCGCGGAGCGAACGGGGAGCTATTGGTGGGCGTGTCACGAGCGCAGTAGGCGACGAGAGCAAAGAAACGCGTGGAACTCCTTAGCTGGCGAACCTATGATGCGCGTGCGATGTTCAAGGGGACACAGGGCCCTCAGGCGACGCGACCGCAGCTGCTGCTCGAGCGGCTGCGCGATGAGCAAAGCCGGCGCGTCGTCTTCGTCGCGCATTGCACATTGAATGAGAACACTCGCTACCTGGGGGGCGCGTTCCGAGCGGGCGCCGTCGAGGAGGTGCTCGAGCCTTGGGAGGGCCGCTTCCCGGGCGCTGAGCTTGTCTTCGCGGCAGTGGTGCCGCGGCTTTTCGCCTGGCGACATCGAAAGCTACGCCAAATCTTCGGCGCGGCGAGAGATCAGTAGCCGGCTCCGCGTTCGAAGCGCTTCCAGGCCGCGCACGGGCTGCCGTATCGCTCTTCGATGTATTGCAGCCCCCAGGCGATCTGCGGCCAGGGGTTGCGACGGTGGTTGACTCCGTACTTGTCGCCCATGCTCTTCATTTTGCTGCACGGGTACGATTGCGGAATCCCGCAAGCGCCGGTTCGCTTGTTCACTGCCCGGTGGTTCCAGTGGCTCTCTCGGTACCAGAGCTGGTCTAGACATTTGCGCTCTGCCGAGGTGTTCCAGCGCGGGTAGTCCTTGCGAATCATCTCGCCTGCGAGCGCCCTGTTCTGCTGAGGGCTGTTCTCCGAAGCGCTCCGCGGGTCTGGGGCGCGACTATCGCCGGCCGCGTTGGACGAAGTCTTCGAGCCATCGTCCCGAGAGCACTCAACGCCGCTTAGTAGCGCCAAGATGACAATCGCCCAAGAGAACGTCGGCACGGTCCGTCGAAGTCGCATCGAACACAGAAGCCTACGCCCGCCGAGATCGGCTGGCACGATTTTGACCTGCGGGTAGCGTTCTTTGGTCGGGAACCATCTCAATCTCGTGACTCTGATTCACGCACTGTGCGCGAGTTGGCCACGCATGAGCGCTTTGTTCGACGACTGCATCACCGTGCCCCGGGGTTTTCCCGTGGCATGCAAGTTGCAGTGAACATGGACGGGTGAGCCCTCGCGAAGGAGCCTGACCATGGTTCGCAACAACTTCCTCTGGGAGAACCAGTAGGCAGTGCTCCGGGCGACTGCTTTTGGGCTCATCGGCTCCGATCCCGGGTTCGGGGTGGACGCCTGGGTCACGATACGCTATCTATATCTGCATCGGATAAGTAAAGAACTGTATATGTTCTCATAATTACAAGAACTTATCCGCAGGAGACAGCCGTGGCCGCTATTGCTGAGAACATCACGCAGCTCGTGGGGCGCACACCGCTGGTGGCGATGCCCCGCATCACCGCCGGCCTGAACGCTCGGGTCGTCGCGAAGCTCGAGAGCTTCAACCCCTGTGCCAGCGTCAAGGACCGGATCGGGCTCGCCATGATCGAGGCCGCCGAGCGCGACGGAAAGCTGAAGCCGGGGGCGACCATCGTCGAACCCACCAGCGGCAACACCGGCGTCGGGCTCGCATTCGTCGCGGCATCGCGTGGCTACCGGTTGATCCTAACGATGCCTGAGACGATGAGCGTGGAGCGGCGACGGCTGCTCGCGGCGCTCGGCGCCGAGCTCATCCTGACGCCGGGCAAGGGCGGGATGGGCGCTGCCATCGGGATGGCAGAGGAGCTTGCCGAGAAGGAGGGCTACCTGTTGCTGCAGCAGTTCGCGAACCCGGCGAACCCCGAGGTGCATCGCAAGACGACCGCCGAGGAGATTTGGCGCGACACAGACGGCGAGGTCGACGTGTTCATCGCGGGCGTCGGCACCGGGGGTACCATCACCGGCGTGTCGGACGTCATCAAGCGACGCAAGCCAAGCTTCAAGGCCATTGCGGTGGAGCCAGTGGATTCGCCAGTGCTGAGCGGTGGCGCGGCGGGGCCGCACAAGATTCAGGGCATCGGCGCGGGCTTCGTGCCTGAAGTGCTGCAGCTCGAGCTGATCGACGAGATCGTTCAGGTCAGCGATGAAGATGCCGGTGCAGCGGCGCAGCGGGCCGCCAAGCAAGAGGGCATCCTCATCGGGATTTCTTCGGGAGCAGCGCTGCACGCGGCGCTCGAGGTAGCGAAACGCCCCAAGCACGATGGGCAGCTCATCGTGGTGTTGCTTCCGGACAGCGGTGAGCGTTACCTGTCCACCTGGCTTTACGGCGGAAACTGAGTCGATGAGCGATGAAAGGACGGACTTCGATTTCTCGCCGATCGTCGAGGAGCTCTGTGCGCAGAGCCGGGCGCTGACCCGCGCCGGAGCGCTCAGCCGTGGAGCACGGCTGCTGCCATCGCGCAGGGTCCTCTATGAGGTCGTCGATGGGCTGCGCGGGGTGCTCTTTCCCCGCTACTTCGGCGAGTCGAAGCTCAGCGATGAAGCCCTGCGCTTTCACGTCGGCGCGACCATGGATCAGCTGCTCCCCATTCTCGAGGAGCAGGTCGAGCGCTGCCTCGTGTTCGTCGGCGACGACTCTGCGGAGCAGCGGGCCGAGTGCCGGGTGCGGGCCCAAGACGTGGTGCGCGAGCTCTTTGGGCGACTGCCGGCCGTGCGTGCCGTGCTCGCCACCGACGTACAGGCCGCCTACGATGGCGACCCCGCCGCGACCTCGACGGACGAGGCGATCTTCTGCTACCCGGGCATCTTCGCGATCACATCCCAGCGACTCGCCCACGTGCTCTATCAGCTGGAGGTGCCGCTCCTGCCGCGGATGATCACCGAGCACGCGCATGCGCTCACCGGAATCGACATTCACCCAGGCGCACAGATTGGCGAACGCTTCTTCATCGACCACGGCACGGGCG
Source organism: uncultured delta proteobacterium (assembly GCA_963842915.1). GTDB lineage: Bacteria > Myxococcota_A > Polyangia > Polyangiales > Houyiibacteriaceae > SG8-38. Next base: position 58,735 of record CAWJII010000005.1, on the reverse strand, counting down.
TCGTGATCGGCGAAACCTGCGTCATCGGCAACAACGTCTGTCTTTACCAGGGCGTGACCCTTGGCGCGAAGAGCTTCCCCAAAGACGAAAACGGAATCCCCATCAAGGGAATCCCCCGGCACCCGATCGTCGAAGACGATGTCACGATCTACGGCGGCGCCACCATCCTCGGACGCATCACGATCGGCAAGGGTTCGGTGGTCGGCGGCAACGTCTGGCTCACCAGCAACGTCCGCCCGCATACACGCGTCGTCCTGCCCCAGGCTCGAGCGGAAGCCTTCGCCCAGGGTGGCGGGATCTAGCGGGCGCCGTCTCTCTAACGCCGGGCAAACAGGCTGCGCGCGATCATCATGCGCTGAATCTCGCTAGTGCCTTCGACGATCCGCATCACGCGCAAGGAGCGATAGAAGCCTTCGGTGCGGCTCTCTTTCATCCAGCCCATGCCGCCGTGTACCTGAAGGACTCGGTCGCAAACCCTGTTGACCATTTCGGTGGCGTAGAGCTTGGCCATCGACATTTCGCGAGTCGCGTCGCGCCCCTGATCGAGCAGCCAGGCAGCGTGGTACACCATGTTGCGCGCGGCGTAGATTTCGGTCGCGCTGTCGGCGAGCATCCATTGAATCGCCTGGTAGGCGGCGATGGGTTGCCCGAAGGCCTGCCGCTGCTTGGCGTAGTCGACCCCGAGGTCCAAGAGGAATTGCGCCACGCCCACTGCACCTGCAGCGATGTGTAAACGCCCGGTGCCGAGGAAGGCCATCGCCTGCGCGAAGCCGAAACCTTCTTTGCCGACGAGCTGGTCTTCGGGTACTTCGACGTCCTCGAACACCACTTCGGCCTGGCCTTCGTATCCGGCCATCCCTTCGTGCTGACGTCCCACCTTGAACTGGCCCTTCTCGACGATGAAGGCGGAGATGCCGCCCTTGGCTCGTTTCTGTGCGTCATTGGTGGCGAAGACGACGCCCCAGTCGGCGTGGTGCGCGTTCGAGATGAAGTGCTTGCTGCCGTTGAGCACCCATGTGTTGCCGCGCTTCTCCGCACGCGTTTGAATGTTCTGCGCGTCGGAGCCCGCGCCGGGCTCGCTCAGCATGAAGCAGCAGCTCTGGTCGGCTTCCATGACGGGACGAAGGTACTTCTCGCGCTGCGCTTCGTTGAAGACGAGATGCATCGGCGACGGCCCTTCGGGCCCGGCGATCGCCAAGGAGCCAAGGACGCTTCCGGTTTCACCGCAGGCTTCGCGAACAATGACCGAAGCGACGTTGCTGAGGCCGCCGCCGCCGACTTCCTCGGGCATGTGGTGACCCCAGATGCCGAGCTCCACGGCCTGCTTTCGAACCTTGCGGACCAGCTCGCGATCGATTGGCGTGTCCTGCGTGACTCTCTCTTTTTCTTCGAGGGGAATGAGGTCCCGCTCGACCCATTGAACGTAGGCATCACGAAACAGCCTTGTCTCTTCGTCGACACTGAAATCCATAGTTTCTCCCGGGGTTCGGTTCGCGACCGAGGGCCCCTAGGGGATCGCTCGCAGGATGGTTGCGGTGTTGGTGTCTGGGCCGCGGTTCTCCTTCGCCTTCATGATCACCTCCAAGATGCAACTCAACCCCAAGCTCATGCAGCAAAATGCGGGCCAAGCGAGAACGCTGGGAATTTGTTGGAAGCCCGCGTGTCTCGGGCGCACATGCTGCGCCGCGGCGCGACAAGACGCAGGGCATGCGTGTCAGGGAGCGCCACCGGGCAATTCGATTTCGGGCATTCTTTCCGCGACGAACTCCGCGATTGCGGTGCGGGCCGATTCGCCGGATTCATTGTCTGCGGTGTCTCGGAATATCCCGATGATGAGCGCTGCCTTTTCTCGATCGGGCAGAGTGTCGTCTTCGGAGATGCGAAGGAGGCGGATGCGGAGCTTGCGGACGGCGACCAGGGTTTGCTTCTCTTGCCAGCGTTCGAAGAGCTCTTGGCGGAACTCGGAGGTGCCTTCGAGGAACCAGTTCTTTTCGACTCTGTACGGGTCTTCGCCGTGCCGGCGCATGATGAGCTCGGTGATGTCGAACCGGACGGTGAGGCCCTGAGCGTGGCCGTCATCGAAGGTGACCGAGCCGTCCGGTTCCACGACCGCCTTGAATGCGTGGCCCTGGTAATGGTGCGTCCCATCTCGGTGCCGTCGGAGTTTCGGGGGGTCGCGGACGGAGAGGTAACGCTTCTCACCGACACCTTCGAAGTAGTTCCTTGGGCCGTCCTCGGTCCCAGATTCGGACCCGGCTCCAGGCGAAGCCTCCTGCCCGGTTTCCGAAGGGTCGCCCGGCATGACTTCCTGGGCGATCAGGAACAAGCGCGCCGCGCTGGTGGGGTCGAGCGCGAACAGGACTTCGGATCGCTTGGGGGAGGGCGCGATCGGTTTGTCTCGGGCAGCTCGTTCGCCCGTGGCAGTCGGGCGCTTGCGTCGCGAGGGGGCTGCGGCCGGTGGCGGGGAGATGGTCTCCGGCCCAGCACGCTCTGCTGGTGCCAGATCGGGCGACGGATCTGGCTGCGGGGCCGCAACGCTGAAGGAAACGTGGATTGGGTTCGACTCCCAGGTGTCCGGCGTGCGCGGGAGAACGCCCAGCGAAAAAAGCGCGACCAGGTGCGCCGTGAGCGAAGCGAGCAGGACCGCGATCCATCGTCTTGATCGTTCTCGCGCAGCCTGGGACACTAAGCACCTATCAACAGAAGCACGCCGAAGTTCGGTCTATCCGCGCGGCCAGGCTTCCATCCGTATTAGGCAACGACCGTATCATCGACCGGGGAGCGGGCAAACGGGATGCGATCAAGGCCGTGGATTCGCTGCACTTCCATCCGCTAGACAGCTCGCGAGCTTGCCGTAAAGACTCTGCTAATCGACATGAAGACCTATCTATTCGATCTCGACGGAACCCTCCTAAACTCGATCGACCTCATTCTGCAGTCGTTCCATCACACAGCGCGCATTCACCAGCGCCCCGAGCGCTCGGATGCATATTGGCTCCAGGGGATTGGCACGCCGCTCCGGGTTCAGCTCAGCAAGATGGCGAGCTCCGATGGGGAGCTCGAAGCGATGCTCGATACCTATCGTGACTTCAACCTCGAGCGTCACGATGAGATGGCGAGGCCGTACCCCGGGATCGTCGAGGTCGTGAGGACGCTTCACCGTGCTCGGGCGAAGCTCGGCCTGGTCACCAGCAAGCTCAGTCGCGGAGCGAACCGGGGTGTGCAGCTACTGGGCCTCGATGACGAGTTTGCCGTTCGCGTCTGTGCCGATGATGTCGTCCAGGGTAAGCCGCACCCCGAGCCGGTCTTCAAGGCACTGGCGGCGCTCGATGCGTCGCCGGCACAGGCGGTCTTCATTGGCGACTCCCATCACGACATCGAGGCGGGCCGAAGGGCCGGGGTGCAGACCGCTGCTGTCGGCTGGGGCCCTTTCGCGCGCGAGACCTTGGAAGCTGCGGGTCCGAGCTTCTGGATCGAAAGCCCCGGGCAGATCCTGGATCTCTGAGCAACTTGGCGAAGCACGGGCAGCTCTCGGAACTTTCTGCTGCTATGCTCGCGTCGACCCATGCTTGATTCACGCGCTCAGCCTTCCGACACGGTGAACCCCGCGACTTCGCTCTCCCGCGAAGCGCGGATTGAGCAGCTGCGGGTTCTCATGGGCAGAGCCGACCCTTCGGTCGCCCAGCTGACCGTTGGGATCCGAGACGTCACCTCCTTGCACTACGACCAGTTCGTCATGCCGCTGATTCGCCAGCACTGGCCGGCGATGCTGCACGATCCATTCGCAGTGAAGATGCGGCTGGCAGCATGCGATCTGTATGCATCGGCGCCCTACACCGTGCTGTTCTGTGCGCCCAAGAGGCCGCTTTCCGTATCTCTGATTACCGGTCTCGGGAATCGATTGGTTCTGCCCAACACCGTTCTAGCCCTTGCCGCGCGCGCTGCGATGAACGTTCTCGGTCGCGTGGCGCTGGCCGATCAGCATCGTCGAATCATTCTCATCGCAGCTTTCATCGCGGTCATCGACCATGCCTTTGACCACTGCATGGACGACCCGCCTGAAGAACGCGGACGCAAGCTCCATGCGCTACTCGATGGCAGATGGGACCCTGACACCGCTGAGCTCCGGCTGACGCGCGCCATACAAGTGGAGATGGAACGGGGGCTAGCGCCGCGCGAACGCGCACCCTACGAGGAGGCCGTACGACGACTCAAGGACTGGGTTGATTCCGAAGTCGCAGGGATGACCGGGGTGAGCGACGCGACCGGTCTCGGCCATCGGTTGGCGGGCATCCAGGGCACCATCGATGGCTTGCTGTTTCCGGTGCACCACTTCGCAGGCGAGGGGGCGCGGCCATGGATGTACGAGGTCTCGCTCTTCATCCAGATGCTCGACGACTACATCGACATCGAGACCGACATCGACGATGGGCGTTTGACCCCGGTCATCTCCGGCGAATGGACTTTCGAAGACATTGCGCGCACATGGCGAAAGACCGTGGCTGGAATCGAAGCGCTGACACGCGCGGGGGGACATGCCGCGCCCCACTACGTCCGGTTCATCCGTGAAGCGTACGTTCTCATGCTTGGTGAGGTTCTCGAAGGGATGGCGTCGGGCCTTGCCGATTAGCGCTCCAGGTGCCCAGACGCATGTTGCTCTCTCCCCGGCAGTGTTCGTCACCGGGAAGGGCGGCGTGGGGAAGACCACGGTGGCGGCGGGGCTTGCGCTTGCTGCAGCGGAGACGGAAGGCGAAGCCGTCTTCGTCGAGTTCGGGGATGGCGCGGGTGCGCGAAGAGTGCTGCGCAATCGACCAAGCGGCCTAGAGCACGTCGTGCTCGATCCGAGTCATGCAGTGGCCAGAGCCGCCGCGCCCGTGTTTGGGTCGGCGACGCTGGCGAAGCTCGCACTCGACAATTTCGCGATGCGCCCCCTGATTCGAGCGGCGCCGGCAGTGCGGGAGCTCGGCGTCCTAGAGTTGGCGCGCCAGGTCGTTGAAGAGCATCCAGGCAAGCGGGTCGTGTTCGATATGCCAGCGTCCGGGCACAGCGTGGCCTGGCTCAAAGTCGCTCGGCAGGGACGGGAGCTCACCGGCCGCGGGCCTGTGCATGACCTTTGCGCGAGGCTTGAAGCCGAGCTGATTTCGCCGGGACGCGCTTCCATCGTAGTCGTGACGCTCCCCGAACGCCTAGTTCTATGGGAAACCCTCACGCTGTGCGAGACGATCGAAAAAGAGGTCGGTCTTTCCGTTGATCGGCTCGTCGTGAACCGGGTCCCACAAGCGCCTCCGGAGAACGCGCTCAACGACGCCGTGTCCCTGTCGAAGAACGATGGCAGGATTGCACAGGCGGCGCAGAAGCTCGTCGAGCTTCTTTCCATTCGTGACCTGGTGCGTAAGCAAGTCATGCAAGCGTTGGACGAAACCGTCCACCGTTACGGAGAAGAGAAGGGCGGCGACAGCGGGCTTACTTTGCTCCCGCTCGCCTCCACGGACCCGCAGGCGCGAACGGTGGCTGGCTGGCTGCGGAGCCAAGGAGCCGCATGAGACAACCCGAGGTCATCGTCTGCGCCGGAGGTGGTGGCGTGGGTAAGACGACAGCGTCGGCCGCGCTTGCGCTGGCGCTCGCCAAAAGTGGACACCGGGCGTTGATCGTCAGCATCGATCCGGCTCGCCGACTTGCCGACGCAATGGGCGTCGAGCTTGGAACCGAGGCCAGGGAGCTTTCCGTGGATTCTGGGACTGGGCAGCTCTTCGGGCTCATGCCCGACCCCCAAGATGCCTTGCGCACCTTCGTCGAGTTTCTGTTTGCGGAGGAACCCGCGGCGCTCGAGCGACTGGTTGAGAACCGCCTCTTCCGCGTCCTAGAGGCCTCGGTCCCAGGAATCCATGAAGTGGCGACGATAAGCCTGACTTGGCGAGCGATCATCGAGCATGATGTGGATGTGGTCGTGATCGACACGGCACCTTCTCGCAACGCCATCGACTTCATCACCTATCCGAAACGCTTGGCAAAGCTTCTCGGCGGCCGCGCGGTGGCTTGGATGGCCGCAATTGGAAAGCGCAGGTCTGTCGCGTCGCAGGACGACAAAATGGGCCGGGTCGAGCGACTATTGGTGCGCGCTTTGGGGCCGGTGACGCGGGATGTTGCGGGGCTGTTTTCGGAGATGGCGCGCGTTCGCGAACGCTTCATTCTGCTCAACGAGCACACGAGCGATTTGCTGCTCCGACCCGAGACACGCTACTTCCTCGTCGCCTCTCCCACGGCTGCTGCGAGAGACGATGCGGACTATCTGATCAAGAAGCTCGAAAAGCTGGGAATCGCTCCGCATGCTTTGATCCTCAATTCTGCATTCGTCCCAGAGCGCGATTGGGTCCAAGTGCTCGAGGCGGCTCAGGAGACGACCCCGGCCATCCATGCAGCGCTCTGCGCGCTCAACGACGAGAGAGAAACGCGGAGCCGCGCGGCTGCTAGAATCACGGACGCGTTCTCGAAACGACAGCCGAACCTGCAGTTGCTTCGCTTGCCCTACGTCGAGACCGTCGAGCCTCGGAGCATCGTTCATGCACTTGCGCGGAGTTTCGACATTTCTGCGCTCCTTGCGCGTTAGGCGCCGGTTCCCGCAAGGCATGCGCCGTCGTTCGGCCTAGAGCTGGTCGTGTTCCGGAATGTCCGCGATCTTGATGACCGACATCTCCGGGAGGAGGTCGGTTTCGGCGAGTAGCGTTCGCAGGACGACCTGGCCGCGGCGACGGCCCTCGGTGCTGATCCAGTTTTTCACGCCGGGGTTCTCGCGGCAGGCGTAGATCCGAAAAGACCCGTCCTCGTCGTACACGGTCTGGCGGTTGTTGATCGCCACCGGATAGTGCCGGTAGTCGCCCGCACGCAGGTAGTGGTCGAAGACCTGGCATGACCAGTAGCGACAGGGCACGTCCGTGCCTTCGATGACGATGGCCTCGTCGTCTGCGAGCTTGAACGAGACGCCCGAGTAGCCAATGCCGGGACCTGGCAGATTGTTGGCGACGACTTTGGGGTCGATCATTTCGAAGACTTCGTCGGGTGAGTACTCTTCGTGCTCCCCTTCTTCGACCGCGAGCTGCCCGTCTGCCCCAATTCGGGTGGGCGTCGAGGGCACGTCGCCCTCGTACTCGATCATGCTCATGCCCACGATGGCCGAGACGCCCAGGCCGGCATCGACGGTGTCGTGCATGAACGTGACGATGCGGTCGAGCCCAGCCGAGAGCTCGGCGAGCGAGTACTCGCTTGGAGGCGGCACCTCGTCTGTGCATTCGATATTCATGGTCGCGGGGCGGTACTTGCCCCGGTCGACCTCGATCACGCATTCGGGGAAGTACTGCCGGGTCATGATGAAGGGCTGCTGGCCCTCTAGCTTCAGCCAGTTCTTGGCGCCCTGTGGACGCTGCGCGCTGATGTGAATCGTGGCCCGTTCGCGACCGCCTTGTTCCTCGAAGGCGATGTCCTTGTCGATCAAGTGGCTCACCATCGAACGCATGCCCTCGTCATCGCTCGCGTAGACGACGATCGAAAAGAAGATGTCGTCGCCGCGTTCCATCGTGAACTCGTAGCAGAGCGACTCGTCGAGCTTGGCGTCGTGGTAGAGCGTGTCGGGGCCGTCACCGACGAAGCTTCGAAGGGGGGTGAAAGCCCGCGCGAGCACCGGATGGGCCCGGTCCGCTTCCATTTCGAGCTCCTGGCCGCCTGCAATGAGTGAAGCCAAGTAGCGAAAGCCTTCTGCGCGTTCGCGTGGGCTCCGCGCGCCGATGGGGCCGACGATTTTATCGCCGACTTCCTTGAGCTGATCGGCGAAGCGGTTCCATGCGGCTTGGCTTGGGGTGATCTCGTCAGACATTGTTCTTCTTCGATTAGCGCGCTCGGGTACTCATCGCCAACCTCGATGGCGCCGTGGCCAAGGGGGGGGTTATGCTGAGGGTATGGAGCATCAGCGTGGTCATTATCTCGGGACCGAGATCGATGGGAAATGGCACCGGCGATACCGCAAAGACAGCCTGTTCGCGCGCGGACTGGGTGACTACTGGATTGAAGGCGATGTCCTTCGCTTCCGGCGATATCTGACCCGGGAGCCGCTCAGTATTCCGCTGCGGCAGGTTCAAGCGGTGGAGCTTGGCACCTGGCACGCCGGTCGATGGGTAGGCAGCAAGCGGGCGATCAAGCTCGTCTGGGAGCATGAAGGGAAGCAGCTTTCGAGCGGATTCGTCTTCACGCGAACGGGGCCCGAGGCAGCGCAGCAGGCAGAGGAGCTCCGGGAGTTGATCTCGTGCTTTCGATGACGCAGTATCGTGCTTCCAATGATGGAAAAGAACCGGCACCGCCGAGCGGCGCTTGCAACCCTTGCTTTCGTTTCATTCGTCGCTGCGTGCAGCGGTGACAGCAACACCGCCACCAAGCCGGCTGGCGGCGCGCCGGATGCGCTTGGAGCCTATGCAGTTGGCCATACGATGTTCACGCTGGTCGACGATACGCGCGATGGGCGTCAGCTGATCGTCAACGTCTGGTATCCGGTCGACGAGGCCGATGCAGCGAGCGAGCCGCGGACGGAGTACCCTCTGCAGTCGGTCTTCACGCTCCCTTCGGACGTAGCGGTCGATGACCTTCCGGTGTCTTCGGCAGACGGCGCCCTGGCCTTTTTGGTGTTCTCGCACGGCTTTGGTGGCATCAATACGCAGTCGACCCAGCTGATGGAAACCTTGGCCAGTCACGGCTTCATCGTCGCTTCGCCGGAGCACACGGGGAACACCGCGCTCGATGACAGCGACCCGACCCCCGCAGAGAACCGTGTGCCGGATGTCTCGGCCCTGATCGACCAGATGTTCGAGCGCTCCAAGACCAGTGGAGACGCGTTCGAGGGTCGCATCGACGAAACCAAGGTCGGTGTGCTTGGGCATTCGTTCGGTGGCAGCACCGCTTTGGGCACGGTGGCCGGCTGGGCTGGCGCTCAGCCGGACCCGCGGGTCAAGGCGATTGGAATCATCGCCGGAGGCGTCGGTGCAAGCAATTTCAGCGAAGAGGTGCTCGCGACGGTGACCGAGCCGACCATGCTCTTGGTCGGCACCTTGGACCCGAACGCGCTCGAGAATCACAACTACGTGTTCGACCGGCTGCCCAAGGTGGAGTCGCTCTTCAAGGTCGAAGTGATCGGCGCAAACCACACGCACTTCGCGAACGTTTGTGACATCGGGAACATGCTCATCGATCGGCTCATGATCACCCAGGATCGCTGGGCCTTGGTGGGCGCCGAGGGGCTCATTCAGCCTTACAACGACACCTGCACCGACGAGGTGTTCCCGATTGCCGAGGCGCACAGGCTCCAGAATCTCTACATGGTGGCCCACTTCAAGCGCTTTGTGCTCGGGGACCCCGACTACGATCAGTTCCTCTCCGCGGCTCACGCGAATGCGCATGAGCCGGCGGTCGCCTTCGTGGCAAAGTAGCGCTGCGCGGCCGATCGCAATAGCTTGGAGCGCCCAAAAAGGGCGGATTGAATAGGCGCCGTTGCGGCTGCGTACGAATCCGGGCATACAGAGCCCGCCTCGGTTCCGAGGTGCTGGAATGAAAGAGGATAATCGATGTTGAAAGAGTTCAAAGAGTTCGCCCTCAAGGGCAATGTCATGGACATGGCGGTGGGCATCATCATTGGCGCCGCCTTTGGGAAGATCATCGCGTCGCTCGTCAAAGACGTGATCATGCCAGTGGTCGGATTGTTCACGGGCGGATTTGACGTGAGCCAGAGCTACGTGCTGCTCGGCGACGGCAACTACGAGTCGCTTGCGGCTGCCGAAGAAGCGGGCGCCGCGGTACTCAAGTACGGCGCCTTCGCGATGTCGGTCTTCGACTTCGTGATCATCGCCTTCGTCATTTTCATGATGATCAAGTGGATGAACTCGCTCCGTAAGAAGGAAGAAGCAGCCGAAGAGGCGGCTCCTCCGGCTCCGCCCAAAGAGGAAGTGCTCCTCGAAGAGATTCGCGACCTACTCGCCAAGAAGTAGCCGCGCGAAACGATGGAGAGGCGCTGGGTTCCCTCGAGAGGCTCGAGGGAACCAGCAGCCCTTTCTACATGAAGGTGTAGACCAGGCTGAACAGAGTCGTGGTGTCGACCTTGACGAGATCGGGGCCTGGCGGGATGCGATCGTAGAGCATCAGGAAGCGTGCCTCGAACGCCAGTTTGTCCGTTAGCTTCGAGAGCAAAGCGGCCGTGAGGTAGATGCGGATATCGCGGAACGGCAACGCGCCGTACTGCGCGTCGAGCTTGTTGAGGTTGTAGATGGTCGTGATGCTCGACAGGAACTCGACGTGCTCGTTGAGCCTGTTCTCGTAATCGAGTGCCGCAAGGAGGCCGTGGATGTTCGAGTTGCTGGTGAGCGCGGCCGGCGGCACGTAGTTCTCAAAGGTGTAGCTGTAGCCGATGCGACCGGCGAAGTAGTGTTTCTCGGTTTTGATGAAGGCGCGGAGGTAGCCTGCGTTCGCGAGGAGCTGAGCCCTGAAGCCAGCGAGTGGGTCCCAGCGATAGGAGAGCCCGGTCCAGACGGCGTCCTTCTCCGTGAAGAAGTAATCGTAGCGCGAGGTGAAGAAGAACTGCCTCGCGACGGTGGAGTAGGGCACCGCGGGATCGGCGGGCCCGGCGTCTGCCCTGCCGTAATTGAACAGGGCGCCCATGGTCAGCTCATGGGCTTTCTTCACGAGCTTGAAGTCCGAGCCCGCGTTGAGATTCCACGAACGCGTGTTACCGGTGTTGATCGAGCCGCCAGCGCTGAGGTTCCAATCGACTTCGGCCTTCTCGTCTGCCTCCGCAGCCTCTTCGGCCGCTTCTGCCTTGGCATCGGGAGCCGCCAGGAAGGTGGCCTCGCCGGCGGCCTCAGTGCCTCCCGCCGCGACATCGGTGGCGACGCTGTCGGGAATCGCTTCCTCTTGCGCCGACGCGCGGCTTCCCCATGCCGTGAATGCGAACGCGGTGAGCACCACGCTCAGTCTGACTAGCTTGGACGATACTCTCATTTTCTGCATCCCAACCTCCCCTAGCGGGCAATCTGTTAAAGTCGGCCGCAACATAGTCGAGCGCATGCAAGGCGCCAGCGGAAACCGGGCTTGTCGGGGCCCGGTCCTGTGATAGAAAACCTTGATTTTCTCATACCCGAAACCAGTGAGTACAGATGCCTGAAGAAGCCTTTGATTACATCGTCGTCGGAGCTGGGTCGGCCGGATGCTGCCTGGCCAATCGCCTCTCCGCGGATCGGAGCAATCGGGTGTTGTTGCTCGAGGCGGGCGGCAAGGACAGTAACCCGCTGATCAAGATGCCCATCGGCTTCACGCAGCTCATGTACGACGCGAAGGTCACCAACCTCTACAAGACCGAGCCTGAGCCGCACCTCAATGACCGCGAGATGAGCGTGGTGCGTGGGCGGGTGCTCGGGGGCTGCAGCTCGATCAACGGCATGGTCTACATGCGCGGCCAGCGGCAGGACTACGACGACTGGGGTGCGCTTCGGGGCTGCGAGGGCTGGTCGTACAAAAACATGCTGCCCTACTTCAAACGCTCGGAGAACTTCGAGCCGGGGCCGGCCAACGCGTACCACGCCAAGGGTGGCGAGCTGAACGTCACGCACGTGCAGATGCAGTATCCGATCAGCGACGCGTACATCGACGCGGCGGTCAGCGTTGGCATTCCGCGCAACGACGACATCAATGGCGAAAAGCAAGAGGGCATTGGCTATGTCCAGGTGAACATGAAGGGCGGGCAGCGCTGGAGCTCGGCCGATGCCTTCCTGAGCCCGGATGTGAAGAAGAGACCGAACCTCAGCATCGTGGTCAAGGCCGTGGCGAAGCGGGTGCTGCTCGACGGGAAGAAGGCCGTTGGCATCGAGTACCAGGACGCCAAGGGGAACACGCAGCAGGTCATCGCCAATCGCGAGGTCGTGCTCTGTGCTGGGACCTACAACTCGCCGCCGCTGCTCGAGCAGTCGGGGATTGGCAATCCGGACGTGCTTGCTGAGCTCGGCGTCGAGGTGAAGCATGCGCTTCGCGGCGTCGGCGAGAACCTGCAGGACCATTTTCAGATCTGGGTTCAGCAGGGCGTGAAGACCAAGCACTGCCTCTCGGAGGACGGGAAGTTTCCGAAGGTGGTTCTGGGCGTGCTCAAGTACATGTTCACGAAGAAGGGGCCGCTTACGATGCCGGCCTGCAACGTCGGGGGCTTCGTACCGAATGAAGGCGCGGAACGTCCGATTTTCCAGATTCACTTCACGCCGGGCGCCGGAGGCATGGACGCCGACGGCAAGATGGTGGCAACGCCGGACCCGGGCGTCAATTCGACGGTCTGCATCATTCGCCCCACCTCACGGGGCAGTGTCCACGCACGCAACACGGACCCGAAAGCGTTTCCGAAGATCGTTCACAACTACCTGTCGACAGAGCACGACCGCGAGCTCGCGATCGAGGGCTTCAAGCTGCAGCGGAAGATCTACCAGTCGGAGGCGTTCAAGCCGCACGCTACATACGAGATCTTGCCCGGCGACTCGGTGCAGACCGACGAAGAGATTCTCGAGTTCTGGAGGCAAGAGGGGATGAGCGTGTATCACCCGGTTGGCTCGTCGAAGATGGGCGCCGCGGATGACGCGATGGCTGTGGTCGACAATGAGCTCCGGGTGCATGGGGTCGAAGGGCTGCGGGTTGCGGATGCTTCGATCTTCCCCTTGCTGCCTTCAGGGAATACGCACGCGCCGACGGTTGCGGTGGCGGAGCGGGCTGCAGATTTGATTCTCGGGAATCCAATGGCGTAGCAACCGAAGCGCGAGCGCCGAGTGTTTGGCGACAGCCCGGCGCCAACGCGCCGCCAAGGTAAAGCGAAGCCCATGCCGCGCCAGGCAGGATTACGGGTGGGGGTGGGCGGGGCGGTGCAATCAAACCGAACCAGGCAACCAATCCACCACTCCGTTTCAACACACCCGCGGCAGCATGCAGAGTGGTGCGGGCGGCTTGTTGGGCGTTCGCTATCCGTGGTACAAACGTTCGGGCGGCTTTTGCGAGGGCTTGGATTAGGGTTGCTGGGTGGGTGCGGAGGAGTGGGGGGAGCTCTACTTGCACGCCGCCGAGCCGGGGGATGTTGACTGGGTTTTCGGGATGCACGCCTCGAATCGACGCTGGGATCTTCGTAAGGTCGTCGACGATCACTGCGTCTGGCAGATTGGGCCGGAGGGTTTCGGCGAGGTGGGCGGCGAGGGTGCGATTGCTTCCTCCGAGCATGACGTGGCGAGCAAAGGCCTTTCGTCGAAAGCCATGCACTGTCACCACGATGTCGACACGCTCGAAGAACGCATGAAGCTTTGCGGACTCACCCGCGCGAAAAAGTGACGATGGGATGTGCCAGCGGAGGTTCGGGGGTTGTCTTATCGCATAGAACGAGGCGTCTGAGTTCCGTGCAGCCTCCGCGGCAATCGCGTCGGTCTGCGTCTCGAGACTCCCACCGTGAAAGGCCATGAAGCCGAAGCGGGAGCGCAGCTCCAGGTCCTCTTCGACGCCGCGGCAGGCGAGCAGCTCTTCGAGATAGCGCCGGCTTCGGTTTTCGAATGGGCCCGTCGTCATTCGACCCAGAAGTTGATGACCTCGAACTCCTGGCCGCTGACGGGTTGGACGTAGGTGAACATACCGTAGCTGTACTGGTTGGCGGCGAAATTTTCTGCGTCTAGGTCGCCAACGGTGACAGAATACGAAGTGGACGAACCGCTGGTGATCGTCAGACTTGCTGATACGCCATAGCCGACCGAGTAGCCAGTCAAGGCCGGACCCGCCGTGACATCGACCGACTCTTCGTACTCGACGCCCAAGCTCGCGCCCGCGCTGATCGCGGTCGAGACGTCGATCCCGAGGCCATCGCTGCCCTGTCCCTGTCCAACCGAGATCGGCCCGTTTTCGAGGCCGTCGTACTGCGACAGGAGCGAGTTCTTCTCACTGACGCTGGGGTAGCTCTGGACGTCGCCGACGGTGTGGCTGAAGACGTTGTCATTGATGGGGAAGCTCGCTTCGACGATGCTCGCGTTGTAGAACTCGCGTTCGACCTTGAGCATGATCGGCTCTCGCGGAAGCGATACGACGACCTCTCCGCCGACGAGCTCCGGATCGGGGTGCGAGAGAATCGCGTACGTGTAGCGATCGTAGGGGATCGTCGTGAACACCACGCCGTCCTCGAGCGGCCCCGTCGTGAACACGCGCGACTTCTCGACGACGTACGAGGCGCCTGCGGAGAGCGAGGCAGTGGCCGTCACGGTCTGCTTGAAATCGGCACCCACTTCCCCGACGAAGGGGATGTTTGCGGCGGATTTCACGCCCACGTGTGCGCTGGCTTTGACCGAGACCGTGATCGACGCGTCGATCATGGTGCTCTCCGTCTGGCCGAAGGAGACCGAACATGCCTCTGTGTTTTGTCCGATTCCTTCACCGCAGGGAGCCGCCGCCAACACGGCCACGACGACCGGCTCGGTGAACACGAGTTGATACATGCCGTCGGAATACTTGAGAACCGGGCTATCCATGTCGACGTTGACCGGAACCAGGAGCGGGCCCACGCGGGTCTGGCTGTTGGCGCTCGAGCTGGCCTCGATGGTGCTGAGCTCGGCGAAGCCGACCGATTCGATCATGCTCAGTCCGAAGATGTGCACATCGCCCTGCGACTGGGTGTAGGTGAGAATGTTCTCGCGCCCGTCGCCGGTGACGTCGCCCGCTTCGATCGAGGTGGTGGCCGAGGAGACGTAGACGCCCGCGTCGGAATCGCCATCGACGAAGATGGTTTCCGGCATCTCCCAGTTGGGCTCGCCGAAGCTTCCCGTTGTTGCGAGGTCTTCCCAAACGAACTGGTTTGCCTGGACTTCGTCGACGCCATCGCCGTCCAAGTCGAGCGCGTTCACGTGAATGAAGCGGAGCCTCCAGGGGCCGAAGGCCGGACACTTGCTGAAGAAGGGTTGGAAGAACTTCGCGCTGAGCGGTGCGAGTCCGTGCTTGGCGTCATCAAGAACCGTCAGGATAGCCCCGTACTCGCCGCCGTTGCAGCTGGTGCCGAACTCGGTGAGCCCGGCGAACACGACCTCTTCGATGCCGTCGCCGTCGACATCACCAATCGCGACGTCGGCCTGACGTGCGACATATGCCTGACCGTCGGTGCCAGTGACGTTGCCGTCGTCGAGGGGTGCGAAGTCTCGCTTCTCATCGTCGTAGACGTAGTAGGTCGCTACGCCTTGCGATGGAGCTCCAATGTACTCGTTGACGACGACCACCAACTCGTCGGGGTTGTCGTAGTCGAGGTTTCCAGCAGCGATCTCGACCGTGTCGACATTGGCTTCCGTGACGTGCGCAAGCGTCTTGCTCGCCTCCTCGTCCACCGTGTAGCGGCTGGCAGGCTCTCCATCGCCGCCAGATTGGGGCGTCAAGAAGAGCAGCTCGGACTCGGCATCCTTGGTCAAGACTACGGCTATCTGGTCGGCTCCATCGCCGTCGAAATCGCCCGTCGCGATCGACACGTCCATGACGCCATCCCCATCGGCGATGGTCTCCTCCAGCTCCTGATAGCCGTCCTCCATGTCTTCGATCACTTTGATTTTGACGAGGCGATCCGCGGCGGAGGTGTCTACGAACACGACGATGATTTCTTCGAGCCCATCGTCATCGACATCGCCGGCTTCCACGTCACGCAAGGCCCGCTGGTTGTCCGTGTCGCCAGAGCTGCTGATGCCGTCGCTGACCCAAGGGTTTTCTTCGTCGGGCAAAGTATGCAGTACCGATGTGCTTCCGGGGTTGACGTCCCCGTTGCCATCGATCTGAACGCCAACTTGCTCGACGAGATTGACACGAGGATCTCCGCCGTCGACGGTCGCATTCACGAGCAAGATTTCATCGGTCTTGTTCGCGCCGCTCTCCTCGCTGAATTCGTCGGGACTGCCGAACGCCGCGGAGGCGCCGAGGGGGCTATAATCTTCCGGCAGCTCGTCTTGGTCGGGATCGACGCGATCGGTCTTCGTCGTATCGACACCCAGCACGTTGAGGGACTTCTCGAGATCGGAGGTTCCGCCGGTTCCGCCAGGGCCTCCGTTGCCGCCGCCATCAGAGCCCGAGCAGCCGAACGACAACAGCACCAAGCAGAGGGATGAGCTGAAGATGACGTTTTCGATTCTACGCATTGCGTTCCTCATTCTTGGAGAGGGCGACAAGTGATCGCGTTCCGGCCGTTCGAGTTGGGGAGTCGGAAACAGCACCGTCTGCGCCGGGGATGCGCTCGGTGTCGTTTGCTGCTTCAAATACTATGACCATCCAGTCAACATCGATACATGCTCGGGCGCGAAGCTTCGAGGATAGATCATAAGTGATCTTCGGTGGAAGCAGATAGTAACTACAACGGCGACGCCGATCAGTCCGGAGCAGACACCTCTGTAATGCTTTGCACTAGCTCAGAGGTAAGCCGAGCCCGTGAGCTCGCACGCATACTGGGCGGCGGCGCCGAACCAGTCCCAAACAATGATCATGGTGGTGCCACTCGGTTGCCACTCGACAGTGAGTCGGTCGCCTGGGATGGCGCTCCACAGTTCTGCAAACGAGTTTTCACCGTTGATCGAGTAGGTACGATCCGGGAGGCTCAAGCTTCCGGTCGTGTAGAACGTGTAGTCACCCGTTCCGATGACACCGGTGATGCTGGGATTCGGGCCTGGGCCCCAGGTGATGCCGGATTGGCCGATGGCCTCGACGTCCAGGGTGAGCGCTCCCGGGAATCCGGCGATGTTGCAGTCGAACGTGAACCTCGCCTTGTTCGAGGCGGCGCCGTCGGACTTGCTGTCGCCGCAGGCGGCGGCGAGCACGGCAAGCAAGGCAACGACGAGGAAACCTGAAACCCTACTTTTGCGTCCCATTGGTCAACCTCCTGTCAAAACGGGAATCACCCGTACGGTGTTTGGCAGTCTAGGTAGGTTTCGTGTCGGCGCAAGCGAATCCACGGGGGTTGGAACGATCCAAGTTGGCGTCTTCGAGCCATGCGAGACGGTGCGTCGGCGTGAGCCTCGGCCATGCGAGACGTTGCTCCCTTTCGTGCGGGGCCCATCCGTCGTTGCGTGTCTTGGTCGTCCGTTTCCATCGTGACACGACCGTGCGGCAGTTGCTGAACGACCCCCGGCTCGGACCAGGTTAGCGGCTTGCGAATCCGCGGTTTGCGTAGTGAGGTTTGGCGGTTCGCGGTTGGGTAGGGGTCCCCGCGCCCCGTCCGTTCGCGACTTACACGTTGAATACGTATCGTGCTAAGGAGCGGCGAAACGCGCCTGTAGCTCAGCTGGATAGAGCGGTGGCCTTCTAAGCCGATGGTCGGGGGTTCGAATCCCTCCAGGCGCGCCGATTGGCGACTCCTCAGGTGCGGCGGCTGATCATGAGGGTGGCCGCTTCGGTTTTCCTGGCGACCTGGAGGGCTAGTTTGCTGAAGAGGCGCTTTGATCGTTCGTGTTGGAGGCCGAGGATGATGAGGTCGTGGGGGCCCGCTTCGTTGATCAGGGCTTCCAGCGTGTCGTCGGATTCGATGATCTTCGTCTGGGGGGTGCCGTAGGTTTCTTCTTCGGCGAAGATTCGGAGCTCGCGTTCGCGTTGTGCCTTGACCGAGTCGGTGAGGGGCTGGTCGGTGACTTGGACGAAGCGGACGTTGGTGAGGCCCGCGCGGCCGAGGCTGCCGAGGAGCCTGGCGCGGAGGGCATCGTGGCCGCCGCGGCCGCCGACTGGGACGATGATCTTGGTTTCGTCGCTCAGGGACCAGGCTTTAGGGGCGCGAAGGACGACGACGTCACAGTCGACCCGGTTTAGGAGGTCCTCGATGTGTTGGACGTTTCCGGGGTGGTCGAGTGACGAGAAGCCGATGAGGAGGCTTTCGCAGGAGCGGGCTTGCGCGACGCGTACGATTTCGTTCCAGGGGTCCGCCGCGATCGTCATGAGGGCTTCGGGGGCGTCGCCGGCAGCCAGCGATGCGCTCAGTGCTTGGCCGACGACGGTCTGTGCGTCTTGGAGTGCTTTTTCGGTTTCGGCTTGGGCGGCGGCGAAGTCGGCGGGGCGGCGCACCACGGTGAGCAGAACGACGCGCCCGACGACCGGGATGGCGAGGGCGTTGGCGAGGCGGACCAGGCGTTGAGCGGTGTCGGGGTTTGCGACGGGAACCAGGACGAGTGGGCTTCGGCCGCGGAGAATGCCGAGACGCGGGTCGAGTGCTTCGGTGAATGCGTCGACAGCTTGGGCGCGCCCGGCGAAGAGGGCGAAGTAGAGGATGACGCCGAGGCCCAGCCAGACCGCCGCGACGCCGCCCGCGCGCGGGACGACGACGGCTTGGTAGGCTGCGAGCACGGCGCAAGCCAAGCCGCCGAGGATGGGGATCGCAGGGAACCAGGGGGTTTGAAAGGGGGCCTTGATGCGCGTCCGTTGGCGGGCGAGGAGGTTGGTCCAGTGCACGAGGGCGAACGAGATCAGAAAGATCAGGCTGGCGGCAGCGCCAGCGGCCGACACGTCGCGAACCATCAAGAGCAGGAACGCCATGGCGAGTGCGGTGGCGTAAATCGACATGATCGGAGTGCCGCGAGTTGAGTGCTGCTGCTGGAGGACCCTCGGGAGCGTGCGGTCGCGGGCCATGCGCAGCGCGACGCGGCTTGCGGCGAAGAGGCAGGCCGAGAGGGCCGACAGAGTCGAAAGGATCGCGGCGACGATGACGAGCCAGTAGCCGAAGACGCCGGCGTAGTTGTATGCGGCGAGGGCCATGACCGTGGCGGGGTTCTCGGCGCTCATCTGGGAGATGCTTTCGCCAGGGAGAACGCCGACGGTGGAGGACAGAAAGAGGAACGGGATGTAGACCGCGAGCGCGATGCCGAGGGAGGCGAGCATGGCGCGTGGGATGTTGCGCTCGGGTTCTTTGACCTCGCCGCCGACGGTGGCGATCAGATCGAAGCCCTGGAGCGCGATGAAGGTGAAGCCCATGGCGGTGAGCAGGCCGGTCGTCCCGTGCTCGAGGAAAGGGCTAAGGCCGCGTTTCACGGTGCCGCTCGGCGCGACCCCGAGTGCCCAGGCGCCCGCGGCGAGAAGGATGGCGAAGACGATGAGCTTGCCGACGGTTTCGATTTGGCCGCCGCCCTTGTTGCTTCGAATCAGAAGCAAGCTGTAGGCGCCGGTGGCAAGCACCGCGAGCCCGCTCAAGGCCGGCCGGCCGTGAAGCCAGGCCGGAGCCTCGGCTCCAGCGGCGACCAGGAGATCGCTTGCAGCGAGGACGGCGTATTCGGCGAAACCGAGCGCGTAGAGGACTCCGGCAACGATGTACGCGAACCAGAGGACCCAGCCGACTACGAAAGCCGCGCGGACGGTGAGAACCTTTTTCGCGAACGTGTAGGCTCCGCCGGACTCCGGGAACATCGACGACATCTCGGCGAAGCTCAGCGCGGTCATGATCGCGATGATGCCGTTCAGGGCGAAGGCGAGGAGGGCGCTGGGGCCGGTTTCACGAAAGGCAGCGCCAGCCAGGACGAGAATGCCCCCGCCGACGATGGCGCCGACGCCGACACCGGTTGCCTGGATCAAGTCCAGGTGCCGGCGTTGACCTCCCTTTTTCGCGGACGACACGGGGGCGAAGATAGGCGGGGGGGAGGGGAACGCCAAATTGAAACGGGAGACACCGGCACTGACACTGGCGCTGGCACTGAGACTGCTGCCGCCGCGGATGTGTTGAGGCGGGGTGTTGGGTTGGTGGCCTGGTCCGGTTTAATTACACCGCCCGCCCGGACGCCTTCGGCGGTCGGTTGGTCCCACCCCACCACCCCCACACTATCGCCTACCCCCACCCGTAGTCCTGGTATCACTCTCACGCGAGTGAGCAGCGTGCCTGGCGCGGCTTCGCTGCTGTCTTGAGGGGGTGTGGAGCACTTCTCTGGATGGCACTGTACGGCGGGACGCGGTTAGAGGTGTATCCGCAGGGAGGGGCGCGTCGCACCCATCTTCCGCGCCCCCGTATTCCCGTAGTCCCCCGCGCGGAGACGCGGTACCAATACAATGCTAGAATGCAGACAGTGAAAGACGAGCACATCCGAGAGTTCGCGGCGCGGGACTGGGCCAGAGTGGCCGAGTCGGATAGGGCCCATTGGGTGGAGCGGTTTCGTCTCGAGGGGTCGAGTGCGACCGTGTCGGCGGGCCACGCTCTCTTCGAACACGCGCGTCGGGCGCGCAGAGATTTTCCTGGCGCGCGTTATGCGGAGACCGACCTGAAGGCTCACGTTCGACTCAAAGCCCTTTTGGACCAGGCGGCGCATGCCTTCCCCTTTCGCTGAGGTTCTTGCCTCGCTCGCGGAAGCGTTCGAGGCGCTCGATGCCGATTGGTACGTTTTCGGGGCACAGGCGGCGCTGATCCACGGCGCCGCACGGATGACGGCGGACGTGGATGTGACTGTGCTCGCCGGTGATCGAAGTCCCGAGGAGCTAGTGCAGTCGATCGAGCGGGCGGGGTTCGAGATGCGTGGAGCGGACGCGGAGTTCGTCCGAGAGACTCGTGTGATTCCCGTCGTACATCTCGCCACCGGCATCAACGCCGACGTCGTGCTTGGTGGGCCCGGCATCGAAGAGACTTTCTGCTCCCGATCGCGACCCGCCGACTTGGGCGGCACCACGGTTCCGGTCGCATCCGCCGAGGATGTAGTCGCGATGAAGATCCTGAGCGGCCGCCCAAAAGATCGAGAAGACGTCGTTGCGATGATTGCGGCGCAGGGACCGGCGTTGAACGATGATCGCGTGCGCGAAACACTCGAGCTGCTCGAAAAGGCACTCGATCGAAGCGACTTGATTCCGGAGCTCGAGCGGGCTCGCGCCGAAGCGGAACGGTGAACGCTGGCGGTAACGCTGAGACTGGCACTGAGACTGGTGCTGCCGCGGGTCTTGGGTTGGTTGCCTGGTGTGGTCTAGTTACACCGCTCGCCCACCCCCACCCGTAGTCCTGGTATCACTCTCACGCGAGTGAGCAGCGTGCCTGGCGCGGCGGTCGCTTTGCTCCGCCTTGCCGGCGCGTCGCGCCTTTTTTCCGCGCCCCGCTATTCCCCGGCGTAGACAAAGTCCTTGAAGCTCACCCGATAAAAGATCGAGTACATCAGAGGAACGAAGCCGAGGGTCAGCATCGTGGAGAACAGGAGGCCGAACATGATGGCGATGGCCATGGGCTGGAACATCTCTTCGCCGCCTACGTAGAGTGGGATCAAGCTGCTGATCGTCGTTGCGGTCGTGAGCATGATAGGGCGGAATCGTTGCTGCGCGGCTTGGATGACGGCTTGCGGTGGGCTGAGGCCGTTCTCGTTCATTTCGATGTCGATGCGGTCGATCAAGACGATGCCGTTGTTGATGACGATGCCTGCCAACGAGACGATGCCCAATAGAGTCATGAAGCCGAAGTAGCCGCCAGGGAGGCCGGACCAGTGGACGGTGAGCAGGCCGATGGCGACGCCGACCAGGGCGAATAGAATGGTGGCGAGGACGATGGCGGGCTTGCGCAGCGAGTTGAACTGCCAGACCAGCAGCATGATGATCACCATGCCGGCGATGGGGAGCTTGTCGGCGATGGAGGCGTTGGCCTTGCCGGAGCCTTCGACTTCACCGCCGAACTCGTAGCGGTATCCGATGCCCCAGTCCCTCTTCTGTTCTTCGAGCCAGGGGGTGAGCTCGGCGATGACGTCGAAAGCCGTGACGCCTTCTATCGTATCGCTGTCGACGGTGACGGTCGGATAGAGATCGCGCCTCAGGATTTCAGAGGACTCCCACTCGAGATGACCCACTGCGACCTGGGTGAGTGGCACCGAGCTGCCGTCTTGGGCGAAGACGCTGAGCGTTGCGAGTCGGTCGATGTTGCGTCGGCCTTCGGCGACCGATCGCAAGACCACGGGAATGGTCTTGTCGTCTTCCCGGTAGCGGGTGGTTTCGTAGCCGCTCAAGAAGGTTTGCAGAGAGGTCGCGACGTCTTCGTTGGTGATGCCTGCGCGGCGTGCGCGGTCGCCACTCACCTCGATGACGAGCTTTTTGACCTTGGGGC
Organism: uncultured delta proteobacterium; assembly: GCA_963842915.1. Taxonomy (GTDB): domain Bacteria; phylum Myxococcota_A; class Polyangia; order Polyangiales; family Houyiibacteriaceae; genus SG8-38. The sequence continues at coordinate 36,651 of CAWJII010000005.1, read as the reverse complement.
CCCAGTTGTCGCCGACGTTGCGGGTGTCGTCGCGGTCGTTGAGCCATTGCTTGACCTGGTCGGCGATTTCGAAAACTTTGCCGGAATCCTTGCCGGAGATGCGAACCTCGATCGGCTTTCGCACCGGCGGTCCGTTGCCGAGCGGCCGTATGTGAGGACGGATGTCGGGGTATCGCTCGGTCACGTAGTGCTCGAGCTTCTCCATCACTTCGGGAACGACGTCGGCCGTGGTCGTGTGCACCATCGTCTCGGAGTAGCGAGGCCTCGGGGCGTCTGGGTTGTAGGTCAGCGTGAAGCGCGGCGGGCTCATGCTGATGAATGATGCCCAGTGGGTGACGCCGTCTTTGCCTTCGTCCTCATCGGCGCTGAGCTCGGTCTCGATGTAGGACTCCATGTCCTTGACCATCGTTTCCGTCGTCCAGATCGAGGTGCCAGGCGGGAAGGTGAGCTCGGCGACGAAGAAGTTGCTGGCCTGCTGCGGGAAGAAGAGCTGGGGGACGAACTGGTAGAGCTGAATGCCTGCGAAGAAGCCGATGACCGCAATGACGATGCTGAGAATCGGATGGCGGAGCACCGCGAGAATGCTCCGCCGGTAGAAGCGGTAGAAGCGCGAGTTGAAGGGCTCTTCAATCTTTTTCGGCTTCAGGAACTTCACGCAGAGGATCGGAATCATGGTGAGCGCGAGCACCCAGGAGACGAGCAGGGTGATGGTGACTACGGAGAAGAGGACGCCGGTGTATTCGCCGACGGCAGATTCGGCGAGCCGGATGGGGAGGAACGCGGCGGCGGTGGTCAACGAAGCGATCAGGAGCGGGACCCTGAGCTCCTTGGTTGCGGCGAGCGCGGCGGGGACGCCTTTTTCGCCTTCTGCCATGCGGACCATGATCGACTCCGACACTACGATCGCGTTGTCGACGAGCAGGCCGAGGGCGATGATCAGGCCGGCGAGAGACATCTGATCGAGCTGGATGCCGAAGAGGCTCATCACCCACATGGCGATGATCATGGTGGCGGGCACGAGCGTCGCGACCACGAAGCCGGTTCGTAGCCCCAGCGTCAGCAGCATGATGACAAGAACGATGACCACTGCCTGAACGACGCTGTCGACGAAGTCGTTGACCTTCTTTTCGACGATCGTCGGTTGGAAGTAGGTCTTGTAGAAGTCGACGCCGTGTGGGTACAGCTCCTGGATCAATTGGAAGAAGCCCTCGAGCCGTTCGCCGAGCTGGATCAGATTGCCCCCCTCGGCCATGGAGATCGCGAGGGTGAGCCCCGGGTCTCCGTCGATGCGGACGAGGCCTTCGGGCGGGTCGACGTAGTCGCGGTAGATGTCGACGATGTCTTCGAGGTAGACCAGCTCGTCGGTCATGGGCAGACGAATGACGGTGCGTTTGAGCTCTTCGACGGAGGCAAAGTTGCCGCTTGGCTCGAGCGCGATCGACTCGTCTTCGACGTCGATCTCTCCGCCAGGCTGAATGATGTTGCGCTGCTGGAGGCTGTCCTTGAGGAACTTGGGCGTCATCCCGAGCTTGCTCAGGACGGCGTTGTTGTACTCGACGAAGAGGCGCTCTTCTTGGGCGCCGAGAATGTCGACTTTGGCGACCGACTCGACTCGCAGGAGCTCGTCGCGGAGGTCATCGGCGATGTCTTTGAGCTCCATGTAGGAGAAGCCGTCGCCGGTCATGCTGAACATGATCGGATAGACATCGCCGAACTCGTCGTTGACGATCGGGCCGATGATGCCTTCGGGGAGGTTCGGCGCCACGGCGTCGACTTTGCGCCTCATGTCATCCCAGATGGGACGCATGTCTTTGAACTCCTCGCGGATGTTCACGTAGATCACCGAGACGCCCGTTCGGCTTTCACTGTTGACGAAGTCGAGCTCGGGGATCTCTTGGACGGCTTTTTCGATCGGGTCGGTGATGAGCTGCTCGACGCGAGCAGGGCTTGCGCCCGGAAAGGTGGTGCTGATCATCGCGGTCCGGATGATGAAGCCCGGGTCCATCTGGCGAGGCGCGTCCAGGTAGGCGCCGACGCCTGCGAAGATCAAGACGGCGATCAGCGTGCCGGTGACCGTTCGTCGTTCGAGCGCGAATTCGGTCAAGCTCATGGCGTCTCGGGGGCTGGGGCGGGCGCCTTCGTGCCGGGCCCGGGGGGCGCTACGTTCTCAGGCTCCGAACCGGGCTTCGCGGGCATCCGCACTTGCAGGCCGTCGTAGATGCGGCTGACGCCCGCGGTCACCACCAGGTCGCCCGGCTCCACGCCTGCGAATATCTCGACCCCGTCCGACAGAAGCTGACCGACCTCGACGGGGCTTCGATGCACGATCCCGAGCGCGCCCTCGCCGCGTTCGACCTTGAAGACGAAGCGACCCTCGCGATCCTCGCCCACCGCGCTGGTCGGAAGCGCGTACTTGGGACCGTTCTTCGCAGCCGCCAGAATGAACGTGACGTCCGCGGCCATGCCGGCTCGCACCTGGTCCTGGCCTTCGCTCAGCCGGACCGTGACCGGGAAAGTGGTCGCGCCCGCCATACTCGCCACACCGACTTCGGTGACCGTTCCTCGAAGCGCTTTGCCGCCGAGTGAATCGAATCGAGCCTCCGCTGCGGCGCCCTTCTTGATGCTGCGAATCACCGATGCGGGGACCGATACGCTGACTTCGATCTGCTCGCCCGCCAGCAGGGTGGCGACGAGCGTGCCGGCCTGAACGTATTCGTTGACCTCGATGTCCACGGTCGCGAGGGTCCCCGATTCAGGCGCTTGTAAATGGGTGTAGCCGAGCTGCCTTTGGCGAAGGCGGACGGTCTGGGTGGCGGAGCCGAGCCCGGCGCGGGCCGACTCGTATGCGGTCCGGTCCGCATCGAGGTCTTGGCGTGAGGCGTTCTGGTTTTCGTAGAGGGCTCGCGTGCGCTCGTAGGTCGCTTTGGCGTTTCGCTCTTGCGCTCGCGATTGCGCCGCGGATGCTTGAGCGTTCTGCAGCTGAAGCGCGTAGTCGGCGGGGTCCATCCGGGCGATCGTGTCACCCTTCTTCAAGGTATCGCCAACGTTGACCGGCACGCTCAAGACCTGTCCGGAGACTTGAAAGCTGAGCCGGCTCTCCTGCCCCGACTTGGCCACGCCAGAGAAGGTCCGCTGTGTGGCCGCGTCACTGCCTTCGACCACGACGTAGCGTACCGGGCGAATGATTTCGGGCTCTTCCTGCACGTCCTCGCAACCGAGCATCGCCAACATGGCGGCCATCGCGAGGAGGGTTGATTTCTTTACCATCAGTCGTGCTCCCGGGGATTGACTCGCGTCGGTTCGGTCGGTGTCGTGGGTTGGCGGCTCTCGCGCTTTTTCGTCGCGGCGAAGGCGTCGATGCGCTTGATGAAATCGTCGCGCTCTTCTTGGGTTCCTTCGAGGGAGAACGCGCCTGCCGCGCGTTGCACCCGAAGCGCGTCGATCAGGAAGTCGTAGAGGGCGTTGGCTGCGGCCAGGGCTGCGCCGAGGGCCTGGTTCTGCGCGTCGACCAGCTGAATGATGTCTGCGGCGCCGCGCTGGTAGAGGTCGGTGACGAGCTCCAGGTTTCGCGCCGAGGCCTCGGCGGCGTCCTGGGTGAGGGCGATGTTCGCGTACGAGAAGCCCGCTTGGTGGAGGGCGGAGCGGACGCTTTGCTCGAGCCGTTGCGCGATGACGGCGCGGTCGGTCTCTAGGCGGTCGATCTCGCGGAAGGTTCGGCGGATGCGCGCGTAGTTCGAGGTGCCGTCGAAGAGGGTGAGCGAAGCGGTGGCGCCGACGTTCCAGGTGAAGGTCTGACGGCCGGGGATGTTGATCGGCGAGGTTGGGTCGCTTGGAAATGTTTCGCTGCCGATGCCGCCGGCGTAGGGAACATGCGTGAAGCCGCCGACGACCGCGATGTCCGGAATGCCGAGCTGACGGCGCTCGCCTTTGAGCAATTCGTCCCGCGCTTGGATCGTGCTGTCGATGCTGCGGATTTCGGGTGAGTTCAGGATCGCTTCTTTGGCCATGAACTCCCGAAAGACTTTGAACGACCAGGCGTCCTGCAGGTACTTCACGAGCCGCTCGTCGCTGCCCGGGGTGACCGCGCGAACGTCCTCAGGAGGCGGAACCCGAAATGGAGCCTCGAGCTGCCGATTCAAGATCCGGTTGAGGTCTATCTCGGCTTGGTTGCGCAAGGCGCTCGCGCCGATGACGCCGGAGCGGCTTTCGGCGATCTGGGTCTGCCAGCGGAAGACCTCCTCGCGGCCTGCAACGCCGATCGCGTTGCGTGTCTCCGCGAGCGAGAGGTTCTTGCGGGTCAGTCTGAGGTTGTCGCGGTTCACGCGCTCGGTGTTCTTGGCGCGGAGCACATTGAGATACGCTTCGCCGGCTTCGAGCATCGTGTCGAGGCGCGCGGCCATGTAGTCGTGCTCTGCGCTCCAGTAGGTGTCTCTGCGAAACCGTAGGTCGGCATGGGCTCCCGGCGAGTAGAGGAGCTGCGAGCCGCTGACGCCCCAGGTGAACTGGCGTTGGGCTTGCGCAAAGGAGGTCGACACGGCCGGATCGTTGATCAAGAAATCTCCGTCGGCGCTGGCCTGAGGAAGCCAGCTGCCGCGCGCGACCTTGACGCCTTCGTATCTCGCGTCGATTTCGAGGCCCTGTGACATCAAGTCGAGGTTGGCGCGAACGGCATCGTGCATCGCCGTTTCGAGCGTGATGAGCGGGCCTTTCGTGCCGGACTGGTCGTTGATCAATCGGGCTTCGGCCATCACTTCGAATCGCGGCCAGGTTCCGATTGCCCTGGCGGTTCCCATGTTGATGACCAGCACCGGGCGCTGCTCGAACGAGACCGGAAGCGCGCCGGCGGGCTCTCCCATGTGAATGCGCTGAACGAAGAGGGCAGCGCGCCGCATGCGGCGGGTCTCGTCTTCCTCTGTCTCCATCGTCGCTAGCGCCCCTCGCTCGACCCAGTGGACGCCTCCGCCGGCATAGGAAGGAAGCTCTTGCGCGTTGATGCCGTCGATGAGGCGCTGCATCTCCTCGTCGCTCCATTTGAAGATCGGGCCGATGTAGATGGCCTCGGTGTCCTCGGGAATGGCGGCGAGCGTCGTTTCTGCGCTTCCATTGGCGATGACCAAGCTCGTGTGGACCCCGAGGTGCTGGCTGGCGATTTGGATCGGTCGCTCTGGCGAGTCGAGGTGCTCGACGACCTCTTCTCCGACGATCAGCGCCATGCGGTCGAAGCGGACGATGTCGCGCAGCTGATTGATGTTGCGTTCGAAGTTCAAGAGCCCGGCGATGTACGCGAGGTTTTTCCGGCCGCTTCGGTTTCCGTCCCGAGGCAGGCCTTGAAGCTCGGGAGCGGCGTAGGGGATGAGAACCGGCTTGCTCAGCTTGGCGATCCGGCCAGCCGCGACGCCGGTCATCGAGCCGGAGACGATGATCATGTCGACGCTGCGATTTGCGAGGCCTTCGTTGAGCGCGGCCTCGCTGCTTTCGAGCGTCCAGTTGGTTCTTGTCTTGGGCTCGACGAATTCGACGGCGGCGTCTTCCTTCATGAGCTCGAGGATTTCCGCTTTGAGCACGCTCTGGCGTTCGGCGAAGAGCTGCGAGGGGCCGTCGGCGACCATCATGATCCGGAACGTCGGTGTCTTTCTTTGCGCTTCGGCCTGCGAGCCAGGAGCGAACCAGAGCGCAATCGTAAGGAGCAGCAGCCGTGCACGCAGCAACAATCTCGTCATGAGGACCTCGCCGGGGGGTTCCGGAGAGAGCAGCCTAGAGCCGAACTCGGGCGCTGTCTACGGGGCCGGAGGACTCGTCACGTCAGCCGATTCTGCCGCCAAGATGAACTCGTTGAGGCGGCGCGAAAAATCTTGCTGGGCTTCGGGCGTGTCTAGATTGCGGAAGTGGCCGGCTTCGCGATTGACGAAGAGTAAGGCGAGCACGTAGTCGTACACGGCGTCGGCCGCGGCCAGGTCGGCAACGAGGCTTTGGGTCTGCGCATCGACCAGCGTGATGATGTCGACCTTGCCGCGCCGGTAGAGGTCGGTCACGAGGACCAGATTGTTGGCTGCAGCGACTGCTGCCTTGCGCGTCAGTCCCACAGATGCCATCGCCGCCGCCGCGTTGTAGAGCTCGGTGCGGACGCCGGTGTCGATGTTTTGAGCAACGCGATCGAACTCGGCGGTCAGGCGTTCGAGCAAGATTGCGCTTCGACGCATGTCGGCGACGCCGGAGCCGCCGCGGGAGAGCGGAATCGCGAGATAGAGGCCGACATCCCAGCCGAACTTGTCGGGTTGCCCGATGCCGAAATCGTTGGGCTCAGGCACGGTGGCGCCTTCACCCTCTCGCCAGAAGTCGTGTTGAATGCCGCCCTCGACGAAGAAGTCCGGCAACCAGAGCTCGCGGGCGCGGCCTTCGTTGATGCGTTTCTCCGCAGCTTTCCGAGCTTCTACCTGGCGGGCTTCGGGCGAGTTCCGCAGACCTTCGCGCACCATGAAATCCCTGAGCCTTTCGAAGGACCAGGGGTCGTTCATGTACTTGCTGATCGGGTCTTGGGGCGCTTCGGTCCGTCCGGCATCGTCGACGGGCAGGTCGATCGGCGCGATGGGGCGTTCCGAGGGTCGATTGAGCACGCGGTTGAGCTCGATCTTCGACTGCTGCAGGACCGCGCGTGCGTCGACCACTGCTGCCTGGTTGTCGGCCAGCGTCACCTGCCAGCGGTAGAGCTCGCTTGCGTTGGCGACGCCGACCTCGAGTCGAAGGCGAGCCAGCTCGAGGTACTCCCGAGTCAGTTGAATGTTCCTGCGCTGGATTCGCTCCTGCGCTTGAGAGCGAAGCACACCCACATAGGCCACGCCCGAGCTGAGCATGATGTCGAGCACGTCGGTGAAGTAGCCGTACTCGCGCCCTCCTTGCGCGAGCTTGCGCGCTTTGAAGCGCGTCCAGGCTCGCTCCGAGTACAGGCTCTGGCTTGCGCGCGCAAAGGTGGACGCCTGCCATTCGGCGACCTGACCTCCCGGAACGATGCGATCGGGGTCTTGGTAGGTGACGCCAACTTGAAGTTGACCCTGAGGAAGCAAGGGACCGCGATCGACCTTCACGCCTTGTTCGCCCGCCTCGACGAACTTCTCCGAAACCAGCAGATCCAAGTTTCGGTCGACCGCTTCCTTCATCGCGACGTTCATTCGGATGCGGTTCTCGTCGCTAGCCTCTTCCTCGTGTACCAAGTTCGCCTCGAGCAGCACTTCGAAAGTCGGACGCACGCCGACGGCTCGCGCCGCTTCCATGTTGAACAGCAGCTCCTGGCGCTCCTCGAATTGCACGTGAATCTGCGCGGCAGGCCGGCCTTCGAGGATCAGGTCGAGGTTGAGCGCCGCGCGCTGGGCCCTGCGCTGCGAGTTGTTGGGGGAGCGGATCGACATCATCGCGCCCTGGTCGAGCCAACGCGGGCTGACCGCGACGTTGGGGAGACGGCGCTTGGTGATCTGATCGAGCAGCCGGCTGCGATCCTCGATGCTGAGCTGGCGCATCGCGGCGAGGATCAAGCCGTCGGCGGTGTTGGGGATCGCCGCGAGCAGGGCGTCGACGGTCGGTTCGGCCAGCGCAACGGTCAATTCTCTGGTTCCACTCAGGCTCGAAAGCAGCTCCCGCTGCGACTCCTCCCCAAGAAGGACGATGCGCTTCGAGCCGGCGACCTTTGTCAGCCAGTCTGCCTCATCGCCGATGTCGAATTCTTCGCTGATGTAGCAGAGGTTTCGTTTGCCGCTGACATCGCCGCGCCGGGGCAGACCTTGCTTCTGCGCGGCGGTGACGAACGGGAGAACCGTTGGCTTCGGAAGTGCCTTGCGGGCCGCAACGGCGCGAACCGCTAGGTGGCCGAAGCCGAAGACCGCCGTGATTTCCGGATCGGAATACGCCTCGTCGAGCTGACGTTCGACGCCCGCGGCCGTCCAATCGCCCTCGAAGCTCAAGGGCACAAGCACCACGTCGAAGCGGTCGGCAAGCTGCGTTCGAATTTCACGAGCCAAGTCCTCGGTGGCTGCGTCGAACACCGGCGAGGGCCCGTCGAAGACGGCAGTGACCTTCACCTGCCGCTTCGTGGATTGAGCGCCGACTAGCGCGGGCGTGAGGAGGAAGGTGACTAGGGATAGGCAAAGCAGCCGCATAGGGGGCGGAGCATAGTCGACGAGTCCCCGAATCCCTAGGCCGTCTTGCGAAATTTCCGCCGCTGCGAGCGCGCTCGGCGTGATAGTTTGCCTTGGCAATGTGGACCCGCCTGCCTATGCTCGCGCGTCCCGAGAAACCTCCGAAGCCCTAGACCATCGCCTTGAAGACGGAACCCTCCATGCTCCCTAGAATGCTCGCCCGCGGCCTCGCGGTGGCGCCTTTCCTGCTCGCGATCGCGATGCTTGTCTCTTGTAAGGAAGAGGTGGTGGTCGAACCCGAGCCAACCCCGAGGCCGATCAAGATTTATCGGCTCGAAGGGCAGCAGGGGGCCACGCGGCCCGACTACCCGGGCCGCATCAAAGCGATCAAGGTCGTCGAGCTCGCCTTCGAGGTCGAGGGCCGCATCATCGACTGGAACGTCGAAGAGGGGCAGCGAGTCAAGAAGGGCGAGATTCTGTCGCGACTCGATCCGCGGGACTACCAGGCACAGTCCGAGGCTGCGCGCGCGCGTCTCCGGCTTGCCGAGGCCGAGTATCGACGTGAGAGCAAGTTGTTCGCGTCCGGTTCGGGCACGCAGCGCGACCTCGATGTAGCGACTCGTTCGCGCGACGTGAGCCGGGCGGAGCTTCGAATCACGCAGAAGGCGCTCGAGGACACCCGGCTTCGGGCGACCTTCGATGGGGTGATCGCCCGAAAGCTCGTGACTGACTTTCGGAACGTGGCAGCGCGCGAGCCTGTGCTGCTCTTGCAAGACGAGTCGGTGATGGAAGTCGTCGTCGACGTCCCGGAGCGGGACCTCGCCGGCGCCCAGAAGCGAAACCAGCCTCGAGGTATTCAACAAGCAGGCCAAGCCGGTGGTCGAGCTCTCGGCTGTGCCCGGGCGGCAGTACCCGGTGAAGCTGACCGAGCTCGCGACCGCGGCGGACCCCAACACGCGCACCTTCCGGGCGACGTTCAGTATGAAGAAGCCCGACGGCGTCGGCGTTCTTGCGGGAATGACCGCCAAGCTCATCTTGACTGGGATGCGGACGACTGCGGCCGATGATTTCTTGCTGCCGGTGGAAGCCGTCCTCGCTGATAGCGAAGAGAAGCCGTACGTGTGGTTGGTCGACCCCGAAGCGATGACAGTGTCGAAGCTGCCGGTCGAGGTAGGCGAGATCACCGGGGACCGCATCGTCGTGAAGGAAGGGCTCGAAGGAGGCCAGGCCATCGCGATGTCGGGCGTCCACCTGCTCGATGAGGGCATGATCGTCACCGAGCTCGAGGAATCGGACGAGACTCGGAAATGAATCTCACCGACTTCTCGCTTCGAAACCGTGTCCTGATCATCGTTCTGACGTTGGGGGCTCTCTACGCTGGTTTTCAGTCGTTCAACAGCCTTCCGCGCCTCGAAGATCCCGAGTTCACCATCAAAGAAGCGCTGGTCATCACGCCGTACCCCGGTGCGACGCCGTACGAGGTCGAAGAAGAAGTGAGCGACGAGCTCGAGCTCGCAATCCAGAAGCTCGGCAAGATCAAGCGCATCGAGTCACGGAACATCCCCGGCCAGTCGACCATCACGGTGGAGATGCGCTCGACGGTCAAGAGCAAGGAGCTCCCGCAGGTTTGGGATGAGCTTCGGCGCAAGGTCGGCGACGCGCAGGCGAACTTGCCGCCAGGCGCCGGGCCTTCGATCGTGAATGACGACTACTCCGATGTGTACGGTGTGTTCCTCGGGCTCTACGGAGATGAGTACAGCTATCGAGAGCTTTACGACGTCGCAAAGATGCTGCGCAAGGAGCTCGTGCTCGTCAAAGACGTCGCGAAGGTGGAGCTGTTCGGAGTCATCAAAGAAGCGGTCTACATCGAGTTTGACCGGGAGCGGCTTTCGCAGATTGGGATTTCGCCTGATGCGATCTCCGATAAGCTCGTTGCCGAAGGGGTCGTCGTTGACGCGGGCAAGGTGCAGGCCGGGTCCGAGTATCTGAAGATCCAGCCCGACTCGCTGATCGACTCCACGCAGGACCTCGGCAACATCCTGATCAGCGCGGGAGACAACTCTCAGGTTCGGCTCCGCGACATCGCGAACATCGAGCGCGGGTACCACGAGCCCGCCCGAAGCAAGCTGCACATGGATGGCCACAAGGCCATCGGCATCGGCGTGTCCACCGAAAAGGGCGGCAACGTCGTCACGATGGGCGAGGGCATCAAGCAGCGCCTGCAGGAGCTCGAAGGGCAGTTCCCGCTCGGGATGGACCTCGAGGTCATCTACATGCAGTCCGACATGGTCGTCACTGCGATCGACGCCTTCTTGGTCAACCTCATCGAGGCGGTGGCGATCGTCGTCGTCGTCCTCTTGCTGTTCATGGGGCTCCGGAGCGGCTTGATCATCGGCTTCGTGCTCGTTCTCACGATCGCAGGGACGTTCATCTTCATGGGGCCCGCCGGCCTGGCCCTCGAGCGCATTTCACTCGGCGCGCTTGATCATCGCGCTCGGGATGCTCGTCGATAACGCAATTGTGATCATCGATGGCATGCTGGTGCGCATCAAGGACGGGATGGACGCCGAGGAGGCGGCCCGCGAGGTCACCAGCCAGACGTCGACGCCCCTTCTAGGCGCGACAGCCGTCGCCATCATTGCCTTTGCTGCGATCGGACTGTCGCCCGACAGCACGGGGGAGTTCTGCCGGTCGCTCTTCATCGTGATCGCGATTTCGCTGTCGCTCAGCTGGGTGACGGCCATGACGATTACGCCGCTCTTGGGGATCTGGTTCCTCAAGCCTCCAACGGAGAAGGAGTTGAGCGACAGCAAGGGCGCACAGGAGAACGCGCTTCTACCGGGGTTACCGGAAATTTCTCGCACTTTGTCTTCAGTTTCGCTGGGTCACGGTCGCCGTGGTGTTCGGCGTCTTTGCGCTCTCGGTCTACGGCTTCCAGTTCACCGACAAGACGTTCTTCCCGGCTTCCACGACGCCGAAGTTCCGGCTCGACGTGTTCTGGCCGGTTGACCAGCACATCGACGAGACCGAGAAGCATGCCGACGTGATCGAGAAAGGCCTGGCCGAGCTCGAAGGGGTGACCCACGTTGCATCTTCAATCGGCCAAGGGCCGCTGCGTTTCATTCTGACCTTCACGCCCGAAAAAGAGCACAGCGGGTTCGCCCAGTTCTTGGTCGACATCGAGGACTACAACACGCTGGCGCGCGACATCAAACGAGCGGAGGCGTACGTCCAAAGTGTGGCTCCCAATGCGATTTCGTTCGGGCGGACCTTCGACTTGGGGCCGAGCAAGCCGGGCAAGATCGAGGCGCGGCTCGTGGGCCCGGACGTGAATGTTCTTCGCGACCTAGAACGGCAGACGCTCGAAGTCATGGAAGCGGATGGCGATGCCAAGGGCTCGCGCGGACGCTGGTTCGAGCGCGTGAAGGTCGTCCACCCGAAGCTTTCTGAAGAGCAGGCGGATGCTCACGGGATCACGACCCGGAGCGTCGCGATGGCGATTCAGTCGACGTTTGAAGGCCACGGGGTCGGCGTCTATCGGGAGCAGGACGAGGTGATTCCAGTTCTGTTTCGGCAGGCGGCGCCGCTTCGGCTCGACGTGTCGAATCTTCAGCCAGATACCGATCTGGAGCCCGGTGGCGCAGCAGTACATTCCGCTCGCGAACGTCGTGACCGGCCTCGAAACCGAGTTCAGCGATCAGGTCGTCGAGCGCCGCAACCGCAAACGCACGCTCACGGTGGTGACCGATCCCGACAAGGACTCGGCGCCGACTCTTTGGAACCGGCTGGCACCGAAGGTCGAAGCCTTGCCGTTCCCACCGGGCTACCACGTCGAATGGGGCGGAGAGTACGAGAGCAGTACGGACGCCCAGACCGCGCTCTTTGCACCGATTCCGATGTTCCTCGGGATCATGGTCCTGATCGTGGTGGGACTGTTCAACGCGATTCGCCAGCCTCTGGTGATTTGGCTCACGGTGCCGCTGGCGCTGATCGGCGTCACTGCGGGCCTTCTGCTTTTCAAGCAGCCCTTTGGCTTCATGGCCTTGCTCGGCTTCCTCAGCTTGTCCGGGATGCTGATCAAGAACGCCATCGTGCTCGTCGACGAAATGGACCTTCAGGTTCGTAAGGGGAAGCCGACCTATGACGCGGTGCTCGACAGTGGCGTGAGCCGTTTGCGTCCGGTGGCGATGGCTGCGGCAACCACGGTTCTCGGGATGATTCCGCTCTTCACCGATGCGTTTTACGTCGCGATGGCAGTCACGATCGTCGGCGGCTTGTTGGTAGCGACCGTGCTGACGATGATTGTCGTGCCGACGTTCTACGCGATCTTCTTCAAGGCGAAGAAGCGTGACGACCGGAATACAAAGCCTGCGCCCGCTTAGTGCGGCTTCCGCGCTGGCGCTACACGTCCGAAGTGTCTCGGGCGCCTGCGATGTGCAGGCCGACCAGCCGGGCGATCATGACCGCCAGGTAGAGCTGGCCGGTGACGCCTTCGAGAACCGCGATCGGTCGGGCGATGTCTGACAGTGGGGCGATGTCGCCGTAGCCCATCGTGCTGATGCAGACGAGGCTGAAGTACATCATCGCGCCGCCCAGGTCTCTTCGGTTCGTCGCGGCGGTGTCGGGGAGGCCGGAAAACGAGCCTGGGTTTTGGAGCTCGATGATCTCGAAGGTCAGGGTGAAGGCGACCGCGATCAGCAGGTACACGACGACCGATGAGAGGATCGTGTCGACGGACACGTCGCGGCGACGGAACAGGTGGGCGACGATGAGCGCGATGGCGTAGAAGAGCCAAAGGACGGTGATGAACAAGGCGCCAACGTCGAGTGCCGCAATGCCCGAGAGATGCTGCCCCCAGCGAGTGGCGAGCGCGACGACCGTCAACACGAGGAAGGGCCAGCGATGCTTGCTTGGGCCGACCGAGTAGACGCCAGCGATGAGGATGGCGTCGAATATCAGCTCGAAGACCAGGCCCGAGAGGTTTTCCATGACCGCTGGGCTCACCACGATCATGACCAGCAGAAAGACGAGGAGCGCGGCGTTTCGCGGGATGCGTTTGAGTAGGGGCGTCATGTGCAGCGCGCCAAGGCTACAGCGAGACTGGCGGCACCGCTAGCGACGCAACCTGTGAAAGCTCCAATGTTGGCCCCGCTCGCGATGCGCGGCGGAAGTTTCGCTGCGAAACATCCCGCGGACTTCGGGAAGCGTGATGAGAGGGGCGCCCTGGGCACGCTCGTCGAGTGACGGCTCGAGGTACACCGAGAGCAGGAGCTCTTTGACCGCCTTGGGACGTTCGTAGAGGGCGCGTGCCGTCGAGGGGCCTGACTCGATCGACACGCACTCGGACTGTCGCACGACTTGCAGGTGCCGGACGGCGCGCCTGATGTCGGGCGCTTCGTCTGCGACGACGGGGCAAGGGGCCGCGGCCAGCTTCCGCGAGGCGGTAGCGTCACTGGTGAAGACCAAAGGCTTCACCCAGCCGTGAAAAACGGGATGGTCGAAGTCGAGCTCGCCCCGCGCCGTCAGAATGAGCAGCCAAGGTGGCTCCCAAAGCCCCCAGCGGCGCTCACGCCAATCTTGCAAGGCGTCACCCCATCGCGGGTCGGCGCGCAGGTCGAAGCTCAGCTCTGGCTCATCGCGGAGAATCTTCCCGGTGATGATGATGGCGTCGGCTCGGGCGCGAGCGATGTGCAGCGCGAGGAAGTCGAGGTCGCTCTTCGGGCTGTGCTCGTTGATGCGAATCGTCGTCAGTGGCTGGTCACGTTTGGCGCGCCAGGCCGCGAAGCTGTGCGAAACCGCCGGGCGTGTATCGAGCGAGCTCCCGAATAGGGCGCGTGCGGCGCGGTCGACGCTGGCGGCGTCGGCAAGCTCGACCAGGGAAGCAGCCATGCGCTGATGGAAATGCGATTTGGGCCGTCAAGTCAACCGGCTTTGCGCCCAAAACTCGCCCGGCCGATCTCTGCCTGTTAACGTCGCCGAATGTGGCGTTGGCTTCTATTCGGGTTGGCCTTGGGAATTGCTTGCGCCGGCCGGCAGACTCCGGACGGCTCGCAGGAAACGGTGGCGAGCCCGATCCCCGTTCCGCAGCCGGTTTATCCGCGCGAAGAGCTGAGCAACGATTTGCAGGAGCTTTGGAGTCGGGTCGAAGAAGCGGTGTCGGTCCGTCCGCCCGAGCCGCCGGACGGAGCGAGCGAAGAAATCATTCAAAGCTGGGCCGAGGGCGCGTTCCGGGACTGGATCCTTCGGCGCCAGGCAGCCACCGACCGGGCCCTTGCAGCCACTCAGGCCCTTCGCACCCATCCGTTGTTCGAGCGGGGCATCGGCACTGCGCTCTTTGGCTACATGTACGAAGACATGGCGGGAAGCATTCGTGGCGCGCCCGTGCCGGAGAATATTGCTCGAGACAAAGAGCTGCTCGAGATTTACACGAACGCGCTCACCGAGCACCTGACGCCCTTCGCCGAGCTGTCGGCACGCGCCTACTACGCCTGCGTCGCGCTCTTCATCAAGCTGGACGACCCGCAGTGGGGCGAATGGGCGTACTACTGCGATGAGCGCGGCAGCGAAGTGGTCGATACGTTCAAGCTCGAGCCGCCGGAGCCCGTGGAGCCGGGGGCGACGGTTACGCAGCTTGTAAGCCCTCGCTGAGGGCGGCAGGGTCAGCGGCACCCGCGGCAGCACAAGCCGCACGTTGCCACCCCGGCTGCAAAGTGCCGGCCTCGGCTACTGGCTTACCACAGGGTTACCGCCCCGTACTTGGAGAGGGCCCTGTCCTTCGTGACGAGGCGGAAGCTGCCGCGCAGCGCTTGGGCCACGAGCATCCGGTCGAATGGGTCGCGGTGAAGAGGGGGCAGCGTCGCCAGCCGATCGATGTCGGCGAGCTCGATGCCGCTGATACGGAAGTCGTGGTCGATGAGCAGGTTGCGGTACAGAGCGTCGACCGACTCGTTGAGCCGGAGCTTCTGAAGAGCGGCTTTGATCTGGATTTCCCAAGCGCTCGCCATGCTGATGTAGACGTCGGTGCTGGGGTCGGCGATGACGCTGCGGGACTTCGGCGACAAACGTTGGTCGCCGGTTGCCCACCAAACGATTGCGTGCGTATCGAGGAGGACCTGCATGGCTAGGGGAGCGGGTTTTCGTTCTCGAAGAGGCTCGCGATTTCACCGCATGCTTCGAAGGCATCGGGCGCGCATTCGACCCAGCCCTTGAACGCGCCAAAGACCCGACCGCTGGGGGTGGCATCCGCCAGCGGCACGACGCGGGCGATGGGCTTGTTGGCCTTTGCGATGGTGACGGCCTGCCCGCTTTGGACGCGCCGCAGAAGCTTTGAGAAGTGCGTTTTTGCCTCGTGGATGTTCATCACGAGGTCGCCGGGCTTGCTGTCGTCGGACTCGGGCATGAACGGATGGTAGCGTGTTTTTCAGACTTAGTCTAAAATGGTAAGACTTAGTCGACCAGTGCCAGTGCCAGCGTCAGTGCCAGCGCCTAGACGACTGCGACGTGTTCCGGAGAGCCGGTGCGCTCTGTCGGTGGCTCGATAGACGCGGGTAGGTGCTTTGGCTGAATGAGGCTCATCGCCCGTTCGGCAAGCGTGGTGATGGTGAGCGAAGGGTTCACGCCGGGGTTCGCCGAAATCGCGGAGCCGTCGATGATGTAGAGGCCGGGATAGTTGTAGACCTCGTGGTTCTCGTTGATGACACCTGTCTCGGCCGAGTCGCCCATGCAGGCGCCGCCGAGGATGTGCGCGGTCGAGGGTACGCCGAGGAGGGTTTCGGTCATCAGCGTAGCGGTGACCCCTTCCGTCTTTTCGGCGAAGCGCTCGGCAAGGTCGGTGGCCTCTTCCATGAACGCCGACGGGGCCTGGGTCGGGTCGTCGACCTTGGTGACCAGCGAGCGTCGGTAGCCCGTCCGCCATTCGCGGCCGAGCCTCATGCGCAGGGTGCCCTCGAGGGAGCGCATGTAGAGCAGCACTTGCGAGTGCTTGGCGAGATCGGGGACCATGAGTGCTCGGAGCCAGCGGATGGGCTGGCGAAGAAACGCGCGGATGCCGCCCCAGATGCGCGAGAGGACGGTGGGCCCCGGCGCGTGCGGAGCGACGAGGGTGCGGAAGAAGCCCGAGCCGGCGCCGTACCGCACCGGCTCCATGTGGCTGTGCTCGTCCGTGTGCAGAATCGACGTGATGGCGACTCCCTTCGAGAGGTCGCTGCCTTTCTTCGGCGTGACCACCGCGATGAGTGACTCGCTGTTGGAGCGGACGAAGTCGCCGACGCGTTCGGAGAGCTTGGGCAGGCCGGCAGGGTCTTCTTTCATTTGAAGAAGAAGCGGCATGGTGCCCATGACACCGCCCGAGAGAATGACGCGATCGGCGCAGACCGTATCGCCCGAGCCCTTACCGAAGGTCGGTTTGGTTTCGACCCGGTAGCCGCGGCCGCCGTCATTCGGACGGATGGCGGTCACCTCGGTTTCGGGGCGCACTTCGGCGCCGTTCTTCTCGGCGAGGTAGAGGTAGTTCTTGACGAGGGTGTTCTTTGCGCCGATCCGGCAACCGGTCATGCAAGCGCCACAAAAGTTGCAGCCGGTGCGGTCGGGACCTTCGCCGTCGAAGTAGGGGTCGGGGACATTCTTGTTCGGCTTACCGAAGTAGACCGCGACCTCGGTGGGGTGGCAGTGCTCTTCGCGGCCCATGTCCTTGGCGATTTCCTTCATGACCACGTCGCCCTTCGTTTCGAGCGGGTTGGGCGTGGCGCCGAGCATGCGTTTGGCGGTCGCGTAGTGAGGCGCGAGCTCGGTCTCCCAGTCTTTGAGCGTGCTCCAGGAGCCCGACTCGAAGAAGGCCGACTTCGGCGTGGGCAAGGTGTTGGCGTACACGAGCGAACCGCCACCGACGCCGACACCGTGAAGCACGGTCATGTGCTTCATGAACGACATCTGGAAAATGCCTTTGAGGCCAAGCGCCGGGTTCCACATCCAGCGCTTCACGTCCCAGTTGGTTTTAGGGAAGTCTTCGTCCGCGAATCGGCGCCCCTTTTCGAGAACGAGAACCTTGTAGCCTTTTTGCGTCAGGCGATACGCGGAGACGCTTCCGCCGAAGCCCGACCCGATGATGACCCAGTCGTAGTGCTGCTCACTCATGGCCGTACTGTACGACGCGCCCGCCCTGAGATCGAGGCGGCCCTAGCTGCCCGCGCCGCCGATCGAGCGCTGCATGCCGACCAGGGTCAGGAGCTCCATGCGCGCGGCTTCGTCTTTGAGGAAACAGCCGGTCAGGCGGCTGGTCGTCGTCCAGGACCCGGGTTTGCGGACGCCCCGGTAACACATGCAGAAATGCTGGCATTGCAGGATGACGGCGGTGCCCTGTGGCGTCAGGGTCTCATCCATCGCGTTGGCGATTTGTGCGGTGAGCTTCTCTTGGACTTGCAGGCGCTTGGCGAAGGTGTCGACGACGCGCGCGATTTTCGAAAGCCCCACGACTTTCCCGTTCGGGATGTAGGCCACGTGCGCCTTGCCGACGAAAGGCACGACGTGGTGCTCGCAGTGGCTGTAGATTTCGATGTCGCTCACGAGCACGAGCTCGTCGTAGCCCTCGACTTCGGTAAACGTTCGCGACAAGTGCTCAACCGGGTCTTCGTGGTACCCGCGGAAGTGCTCCTCCATCGCGCCGAGGACCCGCTTCGGCGTGTCGAGCAGACCTTCACGCTCGGGGTCATCGCCAATGTAGGCGAGGAGCTTTCGAACGCATTCCTTGGCTTCTTCCTCGCTCAGCTTGTCAGTCATTGCAATTAGCCACCCTTGTGCCGCGCCGCGCCTCCGTCAAGTCAGCAGGCCGGCGCCTGTGAAGTCGCCCGAGCGACCAGCTGGGCTCAGGGCGTGCGCTTCGCGAGACGTCCGCGCGGCGAGCCCGAGAAACGAGTCGTGCTGCCCGGCCGCCGAATTGATCGGTTGAGCGCCTGACGGGGGTAGAGCCCGTCCCTTCGCACCCGTCGGCCGCTCGGCGGATCGGCGTCAGGCGACGAATCGGCGACCTGACGCTGGCTCAGGATGGGTAGCCCTTCGAGCGGCTTGGCCTGCGCAGGCTTGGCCTCGATGGGCGTGGTTTCAGACGGCGTCGGCGCATCTTTGGCCCTGTACACTTCGCCCCGGGCTGCCGCACCGCCGGCGCGTCGGCCCGAGTACACGCAGTCTGCAATCGAAAGGCCGCTCACGTACTGCCGAGAGCAGACGCCCACCGCGTTTCGTCCCGCGGCATACAGCCCGGGAATCACGCCGCCGTCTTCGCCTTTCACCTGACCGGTTCGCTCGTCGACGACCAAACCACCCAGGGTCAGCGTCGGGCAGGGGAAGCGCTTGCTCTTGATGCCTGCGTTGATGGCGAAGTAAGGCCCCTTGCGCATCGCGTGCATCTTCTCGGGGTCTTTGCCGAAGCGGTCCGCGGCCTTGCCGTCTGCCGCGTCGTTGTAATCATCGAGCGTCCTTCGAAGCGTGTCGACCGGAACCTTGGTGACCTTCGCCAGCTCTTCGACCGACTTGGCCTCTTTGCTGTTGAACCACAAGTTGAGAAGCGCCGGCGCCCGCTGGAACCATTGCGCCTTGCCGGGCTTGCACTGCTCGCGCGCGATTTTCTTGAGCTCGCCGTTGATGATGAGCAGCGCGACGCCGTCGTTCTGCTCGACCATCGCTTCGCCCACCGCAGCGCCGTACATGAACTCGTTGATGTACCGTTCGCCGTTCTGGTTGATAATCATGCCCTTGGCGAAAGCCTCCGGCGGGTTGATGAATCGCCACGCCGAGATGCGGTCCATCAGGTCAGTCTTGCCGCCCACGCTCTGCCCCAGCAAGATGCCGCTACCGTTGTCGGACGCGGTCCCCAGTGGCATCCCGGCGCCGTACTTCGGCGCGATTTCCCTTACCATTTGGCGGTTGTAGATGAAGCCGCCCGCCGCGAGGACCACGCCCTTCACCGCGCGGACGCGCTTGACGACCGAGTGCTCGGCTTCGATTTGGAAGCAGCGCTCACGAAGCTTCGCGGCCGTCTTCGGATGATACTTGACGATGGCGATGCCGGCTTGGTTCAGCCGGCGGTAGAGCTGGCTCCACAGGCCCTTTTCGATTTGCCGGTACTCGACACCGACGACTTGGTTTTGGCTGTCGATGACGAGACGGGTGACGCGGGTCTCGTACTCGACCTTGATGCCCCGGCCCTGTGCGGACTTGCGAAGCGGTTCGTAGAAGCTTTCACCCGGGAGGCCGGCACCTTTGGCGCGGTGACCGCGCGGCGCTGGCTTGGCCGCATCTTTGTACGGGGAGAAGCCTTCGTTGCCCGAGTAGTACAGGTAGTAGTCGTCGGTCGGGTAGCTCGTCTTGTATGGGCAGAGCGAAGCCTCGAACGGAACGCCGTGCCCTTCGAGCCAGCCCAGGTTCTCGACGCTCTTGTTGCAGAAGTCGCGAAGGGTCTCTTCAGAGACGACGCCCTTTACCTCGAGCGAAAGGTAACGAAACATCTCGTCGGCATCGTCGCTGACGCCTGCTTGCTCTTGGATGTGCGTACCGCCGCCGGCGTAGAACACACCGCCGCTGATGGCGGTCGCGCCGCCCCCGTGGAAGCGGTCGAGAACCAGCACCCGAGCTCCTTGGGCCTTCGCCTCGAGCGCCGCGCAGGCCCCTGCGCCACCGAAGCCGACGACCACGACATCGGCCTCGTCGTCCCAGGCTTCAGTCTCGCTCTTGGTGAGGACGAGCGGTGGATCGGCCGGTCGCGGGGCCAGTGATTTGTTCCCTTTAGCCATAGGGACGAAATAGAACATGTTTCACTTGGGCTGTCGAGGCGATTTGGTTTTGGCTAAGGCGCCAATTTTGCAAGGCTATTGGCCTGGCCCGCGCGGCATCGAAGGTCCCATGCGTCCAGGTGCGTTCCCCCGGTGCTGCAGCCGCGCGCACAGCGTGCCCAAAAGGCGTTGGCCTCCTCCCAGATTCGCCCTTCTTGGTCTTTCCAGTCGGCATCGAAGCCGGCCGCCGCGGCCTCTTCCGAAGCCCGGGTCAGCGCGGTCGCAATCTGTTCGTAGACCAAGGCAATCCGTCCGTTGGCCACGGCGTACACGTCACCCGGCCCGACGCGAAGCGCCTTGAGCAGCGCAAGCGCCCGCTCGACCGCGACGGTTTGCTCTTCGAGCCAGGGCGCAAAGCCTTCGAGCTCCCCGCTCCACTTCGATGCGAGCGCGGCGTTGGTCACGTCGTACAAGGCCTCGTACGCGGCGCTCGCCGAGCCGAAGGGGTCGGACGGAATGGCGTGACCGCCGTTGTGCATGGCGCCCGGTTGGATGACGACGGCTTGTTCCTTGCCGCGTTGGCAGCCGAGCGCAAGACAGGCGAGCAGACAAGCAGCGACGGTGGTGGAAGCGATTCGCATCTGGTTACCGCAAAGCGTCGGGCGGCTGAGCGCGGGGGACTGCGCCTTCGAGGAAGTCGATGTAGCGCGCTGCAATCAGGCCGACGAGGAGCATGTCGTTGTGGTCGATGCGCGGGACTTCGATGTACTCGTCGGCATGAAAAAGCATGGCGAGCTCCTTGCCGTGGTGGACGTCGACCGTGCTATCCGCACGCCCGTGCGCAACGAGCACCGGGCACGACACCTTCCCCGCGAAGTCGCGGGTCATGAAACGGTGCTTGAGCAGGCTTCCCACGGGAAGCCAGGGGTAGTGCTCCTTGGCGAGGTCGACAATCGAGGTGAAGGTCGACTCCATCACGAGCGCGCCCGGGTTCACCTTCGAAGCGAGCTGCACGGCCACGCCGCCGCCTAGGCTCCTGCCGTGAATCGCAATTCGATTCGCCTCGGTGCCGAGCTCGCCCGTCACGAAGCGCCAGGCCGCCATCGCATCCCTGTGCAGGCCTTCTTCACTTGCGACGCCGCTGCTGCCCGGGTAGCCGCGGTAGTGGATGCCAACGAAGTCCCAGCCCTCGCTCAGCAGTAGATTCTGCAGCTCGATCTGGGCGAGCAGCGACGAAGCATTCCCGTGAAAGTAGAGGACGACGCGGCGCGGCCCGGACCAGACCGCGTCCCGGTGCCAGCCGTAGAGGGTTTCGCCGTCTTGCGTTGGGATGCTGAGCTCGGTGGCGCCAACCTTGCCGGCAACCTCGTGCAGCAGCGGAACGCTGACCCCATCGGGCCCCGGGAAAACCATCTGCCGTTGAAACTGTGCGAACACGCTGCGCATGAATTACCATGCCAAGCGATGACAGGAAGCATGAAAACAGTCGCGCTCGCTCTCGTGTTGCTCTCGACGGCCTGCGGTGGTTCGAAGTCCTCAGCGCCCGGGTCGAAGGGAAAGGTCAGCGCCATGGACGCGATGGGGCTCACGCCGCCCGACTCGCCCTGGGAAGCGATGAGCGTCGCCGACCGTGAGTTCTACATGATTGGCAAGGTGAACCCCATCATGAAGGAGCTTTTTGCCGCTCACGACGCCGAGGAGTTCGGCGACTTCGACTGTGTCGACTGCCACGGCGAAGAGATGCGGGAAATCGATTTCAAGATGCCTGCGCCTTCGATGTACATCGTCCCGCCCGAGGGCACGCCCGGGCACCGCGGCATGATGTCGACCTTCCCCGAGGAGGTGGAGTTCATGCAGGACGTGGTGACGCCCGCCATGGGCAAGCTCCTGGGCATCGAGAACTACAGCTGCGCCGGCTGCCATCCGAGCGAGGCAGCCAACAAGAAGAAGGCGGCTGCGCCCAAGAAGAAAAGCTCCAAGTCCAAGCGATGAGCGCCCCGCCGGCCAGCTTTGACCCGGCCAGGCGCCCCTGCTAGCGTTCAGCCACTTTGTTGGGAAAGGGAGTCCGATGACCTGGGTCATTACACGTCTTTGCCGCGACTGCGTTGACAAATCCTGCGTCGATGTGTGTCCCGTCGAATGCATCTATGAGTACAAGGGTGACGACCGCGAGGCGTTCCCAAATCAGCTCTACATTCAGCCCGAAGAGTGCATCGACTGCGGCGCGTGCGAGCCGGAGTGTCCCTGGGAAGCGATTTTCGAAGACGCTTCGGTGCCGGAGGTCTTCACAGAAGACACCACGCTCAACGCGAAGATGATGGATGCCCAGGATGACTTCGAGGTTCCCGTCAACGACGGCACCGACCAGCCGACTCCCGAGCAGGTTGCCGAGAACAAGGCCAAGTGGGGCCTAAGCGCCTAGCTCCCGTTTTCTGCGAATCAGTCGGTACACCGCGTAAGCGTACGCCGCGACCAAGACCGTGACGGCCAGGTAGCCGACGTTTCGGTAGAACTCCGCGAGCTCGATGGCCGTCCAGCCGAACTGGCCGACGAGCCGGTTCATGTCGCCGTCGCTTTCGCTGCCAATCGCAGAGCCCCATGGCATCTTGGACAAGTCGGCGACGGCGCTGCGCCAGAGCGTCACTGCGTGCGTGAAGCAGACCGCGGCCGGAATCAGCGCGACCCAACGCCAGAAGTCCCAGCGCAAGCGGTCGGGCCCGGGGAAGTGGAAGGCGATGAGAATGAACCCGGCAAAGAGCAGCTCGCCCAGCGCGCCGGACAGGATCTGCCACATCAGGGTGGTTCTCGCTGAAATCAGAAACGTGATGACGATCCAGGCCAGCGTCACCACGGACACGCTGCCGAGCATGAACCGGTTCTTCTCGCGGTAGGTGTGGAACAGAAGCCAGCCGAGCACGCCTGCGACGATGAGGCCCATCAGCACCGACTGGTCGTCGTACCAGAATGTGAAGAACGGAAGTGGAATCGCGATTCGGCTGCTCAGCCAGGACCCGGCGGCGTGGCCGAGCTCGTGGAAGGGCATGCTCACCAAGAACGACAAGAGCCGCCCGAAATTTCCGGAGCAGAGCCACAAGCTGAGCAGCAGCACCACAGGCACCGCAACGAGATTCTCCAGGCCTTCGTCGAATCGGCTTCGGCTGTGCGTGAGGCCTGGGCCTGTCGAGAGTGATGGCGCGCGGCTGACCATGGGCGCGACCATCGGCGGCACCGCGGGAAGCGAAGTTCGAAGCGCACGGGCCAACTCGAAGAACGCTCCGTCTGGGAGCCACATCCCCCCGCAGTTGCGGCACTGCCAGGCGCCGAGCTCGGCGGGCGCCCCCTTGATGCTCAGCGGTTGCATCGCTGGGTCGACGCATTTGGGGCATCGCGTCTCGGCTTCTTCGCCGAGCGAAAGCGGGACGATGTCGGTTGCCCTGCTGAGCGAACCACGCCCGACGAGCTCGCGGATTTCGTGGCGGTCCAAGAACAGCCCGCGACAGTGCGTGCAGAGCTCGACCTCCACGCCCGGGCTCGCTTCGTAAGCCGCGAGCGGCATCGAAACGCAGTTCGGACACCCCCCCACGCGCTCAGTGTAACGAGGTTTTGGGCGACCCACACACCGCAGCACTGGATTCGCCATGCGAGCGCCGCGGCCCCGCTGTATGCTTCCCCGCATGCGACGAACGCTCGCCGAAAACGGCGTTTTCTTGCTTCGGGTTGCGGTGTCCCTACTGATGCTGAGTCACGGGATTCCGAAGGCGCTCGAGTACGACACACTCGTTCAGAGCTTTCCTGACCCGCTCAACGTGGGCACCGAAATGAGCGCCATGCTCATCCTCGCTGCCGAGGTGGGCTGTTCGGTCTTGCTGCTCCTCGGCCTGTTCGGCCGCTTTGCTTCGGCCGTACTCTTCATCGCGATGATGGTGGCGGCCTTCGTGCATCATTTCGAAGACCCCTGGGCGATGAAAGAGCTTCCGCTGCTCTACGCCGCGGTCTACGCCTGCCTCACCTTCACGGGCCCAGGCTCGGTGTCGATCGACGGCTGGTTCGCTAAGACGGTGTTCGAAACAAAGGAGCCAGCTTCGCCAAGGCCGCCTCGAGTCGAGCCGGGGGCACCGACGTGAAGCAGAGCCTGACCCAAGTCGCGTAGTCCGCACCGCAGGAGCTCCCCGGGGTCAGCAGCACGCCCTGGTCCGCGCAACGCTCCAACAAAGCGCTGCAGTCTTTCGCGCCCGGTTCGAGCAGCGCGCTCACGTCGATGAACAAGAAGGTGCCGCCTTCGGGTCGCGAAACGCCGAGTGCGTCGGCCGCCTGGTATCCGGCGTCGCGGTAGAGCGCTCGGCTCTGTTCCACCCAGGCGCCGCCTTGCTGCAAAGCCCCCACTGCGCCGAACTGCATCGGACGGGACGCACAATAGGTGTGGAAGGTTTGCATCCCGCGGACCGCGCCCATGACGCTTGCGGGCCCGTGCGTGAAGCCGATTCGCGCGCCGGCGAAGCCGTAGGTTTTCGACAGGGTATGAAAAGCAATCGCGCGGTCGCGGACTTCGGGGCGCTTCCAAATCGCGTCGGGCGCTGCCCGGTCGAAGTAGATTTCTTCGTAGGCCTCGTCGCAGAAGACCCAAAGGTCGTGGCGCTTGGCGACGCGCAGCATGGCCGCGATTGTGTGCTCGCAGAGCACGCGGCCGCTCGGGTTGTTCGGGGTGTTGATGTAGAGCGCGACGGTGCGTTCGGTGACGGCGCCTTCGAGCGCGGCTTCAGGGTCGAAATCAGGTTCGCCGAGCCGCGTGTAGAACGGAACCTGGACCGGGACCGCCCCCTTTGTCGCGATGATGCCGCGGCTCAGCGGCCAAAACGGCGAAGGCAGCAAGACCTCGTCGCCGGGCTCGAGCAAAACCTGGCAAACGATGCTCAGCCCGGCCGTAGCTCCCGACATCAGCTGAACGAGCTCCCGGTCGAGGGACTCGCCGTGCCTGGCTTGCACGTAGTCGACGAATGCATCGATGGCGCTCGGCTCGCCTTGAACCGGAGCGTAGGCGTGAAGCCCCGGGTGCTCCTCGCTCAACTGCCGTTCAGCCCGGGCAGCCTCCACGGGCTCACGGTAGGTGTCGCCGACGTGCAGCGGGAAGACCTCTGCATTCTTCGCATGAGCGCGCTGCGCCAGGTTGCTGTAGACGCGGGCTGAAACCGAGTGGGCGTGTTCGGAGATGTTCGGAAAACGAGGCACGGAGCTCAGAGCCAGGCGAGGGCGATGATGGTGACCGTACAGATGCCAACTAGAGTTTGAAGCGGCAAGCCCAATCGCAAAAAGTCGGTGTACTTGTAGCCGCCAGGGCCGTAGACCATCAGGTTGGTTTGGAAGCCGATGGGCGTCGAAAAGGCCGTCGCGGCGGCAATCATCGTCATGTAGCTGATGGGCAAAAGGCCGATGCCCTGCGCCTGGGCTGCGGTGGCTGCGATGGGGAACATGAGCGCCGCCGAGGCCTTCGTGGTGACCACGCCGGCGAGCACCGCGGTCATGGTGTAGAGCGCAACGAGCACACCGATGCTTCCGAACGGCGCTGCAAAGTCGATGATGCGCGATGCGATGACCGCGGCCGCGCCGCTCTTCTGCAATGCGGTGGCAATTCCGAACGCGGCTGCAATCGCGATGAGGATCGTCCAGTCGACGGAGCGCCGAGCCTGTTCGCCGGTTAGGCAGCGCGTCAGCAACATCAGCCCGGCCGCGCTGAGCGATGCCGTCATCAGGTTCATGCTGCCGGTGACGTTCACGAGGACCATGAAGAAGAGCACCAGAGCGGCGAGCCATGCGCGGTCGTGGCGCGGTGGCGCGCTGTCTTCGACCTCGGCGATGAGCGCGAAGTTCGGGTCCCGATGACGCGCGTGTGCAAAACCGGGGTTCGACTCGATGAGGAGCACGTCGCCGGCCTGCAGCCGAATGTCGCCGACTTTCGTCTCGGTGACGCGCACGCCCTGGCGATGGATCGCGAGAATCGCAGCGTCGTAAATCGTGCGAAAGCGGCTCTGCCGGACGGTCTGCCCGATGAGCGACGAGTGGGCTCCAATGACGGCCTCGACCAGCATCCGGTCGCGCCGCGCCGTGATTTTGTCGACCTGGTCGGTGTCGGGGACGATGCGCTGCTTTCGCAAATCGACCACCGAATCGACGACCCCGGTGAAGTGCAGCCGGTCGCCTTCGCGCAACACGGTCGTCGGCGGAACCGCGGCAAGCACGCGGCCGGCGCGTTCAATCTCGTAGAGGTAGACGCCACGGAGCGAACGGAGCCCCGCTTCTTCGATGCTGTCGCCGATGACCGGCGAGCCCTTCTCGACGCGCATCGCGATGGTGTACTCGCGCGCCTTGCCGAGCTCTTGCAGGGCGCCGCGCCGGTCTTTGAGCAGCCATTGCGAGGTCATCACGATGAACAGCATCCCGATGCCGAGCGCGGGGATGCCGAGCAGGGCGATGTCGAAAATGCCGAACTCGATGCTCGGGTCCCACTCCTTGGCGAGACCGGCGACGACCAGGTTCGTGCTCGTGCCGATCAGGGTGCAGGTGCCGCCCAGAATCGAAGCGTACGAAAGCGGAAGCAGCATGAGTGACACGCTGAACTGACAGCGCCGCGCCCAGCTGGTCACGAGCGGCACGAACATCGCGACGACCGGTGTGTTGTTGAGGAACGCCGAAAGGGCGGCCACCGGGAACATCATGCGCAGCTGGCCGCCGGCAAGTGAGCGCGGCCTGCCGAGCACGACGCGAGCCGCCAGGTCGAGGCCACCGGTCTCCTTGACGCCCGCTGCGACCACGAACAGAGCGGCAATCGTGATGACCGCTGGATTTGAAAAGCCCGTGAAGGCCTCGGACGGGTCGATGATGCCGGTGAGCAGCAAAACGGTGACGCCGGCGATGAGCACCAGGTCGGGCCCAGCGAGGTTGGCCGCCATGACGACCACCATCCCCACGATTACCGCGAACGTGATCCAGCCGTCACCCGTCAACATCCAGGCGCAGACTAGCAGCCAGCGCAATTCTTGGCGCGTTCTTGAGTGGAACGCGTGGGAACCGACCTATGGGGCGTAACGCTCGGCCTTCTGTTGAAACATCGTCGCGGCCTCTTGGTCGCCACGGCGGTCTGCATCGAGGGCGCCTTCGCGGTAGTAATCGAAGCGCGCGTTGCTGGCGCTCATCGTGACCAGGAGCGCGAGGCAACCTCCAAAAAGGCTCGCCACGCGCCAAAGCGGACGCCAGCGCGGCGTGAAGTAGAGCTGCCGGCCCATGACGACGAGCATGGCGATGGCCGTGAGGCTGCAGCCGGTCTTCACACCGGGCAGGTCGACGAACATGCTCAGCATCGGGGCGATGACCAGGCCGAAAAGCGACAGGTAGAACACCTGCGATGCGCGCTCGTCGAGGCCGGTCTCGTCTGCTTCGCCTTCGTCGAGCAGGCCCCGCGCCGGCTGAGTCAAGGCCCGCCCGAAGGAGTGAACCCATTGCATGGGCGCAAAGACAATGAGCGCGATGCCCGCCATGTACAGGGGGAGCCAGCCGGGCTGCGGCGTGGCCAGGTGAAAAGTGAGCGGCGCGGCGACGAGCATCGGCGCCAACATCCTAACGGCGGGGAGCTGCACACGGTCTTGCATGCTCACCAGCAGGTACCCGACGCAGCAGGCCATCGGCAGCCAGTACGACTCGCCGCGCGCCGCGGACCAGGCTGCCAGGTAGAAATAGACGATGGCCGTCGTGACGCAGAAGAGCACGTACGCGGCAACGCTACCCTGCGGCACCCGCTCCGAGCGTGAGAAGGCCGAACGCGCGCTCAACATCGGGAAGAAAACGAAGCACAGCAGGTAGAGCGAGAGCAGGTAGTGGTAGGGCACCGAGTCGAGCAGACTGCACGACCAGCCGAGCGTGTAGCCGAGCGCGATGAGCACGATGGCAATTCGGTGAGGACGGTAGAGCGCCTGGCTCAGCGCGAGCACTCCTGTGAACGCCATCACGCCCAGGTAGAACCCGGAGCTTGGAACGAAGCCGTCGAACCAGGGGAAGTGCGCCACGTTGAACCCGCCGACGCCGTACTTGGCGCCCTCGGGCATCATGTTTAGCCAGGTGTCGAAGGCCAGGAGCACGAGCACCATGCGCAGCAGCAAGTAGGGCCGGGCGAGGGCCACGTTTCCGAACCAGTACTGCTCCACGGGCTTCATCGCGCTGCCGTCCTCACAGTTTCGTGTGCGCGCTCGCCGCCACAGCGGAGCGTGAACTCATGCACGTCGCGTTCGTCGGCGCAGCGATTGACCAGCTCCACCGACAAGACGCCGTCCGCCTCGCACTGCTTTTGCAAAAGCGCATCGACCACGGCCCGCCGCCCCTGAGCAAGGTAGGTCATCCAGTCTTGGTGAATCAGCTTCTCGATCAAAATCGCTTCGCGCGTGCCATCGTCTCGCTCGAGCGACGCGCTGGTCTCGCAGCTGGGCGCCGCCGCTTCGCTGAAGCTTCGCCAGGTGAAGCGCTCGTCGGCCGCGTCCTCGCGCGCCAGGTAAGTCAGCGGAATCAAGAACTGCAGCAGGACAAAGGCTGCGATGAACGCAGTGCTCCGCCGCCGGGCCTTGCCGCTCGGCCCAGCTGGAGGGGGCTCCGTCTCCGAGGACACCATCCCTTCAACATCGGCGCCCAGCGCCGCGCTGTCAAAAGATGCTCGCAGCGCTGTTCGAGGGGGCCGCGCGACTGGCGGTTCCTAGCCGGAAAGCCACCCCGTCTTGCCCGGAGTACACGATGTCGATGCGGTCCGGCCCCGAAATCACGTCGGGGCTCCGCGCGCCCAGGCTGTCGAACGCCTCGTCGCTGTCGCCGAGCACGTCGCCCATCGCCCGCCAGAGCAACAGCTCGTCCGAAACCAAGAGCTCCACCGACCAGCGGGTGCCGCTTCGGCGCGCGTAGTAGAGCTGGTAGGCGCTGTTGTGAACCATCAGGCTCGGCTCGGTGATTTCACTGGTAGCGCCTACGACTCGCGTCAGCTGTTCGAGGCCGCCGTTGACCACGCGCGCCCAGCCCGTGCCGAGGTCGCTCGTGTAAAACGCGTGGAGCTCGGTTGCGCCGCTCGAGAAGGCTGCGCGCGCGACGAGCAACCAGAGCCCGTTTCGGTACAGAACCGTCGGTGCGTCGTACGAGACGATGTCGCCGGCGGGCTCCAAGACAGGGGCCGCGGCCTTGCTCAGTTGCGCCAGGCTCTCGTCGCCCATCGCCATCCGGATGCTGCCGGCGCCGCTCTCGTCGCGCGCCGTGTAGAACAGGAAGAGCTTGTTTCCATCCCAGACGAGCTCGGGGTCGTGAACGCCCATCGCTTCGAATGGTTCGGTCGGTGCGAGAACCGGAGACGGCTCGGCGACAAAGACTTCGTTGGGCGTCACGAGCTCGCCGGCGTAAATCTCGCCGTCGAGCGCGTAGGCAAGCTGCTTGCTCTGCCCCAGGTCCACAATCGACGGCCCGGCTCCGAACGCGTGGCGCCGGAAGTCGTCGACCCCGATGGAAACCGACAGGGGCTGCCGCTCGCTCCAGGCTTGCGGGTTGTCGCAATACGCGAGCTCGACTTGAATCGCGGCAATCGCTGCGCTGTCGGCCGTGTTGCCCAGGTTGCGCCCAAAGGCCACGAGTTGCGCCTGGTCAAGGGCGTTCGCATCAAAGGTGTAGCGGCCCTGCGGGATCCCATCGCGAAATAGCTGCGCCGAGCCACCGGGCGACAAAACCAAACGCCACTTGCTGCTTCCGGGCCCCGCGAAGAACGAATCGGCCACCTCGTTGCCAATCATGACGTTCACGAGCCCGCGCGAGCCGCTCAGCAGCAAGCCCACCGCGGCGTCGACAAATGTGCCGGGCTCGCTCGCGGTAAACGCGACGCCCGCGCTCTCGAGGCAGGTGCCATCGCATCCCGACCGGCAAGGCAAACTGCACGTTGAGCTCGACGCGCTGCGAGGCGAGGTTCACCGGCTCGCCGATGACGGCGCCGCTTTCCGCCTCCGCTGTCCCGTTCGGCACCAAGCCGCGCGCGTTCAGCACCGGCTCGAGCTCACCGAAGCTCAGCGCGTTGGTGCCGTTGCTCTGTGCGCAGTCGAAGACGTCCATGCCGGCGCAGGCGCGGAAGTCGAGTGTCGCCGGGAGCGGTGCATCGTCGAGCACCGGCGCGCAGCAAGCGCCCGTGTTCACGCAGCAGGAAGCAAACGCGCCGCACTCCGCTTCACCGCAGGCGTCGGCGCTCGCGTAGCAGGCTAGGGCAGCGCTGCTGTAGTCTTCGGCGCCCTGCGTCGCGTCGGTGCTCAGTCCGAGGTAGTCGCCGGGGTTTCGCTCCGGGTTGGCGTAGAGCTCGTCGACAGGATTGTCCGCTAGCGCATCCGAGAAGTTCACCAGCTCGCCACCGGCGCTGCCCCCGAGGCCGGCGTCTCCACCGAAACCCGCACTACCGCCCGCGCCTCCCGCGCCCGCAGGCGCAGAGCCGTTGCTGCTCTCGCTACCGCAGCCGGCCGAAACCACGGCCAGCAGGGCGGCCATGGCTAGCCGCCTAAAGCGCTGGGTTCGTCGATTTCGGTTCAAGGTGTGCTCCAAGTTTGCTCCAAAGGGATTAACTGGTCGGTCAGACCCCCACCGGGGATATTCAAGCGCCGTGCCAAGACGAAGCGGAGTCTGCTCGGGTCGTCGGCACGCGGAGTCACCGCGATTGCAGTGATGCTGCATTCCTCACCAAGGCAGCCGCTGCGGACCAAGCTGGACTTGCTGCTCAGGATGGGGTTCACCAGGAAGGGCAGCGGCTCGGGAAGGTCGAACTCGAGCATCGAGGTGTCGTGCGTTCGCGCCTCGGCAAGCGCCACGCCCCAGTGGCCCGGCGCGCTCTGCGCCAAGAACCAAATCCGCAAACGCATCCCGTCCTTCTCGAACGAAATCAGCGGCTCGGGCGAACGAATCCCAGCCGCCGCAAACGCGCCAAGCTCGCTCGCCACCAAGACCACGCGCCGCATGGCCCCGCCGCCCTCGCGAACGATTTCGAGCTCGCGCGAAATCCGAACCGCGTGAATCTCGCTTGCCGCGCCCGGCCCGTCGACGCAGGTGAACAGCAGCCAGTACCCTTCCTGCGCCTCCGGATCCACTGGAATTAGCGCAGGATCCCGCAAGCTCACGCATTCGGGGATGTCGTCGGGTGAAACCGTCGGCGTGCCCGGAAGCCCGAGGGCGGTGGACGGGCTGCCGGCCGGCCGCACGATTTGAATCCCAAACAAGTCGCGCACGCTCGGGTTGCTCACCAGCTCGCGCGCAAACGACACGACCAGGTCGCGCAGCTCGCCTTCCTCGTTGAGCTCGGCGAGCAGATGCGGCTCGCGGACGCTGCGGTTATCCGGGCAAGCGCCGCCCACGCAGGACGGCGGGTCGTCTCCAACCTTGGGCGAGCTGCTGCTCGTCCAGCCGTCGATTCGCCAGTTGCCGCCTTCGTCGGTGGCGACCCGCGCATGCCCGAGCGCGTACCCCACGTGTGTGTCGACCCCGAGCTCGGGCGGGTCGTTGCTGCCTTCCAGCATCAAGTCCCACTGGACGTCCGAAATCGAGTTTCGTGAGCTGGCCAACGCGGGCGAACCTACGTAGGCCGACACCCACGAGGGGTTAAGTTCGAGGCTCGCCCCCGTCAGCGTTGCACTTTGTTCATCGAACTGGCTCGGATTGGCACAGTCCTGCTTCGCGCTCTGCACCGGCCCCACGAACACGCCGTCGCCACGCCCCTGGGCCGCCACGCGGAGGCCCGGGATCTCCGAGCAGTCCCCTTCGCTGAGCAAGTCGGCAATCGGTGCAACGGTGAAACCCTCGAGCAGCAGCTCTCCGTCCACCGTGACCTGCGCGTTTACGATGGGCAGGTTCTCGTCGTTGAGCTTCGGCCGTAGCTCGATTTCAACATCGATGTTTTCGTCGATGCCCACGCTCGCGCGCGCCACTTCGACGTCGGCCTGTGTCACCAAGAGCAGGCCGCCTGCGTGCAGCGTCACCGCGAGCTCGTCTTGCAGCTTGCCCCCGGGCGCCGAGTCATCGGCCACCGTGAGCACGATGCCGGCGTAGCGTGCGCATTCCGTGCTCGCATCGCATCCGCTTGCGTCGCTCGTTCGCAGGGTCGCGCTCAACCAGCCACCGAGCCCGAGCGACACACAGTCTTTGCTCACGAGCGCGCGCGGCGAATCGTCCGGAAGAAACCCTCCAACGAAGGTCGTTCCCGCAATCGAGGGCCGCGCCGGGCTCCAGGCGCCACCGCCGGTCGGCGCGAAAATCCAGTCGCTGCTCAGGTCGGCCGTGGTCCAATCTTCGCTGAGCGTCGTGCGTCGCTCCTCGCAACAGGCTGGTTCCTGGGCGCAGTCGGTGTCGTCGCAGTCGAACGCCATGTCGTTGTCGTCGTCGAGCTGGTCGTCGCAAAAGAGCTCGATGCCGCCGCCATCGACGCCGCCGTCCGGAGGCGTGAGGTTGCGCTCAGGCGCATTCAGCCAGGTGCACCCGCCCGTGAGCAGAGCCGACGAGGCGAGCAGAGCGAGCAGCGAGCGACTCATTGCGCCGCTCCAAACGGCATTCGAATCGCGGCAAAGCCACCCTGCCGAGACAGCGAAACCGCCACCTCGGGCGCCTCGCGCTTCTGCTTCTTTCGGTGCACGCCGTAGAGCACAATCGCGCTGATTCCGAGGGCAATCGTCGTCCCCCACATCACGTCGGCGGCGAGGTTGAAGCGCTCGGTGCGGTCGGCGAGGTCCTGTGCGCGCTGGTAGTCGGCCGGGTCCTTGGTCAGCCCGAACTGCGCTGCGGCCTGGTCGTAGTCGTCTCGCAGAGTGCGGGCTCGAAGCGAGAGCCCAAGGCCAACGGCGGCTGTGCCCAGGGTACTCGCTGCCGTTCCGATGGCCGCATTGCGAAGCCGCGGTCGCGGGGGCTCAGGCACGAGCTCGGACATGGGCTCCGGCTCAGGGATGAGCGGCTCGACGACGGTCGCCATGAGCGCGAGCTCCATCTCGGTTGTCTTGCCGGGCGCCACCGTCTGCACCTGCTCGACCGGTTCGTATCCTTCTTTCTCGACGAAGGCCCGATGCTCGCCCGGGGGCACGGCCAGCTCGATGGGTGTCGCCCCGCGCGGCGCCAAGTCCTTGCGGTCGAGCCAAAGCAATGCGCCCGCAGGTTCGGTCGTCACCCGAAGTACAGCCACATCGGTTCGAAGCGCATCCCTGCGTGCAGTCGCGTTCGCGCGGTCCTCTTCCGACAAGCCTTCAATCGTCAGGTACTCGCCGAAGTAGTTGAACGCTGCGTCGTTGCGTCCGAGCTCGCCGAGCACGATGGCCGCGTTGAACAGCGCGTTCCGGCTCCGCACGATGCGCAAGCTGTCGACGTACGCTTCGAGCGAGCGCTGCAAAAGCTCCGTCCGCTGCGCCGCGCGCGCCCGGTTCGCCTGTTCGAAAAGCCGGTTGCCTTCTTCGAAGTAGACGCGTGCCTCGGCATTCTCCGAGCTGCTCTGGGCAGCCGTGACCGATGGGCTCGCCAAGCAGAGCAGGGCGACGAGCACGAGCGGGAATCGAGAAAGCACTGGTTAGAAGTCTGTCTTAATCGGAGAGGGCTTGGGACGGGTTTTCTTTTTCAGGCGAACCAGCAGCGAATCGTCCTCTTTGGGGACGAGGCGGCGCTCCTCGCTGCGGTAGCCCTGAAGCGAAAAGCGTACCGTGGCCTCCAGCCCCGGCTCGAGCTCGAGCTCGAGCGGAGTCCGGCCTCTTTTCTCCCCGTTTACCGCGACGAAAGCGCCGTTCGGCCGCGAGTCGAGCGCAAGCCTCACCGGCTCGGCCACGGGCTCGATGGGAGAAGTTTCTGCGGGGTCGTCGGACTTATTTGTCACAGCGGCGAGGTCGGTCGTCGGCGCAGGCAGCGGCGGCTCGGCGACCTCGACCGGCGCCCGCGTCGGCCACAAGAGGAAGGCCACCGCGGCCACGACCGCGGCGACGAGCAAGGGAACGCCCAAGGTGCGCGCACGCCGCGGCACCGTCGGCCCGCGCAGCGCATCGCAAAACGCGTCCATCGTGTCGAAGCGGTCGGCCGGGTCTTTCTCCATCGCGCGCAGGACCGCCGCTTCGACGTGCGGCGGAATGCTCGCCTTCTTGCTCCGCTGCGAAGGTGGGTCCGGCGCCTCGTTCCCGTGCTTGTAGAGCAACTGAAAGTGGTTCTCCCCCGTGAACGGCGGCGAGCCCGTGAGCATCTCGTACAAGATGACGCCGAGCGCGTAGACATCGGTCCGGTGGTCCACCAGCGACATCCCTCGCGCGAGCTCGGGCGAAATGTAGAGCGGCGTCCCGATGATTTGGTCGGTCGCGGTCAGCTTCGGGTCGCCGTGGTCCGGCGTCTTGATTTTCGAAATCCCAAAGTCGAGCACCTTCACGAAATCGCGGCCGTGTTTTTGCGTGAGGAAAATGTTCTCGGGCTTGAGGTCGCGGTGCACGATGCCCGCGTCGTGGGCCGCCTGCAGGGCTTCGCCGGTTTGCCGGGCGATTTCCACTGCCTCGTCGACGGGCAGGGCGCCCCGGTCGAGCCGGTCGGCCAGGTTCTCGCCATCGAGGAGCTCCATCACGATGAAAAGCCGGTGCTCCTCGTCGCTGTCGCAGTTGACCACTTTAACGATGTGCTCGTGGTCGATTTTGGTCGCCGACTTCGCCTCGCGCAGGAAGCGCTCGACCGCATCGGGCTTGTCCGCGCGCCCCTCGGGCAAAACCTTCACCGCGTAGGCCTTGCCGAGGTTCCGGTGGGTCGCTTCGTAGACCCGGCCCATGCCGCCCACCCCAATCAGGCGCTGCACATGGTAGAGCCCGCCCAGCGTGGCGCCCAGCAACGGATCCTGCACTAGCTCCCCTTCGGCCATCGTCTTGTTCAAGCTAGCATGCCCGCCGCGTCCGCTGGCATTGCCCGGCGGCCGGCACTAGAGGGTAGCCATGGCTCTGATGCACTCCAAAGGGATGCCCGTCGGCACCCCCGCTCCGCCTTTTTCGCTGCCCGGCGTCGATGGCAAAGATTGGTCGCTCGACTCCTTTGCCGGCGCCGAGCTCCTGGTCGTCGTCTTCACCTGCAACCACTGCCCCTACGCCATTGCCAGCGAGGACAGGCTGCTCGAAATCCAGGCGGACTACGGCAAAAAGGGCGTGCAGCTCGTCGCCATCAGCTGCAACGACGCCGAGAACTACCCCGCCGATTCTTTCGACCAAATGAAGAAGCGGTCCGCCGACAAGGGCTTCACCTTCCCCTACCTCTACGACGAATCGCAAAGCGTCGCGCGCGCCTACGACGCGGTTTGCACGCCCGACATCTTCGTCTTCGACCGCGACCGCAAGCTCGTTTACAACGGGCGCATCGACGACAACTGGCAAGAGCCGGCACAGGTCACACGCCGCGACCTTCGCGCCGTCCTCGACGCTGCCCTGCAAGGCCGTGCGGTCGACTTCGAGCACGTCCCCTCGATGGGCTGCTCCATCAAGTGGAAGTAAATGGCGCGCGTCCCTTCGTTTGAGATGCCCCGAAGCGAAATCAGGGGCGAGCTCGACCGCATCCGGCATCCGTTCCGCATCGCCATCGACCGCGCCAAGAACCCCTTCAACATCGGCTCCATCGTGCGGACTGCGCACTCGTTCCTCGTGAAGGAAATCATCTTGATTGGGACCGAGCCCTGGTACGAGCGCGCGGCCATGGGCATGCAGCGCTACGAAAACATCGTCGAGCTCCCGAGCGAGCGAATCTTCCTCGACGCAGTGGAGAAGGAAGGCTGGCCGCTGGTCGCCTTCGAGAAGGACGAAGCCAGCGTCGGCCTCTGGGAAGCCGAGCTCCCCGACAACGCCGTCCTGGTCTTTGGCAACGAGGACGACGGCTGCTCACCAGGGATTCTGGAGGCCGCCAACCAGGTCGTCGCGATCCCCATGTTCGGCATCAATCACAGCTACCCCATCAGCGTCGCGGCCGGGATTGCCATGGCAGAATGGGCCCGAAGGCATTACGAAAAAGGCCGTTGCATCTAGCCTTGCCTACCCGGAAAGTGACGCTAGACTCCGCCCCCTTTGGTGGGTGTAGCTCAGTGGTAGAGCACTGGATTGTGGCTCCGGGTGTCGCGGGTTCAATTCCCGTCACTCACCCCACGAACTCTTTGACAGTCTTGTGTAGATAACCTTTCGTGGGAGAGGTTTTCGTTTGAGGGCGAGCGCCCCCCGTAGCGACCGACTGAGGCGTACTCGAGTACGCCGCAGGGAGGAAGCGAAGGGGGAAAGCCGGCCTCAAGCGAAAAGATCCCCACGAAAGAGCACCCGTAGCTCAGCTGGATAGAGCGCCGGACTTCGAATCCGTAGGTCGAAGGTTCGAATCCTTCCGGGTGTGCCGCAGCAACGCGGCAAAACGGGCCATTAGCTCAAGTGGTAGAGCAGTGGATTCTTAATCCATTGGCTCCTGGTTCGAGTCCAGGATGGCCCACCCAATGATTCCGAAAACTTAGGTCGCACCGCTGGACGCTTTTCGGCCGCTTGGCCGGCAACGGTGTCCACTTTGGTGTCCAGAATTCCGGCTCGGCGAGCGACCGCGCGGCGTGCAGCAGCTTCTGAGTTGTGCACGTAGAGGGCGGTGGTGGTTGCGTTCTTGTGGCCGGCGATGTGACCGATGGCGGTGAGGTCGCTGCCGACAGCGGCCATGTGTGTGAGGGCGGCGTGGCGGAAGTCGTGGGCGCTGAGGTGCTTGGCTTCGTGCTCGGT
>CAWJII010000004.1:0-387429 GCA_963842915.1 uncultured delta proteobacterium | reverse complement strand
GGCCCTCAACGACGCAGGGGCCAAGTTTCTGATCGTGGGCGGCCATGCAGTGGGCTTTCATGGGCATCCACGAGCCACAAAGGACCTGGACGTTTGGATTGGAGACGACCCGAACAATCGTGCGGCCGTCGGGGCTGCGCTGCGGGCCTTTGGCGCGCCGCGTATCATCTTTGAAGGCTTGCAGTCTGCCAAGCCCAACGAATTTGTGCGCTTTGGTATCCCCCCGGCCTGTATCGACATCCTTCAACGCATCCCCGGTCTCGATGACTTTGAACAAGCCTACGGCCGCCGTGTGACCATCGAGGAGAACTACATCACATTCCCGGTCATCGGCCGCGATGACCTCCTACGGGCCAAACGCGCCGCAGGACGTCAGGTGGATTTGCATGAC
The DNA here is from genome assembly GCA_963842915.1 of uncultured delta proteobacterium. Classification (GTDB taxonomy): domain Bacteria; phylum Myxococcota_A; class Polyangia; order Polyangiales; family Houyiibacteriaceae; genus SG8-38. The sequence continues at coordinate 387,038 of CAWJII010000004.1, read as the reverse complement.
GTCGTTAGCCTCGAGAAGGTTGGTTCCCGAGAGTAACAAGCAAAGCGCCGCGCTGCTCCAGAGTCTCACGAACAATCACGCCGAGGCGTTCCCCACACATAGGCTGACCGCTCGCCGACGACGGCGCTGTTCGTCCCCGATCACCGCCGCGACGTGCTGCACTGGGCGGACTGATCCCGTCGCCTATCGAGGCAGCCACTCCAGCTTGGAGGAGCCTGGCACGAAGAGGAGTGGGTCTTCCCAGTACTGGGGGTCTTCATTCCCTCCACCTGGACCCGGCCTTGTGAGCTCGCCGAAGCCGGTCATGCCGGTGATCAGGTTGGGCTTCATGATCTGGTGCTCTTCGCCAAGGCTTTCGAGGTTCTCGATCGTCTCTTTGTCGTTCAGGCCGAGGCTCATGATGAAGCTGCAGCACTGCGTAGAGAGACGTCCACGCGGTAGCTGCCGCCTTCTTTGGCGCGGCGAAGCATGGCGGCCTTGACTCCGATCGCACCGAGGTAGCCGGTCATGATGTCGCAGATCACCATGACCTGCTGCGGAGGCAGAGGTTGATCCGGAGTCCCTTCGGCCGTGGCGAGGCCGGTCAGCCCGTGCGCGTTGATGTCGAACCCAGGCCAATGTGACCAGGGGCCCGTGTGCGGCATGAGCTTGACGCTGCAAGTGATGATGCCTGGCTTTCGCTCCGCGAGAGCTTGCGCAGAGTAGCCTTCGCCGTCCGCGACCCCGGGGCGCAGGTTGTCCACAAAGACGTCGGCGTCCTTGATCAGGTTGTAGACATGCTTGCGGTTCTCGGTCTTGCGCGCGTCGAGATAGGCTTGCCGGATCCCGACGTCCGCCTGGAAGAAGAAGTTCCCGTACTCGATCCAATCGGGCATGTTGATGTTCAGGCAGTCTGCCCCCTGGCCTGCCAGGGTTCGCGGACAGCAAGGGCCGGCCACGGCGTGCACCATCGATAGCACGCGAAGGCCCGAGAGCGGCCGCTCGCCTTGCGGCAGTGGAATCGGATCGCTTTCTCCGATTTTCGTGATCGAGATCAACGGCGTCTGCGCGTTGATCTGCCCCTGCTCGGAAGCTTCCCACTCTTCGCGAGTGCGGATCATCTGAAACGGCACCTGCGCTGCCTCGGCGGCCGCCTCCATCTCCAAGGCGTCGCGCTTGATGATCGCCGCGCGAAGCTGCGACTCATCGGGCCCACAGTTCAGCAGCCTGAGGATTTTTCTTTCCTGCGAGGGGTAGAGCGGGCACATGATCATCCAGCGCCCATCGCGGGTCGGGCACTGCGGGTTCAAGACGACGTACGAACCGAAATGAACATCTTGTGGGCGCCGTTGATGAGCGTGTAGGGGGCCGCATCGAGCTGCCACGGGCTCTGTTCGATCCACGCCTTTCGGAGGTCGACATGGATGTCTTGCCCCTCGCCCTTTCTTTCCTTCCAGATCGCGGCTTCAGCGACGGCGTTCGCGGCCAGGATGATGGCGGGCGCCGCACCGGCCTTCATGGTTGTCTTGCGAACGGGCTCCGCGCCGGCAAACGTGACCTTCCCACCGCTGTCTCCGATGCTGAGGCCAACCTCTCGCAGAATGTTGTCGGCGACCTTGCGCATGTCGTCGTGGTTGTTGACGGGCTGGTGCGTGATCATGGCGTGCTCCTTCTAGACTCTCACCCATACCAAAGGTCCGTGGATCTGACCCGGCCATATCGCGCCAACCTTGGGAGACCGACTACTCCGATTGACGGGTTTCCTGCCCGGCTCGTTGCTGGGCCTCTTGCCGGCATTGTTGGCGGTATTCCTGTGGGCTCAATCCGGTGAGCCGTCGAAAAGCCCGCGCGAAGTGGGAGGCGTCCGAGTACCCAGGGCCTCGGCGATCTCCTTGGAGGGGCGGGCACTGGTAGCGAGCTCCTTCGAGGCGATTTGGAAACGGGCCTGGTCGACGACGTTGGAATAGGTCGCGCCCTCGATGTGCAAGCGTCGCTGCAGGGTTCGCACGCTCATGTCGGCGATCCGAGCGCCCAGGGTCACGTCGGGATAAGCATCGGCAAGATACGGCTCCAGGCTTTGGGCAAGTGCACCGAAGAGTCCCTCTGCGGGGCTCTCTCGAAGATTGCGACTTCCAACTTGCGGGCCATTCGAAACGGGGCGAGCCGTCGGTCGAGCTGCGCGGATGGTCGAGCGCTTCTTGGGAATGCAAGCGCGATCCGTGCCCGGCCCGGTAGGAGCGTGTTGTCGGGACAGCTTGTGTGCCAGGTCCGGAACGGGCCCGACGGAGCGAAGCGCGATGCTGGTGGGCTCCCAGCTGGGTCCCATGAAGAGCTGCACCACCCCGAGCATGGCCATGAGACCGAGCCACTCGGTTTGGCGATAGCCGCGTGTTGTGGGGCCGAAGGCCTTTTTCAGGTGGAGCTCGACCTGGCTTTCGTCGGTCGTGACCCAGCAGCTCATGCCGGTGCTTTCTCTCGACGCATTCTTGCAGAAGGTCTGCAGTGCCCGGGCGAGATTGCGGGAGCGACGGACGCGGGCGAACAAGCTTCGGCCGAGGAGGGAGACGCCCGCTTGGTAGCCCACTCGAAGTCCGAGGTCGTCGATGTCTTCTTGCCGCGCCATGCGACCGACGAAATCCCAGTTTAGCTTGGTCGCGATGAAACAGCCCGGCATCTCCCGGAGGTGAAGGGGCAAGTGCCCTTGCTCGAGCGCGCGATCGACCGGTGCGCCGAGCTCGTCGAGGAGATTCAAGAAAGGAACCAGCGTCGTCGCCCGACTCAATGAGACCGTGTCTGGCATGCGAGCGATATGCATATCAACAGTCGCTGCGGACGGTCCGGCCAGTTCACGCCAAACGCTCGACCGCCCGGCTGGGCTATTGCGGGCTGCGCCGCTTCGCGAGGGAACGGTACTCGCGCGGGCTGACGCCGGCACTCCTTCGAAGGCGCGCGAAGTGCGAGGGGTCGCTGTAGGCGGTGGCGTAGGCGACCTGGATTGAAGGCGTCGGACTCGATCAACATTCTCGACGCGACATCAAAGCGCGCACGGTCCACCACCTCGGAATAGGTCAGGCTCTGCTCGGCCAGGCGCCGTTGGAGGGTACGAACGCTGGTGCGGGCCATCTCGGCCGCGAGTGTGATTGGGGGGTAGCCGTCCACGAAGTGGGGCTCGAGGCACTGCATCAGTCTCCCGGCAAAATCGGATTCGGGCTCTCGCCCAGCGTATGGGTTCGGGAGCGCACCGGGCAGTTGAATCGTGAATCGCCCTGGTGTGGGCGTTGGCTGCGAGCCAGCATCGAGCGCGGGAACGCGATGTAGACGCTTGGCTGCTTCGTCCGAAAATCCGTCTCTCCGAAAATCTCCTTCACGCCGGTCGGAACAGGGCTCCGCGTTCCGAGAGAGATGCGGCTTGGCTGTGCGTGCGACCCGGCGAACACTTGGAGGGTCGTGACGACGGCCATCACGCCGATCCATTCGGTTTGCGTGTACCCGAGAACGCCGGGCTCGAACGTTCTGTGAATGTAGACCCGTACTTCGTCTTCCTCTTCGACGATCCCGGCCCAAAACTGCGAGGCTTCCTTGTTCACGAAGCGGCAAAACACTTGCAGCGCTTGGAGAAGCGTCGGGCAGTCACAGACCTTGGCTCAGGGTAGGCCCCATGAGGCCGAGCCCTGTGGCGTATGCCACTTGGAAGCCGAGCTCGTCGATGCCCTCCTTGCGCGCGAACTTCCCGACGAATCAAAAAGTGATTCGGTCGGCACGTAGCAATTGGGCACGTGGAGAAGGCCGACCGGCAAGTGTATCTGCTCCACCACTCTCGAGTGGAGTTCCGATCCGGTCGAGGAATCGCACATAGGGGACGAGGTGTGTCGCGTGACTTATCGGAAGGTCAGCATTCGCCATGGCGTTCCTGTGCGAAGCGGTACTCCCCCGGGCTCATGCCCGTGAACCGCCGGAAAGCGCGGGCGAAGTGGGATGGGTCGCTGTAGCCGACTACGTTCCCGATCTCGGCGGCGGTAGCGTCGGTTCGCGTGAGCATTCGGGTGGCGAGATCGAGCCGCGCACCGTCGACGACCGCCCTATAGCTGGTACCGAGCTCCCGGAGTCGCCGCTGCAGTGTGCGCGGGCTCGTGTCGACGAGGCCGGCCGCCAATCGAACGTCCGGGTAGCCGTCGAAGAGATAGGCTTCAAGCACTGGCGCAAGCGGTTCGCGAAATCCGCCGCGGGCTCGTCATCGCCAAGCCCGATCGCTGCCGGCTTGGGCCGTTGGAATCGAGGATCGGTTCCGTGCAAGGCATGAGCGAGCCCGAGCATCGCCCGCGGAAACGCGATGAAGATCTCCGCTTGTCCCATGAGGAACTCGGCGTTTCCGAAGAGTTCGTAGGCAAGCCCCGGCGCCGGACCCTTGGACCTGACGGAGATGCGTATAGGCTGCCAATTGGGACCCGCGAAGAACTGAATCGCGGTCAGCATCGCCATGAGGCCGAGCCATTCGGTCTGCCGGTATCCGAGGACGCCTGGCTCGAACGTCTTGCGCAGGTAGAACCGTACTTCGCCCCCGTCTTCGCTGAGCCAGCAGGCCATCTTCGAGCTTTTCGGTGGATAGTGGGAGAAGTTCTGCAAGCCCTCGAGAAGCGATGCTGCGCGTTCGAGCCCGCCGACGAGGCCAGCGCCCTACATCGAAGGCCGCCCTCGTATTCCACCCTTGAGCCAAGGTCCGGAATGTCCTGGGAGCGGGCCATCTTGCCGATGAACGCCCAGACCGATTCCGTCGGCGCATAGCAGTCAGGTGACTCGACGACCCGGCCCGGTAGCTTCGATTGCGCCACTCCGTGCTGCACCGGCGCACCCAGCTCATCGAGGAACCGAAAGAACGGCACCAGGTGAATCGCGTGGCTGACAGGAAGTCGTGGTTGCGGCAACGGGTCTCCTCCGAAGAGCGATTCGGGTGACTATATGATTTTGGCGCCAAATGGCTAGGGAAGCCTCGGAAGGTTTCCGGAATGACAGAAGCCAAAAATTTGCGCGAATTGGCCGGACTGGTGCCTGGAGCTCGGTCTATGCATGGTTTCGCGATTCCAAAGGGAAGGACATCGGTCATGGCAACGCACCAGCTCAACGGACAAATCGGGACCGACCCGAATTTCGCGCATGTGACCCATACGGGGCACTCACGGAAGCACGTCAAAGCCTGGGAAGATCACCCGAAAATGAAGCTCACGGCGGAGGAGCAGGAGATTTACGACGGCAAGAAAGGAGACGTCCTACAAAAAGCCATCAAGACGGTGGTGGCCTAAGGTGCGCTTTTTGGTGCCGATAAGCTGGTCGATCTCGGAGGCGCGCCGCATCACGCGGTGCGCTGGGAAGCGACGGCGTGGAGCCGCTCCTGAAGATTTACAGGCAACTCGCCGATGCCGGCTTGAAAACCTACCGGCGTTCACCGCGGACCCGAAGCCCATGGACCTGTTCACCTCCCGGTGACGAAGGCGGAACAGGCCGCCGTCGACAAGATTTACAACCGCATGGATGAGCTCGAGGAGCTCAACATGAAGCTCGGAATGCGAAGCAAGAAGGACTGGAGCTGCGCCTGCTATTTGCCGGAGATGGGCAACACACCGAGCCGCGGTGACTACTTGGCCTGGTCGGAGTCCTTGGCGATCAACTACGTGAACTCCGTCCTCGGCGCCCGCACCAACCGAAACTCCATGGGCATCGACATGCTCTGCAACATCCTCGGCAAGGCGCCGCGATTTGGCTTGCTCACCGACGAGGGCGCCAGGCGGTCTGGTTGATCGAGGTCAAGACCAGCAAGCTGCCCCATCCCGAAATGATCGGCTCAGCGATCCGACTCAAGGTCATGAAGATGTCCCGTACATCACGGGGATGGACCGATTCATCAAGGGCGTCGACGAACAGAGCAGCGGCTACCTCAAGGACCTCGGCGCGGCCACGGCGAGCAACGGCGCCGTCGGCCTCTACCACATGGAAGGCGTGACCCCGGAAGCGGTCGACAAGGGGCGCGCGCGTTTCAACGAGGGCTATCAAACGTACGTCATCGACGATGCCGAGCTCGACCGCATCTACGCGAGCTACCCAAACCTCTGGAAGGACAAGCACGGCACTCCGCAGCGGGTGTTCCTCGGGTGCCCGCACATGAGCTACGGCCAGATGGTCGAGTGGGGCAACCGCATCGTCGACGCGATGGAGAAGGCCGGCAAAGACAAGATTGGCTGTCCGACTTACATGTTCGGTTCGCAGTACGTGAAGGATGCGTTCCAGCAGAAGAATCCCGAGATCGCCAAGAAGCTCGAAGGCTACGGCGTCTCGATCCCCATCAACTGCCCGATGATGTGGTGCTCGACGCCTGTCGAGGGAGCGGATTTCGTCGCCACCAACTCCAACAAGACGCGGGTCTACACCACCGCGCGTTTCTTCTTCGACGACGTGCTCACCGAGCCCATCGTCACCGGCAAGCTGCCGCCAACGTCGCTTAGGCGCCAAAGAAAACCCACAAAGGTAAGAAAGGATTTCAGACGTGGCTAAAGCGACATTCAAAGGACGACCAGCGGTTCGGCAGCGTAGAAGGCTCCGCCGAGGTGTCCCACATCGGCTTCAACACCTGCGCGACGTATGTCGACGTCTTGATCTTGGGCACCGATTCCGGCGTCTGCCAAGACCACGACAACAAAGACCTCTTCGGCCACGACCTCGCCGACAAAATCGTCTGCATCCCGCAGACCATTGGCTCGAGCAGCGCCGCCACCTTGTTCATGATCATCCTCGACAAGGGCATCGCCCCCAAGGCCATGCTCTTCGCCAACCACATCGACTCGCTCGCCGCCTGCGGAATCCTCATGGGAGACAACTGGCTCGGCAAACGCATCGTCACGGTGGACCTGTTGGGCGACGATTTTCTGGATGCGGTCAAGACGGGGGACAAGGTCAAGGTTCACGAGGATGGGACGATCGAGGTAGGTTGATGGTTCGGCCACCTGGCTCGCACGAATGGCGCGGCGTGGAATCTCCGCACCGACGGCCAGCCCCCTGACGACAAGCGCACCATAGCGGCGACGACAGCAGGTACGAGAGTCGCGTTTCGCGGTGGCTTGCGGGGCGCGCACAGAGTAGCCTTCCTTCGTGTCTGACAAGCCCAGCGGAGCCCCCGATGTGGATCAGCTCGTGCGATAGGCGGCGCGCGAAGTGGACCGCACCCTCATACGATGGGCCCTTTCGCTTTCGCCACTGGATCGGCTCCGCGCTGCCGTGAACTCGGGCACCTCACTCCGGGCGTTGAGAGATGCCAAGTCCAACGCAGGCTGACGTCGAAGAGCTCTCCGGCGACTGGCAGCCGCCGGCGTGGAGTTCATCGTGGTAGGTGGCGCCGCCGCCGTGCTCCACGGCGCGCCCATCACTACCGAAGACCTCGACATCGTTCATCGACGAACACCGGGCGGGCCAAGGACCGTCTCATGCTGCCGGTCCTAGTCGCTCTCGCCGAGGAACTTGCAGGCTCCGACCCGAAATGAACGGTGTCTGCTCCTACGGTGTTTGACCGCCGGCGGGAAGCAACCTTCCCACGTTGGAATTGGTGCGACCGAGTCGTGAAGCGACCGACACAAGGCAAAGGTTCACGAGGACGGGACGGTTCACGTAGGCTATGCCCCCGGGCAGATGGCAGCAACAACTACGGCGACAGCGACCGAGCAGGCCAGGCCCGCGTTCGCTCTGTCGGGCAAGGCCAAAGAAGCCATCAAGGTCGGCCTTGCCATCGTCGTGACCTATTGGCTGGCATTGAAATTCTCCTGGATGAGTCCGACCTGGGCGGGAATCGCGGTCGCAGTCATCAGCCAGCCTGGCGAAGGGCAGTCTCTCTACAAGGGCCTGCTGCGCGCCATCGGAACCTTCCTGGCGTTCTTTTCGAGCCTCGCGCTCCTGGCCCTGTTCCCGCAAGACCGCTGGATGCTCTTCGTCGGCGTATCGCCGGTGCTGGGATTCTTCGCGTACAAGATGAAAGGCGAGAACGACTACCTCTGGTATGTCGCCGGATTCGTCACCGTGATGATCATCACCGCAGGGCCGCAGCAGCCTGGGCACGCGTTTGAGTTTGCGGCGTATCGCACGATGGAAACGTTGATCGGCATCGGCGTTTGGGCGGTGATCTCGTCGCTCTTGTGGCCGGTGACCAACCTCGGCGCGCTGAAGTCCGCCACCGACGCCTTGTTGGACGCCCAGGCTCAGGTCACCCAGCACGGTTTGGAGCTGATCTCACACCGCGGGGCGACGGGCTCGCCCCCGGAGCTTCTGGCGCAGGAGGCTCAGCTCGTCGCCAAAGTCGGCTCGCTCATCAATGTCGCGGCAAGCGAGACCTACGAAGTCCGCGTCGTTCGTCGATCTTGGATGGCCCTGCAACAAGCGTCACTGAAGTTCATGCACATATCGAATCGCCTTCGATTGGGCGCCGAGGATCTCGAGCAGATCGACATGGATGCGGTTCTGCCCGGTCTCCCGGACCTGTCTGCCGAGCTGGACGCGCGTTTCGCCGAAGCCCGAAGCCTGCTGGCCGGCAAGCCATCTGCACGATCTTGCCGAGATATTTCCCTCGAGCTCGACCGGCAGGCGATCGAACCTCTGGACCACTTCCAAAGAGCAGCAGTGGAAGTCGCGAGAACTGAGCTCGAACAGCTCGACGCGCAGACCCGAAAGATGGTGGCTTCGCTTCGGGACATCACGGGAGAAGAGGGACAGGTAGCGGAGGGAAAGGCTCCACCAGACGCCAAGCAGCTTCGTGGCCCAGCGGGCTTGCGCCCCATCGACCGGGACCAACTCGTGGCTGCGGCTTTCGTTGTTACCTCGCTGTGGGCATCGGCGTTGGTTTGGATCTACGTCAACCCGCCCGGACACGTCGCCTGGGTTCAGTTCGTCCCAACCCTTGCGCTTGCGGCCATGCGCGTGCCGCACGTCAGGTTCTTTCCTCTGCGCCTGTTCGTCTACGCATACCTCGTAGGGGTCGTGGTTTACGTATTCATCATGCCGCACCTGTCGGGATTTGTGCAGCTTGGCGCGCTTCTTTTCTTGTTCACGTACTTGACCGACTATTACTTCGCGGTCGGTCGGATGCCTCTGCTGTTGGCGATGTTCATCATGTTGGGGATCACGAATCAGCAGAGCTATGACTTCGCGAGCATGGCCAACAACTACCTGTTCACCATGATGGGCATCATGATGGCCTTCGGGTTGACCTACATGGTCGGCTCACCGCGACCCGAAAAGGCATTCCTCCACCAGACGCAGCGCTTCTTTCGAAGCTGTGAGTTCCTGGTGTCCCATTTGCAGCCGCCCGCGTCGTTCGTGGGACAGGTTCGGGAGGCCTATTACCGAAACGTCCTTCGAACACTTCCAGCAAAAATGCGCGTCTGGGCCACGCGCATCGATGCCAAAGCGTTCCCGAACAACAGTCCTGAGCAGGTGGCTGGCCTCCTCGAGGCCCTCCAGTTGCTCGCGTACCGGATCGACGACTTGCTGGATGGTCGGAGTGCGTCTGCGGCCAAGGTCCTGGCAGGCGAACTTGGCGATAGTGTTCGCGAATGGCGGGCTGTCGTCGATCAGGCATTTCACCAGTGGTCGGAAGTCCCTGAAGCGGATCCACGACCTGAGCTGATGGAGCGGCTCTCGCGGCACGTTGCCGAGCTCAACCCCCGCATCGAGGAGCTGTTCACTCACTCCGGACGCGCTGAGATCTCTGATGCAGAGGGCAGGAGTTTCTATCGGCTCCTCGGAACGTATCGGGGTGTGGCCCGCGCCGGCCTAGTCTACGCGAAACAGGCTCGCGCGGTCGACTGGGCCGAGTGGAGAGAAGAGCGTTTCGAATGAACGGTCTCCGACGATCTGGCGTTACCGAGTCTTTCGCTACCAGTTTAACCGGTGACAATCAGCGATCCTATGGAATAGTGGCCGGGTGTTCGATCTAGTCCCGAACGAGTTTGCCATCGGCGGGGTCTACCTTCCCCCGCTCCTCGTTTGCAGCGTGCTCGGTTTGATCCTCGCCACAGCAACGGCCAATTTGCTCAATAAGTACCGGCTCGCGCGCTACTTCTTCTACCCCCCGCTGGTCTTTGTCGCACTCGCGGTGATCTACACCGTCTTGATCGGGACCTTCATCATCCGGGCATGAACATGAGTATGGACAAGAACAAGAAGACGTATCTTGCAACCGCGGTTGTCGTGTTGATCGCGGTCCTGCTCGTGTTGCTCAAGTACTGGGACTATGTCGTCAATCCCTGGACCCGGGACGGGCAGGTATGGGCGAACGTGATTCAAATCGCGCCGCGCGTGTCTGGCCCCATCGTCGACTTGCCCATCAAGGACAATCAGTTCGTCAAGGCCGGCGATGTCCTCTTTCAGATCGATCCGCGCACGTACCAGGCCGCCCTCGAACAGGCCAAGGCGGAGCTCGATGAAACGAGCAATCAGTTTGCGTCGTTGAGCGAGCAGGTCCTTGCCGCCGCGGCCGCGGTGGAGGCATCGCGTCACGCGGTCACGCAAGCTTCAAGTGGCATCAAGGAAACCGAGTCGGACCTCGCAAGAGACCGAGCGGACTACAAACGCCAAGAGGAGATGCTTCCCCGCAAGGCCACTTCGCAAAAGGCGTATCAGCAAGCCAAGGCGACTTATCAGGTCACCGTGCAGCAACGCAGAACGGCCCAAGCCGGCCTGGGGCAAGCAAAAGCCAATCTGGCCCAAGCCCAGGCGAATCTCGCCGAAGCCAAGGCAAATCTCGGAGCCGTAGACAACGAGAACCCACAAATTCGTGCAGCGAAAGCCGCATTCCAGCAGGCCGAGCTCAACCTCGAGTTCACCACGGTGCTGGCACCCGTCGACGGTTACGTCACAAATCTCCTGCTCCGTCTCGGGAGCCAGATGGTGGCCAATCAGCCGCAGGTCGCGCTGGTCGATGTAAATAGCTACTGGATCGACGGATACTTCAGAGAGAACTACATCGATCGAGTGAAGCCTGGCGATCGAGTGGTCGCCACCCTGATGTCCTATCCGGACAAGCCCGTGATCGGTCGGGTCGAAAGCATTGCCTGGGGCATTGCGCAGCAGGATGGCAGCACGGGGTTCCAGCTCTTGCCCAGCATCTCGCCCACGTTCGAATGGATTCGCTTGGCGCAACGCCTACCGGTGCGGGTGCGCATCACCGAGGTGCCCGAAGGCGTTGTGCTGCGTGTGGGGACGACCTGCTCGGTCCTCGTCGAGACCGGAACGGCCGGCGGTGACGGCGATGACAGCGACGCGTCTGCCACGCCCGTTCCCCGAGCTCTTCAGTAGACGACGCAAGACGGAGGAAGGCGATGACGAGCATCCAACAGACGAGAACAATGAGCATGCTGATCATGGCGCTCGCGTGCTCGCTGTCCGCTCCTGCGCACGCACAGTGCGGAGAGCTCACCTGGATCGAGGCAATCAATCAAGGGCTCGAGGCAAATCAGGCGCTCGTTGCCGCGCGGCAATCGCTCGACGCTCAGCAAAAAGACCTCGCGATCGCCCGGTCGACGATGTTGCCCGACTTGTTCTTTCTTGGGCAGGGTCAGGCCAGCAAGGAAACCACGTTCAGCTCCAGCGGGGGTGTCATTCCCAAGCAGACGGTGCTGGCAGGAGGCCAGATCTCCGAGACGCTCTACAACCAGAGTTTCATCGATTCGCTCGGAGGGCAGAAACACCTCTATGCAAGCCAGCAGGAGACGTTCGAAGATACGCGCAACCAGACGATCGCCGAGGTCGGCCAGAGCTACGTGGGCGTGCTCCTCGCGGCGGCGCTGATGGGGCTGCAGTACGAGAACGTGACCCTCAGCCAGCAATCGCTCGACCTCACCGAGGCTCAGGAGCAATCGGGCGAAGTCCCCTACAGCAACGTCCTTCGCACGAAGAGCCAACTCTATGGAGCTCTGCAGCAGGTCGTCGCGCAAAAGAGCAGCCTGTTGCAGAGCCGCTTTGCATTCAACCAGGTTCGCAATCGCCCCGCCGAGGAGAACTGCGAGTTGGAGCCGCTGAACGTCGAGCGAAACGGGTTTGTCTTCTCGAGTGGCGTCGTCGCCGAAGCGCTCGCCGACGACACAAAGGCGTCGCTCTTGAGGGACTATCTCGTGGAGCTCGGCCTAGACCGCTCGCGTTCGCTGAAGAGCCTGGATGCGGAGATCCTGGCGCAGCGAAGGACGATGAAATCGGGCCGACGTTGGTTGATTCCAAGTCTCGATGCGACTTTCTACGTAGCGACCTTTCTCAAAACCAGCCAAGACGCGTCGGAGGAGACGAGGGACGGCGACTTTATCTGGCAAGGTGCGTTGACGCTCAATTGGAACGTCCTCGACGGCGGTGCCTTCATCGCGAAGATGAATCAGAGCAAGGCGGAGTTCTGGAGCTTGAGCTCGCAACGGAACAACTTGGCGACGGCTCTCGAGGAGAACATCCGTGGCACCGCCGCGATGGCCATTGCCGCATTCGAGCGGATTGGGCTCGCGGTCTTGCAGGCCGAGACCGCGGAAGAGAACTTCGCCTTGGTGAGAGAAGCGTATCTCGACGGGGAGTCGACGCTGCTCGACCTGATTGACGCACAGGATCAGCTCATCAGCGCCAACACCTCCGAGCGCCAGGCGCTCTACCAGTTCCTCTCCGATCTGCTCACCCTAGAGCAATCGATTGCGTACTTTCCATTCCTCGACGGCGACGGCAGTCGACACGTGAAGGAGCTGGAAGCCGAGTTGCAGGCGAGGTGATGGGCATGCACCGCTTCGACCACCTCGTAGTTCTCATGTTCAAGAACCGCTCGTTTGATAAACTCTTTGGGTAACTGTACGAGAACGAGCAGCCCAAGCATTTCATTCCGAACAGAGACCGCGTGTTTCGAGGCGTTGCGGGGCGCGATGACTTGGTGAACGACGACGGCGGCGATCCGCCGACCGAGAATCTCATGCACGGCTTCGTGCAGGACTACATCGGGGTCGCCGAGGAATCGAAGAACTGGGATGGCAGCGTCGAGGTCACACCCGAGCTAGTCAAGCAGATCATGAACTGCTTTCCGCCGGAGGCCGTGCCCGGGCTCAGCACGATTGCGAAGTCGTTTGCAATATCGGACGACTGGTTCTCATCGGTGCCGAGCTCGACCTGGCCGAACCGCTCTTTGGTCCATAGCGGCACCTCGCGGGGCAGGGTGGTCAACAAGCCCAGCACCGAGTGGGCGCTTCACCACGACCAGCCCACGATCTTCGAGCGCTTCGAGAAGGACTGCGCCAAAGGCACGCTGCCAGCGTATTCGTTCTTGGAGCCGTGCAGCTTTCTCAACCCGAAAGACATGCACCCGCCATTCTGGCTGCACCCGCACGTCGCCTCGAGTGTCTTGGCGGGTGCGCAGTTCGGCTGATAGTCGCTATAAACGCAATGCCGATCACTTCCATCCCTCACTGATCGGCATTGCGTTTGTAGTTACTATGCTCCCAGAGGCTCATGAGCGAACAGAAAACGCGTTGCGAGCGGTCTGGCTCTCGTGCCTTGGGACTTGCCGAGTTGGCGACGCTACAGCAGGTTGAGCTATGACGAGTAGGACCGAGACTGCGACTCCAATGAGGCTGTCGGTAGATCGCGACTTCGGGCGCCTTTGCTTAGGCTCGAATAGTTGACGATTAGCGGGCGGTATCCGAGCGCACAAGTGCGTTGGTCGCTCGTCGTCTATCGAGATCGGGACGATGCCTGCGTCGTCCAGTACGACGAGTCCAGTGTATGCCAGCTCGAGCAAGCCACCGCATAGGCGTTCTAGACTTGGCCGCAGGTTCTGCACACGCCGTGCAGGAGGGCCCCGAGCAGGCCCTACTTGGCCAGGCCTGCTTTGCCCGGTTTGCCCGGTTTGCCCGCTTTCACTTCGGTGATGTCGCTGAAGTCCAGATCGATATCGTCGTCCGCGTCTTCGTGTTTGTCGCTCTTGGGGGCCGCGGTCTCTTCCGTGCGTGGGCCATCTCCGGCGCCGACGGCGCTGGCAGCAACTCCCTTGCCAGATGCATTTGCGTTCCCAGGAGAAAACTTCTTCACCTTGACGGCGGCATCGACGGATGGCGGCTCGCTCGCTTCAGGTGGCTCTTCGAAGTCGTGCGCTTGGGCGATCTTCGGCACGATCATCGAATTCCAGATTTCCTGGAGTGGGACATGCTCCAAGAGGGTTTGAGAGCTTACGGCGTCGACCAAACCGGCTTCGCTGAACGGCTTCTTCTCCTGCCCGGCGCTCAGGGCCGCAGTGATGATCTTTTCCAGCTCGCTGCGGGGAAGAAGCTCGGCGATGCGATGAACGGAGATACCGTCGATGATGTCTCGGTGGGTGATCAGCTCGTCTTGCAGTGCCCGATCCAGCATGAAGGCTACGTGCTCCGTAGCTCTCTTCGACGCTTGGGCGTCCGACGGCTGGACGTCCCAGAACTCACCCTCAACTAGAAACTGCCATAGCGCTTTGTCAGAGAGGTAGCGGACGCGGTCATCGGGTTCGAACAGGCTCACGACCGTGCTGGGATCCGTCTCCCCCTCGTCCAACGCGATCTGCAGGTCCTCTCCCGCCGACTCGGCGGATTTCTTCGCCGCGATTCGGGCCTTGATGCCCGTGGTGGTCACTAGGATGGTGGCGCGCAGGGAAGCTCGAGCGCGCAAGCCCGCCATGATGGCCGCTGGCGGGAAGTGCCGGATGAAATCCTCCGGAGTACGCCGCCCACATCGCAGGGCATGGTCGATCACATGAGCGAGAAAGCGTTCACGTTCGTGGGTCAGCTCGGAGGCGAATGGACGCTCCTGTTCCTCAGATTCTTCGGCGTGTCGTTTCACTTCAGCCATGGCTGCTCTTTCCTTTAGACGTGTATGTAAAAATACATTAATAGCATATTTAGATCAAGCGCTCGGGTCAAGAATGAGGCTCATTCAGACCGAATAACGGGAGGGAACCGAACACGGTGGATGGACAGATCTGCGCTTGAACCTTCCTTCCATAGAAGAAGCGAATTCAAAGGCCCTGTCTGCGCCGCGAGCAACTCGACCTAATGAGCTAGTACCGCGAAATTCGGCGCTCATCGTCCTCCCGATGGTCTAAGAGAGCCCGGTTTCGACGGAAGCGGGGGAAGTCCAGGGGCTCCCGATGTGCCGCTACCCGAGCTCATCGGGAGCTGGCTTGCGGGCGTGAGGTCCGAGGTCTCTCCGGAGACGCTGCGCACGTGGGAGCTCTACGCTGGGGCGCATTTCATTCCGCACTTTCACAGCGCTGACCGACTCTGTTCCGAGCGTTGCCTGGGCGACTACATGCGCAAGCGGCTCGAGGAGGTGAAGGCACGGACCGTTCAGAAGGAGCTTTCGGCGCTCCGTCGTCTGCTCACCTGGATGGTGGAGCGGCGGGCTCGTACACGAAGCCCCCGCGGTTCCGAAGCTTCCGCGGCGTGCCACCGGGACCGCCCACCCGAGCGGGCGGCGAAAACGAATCGACCTCTCGCCCGAGGAGATGGATGCCATCGTCCGCGGCGCTTCCCGAGCGCACGCGCGACGGCCAACCCCTCAGAGCATACTTCGAAATCATGCGCGAAACCGGCCTTCGCCCAGGGACCCTGCAGCGACTCCGTGCTCCAGACGACTATCAACCCGGATCTCAGTACCTGCGGATTCGGGCCGAGGCGGACAAGGCTCGGTACGCGCGTGAGGTGCCGTTGACCGCGCGTGCACGCGAAGTGCTCGATGAGTCGTGTCCCGCTGAGGGAATCATCTTCCCCAAGTTCGCCTGGCGTTACCCGCTTCGCGCCGCCGCTCTTGCCGCCGGCTTAGAGCCCGACCGCGCGTCGCAGGTCAAGCCATACGACTTCCGACACAGCGTCGCGACGGAGCTCACGGAGCGTTCAGGGAACCTTCTCGGTGTCGGCTACCTGCTCGGACACCGCCACGCCACCACCACCAACCAGTACGTTCATGCGCGTCGTCGCGCAGCCGAGGCCGTTCTTTTGGGACACACATTCTGGGACACATTGAAAGTAGTTTCGAGGTACACCGTGAAATCGGCGATCGAGCTAACCCCCCGACATCACTTCAGTGCGAGGGACAGGACTCGAACCTGCACGCCCTAAGGACACTGGAACCTAAATCCAGCGCGTCTGCCAATTCCGCCACCCTCGCTTGGGTTGTGATTTCGAAGGGTTAGCACGGCGGCAACATGCTTCAAATCGGCTGATTTCGAATCGGTGACCGGAATGGTGACCGGAATTCCGGGCCGCGCGTTCAAAACGGCGCGTGTCTGCTCGCGATTCGAGTGGACGTATTGCGTCGTCGTGCTGACCCGCTTGTGCCCGGCGATGTGAGCGATGCCGGGCAAGTTCGGCGACACCGGCCCGAGCTCGGTACATGGCTCAACTCGACTTCGCGACCGAATCGAGCTTTGTCGATGTCGTCGGCGATTTGGAGCGTCGTGACGTCGGGTTGCTAGTGCTCGGGGAAACGAAGCCCTTGGACTGTCTCGCGCCGCCGCGCCGTTTCCCGAGCGAACGCGATGAGGTCGCGCACCGGGTAGCGCGTGCGTTTGGACCATTCGGGTGGATCGTTGTTACGGGCATGCCGGCAACGTAACCGCAGTCAAGGCAGTTTTTCAGGACCCCCGCATGGTCATGAGTTCCTTGCACACCGTGCCGCGAAATCGTCGACGAAATAGCCTTGGTGCTTGGCAACCGTTGCGGGCGACCGATTTGTCCTATTACTCGCGCGAGACGCAATAGAAATAGACCTTGTGTCGCCGGTTCAGGACAGCGAAGAAAATCGCTCCTGCACGCATGCGATTGCGCGGAACAGCCGATGAGGTAGCTTTGCCAGAGCAGAAGGTGTGTTCGAAATCCACTATGCCCAGCCGCGAGGTCGCCGTTGATTGAGAGACATCGTGTCGGACACTGATCGGGACACCGATGTTGCTGCTTTCTTGGCCTCGAGTCCCTCGGCGGACGGTCGCAGGAGGAGGCGCCGTTATCTCTGGGGCGCTCTTGCCGTCATCGTCGTCGCCGGCCTGGGCATCTGGGCTGCGCCCGTCCGGCCCGATCGAAAGCAGGTCACGACGGAAGAGGCCCGGCGCGGGAATCTCGTCGTGACGGTCACGGCGACGGGGAATCTCGAGCCGACCAACCAGGTCGAGGTCGGTGTGGAAGTGTCCGGGACCATCGCGAGCGTGGAGGTCGATTACAACGATCGCGTGAAGCGCGACCAAGTTCTGGCAAGGCTCGACCCCACGAAATTCAAAACCCAGGTGCTGAGGTCACGGGCCGCTCGTCAGTCGGCCAAGGCGAGGATTTTGCAGGCACAGGCCACGGTGGACGAACGCCGAGCGCAGCTCGGCCGACTCACCCGGCTCAGGGAGGTGAGCAAAGGGACCGATCCTTCGCAGCTCGACATCGATGCAGCGGACGCCGCGCTCAAACGCGCACTCGCCGATCGGGCAAGCGCGAAGGCCGACGTGGCCGAAGCGAACGCAAACCTCGAATCGAGCGAGATCGACCTCGCCAAGACCGTCATTCATTCGCCCGTCGACGGTATCGTCCTGGTGCGCGCCGTAGAGCCCGGGCAGACCGTGGCTGCTTCCCTTCAGACGCCGGTCTTGTTCGTCTTGGCCGAAGACCTGACCAAGATGGAGCTTCATGTGAGCGTAGACGAAGCCGACGTGGGCCGAGTCCGGCCCGGGCAAAAGGCGACCTTCATGGTCGACGCCTATCCAGACCGCACCTTCTCTGCGGAGATCACCGACGTTCACTTCGGGGCACAAGAAGTCGAGGGCGTCATCACCTACGAGGCGGTCTTGAACGTCGACAACGAAGACCTGTCGCTGCGGCCGGGCATGACCGCGACCGCGACGATCGTCGTCGAAGAGGTGAAAGATGCGCTTCTGATTCCCAATGCGGCCCTACGCTTCAGTCCGCCCCTCCGGGACGAAGCTGGGCCGAGTGGCAGTCTCCTCGGTCGACTGTTTCCGCGTCCGTCTCGGTCCACGCCGAAGAACCGTCGGGAACCAGGCTCCATGAAGAAGCAACAACAGGTTTGGATCGTGAGCGATGGCGAACCTGTAGCGGTGCCAATCACCACCGGAGCCACCGACGGAATCATGACCGAGTTGGTGCAAGGCAACTTGGAACCCGGGACGCCCCTCATCGTCGAGATGACCGCGGAATGACTTCATCGTGCCGGCGCAAGAACATAGTCAGACGCCACTCATTCAACTCGAGGACGTCACCAAAGTATACGGCGTCGGCGATGCGGCCACGTACGCGCTGCGCGGCATCGACATCCAGATCGATCGGGGCGAATTCGTTGCCGTGATGGGATCGAGCGGGTCGGGGAAGTCCACCTGCCTCAACATTCTCGGCTGTCTCGATACCCCCACCTCGGGTTCATATCTTTTTCGCGGAATCGAGGTCGGCAAGCTGGGTCGCAACCAGCGTGCTCTCTTGCGCCGTCGCTACTTTGGTTTCGTGTTTCAGGGCTACAATCTGCTGAGCCGGACTTCTGCACTCGAGAACGTAGAGCTCCCGCTCGTCTATCGCGGCGTTGCCCAGGCGGAGCGTCGGAGGCTTGCGGGGAGGGCGCTCGCCGCTGTGGGTCTCGTGGGGCGGGAAACCCACAGCCCCTCGGAGCTCTCGGGAGGACAACAGCAACGCGTTGCGATCGCGCGAGCGCTGGTCACCGAACCCGACGTGCTGCTTGCAGATGAGCCGACGGGAAACCTCGATACGGCTCGGAGCCTGGAGATCATGGATCTCATGACGGCACTCAACCGTGAGCGAGGCATCACCATCGTCATCGTCACCCACGAAAGCGCGATGGCTGCTTACGCCGACCGGATCATCAATTTCGTCGACGGCGAGGTGGACTCGGTCGTGCGTCACGGCGAGGTGGCGTGATGGTGTTCAATGCGTTTCGGCTCGCTCTGAACGAGATTCGGCGCAACGTGATGCGTTCGTCGCTGACCATCCTGGGCGTCGTGATCGGGGTCGCGGCAGTCATCACCATGGTGACTATCGGCGGAGGCGCCACGGTTCAGGTGACCGAGCAGATCGCGAGCCTGGGCACCAACCTTCTGATCGTCACGCCCGGCCAACGGATGGGCATGGGGCAGCGAGCCGCTGCTCCGCCTTTCCAGATGGACGACGTGGAGGCGATCGGCAGAGAGATCGGCACCGTCGCTGCCATCGCACCCATCTCGTCCCAACCCGTGACGGCGGTGTTCGGGAACGCGAACTGGAGCACGACGGTCATGGGGACGGACAATCAATACTTCAGGGTCGGGAACTGGGCCCTCGAAGCCGGCCGGGAATTCACCGAGAGCGAGCTTCGCGCCGGCAGCGCAGTCTGCGTCTTGGGGGCCACCGTCCGGCGGCAGCTCTTCGGCAATCAGGACCCTTCGGGGAGCAAGATTCGTCTCGGGAAGCTCTCCTGCGTGGTGATAGGGACGCTCCTCAGCAAGGGTCAGTCGACGCTCGGGCGGGACCGCGACGACGCCGTGCTCATTCCCTTACGAACTTTTCAAAGGAGGCTCGCCGGAAATCAAGATGTCGGTCTCATCCAAGTCTCCGTTCGAAATGGGGCGTCAACAGAGAGAGCTGAGGAGGACATCAGCGAGCTGATGCGCAAGCGTCGCCACATCTCGGTATCGGAGGACGACGACTTCACCGTCATGGACCTGAAGGAAATCACCAAGATGCTCGCGGGGACGACGCAGGTGCTCACCGCGCTGTTGGGAGCCGTGGCCGCCGTGAGCCTCCTCGTCGGGGGGATCGGGATCATGAACATCATGCTCGTGTCGGTCACGGAGCGCACGCGGGAAATCGGCATCCGCCTTGCTGTTGGGGCTCTCGAACGCGAGGTGCTGACGCAGTTCCTGGTCGAGGCTGTCGTGCTTTCCGCTTTTGGAGGCGCAGTGGGCGTGGTCTTGGCGCTGGTGGTGTCGGTCTTGGCATCGAGAGCTTTGAATGTGCCATTTGTCTTCAACCTTGGAATCGTGATCGTCGGGTTTCTGTTTTCCGTTGGAGTCGGCATCGTGTTTGGATACTTCCCCGCTCGAAAAGCGGCCCGCATGGATCCCATCGAGGCGCTGCGCCACGAGTGAAGGCTTCGCCCATCAGCAATGATGCTTGTCCCACCATTGCGGCAGGTCGGCTACAGAACCGAGAACGGCGTCCGGCCGCACGGCTCCATCGAGGTCTGCGGTGCGGAATTTGCCGGTCCGAACCAAGATTGCTGTCAGCCCGGCTGCCTGTGCGCCAGCCACGTCACTGTGAATATCATCCCCGATCATCACGGTTTCATTCGTTTTCGTACCAAGCACGCGCAGAGCGGCCTCGAAAAAGGCCTTAGCCGGTTTGCCCATGACCACGGCTTCACAGTTGGCTGCATACTCCAGGGCCTTGATGAACGGCGCCACATCGAGCACGAGCCCCGTATCTCCCTGCGCGTATCGAGACATGCCGAGCGCGATCAGGATTGGCCGAGGCTCGGCCATCAAGAGACGGAAAGCGCGATTCAACGTCGTGAAGTTCCACGCTTCACCGATGTCGCCGATCACCACGCTCCTCGCTCCGTGCTCCGCCGTCTCCCTCAAGCAATCGAGTCCCTCGAAGTCCTCGCGCGTCGCGTCTGGAACGAACAAGGCCACCGGCGTCGCTCCTCGTGCAGCCAGGTAGTCGCGTGCGGCTACAGGCGGGGCAAAGATCTGTTCTGCCGACGCCGACAAACCAAGCCGAGAGAGCCGTTCAACCAACGACCGTCGCGGTTTCGAGCTCGTGTTCGTGACGAAGCGATGCGCTTCCATAGCCACCTCCCCCGGTCTGAACCATTTCTAGGGCCACAGCCATGAATAAATCGATTGACCGAAAGAAAGAAAGAAGGCCATCGACACCATTCCGACCGGGCGCCTGGTGTTGGTCTTTGATGTTCGGTGCCTCTCTGTGGCTCTCTGCGGGTCAGGCCACCGCACAAGCAGAGGTCGCAGCAAAGCAAGAGGCGAGGGCGGAAGCGGATTCGAGAGGCCGCATCCTGTTCTTGCGGCCGCAGGTCGGCGTCGGCTGGGCGAGGGGAGACAAGAACTCCGGGAACGGCACCCTGGGCTACATCGGCGTGGGCAGCACGGATCGAAACCCGTTTGGCCTGGTGACGAACCTCGGATGGCAACCCGAGTGGGACTCACGAGCGCTCCCCTTCATCACGCTGCGCACCGAGTGGATCTTCGATCAGGTCGTCTTCAACGTCTTGTCGCTGAGCGTTGGCGTCGCCTTTGGCATTTGAAACGGAGGAAACCATGGCCATGTATCGACGGGATGTATTGATTGGAACGGGCGCGCTTCCGGACGGCTCGATGACCTACGAGGAGTTCGGCAAGAAGCCGACCGCCCGGGTTCGACTCGTCGAGGCGCCCAAGGTCGCGGTGGATTCGCTGTTTGCGGAGTTGCTCGAAAGGCGCACCAGCCGGCTTCCACACGAAGGGCCGATCGTGACCCAAGACGAGCTCTATTACGATGAGACGCGCTATTGGTTCCGGTTTTCGAAGCGCGCGATTCGGGAGCATCGAGACGGCCTCAGCATCAACACCGCTGGGTTGACCGGAGCTTCGGCGGGAGCGGCCAACATGTTCCTCAGCTCCAAGAACTTCCACAAGGCGAAGAACCGAGAACGCTTCCTCAAAACCTTTGGCGCGACCATCGACAGCAGCCGCGGGCTCCTCACGATGACCACGCCGAGCAATACGATGATCGATTGGCTCAGCACCGGACGTGCGTACGTTCGAGCGCAGCTAGCGGCCCAGACGCTCGGCCTCCGTTTTCAGCCCGTGAGCCAAATCCTACAAGAGTACCCGCAGATGGACGAGCTTCGGCCGAAGCTCGGTGCACTCGTTGGCGTCGAGCCACCGGCCAAGGTCCAGATGTTGGTTCGCCTGGGTCGCAGCGCGACCCCTGGCCTTTCGCCCCGCCGCGCCATCGGCGACTTCGTGATCGAGCCGCCTGGGAGAACAAGCTGAGCTGCGATTCCCAAATTCATCTCTATGAAATGAACAACCCTCCAAGGAGAAGACCATGCAAACTCTAGCCGTCCCCTTCATTGCCTTCATCCTCGTCTCAGCGTTCTCAATCACGCCGGCGCAGGCGCAGGATGAATTTAGCCTCAGCCTTCAGCCGGACGCCGCGCCTGGGTACAAGCTCACGTACGAAGAGTACCGGATTCAAGAGCTCGAGCGCGGCGCACGCCGGTCGCGCAATGCGCTCATCGGGACATCGGTTGCGGCGGCCGTCGGGCTTGCCCTAGTCATCCCTGCGTCGAGCAGCCAGTGCAACTCGGTGATGGTCGATGGCAAGGACCAATACGAATGCAGCCGGGCTGGCAACGCGCTGCTCGGCGTCGGCTCCCCGCTTGTCTTCGGGGGCCTCACCGGCGCGCTCGTGTCCGGGATCATGCTCGGCGTCCGCAAAGGCAAGCTCCGGCGCCTCAACGACAGCTTCTCGTATCCGAAATCACGCGCCGTTCGCTGGGATGATCGCAGCTCGCGTCTGGTGTTCTAGTGGTCTCGGAAACGACGACCGAGGCCACGCTCCTTCGCTCCCGCGAGCACGCCGTTCGAGCCGCGCGTGGGGCCATGACCCCCGGCGTCGGGGTCGAGGCGCAGCGTGAACAGCTTCGTGACTTCACCGGAATCGAGGTGATTCGCGCGCAAGTCGCGTATCACGCACCATTTCAGTCGGTCCGCGACGCGATGCGTCAGCCAGAGGCTGCCGAAGAAGCCTACGCCGCAAAGCGCCGCGGTTTCGAGGTCGGAATCTTCGACGCTACCGAAGTCATCCATGCCGAAGTCGACGTCAAGCGCACGCGGCTTGCGCTCATCGACGCGGCAGCCGGCTTGAGAGTTCGACAAAGCGCTCTACGAACCGCTATGGGAGAACACCTCTGGGACTAGTCGAGCGTTTCGAGCACGCGCACGCTTTCATGAAATTCAGGAGTGAAAAATGACGAGAAGCAACACAGTTCACACGTTCATCTTCGCAATGCTGGCACTCGGGTTCTCTGCGCCCGCCGCGGCAGACGAAGAGACGGGGAGCCCCCCGGCGCTTCTGACGGTCGATGTTTCGAACATCCCAAACGACAAAGGACAGATTGGTTGCTCGCTGTACTCGAAAGAAGAGGGCTTCCCCTCGAAGCCTGAAAAAGCGGATTCCATGACGTTCGTCAAGTCCAAGGCCGGGAAGGCTACCTGCGTCTTCAAAGGCTTGAAGCCCGGTAAGTACGCGGTCTCCGTCATGCACGACGAAGACAAAGACGGAGAGCTCAAGACCAGCATGGTTGGGCGCCCAAAGGAATGGTGGGGCGTCTCCAACGATGTGCCTCCAGAGCGTTTCGGCCCTCCCAAATACAAAGCGGCTTTGTTTTCGTACACTGGCAATCCAAAGACCATCGAGGTCAAGCTCCGGCTATAGCCGCGCGGCCTCCGCGACGGTCTGGATCCAATTCGTTTCCTGGCCCTCAGGCGCGCTGGGGCCCAAGTGGATCGTCGTCGAGCCGTCCGGATTGGGCACGCACGCAGCTCACATCGGGCACATCCTGCGCTCAGCCGACATTCAAAGCCGGCTTGGAGCATCCAAGCTACCAACGCTCAATTCCAAATCACGTCCCTCTTCGCCCATCAGGATCATGCTGAGAACCATGGCGGGTACGAGGCGCCCGTCTTGTGGGCAGCTCAGGCGAACACTTCTTAGGGCCACCGGCAACAGGCCTTGCTTGGTGCACGAGGCGACCTAGCGGTGCGGTGTCTGCCAAAGCTTCGGATCTTCTACCAGGTTTCGTTGAAGGGTCGGACGTCGACTTCGAATGTCCAGGCCGATTTCGGCTGCGTGGCGACGTGGTACACCGTGGCGGCGATGTCGCTTGGACGAAGCTTCGCCTCGTCGCCGCCTTGCTCGTCGGTTCCGATGCCGCCGTCGACGATCAGCAAGGCGACATGAATGCCTTCGGGCCCGAGCTGGCGTGCGAACGATTGCGCCAGGCTTCGTTGGGCCGCCTTGGCTTGGGCGAACGCGGCGGTGAACGGCTTGCCGCGGAGGGAGGCCGTGGCACCGGTCACGATGATCGCGCCGCTCCGCTTTTGTCGCATGGGCCCCAACACTTCACGGACGCTCTGAAGAAGACCGCGGACGTTGATCTGCCATCCCTTTTCGAACGCCTCGTCCGGCACCTCGTCGAAGGTCCCGAACTGGCCGGAGCCCGCGTTGTAGAGAAGCACGTCGACTTCGCCGAGGTCCTCGCGAACCTGGGCGAAGGCCCGCTTGATGGCGGCTGCGTCGGTCACGTCACAGGCGTACGCCTTGCCACCGAGCTCGGCAGCCAAGCCGGTCGAGTAGTCGGTCGAGCGCGACAAGAGCGCGACCGCGTAGCCCTCCTTGGCGAAGCGGGCCGCAAACGCCCTGCCGTTTTTCGGGCCGATTCCAATCACTGCACACACTGGTTTGCTCATGGCACGTCCCTAGAGCCCTATGAGCCGATGTCCGGGGGCACCGTGAAGAAAACTCAGGCGCCCAGCTCGAACGGAAACATCGTCTTGGTGCTGCAACCGCCGATCAGAAAGCTCTGCGTCGAGCCGCGCTACTTCAGAATTCCCAGCCCCGTCTCGCCGGCCTTCTTGGCAGCCTTCGCGGCCTTCTTCGCCTTCTTCTCTTTCGTGGAGAGCTTCGGCTGGTTCTTCGTATCGGTTCTCTTCTGATCCTTGCTCATGGAGATCCCTTCGTCGTTCGATTGCGGCCCAGCCGGGTTACGGCCCGATTCGCAGAACGAGCTCCAGTATCCGGCGCGCGCGAGCCAGAGCAAGCCGATCTGACCTTGCCCCTTTTGTATCACGGGTTGTGCGACGAATACCCGCGAGCTGCTCGCGCCGCCCGCTTCAAGCGGGACACTCTCCGGGTAGACAAGTACCCCGATTCACAGGGATTCTCAGGCAAGGATCGCAGCGACTCGTGTGACAGGGCGCTGCGATCCTTGCCGCAGGAAGCGAGTAAATCCAACAGGTTGCGAGGGGGGAGAGTGTCCCCCTTGTACCGATTCTGAGTGCGGTTTTCTTATGTACCGCCGCCGTGTTGAGCATGGGCAACGATGGCGGGTGTGGGGGGAGCTCCACACAGTACTGCGGCGACGGGATCTGCAACGGGAGCGAAAGCGCCGCTTCTTGTTCGCTCGATTGCGGGGTCGACCCCGACTGCAGCGGCGGTGTCTGCGACGACGAGGAGGACGAATCCGACTGCGCCGCGGACTGTGACGCAGCGCCCTTCTGCGGAGACGGGACCTGCGACCCGGATGAGACCGGCGCCTCGTGCCCTGCAGACTGCGGCTCTCCGAGCGAGGTGAGACCCAGCGCTGGCTGCGGGCTGGTCGGCGGTTCGGGCCGACAGGACCTCACGGTGACCATCCGAGGGGTTCAACGGACGTACAGAGTACAGTTCCCGGCCAACTACGACCCCAACGAACCGCTGCCGCTGATCTTCTATTTTCACTGGATGGGCGGCACCATTGACGAAGTGCTCTCCACCGACTGGACCGGCGATCTGGGAGGTTGGCAATGCCTCCAACGAGGCAGCGTTCGTTTGGCCGCAAGGGCTGCCAGTGTACGGCGGCGGTCAAACAGGCTGGGATTTGGCGTGCGATGGCGAAGACATGGAGTTCTTCGACGCCATGTTGAGCAAGCTCGCCGACAGCCGATGCCTCGACCTCAGTCGTGTCTTCTCAGCGGGGTTCAGCTTCGGGGCCGACATGAGCGTGAGCCTGGCTTGCTGCCGCGACGCAAGCGTCGTTCGGGCGGTGGCACCCGCATCCGGCGCCTTCGACCAGAACAATACTGAATTTGTGTGTCCTGGGCTGTCGCCGCCATCCATGCGCTACTCCTACGGCTCGGTGGACCCGGTCTACACGCCAAGCGAGTTCAATGACGTCATCACCTTCTTCCACTCGCAGCTCGGCTGCAGCGCGGACTACGATTTGATATCTGTTTCGCCTTGCGGCGAGACCTGGACAGAAGATGGCTCCACGGTAACCTGCTCCTGCAAGTCCTACCGCGACTGCAGCCAGCCCCTCATAGACTGCGAGTTCGCAAACATGGGGCACACCACTGCGGTCGGCTGGCGTGAAGATACCTGGGACTACTTCATGAGCTTCTGATTGAGCATCGCGTTTCACAAGTCGTTCTCGGCCGGAACGGCCTCGCTTAGTTCGAAACAGCCACGACGCTCACGTCACCGATCGTGATGTCCGTGTGGTGCGCGACCACCACGAGAGAGCCACTCGGCGGAGATGTGGACGAGGTGTAGCTGTGCCCCCAGGCGCTGGGCTCGACCTCAGCCGAGGGCCACATCTTGACGCTGTACATGATGTCGCCGTTCGGCAGCTCCTCGCCCCTCATCTTCAAGAGATGCGGCACACCGACGCCCGGTTCCGGCGTGGTGCCGCTTCCCTGCGTCGTGCTCCCGTTGCTGGTCCAGGCCATCAAGCCCGTGTAGGGGTCACCAAGCCAGGCGTACGCCAGCAAAGCGCCCATGGGGTGCCAGCCGATGCGCGGCTGTTGGCCGTCCCAGTCGTGGTGACCGGTCCAGCGCATGAGCAGACCAATGATGGGCGCCCCCAAACGATCGACCGGAGCGTTGAGCGTGAACTCGACCAGCGCTTCGTAGTTCGTCCAAGAGAGATCGCCGATCGCGACGAGTCGGTCGTAGCCGATTTGCACCGTTCGGAGGCCAGCGGCTTCCTGCAACCAGTGCCCGTCTACGATTTGCACGACGTTCGACACGTCAGCGACGCTGTCCCAGTTGATGCTGTACGGCAGTGGCGTGACGACGTTGTCGATGTACTCGACTTGCACCGTCTCGCTGGTCCAAAAGCCCGCGTAGTCGATGGCGCGAATTGTGACTTCGCTGACTCCAGCCGGCAGTTCGTCGTACGCGATCTCGACATTGAAATCGCCCGAATACTCGAGCCGGCTTCCGTTCGGTCCAAGGGTCAGGGGCTGCTCGGGCCCTCCGTCCAGCGAGTAGGCCAAATAGGCAACACCATCCACGTCGTCCGCGTTCCCCAAGATGTTGATGAATCGCTGCGGCACGCCGGCCGCACCGAAGACTTGATACGGGCCGTACCAGACGACGAGGTTCGGACCGCCAGCTCCGCTCAGGGTCGTCGTGAACGTCGCGTCGGCGCCGCTGCCGCTGTTGCCGAAAGCATCGACGGTCGTGATGCGGTAGTGGTAGACGGTCCCAGCAGTCAGGCCGGGCAGTGTCACCGTGTGCGCCGGCTGTAGGGTGCTCGAAGCCACCGACCCGAGCTCGTAGGCCGTCGTGAGGCCGTACTCCACCGTCCCAGTGCTGAGCTCGTCGGTTTCCCAGCTCACCGTGGCCGAGGTCTCGTAGCGCACCAGATCCTCGTTGCTGATCACGGGCGGCGTCGCGTCTAACTCGAAGCTTGCCGTGACCGCGGTGTCGGACTCGATGGTGAGGGCCGCAGGGTTGCTCGTTCCGCTGAGTGCACCGCTCCAGCCGAGGAAGAGCGCGCCCAGGTCTGGCTCTGCGGTCAGCGTCACGGTCGCACCGCAGGCGTAGCTGCTCAGGTCCGGATTCCGAAGCACGCTTCCGGGGCCGGCCGCGTCCGCCGTCAGCGTGAACTCTTCGCTGGGTAGACACAGCGGCGTGTCTTCGGGCTCGATCGGAGACGAGGTTTCGAAGAAGTAGTCGACCACCGCCGTGTACGCAGGGCTTGGGTCGAAGTTGCCCGCAAAGACCCCCACCGATGAGACCTGAAGCGAATGGGTGAAGCTCGCGACCATCGTCCAGTTCTGGCCGTCGAAGGAATAGTGCTCGGTCCACACGTCACCCGCACGCGTCAGTCGCAAGTACTGGACCGGCGACACGGCGATGGCTTGGTTCAACTGCGTGATGGGCTCGCCGCCAGCGAACACTGCGCTGAAGAGTGAGAGCGCGAGCGAGCTTCCATCGCTGTACACATCGAATCGAATGTAGTCTCCGGCATCGTCCTCGACCAGCAGCCCTTGGCTTTGGAACGCCTCCGTCGGCTGCGACTCGAACTTGACCTCGATCTCGAAGTCTTCGTTGGTCGCCGGCTGCATCACCCGCAACGAGCCGTTGACGACCCAGGGATCATGGGCAGTGCCTTCGGGCACCGAAAGCAAAAGGTGCGCGTTCGATGTCCCCGCGCCGACCACCGAAACCATCCCATCAGCTTGCGGGTCGACGATGTTCCAAAGGTTGGTGTCGAGCGCCGCAGCGTCGAAGTCGTCAGATACGAAGGCGCCGCTTCCAGCCGCGCCGCCTGTGCCAGCGCTTCCGGCCACGCCGCCTGTGCCAGCGCTTCCAGCCGCGCCGCCTGTGCCAGCGCTGCCTCCGGATCCGCCGTTTACACCACCGTCCGACGGGTCACCGTCTCCGCCGCCGCATCCAGCGAGCGTGAGACACAACACGGCCGCAAGGAATGCGGTCGAACGATCAGAGGCATGGCAAGCGAGCATTTGTTGCAATCGGCGCCGGTTCCACCCCCGGACACCGCCCCAAAAGGAAGACATTCAACAGAGCTCGATCGAGCACGGACCGGTAACCGCCCTATTTGGGGCTACACTTCGCGCCCATGCGTGAAGAACAATTCGGCACAATCAGGGTCCGATTGACTGGAGGAGTCGATCGGCAGGGTGGGGGTGACGGGCCGCTGGTCGTGCTGATGCATGGCTTTGGCGCCCCGGGGACAGACCTGATCGGCCTGTGGCGGGTGCTCGATGTACCGCGCGAGCTCCGCTTTGCATTTCCCGAAGCGCCGCACGAGGTCCCCGGCCTGCTTGGCGCGCGTGCCTGGTGGATGGTCGACTTCGCGCGTGCCGAGCAAGCGATGGCCGACGGCCCCCGGAGTTACGCCGCAGAGGTTCCCCCCGGCATGGAGCAAGCCACCGACCAGGTCGTGCAGATGCTCGAAGCGATGCAAGCGCAACTAGGCGTCCCAGATGAACGCCTCA
The DNA here is from genome assembly GCA_963842915.1 of uncultured delta proteobacterium. Taxonomy (GTDB): domain Bacteria; phylum Myxococcota_A; class Polyangia; order Polyangiales; family Houyiibacteriaceae; genus SG8-38. The sequence continues at coordinate 357,994 of CAWJII010000004.1, read as the reverse complement.
TTGTCGGCGGCTTCTCCCAAGGTTCGATGGCGGCCTGCAACACGGTCTTCACCAGGGACGTGACGCCGGGCGGCTTGGTCGTTCTCTCGGGAACGCCGGTGAACCTCGAAGCCTGGAAAGCCGGCATGGCGCACAAGCCGCAGGTGCCGGTCTTTCAGAGTCACGGCACAAACGATCCGCTCCTCTCATTTCAAGCAGCCGAGCAGCTGCGAGACGAAATGCGCGACGCAGGCCTGCCGACAGAGTGGGTTCCTTTCAGAGGAGGCCACGAAATCCCGATGCCCGTGCTCGAAGGCCTCAGCCGGTTCCTTTCGGGTTGTTCGGGTCAGAAAGCACCCGCGTAGCCCGCGTGGTGGTTGTTGGGGAAGGCCACCGTATACGACTGCGGGCATCTGGAGTCCTGTGTGACGCAGGTCAGCGTCTTGATTGTTTGGGTCTCCTTAGCCACGTCGCCGAGCGAAAGTGACGCGGTACAAATGGGCGATGCGCCCGACTGACCTCCGAGCGGTTCCACGAAGAAGCTGGCGACGACCTGCACGTTGACGGCCTTGTCTCCGGCGATGTTCTCGATGATCCCCTCGACGACCATCGTCGTGGTCGTCGGGTCACTCGTGGTGCTGCAGGCGGGGTTCTCCAACTGCGTGAAGGTGAGAAATCCGCCAACCGGCTCTGAACCGCCACAATCCAGAGCGAACAGCGCCGCGGCAATGCCCACCAGGACGATCCGCGCCCGATCCCCGCGTTTCTCGATCATTTGTGTATCCTCCTCGATATCGAAACAAGCAAGGATTGTTCCAGTCGATCCGACCGGCTTTTTGCTGCGGTTGGAGACGATCCTGACGAACCGATTGCGTCGTTCTTCTATCTAAGCGCAGCAGTTTCGTGCTGGCGATAGCGCAATGCTCGAGCCCTGGGAGCCCAGCAACTCGCTGCGATGTCTCAGCGCCCTCGTCCGCCATGGCCACAGCCAGATCCGCGACGCGCGGCTCTCTCGAATGCCGGAAGGTGGCGCTCCTGGGATGCGGCGCGGAGCCGGCGAAACGTTTCCTGCACACCGGGGTGCTCGCGCGCAGCTTCGATGAGCTTGTCGTAAAGGGTGGCGTTCTCTCGCTCCGCTTCGACAGCGGCCTCGCATGCACGCGCAAATGACTCGGGCGCCTGCACACGGCCCGCCCACGAGTCACCCGGCTCTGCAAAGCCGTGCTTCTCGAACTGTCGCCTAAGCGCCTCGATGTGCCGTTCCTCTGATTCGATGATGTTGACGAAGGGCCGAACGTCACCAAAGGCGTCCAAGATTGCCCGGTACGTCGCGCGCGCGTGGTACTCGTCATCGAGCGCCGCTCGAAGGGCTTCCTCGAGAGTGAGGGACATGGCGTTTTCCTACCGCGGTGCGGGCTAGGGCGTCAACACGAGACGAATCCACCAAAGCAGCAGCAGACCTGCCACAAAGGCCATCAGGTTAACCGCGTTGGCGACGAGGTCCCCGTGCTTGTTGACCTCTGGCACCAGGTCGGATGCGCCGATGTAAATGAAATTTCCGGCTGCAAAAGGCACCAAGAACGAAACGTCGATGGTTCCGGCCGCAGCCCAGGCGACGATGCCGCCAAGCAAGAACGTCGCCCCCGAAAAGAAGTTGAAGAGGAGAGCTTTGCGCCTGCTCCAACCCCCGTGCACCAGGACCCCGAAATCACCCAGCTCCTGTGGAACCTCGTGAGCGGCCGCGGCTATCCAGGCCGCAATGCCGAGCCGCGTATCGACCATGAAGACACCCCCAACACCCAGGCCGCCCAGGAAGTTGTGCAGGCCGTCCCCGATGAGAATCAAGTAGCTGAGCGGCTGCTTGCAGTCGGCGGCTGCCCGGTGGCAGTGGTGCCAATGAAGGACTTGTTCCAGCAAGAAGAACGCGGTGAATCCTCCGAGGGTCCAGGCGTACATCGAAACGCCATCCGGCATGCTTTTCGAGGCCGCCGGAAGCATGTGCAGAAACGCGCCGCCCAAGAGCGAGCCAGCCGCGAACGCAACGAGCGGCATGACGATGCGGTCGAGCGTCGACTTCTTCATCAGAAGCGTCACGCTCCCAACGAGCGCGATGGCGCTCATGAGTACGCCACCGGTCACAATCCATCCGAGCGTGCTCACTTGCTTGGTCCCTCACTTTTCCAAGGGTTTTTCGAGCGCGGCGACTTCGTCTTCGCGTCCCCGGACCACTCGCTTCCCCGTCAACGGTCCGCGGTATTCGGTGACCACGGTGCACTGCCCCTCGTGGCCCTCCCGCTCGAAGTAGATCACCACCCAATCGCGCACGCGCCCGAGCTCGTGGGCGCGATCGGTGTTGGAGTAGAGCGCGGTGAAGTGCCAGTCGTCCTGGTAGCTGTGCAGGATGGGAAGCCAGGCGGCGCCGTCGGGGTTGTGTCGCTGGGGGGCGATGCGAGGGAGCTCTCCGGCTTCGGCTCTCGCTCGGTACTCTCGATCGATGTCGAGCAGCGCTGCGACGCTCGGTTTGGCCTCCGCGGTCGTGGGTGCAGTCACCTGAGCCCCTGCCGCTTCAAGCTCTTTGAACCTACGTGCCCTGCCGCGTGCCGATCGTGTGAGCATCGTAGCCAGAATGTCTCGAACCGCTTCGAGCCGACGAGGACCAAATCCAGCGACCGCGTCCAGACGTCCGTCGTGGGCGGCCACCTCCAGCGCCTCGAGCGTGTCGATCGCGAGCTCTCGGTGGATCCGTTCGGCAAGCTCTTCGCCAATGCCCGGGACGGTCTTGAACAGCTCGACGGCGCAGAGCGTCCCTTCGAGCCGTCCCAGCATCCGCAGCTTGCCGGTCTGCGCGATTTCGTCGATCGAGCCGGAGAGGCTCGAGCCGATTTGCGGCAACGCGTCGAGGCCTTTGCGCCCCTCGCTCAGGGCCAGGTCCTGAATGCTCGTCTCGTGACTTCGAACCACCGCGGCCCCCGCCCGGTACGCATCGATTCGATAGATGTTGGCGTGTTGCGCTTCCAGACGGTCGGCGACCCGCTCGAGGATTTCCGCGATCTGCTCGTTGCTGACGCTGGGCAGCCCTGAATCCACAAGCGCATCAAGCCAGCAGATCGACCGGAACGCAACCGGCCGTTGACAGCTGGCGTCATCTATCGATCCGATCAAACCTTCCGCCTCTGAACAGAAGGAAAAACTTGAGCTCACGCATTGCCGCCTTCTTCGATCTCGACCGCACGCTGCTCGACATGAACAGCTCGACGCTCTGGGCCAAGCACGAGCTTCGCGGCGGCAGCATTTCGATTCGCCAGTTCGGCCGGGTTCTGGTCTGGAACGTGCTCTATCACCTGTCGCTCATCGACATCGAGACCGCATTCAAGGAAGCGGTGGGCCACTATCGCGGGCGCTCGTACGAAGGCCTCGACGCGGAGACGCGCGACTGGTTTGCAAGAGACGTCGCGCATCATCTCCGCCCCGGCGCCGGCCTCGCCCTCCGCGAGCACCGAGAGCAGGGTCATCAACTCGTCTTGCTCACCAGCGCGTCTGCGTTCGCTTCGCGGGCCGCCCGTGACACATGGCAGCTCGACGACTTCCTCTCCAACGACTTCCCGCCTGACCAGGACGGCAAGCTTCGCGGAACTTTCGCCTCGCCGCTCTGCCACGGCGCTGGGAAGGTCACCCGCGCCGAGGATTGGGCTTCGAAGCGCGGGATCGATCTCGGCGACTGCTACTTCTACACCGACTCCTACAGCGACGCGCCAATGTTGAGGGCTGTAGGTTATCCTCGCGTCGTCAGCCCCGATCCGCGGCTGAAGCGGGCGGCGCGGCAAGAAGGCTGGCCCATCCTGCAATGGTGAGCGCGGCGAGCCCAGGCCTTCGGTACGCGCTGCCGCCTGCTGTCTTGGGGGGTGTCAGTGCCAGTGCCAGTGTCGGCGCAGGAAACTCTGGACGCGCGACAGGATCGGATACGGGTACTCTTTGGCGAGATCGTCCAGAGCGCTCTGCATCCTTCCGCTGATCTCCTCGTAGCAGCGCTCGAGCACTTCGGGGTTGTCCGCGTCCTCCGGATCGAGGTGACTCCAGTTCATCGGCTCGCAGACCTGAAGCGTGACCTTGGTGGGGATCGGCCACGCCGGGATTGGACCGAGCACCAGGCCCCAGGGGATCGTGAAGATGAGTGGCATGCTGTCCGTTCGGAACTTGCGTAGGCCGAGCGCCTTGGCAATGCGCCGGCCGCGGCTGAGCACGATGCTCGACTCGTGGCCTCCGTGGCTCACGATCGGAAACACAGGAACGCTCTTTCGAAGCGCGAGCTTGATGAAGCCTTTGTGCTCGGCGAGAACGATACGATTGCGGTCGGTCCAAGGGCGCGCGATGTCTTCGAGCCCCCCGGGGTAGACCAGCACGGCCGCGCCCCGCTCGAGCGCCGCCGCCCCGTTTCGCTGATTCGCAGGCACTTGGGCAAGGCGGCGAAAGAAGGCGCGCGCACCGGGCACAGCGAAGATCAAATCGTAGCTCAGCACGACCAGGGGACTGTCGACCCCATTTTTCCCGTACCAGGCCGCCATCAAGGCGGGCGTATCCGGATCGCAGTTCGGCCCCGAGTGATTGCCAACCAGCAGAACCGGGCCCTTGGCTGGCAAGCGCTCCACGCCGCGCACCTCGGAGTCGAAGTAGCGACCGTAGATCTCCATCAGCGGCACGACCTGAGCGAGAAACTCCGGGTCGTGCTCGAACTCTACGGCTTGCTGCGCCTCTTCCATCGTCCACGTGCAGGCAGCACACCGCGATCTTGGAAGCCTTCGAGCGCCTCCCGGAACGCCTGCGCGCGTCGGTTCTGAACGATGTGTCCGCCGGGGAACCGGATGAGCTCTGTTCCGAAGTGGTCAGCGAGGCGCTGGCCGTGCTCCACCGTCGCGAGGCGATCGTATGCTCCGGAGATGATCGCAACGCGTTCGGGCTCGACCTTGGGCATGCGGCAGACCGGCGTGATGGGAACCAGCTGCTCGCGGTAGCCTTCGTAGAGCGTTCGCTGAATGTCGCCGGTACCCGGCACCAGGTCGTTGTCGTTCATCACGTCGGGCATGCTGCAAATCGGAATGTACGACATCACGAAGTCGACGTCCGAGGTCACCGTAGCCAGCAGGGATGCCGTGTAGCCGCCGAGGCTCATACCGACTACGCCGACATGGCTCGCGCCCGCCTCTCGCATCGTGCGAATTGCGGTCTGCAAATCCCAGATTGCCTGACGGAATCCTTCGATGGTGAACGCGGTGTCCTGCTGCGGCCACTCCGGTGGAAACGCGTTCCCCCGCCGTCCGTGGAAGGGGAGCGCAAAGAGCGAAACCCCAATCCCTTGCCGAAAGAACTCTCGCATCGGCCAGGCAACGCGTTCCATCAGATGGTGCCCCGACGAAAAGCCGTTCACGAGGATCGCCATCGGCTTGTCTTTGATTCGCAGATTCAGAGTTCGGAGCAGGGCAGTCTGATTGTCGGTATGACTTCGGTACTCGTGCTCGACGCCCTTGAAGACGAGCGGGTGGACACTGCGCCAGCTCCACTCCGCGTAGCCGACTCGCTGCGGTGCCAGCCAGCGCTTCTTGACGTTGATTCGCCCCGGATTCGGGAAGAGATCGCTCGGGCACTCGCGGTACGTCCGGTAGTCGTCGCTCGAAGCAAACGCCGTCAGGTCGTGCACCAGCTCTGGCGGCTCTTTCAAGTCTGCCGGCTGGAGCTTGCTGATTTGCTTGACGAAGAAACCGTCGGCTCGGTAGGCGAGTTTCTGGAACAGTCCCCGAGGCTTCGCGGAAGTTGCGAGTCCGCTGCCGCCGCTCTTGACGGAAATCCCGCTCGCTCTACTGACGTCCGGGGTATCCCACGTTTGCTGAGCTTGACGCGCCACGATGGTCTAGTCGTATATCGGAACCGCTCGTTCAGTGCAATCGTTGACGCCAATGGTCGAGAAGCTTCGGACGCAGGATTTGCGCCCAGCGCGCGTAGCCCTTCTTGTTCAGATGTACGCGGTCGAACAAAAAGAGCGATCGATCCGGTTCGCCGCTCGGCGTTTGCAAAGCCGAGTTACCGTCGATCAGGTCCAACCATGGTCTGCTTTCGGCGGCTTTCGTCAGGTACTCGTTCACCTCGTTGATCTCCGAAGCCCGGCGGGCGTTGAGCGGGGAGGGGAAGGTCCCGAGGACGAGGATGCGCGCTTTGGGCAAGCGCTCGTGCAGCCTGCTGAGCAAGGTGTCGTAGAGCGTCTTCATTTGCTCGACGCTCTTTGGACGGTTTCCGGCGAAGTCGAGCATGTCGTTCGTACCGATGTAGAGCACCACCATATCGGGATCGTGCGACGTGATGAGCCGATCCATGTAGTGGATCACATCGTTCACCTTCGCGCCGCCAAAGCCGCGTTGAACCGAAGGCAAGGGCGACATGTCCTGGGCGAGATTCCTCCAAAACCGAATTGTCGAGCTGCCCACGAACACCACCGCCCCTTTGGCTTCGGGCCGCTTCCGCTCCCGCCTTTCAAAGGCACGGATCTGTGTCTCCCAGACGAGCGGATCTTCACTAATCGTACGCCGAACCTCGTCCCAGATCTTCCAAGCGACGACGGCAGGACCGACGACGGGAACGGCGAGGAGGGAGAGCCAGAGCCACATGGGGGGAAGGGTGGGGGAGGGACAGTGCCAGTGCCAGTGCCCGCGATCGTGTAAACTAACGTCATGCGAGCCGTTCTCCTCGACGCCCCCGCCCCCATCGAAACGCATCCCCTGCGTCTCGGCGACGTAGACGTCCCCGCACCCGCCGCCGACGAAGTCCTCATCAAAGTGCACGCCTGCGGTGTCTGTCGCACCGACCTGCATGTCGTCGAAGGCGACCTCGAGCTCCGCCGCTCGCCCATCATTCCAGGTCACCAGGTCGTCGGTACGATCGAATCGCTTGGGCCCTCCGTGCGCGATCGCGAAGTCGGCGAGCGCGTCGGTGTCGCCTGGCTTCATCGCACCTGTGGATGTTGCGCCTTCTGCACGAGCCAACGTGAGAACCTCTGCGATGCGCCTGACTTCACAGGCTGGACCGTTCACGGTGGCTTCGCAGAGTATGTCGTTGCTCCGGCGAGCTTCACCTACCCACTGCCCGACGGCTTTTCGGACCTGCAAGCGGCTCCCCTGCTCTGCGCCGGCATCATCGGCTACCGCTGTCTCAACAAGACCGGCATCGACGACTGGTCCGGCGCGCGCCTCGGGCTCTACGGCTTCGGCGCCGCAGGACACGTCGCCATTCAGATCGCCCGAGCGCGCGGCGCCGAGGTCTACGTCTGCACACGCGATCGCGAGAAGCACCAGGCGCTTGCCGAAGAGCTCGGCGCCGTCTGGACGGGCGACACCATGGACAAGCCCCCGGTCCCGCTCGACGCGAGCATCATCTTCGCGCCGGCCGGCGAGATCGTCCCCGCTGCGCTTTCGCACCTCGACAAGGGCGGCACCCTCGTGCTCGGAGGCATTCACATGAGCCCCATTCCGGAGCTCCCGTACGAGCTCCTCTATCGTGAGCGCGTCGTCTGCAGCGTCGCCAACAACACCCGTGAGGACGGCATCGCATTTCTCCGAGAGGCTGCAGAGGTCCCCGTGCGCACGCAGGTCGAAGCGTTCCCACTCGAGAGCGCCAACGAAGCGCTCGAACGCCTTCAGCACGACGGAATTCGCGGCGCGGCCGTCCTGACCGTTTAACGAAAAACGCCGCGCTCCGAAGAACGCGGCGTCTTTGGGTTCGGTCTCGCTGCCTTATTCGGCAACCTCTGCCATCAGGCGAGCCACCACATAGGGGTCGATGTTCGCGCAGGGGCGACGATCCTCGAGGTAACCCTTGCCGTCGAGGTCGGTGGCCATTGGGATTCGAATCGAAGCGCCGCGGTCGGACACGCCCCAGCTGTAGTCCCGGAAGGACGCGGTTTCGTGCGCGCCGGTGAGACGATCCTCGAGGCCGGCACCGTAGTGCTTCAAGTGAAGCGCGATGCGGTCGGGCTCGCCCAGCTTCTCGCAGTACTCGTGAATGACCTTCAAGCCGCCGTCCTCACGCATCGCTTTGGTGCTGAAGTTGGTGTGGCAGCCCGCGCCGTTCCAGTCGCCCTTGGCCGGCTTGGCATCGAGGGAGATGTCGACGCCGTAGCCCTCGGCGATGCGTTCGAGCAGGTAGCGCGCCATGTACATGTGGTCGCCCACCTCGGTGACACCCGCGGGACCGATCTGAAACTCCCACTGGCCGGGCATGACCTCGGCGTTGATGCCCGAGATTTTCAGGCCGGCCTTGATGCAGGCATCCATGTGCTCTTCGACGATCTCGCGGCCGAAGATCTTATCGGCGCCCACGCCGCAGTAGTACGGGCCCTGAGGAAGCGGGAAGCCGCCTTCTGGGAATCCCAGAGGCCAGCCGTCCTTCATCATCGTGTATTCCTGCTCCATGCCGTACCAGCAATCGAGGTGCTTCAGGCGCTCTTCGGTCTCGGAAGCTGCACGTCGGGTGTTGCTCGGGTGCGGCGTTCCGCCGTGGGTCACGACCTCACAAAGGACGAGCAGGTTGTCTCCACCTCGGAGCGGATCGCGACACGCGAAAACGGGGAACAACTGGCAGTCCGAATCATCACCGGTCGCCTGGTTCGTGCTGGACCCGTCGAAGCCCCAATGCGGCAGGGCCGCAACACCTGTGATCGCACCGAGAACCTTCTCGATGATGTTCGCCTCGAGCATTCGGGTCTTCGAGCGAAGAAGCGGCGTCGGCTCCGTGCCGTCGATCCAGATGTATTCAGCCTTGATGATACTCATCGTTACTACTCCTAAAGATGTTCGCGTCGCCGAGGCACCTGCGAAAAGAGTCAGAGGTGGACCGCGGGGTTGAACTCTCGGCAGGTCGTTCACCATGCTCGAGAGTTTGTTGCGGGATCTCTGGACCGCCATTGTTTCTAGGAGGTTTCTGACCCCTTTCCTAGAGGAAAAAAGGCTCCCGAGACCAGCCTCCGAGGCGAATTCGCTCCGTGTCTGGCTGCCTGGCGCGATTTCCAGTACTGACTCCATGCCGCTGGACCTGCCTGTCGGGAGGGTGTGCAGCAGTCGAGGTATATAACTGTCCGGAACTAATAGCAAATCATGCAAAGCGCCCCATCGGTGAGATTTGCGACCGCTACATTGCCAGTGTACAATATTGGCATATTTGGCTTTTTCGTATTTGGGGAGTTCGTACATGGGTAGATGGATTTCGATTGTGCTCGCAGGCTTGGGCGGCTTGGCGATGGTCGCTTGTGGCGCAGACGGCTCGGGTCCCCGCAGCGCTGGGACTGGCGGTAGCGGTGGCAGCGGCGGTGTAGTGCTGAGCTGCCAGAGCTTGGATCCTCCCCCCGATGACTGCGACTTGGCCTGCAGCTCGGATAGAGACTGCGAAGCGAGCTTCTGCGAAAACGGGAGATGCGTTGCGCACTGCACAGCGACCCAGGGCTGCGGTGCGGGCTGGACCTGCAACACGAGCAACGGCCGCTGCATCCCGGACATGGGCACGGGCGGTACAGCCGGCACTGGCAACAGCGGCGGCAACGGCTGTCAGTCGGTGACGATCACGCCTACGCGAAGCATTCCCAACATCATGTTCCTCGTCGACCAGAGCGGTTCGATGCCAGCGGACTTCGGTGGCGGGCTCAATCGCTGGGAGGCCGCGCACGCTGCGATCACGGAGATCGTCGCGGAGACCGACTCGATCGTTCGCTACGGGCTGACGACGTACCAATCAGCCGACGGTGGCGAGACACCCGCCCAGTGTCCGATCTTCGATACCCAGGTCAACTTCTCGATGGACGCCTCCGCTTCGATCAACATGAGCTACCCGGCGACCTTCCCCGGTGGTGAGGACACGCCGACCGGCGACGCCATCGACGTCCTGGTCGACATCATCCAGGCCGATCCGCCGCCCGCCGAAGGGCCGACTATCATCGTCTTGGCTACGGACGGCGAGCCGGATTCTTGCGAGACTCCGGATCCGAACCCGACAGCGCAGGCTCGAGATGAGGCCGTCTCCGCATCGGCGCGCGCGCGCAGTCTGGGCATCGACGTTTTGGTTCTTTGGGTTGGCGCGCTCTCCGACGCTGACACGCAGGACCACATGAAAGAAGTCGCCAACGTCGGCGTCGGCCTTGGTCAGTTCACCGGGGTTCCGGCTCCAGTGGGTGAGGAACCGGCGAACCCGGCTCAGGGCGCTCCATTCTGGGTTGGCACCAATCCTCAGGATCTCGAAGACGAATTCCGCACGATCATCGGCTCCAGCATCTCTTGCGACATCCAGATGGACAAGCGCTTCGACGACAAAGTGAAGGCCTGCGCGGAGGGCGACGTTCGACTCAACGGTGTGCCGCTGAGCTGCCCGAGCGAGTGGCGCGTCAAGCCCGGCGTCGATGATGTCATCGAGCTGGTCGGCAGCGCCTGCGACACGTTCAAGAGCGGCGACGTGACGTTCTCAGCCGAGTTCCCATGCGGCGCCATCATCGTCGAGTAGCGGCTACTCTCCCAGATTGATCTCGAGCTCTTTTCGGGCGCCCGCTTCAATTCGGACCACGCGCGTCTGGCTCGGGAGCTCCCTGCCAACCTTGATGACGTGCTTTCCTTTGGAAAGCCGCGCCTTCACAGGAGCTCTGCCCATGTACGCTCCGTCGATCCAGACACGGCCCCAGGGGTGAACGACAATATGAACCGTACCCTTGGCTATCTTGGCCGGCGAAGGATCCGCGCCCGACGCATCGTCGGTCGGAGTCACGGGCGCTGGCGCTGGCGCTGGCACTGACGCTGGCGCTGACGCTGGCGCTGACGCTGGCGCTGGCGCTGACACGGGCGCTGGCGCTGGCGCTGACACGGGCGCTGGCGCTGACACTGGCGCTGACACCGCCTCCCTCCGCCCGAGCCACGCTTTCCCCGTGACCGCTGCTGCCAGGATCGCCAGCAACGCACCTGCAATCAGTGCTGCGCGGCTGGTCTTTGCGGGCTTTCGCGGAACCTGTGCGGCGTCATCCGTAGGCAGGGTCGGAGGCCGGCTCAGCTCCGTGTCCCGTTCTTCTTCGCGCGCCCGAACGTGCATGCGCGCTTTTTTGCCGCCTCGGTGGTTTTCGACGGTCGACGCGAGCTCCCATCTCGCCGATGGAGGAGGCGATACGGCGGCAAGCTCTTCGATCAAGCGCGTCGCGCTCGGCGTGCGGACCCCGCGATCCACTTCGATCAGTCGCTCGATGATCTCGCGGAGCAGGGCCGGAGCTTGTGGTGCGGCCTCTTGGAGCGACAGTCGGTCGCCCTCCAGAATCCTCTGCATCGTTTCGACGTCGTGCGCCCCATCGAAAGGGCGCCGCCCGGCCATCGCCTCGAACAGACTCACGCCGAGCGAAAATAGATCCGATCGTCCGTCGACATCCTCGCCGCGCATGTGCTCGGGAGACATGTACGGGACCTTGCCTTTCGCGCTACGGCTTGCCGTAGCCTTCGCATTCTCGATCGCCTTTGCGATGCCGAAGTCCGCGAGCTTCGCCTCTCCGGAGCGGCTCAGCAGGATGTTTGAAGGCGAGATGTCGCGGTGAACCAGGGTGCCGTGCGCGTGTTGGAGCGCGTAGGCGAGGTCCAAGCCGATCAAAGCCACCGTCTCCCAAGCGAGCTTCCCGCCCGGTGACGAATTGAGCAGCGAGCGAAGGTCCACGCCGTCGACCAGCTCGAGGGTCATGTAGTGGACACCGTCGACCTCGCCGACGTCGATCACGCCCACGATATTGGTATGCCGAAGCTGCGCCGCGAGCTTGGCCTCGCGCTGGAATCGAGAGACAAACTCGGCGTCCTCGCTGAACGCGGGCAGCACGCGCTTCAAGCAAACACGCTGCTCGAATCCGCCATCCCCAGCGCGCATTGCTTCGAAAGCTTCCGCCATTCCGCCGACGCCGAGGCGGCGCAGCAGATGATACGGCCCAAAGTCTCGCGGCTCACCGGCCATTGCAATACAAGGCTAGCACCATCGCGAAACCGCTGGCGCGGCCACGGCGAGCGATGCAGGCTCCCCCGCCACTGATGAAGTCAGCGTCAGGTCTATTCAAAGGCGTCGATCGCACCATCTTCCGGCGCCTCTTCGATCTGGCGATGCCGATCGTCGGCCTGAACCTGCTGAGCGTCCTCACTCTGGCGGTCGACACCGCAATGTGCGGGCGCCTTGTCGATGCCGAGGAAGCGCTGACGGCCCTGGGTTTTGCGGGTCAGCTCATCTTCTTGCTGATGGTGGCGATGCTCGGGCTGACCGTCGGGACGGTCGCTTTCATCGCCCGTGCCCACGGCGCCCGCCAGTCCGATCGCATCAATCACGTTCTTCACCAGAGCATTCTTCTGACCTACCTGGTGTCGATCGCCGTGGCGATCGTTGGAAATCTCGGCGCCGGCCTCGTGATGGACTGGCTCGGTGCCGAAGCGGAGGTTCGTGAGCTGGCGGTGAGCTATCTGCGCCCGCTCCTTTCGCTCTCGGTGTTCTTCTACTTGAACATGCTGTTCGCAGCGGCCTTGCGCGCGGTCGGCAACACGATGCTGCCGTTCATGATCGCCCTGTTCAGCAATTTCCTCAACATCGTCTTGAACTATGGGCTCATCTTGGGGGGGCTCGGCCTTCCCGCGATGGGTGTCCGCGGCGCGGCCTGGGGTACGGTCATCTCGCAAGCCGTTGCAGTCCTCCTGATGGTGCTCATCTTGAGGCGCGACGTCGTCTACGGCGTCCGTGCGCACCTTGGTCTGGCCAAGCTCGACCAGCCGCTCGCCCGCGATCTTTTTCGCATCGGAGCGCCGGCTGCGCTCGACATGCTGGTCCTCAACGTCGCTTTTCTTTCTGTCGTCGGCATGCTGGCGCGTGTAGCGCAGGTGGCAGTCGCGGCTCACGGCGTCGGGCTGAGAGTTCAGTCTCTAGCGTTCGTGCCCGGTTTGGGAGTCTCGCAGGCCATCGGTGCGATGGTCGGAAACGCACTTGGCGCCGGCGATGAGCCCGAAGCGCGTCAGGTCGTGCGCGGCGGCATTCTCCTATCGACCGCCATCATGACCGTCCTAGGTTTGTCGATCGTGTTCGGGGCTGAACCGATCCTCGCGATCTTCGACATCGACCCCGCGACCGAGCTGGGCCGCTATTCGATACTCTGGATGCAGGTCCTCGGCTGGGGCATGCCGATCGTCGGAGTTCACATCGGTCTCATCGGGATGCTCCGCGGCGCCGGCGCCACCAACACCAGCCTGATGATCAACATCGTCGGCACCCTGGTCATCCAAGTTCCGCTCAGCTGGTTCCTCGGTTTCATCGTGGGCTGGGGCGCGTTCGGAATTTGGGTCGCCGTCCCCATCTCGTTCGTGGTTCGCTTGTTCCTCGGCATTCTGGCGTACCGGCGCGGAACCTGGGCCCGGACGGGCGCCACCCTCTGAGGGTTCTCCTAGGCAGGGATTTCGCTGCGCCCTGCAATTTTGGTAACCTGTCGACATGTTCAACGCCTTGATCAGGGCGGTGTATCGAGCAGCGCATTGGGGGCTACGGCTTCTCTGGTTCATTCGACGACCAGAGACGTCCGGGGCGCTCGTGGCGGTCTGGCACCAGGGCCGAGTCTTGCTCGTGAAAAACTCCTACCGCGCTCAGCTCACCTTCCCGGGCGGCTACATTCGCCGGCGAGAAGATCGTCGAACCGCGGCGGCCCGTGAGCTACGCGAAGAAGTCGGTATCAACGTGCAGCCCAAACGACTGGTCCACGCCTATCACGGTACGCACGTCTTCGAGCACCGTCAGGACACACTAGACATCTACGAGCTCGAGGTAGACTCCGAGCCAAACGTGCAGGTCGACAACCGCGAGGTGGTGCGCGCCGAGTTCCTGACCCCCGACGAAGCGCTTGGCCTGCTGATCGTGCCGCACCTCGACGAGTACCTCTCGAGGCGACTCGCGCAGGCGACAGATTGAGACCGGTGAACCCGCAACAAACGCTTCGCCATGAGGCGCTCCGGCTCCACCAGCGCTACCAGCGCGAGCTGATCGAGCGCTTCTCGGTCTGTCCCTGGGCGAAGGCAGCCCGCGTCCAGGGCCGCAGTCGCGCGTATGTCGTTACCAACGAGACCTGTTCTGTCGACGAGCTCGCACCCGTGCTGGCCGACTGGGCCGACGACGAGACCGTCGACGTTGCGTTCGTGATCGCCCCACGCTTCACAGGAGGGCCGGACGAGCTGGCTGCCTGGGCCAGCGCGATCGCCGAGCAACGAGACGGCGTCTTTCTAACCGCGCCGTTCTACCCGAGCGCCCCCGGCTCCGCGGGTTCGATCCAGTTCCTACGACAAACCCCCGACCCGACCGTGCAGCTAGTCCGCCGATCCCTCCTCGAACAAATTCGATCCCAAGACCCACCCCACTACCGCGACATGTTCGACATCGACTTGGAAAATCTCGAGGCAATGAAGCCCCCACAAAGCGTCGCCGCCTCAGTAGTCGCGCACAACGAACGGACGTTGGAGCGCGAGGGCAGGGCGGAGATTCAAAGAATATTGGACGACATTCGGGGGGACAGGGAGCGGAGCTATGCGCGGGTGATGGGGTTGTTTTGATGGGGTGGGTGTTGCTATGCGTGGAGGCGGGCGTCGCTGTTTGGTTTGGGCTGCCGCGGGTGTTTGGGGGGCGGGTCTTGAGTTGGGGGCGTGGTAAGGCTTGATTACACCGCCCCGCCCACCCCCACCCGTAATCCTCCCTGGCGCGGCATTCGCTGCGCTCTGCCTTGCCGGCGCTTTGCGCCGGGCTTCGCCCTTTGGGCTCGCGCTGCCGCGCATGTCTTGGGCAGTGCCAGTGCCAGTGCCAGTGCCAGTGCCAGCGCCAGTGCCGGTGTTCAGCGGTTCGCGGTGGGCCGCTTCTAGCGCCCCAGCTTGCGCTGAAGATACCCGGACGAAATCACGCCCCAGACCGCCCCGACCAGCAGCCCCCCGGTGTGCACCCAGTTCGCGATCGGCCCCACCCATCCGGTGAAACCCAGCCCCAGCCAGATCAACATGAACGTCACCAGCTGTTGCGGCATTCGGTATGGGAAGCTCGGGTCTAGGCGGCCGCGGATCCAGATGAAGGCGAACAAGCTGTAGACCACGCCGGACATGCCTCCAAACGTCGTCGGTCCGGACATGATGTATTCGAGCACATGCGAAACCGCTGCGGTCACGAGGACGAGGCCGAGCAGGTAGCGGGCCGAGAACACGCGCTCGATCGCGGTGCCAAGGTCCTTGAGCCACCACATGTTGAACAGGATGTGCATGAAGCCGAAGTGCAGGAACATCGGCGTGAGCAAGCGCCAGGGTTGCCCCTCCCAGATCGCGCTCGCGTCACCCCAAACTGGGCCGCCTCGAGCCGGCACTGCCGGCACGAAAGTGAAATACGACACGACGCTCATGTTCTTGCCCATGTCCGTCAGAAAGAACACGACGACGCAGATCGCGATCAAGCCGGTGGTCACCGTCCCGATGCGCATGTTCTGTTTCGCCTCGATCTGCCCGCGAATCTTTTCGGTTCGCACGCGGAGCTGCTGGTCGGCCTTGGCTTCTTGCTTGCGTTTCGACCGGGCCTTCTTGGCCATCTCGGCGACCCGATTCGACGTCGGATCAAAGCCCTTCAGAAAGGCGCGCGCCTGCTCCATCTGCTCTTCGTCGTGAACCCAGATCGCAATCGAGCCGTCGCGTGTCTCCTTGAGCGTCGTGAGCACGCCATCCGCGTAGAGCGCGTCACCAAGGGTATGGGCCTCCGCCTGGTCCGCTACGGTCGTGAGCATGCGCATTGAGGGCGGAGTGTAGTCGCTTCGATTCGCGGTTCAATCGCCGCGAACCAGGGCATACATCAGGCAGTCTCGCGGAGTTTCGGAGCGGTTGGGATGCCTGCCGTACTGTTGAAGCCGCCCTTCGTACTGCATTCCGACCTTCTGCATGACACGCGACGACTGGGCGTTTTCTTCGTCGCAGAGCGCCTGGACGCGTGCGATCCGCTCGTCGGCAAAGGCTGCTTCAATGACTTTCGACAAGGCTTCGGGCGCATATCCCTGGCCCCAAAAACGACTGCCAAGGGCAAAGCCGACTTCCACCCGATGGAAGTGCACGGTGCATCCGATTGTCCCGATCAGCATTCCGTCGTCTTTGCGCTCGATGAGCCATACGCGGTGGCCCATCCGCAAGTCCCAGGCGTCGATGGTCTGCTGAAAGAAGTCCCGAGTCTGCGCCGGGTTCGTGTGCGCGCTCCAGGTCATGTAGCGCGTGATCTTCGGGTCGCTCGCGTAGGACTCGAACGCGGATTCTGAGTCCCCGACGGTCGGACGGCGCAGCAGGAGCCGCGTCGTTTCCAAGATCTCGGGGGGAAAGCTCACCGGGCGCGTATAGCACGGCACCGCTTGGCGATGGATTCACCACGGGTCAGCTGATAGGTTGCGCCCGATGTCCAATCGCGATGAGCCCCTCGACGAAGCGGCGCTGCGCCTATGCGAAGAGCTCGGCTACACCTTTGCCGACACGGGCCTGTTGCTGGACGCGCTCACCCACACCTCGTTCAAGAACGAGCGCCCCGACCTCGCCGCTACCGACAACGAGCGCCTCGAGTTCCTCGGTGACGCCGTAGTCGATCTCGTCGTCGCCTCGCTTTTGTACGTGCAGTTTCCCGACGCGGACGAGGGCGAGCTCACCAGACGACGGGCCGACCTGGTCAGCGAGAAGGGCCTTTGCGAAGCAGCCCAGGCGATCGGCATTGGAGACGCGATGCGGCTCGGCAAGGGAGAGCAGAAGTCGGGGGGGCGCAGCAAGCCCAGGTTGCTCTCGAGCGCACTCGAGGCCTGCATCGGTGCGATCTATAGCGACGGAGGCGGAGACCTAGCCTTCGAAGCCGCTTGTCGAATATTCGAGCCCCGTCTCCACACCAGCGCCCCGGGACATCGAGACGCCAAGTCACGCGCGCAGGAGTGGGCCCAAGCGAACCTCGGGGGAACACCAAGCTACCAGCTCGTCGACACCGAAGGCCCCGATCACGAGCGCGAGTTCACCGTCGCACTGGAGCTCAACGACGAACACGTAGCCACAGGTACTGGCCGCTCCAAGCTAGAAGCCGAACAGTCCGCAGCCCTAACCGCCCTAGAACAGTGGACCGAACCCCCCTCCGAACCGGAGCACTAAGGACACTCCCCCAAGACGGCAGCCCCCCCGCGAGCCCGCAGGGCGAAGCCCGGCGCGAACGCGCCGGCAAGGCGGAGCGCAGCGCCCGCCGCGCCAGGGAGGATTACGGGTGGGGGTGGGCGGGGCGGTGTAATCAAGCCTTGCCACGCCGCCAACTCAAGACCCGCCCCCACAACACCCGCGGCAGCACAAGCCGAACGCTGACGCCCAGCCCCCCGCGCTAAAACCGCGCGCTCAAACCGCGCGCGAAGCCGCGTACGCTTCGAGCCGCGCATGCGCCCAGTCGACGTCGCGCTGCAGCTCGTTGTAGTCCGGGCCTTCGTACAGCTCGTCGAAGGCCTTGAGGGCCTCTTCGGCCTTGGCCAGCTCTGCACGCACCTCGTCGGGCTTGATCTCTTCGGGCGAGGCAAACACGTCGGTCAGCAGAAGCACCTTGTCGGGCCCGCCTTCGACGAAGCCGGGGCCGATCGCGGCGATCTTACGCTTGCCTTCGACCTCCCAAACCAGAAGCCCGCACTTGAGCGCCGCCAAGAGCGGAAGGTGGTTTGGAAGTACGCCGAACTCGCCCTCGACGCTTGGCGCCTGAACCGAATCGACTTTGGCGGAAAGCACGGAGCCGCTGGGCGTGACCACGTCGAGTTGCAGATGTTCGGAGTTCGCCATCGTTCAGCCCCGTCAGTCCTTGTCGCGCTTGCTGAAAGCTTCCTTGACCTCTTCGATGTTGCCCTTGAGGTAGAAGTCCTGCTCGGGGATCTCGTCGAGCTTGCCGTCGAGAATCTCCTCGAAACCGGAGACGCTCTCTTCGAGCGGCACGTACGCCCCCTTGAGGCCGGTGAACTGCTCGGCGACGAAGAACGGTTGCGAAAGGAATCGCTGAATCTTACGGGCGCGGTCGACGACCAAGCGGTCATCCTCGCTGAGCTCGTCCATACCGAGAATCGCGATGATGTCCTGCAGGTCTTTGTACTTCTGCAAGGTCTCCTGCACGCCACGCGCGACCGCGTAGTGCCGCTCGCCGAGGACGTTCGGGTCGAGCATGGTCGAGCTCGAGTCGAGCGGATCGACAGCCGGGTAAATGCCGAGCTCCGCGATCGAACGCGACAAAACGGTCGTCGCGTCCAAGTGAGCGAAGGTCGTTGCAGGCGCCGGGTCGGTCAAATCATCGGCAGGAACGTAAATCGCCTGGACCGAGGTGATCGAGCCCTTGGTGGTCGAGGTGATTCTCTCCTGGAGCTGACCCATCTCGGTTGCCAGCGTCGGCTGGTAACCAACCGCCGAAGGAATACGGCCGAGAAGCGCCGAGACTTCGGAGCCGGCCTGCGTGAATCGGAAGATGTTGTCGACGAAGAGAAGGACGTCCTGACCCTCGTCGTCACGGAAGTACTCGGCAACCGTCAAGGCGCTCAAGGCGACTCGTGCGCGTGCGCCGGGCGGCTCGTTCATCTGGCCGTAGATGAGCGCGGTCTTCGAGAGAACGGTCTCGCCCGACTCGAGCTTCGATTCGCTCATCTCGAGGAGCAGGTCGTTACCCTCACGAGTACGCTCGCCGACACCCGCGAAGCAGGACACGCCACCGTGCGCCTTCGCGACGTTGTTGATCAGCTCCATGATGAGAACCGTCTTGCCGACGCCCGCGCCGCCGAACAGACCGATCTTGCCGCCCTTACGATACGGAGCGAGGAGGTCGATGACCTTGATGCCCGTCTCGAAGATCTCGACCTCGGTGCTCTGCTCGACGAATGTCGGAGCGTCGCGGTGAATCGGTGAGAACTTGGTGGCGCCGACCGGTCCCTTTTCGTCCACCGGCTCGCCAATGACGTTCAAGATGCGCCCGAGGCACTCCTTGCCGACCGGCATCGCGATCGGAGCGGCGGTGTTCTTGACCGCCATCCCGCGGACCAGGCCGTCGGTCGAATCCATCGCGACCGCGCGGACGGTGTTCTCACCGAGGTGCTGTGCAACCTCCAGGGTGAGGTTCCAGTCCTTATCGCTAATCGCCGGGTTGCTCACCTTCAGCGCCGAGAGAATCTCCGGGAGACTCCCCTGGGGGAAGGTGACGTCCACGACCGGACCAATAACTTGAGTAACTTGCCCGTTCTGAAGCTCTGCCATGTTCTTTCCGGTTCTCTCGAAAGGGTGTCGGCCGGGCTGTTCACGCCCGCAAAAAGCGAGCGCCACCTAGCACGGCCCCTGAGGGCGGTCAAAGACGCCAGCCTCCACGAACTAGGGTCACGCTGCCGTCCGGCAAGCCCTAGCCAGTGCTCAATTGACCCTACGCTCGGGCCTTTCTACCATCGACCTTCTGATGCCGAACCAGGACGCCATCCTCCAAACCCTTCTCGGCGCCGGCACCCGGTACCAAGGGAAGCTCTTTTTCGAAGGTCGGGCTCGCATCGACGGCGAGTTCGAAGGAGAGGTGTTCAGCGAAGGCCTGCTGGTGGTCGGCGAAGAGGCGAGCATCAAGGGCGCGATTCGAGTTCACACCTTGATCGTCCGCGGCGGAATGATCGACGGCGACATCCACGCGACCGAGCTCGTCGAGCTGCACGCACCGGCTCAGGTACGAGGCGACATCCGGACCCAAGCCCTTTTCATGGACAAGGGCGTTCTTTTCGATGGCTCCTGCGTGATGGGCGAGGTGCTCGAGCTCGACGATTGTCCGGTTTCGCCTCGCTCCGCGGAGGACACCTCTCCCGACGGCTACAGCGACCAGCCGAACAGGAGCTGAATCGTCAACGCGTGGTCCCTGTCCTTGGCGCCGTCGCCCATCGCCGGGACGTTCATGGTCGGGCCGGAGAAACGTAGCCGGTAGTACTCCCAAACGAACCGGACCCCGTAGCTGAATCCCGCTTCCAGTCGCCCCTCGAAGGTCAGCGCCCCGTCCAGGCCGATACCGGAGCCGTCCTGTCCGAACGCGTCCTCGATTTCGCCATAGTAGAAAGGGAAGCGAAGACCGAAATCCGCGCGGAAACCCAGAAAGCCTGGAAGGATCTGGTAGCTCACGGCCGGCCCCAGGCGGGCGTAGATGATCCTGGAAGACGGCAGCACCGAGTTCAGATCGATATTGAACACGTCTCCGCCGACCCCGGCGAGGCCGCCGATCTGCAGCCGCTTGATCGGATAGAGGTAGCCGAACTGTCCGAGCATTCGCCAGGTGTTGGTCTGCAGCTCGATCCCCGCCTGCGCCTGGGCCTTGAGTCCGATGCCCGAGCCCCCGTCGATTTGAAAGACGATCGCTTGCATGGCCGCTCGCGGCGAGCGCCGGCTCATTGGGCGCACGAACAGATGCCAGCCAAAGTCGAAGTACACACCGGTTTCGAAGCTCCGCTCGCTGCCGTCGCCCACCTCGATGTGGATGTTTCTCAAGCGCGCGCCGGCGCCGATGAGCATCACCAAGACCGGCAAGTCGGGCCCCTCGTCCTGGGAGACCGCAGCGGGCTCCGCGTCGGCACCGGCGGGCACGGGCCAAAGCAGTCCCGCCAAGAGCGCCGCACAAACACAGAGACTGATGCTCCCGCGCATGCGTGCTCAACCTAGCAAGCCTCCGACTTCAGGCCCGCCTTTCTGTATCTCGAAAGGACTTCGGCCGAGTCCGGGGAGCCACATGACGTAACGTCACCCCGTCCGCTGCGTAGCGGTATAAGGACGGTTCGAGCCCTCCGAACGCGCGTCTTCGAAGGACCCCAGGGATCGAGCTAGTTCCAACCCAGATCGTGCGCCCGGCCGTCCTTGACTGGGTTCGACCCCATGCTACGAACGCGCGCCGCTAGGGAATTGTCCTTGCCGTAGCTGCGATTCGGCCCCAAGCGCCGTTTGGAGATTGTCTCCAGTTGGAGTTTCTTTCCTGCCGGATCTTTGGGTCCAAGACGGGAATACCGCTGCGATGAACGTGCTTTTCACAGCCCTGCTTTCTGAGGGTTCCATCATCGACCTCGACGGCACGATGCTGATCCAGTTCGTGCTGTTCTGTGTTGCGTTTTTTGTCTTTCGCCCGCTGATCTTTCGACCGATGGTCGCGCTGTTCGAGGCGCGCGAGGCCGCCATCGAAGGCTCGAAGCTCGAGGCACTTCGCCTCCAAGACGAGGCCTCGGCCGAGAGCGAAGAGTTCGAAGTCGAGATGCGGCGTCTTCGCCTACAAGCCGGTGAGGAGCGCGATCGCCTTCGCGCTGAAGGCAAGCGTCTGGAGCGTGCGGTGCTCGATCGAGTTCGCGAGGAGACCGACAAGCTGGTCGCCGAGGCCGAATCCAAGCTGAGCACGGAGGCGTCCCGGCTTCGCGCCGACCTCGATGTCTCGGTTCCCGTCCTGGCCAAGCAAATCGCCTCCAAGATGCTGAATCGGGAGGTCCAGTGATGCGCGCGCTCGAGCTGACGCTTTTCGCGTTTCTGCTGACTGTGCCTGGCCTCGCCTTGGCCGAGGATGCCGCGCACGGCTCCGTCGGCCACCAGGCTGCCGAAGAAGTGGCCCATGAAGTAGACGCGGAGCTGGCCGCTCATGATGGCCACGACCCGCACGGAGACCTCACCTTCTCGTCCCTGATCCGGAACAAGGAATTCCAGGGCACGGTCTTCAACTTCCTCGTGCTCTTGGCCCTCATCGCCTGGGTCATCGTCAAGAAGGGCAACCCCGCCCTTGCAGCGAAGCGCGCCGAGGTCGAAAAGGAGCTCGCAGAAGCCCAGCAGCTTCGTGCCGAGGCTCAGAAGCGGCACATGGAAACCGCCAGCCGCCTCGAGAAGCTCGACGAGGAGATGCTTCAGATCCGCGGCGACATGATCAAAGCGGGTGAGGCCGAGCGCGATCGCATCGTCGAGCAGGCCGAGGAAAAAGCCGCGCGCATGCGCAAAGACGCGAATTTCCTCATCGAGCAGCAGATCAAACAGCTTCGCAAGGAGCTCACGCAGCAGGCCGCGACCGCCGCGGTTCTCGCAGCGCAAAGCTTGCTTCAAGAGCGAACCACCGACGCGGATCAAGACCAGCTCGCCGAAGCGTATCTGAATCGTCTCGATGAGGTGATCGAGGAGCGGCAATCATGAGCGCCATTGGACGACGCTACGCGAAGGCTGTCCTGGATCTCGCGCGCGAGCAGGGCCAGATGGACACGGTGCTACGAGATGTCGGCTCGCTTCACGCCGCCTGGAAGACGAGTCCAGAGCTTCGCGACATCGTTGGCAATCCGGTAGTTCCGAGGCCTGCGCTCAAGGCCGCCATCGATGCGGTCATGGACAAGCTCGGCATCTCCGAGATCGTCCGCAATACGGTGAACCTGCTCGCCGACAAGGGTCGCCTCGGGGCGCTGGACGCCGTGCTTCGTTCGCTCGAGGAGCTGGCAGAAGCCGAGACCGGGCGTGTTCGCGTCGAGGTCGTCAGCGCGAGGCCCTTGGCCGACGCCTACTACGCGCGGCTTACGGATAAACTCAAGCGGGTGACCGACCGTGAGGTCGTGCTCGTCAAGAAGGAAGATCCTTCGCTCATCGGTGGCGTGGTTACCCGCGTCGGCGACCAAGTGTTCGACGGGAGCATCCGCAACCGGCTGAGCGAGCTTAGGGAAACGTTGCTTGCGGATGGCGATACGCCCTAACCGCATCGAATCAGGAGCCTTGCAAAATGCAACTTCGCGCCGAAGAGATTTCCAACATCATCAAGCAGCAGATCGCTTCCTACGAGAAGTCGGTCGATGTGGTCGAGACGGGCACCGTCCTGACGGTAGGTGACGGTATTGCCCGCATCTATGGCCTCGAAAGCGCCATGGCGGGCGAGCTCCTCGAGTTCCCTGGCGGCGTCTACGGCATGGCTCTCAACCTCGAAGAGGACAACGTCGGTTGCGCGATTTTCGGCTCCGACGTCGGCATCAACGAGGGTGACACGGTCAAGCGTACCGGCCGCATCGTGGAGGTCCCCGTAGGCCCCGCGCTCGTCGGTCGCGTCGTGAACGCGCTCGGGCAGCCGATCGACGGCAAGGGTCCCATCGAGAGCAAGCTCAGCCGCCGTGTCGAGCTCAAGGCGCCGGGCATCGTCGCTCGACAGCCGGTGAGCGAGCCGCTTCAGACGGGCCTCAAGGCCATCGACTCGATGATTCCCATCGGGCGCGGACAGCGCGAGCTCATCATTGGCGACCGCCAGACGGGTAAGACCGCCGTCGCGCTCGACACGATCATCAACCAGAAGGGCAAGGGCGTCTTCTGCTTCTACGTCGCGATCGGCCAGAAGCAATCGACCGTCGCCCAGGTCGTCGACAAGCTCACCCAGTTCGGCGCGATGGAATACACCACCGTCGTTCTGGCCGGCGCCTCCGAGCCCGCGCCGCTTCAGTTCATCGCGCCGTACACCGGCGTCACGATGGGCGAGTACTTCCGCGACAGCGGACAGCACGCGCTTTGCATCTACGATGACCTTTCGAAGCAGGCCGTTGCGTACCGCCAACTTTCGCTTCTGCTTCGTCGTCCTCCGGGTCGCGAGGCGTACCCGGGCGACGTCTTCTACGTTCACAGCCGTCTACTCGAGCGTGCGGCCAAGATGGCCGAAGACTGGGTCGTCGTGAAGTCCGACCAGGAGCCCAGCCGTCTCGGCAATCAGGTCTTCAGCGGCCCCGAGTCCAGGCACGAGGCCGAGGCCGCCGCCAAGGAAAAGGGCGCAGGCTACGTCGCAAAGAAGCTTCCGGACTCGGGCGGCTCCCTCACCGCATTGCCGATCATCGAGACGCAGGCCGGCGACGTCTCCGCGTACATCCCCACCAACGTCATTTCGATTACGGACGGACAGATCTTCCTCGAGTCGGACTTGTTCAACTCCGGTGTTCGCCCCGCCATCAACGTCGGCATCTCCGTGTCGCGTGTCGGTGGTAACGCACAGATCAAGGCGATGAAGCAGGTTGCCGGTACCCTTCGCCTCGAGCTCGCTCAGTTCCGAGAGATGGCGGCGTTCGCGCAGTTCGCCTCCGACCTCGACGCCGCGACCCGGCAGCAGCTTTCCCGTGGTGAACGCCTGGTCGAGGTGCTCAAGCAGGGGCAGTTCGTGCCCTGGCCTGTCGATGAGCAGGTCGTTTCGATCTTCGCTGGCACGCACGGCTATCTGGACGCGCTTCCCACCGATTCGATCGGTCGCTACCAGCAAGAGCTGATTTCGTATCTCAAGGCCGAGCGTCCCTCGATCCTCGGCGACATCGTGTCGAAGGGGAAGATCGACGACACACTCGAAGGCCAGCTCGAGGACGCTCTCAAGGCATTCGCGGAAATCTTCGAGCCCAAGCAAAACGACTAACCGGCAATGGCAAATCTCAAGGACATTCGAAAGCGCATCGGAAGCGTCAAGAACACGCAGAAGATCACCCGCGCCATGAAACTGGTCGCCGGTGCTCGTTTGCGGAAGGCGCAAGAGAACATCGAAGCCCTTCGTCCGTATGCCATCAAGACCCTCGAGGTGCTGAGCGGCGTAGCTGCGCGTGTCAGCCCGGAAGAAGATGTCCATCCCTTGCTGTCGAGGCGCGCGCCGAAGCGTGTCATGCTGGTCGTTCTCACCAGCGACCGCGGTTTGGCCGGCGCGTTCAACTCGAACATCTGCAAGGCGGCGTTCAACCGCTGGAAAGAGCTCGAGGCCGAGGGCAGCGAGGTCTGCTTCGGCATCATCGGCCGCAAGGGCCGGGACTACTTCACCCGTCGAAACGCCAACATCCGGCACGACTTCCTCGGAGTCTTCGAAGATCTAAACGCCAACAAGGCGGGCGAGATCGGCCGCTACATCGTCGAGGATTACACCTCTCTCGATCTCGACGCTTGCCATCTCGTCTACAACGAGTTCAAGAGCGCGATCAGCCAGGAGGTCGTCATCGAGCCCTTCCTTCCGATCGAGCCGCTCGATCTCGCCGACGACCGCCTTGGAGAGTTCATTTACGAGCCGAGCCAGGATGCACTCCTCGATACCCTGCTCCCAATGCACGTCGAGGTTCAGATCTACCGGGCTCTGCTCGAGTCGGTTGCCTCGGAGTTCGGCGCGCGAATGACCGCCATGGACTCCGCGACGAACAACGCGAACGACATGATCGACCGGTTGACCCTTCAGTACAACCGAGCCCGCCAGGCGGCCATCACCAAGGAATTGATGGAAATCATCGGCGGCGCGGAAGCTCTCAAGGGCTAAGCCCCAGTCCGTGATATCCTAACGCCAATGCCGGGGGCGCATAGAGGGCCGGGCGCACGCGTCACGGGTCCGGCACCACTTTCGTGGTTGGCCTGGGTCTGCGCGGCGGCCACGATCGTCTACGTCGTCGGCGCGCCGTTTTGGCTCGCCGACTATCCGATGATGACGAATTTCCCGTTTCATGCGGCGTCTTCTTCGGTGTTCCGTCACTACTCGGATCCGGGCTGGCATTTCCAAGAGCAATTCCAGTTTCAAGTCTTTGCGGTTCCGTATGTGACCCTGTACGCGCTCGCGGCGATCTTCATGCTCGTGCTCCCGCCCGTGGTGGCGACGAAGCTCGCGGCCGCCATCATGTTGGCGCTCTTGCCGGTCGGGCTGATGGTGCTCTGCTGGGGGCTGAGGAAATCCCCATTCATAGGGCTTTGGGGACTCGTGGCCGTTTGGGGCGTCCCCGCACATTGGGGGTTCGTGAGCTTCCTCGGCTCGCTGGGCCTCTTCGCGATGGTGCTCGGCCTTGCGCTCCGCGTCGTGGATCGACCGAGCCTCAGGCTCCAGGGCGTGCTCGTCGTGGTTCTGGTTTTGCTCTTCTTCACGCACTTCTACCGCTTCCCCTTCGCGGTCCTGATGCTCGCGCTCATCGCTGCTGTGATGCACGGCCGCGTCGATACCATCCGGGGCCTCTTCATTCCGATTCTCGTCTCCATCGCTCTGTTCGTTGCCTGGGCTGACGACCAGCGCAGATCTCACGATCCCAGAGATCGACTGGGCCTGGCCTCCGGACTGGAGCCGCATGTCCCAAGCGAGCGCTTACGCGACCGACATTTTCATCGGCGATGAAGACAGCTTCGTGTTCCGCCGCACCGGACTGCTCTTCGCGGTGACCGCCGTCGCACTGCTCGCGATTGCAGTCGCCCGCCTGCGCTCCTGGCCCAAGGGTAGCTGGGTCGTTCCGACCCACGCCGTCGTCGGGATTGCCATCCTGATTTTCCTCGGGCTCTACCTGACCCTTCCCATGGAGCTCGGGGTCTGGTGGTACGTTTTTCCTCGCGAGATCACGGCGGCGGCCTTTCTTCTGCCCGCGCTCCTGCCGAACCTGCCGCGCAAGACCTGGGCGCATCTGGGCTTCGTCATTTGGACCGCAGTCGCGGTCGCACCGCTCGGGGAGTTCGTCGCAGACGCGCACGAAGAGTTCTCGACGACCACCGTCCACTTCCGAGAGATCGTCCGCGAGCTCCCCGAGGCTCCCAAGCTTCTCTACCTGGTGTACTACCACGAGGACTCGCGCGCCCGAAACAGCCCCTACGTCCATTTGCCGGCGTACGTCCAGGCCGAGCGAGGCGGCTGGCTGAGCTTCCACTTCGCACAGACCGGGACCTTCCCGTTCCGGTACAGGGACGAATCGGATCCGAATGCAGTCGTTCCTCCTGAAACGCCAGTGCGTTGGGAGTGGAGCCCGCAGCTATTCCAACTCGACCAGCACGGTGACTTTTTCGACTGGTTCCTGGTTCGGCGGCTCGATTCCCCCGACGGCCTCTTTGCCTCCGATCCATCGATTCAGCGAGTCGCACAGTTCGAGAATTGGTGGCTCTACCACCGACCTCGCGCCTCGACTGGACCGGCCAGCAAAACACCCTAAATTGGAAAATCGATGGACCTGAGGACCGCAGAAGAGCGCTGGGCTGTTTGGATGGTGCAAGCGCGGAGGTTTGCCGAGCGAGAGAATTTCACCGATGCCGTGGCGCGGATGAAGCTCGTTCATGCAGCCGTTCAAGAGGCGCTCGGTAAAGTGACCGATCCCAGGCAACGAGAGCGTCTCGAGCGTCATCTAGCGCGAGCGAGCGAGCAGCTCGCCAGCATGCAATCGCAGTACCAGGCCTGGCGCTCCGACATCGCGGTACGACGACAACATACGATCGACCAGGCTGCCGAAGAGATGGCGCGTCCTCTTCCGGCATCAGCAGACTAGCCGTGGCTGTTCCTGACTGCGCGGTTGCGTCGCTCGAAGCCGGAGAGTCGCTCACCGGCACGGCAGTCGAGTCGGTGGATCACTGGTTGCTGCTAGAAGTGACCGACCCCTGGGCGCCCAAGGCCCTCGAGACCGAGGCCTTGCCGCCGTCGGTGCGAGCCCGGCTCAGCGACTGGCTCGAAGTGCCGCGCTCACGCATGCAGCTCATTCGCCGCCCGGGGCGTTCACGAAGGCGCCCAGTCTTTATGATCGTGTCCTCGGCCCCGGACAGGCAGCACAGTTCGAGGGTCGAGCTCGACCAATACGAAGACCTCCTCGACCTCGACCTCGACACGCTGCCCGCCGAGCCGAGCGAACCGATTTGCCTGGTTTGCGTCCACGGCCGGCGCGACCGCTGCTGTGGAGTTCTCGGCAGCGCGGCGTTCCGCGCGATTCAATCCCAGGGCGTCGAAGTCTGGCAAACGAGTCACCTCGGCGGGCATCGATTCGCACCCTGTGCCCTGTGGCTGCCCGAGGGCCTGATGTACGGCCGGCTCAAGCCGGAGCATGTGGACGCTTGGGTCGCTGCCCGGCGAGCCCGGCAGATCGGCGAGCTCGATCTTTTTCGAGGCCGCTGCAGCTATGACCGGCCGTCGCAGGCAGCCGAGATCTTCCTGATACGGCGCTTGGGGCTGCAGTCGGCGAATGAGATCGAATGGTTGGGCACCGAGTCGGAGTCTGATTCGAGCTGGGTGGCGCGATTCACGACCCCGTCCGGCGACGAAACCGTGCGCCTGCGCCTGGAGCAAAGCGGAGTCGCGCGCCCGGCAAGCTGCGGCGGAGAACCCGAAGCGGTGACGAGGTTCGTGGAGGGGTAGGGGCCGGCGTCGCTGTTTGGCTTGTGCTGCGGCGGGTGTGGTGGGGGCGGGTCTTGAGTTGGCGGCGTGGTTAGGCTTGATTACACCGCCCGCCCACCCCCACCCGTAATCCTCCCTGGCGCGGCATTCGCTTCGCTCTGCCTTGCCGGCGCGTTCGCGCCGGGCTTCGCCCTTTGGGCTCGCGCTGCCGCCTGCTGTCTTGGGGGGCCAGTGCCCGTGCCAGCGCCAGTGCCAGCGCCAGTGCCAGCGCCCGTGCCGGCGCCAGCGATACGGCCCACCTTTTCGCCGATCCCCCCGCTTCCGCGAAGCGCCGATTCCCACAATGGGCTAGAAGCGAGTTGTGGAACTCTGGTTGCTTGCGCTTTGGGCTCTTTCTGGCGCCGCGCTTCTGTTCACGCACCTCCTGATGGCCTGGCGCGTGTTTTCGGGTCCCCTGGCTGCGCAGTGGCGCTACCTGGGTTTCCTCATCCCCGTCTTCACGCCTATCGTCGCCTGGCGTGGGGGCAACCGTCTCGGCCCGATCACCTGGGTCTTGTTCCTGGTGATCTATATCTCCGCACGGATGGTCGAGGTCTGATGTCCCAAGCTCACCATCCATTCGTGACGGTCAGGGTTCGACCCGAGCAACTCGAGCTTGCGCAACTTCGACTCTGGGAGCTTGGCGCGACCGGTCTCGAGGAGCGCGACCAGACCACGATCGTTCGGGAACCCGATCCGAGTGGGACCGTCGTGATCGCGGCGTTCCCCGATGAGGCTTCCGCCCGGTACGCCTTGCGCGAGATCCGCGGCGAGTACGAAGCCGATATCATTTACGTGCCGCAACAGGACTGGGCCACGGAGTGGCGACGCGGCTTTGGCGCGCAGCGGATTGGGGAGCGCCTCCTGTTGCACCCTTCCTGGGAGCCTGCGCCGAGCAAGCCCGGAGATGTCGTTCTCACGATTGATCCAGAGAACGCGTTCGGAAGCGGCGACCATGAAACGACCAGGCTCGTCTTGCAGGTTCTCGATCAGCGGGTGACTGGCGGGGAGCGCGTCTTGGACGTCGGATGCGGGAGCGGGGTCTTGTCGATCGCCGCGCTTCGTCTCGGCGCGGCGTCGGCGCGCGCCACCGACATCGAAGAGGACGCCGTGGTCGTTGCGAAGCGAAACGCAGAGCTCAACGGCGTGAGCGCTTCCATGCAGGTGTCCACGCAGCCTTTGGCAGAGATCGACGGCGTCTACGACATCGTTCTCGCCAACATCGAAACCCGGGTTCTCGTGAACATGCCCAAAGATCTCCAAGCACGCCTCGCGCCCGCCGGGGTTCTCATCTTGAGCGGCATCCTGCGAGGCGAGCGCGACGCATTGCTCGCCGTCTACGCTGCCATGAAGCTCGAAGCCTGCCTCGAAGAGGGCGAGTGGTGCGCCTGCATCCTCAGGCCCGAAGAGCCATGACCGTGCGAAGGCTGTATGCGCCGGAGCTTCCGGACGAGGGTGGGGCGCTCGTTCTCGGAGAGGCGTCGAGCCGCCATGTTCGCGTGCTCCGTCTTCGTCCGGGCGATCCGGTCGTCCTCTTCGATGGCAAGGGCCGCGCCGCGACGGCTCGACTCGAGTCGCTGTCCCCCGAGGTGCTTTGTCAGGCAGAGCCACCGGCGGCCTCCGAAACGAGTCGCGCGCGCATCGTCCTGATGCTCGCGATTCCGAAAGGCAGCAAGCTCGACGACTGCGTGCGCATGGCGACCGAGCTCGGTGTCGACGAAATCGCACTCATGCAAACCGAGAGAACGGTCCCCCGCTGGGATCGGGAGCGCGCACGCTCACGCATCGAACGACTGACGCGCATCGCCGGTGAAGCGGCCGCCCAGTGCGAGCGCGATTGCATTCCCATCGTGCACGCTCCTCGGCCCCTGAGCTCCTGGCTCGAAGAGATGCCGCAGGACGTGCGAGGGGTCCTCTTCGCTGCCCGAGCGCTTGGGGCCTTGTCGCTCGAGGGTAATCCTGAACCAGTTTGGTGTGCGCTTGGGCCCGAGGGTGGATTCACCGGTGGGGAGATCGCAATCTTCGAACAGTCAGGCTTTTCGGTCGTAAGCTTGGGCACCAGGGTCTTGCGGGTCGAGACCGCCGTGCCCGCTGCCCTCGCGATCATCGGAGATCGCCTCGGTGACTTCCGACAAGCTCGTTGACAGGTCGGCCTCTGCAAAGCCACCATTGGGGTGGATATGTCCGTCCTTGCCTCGCTTCTGGTCCGGGACCAGCTGATTCCCGTCGATAAGGTTCAAGGCGCCATTCAAGATCAGGTCATGCGCGGGGGCAATCTCGACACCGTGCTCCTCGAGCTCGGCTTGCTACGCGAGAACGAGATGAACGCCTACTGTGCGGCGGTCTACGGGCTCCTACCCGCAACTCGCGACGAGGTGATGCAGACAGCGATCACCACGATTCGTGTCCTGCCCCGCGAGTTCGCCGTGCGGCATCGCTTGATTCCCGTTGCGAGAACCGAAGATGCGGTCGTCTTGGCGGTCGATCGTCCCTTGCCAGAGGCCACTCTACGCGACATCTCCTTCGAGCTCGGGATCGACCCGGTGCAGCGCATCGTTTGCTCGGTGCGCGTCGAGGCGGGCCTGGCCCGTCACTACGACATCGAGATGACGGCGCGCATGCGGCAACTCAGTCATCAGCTCGAAGCTGCAGATCCCGGCTCCATTCCCTACGTCGCACCGTTCGAAGGTGTAGGAAGCCGGAGCTCGCGCCCGCCCGTGAAAGACGCCTCCGGCTCTTTTCCCCGCGTGGATTCTTCGATACCGGCGCCCGCGGGCATCGCCGACACCGAGCCCCCGGTCATGGTGGAGCCCATGGTCAGCTCCTCGGTTCCTGCAGGCACGTTTCGTGATTCCGATCCCGGTACGCAGCGCATGCGCTCGGAGCCGAACGCTGGCTTCGTGGACGCGACCCGATACAGCCTCCCCCCTCGCCCACCCGAGATACTCGGTCGTCCATCGATGCGGCGGACAAGCTCCCAGCGGCCTTCCGGCAGGAGCCGTGCCGCGGCCTCGGCGCCTGCCGGACCGGCCAATGCTTGGCAGCCGGCGCCCAAGCCGGCGTCCGCGCCAGCCCAGGGTTGGCAGCCGGCGCCCAGTCCCGAGCCGCCCAACGCCGCAGCCGGATGGCAACCTGCCCCCCCGCCCGCTGCTCAGCCTGCCGCCTGGCAACCCGCACCTCCGCCCCTGCCCCGGGCTTCCGGTCATCATCTCCCCGTGGATCCGCGACGCGACAATGACGGAAGCGCGATGGCACACGACGTCGTCTCCCTGCGTCCCGGCGGCCCCAGCTCCGCTCCGCCCAACGCCGAGAGCGAGCCTGCGATGCATCGCTGGAATCCAGCGCCAGCACCCGCGCCAAGCGAAGCGCCGGCGGCCGATCTCGGCTCACTTCCAAGCATCATCGTCGACTATGGCGAAGAGGTCGAAGCGCTCGTCGCGGCGCTTCGCGATGCGGGCCCCGACGACGCAACGCTGATCCTTCCATTGTTGGCGGTAGGCGAAGCGGCGCTGCCCGCGCTGGCCCGCGAGCTCCCCGGCAGGCTTTGGTTTGATCGCAACGAGCCCCACGCGAACATTCCAGCAGGCAGAGATGTCTCCCCCATTGCGAGGACATTCGTAGCGTTCGGCCAGCGTTCGGTTCCCTACCTCATTCCCTTGCTCGACGCGGAAGACCCCGACACTCGCTACTATGCGACCGTGCTCGTGTCTGAGTTCGTGCACCCCGACCTGGTGCAGGCCGTTGGCCGTCGTTTGTTCGATTCCGATCCGGGCGTTCGCAGCGCCGCTTACCGGGCACTGAGCGTTCTCTATGCCTGCGAGGTCGAGTTCACCCAGCTCATCGAGCGCCTGCGAGCCTCGGCGCGCGACGGCCGGCAGCTCCAGCCTCAGGTGGCCTCCATCGAGGCGCTCGGAAAGCTGCGAGACGCGCATTCGTTCGAATTTCTCATCACCTTGCTCGAGAGCCCGGAAGCCGATGTGGTTGCCGCGGCTCATGCAAGCCTGGTGCGTCTGAGTTGTCAGGACTTCAACAGAAGCAAAAAGAAGTGGAGCGCCTGGTACGACAAGCACGGGGCAGAGCACCGGGTCGTTTGGCTCATCAATGCGCTGATGCACCCGGACGAGCGCTTGCGAAGGCGCGCCGGGGAAGAGCTCAAACACCTCAGCCAGGAAGACTTTGGCTACGAGCCCGGACTATCGAAGAAGGCGCGCCTCGCCGCGCAAAAGAAGTATAGAACCTGGTGGGTAGCAGTTGGTTTCCGAATGTTCGTGGAACCGAAGCTCCACGATTCTGGTCATGCGCACGGCGAGTGATAGACTTCGGCCGCGTCGCATAATCGAGCTTCAATCGTGCGAATTCCTAGGCTCCTCACAATACTGGGTCCTGCGTCCGTTCTTTACGTTCTGGCGGCGCGCGCCTCTTCGAACACCGCGACCTCCCCAGAGTGGCTGCTGGCCTTTCTGGCGCTCGGGCTTTCACTGACCCCTCTGGCCGTGCTCGGCTCCTGGTCGAGCAGGCGCGGCGCGTCGAGGCTGGCATTCATGGGCGTGAGCCTCGCTGTTGCAGTCGCGTCGGCGCGAACCGCTTCACCGCTCCTCGAACGCACACACGACATCGCCTGGCTGCTCGCGGCGCTCACGATGCTCGATCTCGTCTTGCCTCGCGAAACCCGGCCGCTGGTTCGGTACGGCCTTCTAGTCGCCATCGCATCGGCCGCGTTCCTGGGAGCGGGCCTGTCGCGCGGTGGACTGCTCCCGGAGATGACCTTCGGCGTCGTCGTCGTCGTGGTGCTTCTGGCGACCGGCGCCCTGCACCAGATCGTGTTGGTCGGAAAAGGCCATGTGGTCGAAGGTGGCCTGTCCGGAATAGCGCTCGCCTGCCTCGCGGTTGGCCTTGCGTACTCCTGGTTTGGTCCGTTCGGCGGCCTGTTGGCCACCACGGTCGAGTTCGCGGTTGCTTCGCTGCTCTGGCTCGGGCATCTCGCCTGGCTCGATCCGGGATGGCGTGCCTTGAGGCGTGTGGGAGTGCCCCTGGTCGTCGCCTCGGCCCTTTGTTTCGCGGTGACATTTGGCTTCGCTCCCGACGCTCCGCTCGAGAGATGGCAGCTAGGCCTGTTTGCCCTGGGTGCCGGCGTGTTCTGGTGGCTGACGTTCTCGTTTGCGCGGAGGTTTTCCAGTCGCGCCGTTTGGAGCACATCGGGCCGCCTCGCCGACGGCGCGGAAGCGGCCCGGCGGCGCTTGATCGGAGGAGCGGCGCTCGAACAAATCGCCACGGCCATTCTCGTCCCTTTGGACGAGGCGCTCCGAGACAGCGAGGGGTCTGCGGAGCTCTATACATTGGAGCCCTCGCTGCGCATCCGCCTCGATGCCGGCGAGCGTGCGAACATCAAGCAGGCCGAAGCCCCTGCGGCCGTCACGCATGCGCTCTTCGTCGATGGGCAGCAGGGTGTTCTCGATCTCGCGAGCCTGCGCGCCCGGGTCGTTCGCGAACCGTCAGTCCGGGACCTCGTGCACACGATGGAGAACCAAGGGATGGGCTGCGCGCTCCCCTGCGTGCATCTGGATCACACCGAAGGGGTCCTGTTGCTGCCTCTGGGCGATCGCTCCGAACCACTTTCGCGCATCGAGCTCGAGGAGCTGGGTCGCCTGGCAGATTCGCTTGGAGGGGCACTGTCCTCGGCCCTCGCGCAGCGCCGGGCGGATGCTCACATTCAGAGGCTCTCCGCCTTGCGGCGCGAGGCCGAAGATCGGATCGCCGCGCTCGAAGCAGAGCTCGAACAATTGCGTGGCCAGTGTGACGTCCTCGGGCGAGGTCTGGCCGAAGACCGGACTCTGCACGTGGCATACAGCCAGTCCATGAGGCGTGTACAGACCCATGCGATCGAGCTCGCTCCGTTGGACGATCCCGTTCTCCTCGTCGCGCCGGCCGGTGCTCCGGTCTTGCCGGTCTCCCGCTTCATCCATGACCGCGGGCCGCGCTGGGAGGCGCCGTTCGTCGTCGCGGATTGCTCTGCCGCGCCGCCCGATCAAGTCGCGAGCCTGCTCTTTGGTTCTCCGAGCGACGGTCACACGGGTTGGTTTCAATCCGCGACCGGCGGCACCTTGCTCCTACGTGATCTTCCGGCTCTGTCCAAAGAAAACCAGGCGCGTCTCGCCCTGGCCTTGGCCGAGCAAGACGCGCAACAGCGGCCAGGCGAAGCACCAGGTTCGCTGCGCCCGAGAATCATCGCGACCAGCCGGGCTCCGCTGACTGAGCTCGAGCTGCGCGGCGCACTCGACCCCGACCTCGCCAAGCACTTGTCGTCGCCGGGTCTCACGATTCCACCTCTGCGCGACCGGCGCGAAGACGTTCCGTCGCTGGCTCTGCTGGCGATCGACAGGGCATGCCGGGTTCTAGCCCGGGAGCCGGTCGGCATCGCTGCAGACGCCATGGCTGCTCTGGTCGAGCACGACTGGCCGGGTGACGTCGCTGAGCTCGAGCTGATCATCGAGCTAGCGGTCGCCCAAGCCTCTTGCACTACGATCGCCCTTCGTGATCTGCCTCCGCTTGCCTGGCCTGGGGCGGATGAAGAGGAGCCGCTGAGGGGCACGTACACCGAGGTGGAACGACGACTGCTCGAGCGCGCCCTGCTTCGCTCCGGTGGAAACAAGAGCGAGGCCGCCCGGATGTTGGGGTTGAAGCGCACGACCTTCCTCGACAAGCTCCGGCGTCACGGGCTCGAGCAACGCCCGCCGCACGAGCTCGGCGGGACCGCGCTGGGCTGAGCCGATGCGTCCAATCCTGCTTTGGGACGTCATGGGCACCCTGGTACACGATCCGTTCTTCGCGGAGATGCCGAAGTTCTTCGGCCTGAGCTTCGAGGAGCTGCTCGCGGCCAAGCATCCGAGCGCCTGGGTCGAGTTCGAGCGCGGTGAGCTCAGCGAGAGGGCGTTCCTCGACATCTTCTTCGCCGATGGTCGAGACTTCGACCAAGAGGGTTTCGTCAGCGCGGTTCGATCTTCGTACCGATGGCTCCCCGGTCTCGAACAGCTGCTCGCCGAGCTCCACGGCGCAGGATGCAGCATGCACGCGTTTTCCAACTATCCGATTTGGTATCGACTCATCGAAGAACGCCTCGAGCTGTCGCGTTTCATCGAATGGACTTTCGTCTCTTGCTTGACCGGTTTACGAAAACCCGACGCGGCTGCGTACGCGCAAGCGCTGAGCGCGCTCGGGGTTCGTGCCGAGCGCTGCATCTTCATCGATGATCGTGTCAGCAACTGCGAAGGGGCGCGCGATCATGGGATTCGCAGCCTGCTCTTCGAAGGAGTTCAACCCCTGCGCAACTCGCTGCGGGACCTCGGTGCGCTCTAGTCAGTCCTGGTGGTTCTTCGTCCACCAGAGTCGGTAGCGCTCCTGTGCCGAGAGGAACTCCTCGCGGTTGGCCGTTTCGGACAAGGGCTTGAGGAAATGGGTCAGACCCGAGAGCTCCCGTGATGCGAGCAAACGAATGTTG
The DNA here is from genome assembly GCA_963842915.1 of uncultured delta proteobacterium. Classification (GTDB taxonomy): domain Bacteria; phylum Myxococcota_A; class Polyangia; order Polyangiales; family Houyiibacteriaceae; genus SG8-38. The sequence goes on along the minus strand of CAWJII010000004.1, from coordinate 322,353 downwards.
GCTCGGCCGTCTCCGAGGCCTTCGATGAGCCACTGGATGCGGACTTCCTGACCTCGCTCCGAGAGCCAACGGAGCCAAGGTTCTCGAGAAAACCCGAAATCGTGGGCCGTGAGCACCCTGAGCCCCACACGGCAGGCGGTGGCGATGCCGCGGTCGGAGTCCGCTAGTAAATCCACGAAGAGCGATGCCGAAGCTTCGTCGCGCAGCTGCGTCAGCGCGGAGATGGCGCGACGCCTCACGGGGAGCGGCTGGGAAATCTCCGACGCGCAGCGGCGAAGCTCCCCGAGGGCGTTTCGGTAGAGGGCCTCGTGCTGGTACGAGCTCAGTAGATGCAGGGCGACGCGGCGGCACTCTCGGTCTTCGTCGAGCGAGGCCTGCATCAGCGGCTCGATGAGGCGGGGGCTCGAGTACGCGCCGCAGATGACCGCTGCCTGGTAGCGAACAGTTGGAGTCGGATGGCGCATCAGGCGCGCGAGGTACGGGATGGCCTCGACTTCGAAAGCGGCGAGGGCGGCTGCAATCGCGGAGATCTCTTCGGGGCGCGGCAGGCGCGAGTCGGTAGCGACCGGCCGGCGCCAAAGCGGACCCGGGAAGCTCTTCGCCAACTCTTCGAGAGCGAAATTTCCGAGCGCCATCAGGCGGCGTACAACCGGTGCAATCTCGTTCGGACCGAGGGTAACCAGCTCTTCGACGAGCCCTCGAGCCAGCTCGACCAGGCTCTCCTTGAGCACCGGTTGGCTGCGCGTGTGCTGGTCGGCCGGCACAGCCGCTTTGGTGCGGACGCGCGAGTCACTGGCTTCGCCGCCAGCCTGCGGCTCTGCCGGAACGACTCCCGCCGGGAGCGGGTATCTTCGCCTTTCCCCAGCCATGGCCCAGTTATACCAGGGCCGCGGGCTTTTTGGCGTGACTCACTAGTCTTGGCCTGTTTTTGAGGGCAAACTCCGCCCCCATGTACAGGATGATCGTGCGCGAGCTCGGGGGTCCGGCCGCCCTAGAGCGCGAAGAGCTGAGCGAGCTGAGCGCCGCTCCGGGCCAGGTCGTCATCGATGTCAGGGCCGTTGGCTGTAACTTCTTCGACATCCTGATCTCCGAGGGCAGGTACCAGATTCAACCGGAGCTTCCGTTCTCGCCTGGTGCCGAAGTCGCAGGCATCGTTCGCGAGCTTGGTGAAGGTGTCTCGCGTTTCTCGGTCGGAGACCGCGTGAGCGCCTTGCTCGAATACGGCGGCTTCGCTTCGTCCCTGGCCGCTCCCGAAGCCCGTGTCTTCCCCATGCCTGCTGAGATGGCCTTCGAGGAGGCCGCTGCGCTCGGTCTCGTCTACCAGACCTCGTATGTCGGCTTGGTACACCGGGCGAATCTGCAAAAGGGCGAAACGCTTCTGGTGCACGCGGCCGCTGGCGGCGTCGGGCTCGCTGCCGTTCAGATCGGCGCCGCGCTCGGCGCGAAGGTCATCGGTACGGCAGGCTCCGCGGACAAGCTCGCGCTCGTCAAGCGACACGGAGCGCACGCCGTCATCAACTATCGCGAAGAGGACTGGGTCGAGCGCGTAAAGGAGCTGACGGACGGACGCGGCGCCGATGTGATCTACGATCCGGTTGGAGGCGACACCTTCGACCTTTCGACCAAATGCATTGCGTTCGAAGGCCGGATTCTGATCATCGGCTTCGCCAGTGGGACCATCCCCTCGGCGAAGATGAACCGGGTCATGGTGAAGAACTTCTCCCTGGTCGGTCTGCACTGGGGCCTGTACTTCCAGAAGAACCCCAGGGTTCTGCAACGAGCCCAGCAAGCCATTGCGCGCTTGTATTCAGAGGGAAAAATCGCCCCTTTGGTCTCTGCGACCCATCCGCTCGAAGACGCGAAAACCGCTCTCGGGGCGCTTGGCGGCCGCCAAACGACGGGTAAGGTCGTTCTAATTCCCTAGCGCCCGGAAGGCTCGGCGTCTGCGAGCGCCGACTGACAGCGCTCGACCACCGCGTCGATGACACCGGCGTGGCTGCCGAGCGGGGCCGCCATCGCAAACGTCACACCCTGGTGCAGCGACGCCGCCTCCGCGATCAGGCGCGGAAGATCCTCGGTCACGTGCCGGCCTGGTGCGAGCATGAAAGGGTGCACGATGACCCGGGTCGCGCCTTGCTCGACGCAGCGCGCGAAGCCGGTGGCGATCGTCGGCTCCGCGATCTCCATGTGCGCAGGCTCCACGATGCTCTCTGCGCCGAGCCGGTCCTTCACTAGGGCCGCGACCTGATCGAGCAGGGCGTTGGCCTGGGCGCGTCGACTCCCGTGGTCTATCAGAAGAACTGCGTGGCGCTCGGGAGCTTTTCGATCGTCTTGTTCGGAGCGACCCATCACGCGTATCTGGTCCCCACACTTGGGGCTGTCAAGAACCGCAGACCTCGTGGAACAGCACTCAGATGCAGTCGCCGAGCGCGCGCTTTACCGAGCCGACGTAAGAGCCGCCGAACAAATTGACGTGCACCAGTAGAGGGTAGAGCTGGTAGAGGGCAACTCGTTCGGCCGCACCCGGCGCGAGCGGTCGTGCTTCGCCGTACGCTGCAAAGACCCGCTCGCTGAAGCCGCCGAACAAACGCATCATAGCTAGGTCGATCTCACGCTGGCCTCCGTAGACGGCAGGGTCGATCAGCGCGGCCCGTCCCGTTTCATCGACGTGCAGGTTGCCTCCCCAGAGGTCGCCGTGCAGGCGTGACGGAGGCTCTTCGGGCCCGACTCGCTCGGGGAGAACACGCTGCAGGGCATCGAAGCTCGAGCGCGTGCCGGCATCGATCAGGCCGCGGTCGATGGCAAGCCGCAGCTGCGGCTCCAGGCGCGACGACCAGTAGAAGGTTGCCCAGTCGTCGGCAGGCTCGTTCGATTGCGCGAGTCGGCCGATGAAGTTGTCGTGGTCGAGCCCAAACGATCGAGCGCCAAAGGCGTGCAGGGCAGCCAACGATCGGCCCAGAGCCTCATCGAAACCAGCTCGACGCCTCGCGGGGGTCAGGAGTTCGAGCGCCAGGAAGGCCGGCCGTCCATCCGAAACCGCGATGACCGCTGGGGTTCGAATCGCCTTCGCTTCGGCGAGCCATCGAAGTCCGCGCGCCTCCGCTTCGAACATCCCGCCCGGCGGGTTGGGATGAGTCTTGACGAAGATCTGCGTCCCGTCACCCAAAGCGACTTGGTACCCATCATTGATGTCGCCCCCAGCGAGGCGCTTTGCAGCGCAAACCTGCCTGTCGAGCCGCTGCTCGAGGGCGGCGCGCAGCTCGGGGCTCATAGCCGATGATTCTCTCGGATGTGTTGCAGGAGCCCGCGTGACGCTGCCTCGCAGAGGTCGAGCACCGTATCGAAGCCGTCGCCCTCACCGTAGTAAGGATCGGGCAGGGCGGCATCGCGCGGCGAGCCGGGATCGTAGTTCCGGAAAAGAACGATCTTCGCGCGTGCCGCATCGTCGGGTGCGATCCGCCGAAGGTCGCGCTGGTTCGCCCCGTCCATCGCCACGATGTAGTCGAAGAGCTCGAAGTCTTTTCGGACTACGGCGCGGGCGCGCCCGCCGAGCTTGATGCCACGACGTTTCGCGGCAGCTCTTGCGCGCGCGTCCGGAGGCTCACCGACATGCCAGTCTCCTGTGCCTGCACTGTCGACTTCGACCTGAGTGCTCAGTTGCTCGCGTTCGAGCAGCTGACGCATGGTCGCTTCCGCGGTCGGCGAGCGGCAGATGTTACCAAGACAAACGAAACAGACGCGAACAGGCATGGCTACGGTTTCAGTAGGACTTTCCCGGTGTTTTGGCCAGCCTCGATGTACGCGTGCGCTTTTGCAGCAAACTCGAAGGCGTAGCAACGATCGACCCGCGGCTTGATCAGGCCCTGCTCGTAGAGCTTCAACAGAGCCGTGAACGCGTCGAAAGACAGCTCCGTCTCGTTCCAGAGCTGCCCCATGTTGACACCGGCCACACCCTTGTTCTGCTGCATGAGCCGAATCGGCGTCCAGACGGGAAGGTGGGTGAATTCGCCGATCAGGTGGCTCAAACGGCGCTTCCCGAATTTCGCCATGTTTGCCCAGCCAAAGGAGATGAGCAGTCCGCCCGGACGCAGCAAGGAGAAGCCCTTCTTCCAGTCGTCGCCGCCGAGTGCATCGAGCACGCAGTCGACGCCGCGGCCATCGGTCAGGCGGCGAACCTCTTGTACGTAGTCCACACAATGGTAGTCGATCGCGTGGTCGCAACCGTTGTCCCGGACGTACTCGTGCTTGGACTTCGATGCGGTGCCGTAGCTGGTGACACCGCCAAGAGATTTGCAGAGCTGACTCGCAGCGGTGCCGACGCCGCCCGCTGCCTGGTGGATCAGAACGTGATCTCCCGCTCTCAGCCGAAACACGTTGAAGAGCATGTGGTAGGCAGTCAGGTAGGTCACCGGAAGCGCGGCGGCTTCTTCGAAGCTCATGAGCTCGGGCATCACGAAGGTCTGCGCCGCCCCGACCCGCACGGCGTCCGCGTAACCGCCAAAGCGGGTCATCGCCAAAACACGCTGGCCTTCGCTCCTATCGGTGACGCCCTTGCCGACGGAGTCGATCACGCCTGACACCTCGTATCCGACGACCATTGGCGGCGATGGCGCGTCCGGGTAGAGCCCTTGCCGCGCCATGATGTCTGCGAAGTTGATTCCCGCAGCGCGCACGCGGATCGTGACCTCGCCCGGTCCGGGCGCCGGGTCCGGGCTCTCGCGCAGCTCGAGAACGTCGGGCTTTCCGTGCTTCGGAATCCAGACTGCCTTCATGGGTGACGACTATCGCGGCCGAGAACGATGTCAAGCCTGCCGGCACCGTGTTAGACTTCGCACATGGACGTCGTTCTCGGCCCGGATATCTACGTCAACGCGTCGATCGCCCTTGGCTCTCCACCCGAACGAGCGGTTCGTCGCGCCTTTGGAGCGCCCGGCAAACCGAAGACCTCCGCCTGGGTCATGGAGCGCGTCGAGTCGATGCTCCACGCGCTTCCAGAATTCAAAGACGATGCCGTCCGAACGCAGATGAGCACCATTCGAGGGCTGGTCGAGCTCGTCGCGACGCCAGAGTTCTTCATCGAAGATTGGAACGACGCGCTCGTCGCTCTTGCGAAGGCCGCCGGAGTGGGGAGGGTCCTCACCGATCACCCAGATCTCCTGGCTTCGAAGAGCGCCCGGGGGGTGGAGTTCGTCTCGTCCGACGACTGGCTCGCCGAGCAGGCCGGGCCACCACCACCACCACCCGTCTAACCTCGCGCCTTGAGCAAAGTAGCCAATGGCTGCTAGAGGGTGAGCCATGTCCGACTCTTTTCTTCCGCAGAAGGATGAAATCAGGCGGCGTCTCGAAGGGCGCTACGTCGGGGCAGTCCCACACAACCAGGCTTTGGATCTTCGAGTCGTCGACTACCGGCCCGAGCATCTGTCCCTAGCGCTTCCGTATCGGGAAGATCTGGTCGGCAATCCCGAGACCGGGGTACTCCACGGCGGCTGCATCACCAGCCTGATCGACGCCACCTGCGGCGGCGCGGTCATCATGTCGCTGGTCGCGCCACGGCGAATCGCAACCCTCGATCTTCGAATCGACTACGTGCGCCCGGCGCTGCCGCATCAAGAAGTCATCTGCGGCGCCCATTGTTACAAGGTCACCCGGCACGTAGCGTTCGTGCGGGCCAAGGCGCACCATGGCGATCGCGCAAATCCCATCGCGACCGCCTCAGGCACGTTCGTCGTATTCCCGGACGAAGGCCGACGCGAAGACGACGGAGCGTCCAAATGAGGCTGCGCGACGCAGTGGTGGCTGTCCGTGAATCCGGTGATTTCTCAGCGCTACACCAGGCGATTCCCTATGCCTGCTTCATGGGGATCAGCGCGGAGCTGGTGGACGGAGACGTGATCGGCCGGATGCGCTACTCCGATCATCTGGTCGGCAACGCAAGCGTGCCCGCGCTTCACGGGGGCACCCTCGGTGCTTTGATGGAATCGACCGCCATCTTCAAGCTTCTCTGGCACGGAGAGACCACCACGGTGCCCAAGACGATCAACATCACGGTCGAGTACCTCCGTGGCGCACGCCCTCAAGACGTGTTCGCCCGCGCAGAGTTCACGCGCCGTGGGCGGCGTGTCGCCAACGTTCGCGTCTTCGCCTATCAAGACGACCCGGACTGTCCGGTCGCCGTAGCGACTGCGCACTTCCTTCTGGTTCAAGACTGAGATGAGCAAGCAGGCGATTCATGGCCTCAGCAACGCCGACTTGGCCGAGCGCGCCAAGGCTCTGCTCCCGCGTGGGCACGGCGTGGCTCGGCGTATCCACCGCCAAGTGATGCGCGAGGGCCGTTTCGAACCAGAGAGCCTTGGTCTGGGCCCGGAGGCCTCCGAAGCCTGGCGCTCGGAGTTCTCGTTCGAGCTGCCCGAGCTCGTGACCGTGAAATCCGACGAGGGTGACCATGGCACGACCGCCAAGATGGTCTTGCGATTGGAAGACGGCCTCGAAATCGAGTCGGTGCGCATCCCCATGGGGCGGGACCGCTACACCCTCTGCGTCTCGAGTCAGGTGGGCTGCAAGATGGGCTGCGCCTTTTGCGAAACCGGGCGTATGGGCTTGCTGAGGCAGCTTCGGACCGACGAGATCATCGCACAGCTCCTCGTCGCGAGGCACCGGCTTGCCTGGCCGATCCGCAACATCGTCTTCATGGGAATGGGCGAGGCGCTCGACAATTCCAAGAGCGTCCTGCGGGCCTTGCGAGTCTTGAACGACGAGGCGGGCTTGGCGATCGGCCAGGAGCGTCTGACGATTTGCACCGTCGGCCACGTCCAGGGAATTCGCTTGCTCGACGAGCTTGGCTTCAAGCGGCTCAATCTGTCGATCAGCTTGAACGCGGCCAACGACTCACTCCGAAACGAGCTGATGCCGATCAACCGGCGCACCGACCTCGCCGAGCTCCAGAAGGCTCTAATCGCGTACCGGCCACGCCGCAATTTCGTGCTCGGCGTCAACTACTGCCTCTTGCCGGGGCTCAATGACAGCGAGGCCGATGCCCGAGCCGTCGCCGAGTTCTGCAAGCCGCTCTGCCGGGTACTGGTCAACCTCATCCCTTACAATCCCGGCTCGATGCCGCTCACGCGCGCGCCCGAAGAGGCCGAGGTCGAGCGTTTCATCGGCTGGCTTCGGGCTGAAGGTCTGCCGGTCCGGGAGCGCATGACCAAGGGTCGAAGCGTCATGGCGGCGTGCGGTCAGCTCGGCAATCCCTCGGCCCGTGAAACGCTCAAAGCGCTTCGAGCCGCCCGCGCATAGCTACTTGCGGCCCTTCTTGCCGCGGTAGCGCACACGAATGGGCGTCCCCCTGAACCCAAAACGCTGGCGAATCTGGTTCACTACGTAGCGCTGATAGCTGAAGTGCACGTCGTCGGGTGAGTTCGTCATGACGACGAACGTCGGCGGCGCAACGCTTGCCTGTGTGATGTAGTACAAGCGAACCGCGCGATGGTGCATCGTCGGGGGAGGGTGCTTGTCCAGCACTTCCTCGAAAAAACGATTGAGCTCGGCGGTCCCGATTCGCTTTCGATGCTCGGTCACCGCGTCGTCCACACGCCCGAGCAAGGCCTGGATTCCCCGTCCCCGCAGGGCGCTCACGGTCACCATCGGTGCCCAGGGTACGAACGCCAAGACCTCGCGGGCTCGATCCATCGCTTTTTTCTGAGCATCGCGATCGAGCAGGTCGGTCTTGTTGAGCGCGATGATCAAGGCACGCCCCCGGTCGTCAGCCAGTCCGGCGATCTTCGCATCCTGTTCGCCCACACCATCCTCGGCATCGATCATGAGCACGACCACGTGGCAGCGTTCGATCGACCGGATCGCTTGCAGTACGCTCAGGCCTTCGACTCCGCGCTTCTTCACGCTGCGCTTCCGGCGAATCCCGGCCGTGTCGATTAGGATCAAGTTCTGGCCGTCGCGCTCGACCAGAGTATCGATGCTGTCGACGGTGGTCCCGGGCCGGTTGTCGACGAGCTGACGCTCTTCGCCGCAGAGCTGGTTCACCAGAGAAGACTTGCCCGCGTTCGGCCTGCCGATGATCGCGACCCGAGGGACGCGGAGCTCCGGCTCCGTGATCTCCAGGACCTCGGGCAGTTGATGGAAAATCTCCTCTTCCAAGTCGCCGATGCCGCGCCCGTGCAGCGCGGAGATCGGCATGATCGAGGCGATGCCGAGCTCGTAGTACGAAACCGCGTAGTGCTCCCTTGCCTGGGAGTCCGCCTTGTTGGCGACGAAGATTACCGGCTTGCCCGCGTCGCGAAGGAGCGCAACCGCTTCGCGGTCGGCGGGCAGTGGGTCGACGGTTGCATCGACGACGCAAACCACGACGTCGCACTCTTCGAGCGCCAATCTGACCTGGCTGGTGATGCCGGCCTTCATCGGATCGTCGCTCTCCGGGTCGAATCCGCCCGTGTCGATCAGCACGAACTCGCGGCCGAAGGCGAAGGCATCGGCGTAGTGGCGGTCCCGGGTCACCCCTGGGATGTCCTCCACGATCGCGATGTGCTGCCCGGCCAGGCGATTGAACAAGGTGCTCTTGCCCACGTTCGGACGGCCGACGATCGCGACCAGGGGCTTGTTGACGATCGAGCCCGCCGGCCTCCGCGCGTGGTTGCGACGCCGCCCGCTCACGACGCGCTCTCCTCAATCGCCAGCTGGCGCACCTTGCTCGGGTCGCGGGTCCATCCGGGGACGACCTTCACCCAGAGTCTCAGATACACCTTCCGCCCCAAGAAGGCCTCGATCTCTTGGCGCGCTTCGGTGCTGATCTTCTTGATCGTCTCGCCTCGACTGCCGATCACGATCGCCTTGTGGCTTGCCTTCTCGACGATGAGTGAGCCTTCTACTCGGAGTAGGGCGCCCTCTTCGCGATAGCTTTCGAGATCGCAGGCGATCCCGTAAGGGACCTCCTGTCGAGTGTTGAGCATGGCCGCCTCACGAATGAGCTCGCTCACGAAGAAGCGCTCCGGCCGGTCGGTCAGAAAATCCGCGTCGTAGAGGAGCCCCTCGGGCAGGGTCTGACGGATTTCGCCGATCAGCGCATCCAAGTTGATTCCCCGCGTTGCGGAAATCGGCACGACGGCCGCGAAGGCGCGATTCTTCTGATACGCCTCGATGATTCCAAAGAGCCTCTCTTTGACTTTGAGCCGGTCGACCTTGTTGATCGCGAGGATCACCGGCACGTTCGAGGACTCCAAGGCTTGCAGGGCGGTGCGATCTTTTTCGTGAACCCCTAGCGCTGCACCCGGCTTGGGCGCCTCGGTCACGAAGACGATCGAATCGCAGTCGACCAGCCCTTGTCTAGCGCTGTCGATGAGCACTCGGCCAAGCGCACCCTTGGGCCGCTCCAAGCCAGGCGTGTCCACGAAGGCCACCTGCGTCAGCGGATCGTTCGAAGCGTACACCCCGAGCACGCAGGACCTCGTCGTGCCGGGCCGTGGCGTCGCGATCACCAGCTTCTGCCCGAGGAGCGAGTTGAGCAGCGTCGATTTCCCGACATTGGGTCGCCCGACGATCGCACATCGGCCCGCGCGCGGCGCATCGGCTTGATTCTCGGGGGTAGTCATGGGGGGCGGGAGTGTAGCGGGGGGCGGCCGTCGATCGAGCCGGCGGGAGCGTGGCCCCCCGAAGACCTCTGAGCTATGCTCGCCCCGCTCATGCGAATCATCACCTCCCCCTTGTTGTGGCTTTCTTCGGCTTTCTTTGTTCTCCTGCTCGCCTGCACGGGCGATGAGGGCACGACCTGCTTTCAGAATGATGAGTGCAACGGCTCTCTAATCTGCTGTCACTTGGGCAGTCCTTTCACCCAGGGCTCCTGTGAAAGGGTCGAAAACTGCGGTGTCGGCGGCATGGGTGGTGACGCCGGGGCGGGCGGCATGGCTGGCATCGGCGGCGCAGGCGGCGCAGCAGGAATGGCTGGCGTGGGTGGAGCAGCAGGCGCAGCTGGCGCAGGCGGTGGAGCTGGCATGGCCGGCGCGGGCGGAGCAGCTGGCGCCGCTGGGATGGCTGGCGCGGGCGGCGCTGCGGGAGCCCCCTAGGCTCGATGAGATCGCTGCTCTCCACGCTGCTGATTGTTGGGCTCGCAGCCCATGCGGCTGCGCAGCCTGCCAGCGACACTTCCAAGCTCGAGGGTGGCACGCCCTTGCCTTCCGACGATGAGCTGAGCGCCTCGCTCGCTAATCCGGCGACTACCGCGACGGATGCCTATGAGCTGGGCGTCCGGTTCTTCGAGGCGAAGCGCTACGAACCGGCTGAGCAGGCCTGGCTCCGGGCGTACGCCTTGGAGCGAGACCCGACCCTCCTGGTGGCAGTGGCCGACACGCGACATCGTCGCGGCGATGAGCCCGGCGCCGTCGCCATGCTGGAGCAGTACCTGGTCGAACGGCCCGACGCTCCAGACCGTGCATCGGTCGAGGCGCGCATCGCGACGCTTCTGCAGAGCCCCGCGGTACTGCGGATTCGTTCGAAGGAGGAAGGCCGAGCGATCTTGCTCGACGGCGTTCCCAGCAAAAAGAAGACCCCGGCCGAGCTCGAAGTCGACCCGGGCACGCACACGGTCGTCGTCGTCGGCGAGGGAACGCAGGTGGGCGAGATCACGGTTCAGGTCGGGTACGGCGAGGTGAAAGACCTGGATTTCGGCGCGTCGACGACCGACCAAGTCAGCGTCGAGCAAAGCGAAGAAGCAAGACTCGCCAAGCAGCTCGCGATCGAAAACGAGGATCAGACGATCCGGCGCGCGGTGATTTCCACCGGAAGCATCGCAGCCGCATCCCTGGTAACGGGCACGGTGTTGGGCTTCTTGGCCCTACAGGAAAACCGGAACTACGACAGCCAGCCGACCCAGCAGTCCGCCGATCGGGGCGAGCGTCTTGCCCTTTTCGCCGATCTCTCCTTTGGCTTGGCCGCCCTGTCCGCGATCACCTCGTTCACGCTTTTCATGACCCACAAGAACAAGCGGAAGCGCGAAGGCGAGTCGGCGCGGCTGCAAATCGAGACACGAGGAGTCGGCGCTTCGGCGACCTTGCGGTTCTGACATGTCGCGATTCGGACTCACCTTTGCCGTCGCTAGCTTGCTGCTCGTCGTTTTGGTAGGAGCGTGCTCCTTCGTGGTCGATTTCGACCGGAGCCTACTCCCCGATGCGGGGCTCGATGGCGGGGTTGATGCCGGTGCAGATGCCGCAGGCGCTTTTGGGGGTACCCTGGTCGACGCCGGGGTCGACACCGATGCCTTGGCCGACGAAGATTAGCGGCCGAGCAAGTGCACGCGCGTTCGAAGCGAACGCATCACTGCGAGCTGGGTCGCAGCGACGAAGCCGTGGGAGAAGTGAGTGTTCCCCGCGATCAACTTGCGAATGAGCTTTGGGGAGTCCGCCGGGTCGAAAGTCGCCCAGGCGATGACCCCCGCCTCCCCGCCGGGGTAGCGGTGCGTATCAAACCGCCACCGGCCCTTTGAGAGCGTACCGGAGATGCCATCGATCGAGACCACGGTAGGGCTGGGTCGCAAGATCATCTCTCCGCCGACGTGGAGCAGGGGGATCGGGATCTCCCATTTGAACCTAGTGCCCTTATCGCTGCGCTCGACGACGTCTGCGCAGGTCCCGTGGAGCAGCGATTTGCCGAATTCCTCTGGGTCCAGCATCACCTGGCGCACTCGCCTTTCACTCGCGCCGGAGCGGCCCACGACAGCGACGCTTTGCAGCGTCTCTCCGTCCATGTCCATGAACACCAAGTCCCCGCGACCGAGCAGTGGGCGCAGTGCGTCCATGTCCACCCGCGGACGGCGAAGCGGCTTCACAGCATAGAGTCCATTGATGGTCGTGCCTGCGCGTCGCTCGGCTTCAGCCTTGATCTCGAGCAGGGTGACCATGGCTACCGCGACGTTGACGGTTCGATTCACCGCGTTGCCCTCCGAGGCGAGCTGACGCGTAATGTAGTTCGCGTTGCGCATGTCGAGCCTCGAAGAGAAGACGACGATCGACCTGTTCGGGCCATCCGGGTAGACGCGCCACATGACGCGCCCGATGCCGAGGTCCCCACCGATGGTCCGGATGTCGAAGCGGTAGCCACGCGTCGCGTCGCCCGGGTAGCTCGTCATCACGTTCTGGCCGCTGAGTGAGAACAGCGTGACCCCCCAGCTCCAGTCGAAGGCCGTCATCTGTCCGTTCACTTCGCGGATGTCGACCGAAGTCAGTGCGTTCATGAAGCGCGGATACTCTGCCGGTTTTCCGATCACCTGAGCGAGCGTATTCGCAGGCGCGTTGATACGTGCCGCGTAGATCACCGCGGGAAGGTCCGTCTGCCGATTCAGGAACTCGGTCAGCAAAACGGGGCCGTGCGCGAGGTGCGGCCCGAGCACTGCCCGTTCTTCGACGCTCAGCCCGCCCAGCCGCGCGACCGAAGCATCTACCTTGCCGCTCTTGTTCTCGGCGAAGGCGCTACCGCTCCACGCGACCAGGACGATGAAAACTGTAAGAAATCTCCGCATGCCGTTTGGACGACCTCGGTTGCCTATTCTTCAATACCGCGACAGAACGGCTTTCGAAAGGGTCTGCAGGTGCGCGCAAAGAGCAAATGGACCCCAGGGGGCCTCTTCCTGTGGCTGATCGCCGCCGTTTTGGCGAGCTTGGTCGTCTGCTCCCAATCCGCGCCCGACCCTGAGCGCCTGCCTGCTAGCGACGAGGTGGAGATCGAGCTGGAGCTCGTCGAGTGATGGGATACCGGTGTTTCTCCGTGGCGTTCGACTGAGCGCAGGCTCTGCTTGACCCTGCGAGTCTGTCGCTCTTTACTTGCCCCATGCAGATTTTCATCGACACCGCGGATATCGAGGAGATCCGCGATGCCGCGGCCATGGGCGTCATCGATGGCGTGACCACCAATCCCTCGCTCGTCGCCAAGACAGGGCGGCCCTTCCAAGAGGTGCTCGTCGACATTTGCGAGGTCGTCGACGGGCCGATAAGCGCCGAGGTGATTGCGACCGACTACGAAGGGATGCTCAAAGAGGCGCGGGCTCTCGCGAAGATGCACGAGAACATCGTCGTCAAGATTCCCTTGATTGCCGAGGGACTCAAGACGGTGCGAACCCTCACCGACGAAGGCATCCGTACCAACGTCACGCTCTGTTTCAGCCCGACGCAGGGGCTGCTCGCCGCAAAGGCGGGCGCCACGTACATCAGCCCTTTCATCGGCCGCATCGACGACATCAGCGGCAATGGGATGGAGCTCGTCGAGCAGCTCGTCACCATCTACCAGAACTACGGGCTCAGCACACAGGTCCTCGCGGCGAGCATTCGCCATCCCGTGCACGCCGTACAGGCTGCACTCATCGGCGCCCACGTAGCGACGATTCCGCACAACGTGATTCTCCAGCTACTCAAGCACCCCCTCACTGACATCGGCCTCGAGCGGTTTCTGGCCGACGCGAAGAAGATCCCGACCGGGTAAGGCGCGACGAGTCGCGAACCTCACCACGAGTCATGCATGCGACCTAGAGTCCTCGTCGTTTATAAGAAAAGCACCTACCAGCGCTATGTGGGTCGCGCGCAGGCACGGCTTCAGGAGCTGATCGAGCACAGCGATGTTTCGGTCGACGGCCTTCTGCACGAGCACGAGGTCCATCAGGCGAGCCTGCATCGCGCGAAACAGGCGCTTCGCGACCTTGGAGCGCGGGCCGTGCTGCGATACCGCCCCGAGCCGATGCCCGAAGAAGGCGCCTGGGACATGATCGTCACGCTCGGAGGTGATGGCACGCTCCTGTGGGCCTCTCACCTGGCGGACTCCTCCACTCCGATGCTCGCGATCAACAGTGCCCCGGACACCAGCGTCGGCTACTTCTGCGCTGGGAACGGGAACAATGTCGCCGAGGTGCTGGCCGCTGCCCTCGACGGAACCCTGAAATCCACTCGCCTCTCGCGAATGCGGGTCGATGTCGAGGACAAGATCATATCGACGCGCGTGCTCAACGACCTCCTCTACTGCCATGAGAGCCCCGCTGCGACCTCGCGCTACATTTTGAGCTTCGGCGGCGACCAAGAGCGTCAGATGTCGAGTGGCGTCTGGGTCGGCCCCGCGGCCGGTTCGACGGCCGCGATTCGTTCCGCTGGAGGCAAGGTGCTTCCCATAGGCTCCCAAAAGATACAGTTCGTCGTCCGTGAGCCCTACCGGGGCGTCGACCACAAGTATCGACTCACCAAGGGCATGTTCGCTCGGGGCGACGCGCTCGAGATCAGCAGCCGGATGACCATGGGCCGGATCTTCCTCGACGGGACGCAGAAAGTGTATCCCGTCGGGATCGGCGACCGGATTCGCATGACCTTGTCCGAAGAGCCGCTGACGCTCCTGGGCCTCCATCGGCGGACGGATGGCTCCAGCAAGGTCCCCGCGTTGAAGTAAATTGACCAGCGAAAGACCCGGGCGTTAGGTAGTACTCCGTGCCGCGCTATCGCCGCCACATCGCCCTTACGGTTTGGCCTCTCGCTGTTCTTTACGTGTTGGAGCTGAGCCGGCTCTGGCCCGCGATCGGCGGAGCGAGCGCCTTTGCGACCGCGTCGCCCGCCACTTGGCTTTGGCTGCTGATCTGGACAGTCCTGGTCCTGGGCTCCCTCGGTGCCTATGCGCGCGGCTGGAGCATTCTTCAGCTGGAGGCAGCTGGCAGCACCGGCCCGTACCGTTCGTCGGATTGCTGGCGTTTGCAGAAGTTGACCGGTGGGCTCGCCTGGGGCCTGGTCGTCGCCCACCTCGTCCTGCACTGGGTGATGACCGTCCGCGTGGGACCGGTTGCCCTGAGCCAGTACGAGCTGCTGCGCGAGTTCCTGTCACGCCCCGCCGTCCTGATTTACTACCTCGCCGGGCTCGGCGCGCTTGGGCTCTTCCTGTCGCAGGGGATGGCGGCTTCGGTCCGCGCATCGGGCTTTGTGCAGAGGCCCGAAAGTTCACGCTGGCTGGAGCTTGGCGGTATCCTTTGTTCCGCCGTGATCTTCCTGCTGGCGATTAATGTCCTGAGTCATTTCGTGACCGGGCGAGCGTACTGGATGGGCCCGTGAGCGTTGCACGAATCTACGCCATCGCCTTGAACACCTATCGTGAAGCGGTTCGCGACCGGGTCTTGTTTGGCGTGCTCGCCCTGGCGGCGGCCGTCCTCGCGATGACCTTGGCGCTCGGTGAGCTTTCGCTCGATCAGCAGATGCGCGTCGTCACCGACCTCGGGCTCGCGTCGATCTCGCTCTTCTCGGTAGTGGTAGCGATCTTCCTCGGCTCTTCGCTTCTGTACAAAGAGATCGAGCGCAAGACGCTGTACGTGATTCTTCCAAAGCCGATCGCACGATTCGAGTTTTTGCTGGGCAAGTACTTCGGTATCGTTGCGACCTGCGCGGTGTTCATCGCGATCATGGGGGCGCTTCAGCTCCTGGTGACCGCCATCCAGGCCGAGGCATCCACGACTGCGGTGATCGCCGTGCCTAGCGCTTTGCTCGTCGGCCTCGGCATCGCCTTTGTGTTTGCCAAGGATCGCACCCTGGTCGTGCCGATCTGGTCTCTGCTTGCGCTCGGCGCAGCGGCTTGGCTTTGTTCGACGGTCCATGGGGACATCTTCCAGTTGCTCGCGTCCTTGCTGCTGAGCTTGGGTGAGGTGCTCATTCTGACCGCCGTGGCGCTCCTGTTCTCTTCGTTTTCGACGCCCTTTCTCACCGGCGCGTTTACTTTCGGGGTCTGGCTCGTCGGCCGGGCTGCGCACGACATGGTTGCCATGGAGACCCGAGTTCTCAGCCCCGCAATGAAGAGCGTACTGCGCTGGCTTGCCGAGTTCCTGCCCAACTTCAATCTCTTTGTCCCTGGTCGAAACACCCTGGTGAACAAGACGGCCGAGTACGGCGAGCCGCTGACCTATCTAGCGACCGCCATGGGCTACGCGGTCCTCTACGCCGCAGCCACGCTCATCATCGCCGCTCTGATCTTCCGTCGCAGAGACTTCCTGTGAGACCCGTCTGGGAGCGTTCCGGCATCCTGGCTGGGTTCGCGATCCTCGCTTTGCTCGCGCTGCTCGTCGGACGCGTTGCCTCCGAGTCACACAGAGAGCTCGCCACCGCGAGCGGCCACCGCGAGGAAGGTCGGACCGCCCGCGCCATCGAGCACTATCGCCGCGCCATACGCTGGGCCTTCCCGCTCAGCCCATACAGTGCCGAGGCGATCTCCGAGCTGGAGTCGCTCGCGGGGGAGCTCGAGGCCGAGGGAGACCTGAACGGAGCCCTCTTGGCCTGGCGGTCGCTGTCGGGCGGGGTTGCAGCTGGTCGAACCCTCTATTCGGGTCCGCACCCTGCGCGCGAGAACGCCAACGACCAGATCGCGCGTCTGATGGCTCTGGATCGAAGCGCCGCCATCGATGCTAGTCTGAGCGCCGAGCAGTTGGCTGCAGACCATCGCCGCCTTCTGAGCGATGAAATCTCTCCCGCTCCATTTTGGGGCGCACTGCTCTTGTTGGGAATGGCGGTCTGGATTGGCGCGTTGGTTCAACTGGCGCGGAGCGGCTTCGATTCGGCTGGGCGTTTTCAATGGGTCGGCGCTCGAGGCCCGCTTTGGGGCGCCTTGGTCGGTTTCGCCTCGTTCGCTCTCGGACTGCTCTTCGCCTGAAGTTGCCCGAAGCTGGGTCACGGGGTAACAGGGGGCGTCGTGGATAGCATCCGAATCGTTGGGGGAAACAGGCTCGTCGGCTCGGTACCGGTTAGCGGCGCGAAGAACGCGGCCCTGCCGATCATGGCGGCGGCCCTCTTGGCCGACGGTGAGCACGTCTTTCGCAACGTCCCCAATCTGCGCGACGTGCACACGATGACCCGGCTCCTCGAGCGCCTTGGTGCGCAGGCGGAGTACAAGGACGGCCGCGTTCAGGTGAGCTTGTCCGGGGCGATCGAGCCCACGGCCCCGTACGATCTCGTCAAGCAGATGCGCGCCTCGGTTCTGGTGCTTGGTCCGCTGGTTGCGCGCTGCGGTCGCGCGGTGGTCTCCATGCCAGGGGGCTGCGCGATTGGAGCTCGACCCATCGACCAGCATCTCAAGGGACTCACTGCAATGGGCGCGGAGGTCGAGCTGCACCACGGCTACGTCGAGGTGAACGTCCCCACTGGTCGACTGAAGGGCTCCGACATCCACTTGGATTTCCCGACCCACACGGGAACCGAAAACCTCATGTGCGCCGCCGTCCTGGCCAAGGGACGCACCACGCTTACGAACTGCGCTCGCGAGCCGGAGGTCGAAGAGCTAGCCCGAGTCTTGAACAAGATGGGTGGACGCATCGAAGGCGCCGGAACCTCGGTCATCTCGATCGAGGGCGTCGAATCGCTTCATCCGATCGACCACGCGATCATTCCTGATCGCATCGAGGCGGGCACATTCATGGTTGCCGCGGCGGCGACGGACGGGGACGTACTTCTGCGAGGGGTAGCCTTCGAGCCGCTCGAGGCGCTGATCGCCAAGCTACGAGAAGCAGGCGCCGGCGTGGAGCGCGAAGGTGATGGAATCCGCGTCGTCGGTTCGCGGCCGATTCGCCCGACGGACGTGATCACACAGCCGCACCCCGGGTTTCCGACCGACATGCAAGCGCAGTTCATGATGCTGATGTGTCTGGCGGAGGGCACGAGCCGAATCACCGAGACGGTATTCGAAAACCGCTTCATGCACGTTTCGGAGCTCAACCGCATGGGCGCCAAGATTCAAGTCAACGGCCGGACGGCGACGGTGCACGGCGTGAGCAGGCTAGAGGGCGCCGAGGTGATGGCCACCGACCTTCGGGCCAGCGCTTCACTGGTCGTAGCGGGGCTGGTCGCCGAGGGAACCACGTACGTTCGGCGGGTGTATCACCTCGATCGGGGCTATGAACACATCGAGGAGAAGTTGGCTCCGCTGGGAGCCAAGATCGAGCGAGTACCTGGCGATGCCTAGACGCAACAAAGACACCATCGTCATCGCGGTCCCCAAGGGCCGCGTTCTCGAACAGCTGAGCGCACGGCTCGAAAAGGCCGGCATCCCGACCGAGGCGCTGACAGCGAAAAGCCGAAAGCTGGTCCGCGAAGATACAGAAACCGGATTGAGCTATCTGCTGCTCAAGCCCGATGATGTGCCGACCTACGTCGAGTACGGCGCGGCCGACCTCGGGATCGTGGGCCGTGATGTGCTGATGGAGCGTGACTACGACGTCTTCGCGCCGGTCGACCTCGACATCGGCAAGTGCCAAATGATGGTCTGCGGGCGCCCCAAGGAGCCCATCGCAGGCAGAGGCGAGCGCCCGCTCCGCGTCGCCACCAAGTTCCCGCACATCGCTGAGCAGTACTTCCGAGCCAAGGGCACGCCCGTCGAGCTGATCTTCTGCCAGGGTTCCGTCGAGCTCGGTCCTCTGACCGGCCTCGCCGACGTCATCGTCGACCTGGTGGAGACAGGCGAAACACTTCGCCAAAATGGCTTGGTGCCTTTGGAGAAGATCGCCGACATCAGCTCGGTGGTGATCGCGAACCGCGCGGCGCTGAAGCTTCGTCGAAGCGTTATCCAGCCGCTTCTCGACGCCCTGCGCGCCTAGGCCGAACGATGCTCCGTCTGCGCACTGCAACCGACCCCTCCTGGATCGACGTCGTACTTGGCGACTTCGATGCCTTTCTCGTCGACCACGCAGCCTGCGAGCGGAAGGCGTCCGCGACTGCACTCAAGCTCGTGTCACACTATTCGGACCGCACCGTGCTCGTGCGCGAGCTAATTCCCTTCGCCCAGGAAGAGCTCGATCACTACGCGCAAGTCATGGCGATCATTCTCGATCGAGGCCTAGCGACGCGGGCCGACGAGAAGGATCCCTACGTCCGCGCTCTGATGCAGCTGATCAAACGCGGACCGGAGCGGTACTTCCTCGATCGCCTCCTGGTGCTCGCCATTGTCGAAGCCAGGGGCTGCGAGCGATTCGGAATGCTGGCTGAAGGGCTCGAGCCGGGCCCCTTGAAAGATTTTTACGCCGAAATCACCCGCTCGGAAGCCCGGCACCATGGCTTGTTCCTGCGCCTGGCGCGGGAGTACTTTCCTGCGGATCGCGTACAGCGACGGCTGGACGAGTTGCTCGAAGCAGAGGCGGAGCTCGTCGATCGCCTGCCTCTACGACCCGCTGTCCACTGAGGGCGTTTTCGACTACACCAGTCTACCATGCGGAAAACGTTGGCGTTTGGGAATGCCTTTGTGGCGCTAGCGGTCTTGCTGGCTTCGTGCAGTGGCGATGAAGGCAGCGCTAGCACCGGCCCCATCGACTACACCAGGGCCGGGCCCGCCTCGGTTGGGGTGCTGACGACGAGCCTCACCGACAGCGCGCGGGGGCGAACACTCCCCATCGAAGTGTGGTATCCGATCGCGTCGTCGGACAGTCCATCGGCTGTCATCGACTTCGAAACCGAGACGGACCGACGATCCGAGCTGTCGGCCTTGCTGGACGCTGCGCCCGGGGCCTGCGTCGCGAAGACCACTGCCTCTAGCCGAAATGCAGACGCGGCCGCAGGTGGATACCCACTGGTCCTCTACTCGCATTGCTACACCTGCACCCGATGGTCCGCACATGCGGTCGTGGAACGCCTTGCGTCTCATGGGTTCATCGTCGTGGCCCCGGACCACATCGGGGACACCCTCTTCGATCGCCTCGATGGCACCCAATCCCCTCTCAACAATGCCCTCGTGGATGTCCGGGAAGCCGACATCCGCTTCCTGCTCGACCGGGTCCTAGCGGGGGAGGTCCTGCCCGACGGAGTCACCGCGAACGCGTCTCAGCTAGGGATGCTGGGCCACAGCATCGGCTCGGTCACCGCTGGAAGAGTGGCCCAGAACGACTCACGAATCGCCGCGGTCATCGGCCTCGCCGCGCCCATGGAAAACATCCTCTACGGAGAGGTATCGATCGAATCGATAGAGGTGCCGTTGGGTCTACTCGTAGCCACCGAGGACAATTCGATCCTCGAACCCGGTAACCTATTCATTCGAGAGAACTTCACGAACGCGAACACCCCGGCCTACAAAATGGAGGTCGTCGACGCAGGCCACTGGTCGGTCACGAACATCGCCGGCCTCACCGACTTCTTCGCACCGGGATGCGGCGACGACAGCAGACAAACCAACGGCGAGCCCTTCAACTACGTCTCAGTCGACTCCGCAAACGGCCACACGCCACCTTCATCACAGCGTTCTTCGCCGCCCACTTGCTGAACGAGCGGAGCGCGCTGGAGCTGTTGCGTAGCGATCCATCGCCGACCGCGGCGCCGATTGAGGTGCGGGAGTAGGGTGGGCAGGGGTGGCGACTTCTGGCTTGTGCTGCCGCGGGTGTTTGGGGTGCGGGTCTTGGGTGGGTTGGCTGGTATGGTTTAATTACACCGCCCGCCCACCCCCACCCGTAATCCTCCCTGGCGCGGCGGTCGCTTTGCTCCGCCTTGCCGGCGCTTCGCGCCGGGCTTCGCCCTTTGGGCTCGCGCTGCCGCCTGCTGTCTTGGGAGGGCGTGCCAGTGTCAGTGTCAGGCTTGTGCTGCCGCGGGTGTTTGGGGTGCGGGTCTTGGGTGGGTTGGCTGGTATGGTTTAATTACACCGCCCGCCCACCCCCACCCGTAATCCTCCCTGGCGCGGCGGTCGCTTTGCTCCGCCTTGCCGGCGCTTCGCGCCGGGCTTCGCCCTTCGGGCTCGCGCTGCCGCCTGCTGTCTTGGGAGGGCGTGCCAGTGTCAGTGTCAGGCTTGTGCTGCCGCGGGTGTTTGGGGGTGGGGTGCTGGGTGGGTTGCCTGGTATGGCTTGATTACACCGCCCGCCCACCCCCACCCGTAATCCTCCCTGGCGCGGCGGTCGCTTTGCTCCGCCTTGCCGGCGCTTCGCGCCGGGCTTCGCCCTTTGGGCTCGCGCTGCCGCGCATGTCATGAGGGGCCAGTGCCAGTGCCAGTGCCAGCGGCCGTGAACGCGTTAAATCCGCTTTCGGTACATTACCCTGATCTCCCGGAATCCGAGGGCATCGTGCGCCCGCCTTGCACCTTCGTTTCCCGACCAGGTTGCCGACTCGATCACCTCGCAGCCCGCTGCTGCGAAGCGCGCTTCGAGCTTGGCTAGCAGCAGGGCGCCCACGCCGAAGCACCGCGCGTCCGGGACGACGTACCAATCTTCGACCACGCCCTTTGTTGGCAAGACGCGTCTCGGTTCTACGGTGACTCGGCCGGTGATGTAGCCCACGGCCGCGCCTTGGGATTCTGCTACCAGGACGTGACCGTTTCGATCTCGCAATAGCGACTCGAGGTCCTCACTTAGAATGCGTTCGTAGTCCCGATACTCGATGAGTGGGCGATCGTCTTCCTCGACGACCTCGTCGCGGTGGCCTTTGTAGAGACTGCGATGAAAGCCCATCAGGACGTCGCGGTCGGATTGATCCGCCTCGCGAACTTCGATCGTCGGGACCATGAGCCTGAACCTAAGCCGTTCGGCAGGTCAGCGGTAGGGCCTAGCGCACGCGGATCGAGTGACGGATTCGGCCGAACGTCTTCCGTCCGATTCCCGGAACTCGAATGATGTCCTCGATGCGGCGAAATCGGCGCTTTTCGCGCTCGGCGATGATCGCTTCGGCGCGGCTGGGGCCGATGCCCGGGAGCTTCACGAGCTCCTCGGGCCCGGCCTCGTTGATGTTGATGCGCCCGTCCTGCTCGGCGCTCGGCGGGCCCTGGTCGGGGGGGCCAACACCGCCGTCAAGCGCTCCGACCGGCACCGGATGAACTGCGCTCAGTGTGAGCAGCAACAACAACATCCCTTTCATCACGCCGCCTGGTCGCGGGAGCTGCTCTCGCGAGTCTCCCTGGGCTGGTAGTCCCTGATTTGTAGCTCTCCGTTGACCGGCATCGCATCGAGGCGAACGTTGAGGCTTCCGTCGCGGTTCACAAACGCCGCGCCCACACGCACCCAGAACTTCCGACCGTCCTTGTTTCGCTCCACCACGGTGTAGGCGATCTTCACTTTGTTTTCTTCGAGCATCTTTCCTCCTGGTGACAATGAGAGACGAGCTCGTTGCACAGGCGGTGCCAGCGTTCGGCCAAGTGATCTCGGGTAGCTAGGTCGCTCGAATTGGCGGATCGCCGGATCGGCGACGGCGGCCGCCCGCGCTGTTTGGTTTGTTGGCTGAAGAAGTTCCTGTCAGTATCCCGCCGACCAAAGGGAGAGGGAGCCAGATGAAGATTTCACTGTCTGAGGGCACTTGGGACAAATCGACCGCGGACATCGTTGCGATCGCGATTCCATCGGGAAAGACGAAGCTCAGCAGAGCCTTGGCTGGCGTCGAAGCCGTAACCGGAAAGGGCAGCATCAAGCTTCTCGCTTCGGATGAGCGCTTCGAAGGGAAGGCCTCCCAAACCCTCAAAGTCGCATCCGCCGGCAAGGCGAAGTCGCGTTGGCTCTTGCTCGTCGGTATTGGCGAGGAGCGCGATGCTGAGAAGGTCGCCTGGCATCTCGGTCATGCCCTTGCCTCCGCGGCGCGTGCACAGAAGAGCGCTGCGCTAGAGCTGCCCGTCGTCGACGCCGAGACCGTTCGCGCCGCCTCACAGGGGCTCGTAGCTGGGGCGTATCGCTACACCGAGTACAAGAGCGACAAGACGGCTGCGGCAACCCTGACCTCCGCGGTCATCGTAGGCGCGCCAAAGAACGGGCGCGGCCTGACGGCGGCCATTCGCTCCGGCAAGGCAGTCGCGGAGAGCGTCAATTTCGCGCGTGACCTCGTGAACCGGCCCCCGAACGATCTGAATCCGGTGAGCCTGGCACGCGCTGCCGCCACCGAGTCTCGAAAGCTCGGCCTGTCCTGTCGCGTCTGGAACAAGGCGCGGATCGAAAAAGAGAGGATGAATCTGCTGCTCGCCGTCAACAAGGGCAGCGCGATCGAGCCGCGGGTGATTCACGTGGTCTACAAGCCGGCGCGCCCCAAGAAGAAGGTCGTCTTCGTTGGCAAGGGCCTCACTTTCGACTCGGGAGGCCTCTGCATCAAGCCTGGGGCCTCCATGGTCGACATGAAGTGCGACATGGCGGGTGCCGCGACCACGCTCGGAATCGTGTTCGCCGCGGCGCGCCTGAAGCTGCCGATCGAGGTGCACGGGGTCGTCGGTTCCACCGAGAACATGACAGGCGCAAAGGCGTACCGACCCGGCGATGTGTACAAGTCGCTGCAGGGCAAGACCGTCGAGGTCATCAACACCGACGCCGAGGGACGCCTGGTGCTCGCTGACGTGCTCACCTGGGCGGCGCGCAAGCTCAAGCCCGACTACATGATCGACCACGCCACCTTGACCGGGGCCTGCCTGGTGGCGCTCGGCCCTTGGCGCGCGGCGCTCTACACGGACGACGACAAGCTCGCCTCGCAGTATCTCGACGCATCGAAGGGCGAGGGCGAATCGTTCTGGCGCCTGCCGCTGGATTCGGAGCTGCGTTCCACCCTCAAGAGCGCCATCGCCGATCTGAAGCACATCGGCGGCCGCTACGGCGGTTCGATCACCGCGGCGCTCTTTCTGAAAGAGTTCGTCGGAGAGACCACCTGGATGCACCTCGACATCGCGGGCCCGGCGTTCGTCGACCGTGCGCACGGTCGCTTGCCCAAGGGTGGAACCGGCTTCGGCGTTGCGACCGGGGTGCGATTCCTCGAAGGGCTCACCTAGGCGGGCGGGTCGCGGTTTCGGCGATCTGCGATTTGCGCAGTTCAGCGGTTTGCGGCTAGTTCTTCGCTGTCGCTGTCTAAGGCGTCAAAGTCGGTACGGGAAGGTGACCTTGAACGACGACTGCTTGAATCGCGGGACGCGGGCACGCTTCACCGCAGACGCGATGCAGGTTCCGACTGGGGTGCCCTTGAACGGCCCCGAAGCGACCCTCGCGCTGGTGACGCGGCCGGTCTTGCCACTGAAGGTGACGTCGACCGTGGCCGTCCCGCCAGAGTCGGTCTTGCAAGCCTTCACGCCGCCGCTGACACCCTGAAGAGCGGTCTTCACATCGCTGCGTGACGGCGCGTCGGGAAGGCTGGAATCGCTCGGGCGGGTCGACCTCGAGGTTTGCTTCGGCTTGGAGGTGGACGATGACTCGCCAACGACCTCGTCCATGAGCGCGTCCAGGTTGTTGCCGCTGCGCTTCTTGGGCTCCGGTGCAGCTTCGGGCTTCGAGCTGGTCGTGCTCTTCGCCGTTCGCGGGCGTCGCTGCGGGCTGGTCGTGCTGCTCTTCCTGGGCGCCGGCGCTGCGAGCTTCGGCGCGACCTCGTCGGGTAGATTGTCCTCGATCGTCGCGGCCTCGACGGGCTCTGCGGCGGCGAGCGCCTCATCCGGCGGCTCGATTGGCGCCCGAGCCGAGGCTGCCACGGCATTCGACCCCCCGATCGCCTGGGCGGGCGTCGGTTCGACTTCTGCGGTGATCTCGAGCGCGTCTTCCTCTCCGCCTCCGAGCGCCATGCCGACCCCGATTCCGGCTCCCACGATCGCAATCACTGCGATCGCGACTCCGCCGATCCAAAGCCAGCGATTCTTGTCCGAGCTATCTTCCGGTGCGGGTCCGAGCAGGGGTGCGCCAAACGCAGCTCCGCCGCCGACTCCGATGGCGAGAAGGTCATCCACCGCCTGCGAAGGCGCAGCGCTGGTTCCGGGCGTCGTGGATTTCGCGAGTGCGCGAATGTCGATGAGGCCTGAGCCTTCGCCGGAGGTTGGCGGTGCGCTCTGGGCGCCAAGGGTTGCCCCGGGAGGCTGACTCGCGAGCGGAGCGGATTGCGCGGGCGAGCCGCCGCGTGATGCGAGCTGCTGTAGATTGCTCAGCGAGAACAGTACCGAGTTCTCGTTGCGCTGGCCGGTCATCCGCTGAGGTGCGGATCCGCCCATCGCGCCACCGCCAAGCGAGGCGCCAGCGTCTGATGAAGCAGCCGCGAACGGTGAGCTCTCGGCGCCTGCCGGTGCCGGTGTAGGGCTATCTTCAAATCCCGCGAACATGGTGCTGTTCGTATCGATCTCGCTCGTAGGTTCGCGGCCTTCGCTGCCGCCGAAGAGGTCGCCACCGGCTGCGAACGCAGCCGTGTCGTCGCTCGCAGTCTGGGGGCGCTGCGCCTGCGAAGCGGCGCCGCCGAAGAGCTGCGCGAGCTCGGGCACCTCGCTTGCGACTTTCCAGTCCTCGAAGCCTTCATTCCACACGTAGGAATCGAGGCCCACGCTGCCCTTTGCGAACAGCTGGCTCAGCGCTATCGGAGCCAGGGGCCCCTTCTGCTCGCCGTCGACGACGATGTACCAACTTGCTTCGCCTCCGCGATCCGGAGTCGCGCCTGGTTCGTTAAGCGCTTGTGCGCCGGTTTGATCGCCACGAACCTCGAGAA
Source organism: uncultured delta proteobacterium (assembly GCA_963842915.1). GTDB lineage: Bacteria > Myxococcota_A > Polyangia > Polyangiales > Houyiibacteriaceae > SG8-38. Next base: position 296,980 of record CAWJII010000004.1, on the reverse strand, counting down.
CCGACGAGCACTTCTTGCACCGGATCTTGAAGATTTTTCCAGCGACCTTTTCGTCGGCGATGGAGTATTTGGCCCCGCAGCTATCGCAAACGATCTTCATTTATAGCCCCCGTCTCCTGCCGGCCCCTTGCAACTCGATGGAGAGCTCAAGCTGTACCGGATCGAAGATTCCCCTGTAGGACCGCGATCATAGCGGTCCTGTTCTATGCCACGCAAGAAGTCCACCAAGGTTGTTTCCGAGTCGTTGGACCCCCGCTCCCCGGGATCCTTGGCTCTTGATTCAGTTTACGGCCACGAGCTCGGTGCCGTCCTCGCCGCAGAAGAGGTGGGTGGCGGCATGACGAATCCCACATTCGGGGCAGATTTTGTGGGTGTCGAGCATCAGGGGAGGGCGGGTCGAGCTCGCTGCACCGTAGAGGCCGTAGGGCACCAATTCGTCCGCGTCCTCGGGGCAAAAGCTGGAATCAAAAGGGTAGCCCCGCCGGCAGGTCGGGCAGATCATTCCCTGGGAAAAGGGACCGGAGCAGTGGCCGTCCATCAGCTCTGCGCCGTCACGAACGCAAAACCGGTTCCGGGTCGGGTACTCCGAGAGGCACACCGGGCAACCCTTCAAGGGGCTCGGTTCGGGCTCCGTGCTCGGTCGCGGCCCGGGCGTCGACCCAGTGTCAGGCTTCGAGCTGGTCCGCCGGCGGTCAGCCGGGTTTCCAGTCCGCCCCTGGCGTCGTCGTCGTACCTGGGCCGGTACGACGAGCGCGACGGCGAGGACCAGCAGGGCGGCGACAGACCAGGTCATCTCAGAATTGTGCAGGATCGGCCAAGCTCCGGGCCACAAAAAGGTTCGCGTCCCCCTCGGACCCAGACCACGAAAAAGCCCGGGAGGCCGTACCACCCGGGCTTCTTCTGCTGATTTCGGCTGCGAAGAGGCTTAGAGCTTCTTCACGGCGTCGGTGAGCGCAGGGACCACATCGAAGAGATCGGCGGTCAGGAAGTAGTCGGCGACCTGCGCGATCGGCGCTTCCTTGTCCTTGTTGATTGCGACGATCGTCTTGCTGCCTTTCATGCCAGCCAAGTGCTGGATGGCGCCCGAGATGCCGATCGCGATGTAGAGCTTCGGCGCGACGACCTTACCCGTCTGGCCAACCTGAAGCTCAGGGGACACGTAGCCCGCGTCACATGCGGCACGCGATGCGCCCATCGCCGCGCCTAGCGCATCGACGAGCGGCTCGATGACGTTCGTGAAGTTCTCCGCGCTCTTGAGGGCACGGCCTCCCGAGACGACGATGTCGGCGTCCCCGAGATCGGGGCGCTCGCTCTTCACAACCTCGACGCCAAGGAACTCGACCTTGTCCGCTGCCGGGTCGCTCTGTACAGCGATGTCTTCCGAGGGGCTCTCGCCTCCGGAGGCCTGAGCGGGATCGAATTCCGACTGACGAACGGTGACGACCTGCTTGTCGGTGAGAATCTCGACCGTGCCGGACACATTGCCCGCATACATCGGACGGGTGTACGACAGCTTGCCGCCGTCGACGTGCACTGCCGAGATGTCGGACGCCACGCCCGCGCCGAGCTTGGCGGCGGCACGCGGAAGCAGGTCCTTGCCATAAGCGCTCGCGCAAGCGACGAGGACGTCGTAGCCCTTGCCAGCTTCCGCGACGGTCGCAGCGTACTTCTCGCAGGTGTAGCCGCCGGCGATCTCCGCCTTGAGCACCTTGCCTGCGCCGAAGCCCGCCAGCTCGCCTGCTGCTGCGCCTGCGCCCTCTCCGATGGAGAGGATGTCGAATGAACCGCCTGTACCTTCCGCGATCTGCTTCGCAGCCGTGACTGCACAAAGAGTGGTTTTGCGTGCCTTGCCCTCAAGCAACTCCGCAACAACGAGAACATTAGCCATGTCTGATGCTTCCTTTCCGTTTCTCGAGGGTTAGATGACCTTGGCCACGTTGTGCAGCTTGTCGACGAGATCCGCGGCGTCCTCGACAAACGTCGTTTCACCCGAGCGTGCCGGCGGCAGCGCGAACTTCGTGTAGTTGAGCGCCTTCGCTGTGTCGACACCGAGGTCGCCGAGCGACGTCTGGTCGATCGGCTTCTTCTTGGCCTGCATGATGCCCTTGAGAGATGCGTAGCGGCCGCCGACCTCCAGCTTTGCGTACTGGTGGTCGCCGGGGGTCACGCCGTTTTGTACCGAATCGGGCTGAAGGATGCGGTCGGAGGTGGTGATCACCGCGGGGCCCGTGACCTTCACCGTAGCGACGCCAGTATCGAGCTCACGCCGGACTTCGAGGGTCTTCCCGTCGTCGGCGGTCATGATCCGCATCGCCGAGTTGATCACCGGCCAACCGAGCTGCTCCGCGAGCGCGGTGCCTGCGACGTTCGAGTCGCCGTCGGCAGCCTGCTTGCCCATCATGACCAGGTCCGGGCTCTCCTTGTCCACGACCGCCTTGAGGATCGCGGAGACGACCCCTGCGTCGAGGTTGCCCTCGTCAGCTTCGACGAGGATGCCGCGCTCGGCGCCCTTGGCCAGACCTTCACGGATGATCCGCTGGGTATGCTCATCGTTCGGACCGATCGATACCAGTACGACTTCACCGACACGCGCGTTCTTTTGAGCGGCGTTCTCGGTCAATCGCAGTGCGGCCTCGAGGCTCCAGTCATCGAAAGGATTCATCTTCCATTCGAGGCCTTCCGATGTGACGGCAGTGCCGTCGGCGCTCACCTTGAGCTTGCTTGCGTTGTCCGGGTCCGCAACGCGCTTGATGGATACGAGGATCTTCACATTTCCTCCTCAGATCATTGAGCCATGAAAGGCTGTTAAATGCTGAAAATCGCAGGCGATCTAGGCGCGTTTTGCAAAGCTGTCAAGGAGGGTGGCTCAGCGCCGCTCCTCTCGCCCCTTCCAGTCTGCCCGGCTATGCTAGATGCGCGTTGTGCGTGACGAGAGCAAAACCACTCGCTATGCCTTGGTGACCGGCGGAAGCAGCGGAATTGGACTGGAAACCGCCCGCGGCCTGAGCTCGCGCTTCGATGTCGTCGGAATCGTAGGCCGCAATGCGGAGCGGCTAGCTGACGCTGCCAAAGAGCTGCGTTCCAGTGCGATGGGGCGAATCGAGACTTTCCAGGCTGATTTTTCTTCCCTGCCGGAGGTGCGGCGGCTCGCCGCTGACATCAAGAGCCGTTTCCATTCGCTCGACGTGCTGGTCAACAATGCGGGCGTTTGGCACAAGGAACGCAAGCTCAGTAAAGACGGCTATGAAGAGACCTTCGCGGTCAACCACCTCGCGCATTTTCTGCTCACGAACGAGCTCAAGGACACGCTTGTGGCTGGCACTCGAGCTCGCGTGGTCAACGTCTCCTCTTCGATGCACGTCCGCCCGAAGTCGCTCAACTGGGACGACCTGATGTTCGAGGAGCGCTGGCGGGGGTTCTGGGTCTACGGCCACTCGAAGCTCGCGAACGTTCTTTTCTCGAATGAGCTCGCGCGCCGTTGGAAGAAACTCGGAATCACGTCCAACGCCCTGAACCCGGGCAACGTGCGAAGTCGCATCACACGCAACAACGTGTTCCTCAACGCGCTCCACCGCTCGCCGTTCGCGCGGGTAGTCGTCATGTCGGAAGCCGATGGAGCCAAGACCTCGGTCCACGTCGCGACGGCGCCGGAGCTCGAAGGCGTCACCGGGCGCTACTTCGACAAGGTCCGAGAGGCCAAGCCCAGCAAGCCCTCCGCGGACGAGGAAGCGGCGCGCCGGCTCTGGGAATTGAGTCAAGAGCTGGTCGACACGGCGACTCGCTAGCTCGTCCTCGGCAGGCGCCAAGGTTTCGTCACCCGCAACCCGTTCCGCTCAACGCTGCCGCAAGCCCTCGAGAAAGAGGCTGGCACAATGCGTAGCTGCTTTGCGCAACGCAGGCGCGTCACCTTCCCCTAGCGCCCAGGTCAGGAGAATCGCATCCAAGGCGCCGAACAGGCTACGCGCGACGACGCGCGGGTTCAGGTCTGTGCGAAAGGCCCCTTCCTTCTGCCCGTCGCGAATGACTCCTGCGATCACCTCGATGTATTGCATGAAGAGCGGCGCCGCATACTGCTTGAGCAGTCGAGACGATTGCCGAAGGTTCACGGTGATGACCTCGGCCAGGTCGCGTTGTTCTTCTAGCAAACCGAGCTGCAGCTCGATGATGCGGCGGATTCGGTCTTCGAACGCGTCGTCCGACTCGGCAACCCCTCGCAGTATCGCCAGCAGTTGCTCGATCCCTTCCTCGAAGATCGTGATCAGGACGTCGTCCTTGTTCTTGAAGTAGAGGTAGATCGTGCCGTCCGCCACTCCTGCTGCCTTGGCGATTTCGCTCACCCGTGTCGCGTAGAAGCCGTTCTTGGCGAACACCTTGATCGCTGCCTTGAGAATCCGATCCCGCTTGTCCGGAGCGGAGCCCTTTCGCCTCTCGGCTGTCGAATGAACCGCCATTCATTTTCGGGTACCACAGGCCCGGCCTTGCCGTCAAACCAGGCATGCGGCCGCGAAGCGAAGGAGACCCAGCGCGCCGGAATCACAGCGTTTTGGGTCTTCCGCGGTCCGGCGAGTTTTTTGCCCGGTTTGGCCACTCCCCTTAGCTTCAAAGGCGATGCTCGTAGGCGCACACCGAGAAGCTCTGGTTCCGGTGGCGCTCTACGCGGAGCTGGTCGCGGACGACGAGGTCCTGCCGGCTTTCGTGACCAGCCTCGGTGAGCACGGCTTGCTCCTCGATTCATTGGCCATCCTGGGCAACCGCCACCGTGATCAGCTGCAGATTCGACTCAGCCTGCCAGGCGAACCCGACCCTCTGTGGATTGGCGCGGAGGTCGTTCGCGATACCCATGGCTACCTGTTCAACGATACAGCTATTCGCTTTCTAGCGATGGCCAACGCCCACTGGCACGCGCTTCGCCGCTGGGTCCGGGTCCGGGAGCTGGTTCTGGCGACTCGGCCGATCGGCGTTCACGACGCCGCCTAGTGAACACCCCGCCTCGTTACTTGCTACCCTGAAAGAGGGGACATGGCCGTCAGTCTACAGAGCGAGCCACCACGTGTTCATTCGCCTTCGGATGGGGTGAAGAGTCAGGCGCGCGCGAAGACGCGAGTGTCGCGCAATCCGTTCGGCACGCCGCTGTTGCCCAAGGGCTCCCCGTTCAGCTGGACGGCCTCCGACCGCTCGCTCTACGTGCAGTTTCTGACCGCGCTCCTGATGCTGATCGTCAGCTTCTGCTTTGCAGTGCTCGATGGTTGGCCCTTCCTCCTTCAGCGTCCCGAGGACGAAGGGGCGCTGCGGACGACGACGATCCTAGCCGTTGGAGCTCTTCTCTTCTGGCTCGGTCTCTACGTCTGGACCCGGATTTTCGACCTGCGGCGTGAGGCCAAGAGCTCGCGGCTTCTCGTCGTCACCATCGTCGCGCACGTCCTCACGGGCACAGCCGTCTGTTACGCACTCGGCCCATACACGGCCGTAAGCGGCTTGATCAACGTGGCTGCCCTTCTCTTGGGCATGGTCCTTCTCGAGCGCCGTTGGCTCTGGTTCGCCGTTGGCGGCTGGCTTCTGTCGATGTCCTTGATGCACTTCGCCAGCAGAGCCGGGCTACTTCCATTTTTGGCCTTGTTCGAGGCGTCGTTCGAGCAATCGGACGTCGCCCAGGTGGCCGCGGAGCGGGCTGTCGCCGCTGCGCTGATTTACATTCCGCTCGCGATCATCATGGACCACTTGATCAGCGTCTGGCGCCAGGACGAGCGATCGCTCTTCGAAGCCGCACAGTTCGATTCCTTGACCGGTGCTTACACGCGCGGCTTCGCGATGACACTCATGGAGCGCGCCGTGCTCAAGGCCCGCAGCGACGGAAAGCCCCTGGCGGTCTTGATGCTCGACCTCGACCACTTCAAACGCATCAACGACGCACACGGCCACGCGCGCGGAGACCTCGTCCTCAAGCAGACGACTCGCGCGATGCAAACCGCCTTGCGCGCGGGAGATATCATCGGACGTTTCGGAGGCGAGGAGTTCGCGGTGCTCCTTCCAAAAGCAGACCTGAAGCAAGCCATGGGGGTCGCCGATCGCTGCCGGGCTGCCGTGGAGAAGATGAAGATTCCCAATGCACCCTACCTCTCGGTAACGGCCAGCGTGGGGGTGGCCGCGTTTCCGGAGCACGGCGCGGAGCTAGACGCGCTCCTCAAGGCGTCCGATAGCGCGATGTACGAGGCCAAGGCCAAGGGCCGCAATCGCGTCGAAACCGTGAAAGCCTGCTTGGCGGCGCCAAGTGTGCCGAAAAGTAAGTCAATGTAGTCAGATTGCGTGCGCTGATTACCTTGACTTCACGCGGGCCGGCACGTAGTAAAGCCGCCGCCGTCATGCTGGCGTAGCTCAATTGGTAGAGCACCGGTTTTGTAAACCGGCGGTTATGAGTTCAAGTCTCATCGCCAGCTCTACGCGAAAAGACGAATGACCATGGAGGGTTGCCCGAGCGGTCAAAGGGAGCAGACTGTAAATCTGCCGGCTTATGCCTACGGTGGTTCGAACCCACCACCCTCCACCAGGAGATGAACACACAGATTACGCGGGTGTAGCTCAGTTGGTAGAGCCTCAGTTTTCCAAACTGAATGTCGCCGGTTCGAGCCCGGTCGCCCGCTCCCGCAAATCAGACTATGCCCAGGTAGCTCAGTGGTAGAGCACCCCCTTGGTAAGGGGGAGGTCGTGAGTTCAAGTCTCATCCTGGGCTCTGCGGATTTTGCGAGTTCAAGCAAGCTCACTCAGAAGAACGACGAAGTAGGGAACGTACGATGGCTAAAGAAAAGTTTGTCCGAGACAAACCACACATCAACGTAGGCACGATTGGTCACATCGATCATGGCAAGACGACGCTGACGGCGGCGATCATGAAGGTGATGTCCGATAAGCACGGCGGCGAAGCCAAGAGCTACAAGGACATCGCCAAGGGCGGGACGGTGCGCGACGACACCAAGACGGTGACGATCGCGACGAGCCACGTGGAGTACCAGACGGGCAACCGTCACTACGCCCACGTCGATTGCCCCGGTCACGCCGACTACGTCAAGAACATGATCACGGGTGCGGCGCAGATGGACGGCGCGATCCTGGTGGTGAGCGGTGTGGACGGCCCGATGCCGCAGACCAAAGAGCACGTTCTTCTGGCACGCCAGGTCGGAGTTCCGACGATGGTGGTGTTCATGAACAAGTGCGACGCGGTGGACGACCCGGACCTTCTGGAGTTGGTCGAGATGGAGGTCCGCGAGCTTCTTTCGAAGTACGACTACGACGGGGACAACATCCCGGTGGTGCAGGGCTCGGCGCTGGGCGCGCTGAACGGCGAAGAGAAGTGGGTGGAGTCGGTCGTGAACCTGATGGACGCGGTGGATGCACACATTCCGGAGCCGGAGCGAGACATCGACAAGCCGTTCCTGATGGCGGTCGAGGACGTGTTCTCGATCAAGGGCCGCGGGACGGTGGTGACGGGACGCATCGAGCGCGGGGTGATCAAGGTGGGCGAGGAGGTCGAAATCCTCGGCGTCCGGGACCCGCAAAAGACGGTGGTGACGGGCGTGGAAATGTTCCGGAAGCTGCTGGACCAGGGACAGGCAGGCGACAACGTGGGCTGCTTGCTTCGTGGCATCGACAAAGAGCAGGTGGAGCGCGGCCAGGTACTGGCGAAGCCCGGCTCGGTGAACACGCACACGAGCTTCGAGTGCGAAGTGTACATCCTGAGCAAGGACGAGGGCGGACGACACAAGCCGTTCTTCAGCAACTACACCCCGCAGTTCTACATCCGCACGCTGGACGTGACGGGCAAGATCGAGCTTCCCGACGACGTGAAGATGGTCATGCCTGGCGACAACGTGAAGATGAAGGTCAGCCTCATCACGCCCGCCGCCATGGAAGAAAAGCAGCGCTTCGCCATTCGCGAAGGCGGCCGGACCATCGGTGCAGGCGTCATTTCCAAAATCCTTGAGTGATAGACGGGTTAAGGTTGCGCTCGCGTGCGACGAGTGCGGGGCGCGCAACTACCAAACGACAAAGTTGAGAAAGCCCGGCCAACGGGAGAGACTGACCCTGAAAAAGTTCTGTCCCAAATGCAACCGGCGAACGGATCACAAAGAAACGAAATAAGAAAAAGAGGGTGTTGGTCTAGGGAAGACAAAGGGCACATAGAGGCCGGACGGGCCTGGGGGCCCGGCAGTTTGTCCCGCCCCACCGCCCCCACACTATCTCCTAGGCCAGTAGCTCCAATTGGTAGAGCAGCGGATTCCAAATCCGCGGGTTGTGGGTTCGAATCCCTCCTGGCCTGCCGCGAGGAACAACGATGGCGATCACAAAAGAACAAGACAAAGCGAGGCCGACCGGAACGCTCGGAGTAGAGCGCTGGGTGCAGTTCGCCTACGCTGCCTGCGCCATTACGCTGGCCTGGTTCCTCATCAAGAGCGGCACCGCAGTCTGGACGATGCTCGCGGACAACGTCGACGCCGTCCCGGAGCCGGACGGAACGCTCATCTCGGTTGGAGCAGGCTTGCTGGCGTTCATCGCAGCGGTCATCGCCTATCGGTCGAAGAAGGTTCACACCTTCGTGGTTGAAGTGTGTGTCGAGCTCTCCAAGGTGAGCTGGCCCACGCGCAAGGAAACTTGGTCTCAGACGATCGTCGTCCTCATCGTGTCCGTGATCGCGGCAATCATTCTCGGCGTGTACGACGCGGTTTGGTCCCACATCACAGACCTCATTTACAACGTGTGAGTCACATGAAGTGGTATGTCGTTCAGGCCTATTCGGGTTACGAAAGCAAAGTGAAGCTCTCGCTGGAAGAGCGCATCAAACAGGCCGGCATGGAGGGGCGCTTCGGGAACATCCTCATTCCGAAGGAGAACGTGCAGGAGAGCCGTGGCGGGAAGCCCCGTCTGAGTTCGCGCACCTTCTACCCAGGCTACATCTTCGTCCAGATGGACCTCGATGATCAGACCTGGCACCTCATCAAGGACACGCCGAAGGTCAATGGCTTCGTCGGCGGTCGCCATCCCTCGCCCGTGCCCGAACGCGAGATCGCTGCGATTGAGCAGCAGGTCGAAGAAGGTGCGGCCAAGCCCAAGCCCCGCGTCGAGTTCGAGAAGGGCGACCACGTCCGGGTCACTGGCGGCGCGTTCGCCAACTTCACTGGCGCAATCGAAGAAGTGAACCACGAGAAGCACAAGGTTCGCGTCCTGGTATCGATCTTCGGCCGCGCCACCCCGGTCGAGCTGGACTACGTCCAGGTCGAAAAGACCAACTAACGGAGGACGCCCAGCCGGGCCGTCTGGCGGCTTACCTCCTGGCTCACTCCCTGCGGCGTACCGCGGTACGCCGCAGTCGCTCGCTGCGGGGGCGCTCGCCAGCTGACCCACCTGGACGCCCCCCAAAATTGCGATTATCGCGCCTGATCCACATTTCCCAGAAATCGGCTTGCACTTTCTGTGCCCTGAGGCATGACTCGCCGCTCCGGAGAACCCCGAATCCATGAAAAAGGTCATCGGACAGATCAAACTTCAGCTCCCTGCAGGGAAGGCGAACCCTTCTCCGCCGGTCGGGCCCGCGCTCGGCCAGCACGGCGTCAACATCATGGCGTTCTGCAAGGAGTTCAACTCGAAGACGCAGAAGGACGCGGGTCTGATCATCCCCGTGGTGATCTCGGTCTACCAGGATCGCTCCTTCAGCTTCATCATGAAGACACCCCCTGCGGCTGTCTTGATTAAGAAGGCTTTGAACCTCGAGTCGGGTTCGGCGCGACCGAACAAAGACAAGGTCGGCAAGATCACCCTGGACCAGGTGAGGGAGATCGCTCAGGTCAAACTTCAAGATACCAACGCGGGCTCGATCGAGACATGCATGCAAAGCATCATCGGCACCGCGCGTTCCATGGGGGTCGAGTTAGTCGACTAACTCTCCCGAACGATTGATATCGCTCACCTGGAACCACCCAGGACCTCAGTTGGTGGTAGGCGGCTTCGAGTCGTCGCAAGGAGTCAGAATGAAACCCGGAAAAAAGCGCGCGGGCGCCTTACAGATGCCCGACAAGAGTCGCCGCTATGCGTTGCGGGAAGCCGTCTCGCTCGTAAAGGAATTGGCCTTCGCCAACTTCGACGAGTCGGTCGACCTCGCGGTTCGCCTCGGGGTTGATCCGAAGCACGCGGACCAGATGGTTCGTGGAGCCGTCGTCTTGCCGCACGGCACTGGCAAGACCAACCGCGTCCTGGTGTTCGCCAAGGGCGAGAAGGTGACTGAGGCGGAAGAAGCGGGCGCCGATTTCGTTGGTGGTGACGATTTCGTCGCCAAAATCAATGAAGGCTGGCTCGAGTTCGACACGGTCATCGCCACGCCGGACATGATGGGGCAGGTTGGCCGTCTTGGTCGCGTCCTCGGTCCTCGCGGCCTGATGCCGAATCCCAAGGTCGGCACTGTGACCTTCGATGTGAGCAAGGCCGTTCGCGAGGCCAAGGCCGGTAAGGTCGAGTTTCGCGTCGAAAAGGCGGGCATCGTTCATGCACAGATTGGCAAGAAGTCCTTCGGCGACTCCGAGCTCGCTGGCAACGTGAAGTCCTTGGTCGATGCGCTCGTGAAGGCCAAGCCGGCCGCCGCGAAGGGCACCTACCTTCGCACCATTACTCTGAGCTCCACGATGGGCCCCGGGATCAAGATTGACCCCGGCACTATAGAGGTGGAGGCGTAATCATGAGCCTTACACGAGAAGACAAAGCGGCGCAGGCCGTCTCCGTCCGCGAGAGCTTCGCGAACGCAACCGCAACCGTGCTGGTCGATTTCCGCGGCGTGAACGTCGAGCTGATCACGGACCTCCGCTCCCGTTTCCGCGAAGCCGGAGTCGAGTACAAGGTCATCAAGAACAACGTCGTCCGAAAGGCGATCGAGGGTTCTGAGCTCGCCGACAACGAGGAGTTCACGGCCCACCTCGTTGGCCCGACGGCGATCGCCTGGAGCTTCGAAGATCCTTCGGCCGCTGCCAAGGTCATCAAGAACTTCCGCAAGGAGCACACCGACGTCCTCCAGCCGAAGGACGGCAACGAGAAGCTCATCGTCAAGTGCGGTGTTCTCGAGGGCCAAATCTTGGACGCAAAGCGCGTCGAAAAAGAACTCGCCTCGCTTCCGGGCAAGGATGAGGTTCGCGCTTCGCTGCTCGCGCAGCTCATGGCGCCCATGCAGAATCTGGTCGGCCAAATCAATGCACCGGCCCAAAACCTCGCCCTCGTTCTCGATGCGTACCGGCGCAAACAGGCGGGCGAGTAATTCAACAACAACTTTAGCCGTGTCGCACGCACGGTTAGCGGAGAGTCAACAATGGCAAATATGAATACGGAACAGATGGTCGAAGAGCTCAGCTCCTGGACCGTCATGGAAGTTGCGAACCTGGTCAAAGAGCTCGAAGAGAAGTGGGGCGTTTCGGCAGCACCGGCAGCGGTGGCCGTGGCCGGTCCCGCAGGCGGCCCAGCGGAGGCAGCCGAAGAGCAGACCGAGTTCGACGTCGAGCTGACCGAGGCTGGCGCCAAGAAGATCAACGCGATCAAGGCGATCCGCGAGATCACCCAGCTCGGCTTGGCGGACGCCAAGGCACTGGTGGAGGCAGCTCCCAAAGTGATCAAAGAGGGCGTCTCCAAGGAAGAAGCCGAAGAAATCAAAAAGAAGCTCGAAGAAGCTGGCGCGAAGGTTACCGTCAAATAACCCTATGGGGTTATTTTTTGGAGCCCTGTGCCGCGACTTGGCACATGGGCCCGACCGGGTTAACGTCTCGGCCGGGGCAGCACCGGTTCGCGCAGCACATCATTCACGACTTTCCGCGATGCGGCGGGAGGCCGAAAGGTCTCCTTGTCGCGTACGTGTCTCTTAATTCTTGGCTTTAGGTTCCGGTAGCAGTGGTTCGGTAGGAGTCTCTCTAATGGCGGCGACGATTCAGACGAACTTTCGAATGCGACACTCCTTCGGGAAGATCGAGCACATCCTCGAGATCCCGAACCTGATCGACATTCAAAAGCGTTCGTACGACAAGTTTCTTCAAACAGACGTACCCAGAGACGAACGGGAAAACACCGGTCTTCAAGGGGTCTTCAACAGTGTGTTCCCGATTCGCGACTTCAATGGAACGAGCGAGTTGGTTTTCGGGGGGTACACACTCGAGAGGCCGAAGTACGACGTCGACGAGTGTCGGCAGCGTGGGATGACCTACGCCGCGCCGATCAAAGTGACGATCCAGCTCATCATCTACGACGCCGGCGGTGACAGCACCGAGCGAGCCGTCCGCGATATCAAGGAGCAGGAAGTCTACTTTGGTGAAATCCCGCTGATGACGGTCAATGGCACGTTCATCATCAACGGGACGGAGCGCGTCGTCGTCAGCCAGCTTCACCGAAGCCCGGGTGTCTTCTTCGACCACGACCGTGGCAAGACACACTCCTCCGGCAAGCTGCTCTACCAGGCCCGCATCATTCCTTACCGGGGATCATGGCTCGATTTCGAGTTCGATCCGAAGGACTTGCTCTACGTTCGCATCGACCGCCGCCGCAAGATGCCGGCCACGGTGCTGCTCAAGGCTCTCGGGTACAACACCCAGGAGCTCCTCAACTACTACTACGACACCGAGACGATCTACATCCTCTCGAAGGATCAGTACGCCAAGTCCATCGAGTACGAGCTTCTTCCTGGCCAGCGCGCCACGCACGACATCACGGTTGGCGATGACGTGCTCGTGCGCAAAAACCGCAAGTTCACTCGCGCCGCGATTCGCAAGCTCAAGTCTGCAGGGCTCGACTACTTGCCGATCGACTTCACCGAGGTGATTGGAAAGGTTGCCGCCGAGGACGTCATCGACGAGGACACCGGCGAGATTCTTCTCGCGGTCAACGAAGAGGTAACCCAGGCTCGCATCGACGCGCTCAACGAGGCCGGAGTCAACGAGTTCAAGGTGCTATTCATAGACGGGCTCAACGTCGGTTCGTACCTCCGCGACACGCTGCTCGTCGACAAGGTGCAATCACAGGACGAGGGCATCCTCGAAATCTACCGTCGCTTGCGCCCCGGCGACCCGCCCACGCTCGACACTGCGCGGAACCTCTTCACCAACCTGTTCTTCAATCCAGAGCGCTATGACCTGAGCCAGGTCGGTCGCCTGAAATTGAACTACAAGTTCTACAAAGATGTCGAAGAGGAAGAGCGACCTGACCTGGGTCATACGGTCCTGACCAACACCGATATTCTCGACACGGTGAAGAATCTCATCGAGCTCAAGAATGGCCGCGGCTCGGTCGACGACATCGACCACTTGGGCAATCGTCGCGTTCGCGCAGTGGGCGAGCTGATGGAGAATCAGTACCGCATCGGCCTCGTGCGAATGGAGCGCGCCATCAAGGAACGCATGAACATGTCTCAAGAAATTGAGACTCTCATGCCGCACGACCTGATCAACGCAAAGCCCGTGAGCGCGGTCGTGAAGGAATACTTCGGTTCGAGCCAGCTCTCGCAGTTCATGGACCAGACCAACCCGCTCAGCGAGGTGACGCACAAGCGGCGCCTGTCCGCGCTTGGGCCCGGTGGTTTGACGCGTGAGCGCGCTGGCTTCGAGGTCCGCGACGTTCACACGACTCACTACGGCCGCATCTGCCCGATTGAGACGCCGGAAGGTCCGAACATCGGTCTGATCGCGTCACTTTCGACTTACGCTCGCGTCAACGAATACGGTTTCGTCGAGACTCCGTACCGAAAGGTCGAGGATGGCATCGTGCTCGACGACCACGTGCGTTGGTACTCAGCTCTCGAAGAGGAGGGCCACTACATCGCTCAGGCGAACGCGAAGATCGAGCACCTGAGCCGCAAGCTCGAGGGAACACTGATTAGCGCCCGCTTCAACGGCGAATTCGTGATGGTTCCGCCAAAGACCGTTCAGCTGATGGATGTGTCACCGAATCAGCTGGTCTCCGTCGCTGCTTCTTTGATTCCGTTCCTCGAGCATGACGACGCGAACCGCGCCTTGATGGGTTCGAACATGCAGCGTCAGGCCGTTCCATGCGTCCGCACTCACGCTCCGATCGCCGGCACAGGCATCGAGGCTCGGGTCGCACGCGACTCCGGGGTGTGCGTCGTTGCGCAGCAGGACGGCGTGGTCGAGTCCGTCGATGCGACGCGAATCGTCGTAAAGGCCGAGGGGCTTGCGGGCGCATTTCCGGACATCTACCGACTCAACAAGTTTCAGCGATCCAACCAGAACACCGCGTACAACCAGACGCCGATCGTGCGTCCCGGCGACCGTGTCAAGGCCGGCGACGTCATTGCCGACGGTCCCAGCACCGATCGCGGTGAGCTCGCGCTAGGTCAGAACGTGATCGTCGCGTTCATGCCCTGGGGTGGGTACAACTTCGAGGACTCGATTCTGCTCTCCGAGCGGATTGCCAAGGACGACGTCTACACCTCGGTTCACATCGAGGAGTTCGAGTGCGTCGCTCGGGACACCAAGCTCGGCAAAGAAGAGATCACCCGCGACATACCGAACGTGGGCGAAGAGGCTCTCAAGGACCTGGACGAGTCCGGCATCGTTCGCATCGGCGCCGAGGTCAGCTCGAGCGACATTCTCGTCGGCAAGATCACTCCGAAGGGCGAGACCCAGCTCTCTCCCGAGGAGAAGCTTCTTCGCGCCATCTTTGGTGAGAAGGCCGGCGACGTTCGCGACACCTCGCTCAAGGTTCCGCCCGGTGTGACGGGCATCGTGATCGACGCCCGCGTGTTTGCACGCAAAGGCACCGAGAAGGACGAGCGCTCGCTTCAAATCGAGGAGACCGAGCGGGCCAAGCTCGAAAAGGACATGGCGGACGAGATCAAGATCGTCGTCGACTCCGCGCATGACCGCGTTCGCAAGTACTTCGTTGGGAGCACCGCGACAGCGAAGCTGGTCGGAGACAAGGGCACAGAGCTGCTCGCCAAGGGCGCAAAGATTACGAATGAGGATCTCGACGGGATCCCGCACAAGTACTGGGCGCACATCGAGGTCGACAAGAACAAAGACAAGACCGACGCGATTCTCGAGCAGGTCGACGATCAGGTCGACGCCGTCAAGATGCTCTTCCAGGAGAAGATCAACAAGCTCGGCAAGGGCGATGAGCTTCCTCCGGGCGTCATCAAGATGGTGAAGGTCTACGTCGCCATCAAGCGTAAGCTCCAGGTCGGCGACAAGATGGCCGGTCGTCACGGTAACAAGGGTGTCGTCAGCCGGATTCTTCCGGAAGAAGACATGCCATACCTCCCCAATGGTAAGCCGGTCGACATCGTTCTGAACCCACTAGGTGTTCCGAGCCGCATGAACGTCGGCCAGATCCTCGAAACGCACCTCGGCTGGGCAGGCTACCTGCTCGGCACGCAACTGCAGGAGATGGTCGAAACCAAGGCCAGCGCTGCGGAGCTGCGTGAGCGGATTCGGGCAATTTTCAAGGGCGGCAACATCGTAAAGGTGCTGGACGCCTTACCTGACGGCGAAGTCGCCGATATGGCCAAGAGTTGGAAGCACGGCCTTCAGCTTGCAACCCCAGTCTTCGACGGCGCGAGCGAGGAAGAGATCAAGGACCTCCTCAGGCTCGCTGGCGTGCAGGACAATGGTCAGACGGTGCTCTTCGACGGACGCACCGGCGACGCATTCCACGAGGACGTCACCGTGGGCATCATGTACATGCTCAAGCTGCACCACTTGGTCGATGACAAGATCCACGCACGAAGCATCGGCCCGTACTCGCTCGTCACGCAGCAGCCGCTGGGTGGTAAGGCGCAGTTCGGCGGGCAGAGGCTCGGCGAGATGGAGGTCTGGGCGATGGAAGCCTACGGCGCGGCGTACGCGTTGCAAGAGTTCCTGACCGTCAAGTCCGACGATGTGCAGGGCCGCACCCGCATGTACGAATCGATTGTGAAGGGGGACTACCAGCTCGAAGCCGGACTGCCGGAGAGTTTCAACGTCCTCATGAAGGAGCTTCAGGCACTCTGCCTGAACGTCGAGTTGGTCGAGACCAGTCAAATGGGGCGCAGGTCGGATGACGCCCTTGCCGCGGAGGAAGAGTAAGTCATGAAGGATATCTTCAGCTTCTTCGAAAAGCCGAAAGACCCGCTGGCGTTTTCAGCGATTCGCATTTCATTGGCGTCGCCGGAAAAGATTCGCGAGTGGTCGCATGGCGAGGTTCGCAAGCCCGAGACGATCAACTACAGGACGTTCAAGCCAGAGCGCGACGGCCTCTTCTGCGCGAAGATCTTCGGACCCGTCAAAGACTACGAGTGCATTTGCGGCAAGTACAAGCGCATGAAGCACCGCGGCATCGTCTGCGAGAAGTGCGGCGTCGAAGTCATACAGAGCAAGGTTCGCCGCGAGCGTCTGGGTCACATCACCCTAGCTACTCCGGTGGCCCACATCTGGTTCCTCAAGAGCCTCCCGAGCCGCATCGGCGCGATTCTCGACATCACGCTCAAGGACCTGGAGCGAGTGCTCTACTGCGAAAGCTACGTGTGCCTCGATCCCAAGGAAACGCCCCTGGAGCGAGGTGAGATCCTCACAGAGGATCGCTACCATGACATGCTCGACGAGTATGGCGATGACGCCTTTGACGCGCGCATGGGTGGAGAGGCCGTCCTCGAGATGCTTCGGGATCTCGACGTGCACGCCATGGCCGAGCAGCTTCGCCTCGACCTCAAAGAAGCGACCAGCGAGGCGAAGCGCAAGAAGCTCGCCAAGCGACTCAAGGTCATCGAGGCCTTCCGCGATTCGGGCAACCGGCCCGAGTGGATGATGCTCTCGGTGATTCCTGTTCTTCCACCGGACCTGCGTCCACTGGTGCCTCTCGACGGCGGCCGCTTCGCGACTTCGGATCTCAACGATCTCTACCGTCGTGTCATCAACCGAAACAACCGTCTCAAGCGGCTCATCGAGCTCAACGCCCCGGAGATCATCATCCGGAACGAGCGTCGTATGCTTCAAGAGGCTGTTGACGCCCTGTTCGACAACGGCCGTCGTGGCAAGACCATCACCGGTCCGAACAAGCGTCCCCTCAAGTCCTTGTCCGACATGCTCAAGGGCAAGCAAGGCCGCTTCCGTCAGAACCTGCTCGGTAAGCGAGTCGACTACTCCGGCCGTTCGGTCATCGTCGTCGGCCCGGCGCTGCGTTTGCACCAGTGCGGTCTTCCGAAGAAGATGGCCCTCGAGCTCTTCAAGCCATTCATCTACAACAAGCTCGAAGAGCGCGGCTACGTCACGACCATCAAGAGCGCGAAGAAGCTCGTCGAAAAAGAGAAGCCCGAGGTTTGGGACATTCTCGAAGAGGTGATCACCGAGCACCCGGTGATGCTCAACCGCGCACCGACGCTCCACCGCTTGGGCATTCAGGCCTTCGAGCCCGTGCTCATCGAGGGCAAGGCAATCCGACTCCACCCGCTGGTTTGTACGGCGTTCAACGCGGACTTCGACGGTGACCAGATGGCGGTCCACGTGCCGCTGTCGGTCGAGGCGCAAATGGAGACCCGCGTGCTCATGATGAGCACGAACAACATCCTGTCGCCGGCCAGCGGCCGCCCGATCATCAACCCGACGCAGGACATCGTCCTCGGCCTGTACTACATGACGCGCGAAAAGACCTTCGGTAAGGGCGAGTACCGGGACGGTCAGGAGAAGCAGGGCCAGTTCACGGGCATCTTCGCTTCGGCCGACGAGGTGCGCATGGCGTACGACCAGAACATGGTCGGGCTCCACAGCCGCATTCGCTACCGATACAAGGGCAAGATCTACGACACCACCGTCGGGCGCGTCCTCGTCAGCGACGTTTTGCCTCCGGGGATGGAGTTCCCGTCGGTCAACAAGGTCCTCGACAAGAAGTCGCTCAGTGCCCTCATCGACGAGTGTTACCGAGCGAGCCGCAACAAGAACACCGTTCTTCTCGCGGACCGGCTGCGGACCATGGGCTTCGAGATGTCGACCCGCGCAGGGATTTCGATCTGCATGGATGACATGATCATCCCGGACTCGAAGAAGGACGTGCTTGGCGCCGCTCAGGAAGACGTCACCACGGTCGTCGAGCAGTACCAGGAAGGTCTGATCACCGACGGTGAGCGGTACAACAAGGTCGTCGACATCTGGGCAGAAGCTTCGGACCAGGTTGCCCGCGATCTGATGGAAGCCATTGGCACCGATGAGGTCACCGATCCGGAAACGGGCGAGAAGAGCACGCAACCGAGCTTCAACTCGATCTTCATGATGGCGGACTCCGGCGCTCGCGGTTCGAACCAGCAGATTCGTCAGCTGGCCGGTATGCGTGGTCTGATGGCCAAGCCGTCCGGTGAGATCATCGAGACGCCCATCACGGCGAACTTCCGTGAGGGCTTGACCGTCTTGCAGTACTTCATCTCGACGCACGGTGCGCGTAAGGGTCTGGCCGATACCGCTTTGAAGACGGCGAACTCGGGTTACCTGACGCGTCGTCTAGTCGACGTGGCGCAGGACGCGGTGATCACCGACTACGACTGCGAGACTCTCGACGGAATCTGGGTCAGCAAGCTCGAAGAAGGTGGCGAGGTCGTTACGCCGCTCGGTGAGCGTGTTCTCGGCCGCGTCGCACTCGAGGACATCACCGACCCCGTCACCGACGAAACTCTGGTTGAAGCCAACCAGGAAATCGACGAAGCGCGCGTCGCCCGCATCGAAGCGGCCGGCATCGAGCGTGTGTTGATTCGCTCGGTTTTGACCTGCCAGAACCGTCGCGGCGTTTGCGTGATGTGTTACGGCCGAGACCTCGGTCGTGGTTACGAGGTGAACATCGGCGAGGCTGTCGGGATCATCGGCGCCCAGTCGATCGGTGAGCCTGGAACTCAGCTCACGATGCGGACGTTCCACATTGGTGGTGCGGCCGCGCGCGGTAAGATCGAGCAGAGCTCCATCGAGTCGCGTTCGGGTGGCAAAGTGAAATTCGACAACGCCAAGCTCATCACGAAGAATGATGGCACGGTCGTCGTGATGAACCGACACGGTGCGGTTACGGTCGTCGACGAGTCGGGCCGAGAGCGCGAGCATTTCACTCTGACGTACGGAGCCTTCGTGAAAGTGAAGGAAGGCGACCGCGTCGAGCGGGGCACGATGCTCGCCGAGTGGGACCCTTACGCCATCCCGATTCTCACGGAGGTTCACGGGACCGTGAAGTACGGCGACGTCGTTGAAGCGGTGACCATGGACGAGAAGCTCGACGAGGTCACCGGTCTATCCCGGCGCGTCGTCATCGAGTCCCGGGACCCGAGCGCGCGCCCGCGCATCTCGATCAAGGACCCGAAGACCGGCGACACGCAGAGCACCGGTGCGGGCGAGAACATGGCCCGCTACTACTTGCCTGTTGGCGCGAACATCATCCCTGCGGATGGTCAGACTGTCGAAGCCGGCGAGATCATCGCGAAGATCCCGCGTGAGACCACCAAGACCAAGGACATCACCGGTGGTCTGCCGCGTGTCGCCGAGCTATTCGAAGCTCGCAAGCCCAAGGACCACGCGATCATCAGCGAGATCGATGGCATCGTGACCTTTGGTAAGGACACGAAGGGCAAGCGCAAGGTCATGATCACGCCGGAGGTTGGTGAGCCCAAGGAGTACCTCATTGCCAAGGGCAAACACCTCACCGTCAAGGATGGTGACCATGTTCGCGCCGGTGAGCCTCTGATGGACGGCCCAGCCAATCCGCATGACATTCTCAAGGTAAAGGGCGAGAAAGAGCTCGCGGCTTGGCTGGTCGACGAGATCCAGCAGGTCTACCGATTGCAGGGCGTCGCCATCAACGACAAGCACATCGAGGTCATCGTGCGTCAGATGCTTCGGCGTGTTCGGATCAAGGAGACGGGTGATACCCGGTTCCTGCCGGACGAGCAGGTCGAGAAGACCGTGTTCGAGCGCGAGAACGAGCGGGTCATCGCCAAGGGCGGACAGCCGGCGGTGGCGGAGCCGCTCCTGCTGGGGATCACCAAGGCCTCGCTTTCCACTGAATCGTTCATCAGCGCTTCGTCTTTCCAAGAGACGACGAAGGTTCTCACCGAGGCTGCGATCAGCGGCAAGGTCGACGAGCTTCGCGGTCTCAAGGAGAACGTCATCATGGGTCGCCTGCTGCCAGCCGGTACAGGCCTCGGTGCGTACAACAAGATCGACATGGTCGTTGCCGACGATGCGGTGAAGCCGCTAGCGCCGGCGCCGGTCTTCCTCGAGCCAGAGCCCGTTGCGGCCGCGGCATCAGAAGAGTAGTATCTCGCCACTTTGGTGAGGAGCTATCTGTTCGAAAGAGACGAGCATCGCGCGCTGCGTGAGCAGGTGCGGCGCTTCGCAGCCAATGCGATTGCGCCGCATGCGCTTGCTTGGGAAGAAGCAAACGAGTTCCCCCGTGAGCTGTATCAGCAGTCGGCCGAGGCCGGCTTTCTCGGGACCGGATATTCCGAGGAGCTGGGCGGTGACGGGGGAGATCTCAGTCACGTACTGGTGGCCGCCGAGGAAATGGTGCTCGCCGGGAAGTCGGTCGGGACCTGCGTGGGCCTTGGGAGCCATGGGATCGCGCTGCCACCAATCGTCAAGTTTGGCACCGATGCGCACAAAGAGCGCTACGTGCGACCGACGCTCCGAGGCGACAAGGTTTCAGCCCTGGGGATCACGGAGCCTGGTGGGGGCAGCGACGTGGCAGCCATTGCGACCAAGGCGGTCCGCGACGGTGACCACTACATCGTCAACGGCGCAAAGACATTCATCACGTCGGGAACGCGAGCGGATTTCGTAACCACCGCCGTTCGCACGGGAGGCGAGGGCCACGGTGGCATCTCGATGCTCATCATCGACAGCGACAGCCCCGGTTTCAGTGTAGCGGGCAAGCTCAAGAAGACCGGTTGGTGGGCCAGCGACACGGCCGAGCTCGCATTCGAGGACTGCCGTGTGCCCCTAGAGAACCTCATTGGTCAAGAAGGTGCCGGCTTCCTGATGATCATGACCAACTTCGTCACCGAGCGCCTGATGCTCGCGGGCCAGTGCGTCGCCATTGCCGAGCTCGCCTACCGAGAGTCGGTCGACTATGCCAAGCAGCGGTATGCGTTCGGCAAGTCGCTCTCTGGCTTCCAGGTCGTTCGCCACAAGCTCGCCGACATGGCGACCCAGATCGCCGCCGCCCGCGCCCTCACCGGCGAGTGCGTCACGCGCTTTCTCAACGGAGAACAAACGCCTTCTCTGGCCGCGATGGCAAAGAACACGGCGACCGACATGTGCTCGAGCGTCTGTGACCAGGCGGTCCAAATCCATGGCGGCTATGGCTACATGCGTGAGTACGTCGTCGAACGACTCTACCGCGATGCGCGCCTCTACCCCATCGGTGGCGGCACCCGCGAAATCATGAACGAAATCATCAGCAAGGTCGAAGGCTACTAGGCGTCGCTTCCGCCGAGGATGACGCCGCGTTCAACGAAGTCGGCGATGAGGGCGGAGAGTTTCTCCACGAAAGCCGGGCCTATCTCGGTGCCGTGGGCTTTGGCTATGCGTTGAACGGAGTCTGCAACGGTTTCGTCAGCGCGTTTCCAAGCATCGAGCAGGTCGGCAGCCAGAGGGTTTAGCGCCCGCGTGTGCGCCCGATGGTCGGCGCCGCGATAGATGCAGAGCAAGGTCGGTTCGGGTTCATAGCCGGCAGCTGGCCTAGGTCTCTTCTGGACTGGGTATTCGAAGCGGACGAGGTCGACTGCCTCGCTGAGCACCGGCCGTCGGTCGAAGGCGAACTCAGCTTCGGGCTTGGGGTCCTGGGGTGCGTGCCGGACGCTCCAGCTGCCGATCTCGAAGCACGCTAGCTCGGCAACCCAGGGCGCTTCGGTGCCGCGCCAGATGGGAATCGCGAAATCCGCTAGCTCGCTCGGCACGTAGCGCAGGTATCGGGTCCTGGGGCCGCCCGTGCCGAGCCAGTCGGAGACAGTACGCCCAAAGGCCTCATCTCCAATCGCTGTTCGGGTGCGCGCTAGGGCGACTTCGATCACTTGAACGAGCCTGTTCTGGACGAGCTCTCGATAGACTAGCCAGCGTTCCCGCGATCCCAATAGCTCGAGGTCTGCCTCTGATGGTTCGGCGCCGAAGCAAACCCGTTGCATGGCTTTGGCCTGGTCAGCCAGCATCTTCGCCCTCCGTGGCGCGGCGATAGATTGCCCAAAGCTCGTCGACTTCAGCGAGAAGCTCGTCGAGGGGCGGCACGTTGTTGTCCCGCTCGAGCAAGACGGGAACGGGACCGACCTTTCTGAGCGTGTAGTCGAGCAGTTGATAGACCTCGTCCCGAACGGGTTCGCCGTGGGTGTCGATGCGCAGCCCGTCCTCGCGAACGAAATGACCTGCGACGTGGATCTGCACCACTCGGTCCGCCGGAATCTTGTCGATATACGCTTTGGGATCGAAATCGAAGTTGCGAC
Organism: uncultured delta proteobacterium; assembly: GCA_963842915.1. GTDB lineage: Bacteria > Myxococcota_A > Polyangia > Polyangiales > Houyiibacteriaceae > SG8-38. Next base: position 274,521 of record CAWJII010000004.1, on the reverse strand, counting down.
TGTTCACGTAGATGTTGTTGACGTCGAGAAGCAGCTTTGCGTCAGCGCGCTCCAAGACATCGACCACGAAGTCGGCCTCCGCCAAGCCATCCTCGCACTGTGGCGCGTAGTAACTCGCATTCTCCAAAGCCAAGGGCAGTTCAATCGCGTCTCTGACTTCGATCAGCCGCTGGGATGCGATTTGCGCCGCCTCCTCGGTGAAGGGAAGGGGAAGCAGGTCGTGGAAGAAACGATCATCGACTCCGCCGAGACAGAGATGCTCACTGTGCCAAGGGATCTCGAGGTCAGAGAGGAACCCCCGGAGCTCGCGCAGGTAACTCGCGTCGAATGGCTCGGGGGCGCCCAGGCAAGTGCTGAGCCCGTGGGTGACGATGGGCCAATCTCGTCGCGCCAGGTCGAGGATCTCCTGGTAGCGGCCGCCTCGATTCACGTAGTTCTCCGGGTGGATCTCCAGCCATGAAACCGTCGTCGGCTGACGATCGAGCAGCTCGGTTGCGAGGTCGTAGCGCAAGCCGAGGCCGATTCCCGTGACTGCTCTCTTGTTCTCTCCGCCGAGGTTCCGACTCATCCTTGTCCCGATAAAAAACAAGCCGCGGCGACAAATGCCGCCGCGGCTCCAAATATCGTGCTGCCCCTTGCAGGGAAGCGCGATCCGGCTCGCTTACTTCTTAGCGCCGCCGCAGCTGCCTTCGCCACAGGAGGCTTCCGCAGCATCGCCCGTGGCGTCTTTCGCAGCGTCCTTGGCTCCGCCACAGCTGCCTTCGCCGCAGCTACCTTCGCCACAGGAAGCTTCCGCAGCACCTTCTTCGACGGCCGCAGCAGTCTCGGCGCCCGTGGTAGCTTCGGCAGCTTCCGGACCATCGTCCGACTTGCATCCTGCAGTCACGCTGAGTGCCGCGGTCGCCATCGCGATGATCGTGTGCTTGAGTGCTGAGTTCATGTTTGTTTACCCTCTATTTATTTGTCAGAGCATCGGGAGCATTCAAACGGCTCTCCGGCGATGCAACGCGGCTTCTGGGACCAATCCCATTTCCCCGCTTCCCGCTCAGCCACGCTAGCGAAAGCGCTACCTGGTCGCAATCCGAGAGCGAAGCATGGGTCATGATATCCTCTACGTCGGTCGCGCCCCGATGTTTCGTCTGATTCGTGCCTCGATTGCACTGGCGATCCGGAGCAAATACCCCATGGATTCTAGCGGCTTAGATCATGATGGGCTTTGGAAGAATCGCCGGGCTGCTCTGCCTCGTTGCTTGCGCGCACAGGGTAGATGTCCCTCCAGATGAGCCGCAATCGAGTGCGATTGCTCACTACCGGGTTACAATCTTTGACAACCTTGGCGCTGCGAGAGTTCATGCATGCTTCAAAGGCATGGCCCCGGCGGATTTGGTTCCGATGGATGGGAGCGCCGGATCACGGCTGCGGGGCGCCTGGGTCGACGGCGTCCCCTTGGAAACGAAGGAGGGTCGAATCCTGTCGAGTCGGGTATCGGCGCCCGCCTGCGTCGAGTACGAAGCCCAGTTCGAACGCAGCCCAACGCGACTGGGGGATTCATCCGCCAGGATAGTGTCCCAGACCCAGTGGCTCTGGCGCCCCGATCCGTTTCCCCGCGAGCTCAGCGCATCGATTCGCTTCCGACTTCCCGGTGAAGGGCAGGTCTCGTTGCCCTGGTCACGATCCAACGGCGCCTACCTGCCGGAGCGAAGCGCCTTCTTCGTCGAGACCTTCGGAGTGTTAGGGGTGTTTGACCAGCAAGCGTTTTCGTTGGCCAACACCGAAGTTGATGTCGCGCGTCTCGGCGCATGGCCAGTCGACATCGACGTTCGCCGTTGGCTCTCTCGCGCCGTCCAGACCAGCGCGTCCGTCGGCGGTCGATTCCCTCGCGATCATGTGCAGTTCGTGATCGTTCCGGTAGATGCACCGGGTGAGCAGGTCGCGTTCGGGATGCTGCGCAGAGGTGGCGGCTCGTCGATTCTTCTCCTTCCCTCGTTGGACAGCAACGCGGCTGAGCTCGAATCGGATTGGGTCGCAGTTCACGAGCTCTCGCATCTGTGGCTTCCCCGCGTGCGGGTGCAAGACCGCTGGCTATCCGAAGGAATAGCGACGTACTTACAAGAGGTTCTGCGGGCGCGATGCGGCCTGCAGAGCGGCGTGCGGGCTTGGAAGCGTATCCGCGAAGGTTTCGAACGCGGCCGGCATTCGGGTACCGGTCGCTCATTGGCCGACGAGAGCCGCAGCATGAATCGGACCCAAGCCTATCAGCGCGTGTACTGGGCAGGGGTGGCGTTTGCGCTGGAAACCGACGTCAGGATTCGGCGCGCCACTGGTGGGAAGAGCACGCTTCTGCTGGCGATCAGCGACGCACAGTCCGACTGGGACAAAGAGACGCATCCAGTACGCGCGTCGCGCGTCCTTGCTGCTCTGGACGAGGCAAGCGGCACCGACTTCATTCGAGAGCTTGGCGTACGCTATGCCGCGGGCTCCAATTTCCCCGACACGAGCTACGTAGATTCGCCGGGGTACCGTGAGCTCCGCGCGCAAATCACCTTGCCCGCGGATGACGGCTGCTTGATCAACGGCGAATCGTTGCGATGACGCGTCCGCGGGCCGGAGGGCGTCGCTTTGCGAGTCGAATAGCGAGAGCTGCACGGTCTTTGCCCGGACCCAGCAGCGCGGGCCGCGACGCATATAAGGTGGCGAGCGCGTCGCCCGAGCGGACCCGATCGCCGAGCTGGACGTGCAGGCGAATTCCCGCTCCCCAATCCACGGCATCCTCCGCGCGGCTGCGGCCTGCGCCCAGTCCCATCGAGGCATACCCGAGCTCCAGGGGATCGATGCCGGTGACGTAGCCATCCTTCGTGGCGCGAATCGTCGACCGGTGGCGCGCCAAGGCCAGTTGATCCGGCGAGTCCACCACACGAGGATCACCCCCCTGGGCCTCGACGACTTGCCGCATCTTCTCGAGCGCGCTCCCGTCCTTCACCCGCAGCTCGACGCGTCGTCGCGCCTGGCTCTTGGTCTTCGCGACGCCCGCTGCCCTCAGCATTTCGACGGCCAGCTCGTAACTGAGCTCCCGCAAGTCGTCCGGCCCTTCGCCATGGAGAATTTCGAGTGCCTCGGCGGTTTCGAGCCCGTTCCCGATCGTGTATCCAATGGGGCTGTTCATGTCGGTCAGCAGCGCGGAGACCCGTTTGCCAGCAAGCGTTCCGACCCGCACCAGTGACTGAGCGAGCTCTCTGGCATCCGACTCGGTCTTCATGAACGCGCCTCTGCCCACCTTGACGTCCAAGACCAGCGCGTCGATCCCTTCGGCAAGCTTCTTGGACAGAATGCTCGAGGTGATCAGCGGGATCGACTCGACCGTCCCGGTAACGTCCCGAAGCGCGTAGAGTCGTTTGTCGGCCGGTGCGAGGTCACCTGTCTGCCCGATGAGCGCGCAGCCGATCTTGCGGAGTTGTGTTCGGAACTGTCGCACGCTGAGATCGACGCGGAACCCCGGGATCGCTTCGAGCTTGTCGAGTGTGCCTCCGGTGTGACCAAGCCCGCGCCCACTCATCATCGGTACGGCCACACCGCAGGCTGCCACGATGGGAGCGAGGCAGATGCTGACCTTGTCTCCGACTCCTCCAGTAGAATGCTTGTCGACCTTCGGGGCATCGAGCTCGTCGAGGCTCAGAACCCTGCCGCTGTCCCGCATGGCGAGGGTCATGGCGACCGTTTCGTCGAAATCCATGCCCTGGAAGTAGACGGCCATCGCCAGCGCGCTCATTTGGTAGTCGGCAACTGAGCCATCCATGAAGCCGGAGATCAACTCTTGAATCTCGAGCTTCTCGAGCTTCCCGCCGCTTCGCTTGCGAACGATCAGCTCTGCTGTTCCGACGCTTGTTCGCTGCCTGCGCACGATCACTTACGGCGAGCGCGCCGAGGTCGTTTTCGCGGCTCCTCGCCCCGTTCTTTCTGGGGGCCTCGCCGCCCCTTGGGCGAGCTGCGCTTCTGGGCTGGTTCGGCTCGTCCTTGCTTCTGTGGGCCGCGGCGCTGCTGCGGTGCGCGCCCCTGCCTTCTTTGCACCTCTGTCGGCGCCTCCGCGGGCTGATGCCCCAATAGCGAGCCGACGACGTCTCGGGCCTGCACGTTTGCGTCCTCAATCCGCACCCGAACAGGATCGTTCATGGTGAAGATCTTCGAGGTGCGTGCCCCGATCAAGCGGATGCCTAGCTCGTCGGGCTCGTACCGGTCTTCGAGCTGCTCGAACGGCAGCAAGACGCTGACGAATGGGTCTTCGAGTTGAATGTAGATCCCGAACGGGGCGAAACCCGAGATGCGTCCGTCGAACTCGTCTCCGATGTGATCCTGCATGTAGATCGTTCGGTAGACGTCCATCACGTCGCGCTCCACGATCATGGCGCGCCGCTCGGATTCACTGGCCTTCGCAGCGAGGCGTTGCAGGCGCGGTCGAAGCGCCGCCGCATCGAGACTCTCCTTGCGAATCATGCTTCGGAGGACTCGATGCACCATCAGATCCGGATAGCGTCGAATCGGAGAGGTGAAGTGCAGGTAGTCCTTCGCCGCGAGCGCAAAGTGCCCGGTCGTCGGGTCGGTGTCGTAGATCGCTTGCTGCATGGCCCGCAGGAGCAGATACCGGAGCAGTGATGCCTCGTTGGTCCCTTCGATTCGGCGTAGGAACTGGCTGAGCTGCTTCGGCGTCGACGCGGACTCCTCTTCGAGCTCGTATCCGAACGACTTCGCCACTTGGCAGAACATCGAGATGCGTTCCGGGTCGGGTTTCCCGTGGACACGGAAGACGCCGGGCGCAGCGTGGCGCTTGATGTGCGCAGCGACGGTTTCGTTGGTCACCAACATCATGTCTTCGACGATGCGGTAGGCCTGCCGAATCCCCGGGTCCTTGCGAGACTGGACGATCTCTTTGGGCTCTCCGTGTTCGTCCAGGACGATCTTGCCTTCTGGGAGGTCGAAATCCAGAGCGCCGCGTTTCAAGCGTCGCGCGCGAAGACGCTGAGAAAGGTCGAGGAGGATCTTCAAGGTCCCGATTCGTTTCTCCGCGGACGGCTGGTGAGGGCCGCTCTTGGTGAGCCCGAGAGCACGCGCGACACCCTCGTAGTAGAGCTTGCCGTGCGACCGCATGACCGCTTCGAAGATACGGTGCGAGGTGACCTGCCCCTTGTCGTCGATGTGCATGTCGACCGCCATGCAGAGTCGGTCGCGATTCGGCACGAGAGACGCAAGGTTGGTCGAAAGCTCCGGAGGGAGCATCGGAATCGCGCGATCGGGAAGGTACACGCTGTTCCCGCGGCTAACCGCTTCGCGGTCCATTGCACTGCCTTCCGGAACGTAATGAGACACGTCCGCAATCGCGACGATGAGATGAAAGCCTTTGCCTTTGCGCTCGACCCAGATTGCGTCGTCGTGGTCTCGTGCCGTCTCCGGATCGATCGTCACCAAGTCGACGTCCCGCAAGTCTTCACGACGGTTTGCGACGTCACGATCCACACGGGCGGGGAGGGCGGCCGCTTCCAGCTCGACGTCATCGGGAAACGTTTCCCGGATGCCGTCGCGGATCTTGATTTTCTCGACTTCGATTCGCGCTACGCCCTGGGCGCCGAGCACCTCCAGGACGCGAACTTCGGGTCTATCCTCGCGCCTCTGGGGGAAGGTCACGATCTCCGCTAGAGTCACGTCGCCTTTTCGGACGGACTTCGGGACTTCACCGACCACGCGCATCGGCGAGGGAAGTCGGTCGTCGTCGGGCTCGAAGCTCATTCCGCGGCCTCGCGGATGCAAAGTTCCAGTCACTTCCTTCAGTCGCCGCTCCACGATCCCGACGATGTGCCCGTCGCGGCCCTTGGCCGATGGCTTCGCTCGGAGCTGGACGGTGTCGCCGTGCAGTGCTGGACCCACCGCATCCGGCGGGATGAACACATCGGCGCTTCCGTCGTACACCTTGACGAAGCCGTAGCCTTGGCGGGTCATCGTCAGACGGCCTTCGATCGGAGGGGTGACCGTCGGGGCCACCAGCTCTCGCTCTTTGGCCTTGCGACCGCGGCCGCGGCCGGCCTTGACCTGCTCGCGCCCTCGTTTCTCGTTCTTGGAGGCGGCGAGCGCTCGGAAACGCAGGCCTGGCAACTCCGTGACTAGATTCTCGTCAGCAAGCAACAGGAGGCGCCGGACGACTTCGTCTTTGGCACTGCGCGGAACATCGAGCCGTCCGCAAAGCTCTCCGACGTGCATGGCACGAGGAGCGTGTGTCTGCAGAACCTGCAGGATCTCGTTCTTTTCAGGAATATCTTCGTTCATTATTTCTATCGCAGGGCGTGAACCCCGCCGTCGTCGGATCCGAAATACAATGTTCCGTCGGATCCAATCTCCACTGTCGAGTCGACGTCCTGGCCGACGTTGTATCGCCAGAGCACAGAACCGCTGGGGTCGATGCAGTAGAGGAAGTTGTCTTGGGAGCCCACGTAGATGCGACCATCCGCATCGATTCGGGCTGAGGCGCGTACTCGACCTCCGGTGGCGACCTTCCAGCGGAGGTCACCCGAGGGGTCTATGGCATAGACGTTCCCATCATACGAGCCGACGACGACGGTGCCATCTCGCGCGATGGCTGGGGTCGCCCGTACCTCATCGCCGGTCTTGAATCTCCAAAGAATCTTCCCTGCCGGATCGACCTGGACGACCTGCCCGCGCACCGTGCCCGCGTAGATTCGACCATCGTCGTCGACCGATGCCGCACCCTCGATCGCGCCGCGGAGCTGGACCGACCAGGCAAGAGAGCCGTCGGGCCGGAGCGCCATGAGGGAGCCTTCGGTGGTGCCGATGACCACCAGACCGGATGGGTGGATCACCGGTGCGCTTCGAACGTGGTCAGCGGTCGGCTTGTGCCAGTGCAGCCGGCCCAGGAGATCGACAGCATAGGCGCCATTGGCCACGACGTAGACGCGTCCGTCGGGGCCCAAGGTGGCGGACGCGTCCACGACATCCTGAAGCGGTAGCTTCCATCGGGGCTGTCCCCGAAGCGAAAGTGACACGAGCTCTTGCTGGTGTGTTCCGAAGATGATCGATGATCCTGCGACGAGCGCGCTGGGGTAGATCTTCTGCCCGGCCGAGTAGCGCCACTTCAGCGAACCGTCGGGATTCAAGGCGACGAACTGCCCGTCCAGCGAGCCCACGTAGACGGTGCCGTCGTTTCCGACGATCGGCGACGCAAACACCCGGGCTCCGGTTTGGTAGGTCCACGCCGGGGAGGGGTTCGAAGATGGCCCGCGGTTCTCGCTGCGCCCCGTGTGTGCCGCGTCCCCCATGAAGCCGTTGGCGCTTCGCGGCGCCACGCGCGGCTCTGTCCGGTCCGGCGCGACCGGCGGCATCGCAAGCTCGGCCAGCACCTCTTCGACGAAGCGGCACTTCCCCTCGTGGCAGATTCGATCGGCCCGGCACTCCGAGTCCGACATGCAGGGCGTAGACGGACGCGAACGGGCACCGCTACAGGCGGCGACCATCAAGAGCACGAGCAGTGCCAACAGGAGTTGCGGGCTGTAGCGCAATGCGCCCGGACTATACCATCGGGGATCCATCGTCACAGTCGCGACTGACTACCAGCTGAGAAGCCGGATCTCGCTGCCTTTTTGTAGGGCGATCTTTCGACCGTTCGGACTAATGGCGATGCTCCGGAGCTCCCCTTGGACAGCGTCCCAGTCACCGGGTCGGAGCCAGAGCCCCGAACCGCCTTCTCGCCAATCTCTCACGACGACTCCCTCCGCGTGAGGAATCACGTAGCGCGCTCCGTCGGCGGTGATTCGGGCGCCATGGATCGGCGCTGGCAGGGGGCTCGTGGTGTCCAGGTCGATCGGGCGACCCGCCGGCTTCCCGAGCTCGTTGACGGGCACGACGCGGAGCAAGTCGCCCGAGGCCGCAACCAGTCCCTGCGGGGCCCAGCCGAGCACCGCCCACTCGAACGCCGTCGCTGGCCGATCGATTGGAGTCTTGCAGGGGGCATTGGCGCTGCGCTTCTCAATCGGAACGCGATGGCTCTGCTTGCCGCGAATCGGACCGATCTCGGCTTCGAAGCCCGCGCAGGTCGCGCGCACCGCCCGAACGGCGAAGCGACCGCTCGGATCGCGAATTGCTGGCGCGATCTCCGCTTCGGAAAGCCGCGTTTTGGAGCCGGTGCTCAGTTGTACCTGGCGAGGGGCCCGGCCGTCGATGACGAGGCTGTCGTCGTCCTGGAAGTAGAGCGAGGCCCAGCCGCTCTCGTTGTCGACCAGACGCCAGGTCGCGACAGCATTGGCCTTCGCCTTGCGCCAAGCGGCCTGGACGAGACTACGTTCCTCGGGGCTGGGTTGGATCGCCGAGTTCTGCCACCAGCGCTGGAGCTCCAGCGCTCGAACGAACTTCCCCTGGCGAATTGCTGCGGCCATGGCGACCGAAGCCGCGCGCGCCGTGGCCGGTGACTGCTGGCATTGCAAGCCCTGAGTCCCCATCAGCCCAACTCGGGCCGCTCCGCTTTCGCGGCACAGGGCAACGAAGGCACCGAGCACCTCGAGCGCGCGACCGTTGGCGCTGCCGGGATTCGAGCTGAAAGACTCCCAGGCGCCGTCCGCCAGGCCTTTGAGGCTTGCCTCCGGTTGCGAAACATCTCTCGCGAAGCCACCCGGCCGGTTCAGCCATGCCAAGGGGATGTCGGTTTCACCGATGCGCAGGTTCGCCACGACATCGTCATAGCCGTCGGTATCGCGATCTTCGACCGCAAGCTCGATTTCGATGGCTGCGCTCGATTGCTCATTCGGTGGCAAGACGGTGATCCGCTCCCGAACGCGCGGCTGGGCCTCGATCGTGACCAGCCACAAGTTCGTTCGCTTTCCGGTCTCGCAACTGTGTTCGACACGAACACCAGCCAGTGAGCTGGAGATCTGCCGGACCTCCGCGGTCGGTTCGACGCAATGAGCAGGCACGAGGAACGAATCGATGAGCCTCGCAGAAACATCGAGGCCCCGTGGGTAGGCTGCCTGGAGCCGAACCTCCTGCGGGTCCGCCGAGACGACCAGAGCGTCTATCGGCTCAGCTCCATCGAGATCGAGTTGCAGCGCCGACAGCGCATAGCCCGTCTGCAGAACCAGCGTCGAGTCGGCGACGCGAACTTCAACCTGGTCCGGCCCGAAGGTCTCGCCGACCGGCAGGGCTGCTGCTTGCTCCCCGACGTCTGCCGCGGGCGCGCTCGAGTCCTGGCCTGCATCCTGCAGGCCGAAGGGAACCTGCTTGCGGCCGGAGCAACCCCCAGCGAGCCCCCCTAGAAGAATCCCTCCGGCGATAGACATGAGCTGGACGGCAGCCCAGCGCTGCGATCGGCACAGCTTCATGCGAATGGATTAGCACGCGCTCGGGGGCGGAGCCTCAAAAGCGTCACTCCGGCCCCGGTACGCAAATCGCGTCGTTCTGGTCGATGGGACAGGTTCCGAGGCCGGATCCACACAGGCCGTCTGCGCCGAGGCAGCGGAAACCCAGCTGGCAATCATCGTCGACGAAGCAGGGGTCGAAACAAATCAAGGCGTCGTCGACGCCGCCGGCGAGGCTCGAGGGGTAACAGCTGCCGAAGAGTCCGACATAGGCTCTTGGGCAATCGTCGGAGAGCGGGCCTTCGGCCTGACAGTGAAGCGTGCAGACCGAATTGACGTAGTCGAAACCGCCGAACTCCACCCGGAGCTCCTCGCACAGCGTTGCCGTCGCCACGCAGTCGTCGACGGTCAGGCAGGCGTCGTAAACCGGGATGAGAACCTGCGTTGGGCTCGAGCAGCCGACTAGCGTCGCGAACAGCAGCACGGCGAGAACCGGCACTAGCTCGTGAGCGGAACGAAACATCGCCTTAGTTTAGCCAGCGCGGCTCGTCGGCGCGACCACCCTGCACCACATCCAAGGGGTTCTTCTTTTTGCGCCGCTTCAACCGGCGCCGCCGGCCGCTCGGCGGCCGCCGCAGCCACTCGATGAAGGCGATGCCGCTGCCGAGAGCCCCGATGTCCGCTGCGAGCGCGACTGCGTCCCCGGAGGTGATGAACCTCAAGGCACTCAGTCCGAGCATGAGATAGATGATGTGCTCGGGCTTCATGTCGATGACGCCGAAGAAACTCATCCGCCCCTGACCGCGGTACGACCATGCGAATGCCGAGATCGAGGCCCAAAGAATGGCCTGGGCGCCATACAGCGGAGCCGAGCTCGGAATCAGCATCCCGACGATGAGCGCCATGACGGCGGACGCCAGCACTGCGACCGCGCAAAGCTGGATGGTGCGCTTCTCCCCGAAGCGCTGCTCGAACGGCGCTAGCATCCACCAGAGAAACACGAGCTCGATCAGCATCGAAAACACCGACGACGGGCCAGTTGGAAAAGCGAACGCATAGGTGCCGAGCTGCCAGAGCGTCGCGACGCCCGGCTGTTTCGTATCGAGCGCAAGAAGCCCGAAAATCGGCACCCCCGCCCAGTTCTGGAGGAGAATCTGCACGATCCAGGCGCTGAAGAGCGCGATCAGCAGCTTTTTCACGAACGGGGTCAGTGGGGGAAAACGGAACACAGGCTTGGTATGGCTATCCTAGGGATCGTTGACAAGGGTTCAAGGCGCCGGGCAGGCCACGCCGCCATCCATGGTTCGGAAGTCGACTGTTCCGACGTCCAGGAGCATTTGGGTACCGCCGTCGATCGTGGTGAGCTCTGTGGTTGCGATCTGCGAGCAGTCGACGACGAACTTGAGACCGGTGGTCGCGCGCCATCGCGATTTGTATCTGAATTCGCCGTCCACTTCCGGCGGCATTGCGAGAATCGCACCTGTGCCGTCGCATCGATTGCGGGTCTTGATTTGCGTGTCGAGATACGTACCGCCGTCCACAACTGCGTTGGAGTCGTCTTCGGCATCGCACTTGAGTAGGAACTCCGAGGCCGACCAGAACTGAAGCACCGGCTCGTCGATGATGGCGAGCTCGACCAGGGCGATGTTCTCGCAGGTTTCTGCTGTGGGTTCCTGCCCGTTCACGAGCCAGCGCCCGCGAACCTGCACGTCACAGCCCGACGGATTGAAGCGCACATCCTGCACGCAAGCGGCCGATAGAGCGCCTGTTGTCAGCGCCAGCACGAGCGTTGTAACCCTCATCTCCGGGTAGCCTATCGCGCCGAAAAATGCAGTCAATTCGAGAGTTGACAGCGCGCTTTCCATGCTTAGTTTGCGTCAATCGTCGGAACATCGCTGAGACGCGATGGTGGCGCCGCAGCTTGTTCCGACTCGTACCGGGCCTGCGCACGCAGGTCGAGGGAGGAATACATCATGTTGGTTCGTTGGGATCCATTTGAAGAGATGAACCGCCTCCAAGACCACTTCCTAGGTGGCAGGAGGCTCTCAAAGCAAGCATTTCAAGTCGCGGTCGACATCCGCGAAGAGGATGATGCTTTCTACGTAGACGCTGAGGTTCCGGGCATGGCCGCGGAAGACGTCAAGGTCGACGTCGAGAACAAGGTTCTCACCCTCAGCGGTGAGCGCAAAGTCGAGAAGGAAGAGACCGAAGGCACCTATCGTCGCGTCGAGCGTCAGTACGGCAGCTTCACCCGCTCGTTCAGCCTTCCCGAGACAGTCGACGCGGACAACATCAGCGCCGACCTAAAGGACGGAGTGCTCGAGTTGCGACTTCCCAAGAAGGAAGCACCGACCCCGAGAAAGATCGCGGTCAACGCAGAGAAGTGAAGCCCCGGTAGTTCCCTGCAACGGCTTCGTCCCCTTCATCGATGGGTTGAGATGTGCGGCCGGCCCGTGCCGGTCGTGCGGTCCTGTAACAGCGCCATATGCCGAGCAGCAGCCAAAGCAGTTGCTCGGTAGGCAGCCGTCTTCGTCGAATTCTGCTTCAGGATCTCTGGCAAAGTCGTTCACTTGACCCTATGCCCCTCAATAATGCGCAATTAACGCGGTGCTCGGCCGCGCCAAGCTACCGACAGCGGGTTCGGAGCGAGCACCCCATTGAGGGAGGACGAGCAATGTTTAGGGCGAGACGAACTTCATGGTTGGTCGCCGGACTGCTGTCCCTCTCGCTGGCTGCCTGCAGCGGTGACAGCGACGGGGACGGGCGGAGCGGGGCCTGCGACCCCACCTGCGATGCCAATGCCTGTCAGGTCTGCGACACCAGCGGCGACTCACCGCAGTGCGTCTCTGCCTGCGGTGAGGGTTTGCTCTGCCAGGACGGCGAATGCGTGGTCCCCGAATCCGCCCAGTGTGATGCCTGTGACCCGTGCCAGTACTGCGACACCAGCCTGGATCCCGCCGCCTGCGTCGACTTCTGCGCCGACGGCACCACCTGCAACGAGGCGACCAACGCCTGCGAGCCCGACTCGGTCACGCCGGCCTGCGATCCGGAATGCGACGGCTGCTCAGACTGCGACATCACGCTGGTCAACCCGGTGTGCGTCTCGAGCTGCGATGACACACAGTACTGCAACGAGGACGGCGAAGAGGCCCTGTGCATGATCGACCGCACAGACGGCGGGGCTGAGCCCGGCAAGGATCACCGCGACAAGATCAGCGAAACCAGCTTGGCCGACGGGCCCGCCGCCTCCGCTACCTGCATGGATTGCCACAGCGGCATATTCGACACATGCTGGCCTCCGCGCATTGGCGCTGGGACTTGGGCGCCGCGCCGGGCACGGTGATCCCCGATGGCGCCGGTTCTACGATCCCGATCGGGCTGACCGGCAAGAACCAGCTCATCAATAACTTCTGCATCGCCGTCGAGACCAACGAGGCGCGCTGTGCGCAATGCCACGCCGGCTACAACTTCGTCGATCTCGACACCTACGACTGGGCGAACACGGCCAATATCGACTGCCTGGTCTGCCACGCCGACCCCGCATCCGGGTATGCGAAGAAGAAAGCGCCTGGCGGCCAGGTTGCTGATAGCGAGGTGACTGGCGATGGCCGCCAAGAGTGTCGGCACGCCAACCCGCTCGAACTGCGGCGCCTGCCACTTCAAGGCTGGCGGCGGCGACAACGTGAAGAAGGGCGACATCGGCTCAGCGCTAGCCAACCCCACGGAGGACATCGACGTGCACATGGGAGGCGGGATGCTCTGCTCCGACTGCCACACCACGAAGCAACCACCTCATCGCGGGTAAGGGCGTCCACAACCCGGTCTCCGAGGGTCGCGTGATGTGCAGCGACTGCCACGCTGGCACCGTCCACGATGACGCGGCGCTGGAATCCCACATCGCAAACCTGGCCTGTCAGACCTGCCACGTGCCGGCGTTCAGCCGCACGCAGGCGACCAAGATGGATTGGAAGTGGGAAACCGCCGGCCAGTTCGACACCGACCCAATCCCGATGGACACCGTCACCCTCGTCGATGGCAGCACCGTCGAGAAGCCGGCCTACGATTGGATGAAGGGGACCTTCGATTGGGATGCCAACGTGCGACCGGTCTATGCCTGGTACGATGGTGGTGTCGAGCGACTGACCGTGACCTCTGGCGGCTTCATTAGCGGCGACGGCAGCGTCGACGATCCCGTCGCAATCGCCAAGCCGATAGGCGCCCGAGGGGTCAACGGCTCCAAGCTGTATCCGTTCAAGGTCATGACCGGCACTCAGCAGGCTGACCTCAACGCGGAGAACGGCGAGTTTCTAATCGTGCCGTGGCTGTTCAGCGGCGACCCTGCCTCGGATGCCTTCTGGAAAGCGATTCCAGCACTGTTTGCCTCGAATCCGTCGCCAACAGAGGCTGACATCGAGCAGGTATGGGATGCGGCTCTCACAGCCGGCGCCCTCGACGCCGACCAGATCACGGCACCGAGGTCTTACAAGAAGACCGATCCCGAGCGGCGACCAGGTGAGCTGGGCGTGGGTCAACACCGCGATGTACTTGCAGATCAACCACGAGGTGGCGCCGTCCACAGGCGCACTCGGCTGTAGCGACTGCCACCTGGACAACTGGGACGCCAACTTCGGTGCATCCGCTGACCTCGGCTACATCTGCGACCCAATGACCGCCGGCGGCGCCGTAACCTGCGCGCCGTAGGCCGACTCAGCAGAGGGGCAGCAGAGGGGCAGCCAACGCCCCGGGCGGTCGTAGCACCGCCCGGGGCGCCCTTGTGAAAAGGTCGAGCGGCAAGCGCGACGCCTCGATATCGAATCGGCACCCCGCCGTCCCCCTATTCGACTTCGGTCCGGCGCTCCCCGGGACGCGTCGTGGAGCCCTCGTCAGTTAGTGGAACACTTCGTCGACGAGCAATCGCTGCTCGAGCTTGTGCGAGGCGCCCGAGCCGGTGGCTGGGCTCGCGCTTTCCGGCCGTGCGATGCAGCGCAAGGGTTGCTCGTTGCCTAGAATTTCCGGCAGCCGGGCGCGCATGAAGTACCAGGCGCCCATGTTCCAGGGCTCCTCTTGGACCCAAACTAGGTCGACGTCTTTCGGGTATGGAGCAAGGCGCGCCTGGAGCTCGCTAGCTCGAAGCGGGTAGAGCTGCTCGACACGGATGATGCCAACGTCGTCTGCTCCGGTCTGCTCCCGGCGCTCGAGGAGGTCGTAGTAGATCTTCCCAGTGCATAGGATTAGGCGCCGAACCTTGCTGGCGTCGATCGCCGGGTCATCGGGGATGATGCGTTGGAACGAGCCCTCGGCGAGCTCGTCCAAGGTGCTGATCGCGCGGCGGTGTCGCAGGAGGCTCTTGGGGCTCATGACGATGAGCGGCTTACGCCAGGGACGAAGGACCTGTCGTCGGAGGCAGTGAAAGAGCTGTGCAGGCGTCGTCAGGTTGACGACCTGCATGTTGTCTTCGGCGCAGAGCAAGAGGAAGCGTTCGAGCCTTGCGCTCGAGTGCTCGGGGCCTTGGCCCTCCATGCCGTGTGGGAGCAACATGGTGAGGCCGCTCAGGCGCTGCCACTTGTCTTCCGACGAAGAGACGAACTGATCGATGATCACCTGGGCGACGTTCACGAAGTCGCCAAACTGCGCTTCCCAGCACACCAGGGCATCCGGGGAATCGAGCGAATATCCCCATTCGAAACCCACGACACCAACTTCGGACAGCGGGCTGTCGTAGATCTCCAAGTGCGCCTGGTCGTCGCTCAGGTGTCCGAGCCGGGTGTACCGACGGCCGGTCTTTTCGTCGAAAATCACCGCGTGTCGGTGGCTGAATGTGCCGCGTCGCACATCTTGGCCGGTCAGCCTGCAGCGAACTCCCTGCAGCAGAAGGCTTGCAAAGGCGAGGTTCTCTGCGGTGCCCCAGTCGACCGCTTCACCGGACTCCATCACCGCTCGCTGCTTGTCGAGAACGAATCGCTTGATGCGCGGGTGCGGCGTGAACCAGTCGGGATAGCTGGTCAGCTTGTCGAGTGCGTCGACCAATTTCTCCATCGGAAAACGCGTGTCCGCGTCCGGGACGTCCAAGTCGCTTCCGCCTCGGTATTCGGTCCAAAGCCCCAGCATCGAGGCGGGGATCAGATTGTAATTCCCGTTCTTGCGCGTGTCTTCGAGGGCATTCTCCAAGTCCTGCTGGCGCTGAACTTTGATCTCGTCCGCCTGCTGGGTGGTCAACTTCCCGGTTTTGACGAGGTGATCGATGTAGACCTCGCGAACCGTCTTCTTCCGGTCGATGGCTGCGTACATCTCTGGCTGCGTGAATCGCGGCTCGTCACCTTCGTTGTGGCCGTACTTCCGGTAACAGAAGAGATCGAGCACCACGTCCCCGTGGAAGCGTTGCCGGTACTCGGTCGCCAAGGTCACGGCCTGGGCAACCGCTTCCGGATCTTCGCCGTTTACATGGAACACAGGGCAGCGAAGCATCCGCGTGATGTCGGTGCAGTACGAGGTCGAGCGTGAATCCTCGGGGTTGGTTGTGAAGCCGATCTGATTGTTGATGACCACGTGAACCGTGCCGCCGGTTCCGTAGGCTTGAAGCCGGCTCAAGTTCAATGTCTCCGCGACCACACCCTGACCGACGAACGCGGCGTCGCCATGAATCAAGAGAGGCAGCACGGTGATTCGCTCGTCGTCGCCCTTTCGATCTTGCTTGGCGCGGACGCGGCCTTCGACTACCGGGTTCACGAACTCGAGATGGCTCGGGTTGAAGGCCAGTGTCATGTGCACGTTGTTACCGCTCGCGGTCTTCCGATCGAGCGAGTAGCCGAGGTGGTACTTCACGTCGCCAGTGCCCACGTACTTCTCGGGATCGTCATCCTCGAAGCCGGCGAAAATCTGCCGAACGTTCATCTCCATGATGTTGACCATCACGTTGAGCCGACCGCGGTGCGCCATGCCGATGACCATTTCCTCGACGCCCAGCTCTGATGCGCGCTCGGTCAGAATGTCGAGCATCGGGATTACGCTTTCGCCCCCTTCGAGTGAAAAGCGCTTGGCACCCGTGTACTTGGTGTGGAGGAATTGCTCGAAGATCTCGGCGTCGGTGAGCTTGGTCAGGATACGCACCTGCTGCTCGCGGCTCAGATCGATGTGGTTGCCGGTCAGCTCCATCGTGTCGCGAAGCCAGTTGCGCGCTTCACGGTTTTCGAGGAAAGTGAACTCGACGCCGATCGTTCTCGAGTATGTGTCCTTCAATCGGGCGATGACGGAGCTGAGCGTGTCGGTGGGCGGGCCGGCGAGGTCGCCGGTCGAAAAGATCGTGTCGGGGTCGACATGGGCCAAGCCGTACCGCTTCAGGACGAAGTCGTCCTCGGGCAAGTTGCGGTAGAGGCCGAGCGGGTCGAGGTTGGCGAACAAATGCCCGCGGACCCGGTACGCGTTGATCAGCGCGGACAGTCGTGCCTGGAGGTCGGTGGCCGCCAAGAGCTCGGACGATGGAGGGAAGGACGTGCGCGACACGATGGCCGGATTGTCCGGAAGCACCGGGTCGAGTGCGGTCTCTGCGGTCGTCGGCAGGAACAAGGAATTGCGAATTCCCTCGTCATCAGCTTCGCCCGATGCTGCGGGTGCCGGTGATGCGGCAGTTGCGGCTGCCGCCCGCGCGCCATTGCCGTCCGGTGGTTGAGGTGCCGGGCTCAGCATGCCGCTGGCCGTGACGGGCGCCATGACCGTCCCTGCGCTCGAGATCTGCGGCCAGTCGGTCGGCGCAAGACTCTCGAAGTAGGCGCGCCACGCCTCCTCGACTGCAAGCGGGTTATCTACCCACTTCAGAAACTGTTCTTCGACTAGTCCTTGGTTTACGCCGAAATCTGCGGTCATCTCCGAGTCGTGGCTCCCAAAAACCCCGGTCGCTCGCGGAGCCTAACGCGTTCGCTTGCAAGGTGCTAGCGCGCAGCCTGGTCGTCTCGGTGAACTTGGCCCATCATGCGCCGCGATGGCTAGAATCTTCGTCATTCTTTCCGGCTTGCTCGGCTTCAGCGCGGTGGCACTGGGCGCGTTTGGCGCGCATGGCCTCCGCTCGCGTCTCGGACCACTGCCCGATGGCGTGAAGCGCTTGGAATGGTGGAACACGGCCGCCCACTATCATCTCACGCACGCCCTGGCGCTCGCCCTGGCGGCTTGGCTCGTCCATCGCGGCGCAGGCAGCTCGGCGACCGTCGCGGGCTGGTCGTTCGTCGCAGGCGTCGGGCTCTTCAGCGGCAGCCTTTACACGATGACAATTACCGGACAGACGAAGCTCGGAGCAGTCACGCCGTTCGGCGGTCTGCTCCTCCTGATCGGCTGGGCGGCAGTCATGGTCGCGGGCTGGCGTCTCGGCAACGGCAACTAGCGCTGCTGCTGCTGTTGCGCACGAATCTGCTCCCGCAATCGCTCCATGACTTCCGGTGGAAGCTGGGGCTGCTGCTGGCCCCCGGGCACTGGGCCGCCTGGCACCGCGGCGGGTGGCGGCGGGGGTTCGCTGGGCGTCTGAAACGCAGCGGCGTCGGGCTGCAGCCGATTGGCGAGGTACTGTGAGATCACGTAAATCGTTGGATTGCCTGCACGCCTCAAGTAGAGTTCGTCTCCTTGATCCGTGCTGGCTCCGAGCTCGAGCACGATCGGGTTCGGGTCCTCTGCCAAGGTTAGGCTCACTGTGGCTCGTGGCTCTGTCAGCCCCGCCCGTGCTTCGGATGTGTCTTCCGCCGCGAAATCGGAGGCGACCAATCGTGCAGCCGTCGAAAGGCTGCCCGTGACCTGCTTGGGATCGAAGTCGCCCAGAGCTTTCTTCCCTTCGGTGGCAGACCAGGAATCGTCTTCACGCTCGAAGACAAAGGTCCCTTTCGGACTTTCGAATCGGATGGATTGCACCTCGGCTGCCTCCACGCTGACCACTTTTCGGTCGCGCCAGGCCTTGAGCTCCCGGTCAAATGCGTAGCGAAGTGAGCCACTGGCTCCAAAGACCTCGCTGCGCTCGTCGATCCGAATCATCGTCATCCCGTTGCCATACTTGCCGACCATCAGCTCGGCCACAGGCTCGTCCCCGGCCTTCACGACGATCCGTACAGCGCTTTCGTCATCGACTTGAAGTCTTGCGTAGTTGTCCGGTTTCGTCGCCACGATGCGGCTGACCCTGAGCTCCGCGAGCCGATTGAGCGCCGATTCGACGTTGTTCTGATCTGCGGCCGCATCCACTGGCTCGAGCAGCCTCCAGGCATCGTCGACCTTGGACAGCACGACTCGCTCATCGCCGGGCCGCGTGATCTCGAGCGTGCTGATCGCAGCCTTGTCGAGCTTCATCTTCGGGATGTCCCCCGAGCTCGTCGGCTGACTGTTCCTGCTGCTCACCGCCCAGGCCGTCAGGCCGAGAAGCACGACAAACACAACGGCTCCAATCGCAATCCGGTTCTTTCGCCAATCCATTCGGAGCATTCCCCCTGCTTAGAGCGTGAGCGTCTTCTTCTTGTTCGAGCGTTGCCGCCAGCGGAACAGTCCGTACAGGACGACCAGAAACGGAATCCCGAGCGTGTTGATCCAGCGATATGCCCGCTTCTTCCCGTCCCAGGACTCGATCGCCGCCTTGCGCTGAGCGAGAGCGGACTCGACCCCGGTCTCATCGCCTTGTTGCGCGGCGGCTCGCGCGGAGCCTTCAGCGGCGAGAACCGAGTCTGGCATGTCGAGCGCCGGCTGTTCACTGGTCTTGGCCCGAATGGCGATCAAATCCGAGTCGACGGCGAGCCAATCGATCGCGTTCAGGGCAAGCGCCAGTGCAGCGTTCATCTGGACATCGCCTTGCGCCGTTGGTGGCGGCATGAACGCGTCTTCGAGGAACGAGCCGGTACCTACGACCAAGACGCGGACGTCGTCTTCAGCGACTGGCGGGGCCGCAATGGCGTTCGCGGGGTCTTCATTGAGCGGCGCAGAAAACGCAGACGGCAGCTTGCCCTCGATCGCGACCATTAGGTCGAACGGGCCAGCTTCCGTGCTCATCTGCCAGTCGCGCGGATTTCGAGGCTCGAGGGAAATTGTCTGTCCGGACATCGTCCACGAGTCCTGCGACGAGCTTGCGAGGACGGTGAGCTTCGCATTTGCCGGTGCGTTCCCTACCTCGAGAGGCGAAACGAACGGAAGCATCGGTGAGGCCAGGCGGAACATGACAGGATGCTCGAGCTGTGCCTCTTGGAGTTGCAGCACCGGAATGGGCGGGTAGGGCACCAGGACCTGCAGGCCCATGGGCCCGGCCATCGGGGCGCGACTGCACTGCGCATCGGCCACGACCTTCGAGCTCAAGCGAACGCCCCAGGGGCCGAGCAAGCTGTCCAGGCCTGTGCTCAGTGATCGAGCGCTGGGCCCGCCTTGCTGGCCGAGGTCGACAGCGATCGCTCCGCCGAAGACACCCAGCGAGCCGCCCCGCATCACGTACTGATCGATGCGCCTGAGCTCCTGCTCGCTGAAAGGTTCCTGTGGGCCGACGATTAGCAGCGCTGCGAGGGCGGGGTCGATGTCCTGCGAGGCGTCGACCTCGCGGGCGTCGTAGAGCGACAGTACCGACCTCAGGCTCGTGAGCCCTTGCTCGAGGCTAGGGCCGCCGTGGCCGCCGACGATTCCGATGGGCTTGCGCTCACCGACCAGCTCCTTGATTGCCGAGGTGATGATGTACTCGAGCCCCGTCGTATCTTGAATGACAGGAATCGATCGCGTCTGGTCGAGGTAGCGGAGCACCATGCCTCGGTAACCTTCGACGATCGTCACATTGTCCCCGTCGATCTTCTGATGCGCGACCGCTTGTACGCCATCGGCGCGCGCGGCTTCTTCCTTGGCTTCGTCATCCGGGTTGACGAAGCGCGCGATCATCTGCCCGTCGGACGCCGCGACGTACTCCGAGAGCAAGTCACGCACATGGCGTTCGGTTGCGTTGAACGGAGGAGGAAGGTCCTCTGTGAAATAGGCGGTCACCTCGAGGCGGTCATCGAGGCTTGCCGCCAGACGTTCCGAACCCTCCGCCAAGGAGAAGAGCCCGTTCTCGGTGAGATCGATGCGGGGTGATGGGAAGTACGCCGCAAGTACGTTGAGTAGGATGAGAATGCCGCCGACGAACAGCAAGAAGGTCAGCGATTCGCTAGCAGCGCGTTTTTGAACCTTGGAAGACATCGATCAGCTCCACCGCCGCGATTCCAATGCCCGGAACGCCACAGCTAGGGCGAAAACGGTCACGGAAACGAAGAATAGAACGTCCCGCAGGTCGATCACGCCGCGAGCCATATTTTGAAAGTGATAGTCGAATGCCAGCCATTGCAGCGCGGACGCGGCCGAAGTCGGGAGCAGCGCCAGCATTTTGTCGAGTACCCAGAAGAAGCCGCTCAAGGTGAGCGCGACGAAGAGCGCGATCAGTTGGTTGCTCGTCCAACTGGAGGCCATCAAACCGATGGCGAGGATGGCGGAGCCTTGCAGAAGCAAGCCGAGGTAGCCGCCCCAGACCGGCCCCCAGTCGAGGTTGCCGAGGGTCGAGACGCTGAGCGGGTACGGCAGAGTCAAGAGCAGGAGGACTACGTAGAGGGCCAGAACCCCGACGAACTTCCCAACAATGACTTGTGCCTCGGTCACCGGCATGGTGATCAGCAGCTCTATCGTTCCGGTGCGCTTCTCTTCTGCGAGAAGGCCCATCGTCAGCGGCGGTAGCCAGAAGACCAGGATGCGTCCCAGCCAAACGAACATCTCGCGATTGCTGGCAAGACCGTAGAGGAAGAACGTGTGCCAGAAGAAGAAGCCCAGCATGAGCAGAATGATCGAGATGACGATGTAGGCGACCGGTCCGTTGAAATAGCTGCGGAACTGACGATCGCCGATGGTTAGAATGTTCTTCATGATCGGGCTCCCGCGTCGCTCGTGGTGAGCTGGCGAAAGATGTCTTCGAGATTCTCGCCACGCTGTTCGAGCCCCAGCAGCACGAGCTTGGCGGAGACGGCCGCCTGGAAGATCTCGGCGCGCAGGTCCTGGTTGCCTTTGGGCACGATCTCGACCAGCAGCTCGCCGGGTACTGAGCCTTCCTGCTCCTTCACGCTCTGTGCGTCGCCAATTACGCCAAACGCCTCACGAATTTCGGCGGCTCCATGGCCGTTTTGCTTGAGGGTTGCGATGAAGCGCTGCTTCCCGGCCCTCGCCAGGAGCTCTTCGGGAGTGTCGTCAGCCACGATCCGACCCTGCGAAATGATCATTACCCGTCCGCAGGTGACTTGGACCTCCGCGAGGTTGTGCGTCGACAGAATGATGGTGCGCTCGCGGCCGATCTCGCGAATCAGCTCACGGATCTCGGAGGCCTGGTTCGGGTCGAGGCCGCTCATCGGCTCGTCGAGGATCAAGACTGGAGGCTCGTGAATCAAAGCCTGCGCGAGACCGACGCGCTGACGAAAGCCCTTCGAAAGCTCGCCGATGCTTTTTCCGATGACCTCGCCCAGACTGGTTTCCTCGACGACCCGGCGGAGCCTCGCCTGCAGGCCGGCGCCCCGTAGCCCACGCATCTTGCCGACGAACTCCAGGTATTCGAGCACCAGCATCTCGGTGTACAGCGGAGTGTTCTCGGGCAAATAGCCAATGACCTCGCGGACCGCGATCGGGTCCTCGAAGATATCGGCGCCGCCGACCTGGGCGGTCCCTTCGGAAGGCGCGATGAAACAGGTGAGGATCTTCATCGTCGTGGTCTTCCCGGCGCCATTTGGCCCGAGGAAACCCACGACTTCTCCTCTATTCACTTGAAAACTGGCGTCCTTGAGCGCGGCGACCGTACCGTAGTTCTTGGTCAAATCCCGCGCATCGATCATCACATCGCTCATAAACTCCCTCGCGCGTGATCCGTTGCTTTTCCCAGGGCTGGCGGAGGTTACCCCCGGCTCTAAACCTGTCAAGACAGCCCCCGGGTCCACAACCCCGGTCGGACTGGTCTTATTCCGATGGTTGAGCTTGTAGACTCCCGTGGCACGATCCCGCACATGAGCCCGCGGCAGGCAGTTTCCCGGCCGAAAGCGCTGCCGTTTGGGCGCGCTCGGAAATTCGTGCGGCAGGCCCGGGATCTCTGGCCGCTTACCTGGCTCGGGGTGGCGCTCGCCCTGGTCGCGTCCGTGGCTCTGTTCAGCTTCGGCTTCAAGAAGCTCGATCTGGTCCTTTTGGTGCTTGGCTATGGTGGCGCCGGGCTCTTGCTGATTTCCACATCGCTGGTCGCGTCGACCGCGCTTGGGCTCTGGCTCTGGCTGAGGCGCGCTTCGTTTGTCTGGCGTACGTCGACGTTCGAGACGGGGATGGAATTGCCGACCGGGTTTTCGCTGCCGTCCCTGTGGTGGCTTCCCTTGGTACAGCTGCGCTGGTCTTGGGAGTCTCCCGACGCGCTGTCCGGCGAGCCGGAGTCGAGGGGAGGGCGTCTGCAAGAGCGGGTGACCCTTCGCCGGCGGGGCATCTTCCAGTCCGTGACGCGTCGCTTGGTGATTCAAGA
The DNA here is from genome assembly GCA_963842915.1 of uncultured delta proteobacterium. Classification (GTDB taxonomy): domain Bacteria; phylum Myxococcota_A; class Polyangia; order Polyangiales; family Houyiibacteriaceae; genus SG8-38. The sequence goes on along the minus strand of CAWJII010000004.1, from coordinate 251,676 downwards.
TGCATTCGGCCTGGCGCGCATCGCCATCGGGCATCGCCAGCCGGGACCGATCGAAGTGCTCCCGCACCTCGGCGGCATTCGTCGCTTGCCGGTGCTTACCTCCCTGACCGGCGGCGAGGAATACCCGCATCCGATGGGGCTCGAAGATGGTGACCGGGTGGAGCTCCGAAGGTACGTCCCGGGCGATTCGGCGCGCTTCATTCATTGGAAAGTCTTCGGACGGACGCGGAAGTTGATGGTGCGGGTGCCGGAGCGGGCCCTGAGCCGCGCTCGCAGGACGGTGGCCTACCTCGTTGCGGGCGCGCATGACGAAGCGGCTGCTGCAGCGGCGCGAGCGGCCATTGAAGAAGAGGCGCTCGGCACCGACTGGCAGTTTGCTGCGGATGGCTCTCCCGAGGCCACCTCCGATCGGTCCGAGGCGCTGCACAAGGTACTGACCTCTTCGCGACACAGCGCAGAGAGCGGCAGCGGGATGAAGCGCTTCTTGGCAGAGGTCGATCCGCGTGGGCCCGCCGCGCTCGTGATATTTGCGCCTCCGACTATGGGTAGCTGGCTCGATGAGATGCGCTCGCTGACGATTCGGCGCTACGGCCGCGTTCGGGTGGTGATCGCGGTCGACGCCGTTCACGACCCCGACGGTCAGCCCCGGTGGCGTCGCTTCTTGCTCAGGCCGAACGCTGTGTCCGGCGTCGATCGTGCGGACCTCGAGCGAGTCGGACGAGCGCTCGGCCAGCTTCGCTGCGAGGTGGTCATCATCGATCGCGTCAGCGGGCGGCTGCTTGGAGACGGGACGCATCTCAGCTCACCATGGAGAAATGCGGCATGACGGCGGCCGCGCATCGCGAAACCTCTGGACCTGCGGCCGCCCTCGCGGAGCTTGGTCGAGCCATGATCCACGGCCTGGCCTGGGGCGTCTTGGTTGCGACGATGGCTCCTTCCGGCTCGGTGCTCGTAGCGTTTGCGGGAGGCTTCGCCGGCTGTCTCGTCGGATCCCAGCTCGGGCAGTCTCGGGTCCGCACTGTGGCGATCTTTGCGGGCGCGGTCATTCTGATCGCTCTGGTTGCCTGGTTGCGCGCCTCGCTCACACAGGGCTCGTTCCTGGCCGCGTCACTGGGTCCGGTAGGCGCCCTGCGCTTGGCCAGCATGTTCACCGCGCTCTTGGTGGCCGCGATCAGCAGCGCGGCGATGCGGGCGGGGTCCACGCGCAGGGCGATCTTCGGGGTTCTCGAGCTGCTCTTGGTCGCGGTCGCATTTGGGCAGCTCTTCGTTCCCCATCGTCATGGCGCCATCAATCGCCCCTTTTACTTGGCGGACTGGATCATCGCGCTCGGCTGGGACCCGACCTGGCTCTTCCTCTTCATGGGTGGCACCGCGACGGTATTCGGCCTGGTGCTCCTTCTCCGCGAGCAGCGCTTTGGGCGCGCCATCCTCAATCTAGGCGTCGTCGCGCTTCTGCTCGCTCTAATCGTCGTCGCTACGCCGATGGTTGGCATGCCTCCTCCGCCGGACGGAGGAGGCGGGCTTGGTCTTCGACCCGATCAGTCCGAAGCCAAGGAAGGCAAGGGTCAGCAGCAGGAGCGAGGTGGGGCTTCGCCGAGTGAGCTCGAGTTTCGAGAAAAGTACAACCCAGGGGGCGCTCGCGTTCCGGTCGCGGTCGTGCTCTTCCACGACGACTACTCCCCCCCGAGCGGAGTCTACTACTTCAGGCAGGGCGCGTTTAGTCAGTACAACGGTCGCAAGCTGGTGGTGTCCGGGCGCCAGGACATCGACAACGACCTCATCCCGTACTTCCCGGGGCGCCTGACCGAAATCAAGGACGCGCCCGAGGTCAACGAGAATCGCGGCCCGCTAGAGACCACGATTGCGCTCATGGCTGATCATACCCAGCCCTTTGCACTCGAAGCGCCGGTCGAGGTCGAGCCGATGCAAAACCCATCGCCGAATCGATTTCGCCGCGTCTACCGCGCGCTGTCCGCTGTGCTCACGGCCGACTTCACCTCGATGCTCGATGCGCGTCCGGGGTCGCCCGATTGGTCGAAAGAGCAGTGGGCGCACTACACCGAGACTCCACCCGATCCGCGCTACGCTGAGCTTGCAGCCGAGCTCACCGCCGAGCTCCCCGACAGGCTCGCTGACAATGCGGTCGCAAAGGCCTTTGCGGTGACCGGCTGGCTCGGCCGAGAAGGGATCTACAGCCTCAAGAACGAGCACAGCGGCGCCGAGGATCCCACCGCGAGCTTCTTGTTCGGCGATCGAACCGGCTACTGCGTGCACTTCGCCCACGCAGCGACGTACCTCATGCGTAGCCTCGGTGTGCCGGCCCGGGTGGCCACAGGCTACGCAGTGAGCGAATCAGCGCGACAGGGCGGCTCCTCGCTACTGCTGTCCGGTGCGGCATCTCACGCTTGGCCAGAGGTATTCATCGATGGCTTTGACTGGGTGGTGCTGGACGTGTATCCGGAGCGCGCGCTCGATCCACCGGAACAGCCCATGGATGCCGACTTGCAGCGGCTCCTAGGGGAGCTTGCCCGCGGCGCGTCGCCGATTCCACTGTCTGCAACCGACCTGCCCAAGCTCAAAGAGCTGGCGCGGCGCATTTCCCTCACCTTTGGGACCTGGGTTTTTGGCTTGCTCGCCTTGCTCTTGCTCGTCCTCTACTTGTTGAAGCTCTGGCGTCGGCTTGCTCCGACCTGGGCGCCTGCAGCTGCGCTGCCGAGGGTGGTCTACCGGGCGGAGCTCGATCGCATCGGCGAGCTCGAGGTTCGCAGAACGCCGGGCGAGTCGCGGGAGGCCTTTGCCCAGCGGGTCCGGCATCGCTTTCCCTCGTTCGAACCTCTCACCCATGCGCACGTGGCGGCGGCGTTCGGCCTGCACGAGCCCGATCCTGGCAGGCTGCGCGATGAGGCGGCCCAGCTGCGGCGCGAGATTCGCGGCGGATTCCCCCTTTGGAAGCGAGTTTTGGGGCTGGTCACACCCTGGTCTTGGTTACGTTCGAAATGATGCCATCCTTCACAACTGGACCCCGGAGCTGAGATGCAGCAAGCGATTCAATCACCGATAGATGACAGCCTGAGCGGCGCACGCGAGGTCGCCGAGCGCCTTGGCGCCCGCTTGAGTGCAGCGGTTCGAGGCCGGGACGAGGTCGTCGAGCTCCTGCTCGTCGCGCTCCTCTCCGACGGCCACGTGCTCCTCGAGGATTATCCGGGATCGGGCAAGACGACGCTCGCGCGCGCGCTCGGGAACGCGCTCGAAGAGGGAGGTGGCGTGAGCGACATCGCCGCGTTCCGCCGCATTCAGTTCACTCCCGACCTGCTTCCGAGTGACATCACCGGCACAAACATCTTCGACGTGGAAACGAGCCGCTTTGCGTTTCGTCGGGGCCCGGTGTTCGCGCACATCGTTTTGGCGGACGAGATCAACCGCACCTCGCCCAAGGTGCAGGCTGCCATGCTCGAAGCCATGGCGGAGAAGCAAGTGACCGTCGACAACCAGTCGTACCTGCTCGATGACCTGTTCTTCGTCATCGCAACGCAGAACCCGCTCGACCTGGCAGGCACATATCCGCTTCCAACTCCGCAACTCGATCGGTTTCTCTTCAAGATCGAGATGAAGCACATCGACCGAGCATCCGAGCTCGAAGTTCTAGATCAGTATCCGCGCGCTAGCCTCGAAGTAGCCCGCGATCATCCAGGCGTGACCCGCGCCGAGATTCTCGCGGCACGGCGCCAGACCCGTGGCGCGGTTCACGTGGCCCCGGTCGTCAAGGAGGCCCTGGTAGATTTGGCGCGCCTGCTTCGAAGCGATTCCCGGGTGCTCCAGGGGGCGTCGACCCGAGCGCTGGTCCTGATGTTGCCGGCTCTTCAGGCCAGGGCCGTCATTCATGGGCGGGACTTCGTTTCCCCCGAAGATATCGCCGTTTTGGCTCCCTACGTGTTCAAGCACCGACTCGAGTGCGCGCCAGGTGTGGAAGACGTAGACGCGCTCATCGCGGAAGCCACCGCCGTCGAGGTCGAAAAGCTGGCTCGAGCAAGCCTACGTCGCGGGTGAAGATGCCCGGCTCTAAATCAGCTCGCGTCCTGGCCCCGCTGCTTGCAGCGCTGCTGTCGAGCGCTTGCTGGCCGTCCGGCTGGGTTTCTCGGGCCGCCGCCGACGACATGATCGCGCCCCTGCTCCTCGAAGGCGAAGACGCGGAAGTCGAAGAGCTCGCTCTTTGGGAGCTCATCGAGCGCGAGCGTTACGTGAGATCACGCGAGGAAGCCGAGAAGTATCTGCTGGAGCATCCGAGCTCTTATGTTGCGCATCTCGTTCTTGGCATGGCGCAGCACTATGGCGAGGCGAACTTCCCCAAGGCCCTCTTTCACGAAGCGCGCGCGCTCGAGCTCTTCGAGGCGGCCGAAGGCGACGAGCCGACGCCGAGTCAACCCTGGCGATGGCATGCGAGAATCCTGGTCTCGCTGACCCGTGCGCACGGCGACCTCGAGCACTACGACGAGCAGCTCCGGTTCATGTACCGATACAACGAGCTCTACACGCCGCAGCTCAAGGCCGAGCTCGCCTGGCCCCTGATGAAGAAGCGCGAGTTCGAAAAGGCCCGGCTCGCCGCCGAAGAGGGCTTGGCGACTGGAGATCCGTATCAGATCGAGCGCGCGATGAACGCCCTGTGCGCGATCGAGTACGAGGCCGGCGACGACGAGAAGAGCTACGAGGTTTGCGCCGAGGCGGTCGAGTACGGGCGCACGCACTTTGGCAGTGCGACGGCGGTCGATCTCGGGAACTACGCCGAGGCCGCCAGGTCGGTGTTTCGCTTCGACGAAGCCGAGCGCCTTCTGATGGATGCGTCGAAGGGTGGGCTCTCCTGGTACGGGAACCCCTGGCTTGAGCTGGCCGATCTGTACATGAGGGCGGGGCGCTTCTCCGAGGCCTTGTCCGCGCTCAGGGAGGTCCCGCGGCATCGCGCAGCTCGGCCAGCGCACGTTCGCGATTCGGATCGCAACGAGGCGCGTCGATCTCTGGCTGCGTTTCTTCTCTTGATGGGGCGGCCGGACGAGGCGCTACGCATCACCGACAAGGCCGCCGTGCTTCCAGACAGGCGTGCCCACAACAGCCGCGATCCCGAGCAGGACAAGAGCATCGTCGCGCTCCTCGACCGGCAAGCTCGCTTGATGTTGGCGGAGATGACCGTGGAGCGGGCCGCGGCCAAGCCCTTTCACTCGCGATGCTGGGCGCATGGTCAAGCGCTCTGGTTGCGGTTCGAGGCCTGGATGAGCGCTCGGCAAGCCACTCGCTTTTTAGACGACGAAGTGCGGCTCGTCGGGACCTTTGCTCTTGGAACCGCGCGGAGCGCGGTGATGCCCGCCTGGCTCTTGGGCGAGCTGATCGGAGCCCTAGGCCCAGGTGTGGTGAGGGCGGCGGTCGTGCGGATGCGCGCCGAAGACCCTAGACCGGGCGCGGCCGCGTACTATGACGCGGTGCTCGCCGAGGTGTCCCTGGCGCAGCGCGAGTACGACGAGGCGATCGAGCACGCAGAGCGGGCGCTCCGTGAGTTGCAACCCGGAGACGCGCTCCTTCGCGAACGCGTGCGCGCCGTCCTCGGGAAGGCGCTTTCTGATCCGCGCGAAACGACCTCGTTCTACGAGGAGGTCTTGGGGACCGACCCGGGCTTGTTCCGTCGCCTGGGCTGGGCCCTTCCCGTGGAGGTCGAGTCGGGCGACGCGGAGATCGATCGACGGCTAGCCAAGGCGGTGATGCGGTCTCCCCGTTTCGAGCGCTCGAGCAACGGGCTTCGCATCCAGATCGATGGCGGGCGGATCTGCTTGTTCGGCCGTACCGGCGCCGCCTGGGGTTGCAGCGAGGCGGTGCCCGAAGAGGACGAGACCGCAGACAGCTACGCACAGCGCATCGTCGACTCGTTTCACGCCGCGATCTTCTCGCCGCGCGTCGATCTGAGTCGCATCGACATCAACTCCCTCGACGGGTCCAACCGGGTTACCCGAAATCCACTCGACATGCTTCTCGACTCCCCGTGAGCTCGACCCCGCTAAGTCGACGCGTTGCGTCGCCCAAGTGGCTTCGGCCTGGTCTTGGTCGCGAGGGTATGTCTTACTGCAGGCCGTGAGGAACACCTGGGTTCGTCTGGCGCTCTTGGCCGCGTTTCTGCTCGGCGTCTTTCTGATTGGGCGTGCGACGGGGTTTACCGAGCAACTCACGGTCGAGGGGATTCGCGAATCGATGCGGGTGGCAGGGGTTGGAGGCTTTGCGGTTTTCGTAGCGGTTTTCTGCGTCGGTCAGCTCCTCTACATCCCTGGCTTCGTATTCGTCATGGTGGCGGGCCTTGCCTACGGGCCGCTTTGGGGTTCGCTTGCCTCGGTGATCGCCGCCACGATCTCGGTCGCGGTCTCCTTCGTCATCGTTCGAACCATCGGTGGCCAGCCCCTCAAAAATCTCAACATCAAGCGTCCGTTTCTCCAGAAGCCCCTGGACCGGCTCGAGCAACAGCCCATTCGCTCGATGATCGTGATTCGACTCTTCCTCTGGGCGATCCCGCCGGTGAACTACACGCTGGCCATGTCCGGTGTGACCTTCCGCGAATACATGATCGCAGCGGTCATTGGCATGACGCCGCCTTTCGTTGCGCTCTCGGTCGCGGCAGGGTTAGGGTTCAATCTCTTGTAGCGCCGTTACTTGCGTCGCGTCAGCGGGATGCTGGTGTCGGGTAGGGTTGCTTCTGCTGAGTCGGTCTGGGCTAGCGCGTCACGGGCTGCGAATGGCTTGGTCGGAGGCTCACTTTGCTGCACCCGCTCGAGTTGCTTGGCCGCCCATCGCACGCTCTGTGCGATCACGTGAGAGTCGGTGACCTCTTCGGTCGCGCGCAGCAGGTTGGCCAGGTCGAGCGCCATGTCCCGGCTCGACGCGTAGCGTTCGATTGGGTTGCGTCGAAGTGCTTTGTTGATGATCTCGATGAGGCGTTCGGGAAGGTCGTCGCGGATCTCGGCCAGGTCAGGCGCTTCGGACTCGCGGATCGTCCCGACCACCATGATCGGGTCTTCGCCCTTGAAGAGCTTCTCTCCGGCGAGGATCTCCCAGAGCACGACGCCCACGCTGAACACGTCGGTCTGCGCGCTTGGCTCGGCTTCGTAGGTCAGCTCGGGTGCAAGATAGGAGATCTTGCCCTTCACGAATCCCGGCTTGGTGATCGAGCTTCGATCCATCGCGCGTGCCAGGCCGAAATCGGTCAGCTTCACGACGCCGCAATTGCTCAGCATCACGTTCTGTGGCGTCACGTCTCGATGGAATACCGGCGCGGGCCTTCCATCGGCGTCCTGTCGTGCATGCGCTGCGTGTAGCGCTTCGAGGACTTCGATACCGATGGCCGCGGTCAGGCTCCAGGGCGTGTGGTGACCATGTGCCCGATAGCCTCGCCGCCAATCGGAAAACGTCAGCCCCTCGACCCATTCGAGAACCAAGTAGTACTCGCCGCTCCGGTCGCGATCGAAGTCGTGAATCTGCGCGATGTTGGGGTGGTCGAGCTCCGAGACCACACGCGCCTCTTCGACGAACATTTTGAGGAACTCGGGGTTCTGGCTGAGTGGCGCCAACACGCGCTTGATCGCGACCGGTCGCGTGAAGCCCGCGGCCCCATGCGTCTGCCCACGATACACCTTGGCCATCCCGCCTTCACCGGCGAGCTCCATGACCTCGTATTTTCCGCCTAGCAGTTCCACCATAGGAGGGTGGCCAACCCCTTAGCTTTCTTTAGCAGAAAGCACGGCGTCGAGTTCACCCTTCTCGTACATCTCGCGAATGATGTCACAGCCGCCCACGAACTTGCCCCGGACGTAAAGCTGCGGGATCGTTGGCCAGTTGCTGAACTCCTTGATTCCCTGCCGGATGGCTGGGTCTTCGAGCACGTTCACGTCCTGAAACTCCGATCCGGAGCGCCGCAGGACCTCGACCACGGTCGCGGAGAAGCCGCACTGTGGAAAATGCTTGTTGCCCTTCATGAAGAGCACGACATCGTCGCCCTCGATGATGCCCTGAATGCGGTCTCGCAAGGTATCTTCCATCGTTTAACCCTCTAGCTTGGCCCAACTCTCGGGCGTGTAGGTCTTGAGCGCAAGTGCATGAACGGGCCCGGCCATCAGCTCGCCCAGGGCCGCGTAGACCATCTGGTGCTGCTCGATCGGGGTTTTTCCTGCGAAAGCGGCCGAGACGACCAGGGCGTCCCAGTGGTCCTTGGTGCCGGTCAGATCCCTGATCACCAGGTGGGACACCTCTCCCAGCCCGTCACGAATTCGTTCTTCCAAGACCTCGGCTTCAAGCATTGCAGCGCCTCCACTCAGCTCCTGTGGCTACGGCCGGGCAGGGTGCTTGTCAATCGCCAGCGGGGTCAATGCACGCCGAACAGCCGCTTTACCGAAGGCCGCGACAGGACGATGATCGTGAAGATCCCGAGGACCGTCCCAAAGGGGAACATGAGGCATTCGCCCCAGCCGGTGAGGTAGCAGAAGGTCCACCAGCGGCGCTGGCGGATCTTCACGCCCACCAGCGCGAGGTGGATCGCGCTTACCAGTGCCAGGACCAGCCCGCCCACGATCACGGTGATGATCAGCGTGTTGAAGTCTTGCAGCATGGCGTCCGGGCTGGCCCCGAACGGATCGGTTCCCGTCTGTCCGGAGATGTCGCCCATGGCCATCGACAAGTCGGTTCCTACCTCGTCGAGCAGCTTGGACCCGGTCACGCCCAAGAGCAGCGTAGGAATCCCGCCGAGCAGCGCGACGCCGGCAAGGATGAAGTGACCGATGGAAAGTGCGCCCAGATGCTCTCTGTCTTCTGCGTTTGGCTCTTCTTCCAAGCGAACCCCCTCGATGATCGTGCTATGCAGGCAGCCGATGGGCAAGGTCGCTTTCGTATTCCCTGGTCAGGGCAGTCAAAAGGTCGGAATGGGTCGCGAAGCGTTCGACGCATCAGACGCAGCAAAGGCTGTGTTCGAGGAAGCCGATGCGGCGCTCGGTGAGAGTCTGTCGCAGCTCTGTTTCGAGGGGCCCGAAGAAGACCTGAAGCTGACGGCCAACACCCAGCCCGCGGTTCTGACCGCTTCGATTGCCATCCTGCGTGCGCTCGACGCGCTCTTCGATGTCGTGGCCGGACACAGTCTCGGGGAGTACTCGGCGCACGTTGCGGCGGGTACGCTCGCGCTTGCTGACGCGGTGCGCTTGGTACGAAAGCGCGGCGAGTACATGCAAGAAGCCGTGCCCTACGGCGAAGGCGCAATGGCGGCGATCCTCAAAGCCGATCGCTCGCTGGTCGAGCGCATCTGCGCCGAAATCCCCGGCCTGGTCGAGCCCGTCAACTACAACACTCCGCAGCAGATCGTCATCGCAGGGGAGACGAGCGCAGTGAACGAAGCTGGGTCCAAGCTCAAAGAAGCAGGAGCGCGCGCGAGCACCCTGCCCGTGAGCGCCCCCTTCCACTCCAGCTTGATGGAACCCGCCGAGCTTCGGCTCCGCACGGACATGGAACGGATCGATTTCTCGGATCCCGTAGCGCCGGTGTACGTCAATGTGGACGCAGCGCCGATCAGCAATGCTGCCGCGGCGAAGGAGGCGCTGATCCGCCAGGTGAGCCGGCCGGTCCTCTGGGAACAAAGCGTTCGCACGATGATCGACGACGGGGTTTCTCTTTTCGTCGAAGTGGGTCCGGGCAGGGTCCTGAGCGGCCTTCTGGCGCGAATCGACAAGGGCGCAGGCCGGGTCAGCGTGCAGGGCCCGTCGGACTTCGATGCGGCCAGAGAGGCCATTGCCGAAGCCAGAGCAAGCTAATTGTTTCGTGATTTCAGTTTGTTATCGGATTCGCCCCACCTTGGTTTGACCTGATTTTCAAATCTTGTAGAACCGCGCCGCCCGCCAGCAGTTAACCGGGGTCGGGCCCAAAGAGGTTCAGCGACTATGGAAAATCTGATTTACGCAGCCCCAGTAGCGGGCGTGCTTGCTCTGATCTTCGCCTGGATGAAGGCGAGTTGGGTCTCCAAGCAGGATCCAGGCGACGCGAGCATGGTCGAGATTGCCGGCCAGATCCAGGAAGGCGCCCTGGCGTTCCTTCGGGCGGAGTACCGGGTTCTTTCGATCTTCGTCATCATCGTCGGCGCGATTCTGGGCGTCGCCTACGTCAGCGACCCGCAGCGCGGCTGGCAGATCGCAGGCTCCTTCGTCGTCGGCGCGGCGTCCTCGGCCCTGGCTGGCTGGATCGGGATGAAGGTCGCGACCAACGCCAATGTGCGCACCACGGCAGCGGCCCGCATCGGCCTCGCCCCCGCCCTCGATGTGGCCTTCTCGGGTGGCGCCGTCATGGGTATGACCGTCGTCGGCCTCGCGACGATCGGCCTGAGTGTTCTCTACCTCGTCTTCACGAACGTACTTGGCTGGGAGCTCACCCGTACCGTCAACGTCATCACTGGCTTCTCGATGGGCGCTTCTTCGATCGCGCTTTTCGCGCGTGTGGGTGGCGGTATCTATACCAAGGCCGCGGACGTCGGCGCCGACCTCGTTGGTAAGGTCGAGTCCGGTCTTCCCGAGGATGACCCGCGTAACCCCGCCGTCATCGCAGACAACGTCGGTGACAACGTCGGCGACGTCGCTGGCATGGGCGCCGACCTCTTCGAGTCCTTCGTCGGTGCGATCATCGGTGCGATGGTTCTCGCGCTCGGCTTCGTCGCCGTGAAGGACGGAACCAGCGTCGGCCCGGTCATTTTACCGTTGGTAATCGCCGCAGCGGGCATCATTTGTTCGATGGTCGGCACCTTCTTCGTGCGCACCAAAGAGGGCGGCAATCCGCAGCACGCGCTCGACATGGGTGCCTTCGGTGCTGCGGGCGTCATGGCGCTCGCAACGTTCGGCATCGCCAAGTACATGTGGCCCGAAGGCGGCACGATGACCGCCGCGGGCAAGCTCGTCACCTGGACGAACGTGGGCTGGGCGACCGTAGCAGGCCTTGCCGCTGGCGTTCTCGTCGGCCTCATCACTTCGTACTACACGTCGATGCACAAGGGCCCGGTCGATAGCATCGCCGAGCAGAGCAAGACCGGCACGGCGACGAACATCATCGCGGGTCTCGGCGTCGGCATGCAGTCGACTGCCTTGCCCATTCTCGTCATTGCAGCCGGTGTGGTCGTCGCCGCCGAGGTCGCAGGCCTCTATGGCGTGGCCATCGCGGCGCTCGGCATGCTCTCCACCACGGGCATTCAGCTCGCGGTCGACGCCTACGGCCCCATCGCTGACAACGCCGGCGGCATCGCCGAGATGAGCCATCAGGCTCCGGAAGTTCGCGAGCGCACCGACAAGCTCGACGCCGTGGGCAACACCACCGCGGCTATCGGCAAGGGCTTCGCCATTGGCTCGGCGGCCATGACGGCCCTCGCGCTCTTCGCGGCTTTCGCGCAGACCGCTGGCATCACCGGCATCAACATCTCGAAGCCCTTGGTCATGGCGGGCCTGTTCCTCGGCGGCATGCTTCCCTTCCTCTTCTCGTCCATGGCGATGAAGGCGGTCGGTATTGCAGCCATGGACATGATCGAAGAGGTCCGTCGTCAGTTCCGCGAGATTCCGGGGCTGCTCGAGGGCAACGCAAAGCCGGACACGGCTCGCTGCGTGAAGATCTCCACCGAGGCTTCACTCAAGCGCATGGTGGCGCCGGGCGCGCTCGCCATTCTCAGCCCTGTCGTCGTGGGCTTCGGTATGGGCGCAGAGGCGCTCGGCGGCATGCTCGCCGGAGTCACCGTGACGGGCGTTCTCATGGCGCTCTTCATGTCCAACGCCGGTGGCGCCTGGGACAACGCCAAGAAGTCCTTCGAAGGCGGCGGCTACAAGATGACGGACGGCACGGTCCACCCGAAGGGCAGCGAGGCCCACAACGCTGCCGTCGTCGGTGACACCGTCGGTGACCCCTTCAAGGACACCGCGGGCCCGTCGCTCAACATCCTCGTGAAGCTGATGAGCGTCGTCGCGCTGGTTCTAGCGCCGTTGCTCGTCTAATGTCGCGAAGGCCACGGGGCTTGGTCCCCGTGCACGCATGAGAAGGCCCCGCAGGCGTTTGCCTCGCGGGGTTTTTCTTTGGGGGCTAAGGTTCGGGCAATGACTGACCCAACCCAGACCTCCGCATGGAAGGCGCTGCGCGCGCATTACGAGGAAGTCGGCGACCTCCAGATGCGCAAGCTCTTCCGCGACGACCCTGACCGCGCCGCGCGTCTCTCGCTCACGCTCGGTGACATGCTCTTCGACTACTCGAAGAATCGCATCACCGATCAAACGCTCACCTTGCTCGCCGAGCTCTGCGAACAGTGCGGAGCTCGCGATTGGATCGTACGGATGTTCTCGGGCGAGGCGATCAACGAGACCGAGGGCAGGGCGGTTCTTCACACCGCGCTTCGCAACCGCGGTGAGCGTCCGGTGATGGTTGACGGTGTGGACGTGATGCCCGACGTGCGACGTGTGCTCTCGCAAATGCGCGAGTTCGCCACATCCGTTCGCGAAGGCGCTTGGCTAGGACACAGCGGTCGAGCGATCACGGATGTCGTGAACATCGGGATCGGCGGCTCCGACCTCGGCCCTGTCATGGTCACCGAGGCGCTGCGCCCATACTGGAAGCAGGGGCTGCGTGCGCACTTCGTGTCGAACGTCGATGGCACACACCTGAGCGAAGTGCTGCGCCGGGTGCAGCCGGAAACAACGCTATTCATCGTTGCCTCGAAGACCTTCACCACACAGGAGACGCTTACGAACGCCCGCTCTGCGCGCCAGTGGCTCGTCGATCGAATGGGCAGTGAAGACGCCGTCGCCAAGCACTTCGTCGCGCTTTCGACCAACCGCGAAGCGGTGGTGGAGTTTGGAATCGATCCCGCGAATATGTTCGAGTTCTGGGACTGGGTGGGTGGTCGATACTCGCTCTGGTCGGCGATCGGCCTCTCAATCGCCACCGTGGTTGGCATGGACAACTTCGAAGAGCTGCTCGCCGGTGCATACGAAGTCGACGAACACTTCCAGACCGCCCCGCTTCGCGAGAATGTTCCGGTGCTCATGGCAATGCTCGGCGTTTGGTATCACAATTTCTTCGGCGCGCCTTCGTATGCCGTCCTCCCCTACGACCAGTATCTACATCGCTTTCCCGCGTACCTTCAGCAGGCCGACATGGAGAGCAATGGGAAGAGCGCCTCGCGCGACGGGACGATTATCGACAGCTACACGACCGGACCGATCGTCTGGGGAGAGCCCGGCACCAACGGACAGCACGCGTTCTTTCAACTCTTGCATCAGGGAACCCATTTGGTGCCCTGCGACTTCATCGTAGCCGCGCAGAGCCAGAATCCCATCGGCGAGCATCAGGACATCCTGGTGGCCAACTGCATTGCTCAAGCCGAGGCAATGATGCGAGGCAAGACTGCGGGCGAAGCTCGCAAGGAGCTCGAGGCGAGCGGTGCATCGGCAGAGCGGGTCGAGGAGCTCGTGCCGCACAAGACCTTCGCCGGAAACCGGCCGAGCAACACCTTCATGCTCGACAAGCTCACCCCGCGGGCGCTGGGACGCCTAATCGCGCTCTACGAGCACAAGATCTTCGTGCAAGGCGTGATCTGGAACATCTACAGCTTTGACCAATGGGGGGTCGAGCTTGGCAAGCAGCTCGCCAAGGTCATTCTTCCGGAGCTTGGCGGCGCAAGCGGCGAGCACGACAACTCCACCGAACAGTTGATCTCGTACTACCGAAGTCATAGGAATCCCGACTCATGACTACATTGGCTGTCGATATCGGGGGCATCAGCATCAAGCTCCTCGTACTCGATGCAGAAGGTGAGCCGATGTCCGAGACCCTGGCTCGACCCACGCCCGTGCCGCCGACGCCGGACGCGCTCTGCACGCTGATCCACGACTTGGCGGACACTTTGCCCCCGCATCAGCGCGTCTCCGTTGGCTTCCCTGGAGTGGTCAAAGCGGGGGTGACCATGAATGCTCCGAATCTCGGAAACGAGCTCTGGGATCAGGTCCCCCTGAGCGAGCTCTTGGCGCATCACCTCGAGCGTCCCGTTCGCGCCGCCAATGACGTGGATCTGCAGGGACTTGGAGTCGCCAAAGGGGATGGCGTCGAGCTGGTATTGACGCTGGGCACGGGCATGGGCGCGGCGCTCTTCACCGATGGCGCCCTCGTTCCGAATCTAGAGCTAGGACACCACCCGTTTCGAGACGGACAGACCTACGAAGACTTGGTACGCGATAGCGAGCTCAAGCGCATCGGTCCCATCGAATGGACGGCGCGAGTTCTCGACGCGCTCGAACAGATCGAGCGGCTCTTCAACTACGACCAGCTGCACCTGGGTGGAGGGAATGCTCAGAACATCAAGTCCGCGCTCCCGGCGAACGTGCAGGTCTTCTCGCTGGCACAAGCCATGAGAGGCGCGCAGAAGCTCTGGGACGAGGCCTAGGCCCCGCCGAGGAAGGGGTTCAATCGCCGCTCTTCGCCGATCGTCGTGTTCGGGCCGTGACCGCAGATCACAAGCGTTTCGTCTGGCAATGCAAAGAGCTTGCGCTTGATCGAGTCGAGCAGCTGCGAGGTATTGCCGCCCCAGAGGTCGCTGCGGCCGACGCTGCGCGCGAACAGAGTGTCTCCGGCGATCACGATCGGTCGGTTCCCTTCCACCCTGAGGCAAATGCTGCCCGGCGAGTGCCCGGGCGTGTGAACGACGTCCGCTTCGAGCCCGCCCGCCAAGACGGTGTCCCCGTGAGATAGAAAGCGGTCGACGGCCGCCATCTCCGGCGCTCGGAATGGCGCGCGAAAGCCATCGAGCTGCATCTGCACGCCCTCGTACAGGAACAGGTCTTCCTCGTGAATCATGATCGGAGCATTGGTGCCGTCCTGAACCTCTTTGGTTGCGCCGATGTGATCGAAGTGGGTGTGCGTGTGCACGATCCCCTCGCACTTGAGCCCGAGCTCTTCGAGACGAGCCAAAATCCGGGGCGCCTCGCCACCGGGGTCGACGACGATTCCCGTCCCACGTTCCTCATCGCCCAAGATCACGCAGTTGCATCCGAGAGGCGCCACCGAGAAATGTTCAATGATCATCAGGTGTTCATAGCATCACAGGCCGAGAAGCCCATCGTCACTATGACTGTGTAGGTGTAGGTGCCGACCCTCGCATCCTGGTCTGAGGGAATTCGACCGTAGATCGGCACGAACACCGGCAAGACTTCTGGCGAAACCAGAAGCACAGGGCGACACCTTTGTGAGATGCGGTTGATGGCTAGGGCTCCTTGGGCCCTGCGCCGAAGCCGGACTTCGCCTTGCCACCCGTGCGGGTTATGTGACAGGTTGAAGGTCATGAGGCGCTCAATCGGGGGATGCGCCGGATGGCAGTTGGCAACCGTGGCTTTCTTGATTGTCTCGGTGACCGGCTGCTCCGGTGAAGTGGGTGACGGGTCAGGTCTCGAGGGCGGCAACGGCGGCTCTGCGGGCAGCGGTGGAACTGCGGGCGCTTCAGGTTCAGGGGGCAGTGGCGGAGGCTCCGGGGCCGGTGGCTTCGCCGGAATTGGCGGCGCTGCGGGCAGTGGCGGAACGGCCGGGACCGGCGGGACAGCCGGGAGCGGCGGCACAGCGGGCAGCGGCGGCACAGCGGGCAGCGGCGGAACGGCGGGCAGCGGTGGAACGGCGGGCAGCGGCGGAACGGCGGGCAGCGGGCGACGGCGGAACAGCGGGCAGCGGCGGAACGGCGGGCAGCGGTGGAGCGGCGGGTAGCGGCGGGACAGCTGGGAGCGGCGGAACAGCTGGGAGCGGCGGAACGGCGGGCAGCGGCGGAACGGCGGGCAGCGGCGGAACGGCGGGCAGCGGCGGAACGGCGGGAAGCGGCGGAACTGGTGGCGGCCCCCCTGGCACGGTGCCGATGTTTGTGGCTCAGGGACACGCGGGCCGAACGATCATCTCCTGCGACGACGGGCGAACCTGGGTAGCCGATCAGTCCGATCACGCAGGGGTGTACTGCATGCCGGACGGCGGCACCGAGTGCGATCACGACCCCGGCGCCGGTCGCGGGATCACCTGGGGTGATGGCTGGTTCTTCGCGAACTTTGGCTGGGGTGCGCCGGGCACCGTGCGCCGGAGCCGCGACGGGGTCGCCTGGGAGACGGTCTACGCCAACAGCTACTTCGCTGGGATGGCGTTCGGGAACGGGCGGCTCGTTGCGGCAGATCGCTGGGGTGAATACTCGGACGACGACGGCGACAACTGGAGCAGCTTCGCCGGCGTCGGGCTTCCCGGCGACACCACCGTTCGCGATACGGCCTTCGTCCCCTACGGCGGCGGCCGATTCATCATGTCGGCCGATGCCGGCGTCGTCGTCAGCAGCGACGGCAGCACGTGGACGAGCTCGAACGCCAACGGATGCAGTGGCGGCGGCTATCAGGGCCGCATCATCTACGGGAACGGAACCGTCGTGATGACTCCGCCGGGAGGCAACGTCTGCTATTCGACCGATGGCGGCCAGAACTGGTCCTCCGCCTCGGGCACGGGTCCGCTGCGCGCCAACGGGATCTGGAACGGCAGCGAGTTCATGGCCTGGGACTACGGCACGCTCTATCGAAGCAGCGACGGTCAGAGCTGGACGTCGACCTCGACGGTACCGAGCAACATCGACTTCGGCGTGACCGCGGTCAGTGACCAGGGCACCATCGTCGGCATCAGCAACGGCTGGGAGCAGAGCTACGCCGCGCAGCGCTTTTACCGAAGCACCGACGGCGTGAACTGGGACGAGCTCCCGAGCAATGCCTACACGGGTGGCCATCCGATCCACGTCATCGCCTTCGGCTACGGCGCGCCGAGCGCATACTGTCCCTAGTAGAGTCGACCCTGTAACGTCGACCCGAGGGCCGAGCACGGGGCTCTGCCCGTCTTCGGTCGGCGGGGTGTTGCTGACATGGGCGCGGGGTCGTGGTAGGTCGGCGCACATGGACAATGACGCCAAGAAAACTGCCCTGCGGATGATCCCGTACGGGCTCTACGTCCTGACGGCCGAAGACGCTGAGGGCAAGGTTGCCGCGGCCACGGTCAACCGTGCGCGCTTCGATGCGGGCTCGAGTTTCGTGGTTGGTGCAAACCAGAAGTTTCAGCTGCAGGTGGCAGTCGATACGGCATACCTCTGCACGTACGAGTGAGACGAGCCTTCGTGCGTCTCCTTTTCGTCTCCCATTCGTTTCCGCCGTCCGACGCTCCGCTGAGCAACATGGGCGGGATGCAGCGGGTGGCGACCGAGCTTCACTCTGCGCTCCGAGGGCGCGATGACCTGGCGATGCGGACGGTGGCACTTCGGTCGAGCTGGAAGTGGGTGCACGTCAAGGCGGTTCCTTTTCTGGCTTCGCTTGCGGTTCGCCTGGGTCGCGAGGCTTCGGCGTGTCGGGCGGACACGATTCTGTTTACGAGCATGACGACTGCACTGCCGCTTCTGATCGCAGGTCCGGCCTTGAAGAAGAAGGGCATTCGCTTGGCGGCGATCGTCCATGGCCTCGACGTAACCGATCCAAACCCTGTCTATCAAAAGGCGGTGCGCCGGATCTGCGGGATGCTCGATGCCGCCATGCCTGTCAGCCGGGCCACCGGGGAGGAGCTCGTTGCGAGAGGCTTGCCGCCCGGGCGGGTGCGCGTGGTTCCAAACGCCGTCGACCTCGACCGTTTCGAAGGCGTGGCGGCTTCGCGCGCGGCAGCCGCCGGGCTTAGTATCGCCGGGTCGCCCCCACTTCCCGATGGCGCGTTCCTGCTGGTGACGGTTGGACGCCAAGTCCGCCGCAAGGGATTCGCCTGGTTCATCGAGAACGTCATGCCGAAGCTCCCCGAGCGGGTGCACTTCTGGCTGGCTGGTGACGGTCCGGAGCGGGAGAACATCCAAGCGGCGATCGCTCGTGCCGGTCTTCAGCGGCGCGTTCGCTGCTTGGGCAAGATCTCGGAAGTGGATCTCGTCGAGCTCTACCGAAGAGGTCAGCTCTTCGTCATGCCGAATATCGTCGTCCCAGGCGACATGGAAGGTTTCGGCATCGTGATGCTAGAAGCCGGCGCCTGCGGACTCCCTACGCTCGCGGCCGATCTCGAAGGCATCCGGGACGTGATCGACGAAGGCGTCAACGGCTGGTTCGCGTCTACGGAGGACGCGAACGCGTTTGCGGCGCGAATCGAGTCTTTGTTAGACGACCCCGACGGCCTGCGCCGGGCGAGCGAGCGAACCGCCGCGTACGTCACCTCGACATTCCCATGGGACAGCACGGCAGACCGCTACCTAGACGTACTCCGCAGTCTCTGACGTTGGCACCGACCGATTGACACCGTACAATCTCGGTGCTGATCTTCCCTCCATGCAGCTCCGTAGCGACAGTTTCAAGGACGGCGACTATCTCCCGACCGAGTACGCATTCGGTAAAAGAAGCGCGGATGGGCAGATCGACTTGTCCGACAATCGGAACCCTCACCTGGCATGGTCAGATCTGCCTGAAGGCACGAAGTCGGTTGTGATCCTCTGCATCGATCGCGATGTTCCAACCAAGCCTGACGACGTGAATCAGCTTGGCCGGCTCGTGCCCGCGGACTTGCCGCGTGCCGATTTCAGTCACTGGGTTCTCGTCGATCTGGCACCCAATGCCAGGATTGCCGAAGGAGCCTTTTCCGACGGCATCACGGCAAAGGGCAAGGACGGGCCCGAGGGGCCCCAGGGCAGTCGGCAAGGCATCAACGACTACACGAGCTGGTTTGCAGCCGATCGCGAGATGGCGGGCGACTACTACGGCTACGACGGTCCCTGTCCTCCCTTCAACGACAGCATAGTGCACCACTACCGGTTCAGTGTGTACGCGCTCGACGTCGATCGTCTCGGCGTGAACGGGAAGTTCACGGCCAGCGACGTGCAGGCCGCCATGGAAGGTCATGTGCTCGGCGAGGCGAGCATGGTCGCCAAGTACACGATCAACACCGACGCCAAAGAGCTGTAACCCGCAGCGATGACCCGTCGAGAAAAAGCCGATCGCATCGGGGAGATTCTCGACGAGCTCTATCCGCATCCTCCGATTCCGCTCGACCACCAGGATCCGTTCACGCTTCTCGTGTCGGTCTTGCTGAGCGCGCAGACCACGGACAAGAAGGTCAACGAGGTAACGCCCGCCTTGTTTGCGGAGGCCCCAGACCCCGAGTCTATGGCCGCGTTGCCCGTCGAGAAGATACTTGCCTGCATTCGCACGGTCGGACTCGCGCCGACGAAGGCGAAGAACCTCAAAGCGATGGCCGGTTTGCTGGTCGAAAGACACGGCGGCGAAGTTCCCGAAGACATGGACGCCCTCGAAGCGCTTCCGGGCGTGGGGCACAAGACCGCCTCCGTCGTGATGTGTCAGGCCTTCGGTTGCCCCGCCTTTCCCGTCGACACACACATCCACCGCCTCGCTGCCCGTTGGGGGCTCTCCGATGGGAAGAACGTCGTGCGGACCGAGGCGGATCTCAAGAAGCTGTTCCCGGTGGACACTTGGATTCGCCGCCACTTGCAGATCATCTACTTCGGCCGCGAGTACTGTCCGGCGCGGGGCCACGACCTCAGCCAGTGCCCGATCTGCGGCTGGGCGGCCACGAAGAAGCGAATTGCCGAGGAATCAAAGCGCCGCTGAGAGCAAGCACTGGTCGCAGACTCGACCGCGACCCATATTCCCAGCAATGAGCATCCAATTCAGCCTGTTCCGAATCCCCATACGCATTCATTTGTGGTTCTGGTTGATGGCGCTCTGGCTTTGGACGCTGAACAGCGAGCAGGGTTGGGCGGGGCTCGTGATCTGGGTCGTCATCGTGTTTCAAGGGATCCTCATGCACGAGCTCGGCCATGCCTTGGTTGGTCGCGTCTTTGGAAGGCAGCCAAGAATCGAGCTCGTCGCGCTCGGGGGCTTGACCTGGTGGGAGCAGCGAGAACCGATGAGCCCAGGGCGAAGCCTGCTCGTGAGTGCCGCGGGTCCCGCGGTTGGCATTTTCATCGGCTCGCTGGCACTCGTGCTCATGGACGCACTGCGCGTGCCGGACCCTTCGCTTGGACGCTATGCGTTTCACTCGCTGATCTTCGTCAACCTCGGCTGGGGGCTTCTAAATCTCTTGCCGGTGCTGCCGCTAGACGGCGGCAACATCGTGGCATCGCTCATGGAGCTCATGGCTCCCTCGCGGGGGCGATTGCTGGCCTGCTATGTGTCCTTCGCAGTCATTGCTTTGCTCTTTGCGGTGACGGTCACCTTGAAGCAGTACCCGATGACCATTCTTCTGTTCTTGCTCGCCTTCAGTACGTACCAGGCCTTTCGAATTGAACGGGAGCGTCTCAGCTCGCCACCGGGCCCTGAAGCGCCACCACTCAGCCTGGTGCAGCAAGCGTTCGAAGCGCTCGAGCGGGGCGACGGCCAGGGCTTGATTCGGGTAGCCTCCGAGCTCGTCGCCAAAGCCGATTCGACCCAGGAGCTCGACGAGGCCTTTCACCTGCTGGCTTGGGGGAGGCTCATCAACGGTGAGCCCGGCGAGGCTCATCAGGCGTTGAGCTCGATGTCCGGAGAGCGAAGCGCCGATCCCGCTCTCGAGGGCGCCGTCCTGGTGGAGCTCGGCAAGCCCGGGGACGCCGTGCCCTTGCTCGAAGAGGCTTGCGAGCGCGGGGGGGACTTCGCGCTGGCATATTATCAACGCGCGTTGCAAGAGAAAAACAAGTGATTCCAGCAATTTGCAGGAATTGTAGCCTGGGTAGCTTGCATTCATGCGAATGAGGGAATATATAATCGTCAGTGCCGCTTTCCTTCTCCGAACCCCCGCGCTGGGAGCTCTACCGACTTCTCGGAGAGCCGCGGCGACTTCGTTTGCTCGGTCTCACCTCTGAGGATGAGCTCTCGATCGGTGAGCTCGCCGAGCTCACGAGAGAGGCACAGCCGAACGTCTCCAAACACCTGAAGCTGCTGCGTGAAGCGGGGCTGGTTGCCGTTCGCCGCCAAGGCACACGGGCTTTCGCGCGTCTCTCTCCGGACTTGAACGGCGATCCCCTCTTGGCCGACGCCATCCGATCGGGCCGGGCACTTTGCAGCGAGGATGGCAGCCTCGAGCGCGTCGCCACCGTAATCAAAGCACGTGACGATGAAGCGCGTGTCTTCTTCGACCAACCGGCAGACGATGCGTCGCCGAGGTCGGTGTCCGAGTGGGCCGCGTACCTCACCGCGATTCGCTCCTTGTTGCCGAGGCGCTCCCTCGCAGTCGACCTCGGCACGGGCGATGGCGCGCTGGTCGAGCTCCTCGCGCCTCTGTTCGATCGTGTCATCGCTGTCGACCGTTCCGAAAAGCAGCTCGCGGCCGCCGAGCGCCGACTTTCGAGCCACGGCTACAATCACGTCGAGCTCATTCAAGCCGAGTACGACGACCCGGCCGTGTCCGACCGGGTTCTTGAGCTAGGCGGAGCGGACGCGGTATTTGCCGTGCGTCTACTCCACCATGCGCCCAAGCCGCAGCAAGTGGTGTCGCTTCTGGGCTCCCTCGTTCGCCCGGGCGGCCAAGTGGTGGTCATCGACTACTGCTCCCATGATGACGAGCTCATGCGCGAGCGCCAGGCCGACCTTTGGCTTGGTTTCGAGCGGGATGAGCTTTCCAGTTTTGCGAAGTCAGCCGGGTTGATCAATCCCGACGTATTTGAAATTCCCGCGGCGCGCTACGGGCCTGGGCCTGACGCCCATTTGAAGTGGCAGGTGCTCGCAGCGCGCCGTGGAACGAAAGAGGAGACAATAGAATCATGAGCCCAAATCCAGATCTGAAGCACAAAGTTGCCGACCTTTCGTTGGCCGACTGGGGACGAAAGGAAATCGCAATCGCCGAGCACGAAATGCCCGGCTTGATGGCGCTTCGACGAGAGTTCGGCGCTCAGAAGCCGCTTGCTGGCGCACGTGTCGCTGGCTGCCTGCACATGACCATTCAAACCGCGGTCCTCATCGAAACGCTCCGCGACTTGGGCGCAGAGGTCACCTGGACCAGCTGCAACATCTACTCGACCCAGGACCACGCGGCCGCCGCGATCGCTGCGACCGGCGTTCCTGTCTTCGCTTGGAAGGGCGAGACCGAGGAGGAGTACGACTGGTGCATCCACCAGCAGATTCGCGCATTCGACGGCGGCAAGGCGCCGAATATGCTGCTCGACGACGGCGGTGACCTCACCGCGATCGTGCATCAACAGTACCCCGAGCTCTTCGAAGGTCCCGATCGCATCATCGGCCTGTCCGAGGAGACGACGACCGGCGTTCACCGTCTTTACGACATGGAGCGCGACGGCACCCTCAAATGCCCAGCCATCAACGTGAACGATTCGGTGACCAAGGCGAAGTTCGACAATCTTTACGGTTGCCGTGAGTCGCTGGTGGACGGCATCAAGCGCGCCACCGACGTGATGATCGCAGGCAAGGTCGTCGTCGTGGCTGGCTACGGAGACGTGGGCAAGGGCTGCGTGCAGGCCGTGGCCCGTGCCGGTGCTCGGGTTCTCGTGACCGAGATCGACCCGATCTGTGCGCTTCAGGCCACGATGGAAGGCTTGCAGGTCGTCACTATGGAAGAAGCGGCTCCGATTGCCGACATCTTCGTCACCGCAACCGGCTGCTGTGACGTCGTTACCGGCGAGCATATGAAGCAGATGAAGAACGAAGCCATCCTGTGCAACATCGGTCACTTCGATTCCGAGATTCAGATGGCCTGGCTTACCGAGCAGTCCAACGGAATCGTCGAAGAAGAGATCAAGCCTCAAGTCGATCACTTCATCTTCCCCGACGGCAAGCGCATCATCGTGCTGGCCCGCGGTCGCCTCGTGAATCTCGGTTGCGCCACCGGTCACCCGAGCTTCGTGATGAGCAACTCGTTCAGCAACCAGGTGCTCGCCCAGATGTCCCTCTGGACCGAGCGCGATCGCTACGAGACCGGCAAGGTCTACGTGCTGTCGAAGGAGCTCGACGAGAAGGTCGCCGCGCTTCATCTCGGCCAGCTCGGAGCGAAGCTCACCAAGCTCACCTCGGCGCAGGCCGAGTATCTCGGGCTCCCAGCTGAGGGGCCGTTCAAGCCGAGCTACTACCGATACTAAACCAGGATGGTCTCGCTCCTGATCGAGACTTGGCGTTACTTCACGTCGCATGATGGGCCATTGCTCTCCGGGGCAATCGCCTTCTATGCGTCGTTGGCGATCGCTCCGCTCGGCGTCGTCGCCTTGCTGATCGCATCGCTGGTCATGTCGGAATCGGCCGCCCGCGAGGAGCTCGTCGCGCAGGTCGGGGCCTTTGTTGGTCCCGACCTAGCTGCGTACCTCATCAACACGATCGTCACGCTGGGCGACGAGGCGACGAGCTTCACGGCACCAGTCCTCAGCGGGCTCTTCATGCTGTATATTTCGACGCGCCTGTTCTCCATGCTGCGGCGCGCGCTCAATCACATGTGGGGGATCCGGCCCAAGCTCTTGGTTCACGCCACTCGCTCCGAAACCTTCCATCTGCTGCGGCGTCGGCTGCTCGCCTTTGCAATGGTCTTGGTCTTCGGGAGCTCGCTGATCGCCTTGGTCATGCTCCACTCGGGCGCGGCCGCGGCTGCCCATCTTTTCGGGGACAGCCGCTACATGCTGACTGTAGCGGAGTTTGGCAGCGCATTCGGGGTCCTCGTGCCCCTGATTGCCCTGGTCTACCGCTGGCTGCCCGACGCCGTGATCGCCTGGCGCGACGTTTGGGTCGGCGCCGCGGTCACCTGCGTTTTCGTTCTGGGCGGCTCCTTTCTGATTGGCATTTACCTGGGCTATGCAAGCCCGGCCTCGATCTATGGAGCGGCGGGCTCGCTGATCGTTCTGCTTCTGTGGATCTACTACACCACGCAGATCTTCCTGATGGGCGCGGTGTTCACGCGCGCGTGGGCGCGTCGGAAGGGAAGGGCAATCGAGCCGCTGCCGTTCGCCGAGCTGGTCGGGACCCTCGACTATTCGGCAAATGTTTCGGCCAACGAAACGTAGTGCGGAGCGGCGGCCGGCGCGTCAGCGGCGGCGCCATGCATGTGCTTCTCGAGGAAATCAAAGAGCGCGCCCCATTGCTCTCGCGCCGCTGCTCGCCAGAGCAACACGTTGAACGCGTGAATCTCTCCCCGGAAGACGTGCATCTCGCATTCGGTGCCGCGCTTCGCGAGCGCGTCGTTCAAGCGTATGGTGTCGCCTAGCAGCGGGTCTGCGGTTCCGACCGTCGTGAAGAACGGTGGAAGCGGTCGACTCCCTGAAACGGCGTCCCTTTCGAAAAGTCGCAATGGGCTTGCCAGCGGAAACTGAAGAGCTCGCTTCACGCGCCGTCCCAGATACGAATAGGCGGTGCCGCGAATCTCGCCCTTGATCCAGCCTGCCATCCGCCGGCTCTTGTCCGGGTCGCGCCAGAAGCGCCGGACATCGTGGACATCGAGTAGCCCGTACAGCGGGGCGACGCAGGCGACCTTGGCGTCTCGCTCGAAGACGCTCTTCGTGAATGGCTCGGGGCGGGGGTGAGTTGCGCAATACGCCAAGGCCGCGGTGAGGTTCGCCCCGGCGGACTCTCCAATGATCGCCAGGCGCTCGGTATCGGTCCCGTACTTCGCTCCGTTGTCGAGCACCCACTCGAAAGCCGCGATCGCATCCTTGAGGGGCTTGGGATAGGTGTGCACAGGGCCGAGCCGGTAGTTGATGTTGAACACCTGATAGCCCTGCGCCGCTAGGACGTATGCCATGATCCGGTGGGTGTCCTTCGACATCATCGAAAAGGCGCCGCCATGGATGTAGACGATGGTCGGTAGGGGGCCGACGGCGTCACGCAGCCGGTAGATGTCCAGTAGGTGCGAACGCCTTCCGGTGTTTCGGTAAGGAATATTGTGCTCGACTTGAACACGGCGCCAACTCTGGACGACCCAGGGAAGCACGCCGTACCCCAGCTGCGAAAGGCGGTTCGCAGCCTTATCCACCCCGTTGCGAACCAACGGCATGATCGAGTCACGGGGGCGGGCCATGAGCCAATTATAGAGGATCGACCCGGTTACGAAAAGAAGCCGAGCTTTTTGAGCGCGCTCCCGTAGATGAAGCGAATCATTCCGTCGATTTCCTCCACGGTTTTGACCGTATGAGGGTACCAGACCCGCTCCTTCTTCACGGCCCAGCGATCGATGAAAATGGGCTGCTGGTGGGTATACCCGCGGAGCCCTCCGAGGCCGTTGACCTGCCCCACACCGCTGTCCTTCATGCCGCCGAAGGGCGCCTCGGGTGCGCCGTAGGCCATCGACGCGTCATTGATCACGACCGAACCGGTGTCGAGGCGTTTCGCAATTTCGATGCCCTTGTCGATGTTCCGTGTCCAGACGCTGCCGCTCAGTCCGTACTGCGAGTCGTTAGCGAGACGAATCGCTTCTTCTTCATCGGCCACACGCATCACCGAGACGATCGGACCGAAGGTCTCTTCCCGCATCAGCTCCATGCTGTGATCGAGCTTACGCACGAAGGTCGGCTTGTAGAAGAGGCCATCGCGGGTATCGGCCTCTCCCCCCACGACGATTTCCGCGCCTTTGGCTTTCGCATCCTCGATGTGGCGCTCGATGATCGGGAGTTGTCGATCCCAAAATACCGAGCCGACGTCCACCTCGTCGCCCGTTCCGTACCGCAGCTCGCTGACGATGTTCTTCACGCGTTCCTCGAACTCGTCGGCCACGCTTTGCACCACGTAGACCCGCTCCACGCCCATGCATACGTGGCCGGAATTCAGCATGGAGTTGAAGACCGCGCCGCCCGCTGCGCGTTCCAAATCGGCGTCTTCGCAGACGATCATCGCGTCTTTGCCGCCCAACTCTAGCGTGCACGGAATCAGTTGTTCGGCGCATGCCATGGCGATCTTCCTGCCCGTGCGAACGCTGCCGGTGAACGAGATCTTCTGCACGCCGCCCGTCACCAGCGCAGCGCCTGTTTCGCCGTCACCGTGAAGGGTCTGCACGACGCCTTCGGGCACGCCGGCTTCCCTGAGTAGTTGAACCGCCCAGTCGCCGGAGTACGGCGCTACTTCCGAGGGCTTCAAGATGACCGCGTTGCCTGCGAGGACCGCCTGCACGGTGGGGTTCATCGCCAAGGAGAAGGGTCCGTTCCAGGGTGTGATGATGCCCACGACTCCCAGCGGTCGGTAGTGCATCACGAGCTTCTTGTAGGGGCGCAGATATCCGTGAAGCTTTCGCTTCTCGTCCGAAAGCTCTTTGACTGCGCGGCCGCACCAGAAATTGATGTAGTCGCAGGCCGGAAGAATCTCCATGATCAGCGACTCGAGCTTGGTCTTGCCTGTCTCGTCGATGATGGTCTTCGCCACCTCTTCGCGCTTCTCAACCAGAACATCGATTGCGCCCCGAACGATGCGCGCGCGTTCTGCGACCGGCACGCGAGCCCATTGCTCTTGCGCGTCCCGCGCCCTGGAGATCGCAGCTTCCACATCGGCTTGGGCGTTGACGACGATTTCACCGACCGGCTCGCGGGTCGCCGGGCTGCGAATGCCGAGCCGGCGACGCCCCTCGGGGGTGGGGGAAAGTGGTTCGACGATGGCCATCGATTTGCTCCTGTTTCTTCACAGCCCGAGGGGCGGTGACTGAAACATGTTCTACTGACCAGGCGCCCAAACGCAAGCGGGCCTGAGGAGTTGGCGAAACTGTAATATTACACTTATATTTCAAACTATGCGCGCATCGGCTTGGATGGTCCTGTTCTGCATGGCCCTGGCGGGTTGTGGCGAAGCTTCCACGAGCTCTCGTCCGTTCAGTGGAACCGGATCGACCGGGGGAAGCGGCGGGAGCGCGGGCGCGGGGGGCGGCATCCTCCTCCCGTGCAACTGCTCGTTTGGCGAGGCGTGCTCTGACGACGGCCTCTGCGTTTCGATCTGCGGCGAGCAAGCCGCCTGTGTATTTGGGGGAACGGCCCAGTGTTGCGGAGCCGGGACCGTTTGCGACAGCGGCAGCTGCGTCATCGATTGCGGAAGCAACATCGAGTGCAACGGTGCCTGTTGCGAGAGCAGCGAGATGTGTCTGCAGGGTGCGTGTGTCGCGCAATGCGACGACCCTGCCCGGCTCTGCGGGGACGAAGAGGAGCTCTGCTGCGAGAACGGAGAAGGCTGTATTGGCGGCGCTTGTGTTCCGCTTCTCGATGACTGCACGCTCGGTGAGGACTGCGAGATCGATGAGATCTGCGAGCCAAGTCTGGGAGTCTGCATTCCGCGAGACTCCGTCGAGGTCTGCGAGTTCCGACCTCCGGTGGGTGACTTCGCGCCGACCATCGGCTGCCGCTGGACGCCTCCGGTGGCAGCGTCGGGCGCAAGTAACGAAGAGATTGAGATCGCGGACATGGGCGATGTCGTGATGACGCCGTCGGTCGCCAATCTCACCGACGACAACGGCGATGGAGTTACCGATGTGTTCGACACTCCTGACATCGTGTTCGTCAGCTTCAACCGTGTCGCCAATGGCTGCTGCACCTCACGAGGCGTCCTGCGGATCGTGTCGGGCGCCTGCAACGCCGATGGGACGATGAACACCCACGCGACGCTGAAAGGCCTCGATTCGGGCGACTGGATCGGGAACTCCACGGGCGTTGCGCTTGGCAACCTGCATCCGGACGACATGGGCGCCGAACGCGTTCCGGAGATCGTCGCCACCTTCAAAAATGGGGGAACCATTGCCTGGCGCCGAAGCGCCGATGACGGCTCGGCCTGGGAAGTCATGTGGCAAAATGACGATCTTCCGAGCAATCGGCATACCCGCGGCGGAGCGCAGCCTTCGATCGCCGACTTGAACGCCGATGGAAGGCCGGAGGTCATCGTTGGCAACGTCGTGCTCGACGGTCTGACGGGGAAGGGGGCTAATGACCCCGATTTGCCTGCGGAGGCACTTGCTTGGGACGGGCGCGACCTCGAAGTGACGACGCCTGGATCGAATCTAGGAATCGGGAACAACGCGTTCCTAGGACCCGTGTCGACCGTCGCCGATCTCGATCGGGATGGGGTGCAGGAAGTGATCGCTGGGAACACTGTGTACAACTACGACGGCACCGAACGTTGGACCTACGAGTACACGACGACCAACTCCAGCTGTGGGGGGTCGCTCGATTGCGATGGCTACAACGCCGTGGGCAACTTCGATGACGACGATGAGGGCGAAGTGGTGATCATTCGGCTTGGGGAGCTCTTCATTCTCGATCACGATGGCTCGCCGGTTTCCGGCATCCCGCTTCCGATTCGCATTCCCGGCGCGGCTGCTGACGTCGTCGCCCCTAGCTACTCGCCGGCCGCGTACATGCCCTCCGCTCCGCTCTATGACGAGGACGGGGACTTGCTTCCGCCGGAGCGAATTCTATGCGGCGGTGCGCTACATCTGCCGGCGTTCGATTCTGGTGGAAACCCGATC
The DNA here is from genome assembly GCA_963842915.1 of uncultured delta proteobacterium. GTDB lineage: Bacteria > Myxococcota_A > Polyangia > Polyangiales > Houyiibacteriaceae > SG8-38. The sequence continues at coordinate 223,221 of CAWJII010000004.1, read as the reverse complement.
ATGAGCGGGGATTCGCAAGTCGTGGTCGACACGGCAGGCGCCAACGAGAGTGGTCCGCCCACCGTAGCCGACTTCGACGGAGACGGCTTCGCCGAGATCGGTACGGCGAGCTCGACCGCCTACGTGGTTTTCGATTTCCAGTGTACCGGAGACCCTTTGCCCCCCGACTGCGAGCGAGAGTGGGTGCGATGGATGGTTGAAAACGACGACTGCTCCAGCCGTGCGACAGGGTCGAGCGTTTTCGACTTCGAAGGCGATGGCTCGGCCGAGGTGGTCTATGCAGACGAGACGACTTTTAGAATCTTCAGGGGCTCGGACGGCGTCATTCTCTACGAGGACCCGACCCACAGCAGCAACACGCGCTTGGAAATGCCCATCGTGGTCGACGTCGACAACGACGGGAAATCCGAGGTCGTGATCCCGGAGCCCAATACCAATGCAGGGCTGGGCGGAATCGAGATTTGGGAAGACGCCGACAACAACTGGGTTCGCACACGGCGAATCTGGAATCAGCACGGCTACAGCGTGACCAACGTGACCGAGGACGGTCAGATTCCACGCGTCCCAGATCCGAATTGGACACACTCGAGGCTCAATAACTTTAGGCAGAACGTCCAACCCGGTGGGCTCTTCGACGCACCCGACTTCGTGGTGCGCGAGATCTCGAGGCTCGACTGCGACGAAAGCCAGTTCACATTCGCAGTCGTGGTGGGCAACGATGGCTCGCTCAGCGTCCCGCCGGGCATCCTCACGCACCTAGTCCTGACGAGCTCCGACGAGCGAGTCTTCGACCTCGGTACCGTCGCCAGTTCTGACTGGTTGCTCCCCGGGCAGTCCGAGCGACTCCAGGTGCTGTTCGAGATTCCCGACGGCCCATCGGTAGGCGCGGTCGTAGTCACTGCCAGCGTCGACGAAGACGGCATGGGCGGCCAGCAGTACAACGAATGTGACGACGAGAACAACACGGCGAGCTCGAACCCAATGACTTGCCCTTCCGTCGAATAGGCCAGAACGCCCACGAATCGCTGGGTCCCGATCATGGGGACTGTCCAACCGGGTCGTGAGGGCGTATATCCAAGAGTCCGGTGTTTCATACGTCCACGGTCCCGCCGGCCAGCCGGCTGCTGATCCGCCAGGGAGGGGTTTCTGACCTGGGCGGCATCGTCAGGATCTGTGAAACGCATGCGGAATACTGGGACGGCCGGCTCCCGAGCGAGATCCGGCTGATCGAATTCTTCGAGCGTGCTCTGAACTCTCAGGATGATGTCTTTCAGTTCTGGATCGCCGAAAACGGGCACGGCGCGATGGTGGGCTGGGAGATGCTCTCCGCCTCCAGCGCCGATCCTGCGAGTCGGCGTCTGAGCGCCGAGGCGACGACTTGCCTGGGTCAGCAAAGCTCAGGGCTCGGCCGCATGTTGGCGACGCATGCGATTCGTCACGCAGTACGGACTCCGCTCCAATACGTCTTCGCACGGGTTCCAACTCGGGACACACTCATGATTAGTGTGCTCGAAGCGGTGGGCTACCAAGAAGTGGGTTTGATTCCTGAAGCGATCAAAGCGCCCGCGCGTCCCGAGCAACTCGAGTTCGTCTACGTCGTCGAGCGCTAGGCCCGCGCTACGAGCTTGCCCTCTGCACTGTTTCGGATAAGGTGTTCCATCTGGGAGGCGCGATGGCGAGCAAACGAACGCCTGCGAAGAAGGCAACGAAGAAGCGAGCAAGCAAGGCCCCAGCCAAGAGCGCAGCCAAGAAGCGAGCAAGCAAGGCCCCAGCCAAGAAGCGGGCGAGCAAGGCACCGGCCAAGAAGCGGGCGAGCGGCGCGGCTGCGAAGCAGCGGGCGAGCCGGGTCACGGTGCCCGCAAAGCCAAGGGCGAAGAAGAGCGCAGCGGCGATGTCCGCGGCAGTAGCAGTGTCAGCGCCAGCGTCAGCGCCAGCGCCAGCGCCAGCGTCAGCGCCAGCGCCAGCGTCAGCGCCGGAGTCGCGGCCGCCCTCGTCCCGGCCGCCTTCGTATTTGGAGGGGGTGCCTCAGGATCCCGCCGAGCTCGTATCGGGGCTTTTCCAGGTCGTTCGGGGGGCGGCCAAGGACCTCAAGACGCTCGTCACTCAGGCGATCGCCATCAGCAATCACAAAGACGACCGCTTCGATCGATGAACGGGATGGGGCGGATCGCCGTCGTTGGGGCGTCCCTTGCGGGGCTGCGCGCGGTGGAGTTCCTACGGCGTGCGAAGTTCGAGGGGCAGCTCGTCTTGATCGGCGCCGAGAAGCATACGCCCTACGACAGGCCTCCTCTCTCCAAAGAGGTGCTCCGGGGCGAGGCGGATCAACAAGGGCTGGCACTGCGCCGAAAGAGCTACGACGACTTGGACGTCGACCTCAGACTTGGAAAACGCGCAGTGTTCCTCGACACCGACAAGCACGAGGTTCGACTCGAGAGCGGGGATGCGGTGGGCTACGACGGACTGATCATTGCGACCGGCGGTGAGGTGCGTGCACTTCCGAACCAGCCGACGATGGCGGGCATCCACATGTTGCGAACGCTCGATGACGCCTTGGCCATTCGCGCGGCGCTCCAGGCCAAGCCCCGAGTGGCCGTGATCGGTGCGGGCTTCATCGGCGCCGAGGTCGCGGCGTCGGCCCGGCAGCTAGGGCTCGACGTCACCATGATCGAGGCCCTGGAGACCCCGTTGGCGCAAAGCCTGGGGCCCCGAATCGGACGGTTGCTGCAAAACGCGCACGAGCGCCGCGGCGTCCGGGTGCGCTGCGGGCGACGGGTCGAGGGCTTCGATGGAACCGATCGTGTCCAAAGCCTCCGGCTCGACGATGGCAGTCGAGTGGACTGCGATCTGGTCGTGGTCGGCATCGGCGTGAAGCCTGCGGTGTCCTGGCTCGAGGGCTCTGAAATCGAGATCGAAGACGGCGTGCGATGTGACGAGACCCTCGCGACCAGTGTTTCCGGGGTCGTGGCCGCGGGAGATGTGGCGAGCTGGTACAACCCGCTCTTCGAGGAGCGCATGCGCGTCGAGCATTGGACCAATGCCGTCGAGCAGGCCCGTCATGCGGTCTCGACACTGCTGGCTGCGCCGGGCGAAGCGAAGCCCTTCGCGTCGGTTCCGATGTTCTGGTCCGACCAGTTCGACATCAAAATTCAGGGAGCGGGGAGGCCCCGGCGGAGTGACGAGCTGGTCTTCGCCCGAGGTGCGCCTGAGCCGGAGAAGCTCGTCGCGCTCTACGCCCGGGCCGGGCGGCTCGTCGGAGCCCTGGCCTTCAATCAAGCGCCCAAGCTCGTTCAACTCCGAATGCTGATCGCAAAATGCGGCGGACTTGATGAGGCGCTGAAAATCGCCGAGTCTTAGATCTTGAGCACTTGCCAGGTCGACGTAGAGTTTCGGAGCGCCGAGGATGTCTGCAGCGCTTGGTTCTTCTTGCCCGATGGGGTCGATGAGCCCGGTCCTTGCGTCGTGATGGGGCACGGGCTTGGTCTGACGCGCCACTGCGGTCTGCGCGAGCTCGCCCTCGGATTTGCGGGCGCTGGGTACCGGGTTCTCCTATTCGACTATCGAGGCTTTGGCGACAGCGGCGGTGAGCCGCGTCAAGTGATCTCGTTCCGCAAGCAACTCGCGGACTGGGCGGCCGCCATCGACTACGCGCGGTCCCGGCCGGAAGTCGATTCGAGCCGCATCATCACCTGGGGGTTTTCGCTAGGTGCTGGCCATGCGCTCACCGCAGCCGTCAGGGACCCAAGGGTGGCGGCCGTCGTTACGGTCGTGCCGATGTTCGATGGTCTGAGCAGCACCTTGGCCGCGGTGAAGAGATGGAACCCATGGAACTTCCTTCGGACGGTCGCGCGAGGGACCAAGGATCTCGATCGGTTCCTGGTTCGGGCGCTCAACGACTTCGGTTCCGCTGACCGCAGCTCCGGGCGAGCTCGGATTGCTCACCTCAGCGGACGCTCATCCAGGTTATAGGGCACTGGTCCCGTCGGATTTCAATTTCGACACCGCTGCCCGCATCGCGCTGCTCTTCTGGACGTACGCCCCAGGCTTGCACCTTCGTCGGTTTTCTCGCCCGATCCTCGTTTTCCCTTCGAGCGTCGATCAGATCAATCCGCCGGGGCCGACCCTTCGTCGCGTGCGCAGGTGCAAGTCGGCCACCATCGTCGAGCTCCACTGCGATCACATGCAAGCCGCCCTCGAGCCCAATCGGAGCCGCCTGGTCCATGCCACGCTCGACTTCCTGAACGAACGCGGGCCGTCAGCTCAAGTCCAATAGCCAGAGCGGCGCAAGCTCGGTCCGATTCCGCTCCACCGCGATGCGCGCCAGGTTGAGCCAGTCGCCGCATCGATCGAGGACCCCGCTGTCGGCGGTCGCAACCACCGCGCTAGATGCTTGGAGCACTTGGTCGACACGATCTGCAGTCGTCGCTTCGATTCGCGATCCCTTGCCGACCGCGGCGGTTCGAACGATTTCGGCGAGGCGGCCGGAGTTCGAGACCGGGCGGTCGATGTAGAGGGTCACATCCGAGGGCCGCATCGATTCGACGACGTCGATCAGAATGCCGACCGCTCGCTCGGTCTCCTGCACCAGGCGATAGCTTCCGTGAAAGCTTGCCATGTCCCGCATGCAAGAGTCCCGGCCGAGCAAGAGAACTCCCTGCGCCAACGCCACTTCGAGGGTCGTGATCACGTTGAGTCCGTCGATTACTAGAGCTCTCGACTCCATTGTTTCGGGGTCGCGCCGCCTCGACGCTCGATTCTCCTGGGCGGAGTCGGAGCAGGAGGACCTTCCCACGGCGGTGCGTTGGCGACTCCGCAGCTGGTAGCGGTCCCCAACGAGCTTGATCGCCGATGCGTCGGAGTATCCTCGCGTGCGAAGCCAGCTCAGGTCCGCCACCGCCCCTCTCAGTACGGGGACGGCTTGTTCGGAGAAGAGCTCTTCATCCATGGGATGGGGGCCACGGTGACGCCGGGAATCAACCATGCGCGACTCTAGCCCTCGGATCATCTGGCGCAAAAACTGCGTATTTCCGATTTCGCCCGCAAGCATTTCCGAAGGTCGAGCTGCCGATGCGCGCGAATGTGGAGTTTCTCGTATTGGCACGCACCTTGCTGCTGCTTTGGACGGCTTCGATGATCACCATGGCGTCCACCATTCTAGCAGTCACCGATCTGACATCTGCCAGCTACAAGCTCGTAGGTTTTGCTGCGCTCATCGCAGGCCCCACAGACGGCGAAGTGGTGCTGGTCTCCACCTATGGAGGCGGCGGCGCTCGGCGCTCCGAGCCCCCACCGTCGATGCGCGACCAAGCCGACGGCTGGCGTGACCGGGTGGAGGCGAGGTTGCGCCAGGAGGGGCAGCTCCTCGAGCGCCAAAGGCAATGGTGCTCCGACCGAGGCGTTCGCTGCAGGGCGGAGCTCTACGAAGAGGGGTACTGGCCCGACTACGTATTGCAAAGCGCTCAGCGCTCCCACGTGGACCTGATCTTGGTCGGTATTCAACTGACGGCAGGCGCCGATCAGGTCAATCCCATGGATATACAGAGACTCGCCACGGACGCCCCCTGTCCGGTGAGCATGGTCCGGCTCCCTTCGCTTACTACCTTTTGAAGGGTCAAGACTCGCGAGCGCTTGACACGACAGGCGCAGTTCCCTAGCCAGGCCCAATGGCCGATGCCAGCCTGCTCCGGGCGCTCAGGGACTATGTGAGTTTCGACACCGAGTCCGCCGCTCGCCTGCAGGCGATGCGCACTCGGACCGAGCCCTATCACGCCCGCATCGTAGATCGGTTCTACGAGGCCATCCTCGATGATCCGGGCGCACGCGCGGTGATCAAGAGCGAAGCTCAGGTCGTGCGCCTCAAGCTTTCCCTGTCGCAGTGGCTCGACGGCTTGTTCGCCGGACCATACGACGATGCGTACTATGAGAAGCGCGCACGGATCGGCCGAGTCCATGTGAAAGTAGGACTCGAGCAACACTACATGCTCGCGGCGATGAATCTGATCCGAGTCGGCCTTCATCATGCCGTATCGGACTCCGCCGCCGACGGATTGGGGCGCTTCGACGACCACCGGGCGATCGACCAGATCTGCGACATCGAGCTCGCGATCATGCTCGAAACCTATCGCGAAGACTATGTGCTCAAGAAGACTGCGGAAGCGGAGTCGTTCGCGGTGATGGGGCGTCTGACGGCTGGCCTGGCCCACGAGGTGCGAAATCCGCTCAACGCCGCCAAGCTTCAACTCGATGTCCTTCGACGAACGGCCTCCCGGGTCGAGGATGCATCAACGCGCAGAAAGATCGAGCGTCGGACCAATGTCGTGCAGGACGAGCTCCGACGCCTGTCGCTCTTGCTCGACGACTTTCTGAATTTGGCCCGGGCGCGGCGAATGGAGCCCGTCCCCTGCGACGCCAACATGCTGCTGAGCGAGGTCCTAGAGCTGCGGCGTCCCGAGATCGAATCGCAGGGGATCGAGTTCATCGAAGACATCGATTCGGAGTCCTGCGACCTCGTCGCGGAGCGCGACCGCCTCAAGCAGGTCGTCAACAACCTCATCACGAATGCGGTGGAAGCGGTCGCAAACTGCCGTCAACCGACAATCGAAATCGCTAGCCGGATGCTGAGCAACGACCGCTGGGAGGTCGCCATAGTTGACAATGGTCCCGGGGTCTCTGGCGACGTACTAGGCCGAGCGTTCGAATCCTTCGTCACCACGAAAGAGGCCGGCACCGGGCTCGGCCTTGCGATCGTCAAGCGCATCGTAGAGCTGCATGGAGGCGACGCGAGGCTCAGCCCCGTCCCCGAGGGTGGCACCCGCGCGTCGTTTTGGATACCTACCCATGCCTAGTCGAGCAACGGAGTCTGATAGCCCCACTCCTTGACCCGGTATTGAATCTTGCGCTGACTGATCCCTAGGATCTCGGCGGCGCGCGCTGTGGAACCGTCGACTGCGTCCAAGGTCCGGAGGATGGCTACCCGTTCGAGCTCGGACATCGTGATGCCTGGAATCAGCGCCATCACCGAGCCGTTTTGCAGATCTCCGTGCGCGGAGGTGGGGAGGTCTTCGCGTTCGATCAGCTCGCCCTCGCACATGACCACGGCTCGTTCAATGGCATTCTCGAGCTCACGGACGTTGCCCGGCCAGGGATAGATCATCAGATGCTGCAGCGCCTCTTCGGAGAGGCCCTGCACCGGCTGTTCGTTCTCGGCGGCGTACTTGCGCAGAAACGCGTGGGCAAGCAAGGGAATGTCGCTTCGGCGAACACGGAGCGGCGGCACGTCCAGTTGGACGACTTTGAGTCTGTAGTAGAGGTCTTCACGGAAGCGGCCCTCGTCCACCCGTTGCTTCAAGTGGCGGTTGGTCGCTGCCACGACCCGGACATCGACCTTCAGTGTTTCGTTGCCGCCGACCCTTTCGAACTCGCGCTCTTGAAGGAAGCGCAGAAGCTTGATCTGGACGCTCGCCGGGATCTCGCTCACTTCGTCGAGGAAGAGCGTGCCTCCATCCGCCTGCTTGAAGCGCCCTTCACGCCGCCCCGCCGCACCGGTGAAGGAGCCACGCTCGTGACCGAAGAGCTCGGACTCGAGCAGGGTTTCGCTCAGCGAGGCGCAGTTCAACTTGACGAAGGGCTTGTCTTTGCGTTTCGAGTTCTGGTGAATGGCCGCCGCGATCAGTTCCTTGCCGGTGCCGGTTTCGCCGTGGATTAGCACGGTTGCCCGGCTCCGAGCGACCTGCGCGATATTCTTCATCAGCCGCTGCATCGACGGGTGCTCACCCAGGATGTTGCCGAGCTGGAAGCGGTCGTCAAAACGTTGGCGAAGCTGCGCGGCCTCCCGTGAGAGGCGTGTTCGTTCGAGTGCGCGATCGACGATAGCCATGACCGCATCGAGCTCGAGCGGCTTGGTCAGATAGCTCTCTGCGCCGAGCTTGATAGCTTTGACCGCGGTGTCGATGGTAGCGAACGCCGTCATGACGATGAAGGTGGTGTGCGGAGACATTGGCCGGCCCTGCTCGATCAGCGACAGGCCATCCATGCCCGGCATCTTGAGGTCGGTCAGAACGACGTCCGGATCGACCTGCTCCATTTGAAGGAGGGCCGTGCGGCCGTCGGCAGCTGTGCTCACCGAATAGCCGGCGTCGTCCAGGAGCTCCGCGAGCGCATTCCTAGCATTCGCTTCATCGTCGACGATCAGCACGCGGCCTTTGGACGTCGGCGCGTTCGATTGTTCGCCCCGGTCGGGTAGGTCGGATGCGGTATTTACACTAGTCATAGTCAGTTTGCCTTGCAGTTGTCATGCCAAGTCCTGGCAGTTCAGTCTTTAGGCTCGTGCCGGGGAATCCGTGCCTTCCATTTTTTCGGCTACTCGCGCAGCTGCGAGCTGCGTGTACTCCGCAAACGAAGCTTCGAGATCTTCGACGAACTCGTGAACGTCTGGGAACGACTCCCAGTCCGCGTTGAATCCAAAGTGCAGATTGCCGGCATAGCTGAATAGGGCGATGCCGAGGTTCTGGTTCTGCATCAACGGGACCATCGGATAGATGGCCTTCATCGGGGCGGTGAGCATGTAGAGCGGGATGGGCGGTCCGGGCACGTTCGTGACGATGAGGTTGTAGGTGCGCAGCTTCATCGCCGCTCGGTAGAGCTCGGAAACGAGGCGCTTGGTCGTGAGGTCGGCCACGTCTTCGATGAGCTCCGCGCCTCCGGTCTGGTTCGACTCGTTCTTCAACTCGGTGGTCACGCGAATCACTTTTCGCAGTCGTTCTAGGGGGTCTGCCTCGGAGACGGGCAAGTCTGCGAGCAGCATGGCCACGTGATTGCCGCTCGACGGTCCGCCGGCTTTCCTGGTGTTCACGGGCAGAAGCGTGCGGAATCCTTCCATCGTGTCGACGTCGGTGCCTCTGCGTAGAAGATAGCGTCGCACCGCGGCTGTCGTCGTCGCGACCACGACGTCGTTGATCGTTCCGCCCAGCGAGTTCTTGATCGCCTTCACGTCGTCGAGAGCGAATGTGGTCCAGTCAAAGCGGCGGTACGGGCTGATGTCGTGCTCTGTGAATGGAGTCCTCGGCGCGGGTTTCATTCCAGAACGCAGAACGTTCGTAAGCCCTTTGTAGTTTTTGCGAACCCGCGGCATGAAGTGGCTGAGCTTGCGAAGGCCGTCGATTCGGTGGTTGGTTTCATTGACGAGAAGCTGCGTGCGGCTCGGCGCTGGGCGTGGTTTCCACTGCTCTGGTTCGCGCTCCACGGCGTCCGGGCTGATCTGCAGCAATGCTTGGAGGAGCTCGACGCCCGCAATGCCATCGACCATGCAATGATGCACCTTGATGATCAGTGCGAACCGGTCGTCCTCGACCCCCTCGACCACCCAAAACTCCCAGAGCGGTCGGCTCCGATCCAGGTGCTGCGAGAAGAGTCTACCCACCAGCCGTTTGAGCGAGCGCTCGTCACCGGGAAGGGGCAGCCGCGTGTGCCGCAGATGGAAGTTCATGTTGAAGCGATCGTCATCGACCCAGACCGGGTGTCCGAAGCCAGGGATCCATTCCACCCGCTGTCGGTAACGGGGAATCGAATCTACCGCGGCCTTGGTGTACTTGGTGAGACGCTCGATATCGAGGCCTCCGTGCTCGAGCATGAGCGGCCTCGCATCGAAAACAAGCGCGGCGCCGACGTGCATGGGGGCGGACTTGGTCTCGACGGCGAGGAAAGTCGCGTCCAAGGCGCTCAAACGCTCGTAGAATGTTTCCGGCATAGCGAGGACAGTACTAGCAAGATGTGAGCCCAGCGGGGGAGTAGCCGATAGCTCGATACTTGGGAGTCACTGGACTTCAGAAAGCGCATATTATGCGTTTGCGATCCTAGCAAGCGCATAATATGCGCGTCTATGCCTCGGGACCGGTCGGGAAGCGGAAGATGCGGTAGAGAAAGAGCATGGCGCAGTTACTGGTTCGAGATCTCATGACGCAGCCGGCGAAAACCGTCGGTCCGACCAGCCCCCTGCGGGAGGTCATCCAGCTCATGGAGGCAAACCACATCCGGCACGTCGCAGTTGTCGACGACACCCAGCGTTTACTCGGACTCATCTCTCAGCGTGACGTGCTTCGCAGTCAGGAAGGAAGTCTTTCCGGCGCTCTGTCTACGGAGCAATCTCACATGAACCGTTGGATCGAAGCCCGATGGGTCATGACGAAAGATGTGCGCACGGTGCATCCCGAAACCCCCGCTTTGGAAGCGGCACTCATCCTCCGTTCACATGCGATTGGTTGTGTTCCAGTCATCGACGATGCGCGCCTCGTAGGCATGTTAACTGACTCGGATTTCGTCGAATACGCGATTCAATCGCTGTCCGATCCTGGTGCGTGAAAGCGGCGGCGCGAAGCTGCAAGTCCTCCGCTGCGAGATCTGGCATGGTGCTTGCTCCGGTTTGAGCCATGGCCATCAAGACCATCGTTGTGGGAACCGACCTAGGTGAGTCAGGCCGTCGTGCGATGCAGCTCGCGATCTCGACCGCCCAGGCTACGAGTGCGACCCTCTGGCTGGTGCATGCCAGTGAAGTTGGCCTGGAACATGCCTGGCCGGATTTGCCAATCGGCGCGAGATCTGCCGCGCAGGCGCTTCGCGAGCGCTTGAAGGGGCGCTTCGAGAACTCGCTCCAAGAGCTAGAGAACGAGCGCCAGGCTTGCGAAGATTTGGGTCTGAGTTGCCAGACGTCCTGCGAAGAAGGACGCCCTTGGGAAACGATCTTGCGCACCGCGGTTTCGGTCAATGCAGACCTGATCGCCGTGGGCGATCCGGTAGGAGCGATCGGCCTGCCGGAGCGCTTGCTTGGTTCGACTGCCGAACGCGTCGTGAGGCAGGCACCCTGCTCGGTCCTGGTTTCATGTGGGCGTCTCCGCAGCGACTACACGGGTGCGCACATCGCTGTTGGCGTCGATTTCTCCGCGCACGGCACCGAGGCGGTTCGCTGGGCGCGCGATGTCGCGACCGCGATCGACGGCCAGGTGTCCCTGATGCATGTGGTACCGCACCCCATTACCGAAAGCAGGATGCCGTCCGAGTGGCCGAGCGTGCTCGATGGTCTTGCATCGGCTGCACGCTCGCGCCTGGAGCAGCTCATCGTTACCGAAGGGCTCAAGCCGAGCACGACGATCCAAGTCTTGGACGGCCCGATCGGAAAGACGTTCTGCAATGCGGTTGCCAGCATCAACGCCGACCTGGTTTTCGTGGGCTGCCGAGGACAGGGACGGCTGCGCGGAATGATGCTCGGCAGCGCTTCGCAATACTGCCTTCGCTACTCGCCGGTTCCGGTTCTTGCGGTGCGTCCGGGACCCAAGCGCTAGCCACCGAAGGTTTGCTCGAGCAGGTTTCGGATCTCGTCTGCCGGTCGGCTGGTCTCCACGCGAATGTGCTCCGATGGCTGGAGCTCGTGGAGGGGCTCGAAATGCCTTTCGAACTCCTCCAACAAGTCGGTCCTTGCGTCACTTTCGTGTGCGCCGCCGCCTTCGCGGGCGGCTAGGCGCTCCCAGATCAGCTCCCTCGGGGCCGTGCACTCGACCAGCACGAAGGGGACCCGGTGCCGAGCCGCCAAGGATCGGGCAGCGTCGCGCATCGGCGCGGCGCGAAAGGAGGCGTCGATCACGACGGGACGCCCCGAGGCGAGGACGATGTCAGCAAGCCTCCACAACTCCGCGTATACGGCCTCGGTGGCGCTTTGCGAGTACGCGCCGGACCAAGTACCGCCCGCGAGTGGCTCGGTCGCCTTCCGTCCCAGCAGCTGCTTCCGCGTCCTATCCGAGCTGAGCACGGGAGCGGCGAGCAAGTCGCCAATCGTCGCCGCGGTTTGACTCTTTCCACTTGCGATCATGCCACCCACTGCCACGACCTTGGGCGGCATCAGCGGAGGACGTTCGAAGGCTAAGGCCAGGAGGAAGTAGCGCCTGGCCTCGCGTCCCGCGCGCTCCCTGGCCTCTGGCGACGCTTCGCTGTCCGCCGCCAGCAGGGATGCAACCTTGCCTCTCACGAACGCTCTGTAGCTTTCGTAGAAGTTCACCACCGAGTAGAGCTCGTAGTCGTTTGATTCCTGGGCGTAGCGCGCGAGGAACCGCTCGGCTAAGTCCACACGTCCGTGCCAGGCAAGGTCCATCGACAAAAAGGCGATGTCGGCGCAGACATCGCCGTATCGGAAGCGGTCATTGAACTCGATGCAGTCGATAATCGAGATCGAGCCGTCCGCCTCGAAGTATACGTGCTCGAGTCTCAAGTCCCCGTGTCCATCACGGATGCGGGCGGCGGCAGCTCGCTCCACGAACGGGGCCTCGTTGCGGAGCGTTTCCACTTGCCAGGCCTCGATCTCGCGTGCCTGTTCCGGGCTCAGGTAGTCAGCGATCGAGCCACGGGTTTGCTCGAAGTTCTCCTGCACGTTCTGGCGGATGACCTCGACGTCACCGTGCTTGGACGTCTCCTCGTCGCAGCGCGCCCGTTCATGGAATCTAGCGATGTGCGCCGCGAGCAGGTCGATTTGCGTCGGAGTCAGCAGCCCGGCCTGCAAGAGCGCGTCTGCCCGGCTTTCGCACGCAAGACGCCGCATTCGAACGGCCCAGTCCACGACGGGGCCTTGGCCTGCAATCCTGTGAACCTCCGAAGCGTCAGCCGTGATCGGCACCAGATCGAGGTACACGTCCGGCGCGAGCCGCCGATTCAGCAGCAGCTCGCACTCGCAGGCGGCGCGGCGCTTCTCGAGCGTCGTGAAATCGAGGAAGCCCAGGTCGACCGGACGCTTGACCTTGAACACCTCCTTGGCGCCCAAGAAGACCCAAGAGATATGTGTCTCGATCAACTCGAAGCCGCTGGCTGCGAGATCTGTCTTGAGCTTTCCCATCGCGTCCGGGTCCGGCAAGGCTGCCAGTATAGCCACTGGGAAGCTGGCGCCCACGGGCGCAGGGTCTGTCCTACGCAATTCTATCGCGTGGCGTCTGCTTGGCGCAGCGTTTGCGCCATTCCTCCGAATCAGCAGGCGAAGTAGCAGCGTCAATCCGGCACGGGGATTGCTTGCTATGAGACCTCAGTATTGGAGGAGAAAGCGATGACTACACGAAAGTTAGAGAGTTCGGAATGGCAGCTCTACTTCGACGAGGTGGCAAAGAAGCTCCCCAGCATGCGAGTGGGCATTTCGATCATGGGGGAGAGCATCGGCGTACAGTCCGAGAGCGAGGACAGTGCCCTGGTCGGAATTAGTTACGACTCGAATGAGCAAGTTTTCGAAGTCGATGCGGCCAATCACTCCCACAGGGTACCCAAGCCGAAGGAAATCTACGTGCGCGAAGAGGCTGGAACGCTCTCGAGCATCGAGGTCGTTGCCGCGGACGGTACCAAGCAGATCATCGAGCTCCGTCCGCTTCCCTCATTGCCAGCTTCCTGACTAGCGAGTACGGAGGCCAGACGATGTTGAGGACATGGATTTTGGTTGCCCACGAGGCCGGTGCCCGCGTGTTTGCGAACGATGGGCGAGGGGAGGGCCTGACACTCGTCGAATCGATGGACCACCCGAAGGGCCGAGCACGCGATCGGGACATCGACTCCGATCGACCCGGCCGTTCGTTTCGCAAAGATAGCGGAGACGCTCGCCGTGCGTCGATGGGTAAGAGCGAAGGCCCGCATGATCGCGCCGTCGCCGACTTCGCGAGACTGTTAGCCGACAAGCTCCGGCACGCCCGAGTCCAGAATCAATACCAGCGTCTCGTTCTGGTCGCACCTCCACGGTTCTTGGGTCTGCTACGTGCCTCGCTCGACGGGCCCACGTCTCAGCTGGTGCTTGCTTCGATTCACAAAGACCTGGCAAGCAGCAAAGAGGCCGAGCTGATCAAACACCTCGGTGAGGTGATACTCATATGACGAGTCTCTGGTCCGCTGAGGGTCTGAGACGAAAAGGTACATGAGATGGCGAACTTCGAAATGCCCGTGAACGAGTACATGAGCAGCCCCGTCGAAACGATTCGTGTTGGGGAAGGCCTAGTCGCCGCCAACGCGATGTTCACCGAGCAAGGCGTGTCCGCGCTTGGAGTCATCGATGATGCCGGTGCGCTCAAGGGCGTGGTCTCGCGAACCGACGTTTTGCACGCCGCGGTGTTCAGTCATGGTGTGACGTTTCGTGTTCCGGACCGTCCGGTCGAGGAGATCATGCAGTCACCGGCCATTCAGGTTCCAACGGATGCGCCACTCGGGGCAGCTGCCAAGCTGATGTTGAAGAATCACGTTCACCGGGTATTCGTGACCAGGGACGGCAAGCCAGAGGGCGTCGTTTCGACTCGCGACCTGATGCGAGCCGTCCGCGAGAAGCGAATCAAGACACCGATTTGCGAGATCGCGTCCGGTTCCGTGGTGAAGATCAGGGCCGAAGACCCGATCGCCATGGCTGTCGACCGCCTCGACGTTTCTAACAAGCAAGGTTTGGTCGTGGTCGAGGGAGACTTTCCGGTTGGCATCTTCGACCAGGCCTGTGCGTTGGAAGCACGCCGCCTCCCCCCAACCACCGCGGTCGAGAATGCGATGAACGTGCGCGTCTTGATCCTACCCGCAGCCATGGGTCTGGGCCGTGCCGCCCAGCAGGCTCTGAGCATGAACGTCCGTCGCATCCTGATCGAAGACGACCGAGGCGTGACAGGCATCGTCGGTGGGCTCGACTTCGCACGGGCCATGAACTGATTCACCGCCGCGCCCCTCCATGCCGAGATGTTCACGGAGGAGCGCGACGATGACGGCAGTTCCAGGTTAAACCAGCCGCCCGGACGCCTTCGGCGGTTGGTTGGTCCCGCCCCACCCTGCGCTTCGCTTGGGCTTGCCGGCGCGTTCGCGCCGGGCTTCGCCCTTCGGGCTCGCGCTGCCGCGGGTGTTGTGGCAGGCAGTGCCAGTGTCGGTGCCAGAGGCAGCGCTAGTGCCGGCTTACAGCCACTTTTGGATGTGCATGCCGAGGGCTGCTGGGCGCAGTGGGCTCCGGTCTTTCGGTCGGACTCGGAACCGGAGCTCGTGGCCGCCACTGGCTCTTACCGTGAACGCACCCTGCCAGGTGCTTCGTGCTTCGCTGTCCTCTGTTTCGAAAGGCACCACGATTCGTGAGGAGTGATCTTGGAGGCGGCTGCCGTAGGTCACGACTGCTTCAACCACGAGATCCCGTGCGTCGAGCCCTGGGTGATGCAGTGAAAGCTCGGTCGTGACCGTCGTACCGACGGTCAGCTCGTCGCCGCTCAGGCCTCCAAAGCGGACGCTCTCCATCGCGATCTCATTCCAGTGGTTGCGAATCGCCTCTGCCAAGTCCGCCAGGGCGAAGAGCGGACGGTAGTTCGAGTCGCGCAAGGCGACCGCGTCTTGCATGGCCGGCTCATAGAAGTTGTCGGCGTAGTCGGTGACCATTCGGCGCGAAGAGAACGCTGGAATGATACTCGACATGCTTGCCTTCATCTTCTCGACCCAGGCCACCGGGACCCCATTGGAGTTTCGATCGTGGTAGGTCGGGAGAATCTCGCCTTCGAGAAGCGCCATCGTCACGGCCCGGTCGTAAGCGCTCGGGTCGTGAATCGAAGTCGCTGGCAGGTCGATGACCCAGCCGTTGTCCTCTGCGTAGCCTTCGAGCCACCAGCCGTCGTCGACGCTGAGGTTCAGGCAGCCGTTCATCGCCGCTTTCATGCCGGAAGTGCCGCTTGCTTCGAGCGGTCGCGTCGGCGTGTTCAGCCAGACATCGCAACCGGCCACCATTCGGCGAGCCGAATCGATGGAGTACCCCTCCATGAAGATGACGCGGCCGATCAGATCGGGGTGCTTCGTCGCCTGATAGACTCGCTGCAGGAGCGCTTGCCCGTGGCCGTCAGCCGGATGGGCCTTGCCGGCGTAGATGATCGTTGCGCCCGGGTTGCCGTTGAGCAGCTTGGCGAGCCGCGCCGGTTCAGTCAGCAGCAGATCGGCGCGTTTGTAAGGCGCAAACCGTCGAGCAAAGCCGATGAACATGCGATCTTCGTCGAGCCTCGAGAGGATGTCGCGGAGCATGGAAAGATCTTCGCGTCGGCGGGTCCAGGTCTCGGTCAGGTGCTCCTTGAGCCACTCGACGTAGTCTGCGCGGAGCTCCCGGTGAGTCGCCCAGATCTCAGCTGGATCATGGTCACGCAACCATCCCCAGCGATTGGCGTCCTCGATCTGCTCGCGCCAGTCGTGCCCCATTTGCCGCTCTATGAGCCGCTGCCAGCGAGGGGCGAGCCAAGTCGAAACATGCACTCCGTTGGTGATGCTGGTGCAGGGCACGTCGTTGGGGTCGTCGAACTCCGGAAAGAATTGGAGAAACATGTCCCGCGCGACTTCGCCGTGCTTGGCGCTGACTCCGTTGATTCGCCCTGCGTTGCGCACTGCAAGCGCCGTGGTTCCGAACTTGTTCTGTGCGTCGTCGGGCGTGTTGCCGATGGCCATCAAGCGCGGCCAATCCATGCGGAGCACGTGTTCGAAGCGTGCCAAGTAGGGGCGTACCATCTCTTCGGGGAAGTGGTCATGCCCGGCCGGCACCGGCGTGTGGGTGGTGAACACCGTCGTGTTGCGGATGTACTCGAAGGCCTCCTGCGACCGGAGCCCGTGCCTCTTGATCAGATGAGCCGCCCGCGCGAGAAGCAGGAAGGCGCTGTGCCCCTCGTTCATGTGGAATACGTCAGGCTCGATGTCGAGCTCGGTGAGCAGTTGATAGCCGCCAAGGCCCAGGATCATCTCTTGTCGGAGGCGGTGCGTGGTGTCCCCGCCGTACAGGCGATTGGTGATCGCCCTGTCCTCCGGTCGGTTTTCAGGCACGTTGGTGTCCAGCAGGTACAGTGGCACTCTGCCGACCTTCAGCTGCCAGGCCTGTACTTGCACCGGGCCTGTGGGCAGCGGCACCGTGACTCGGAGGGGAGAGTACCGTCCTACCATGACTGGCTCGAACGGAGGGTTTTCGAAGTTGTTCGTGTCGCCGAGGTCTTCCTGGCGACCTTCCCGGTCGATGATCTGATGGAAGTACCCGTCGTGGTAGGCGAGGCCGACCGCACACAGGGGTAGGTTCAGATCGCTCGCGGCCTTGAGATGATCGCCCGCGAGAATCCCAAGACCACCCGAGTAGAGCTTCAAGAAGCCCGCGAGGCCGAACTCCATGCAGAAGTAGGCGATGCGCGGGTCCTGCGTTTCGGTGGACTCGACCATCTCTTGATGAAAGCGCGCAACGTCTGCGACATAGTTGGGGTCGTCCGCCAGGGCCATGAGCCGACTGGGCTTCACTTGGTCGAGCAGCGCATGTGGGTTTTCTTCCAGCTTGAACCAGAGCGCGGGGTCGATTCGCTTGAAGAGGGCGGCAACATCGGGATGCCAGCGCCACCAGAGGTTGGCGGCGATTTCCTTCAGAGGTTGCAGCTCCGTCGGGAGTGCGTTCGCCACCAGGAAGGTACGCTTGTACGGAGCCGCCTCTTCTCCCTCTTTGACGGGAGGCTTCACGAAAAGGCCAAAAACCCCAGAGGAATCGGAGGTCACGGCGGGCATCGACGTGACGCTCAAGCGATCCATCGGCAGCTCTTTTCGACGCGCGGCGCCTGCCGCGAGGGCTCGAGAGTGCGCGTCCTCGTAGTGCTCCATGAAGTTGGACCAGTCAGTGAGGGCGGCGGTTCTCAAACAGGACTCGCCGAGAGCGGCACGCTCCTTTGCTGGAAGGTCGATGAACTCCAGCAGTGCCTGCTTCAGTGATTCGGTGACCTGTGCACTGGGCACTCCCTCGCGCTTGAGGACTCGGACGCCGGTACGGCTTCCATCCCCTTGCGCCGCAACCCAGCGGCCGAAGCCTGCGCGGTCCGTTGTGACTGCTGGAACACCGAACGCGACCGCTTCGAGTGGTGTGTATCCCCATGGCTCGTAGAACGAGGGGAAGACACCAAGGTCGGCGCCGGGAAGCAAGTCCCAGTACTTGTGACGGATGAGCGGGTCGGTTCCGTCGAGATAGATCGGCACGTGCACTACGTGAACGCGCGCCCCTGGGGTGTTCTCGAAGCCGAGCGCGTTGAGCTGATTGGTGATTGGGTCGTTGGGCTCATCAACCAGGTCGTGCGTGCACCTCAGCGGAGAACCGGCTGAAGCGCCATGCGCTCGATCCCAGAGCTGACGCTTGGGCTCTGCGTGGCCTGCTGGCAGCATTGCGTAAACCACAATGCGCTTCCCGTCCCGCGACTCGAGCTCCTGGGCGAGCCCCGTGGTCGCGTCGAGGTACACGTCCACACCCTTGTTGATGTACTCATAGCGACCGGCGAGCGCGAAAATCAGAGTGTTTTCGCGATCGTACTGGTCGCCCGTGGTGAGCTCGGCGAGCTTGAAGAGCTCCTCGCGCGCCCGTTCTCGCTGCTCGGGCTGGACCGGCCTGGCGCCGAAGCCGTTTGGCAAGATGACGTCCGGTTTTCTGCCAAGGAGATGCTCGCACTCCAGGGAAGCGATCTCAGAGACCGTGGTGAAGACATCCGCTTCATGGGCCGCCACCGATTCCATCGAGTGCTTCGAGGAGACGGCCAGCTCCTTGGCCGCAACCTCTGGATCGATCCCAGGTAGCGACTCGTAGAAATTGGGATCGACGTGACGTCCGGCGAGCGAGCGGCCGAGCATCGTGGCATGCGTCGTGAAAACGGTCCCGATCTCGGGAGCGGCGGTCTGCAGGTGCAAGATCGCGCCGGCTGACATCCACTCGTGCGCCTGAACGATCGCCGTCTGCCGCGCGGGCAGCAGGAAGCGATCACGGATGTGCTCGATGACCATGCCCGCGCCGTGCGCGAACAGAACCGGGTCGTAGTAGTCCCAGGCTCCGAACAAGGAATCGAGACCGTAGGCCTCCCAGTAGCGACCGAGGATCTCGTCTTTGCGTTCGTACAAGCGAGACTGGTTGATCAGCAAACAACGAGGCTCACCAGGTACCAGCCAGCGTCCCATCTCCACGCCCACTTCATGGTCTTGGAGCGACTCTGCAAGCTTGCGATCCCAGATGTCCGGTCGGAACTCGGGAGCAACGCCGTCGGTTCGTGGAACATCCGGCCCAATCGTGATGTATCCATCTTCGCCGTGGCGTTCCTGCACCTCCCGGACGCGGCTCGCCAGGACGGTGTGGATACCGCCAACCATGTTGCAGACCTCCCAGGAGATCTCGAAAAATACAGCCTTGCTCATAGTCGAATCTGCTTCTGTGCAGGGGCCAATACCGAGAGGTTCAAGTCCTTCATGACATTCATATAATGAATGAAGGCATCGTACGGCCCCTCGTAGGGACTGAAATAGTCATGAACCTCAGCATCTGAAGCGGATTTTGTAGCCATGTAGTAGAAGTGGTCCGAAGTCTGCAGGCGCCGCCAGAGCGCCAGTAAATGAGAATTATTGCGCCTACGGATGGCCGTGCCCAGCGAATAAATCTCGGCGAGGGCCCGTTGCTGCATGGCGTTGCCCTGCCAGGCGCTGATGTCGCGTGCCTCATCGGCCCAGGAGGTCGTTCGGTGACAGGGCAGCTCTCCAAGGGCTGGATAGCGGTCGATCACCTGGCTCGGCGTCAGAATGTCCCACTGCGGATGGGTGAATAGCAGCTCCGGCAGGTGCTCGAGGAAGTCGAAGATCCCGGTCTCTTTCCACTGATGCTCGCCGAAAGTCTCGTAGTCCATGAACAGGTTGATCACGTCGCCCGCGCCGCTGTGCCCGTGGACCCAGCCGGCGAATTTCTCCGCGGTGAGCGGGTAGTCGGGCCAGGAGGGGTTCGAGAAACGGTACGCGATGTCGTCCGAGAGCTTGTAGTTCTTGGTGAGGAGTTTCATGTCTCGCCCGGCCGCGCGGTAGACGAAGTTTGGGCTTCGCCAGTCGAGAACGTCGTCGGCGCCCTCGATGAGCATCGCGTCGAAGCCCTGGTCCGCGATGAACTGTCCGATGTCGTCGTTGTAGATGAGCTCGGTGTTTCGAAAGACACGCGGCACCTGTCCGAATTCCGAATTGATGAGCTTCATCTGCATGTCGATTTGCTCGCGGAACTCGTCCAAGTCGTACAGGGCGGACAGGCTGTGATAGTAAGTCTCGGCGACGAACTCGACCGCGCCGGTCTTGGCGAGCCGCGCGAAGCTGTCGAGCACCTCGGGCGCGTAGAGCTTCATCTGTTCGATCACCACGCCGGTCACTCCGTAGGAGATACGAAAACGACCGTCGGTTCGCTCGATGAGCCGGAGCATGGACTCGTTGGCGGGCAAGTAGCACTTGTTGGCCACCTTGCGCAGGACCTCGGCATTGAGCTTTTCGTCAAAGTACTCGTGGTCGCGGCCGACCTGCAGCGCGCCGTAGGGCTTCACACGATGTGGCTGGTGCACCTCAAAATAGAAACAGACCGACGACATGGTTCACCTCATCCGCTCAGGACGGTTTCGTAGACGGGAATGAGCGTTTCTGCGGCTGCGTCCCAGTGGATGTGCCGGATCTCTTCGCGAGCGCGTTCGATGATGGTCCGCCTGAGCTCGGGGTGCTCCAATAGCCCCACGATTTGGCTCGCCATCTTGTCGACATCCCAGAAATCGACCTTGAGCGCGTTGCGAAGCACTTCTGAAACGCCGGACTGCTTCGACACGATGACGGGCCGGTCGTAGCTCATCGCTTCGAGCGGAGCGATTCCGAACGGCTCCGAGACCGACGGCATGACGTACACGTCGGCGGTCGAAAAGGTGCGCTCGAGCTCCGCGCCACGGACGAAACCAGGGAAGCGGAACGAATCGGTGATGCCGAGCTCCTCCACCATCGCGATCATGCGCGGAAGCATGTCGCCCGAGCCCGCCATGACGAAAACCGCGTCAGGGATGTGCTGGAGCACCTTTGCCGCGGCCTGGACGAAGTACTCGGGCCCCTTTTGAAAGGTGACCCTGCCGAGGAAGAGGACGACAGGACCCTTGGAGCTGCGTTGCTCCGTGTACGCTTCGACCGTTTCGCGCGTGTACACGCCGTTGTGCACGACCGAGATCTTGTCGAGAGACGTGCCGTGGACGCGGTTGATCAAGCCACGAGTATAGTAGCTGACGGCGATGACGCGCGTGGCTGCCTCCAGCCCGAGGCGCTCGATCGAGACGATGTTCTGATCGGCTCCGTGACCTGCCCGGTCGTATTCGAGGCTATGCACGTGAACCATGAGCGGCGCGCCAGCGCGACGCGCGATTTCGACGCCGGCGGGAAACGTCATCCAGTCGTGCGCATGTATCAGGTCGTACTTCCGTCCCTCGACCCGGCGCGTTGCAGACATGGCGTATCTGGCGACCTCCGCAAAGAGGTCATCCCCGTAGTGCGCTCCGGACGATTGCTCTTCGACAGAGGACAAGTCCACGCCGGGAAGGTGAACGTGCTCGAGCCGCATGGACCCCGTAGGTGGATCGGGCAGGGGGTGTCCGATTCTCGACGCCAGAATATCGGGAATGGCGCTTTCGCGGAGGGCGCCCGTCCTGATGAGCTCCTGGTAGGTCTTCTGGTCCAGGTACGGTTTCAGCATCGCCGGCACGCGGATCATGTTCACGTCAGCCGGGCCCGGTAGCGGAGTCCCGGCCCTCGCAGCTTCAGCGGCCGCAATGAAAATCGGGTCCGTTGCAAGCGAGGGTTCCGCAGCGAGTAACCGGCTGAGCCGCGCGGGCAGCCCTGCTGGTTCCTGTGCTGGTGCCTGACTCTGTGTCGCTGTATGTGCAGCGGAAGCCGCTCCCAAGAGCTGCATGTGTGGAGCGTCCTCTTCGCCGAACAGTTTCGGCACGAGGAAGTCGATCTCGATGCCCCGACTCGCCAGCGCAGTCGTGAGTCCTTCGCAAGCCGTTCCGAGGCCGCCGCTAATGTGGGGAGGGTACTCCCAGCCAAGCATGAGTATTTTCATGGACTCGCCATCTTAGCGACTCGGAGCACTTCGGCCACACTCCATGCCTGTGCAGGTGTGCCCCCGGGGCGGTGAGGTGCGTCGCCATCGAATACCTCGCCGATTTGTCCGATACAGCCTTCTGTCCTGAGGTGTGCACAGAGCGATGCAAGCACGGGCATCATCTCTTCTGTCACCGCCTCGGGGCCATGGATCGCCTCCACCGCATCGGCGTAGAGACCGAGCAGCCAGGGCCAGACGGTTCCCTGATGATAGGCCCGGTCTCGCTCCGTCTGCCCGCCGCGGTACAACGGCTGGTAGCTGGGGTCGTCGGGCGAGAGCGTCCTCAAGCCTACCGGGGTGAGAAGCTTGTCGCGCACAGCTGCGAGCGCCTGCTTCTTTCGGACCTTGTCGATCGGCACGCCAGGAAGGGATAGAGCCCAGAGCTGATTGGGTCGCAGCTGTCTGTCGGGGTGGTGACCGTTGTGTGTGTCAGTCAAGAAGCCCTCATCTTGAAGCCAGAACTTTTCCTCGAAGTGATCGGATAGTTTCTTCGCGGTTTCGCCCCACTTTTCCACGAAATCGGGGCGCAGTTTTTTCGCCCATCGGAGGGCTGTCGTAAGGCCCGACAGCCAGAGAGCGTTGAGGTCGACCGCGTAGCCCTGGCGGGGTGTCACCGGCCAGCCATCCACGAGCGCATCCATCCAGGTGAGCGCCCAGGGCCCCTGGTCGACGAAGAGAAAACCGTTCGGGTCGACGTGTACTCGGGGGTCTGCGCCGTCCCCAATTCGATCGATAAGGTCGAGACAGGTCTGCTGGAGGGCCGTGATGCGGCGGCTTCGCGTTCGCTTCGAGGTGAGAGTCGTGGCTCGGATGAAGAGCAGCGAGGCGTCGATCGACTCTGTGTTCGAAGGCACATCGCCGCTTTGCGGAATGTTGGGAATGAGGCCGTTTTCGCGGCGATTCGCAAGCGATTCGAGGATGGCGAGGGCCTCGTCGACTTTGTTTCGGGCCAGGCACAGGCCGGGCAGGGCGATCAGGGAATCCCGCCCCCATTCGCCGAACCAGGGATAGCCGGCGATGATCCCGGTTCGATTGCCCGCGAGCCGAACCAGATACGCGTCGGCGGCGTCATCGAGCTCTTGCACAAAAGTGCGGCGTGAGCCGGGCATCGAGCTCAGCACCTGCGGCTCGTGGCTGGCTGCCGGCGTAGTTCCGAGCCGAATGCAGAACGATCCGTCCTGTTCGACATTGAGTCGAAATTCGCCGGGCGTGAAGAGATCTTCGGCGTCGTCGTAGCCGCGCTCACGTTCCCATTCGTAGTGAACGCCCTCGTACCAATGCCCGTCGGGGCGAAACGTTCCGGGTGCGCCATGCAGGCTCACGATGATGGCCGGGACGTCCTCGTAGGGGTGCATGACCACGCGAAGCGACTCGCCGTCCTGGATGTCGAGCTCCCCGTTCATGAACGGATTGGCGCTTGTCAGCTCGTGCAGGGGACGGCAGCGGATCAGCGGACGAAGCCTCAGGTCGACCGGTTCGGTGAGTCCTTCGATCGAGTACCGGATCCAGACCGCGTCGTCGTCGTCTTCGAGCCAGAGCTCGCGGGTGAAGGTGACCCCGCCGAACTCATAAGTCCAACGCGGCAGCGGCTCGAAGCGGCTGAGGTAGTCCACGCCGTTCGGCTCGACCGTACTGCCCCAGTTGTAGCTGTGCAGCGCAATTCTCTCGTCGCCGACCTCGAGCCATTCTTCCACCTCGGCGACCATGTTCACCGGCTCGCCGACGCCGGGCTCTCGGACCGTTAGAAGGCTGTGGTATTTGCGGCGCGGGCAGCGATCGATGGTACCCATCGCAAACGAACCGCCCGCGTTGACGCTCAGCCATTCCGCATCTGGAGTGGTCGCCGCGGTCGCAGTGCTGTCTTCTTCTTTTCCCGGCGCCTTGCTGACGAGGCGCAGCCCCGACGCACTGTCGGAGCGCGATGGGAACCAACTTGGCAAAATCACAGTGTTCTCCCCTTAGACCCAAATCCACCTCGGGTCGAAAGCACGTTCCAAGCAGGAGACGTGCCAAAGAATGGCGCGCATGGGCGCCCATTTCCGTCACAAGTCGTCAACATCTTCCGGGGGCGGCGCAACATCTGCGGGGCCCCTTGTCGCTAGCGCAAGCGGTGCGCGTATCCTCTAGGCCCGGGTCTCGTACCAGGCACGCTCCAAGGCCTCTTGATCGTCGGGGTGCGCGATGGAGATGAGCAGCTGGGCGCGCTCATTGAGGGTCTTTCCGTACAGATCGACGGCGCCATTCTCCGTGATGATAAAGCGGACATGCGCACGGGTCGTGACCACACCTGCGCCCGGTCGAAGAGTGGGCACGATCCGGGGGGCGCCCTTTTTTGTGCGGCTCGTTAGGGCGATGATGGGCTTGCCCCTCTCCGAGGTCATCGCCCCGCGAATGAAATCCATCTGGCCGCCCACGCCCGAGATGACGCGATGGCCGATGGAATCGGCGCAGACCTGTCCGGTGAGATCGATTTCTACGGCTGAGTTGATCGCAGTCACCTTTGGGTTCCGGTTGATGACCGAGACCCGATTGACGTAACCGATGTCGTACTGGGTGATGGTCGGATTGTCGTCGATGTAGTCATAGACGCGCCGAGTTCCGACGACGAAGCCGGAAACGGTCCGCCCCGGATGAATGACTTTCTGGCTGTTGTCAACCGCGCCGCATTCGAGCAAGGGAAGCAGGCCGTCGGACCACATCTCGGTGTGGACTCCTAGATGGCGATGACCCTTGAGAGAGGCCAGGACCGCGTCGGGTACGGCTCCAATCCCCATCTGCAAAGTAGCCCCGTCCTCGATGAGCTCGGCTGCATGATGACCGATCGCCTGTTCTTCGTCGCTCGGTACCGTGGCCGGGACTTCCGGGAGCGGCTCGTCATGCTCGACCAGCCAATCGAGCTGGTCGATATGCACGAAGCCGTCGCCATGCACCCGCGGCATGTGTCGATTGACCTGAGCGATCACGACCTTCGAGGAATCGACCGCCGCCCTGGCCACGTCTACCGAGACGCCGAGGCTGCAGTAGCCGCGCTTGTCGGGCGGCGAGACTTGAACCAAGGCCACGTCGAGTGCCCGGCGTCCGGAGCGGAACAGCTGCGGGATTTCCGAAAGAAAGCACGGCAGGTAGTCGACGCGATCCCCGTCGAGCTGGTGGCGCATGTTGTGGCCGACGAACAAATTGGCCACGCGAAACGAGCGTGCGTACTCCGGCTTGCCGTAGGCCGCGTCGCCGGAAGTGTGCAGGTGGATCAGCTCGACGTTGTGCAGTCGGCTCGCCTCTTGAACGAGGGCATCCACCAGGGCGGTTGGGGTTGCGACGCCTCCGTGGACGAAGACGCGCTGATTTGAATTGACGTGATTGACCGCTTGTTCAGCGGAGCAGAGCTTGGACATCTCACCTTGTCTATTCCGGGGCGTTCCCGGGTTCGGGTTTCGGCTCGGGCTGGGGTCCCGCTTGGGGCTCCGGTTCCGGCCCAGGTCCCACTGCCGGACGACGCCGTTCGAGGTCGACTTCAAGCAGGGGATAGGTCTCGGTTTCGCGGGAGATGTTACCTTCAGGAGGGTCCACCTTACGCTCGGGCTCGTACGCCTCGGCCTGTCGCATTTCGGTACCTTGAGCGCCGCGCACTCGACCGCTCGCGCAGGCACAGGCCAGCTCGACGATGAACAAGGAGATGACCGAGATTCGCGCTAGGGAGCTCATGGAGTCTTCCGGCGACGCTCGCTGGGCGTCAGTTCTGGTGTCACGTCTACCAAGCTATGGCACTGACTGCATGCGGACAAGATCTGCCCGAAAATCTCCGCTTGCCCGAACGTGGTTGGCTCGTCTTCCAGCGCCTCGCCCGGCTTTGGTACGTACTCGTCTTCACGGGCCTTGCCTTCGACGGCCGCTGCGAACGCCAGGTCGTGAACCTCGTAGGCGAGGCGGGTCGTGCCAGGAGGCCTCTCGCTGTTCGGGTCTGTCGGCCCGTGTAGCGGCGACCCCGCTAGCATTCCGGCGGCGGCCTGGAACGCCGAGGTCGAGTCGCTCAGCAAAGCTTCCCACATCCGTTCGACCGCCCAGAAGTGGCGTCGCATGTGCATCGTCAGCTCTTCGCCCTCTGGCGAGGGGTCGAGCTTCATCGGCGGCCCACGATCGAGCGCGTGGTGGCATTGCCCGCAGGCGTTCGAGAGCCGTGCGAAGGCCATGGATGCCTCTTCCAGGTCAGCGGCCTCTCGTACCTCTGTGGCGAGCTCCCGGGTAATTCGCGCGTACTCCTTGCCTTCCTCGGGAAAAGGCACGTGTTCCATGAAGAACGCGAGCTTGCGCATCGACTGCTGAGCCAGGGGCAGCTCTCCACGGATCAGCGCGTTTCGAGCCACGACCGAGAGCGCGCCGTGCTCCTGCATCACTTTCTCGAAACCGGCCGGCAGCTCCAAGTTCTCGGACGCCCGCTTCGGCTCGCAGTCGCAACCGCCCCCGAGCGCGATCGCCAGCCCCAGTGCAATGACCCGCCCCAGCATCACGCTCCTATCATGCGCTGTCCGCACGCTGATTCAAGGTGCTGCGTTCTCAAGCGTCGTCGTGCGTGAGGAGCAAGGGCACTTTGGCGTCGTGCAGAAGCCGCCTGGCGACGCTTCCGATCAGGAGACGCTCGATGCCGCTCTTGCCCGTCGTGCCGGCGCAGATCAGCGTGGCATCGACGTCGTGAGCGGCCCTGAGAAGGCCCTCGGCAGGGTCTCCGGTGACGAGGTGGGTCTGAATACTGGGCGCCTCGCCCGAAAACAGCTCCTTCGATTCGGTTTCGAGCATCTCCTCGAGCCCGAGATGGAGTGCCTGGCGCCGTTTTTCGGCAGCCTCTCCGACGACTGCGCCCCGGTCCGTGTACTCGCCCCAGACGTCCAGGTAGCTGTGGACCATGTGCAGCGGCCCACCGAAGAGCTGGTGGATCGCGCAGGCAACCTCGGCGGCGCGCTTGGCTGGAGCCGAGAAATCGTACGCAATTACGATCGAGCTGGGCATCGTGCCGCCTTCGGGCGGGATGATGATGATCGGGGTGTGGACCGTCTTGATGACTCGCTCCGTCACGCTCCCGTACATCAGCTTCGAGACTCCGGCGCGTCCGTGCGTGCCGACGACGACCAGGTCGACGTCATGTTCTTTAGCGTAGTCGCGAATCACCTCGTGGACTGTTCCTTCGCGAATGACCGTGAAGTACTCGACGCCGGCGGCCGCAAGATCTTTTGCCTGCTCATCGAGGGCGGCCTGGGAGTCGTTGAGGATGCGCGTGACGGCTTCCGGACCCGGGCTGTAGGATAGGTCCATCAGCAGATAAGTCGGGATCACCGGTGTGTGTAGAAGGTGGATCTTGGCCGAGCAACGCTTGGCGAGCTCGGTCGCGTAGCTGACCGCGTGCTGCGCATTCTCGGAGAAATCCGTGGGGACTAGGATCTGTTTGAGCTGCATGTGGAGTTTCCGTCCTCTCGATGCCGGCTTGCTAGCCGCCAAATGGGTCACTTGGGATCAGGTTGTCGCTGAGGAGCTTTTCGTTCACGTACTCGCGCTCTTCTTCCTCGATGTCGACGCGTAGCATCTCTGCGAGCTTGCTCACGCTCGAGATCAGGCCATCGGCCGAGCTGGCTTCCCGGATTGCGTCCACCAATCGGTCCAGCTCTTGGCGTTGCTCAGCGTGCTCGGCGTGGAGGTGGCGAACCCGCTCTGGGCCAAACCCGTCTGCATCGTTGATGGCGGGCACCATGTGGGCCTCTTCGAAATTCATGTGGAGCTCGAGTATGCCGCGCAGTGCGTAAGCTGCGCGTTTGACCTGAGCGGAATCCACGCCTCCTTCGCCGAGCTTGGCGACTCCTGCCTCGAGCTCCGACAGCATTTGCTCGATTTCCCGGTGCTGGCTCAGCACCTTTCGACGAACTTCGGAAGGCATCAAGGCTTCGTCGCTCATCTGGTCCTCCTGTAATGCATTACCCGGCTCAAGTTAGTGCAAGTACCGCGCCAAGGGTTTAGCAGCATTTCTGTTCGTCGGGCACGCAAGTTCTGCGTCGCATCGGAAACTTTCGCAGAACCTGCGTCATTTTCGCTATGCTCTGCACGCTAAAGCCGTGTCTATCGTCTGGCACGAAGCTTGATAGTGAGAGGTGCAGCCATGGATCAGCCACAGACCATTCTCGTCGGGACCGACTTCTCTGACATCTCGGACGAGGCCCTTCGGGCCGCCGCCCTCTACGCCAAAACGTTCAACTCGCGCGTGCTGGTCACCCATGTATTCGACCCGACACCCAACGTTCCCCCCGTCGTCTGGTCGCGTCCGGACCTTCTCGAGCGGAGCATTCGGGTGGAAATCGAGGAGGCGATTCGCGACACCCTCACCGGAAAGACCGCCGAGCTCCTCAAAGGGGTCCCCGAGGTGGAGCTGAGCGTGATTCAACACCCCTCGCCGGGGCGAGCTCTCGTCGAAATGGCCGAGGACGAGGGCGTCGACCTCGTCATTCTCGGCTCCCATGGCCGAAGCGGCCTGTCCCGTGCGTTCCTTGGTAGCGTTGCGGAACGAGTCGTGCGTCACGCGCCCTGTCCCGTCTTGGTGGTGCGTGGCCGATGTGACAACAAGCCGAAGGATGGAGAGTAACCCGTGTCATTGATTCCACGACTGATTGTGGCTTACGACTTTTCTGACCCAGCGCGGCGAGCCTTCGAGCTCGGAGTGTTCATGGGCCGCCAGCTCGAGGCGGAAGTTCACATCGTGACGGTGCTCGACTCGAGCGATTCCAGTGTATCGACAGCAAGCAAGGAGCTCGAGGACCTCCGGCAGCTCCTCGAGATGCGGACCTGCGGCACCGTTCGGGCCGATGACCTTCAGATCCAGTGCCATGCCGTCGTCGGACATCCGGCCGATGCGGTGGTCGCTTTGGCTCGGGAGCTCGATGCGCCGCTCATCATTTGCGGCACGACCGGCAAGGGGGCTGTCGCGCGCACCCTGCTAGGCAGCGTGTCTCACGAGCTCGTGCACAAGAGCGGCGCGATTGTGATGTCGGTGCCCTGACGCCGAGGTGCTAACGGGCCGGGCCGACGAATGGCGCTTCGACGACACGGCTGGCCTTGCGGTCGTCGCGGCCTTCCATCGAGATGGTGAGCCGCAACTTGAGTCCCGGGCGCATCTGGTCTTTGGGAAGGATCGCGAGAAGGGGCATGTAGGTGCTGCCCAGCGATTCGAGCTCGATGCGCCTCTGAGGGATGATGTACTCGATGCCGCTTTCAGTCTCGGGCTCGATGACGAATGTTTGCGTATCGCCGGTCTTGTTGACCAGATGGACGCGCAGTGAATTGCGCACCTTCGAGTCGACGACCATGAACGGTGCACCTTCGAGCCGGAGCGCGTTCGCTTCGAACGCAACGCTCTGTGAAAATGCAAGTGTGGCGCCGAGCAGCCAAAGCGTCGCGATACCTCCGTAGAAGAACAAGCGAGGCCTTCCAAAGTGCTTAGGCTTTCCTTCTAGACCGTTGAGCGAGTCGTAACGCACCAGGCCCTGTGGGCGGCCCACTTTGGTCATGATCTCATCGCAGGCGTCGACGCAGGCCGCGCAGCCGATGCATTCCATCTGAAGGCCGTTGCGAATGTCGATGCCTGTGGGGCAGACGACCATACAGCGTTTGCAGTCGACGCAATCACCGTTGCTGGGATCGCTGGCCTTGCCCCTAGGCTCACCCCGATTGTAGTCGTAGCCGATTACCATCGTGTCGCGGTCCGTCATCGTCGACTGGAGGCGGCCGTAGGGACAGATGATCAAGCAAAGCTGCTCGCGGAACCAGCTGAAGTTGAAGTACAGGATGGCCGACATGACGATGACCCAGGTGAATGCGGTCGGGTGCTCGGCCGGGCTTCGCTGCACCATGTCGACGACCGAGGGAAGCGACACGAAGTAGCTGATGAACACGTGCGAGAGCAGGAGCGCAAGCACGACATAAAGGCCGTGTTTGAGGAGCTTGCGCC
The DNA here is from genome assembly GCA_963842915.1 of uncultured delta proteobacterium. Classification (GTDB taxonomy): domain Bacteria; phylum Myxococcota_A; class Polyangia; order Polyangiales; family Houyiibacteriaceae; genus SG8-38. Next base: position 193,312 of record CAWJII010000004.1, on the reverse strand, counting down.
AGAGCTTGTCGAAGCTGAAGCCGGCGGCGTTGCGCCGTAGCCTTTGGGCCCTGGGCCCTTCGATCAGTCGCTCGACGCGTCTAAACACGCCTTCGAGAAATACGGTCTGCGGGCAGGCGTAGCCGCACCAGAGCCGACCCTTGACGGCGGTGACGATCAACAAGCTGAGGCCGACTCCGCTCAGCAAGAAGAACATGAGCCAGAAGTCCTGCGCGTTGAACACGGCGCCGAACAGATAGAAGCGTCGGTTCACGATGTCCATGAACACCGCCGGATGACCTCCGACTTTGACGAATGGCAAGACGACGTAGACCGCAATCAGTACAGTGAAGATGATGTAACGGAGCCGGGTGAAGCGGCCCTCGACATCGGCGGGGTGAACGTAGTTGCGGCTGCCATCCGAACGAAGGGAGCTGGCAGGTTCTTCTACGACAGGTAGTCTAGCGGTCATCGTCAGCTGTCTTTAGGGTCGGATGACCAATCGGCAAGCGCGTTCGGGGGAGCTCCCCGGGAGGCCTAGGGCTGGTACGGCTTGGCGTTCTCTTCGACGGGCTTCCCGCCTTCGACGTTGGTGTTTCGCAGGGTCAGCACGTAAGCGACCACTTGATTCACGCCTTGCTCGCCGAGGATCGGCGCCCAGGGAGGCATGCCCTTTTCCGCGATACCATTGGTCACGATCGCGTGGATGTCGGTCGGCGCTCCACCGTTGACCCAGAACTCGTCGGTGAGGTTCGAGCCGAGACCGATCCGTCCCTGCCCCTGCGTATCGTGGCAAGCCACGCACTGCGCCATGAACGTTTCCTTGCCGGCGGCCACTGCGGTCCCGTCGGCAGTGAGGGCTTCGAGGGACTCGTCGGTGACGATGCTTCGCTCGGCCTCTGCCGCCGCGACGGCTTCGGCGTAGAGCTGGGGCTGCAGCTTGCCGATGCCGTACTCGTGGTAGTGGAACCAGTAGACCAGCCCGAAGGCGACCGCTCCATAGAAGGTGAGCAGCCACCAGGTCGGAAGGTTGTTGTCTGCTTCCTCGATGCCGTCGTAGACGTGGAGGATTTCGCCTTGGATTTCGTCGGTTCGCTTCTGCTCACTCATGGGGTACCTCCAACTCCTCTGCGAGCGGAATGCGCGCGCACTCGTCCGCCTCGGATGCCTTCATCCGCATCACGCGAACGACGACCACAAGAAACACTGTGAAGAACAAGACCAGCGAGAGCAGCGGGTAGAGCAGCACCGGGCTTTGTTCGAAGAACTCGGATGCGAATCGGCCCATCACTCCACCTCCGTGGTTTCGACGGCAGCGAGCGCCTCCGCTTCGGGGATGCGACCCAGCCGTTGCAGGTAAGAGATCAGTGCCACCAGTCGGCTGTTGACCAGGAGCTCGCAGCCTTCAGCTGGAGCGTCACAAACCTTCACGCCAGCGTCCGTGGCCAAACCGGCCGCGATTGCTGTTGCTGCAGCCTGCGCGTTTTGCTCGGCCATTTGAATCTGCTCGGCCTTGTACGGAACGCCGATGTTTCGCATGGCTCGGAGCTTCACCTCCGTGTTCGCGAAGTCGATCGTTTCCGTCTTGAGGTGCGCGTAGGGCGGCATGTTCGAACCAGGCGAAATTTCGCGCGGGTCAATCATGTGCTTGTAGTGCCAGACGTCGGCGTACTTGCCGCCAACGCGCGCCAGGTCCGGACCGATGCGGCGCGAGCCCCACTGGAACGGATGGTCGAAGATCGAATCGTCCATGGTGGAGACCGCGCCATAGCGCGCTGTTTCCCAAGTGAAGGGCCGGATCATCTGCGAGTGGCAGGTGTAGCAACCCTCTCGAATGAAGACATCGCGACCTTCGAGCTCGAGCGGCGTGTAGGGAACGTTCTTGGTGGTGCGGATGGTCTCGGGGACCGAGATGACCATGGGAATGATCTCCGCCACGCCACCGACCAAGATGCCGATGACGACCAAGACTGTGAAGATACCAGCGCGCCCTTCGAGCGCGTGGTGCCAGGAGACCTTGTCTTCGGCGCGGCCGCGCATCGCAATCGCGATCGCTGCAACGGCCCACATGACGGCAGCGATGGCGAGGACCGTGCTCACGAGGCCGCCGACGAGGCCCATTGCGAAGAGCAAGCCCATGACGATGATCGACGCGATGACCGGCTGTCCGAAAAGAAGCTTCGGCCAGGGGATCTCCTTTTCGCGTGGTTCAGTCACCACGGCTACCTCGACCTCGCCGTCCACCGCGGCTCCGCTCCTGGCGGTCGCGACGAGGTTCCATGCCATCAGGATGATCCCGGCGAAGTAAAGGATGCCGGAGATGAAGCGCGCCCAGTACATCGGCCGGATCGCGAGGTAGGTCTCGACGAAGTTCGGGTAGAGAAGGCCGCCGGTCTCGCTGACCGCGCGCCACATCAGGCCCTGGGTAATGCCCGCAACCCACATCGAGATCGCGTAGATGAGGATGCCGACGGTCGCGATCCAGAAGTGGAAGTTTGCCGCGGGACGGGAGTGGAGCTTGGTGCCGTAGAGCCTCGGAACCAGCCAGTAGAACATGCCGGCTGCCATCAGGCCGTTCCAACCGAGGGCGCCACTGTGCACGTGACCGATGATCCAGTCCGTGTAGTGGGCGAGGCCGCTCACGCTCTTGATGCTGAGAAGCGGGCCTTCGAAGGTGCTCATACCGTAGAAGGTCACGCCTGCGGCGAGGAACTTCAGAACAGGGTCGGAGCGAAGCTTGTCCCAGGCCCCTCGGAGCGTGAGCAGGCCGTTCAGCATGCCGCCCCAGCTCGGTGCCCAGAGCATCAAACTGAAGACCATGCCGAGGCTTTGCGCCCAGTCGGGCAGGGCGGTGTAGAGCAAGTGGTGAGGACCGGCCCAGATGTAGAGGAAGACCAGGCCCCAGAAGTGGACGATCGACAAGCGGTAGGAGAAGACCGGCCGCCCCGCTGCCTTCGGCAAGAAGTAGTACATGATGCCGAGAATTGGCGTGGTGAGGAAGAAGGCGACCGCGTTGTGGCCGTACCACCACTGGACCAGCGCGTCCTGAACACCCGCGAATACCGAGTAGCTCTTGAACATGCTGACCGGGATCTCGAAGCTATTGACGATGTGCAGAACCGCGACGGTGATGATCGTGGCAATGTAGAACCAGATGGCGACGTACAGGTGCTTTTCGCGTCGCTTGCCCAGCGTCCAAAAGAAGTTCACGGCGAAGACGACCCAAATGACCGCGATCGCGATGTCGATCGGCCACTCGAGCTCGGCGTATTCCTTCGCGGCCGTGATGCCGAGTGGGAGCGTGATGGCCGCCGCGACGATGATCAGCTGCCAACCCCAGAAGTGGATCGCAGATAAGATGTTCGAAGCGAGCCGCGCCTTCGTCAATCGCTGCGTGGAGTAGTAAATGCCCGCGAAGAGCATGTTGCCGACGAAGGCGAAGATGACCGCGTTGGTATGCAGGGGCCTCAGACGACCGAACGACAGGTATGGCGGCAGGTTGGCCGGCCAGTAGGCCAGCTGAAGTGCGATGATCAGCCCGACCAGCATGCCGACGATGCCGAACAGCACCGACGCCCACAGGAACTGACGCACTACTTTGTCGTTATAAACGATCCGCTGAGTTTCCATACTCGTCCTCTTCCCTCTCCGTCGTTGGGGTCACGGGCAATTCATCGTCAAGCGGGAGCAGGGCAAGTCGATCGACTTGATCGAACGTCCCCTGCCGGACAGTCCACGCGAAGAACGCCACGGCAGCGCCAACCAGTAACACGCTAATGAAAATCAGTAAGATCAGGATCTCCATGGGAGCCTTTTTCGCGACAGCATCATCACGGTGTACGCGAGGGTGATGAGCGAGCTGAGCGGCATTAGCACAGCTGCGACCCAAGGCCGCATCAAACCTGAGATTGCTAGAGATACGGCGACCAGATTGTAAGCGATTGCGAACGCTAGTATGCGACGCACAACATGCGCGAGTGTGCCGGACGCACGCAAAACTTGCGCCACTGGGTGCAAGCCCGGAGACACGAAGTAGAAGTCACATCGTGAGGCCATGAACGGTCGATTCACTGCAGGTGTGCCTGAGCAGGCCGCCTCTCGCATGGCAACCTGGTCGTTCAAGCCATCGCCTACGAGCAAGGTTCGTGCCGGTTCGTGCGCTCGGACGTATGCAGCCTTTTGTTCAGGCGTCTGACCACCAATGCAGACGTCCTCGAACATCCCCAGGTTCGCGCCGAGGCTGACCACCCGCGAAGGGGCATCGCCGCTCAAGATGGCGAGCTCGTAGCCCTCGCCCTCGAGGCGCTCGACTTCGGCCCGCGCTCCGGGGCGTAGCTGCTCGTCGGTGTGCAGGGCGGCGACGACTTCGCCGTCCATCGAGAAGACGACGTCGCCCGCGTCCGCGGTCGCGTTGGCGGCCCAGTGGGGTGCCCCCAGCCTCAGCTGCACACCATTGGCCGCGGCGCTCGTGCCGTATCCCGTCTGCTCGTCGACCTCGAGCTCGATGAAGCGCGCCGCCTGGTGGCCTTCGAGGGCGCGCCGGACGGCCACGCTCTTCGGGTGCGCGCTCCGGGCCGCCATGTTGTAGAGCAGCGTGATTTGCTGGTCCGACAGCGTTTCGAGGGCCGCTGGATTTGCGACTTCGAGCATGCCCGTGGTGAGCGTACCGGTCTTGTCGAAGACGATGCGGGTCATCCCCCGCACCCGATCGAGGAAATCCCCCACGCGTACGAAGATGCCCGCGCGCCGCAACTGTGTGAGCACGAGCTCGTAGGCGAGGGGGGCAGCGATACCAAAGGCGCAGGGGCAGGTGACGACCAGGACTGCCGTGCCTACCTCGATCGCGAAGAGCGGCTCTCCGGTTCGCCACCACCAGTATCCGATTCCCGCAGCGGCGAGCGTGACGACGCCAATCACATAGAAGCGCGAAAGCTGCGACCACCAACGTGTGGCCATAGGGCCGTCGCCCCTCGAGGCCGGGTCGCTACCGAGTAAGCCCACCAAAGACGAGGCGGCAAAATTGGTCGCGGCGATGCCGGAAAACGCTCGCTCCCCCACGTTGAAGGCGCCGGCCGGCACGACCGCTCCGCTTGCGAAGCGGCGCGGCCGGCTCTCACCGTCGATCCAGTCGAGGGAGCAGCTCGCCGCCTGGTCGAGTACACGGAGATCAACCGGAATCAAATCGCCAGGAGCGATCAGCAGACGGTCCCCTTCTTGGACGCCGATGCAGTGCACGATGCGAACGACGCCGTCTTTGACCTCGCGGGTCAGGAGGCTCTCGGTACCGTCGTCGGCCAGCAGTTGGGCGCGGTTTCGTTCGAGCATGCGTTGCTGAAGCCATCGGCCGACGAGCATCAGGGCGACGAACACGGTGAGCGTGTCGATGTACGCGGCATGCCCGGACGCAAAAAAGAACGAATAGGTCGAGCCCGCGAATGCTAGAACGATGCCGAGCGCGATCGGAACGTCGAGGTGCAGGACACGTCGGCGAACCGCACGAAACGCAGAGCTGATGAAGACCGAACCGCCGACGAGAACCGCGAGAACGCCGGCGGCATAGCTCAGCTGGTTGAGTAGCTCGTAGATCGGGCCCTCGCGAAGGCCCAGATAGATCGCGGCGCCAAAGAGCATGACGTTGGCCGCGAGCGCTGCGCATATACCGACGCGCATGAGCAAGTCGTCCGAAGCCCTGGCCCCGGTCGAGCGGGCGGGGCCGAGCAGGTACCCGAGGCCCTCGACCGAATCGACCCAATCGCAGAGAGGGAACTCAGGCGAGATGCGCAGCTCGACACGGCCGAGTGCCGGGTTGATCGACATGAGCCCGGTTTGAGTGCCGCCGTTCCGCCGAAAGAGCTCTTCGATCAGCCAAACACAGGCGGCGCAGTGGATTCCCTGAATGTCCAGCTCGACCCGGCTGACGCCGATCTCCCCGGCCCGCTCTTCTTCGATGAGCTCCAGCCATTTGTGGTCGATTCGCCGGGATTCGAGGTCCGCTGGTGGGAGACCAGGCCCGCGACGCAGGTCGTAGTAGCGAGTGAGCCCGGCCTTGGTGAGGATCGCGTGTACGGCGCGGCAACCGCGACAGCAGTATGGCGCGTAGCTGTCGTTCACCATGGGTTGCGCGCAGTGAACGCAGCGCGGCACCGAGGGCAGCGACTGCCCCGAAGGAACTTCGCAAACGACTGGCTCCGGCGCGGTCACGGTGAGTGGGAATGCTGATGATGCGCGTCGTGGCCGGCCTCATCTCCTGCCGGTGCGTGACACGAGGAGGTGTCGCCGGTTCGCAGGGCATGCACCGGGCGAATCACGAACAAGATCGAGCCGAGGGCGAGGACGACCGCCAGGACCCGCGAGGTTGCCGGCCGCGGGCGGCGCGCAAATCGCTCGAAAACCCAGGTGGCGCCCACCAGTCCGACCCCACTGACCACGGCAAAGGCGAACATGCTAAGCGAGCCGAGCACGGGGGCGCCGGTCGAGGCGGCGATTAAGACTGCTGCTGCCAAGGCGCCGCAAGGGAGGAGCGCGGTGCCTAGACCGACGAAAAACGGATGGCGTCCAAGGCCTCCGATCGCTCGAGAAACAAGGTTTGGCGCTTGCTCGTCTTGCTTACTGCGCAGGGTGACCAGGGGCTGGTTAGGGCGGCGCCACAGGCGAAGCGCCGCCAAGCCCAGTCCCAGAGCGAGCGACCAGCTCAAGAGCGCGCTGCCCCATGCCTGAGGAAGGCTAACCGCCGTTGCGCCACCGACAGCGCCGGCAATCGCGCCAAGCACCGAGTAGCTGATGAAGCGGCCAAGCTGGTAGCGGGCCTGTCCGGACGCCCCGGGCTGTCCACTGCACGCGTACGCAGCCAAGGGCCCGCACATCGCCGTGCAATGAGGAACCGATGCGAGGCCCGCGGCGGCCCCGGCGATTACTGCCGTCCACATTCCGCTCTCCTTAGGGTCGATCATCGAGGGGGTCACGCTGAAGCGGGTCTTCCAGCGCACCGCGCGCTCACTTATAGCTCAATACGCAGATATTGCGCGCGGGCCGTTCGGGCCCTTAGAAAATGCGATGGATCGTGGGTCAGCGGGTGCTATCCCCAGGAGCAATGGGCAGCGCACAACGCAAGATGGTCCCGCGCGAGCACGGCGCTTACGCCGAGCTGCTGTTCCCGATCGTCTCCGTTTTTCTGGGTGGCGCGCCCAGGACCGCCACTTGGCTCTTGGCCATCGGCGCGATCGGCGCGTTCCTGGCAAACGAGCCTCTCCTGGTCTTGTTCGGACAGCGGGGGACCCGGATGCAGCGCGAGGAGAGCGACCGCGCCAAGCGCACGCTCCTCGTCTTCTGCCTGATTGCCTTCGGCGCCGGCATTGCAGGCCTATTGCTCGCCTCGAGGCAGGTCCAGTACGCGGTCGCCGTCCCGCTCTTGCTCGGCGTCGTCCTCGTGATGCTCGCGATCCAAGGGCTCGAACGCAGCATGTTTGGAGAGGGCTTGGCCGCGGCCACTCTATCTTCCATCGCGATTCCGCTCGGCCTTTCGGCAGGCCTGGGGCTCGGCACGACGCTCGCGGTAGCGCTGATTTGGCTGATGACCTCACTTCTGGGAACCGCAGTGGTGCGTCTGACGGTGGCTCGGACCAAGGCAAAGACCGACAAAGAACAACAGAGGGTGCGTTTCAAGCGCGGTCTCCTGGTTTTCGTGTGTTTGCTCGTGATCGGCGTGGGGGTCGCAGCGCTGTTCGGGTCCCGCACCGCTCCCCTGGTTCTGGCCGCAGTGCTTCCCGTGGCGCTCGTCGTGTTCGTCATGGCGGTCCTTCAGCCGACGGCTCGTCGGCTCCGCCTGATGGGTTGGAGCCTGGTCGGTGCCAATCTTTGTTCGCTGATAACGGTGGTCACCGCGCTAAAGATGATTCAGGATTTCAATGCGGTAGAACCAACCCTACCGTTCCCCATGTTCTAGCGTCGCAGCGGACGACCTGGAGAGGAGAGGCCTGTGCTCGTAAAAGAAATCATGACCGAAAAACCCGTGACTGCGACGGAGCTCATGTCGGTCGCTGAAGCGCTGGGGCTCCTCTATGAGCTCGATGTCCGGCACCTTCCGGTCGTCCGTGGCAGCGAGCTCGTCGGCATCATCAGCGACCGCGACCTTCGAGGCTTTTCCGGGGCCCCGGAAGACGATGCGATGGAGGCCGTCGAGGGCGCGCGTTCGGCAACCGTTGGCACCTTCATGAACACCAGCACGGTCAAGGTCGATCCTGAAACCAATGTTCGCGAAGTCTTGGAGCTGATGCTTTTGCATCGCGTGGGTGCCCTTCCGGTGGCCGATCTCGATACGGGCGATCTGCTCGGGATCGTGAGCTACGTTGATTTGCTGCGGGTGCTTCAGGAGACGTTGGAAGCGGGGGCGTGAAACTGATCACCTCGCACGAGACCACCGACTTCGACGGGTTGGCTTCGTGTGTGGCTTTGCAGAGACTGTTTCCCGGTTCGGTGATCGGCCTGAGTGGAGGATACGCGCCGAACGTCCATCGGTATCTGACGCTCCACGGAGATCGATTTCGTACGCAGCGCTGTCAGGATCTCGACTTGTCGCAGGTCGATTTCATGATGGTCGCGGACGTGCGGCGACGCGGGCGCCTAACGCACGTCGACGAAGTGATCGCGCGCGCCGAGAAGCAGCCGCGCAGCGTGCGGATCGCCGTTTGGGATCACCATCCGAGTGCGCCTGACGATCTGCACGCGGACGAGGAGCACGTCGAGCCGGTGGGCGCAGTCACGACGCTTCTCGTCGAGGGGCTTCGCGCGCGCGGCACGGAGATCGATCGCGAGGAGGCCACTCTGTTTTCACTTGGGATCCACGAGGATACGGGCTCTCTCTCCTATGCGCGTTCGAGCTCGCGCGATGCGACGGCGCTCGCCTGGTTGCTCGGTCAGGGTGCGCAGGGCCCGCTTCTCCAGCGTTTTTTGAGGCCGTCGCTGGATGGCTTGGAGCGCGAGCTGCTGGTGCGCCTCATCGAGGCGGTGCAGGAGGTCCCTGGCTACGGCGCGGCGATCGGTGTCGCCGCATTGGAGACGGCAGAGGTGCCGGCCGGCCTGGCGAGCGTGTCGACCGAGGCGTTTCGCATTCTGCCTCACGACGCGCTCTTTTGTGCCTATCGGCTGCCGAACGGCAAGACCCACATCATCGGACGCGCGCAGACCAGCATCGTTCCGGTAGGCGCAATTCTCCAAGAGCTCGGTGGGGGTGGACACGCAGGTGCGGGCTCCGGGATGGTGCGTGACGCGTCCCTCGACGAAGTCATCAGCCTTCTACGCGAGGCCGTGAAGCGCCGCTGCCACCGTCCGAGAACCGTTCGTGACCTCATGTCGAGTCCGGTTCGTACCGTCGCGCCCGACACGCCTCTGGCAGAGCTCGCCCAGTCACTTCGAGAGTGGGGGCACACGGGAGCTCCGGTTGTAGAGGCCGGCCGTCTGGTGGGCGTGATCTCACGACGCGACGTCGAGCGAGCCGAACGCGAAGGGCAGGGGGCTCTTTCGGTCAAGAGCCGCATGGCGCACCGGGTTCGAAGCGTCAGTCCGGAAGCATCGCTCAATGAGGCCCTGGACCTGATGACGGCCCACAACATCGGACGCCTGCCGGTGCTCGACGGTGCGCGGATCGTCGGAATCCTTTCGCGCGAAGACCTGCTCGGGTACCTCTACGAAGAATCTCCCTGCTAGCCCGGGGGCGGGTATCTCACTTCCCCCATCGTCGTCCTCGTACCAGCAGGCACCCTGCTCATCCAGCGATGAGGACGGTGACGGTGCCTTGGTTGCACCAGACTGTGCCATTTAGATCCCTGATCGGGGTCTCGTTACAATCCGGCAATGTTCCCGTTCCCGGGATGAAATAGATCTCGTCCTTGCAGCTTCCGAGAGCAAGGAGAACGCACACGTAGACGAACCATCGCATGACCGATCCGTACCTCGTTCGCAGTGCATACGAAGCCCGAGAGACGCGCACAATTTGCGCCGAAATTCGTCCTTTGCGTATCGAAAGTTTGGGCTAAGCTCCGCCCACTCGAATGCACGTTCGCATACGAAAAGGCCTGAACATCCCCATTGCTGGGACTCCGGAGCAACGCATCGAAGTTGCGAATGCCGTCGGCTGGGTTGCCTTGGTCGCCGGCGATTTCGTTGGCTTGCAGCCCAGGCTGAAGGTTGATGTGGGTGACCGCGTGCGCCTCGGGCAGGCCCTGCTCATCGACAAGAACAACCCCGAAGTGATTTTCACTTCACCGGGCTGCGGTGAAGTCGTTGCGATCCATCGTGGCGCTCGAAGGTCGCTTCAATCTGTGGTCGTCCGCTTGGACGGCGACGAGGAAGAAGTCTTTGCCTCCCATGAGCGGTCCGCGCTTACGAAGCTCGATCGCGACGAGGTCCGAGCGGTCTTGCAGTCCTCGGGCCTCTGGACCGCATTGCGCACTCGGCCGTTTGGAAAGATTCCCGAGGCCGGTACGTCGCCGCATTCGATCTTCGTCACAGCAATCGATACGAATCCGCTTGCCGGCGACCCGCGTCTGGTCATCGCCGAGCGCGCGAACGAGTTCCACGACGGCTTGGCCGTTCTCAGCTGTCTGACCGACGGCAAGGTCCACGTTTGTCAGGCGCCGGGTCATGCATTCGAGCTTCCGGCTCTCGAATCGGTCACATCCGCGACCTTTGAAGGTCCGCACCCGGCAGGGCTGCCCGGCACCCATATTCATTTTCTCGACCCGGTGAGCGAGCACAAGCTCGTCTGGTACCTCAACTACCAAGACGTGATCGCCATTGGCGCCCTGTTCACGAGCGGTCGGATTCACACCGAACGTGTGATTGCTCTGGGCGGCCCCCTGGTGAAAAAGCCGCGGCTGCTGCGTACACGAATGGGTGCCAGCACGGACGACCTCTTGGACGGGGAGATCGAGCCGGGCGACTGCCGCGTGGTCTCGGGCTCGATTCTAGGCGGTCGACGCGCCGCCGGGCACGCTCAGTATCTCGGCCCCTACGCGCTCCAGCTCAGCGTGCTCGCCGAGGACCGCAGCCGTCACTTCTTGCGATGGATTGCGCCTGGGACGGACAGGTACTCTGCGCTTCGCGCCTTCGTCGCCTCCTTGCGCCCCAAGAGCTACCGCTTCCCGCTCAGCACCACACAAAACGGAAGCCCTCGCGCGATGATCCCGATCGGCAACTTCGAAAAAGTGATGCCGCTCGACATCTTGCCCGCGCCTCTGCTCAAGGCGCTCATCGTCGAAGACACCGAAACCGCCAAAGCCCTCGGCTGCCTCGAGCTCGAGGAAGAAGACCTCGCGCTCTGCTCCTTCGTCTGTTGCAGCAAGTACGAGTACAGCGAATTTCTCAGAACGAACCTTGACCTGATCGAGAAGAACGGCTGATGCGTCCCCTGCGAAAACTCCTGGACAAGGCCGAGCCCCATTTCGAAAAGGGTGGGCGTCTCGAGGCCTATCAAGCGATCTACGAGATGCTCGACACGCTTTTCTACTCGCCTCCCGACGTGTCGCGCCATGCGCCCCACGTTCGTGACGCGATCGACTTGAAGCGGGTCATGGGCCTGGTCGTCGTTGGCGTGCTTCCCGTTGCGCTTTTCGGCATGTGGAACACGGGCCACCAAGCGAACCTCGCGATCGAGCAACTCGGCTTGGCCGCGCCGACGGACTGGCGGGGTGCCTTGATGGCGGCGCTCGGGATCGGCCACGAGCCGAACAGCGTTGCGGCTGCGGCCTTCTATGGCCTTCTATACTTCTTGCCGATTTACGCCGTCACCATGGCCGCCGGTGGTTTTTGGGAAGTCCTGTTCGCCGGCATTCGCAACCACGAGGTCAACGAAGGCTTCTTTGTCACGTCGATCCTCTACGCCCTGACCCTGCCCGCCACAACGCCGCTCTGGCAAGTCGCGTTGGGCATCTCCTTTGGCGTGGTCATGGGGAAGGAAGTCTTTGGAGGGACGGGCAAGAACTTCATGAACCCGGCGCTCGCCGGTCGCGCGTTCCTGTACTTCGCCTATCCGGTCGAGATGTCGGGAGAGGCGGTCTGGACGCCCCCCATCGATGTGATCACCGGCGCGACGCCGCTCGCCATCGGGGCTGAGAGCGGCATCGCCGGCATCGTCGACCAAGGCGTGACGTGGATGGACGCGTTCCTCGGAACGATTCAGGGCTCACTAGGCGAGACCTCCGCCCTGGCCTGCCTTCTCGGCGGCGTTTTCATCATGGTGGCCGGCGTGGCATCCTGGCGGATCATCGGGGGCGTCATGGCCGGGATGATCGCCACGGCATTGCTCTTCAACGCGGTCGGTTCGGACAGCAATCCCATGTTCGCCATGCCCTGGTACTGGCATCTGGTGCTGGGCGGCTTTGCATTCGGGATGGTCTACATGGCGACCGACCCGGTGAGCGCCTGTGTGACCAATCCTGGACGTTGGATCTTCGGGATCGTCGTCGGGGTGATCACGGTCGTGATCCGCGTGGTCAACGTCGCTTTCCCCGAGGGGATCATGCTCGCGATCCTCTTCGCCAACATCTTTGCGCCCACCATCGACCATTTCGTCATGCGGGCGAACATCAACAGGAGGTTACGCCGGAGTGTCTGAGCCTTCCCAAGATTCCGCTGCCAAGACGGACACGGTCCCGAGGACCCTGCTGGTCGCGCTCTTCGTCAGCTTGGTGTGCTCGTCGTTGGTCGCGTCGGCGGCCGTCGTGCTCAAGCCGCGGCAAGTCGAGAACGCCATTTTGGACATGCGCCGAAATATCCTCGAGGTTGCGGGGCTCTGGGCACCCGAGGCAGACGTCAACGCTCTTTTCGAGAGCATCGAGCCGCGCGTCGTCGACCTCGAAACGGGAGCGTACGCCGGAGACATCGATCCGGCGACCTACGATCCGGCCGAAGCCGCCAAGGATCCGGCGCAGAGCGTCAAGGTGCCTTCGGAGATCGACATCGCCAAGGTGGGCCGCCGTGCCAAGCATGCGCTGGTGTACCTGGTGCGGAGCGAGGGTGAGGTCAGCAAGATCATCCTCCCGGTTTCCGGCTATGGGCTCTGGTCGACCCTCTATGGTTTCCTCGCCCTCGAGGCCGACGGCAACACGGTCTCGGACATCACCTTCTACGCGCATGGGGAGACGCCCGGCCTCGGTGACTTCATCGTCAAGCCTGCTTGGCGCGATCTCTGGCGCGGCAAGCGTGCGTTCGATGATTCGGGCTCGCTCGAGCTTCAAGTCGTCAAGGGCCGCGTGTCCGCTGAAGACCCACTCGCCGACTACCATATAGACGGCGTCTCGGGCGCGACGCTCACCGGAAACGGCGTCTCGAACCTGGTCCAATACTGGCTCGGTGATCACGGCTACGGGCGCTATTTGAAAACCATCCAAGGAGGAGGAGAGTCATGAGCTCCCCTGCCAAGCGCGCTCTTCTCGAGCCGATCGTCGACGACAATCCGGTCACCTTGCACGTGCTCGGCATTTGCTCGGCCCTGGCGGTCACCACCTCGCTTTTGCCGTCGCTCTACATGTGTGTCGCGCTCACGGCGGTTGCTGCGCTGTCGAATGCGGCGGTGAGCGCGATTCGTCACATTCTTCCGAGCAGCATTCGCATCATCGTGCAGATGACGATCATCGCGTCCCTGGTGATCGTCGTCGACGAGTCTTTGAAAGCCTTTGCCTTCGAGACGAGCCGCGAGCTTTCGGTCTTCGTCGGCCTGATCATCACCAACTGCATCGTCCTCGGTCGGACCGAGAGCTTTGCCTCCAAGAACCCGGTCGGCCTGAGCTTCCTCGATGGCATCGGGAACGGCCTGGGCTACAGCACGATTCTGATCCTCGTGGCGACGAGCCGCGAGCTGCTCGGCGCCGGAACGCTCCTCGGCTACACGATCTTCCCCAACGCGGCCGACGGCGGCTGGTACAAGCCCAACGGGATGATGCTCCTGCCTCCGAGCGCCTTCTTCGTGATCGGCCTCATCATCTGGGCAGTTAGGACTTGGAAGCCCAAGCAAGTTGAGAAGCCCGATTTCCTCATCCACGAAGTTCACCGAACGGAGGTCGTCTGATGGGCAGCTACGTCGAGCTCTTCATCAAAGCCGTGTTCGTAGAGAACCTAGCCCTCTCGTTCTTCCTCGGAATGTGCACCTTCCTCGCGGTCTCCAAGCGCATCGAGACCGCGCTGGGCCTGGGGACGGCGGTGGTCGTGGTTCAGCTCATCACCGTCCCGGCCAATACCTTTCTCTACAACTACGTGCTCAAAGAGGGCGCGCTCGCCTGGGCCGGGGTGCCGGACATCGACCTGAGCTTTCTCGGCCTCGTCACTTACATCGGCGTGATCGCGGCAATGGTGCAAATCCTCGAGATGGTTCTCGACAAGTATTTCCCGCCTCTGTTCCACGCGCTCGGCATCTATCTGCCCCTGATCACGGTCAACTGCGCGATACTCGGCGGCACGCTGTTCTCGGTGCGTCGCGACTACACGATGGGCGAAAGCATCGTCTACGGCATCGGGAGTGGATTCGGCTGGGCCTTGGCGCTGGTCGCGCTGGCCGGGATTCGCGAAAAGCTCAAGTACAGCGATGTGCCGGCGGGGCTTCAGGGCCTTGGGATCACCTTCATCATAGTCGGCCTGATGTCCTTGGGCTTCATGGCCTTCGCCGGGATTCAACTTTAGGAGGGTACGAGGGTGGCGCTTCAAATCTTCCTGGCAGTGGCAGTTTTCACGGGCATCGTCGTCTCATTGTCCGCCCTGATCCTGGTCGCCCGCTCGAAGCTCGTCGAAACCGGCAGCGTGCACATGCTGGTGAACGGTGACAAGGACTTCGAAGTATCTGCCGGCTCCAAGCTCCTGGTGGCTCTCGCGAATACCGGCCTCTACTTGCCCGCAGGCTGCGGTGGCAAAGGGACCTGCGGCCAGTGCCGGGTCAAAGTGCTCGACGGGGGAGGCCCGCTGCTTCCCACCGAAGAGTCGATGGTCTCCCGCAACGAGGCCTCGCAGCACGTACGACTCGCCTGCCAGGTCGCGGTTCGAGAAGACATCCGTGTCGAGGTTCCAGAAGAGGTCTTCGGCGTTCGCAAATGGCAGTGCAAGGTGCGCTCGAACCACGGGCTCAGCACCTTCATCAAAGAGATCTGCCTCGACCTTCCGGCAGGCGAAGAGGTTCCCTTCCGGGCCGGTGGCTACATCCAGATCGAGTGTCCGCCCTTCCAGGCGAAGTTCTCCGATTTCGACATCGAGCCGGAGTACCGCGACACCTGGGATGAACACAGTCTCTGGAGGTTCCAGGCAGGCAGCGATACCGACACGACACGGGCCTACTCGATGGCGAACTACCCCGAGGAGACGGGCATCATCCTGCTCAACATCGGGATCGCCATGCCGCCGCCGGGCGCCGGCCCGAACGTGCCCCCGGGCATCGTTTCGTCCTATCTCTTCAGCCGAAAACCGGGAGACACGGTGACCATCGCCGGGCCGTACGGTGAGTTCTTTGCGAGGGACACCGACAACGAGATGGTGTTCATCGGTGGCGGCACCGGCATGGCGCCGCTTCGTTCGCACATCTTCGATCAGCTCAAGCGCATCAAGACCAAGCGCAAGATTTCGTTCTGGTTCGGCGTCCGAAGCCGGCGCGACCTCTTCTACCACGAAGAGTTTCAGCGCCTCGCCGAGGAACACCCGAACTTCACCTATGTGGTTGCCCTTTCGGAGCCCAGGGAAGACGACAACTGGGACGGCCCGACAGGCTTCATTCACCAGGTCGCCTACGACATGCACCTCGGCGAGCACAAGGCGCCGGAGGACGTCGAGTACTACATGTGCGGTCCACCCTTGATGATCTCCGCAGTTCAAGGGATGCTCAGGGACCTCGGCGTTCCCGAGGAGAACGTCATGTTCGACGATTTTGGCAGCTGAGTTGATGGTCTACTTGTTCAGCTTCATGGTTTTTGCGCTGGCCTTGACTGGCTTGAGCGTGGGCGTGCTTGCGGGCCGAGGAGCGATCCGCGGCAGCTGTGGCGGCCTCAACAACCCCGACGGCACCGGGTGCGGCACCTGCGGTCGCGCGGCCAGCGGCCAATGTCCGAGGAAGCGGGACGCATGAGCTCCTTCAAGGCCCTGAGAGTCCGAGATTTCATGACCGCGAATCCGGTGATGTTCAGCCGCGACACGCGACTGCTCGATGCCGTGTATACCCTGGTCGACAAGCGCATTTCGGGAGCTCCCGTGGTCGACGATCGGGGCAATCTCGTGGGAGTTCTGAGCGAGCGCGACTTTCTGAAGGCGGTGGTCGTGGCCGGCTACCACGGTGAGCGGAGCGGCAGCGTGGGTGACTACATGAGCAGCAAGGTCGAAGCCGTCCATGCCGACGACAGCCTTTTCGATGTCGCTTCTCTTTTCGTCAAGACCAAGTTCCGCCGCTTTCCGGTAGTCGAGGACAATCGTGTGGTTGGTTTGCTTGCACGGCGAGACGTGCTGCGGGCATTGATCCGCACGTTTGATCCCCGTCGACCGCTCTGAACAAATACAGATGGAAGGTCGACTCGCGCTCTGGCAGAGTGCACAGCAGCCATGGACCCATCAACTTCCCATGCAATCGATTTGATCGAGGTGGCCTATGACCTCGAGAAGCCGGAATCGGCTTGGCTTCCCGACCTGATGGACGCGGCCGCGCCGATGATGGATCGGGGCCTCGGAATGTTCGGCTTCGGCTTCATTCGGCCGAAGGGCGGCGCTGGAGCGGACGCGGTCATCGACAACATGCACTTCAGGTCACTCCCGCCGGACTTCCCGGAGCGATTTCTTGCCGCCGGCCGTGGTCTATCCCCGGAGTTCGTCAAGGCGGTCACGCCTCCAGGGTACGCAGGCACCTGGAGCGAAATCTCCAAAGATCATCCAGTGGAATTCAAGCGTCTCATCGACGCGCTGGGCTACGTGGATCTGTTTGGCATCACCGCCATCGACCCGGATGGCGTCGGCGTCGACATCAGCGTTCCGCTCCGAGAGCCATTGAAGCTGAGTCGCAAGGCGCGGATGCGCTGGCAGATGCTCGGCGCCCACATCGCCGCTGCTTACCGTCTTCGTCACGCGGCGATCGGCGGCAAAGATGGCTTGGATGACGATCCGAACGAGCTTCCCCATGGAGCCGAGGCCGTGCTCGATGTGAACGGGTTCCGCATCGTCGACGCCGTCGGGCGCGCCGCGGCCGGCAATGCCGCCGAGATTCTGCGAAGAGCCGCGCGGCGCATCGACAAAGCGCGCGGAACGCTACGTGAGGACGATCCCCGTAAGGCGCTCGAGGCCTGGAAGGCACTGGTTTGCGGGCGCTGGAGCGTGGTCGACTGGTTCGATACCGATGGGCGGCGTTTCGTGCTCGCGAGGCCCAACGCGCCGAGGGTGTTCGACCCGCGCGGCTTGAGCGAGCAAGAATGCCAGGTCGCCACGTACGTTCTGCTCGGAGATACCAACAAGCTCATCGCCTATCGTCTTGGGCTTTCTCAGGGGCGCGTCTCGATCTTGCTGAAGTCGGCGATGCGCAAGCTCGGTGCCAAAAGTAAGGCGCAGCTCGTTCAGAAGCTCAAGCCTCTGGGCGTTCCCTCGTTTGTGAACGGCGAAACGGCTGCTTAGTCGTCGAGGGCTTCGCGGCCGCGACGCTCGGCATCATCCATACCGCGGGAGAGCAGACCGGGAAACAAGCCGATGAAGCGGATCAACTTGCCGCGCACCTTTGGCACCAGGACCTCGCTGCGTGGTGCTGCAATCGCGTCGACGATGGCGCTGGCGATCTTCTCTGGACGCATTGGTTTCTCGGTGAAGACGACGACGCCAGCACGGCGCCTGCGCATGCCCTCGAGCATCGGGGTCTCGACGGCGCTCGGGCAGGCCAGTGTCCAGTGGATTGGCGAATGCCGGTGATCGAGAGCGCAGCTATGCGTATAGGCACGCACGGCGTGCTTGGTCGCACAATAGGTAGCGAGGTCCGGGGCGGGTGCAAAGGCGGCCATGCTCGCCACGTTGATTACGTGCCCGCGCTGGCGCGCCACAAAGCGCGGCAACAAGGCGCGCACCCCGTTCATCACGCCTAGTAGATTCACCTCGATGGTGAGTCGATCGTCTTCGGCGGAAACCTGGTCGCAGGGGCCCGGCAGGCAGACGCCGGCGTTGTTGACGAGAACGTCGACCGGCCCTCCCTGCTTTTCGACGTCTTCGACGAGCTTGTGCCAGGCAGCGAGGTCGCGCACATCGAGGGCTGCGGTTTCGATGCCGGGAAGCCCTTCGCGCAGCTTGGCCAGACCTTGCCGATCGATGTCGGCGGCGACGACTCGGTGCCCCGCTTCGACGCAGAGCCCCGCGATGGCCGCACCGATGCCATTGGCCGCGCCAGTGACGAGCACCCGCTTTGGTCCTTGCTGTGCTGCTGCGCGGCTCATGCCCATGGGCCCCATTTGTACATCTTCAATAACAGCCTGTCCGCCACCAGGTCGGGCAGAACCCCAAACATCCGGGCCGCCGTTCGCGACGACTTGGGGACGAAGTAGCGCGTTTTCGGGGACTCGGCCTTGGCTGCCTTGACCACGGCCTTGCCCACTTCCTCGGGCGAAACTGCGCTCTTGAGTTGCTCGGTGGCGAAGGCATCCAAGTCCTCCATCAGCTGCCGGTACGGGTTGCTCGGGTCGTCGCGCAGATGCTGGCCGGCCGTGCGAGACTTGTCGAAGGTCGGCGTATCGACGAATCCCGGCACGATCACGCAGAGCTTGATGTTCCAAGGCGAGAGCTCGAGACGCATACAAGCGGTCAGCGCCTCCATACCACCTTTGGTCGCCGCGTATGCAGATGCCAGCGGCGCACCCACGTATCGCGAGAGAGAGCTGATGTTGATGATCCGCCCGCCACCTTGTGCTCGCATCGAGGGCGTTAGCTCCGCGATCAGTTGCATCGCCGAAAGCAGGTTCACATCGAACAGGTGCCGCATCGCTTCGCGGTCCATCTGCTCTAGCGCATAGGGTGGGCCGTATCCGGCGTTGTTGACCAGGACATCGACGCGGCCGAACGCATCGAGCGTCGTCTTCACGAGCGCCGAAGTCTGCGCCGCGTCGGCGAGGTCGGTCGGCACGCTCATCGCTTTTCCACCTTGCGCGCGGATCTCTGCTACCAATTCGTCTAGCAAGTCCGCTCGACGAGCCGCGACGATAACCGAATATCCGGCCTTGGCGAGGCAGCGTGCGCTGGCCTCTCCGATGCCAGACGATGCGCCCGTGACGATGGCCACGCGCTCGGGTCTCTCTTTGTCGCTCATGAGTTCTCCAAGTTTTGCCGCCTATGGAGGGGCGTGCTACTCGACGCAATGCGACGCCATGGCTGCTGCCCCTCCGCACCGAACCCGCACGATGCGCACGCTGAACCGCGTGGGCCCCGTGTTCGCGCCGCGATGGCCCTCGCTCGATCCCGACAAGATCGTTCGCGCCGCAGCGCGCGGCGCCAGATCCGAGCAGTTTGGTGACCCGAGTTTCCGCGAAGCGCTTCCACGGCTGCTCGATGCGGTCGATCGCGAAGCGGATCTGAGCTGGCTCGGCCGACTGATGTGTCGCGAATCGTTGCAGGGCTTTCTTCAAAATCGTTTCAGCGTCTACCGGCATCGCGCCGAGCATCCGGAGCTCGCCGGCGTTCCGATCGAGCGCCCGCTTTTCATCGTCGGGTTTCCGCGAACGGGCACGACGATTCTCTTCAACCTTCTCGCCCAGGATCCTGCAAACCGGGTGCCTCTCGGTTGGGAGGTCCAGTTCCCTGACCCGCCTCCACGAGGGGCGACGTTCGACACCGACCCACGCATCAAGAAGGCGCGCCGGTATTTCGGTCACATGGACACGATGGCGCCCTCTCTCGCGTCGATTCACGAAGTGGGCGCGGAGCTTCCGCAGGAGTGCATGCCCATCCTGGCGCAGAGCATGCTCGGACCTCAGTTCAATGTGACTTTCAACGTCCCAAGTTATCAGGCCTGGGTAGACGCTCAGAGCCACGCTCCGGCATACAGGTTTCACCGCCACTACCTCGAGCATCTGCAAAGCAGTCACATGAAAGATCGCTGGGTGCTCAAGAGCCCCATGCACTTGCGTCCTCTCGACGCACTGCTCACCGAGTACCCCGACGCACGGATTATCTTCACCCATCGGGACCCAGCGAAAACGGTCCCTTCGCTAGCGAGTCTCATCTACGTCATTCGTGGGCTGGCCAGCGATTCGGTCGACCCGATCGAGCTCGGGCAACAGCAGCTGCGCTGGTGGGCGGATTCGCTCGACGAGGCGACGGCAGCCCGAAAGAAGCATAGCGACAAGTCCGAGCAATTCATCGATATCCAATTCGAGGAGCTCCTCGCCGATCCCGTGGCCGCCCTGTGTCGTGCGTATGAGCGATTCAGCATCCCCTGGTCCGGCCAGGTCGAAACCCGGATGCGTTCGTTTCTCGCCAACAATCCACGCGGAAAGCACGGCTCGCACCGCTACGGGATCGAAGATTTCGGAATGACCCTCGGTCAGATTCGCGAGCGCTTCGCAGGGTATTGCAGCGAGTACGAGATCCATCTCGTAGCCTAACGCCGGGACTACTGCATCGCCTGGAAATCGCCCATCTGCTTCACCATTTGTGCGCGCGTGCGGAACCCCATCTTTCGCATCGCGCTCCGCAGAACCGTCGAAACGCGAGAGCTCGAAAGGCCCAGGCGGTACGCGATCATCTTGTTGCTGTGACCGAGCACCGCGAGAGTCACGACCTGGTTCTCGCGTTCGCTCAGGCCACGTGGGTCGGTCACGTTCGGGGAGTTCGGAATCGCCAGAACGAATCGTCTGCCATCCGTATCGAACCAGTCGACCATCGACCAGCGTCCCCGCACCAAGGCTTTCCAGATCTCGAGCGCGTTGTCCGGATCGGTGTTTCGCATCTGCCCACGCGCGCGATCGACCGAGATCGCCGCGTCGCGAAGCTTCGTGGCGGCCGTTCGTTCTTTAGCCGGCCCAACCGCGTCCGTGACTCGGAAGCCGTTGACATCGAAGATCGCCTCCGCATCATGTGGCAGCTTCCCATCGCTTGCTTGGTCGGCGTCTCCGGTGGCAATCCCCTGCCGCAAGCGGTGACCTGCTTCGACATGCGCGGCGAGCATCTCCCAGCGTTGCGCGTCCTGCTGAGTCAGCGTCGTGATTTCGGGCAGAGGCGCGACAACGGCCACGCCGACGCCCCTCGCATCGACGGCTGTTAGATAGAGTACGTCCTTGCAGTAGTCGACGTGGGAGAGGTAGTGTTCGAGCTGCTCTTGGTCGTCCTTGCTGGCTACCGATCCGGTCGTCGCGGCGCCCGAGCAGAGCTGTTTCCGCAGGGCCTGGGGATCCATGCTCGATAGCGCACGCAAGTGTCGCTCAGCGAAATCTTCTGGGCCTGACGCGACGTACACGTCGCGAAGCTCAACCTCGTTGGTGCCGGGAGGAATGCCGTATTCGTAGCCAGCGACCCCCAGCCCCTGCTCGAGCACGGGTAGGCCGCGTTTCAACATCGTCGGAAGCCAATCCTCGTCGCCGAGCTCCAGGTCATACGCCGCCTCGGTGAAGTCGATGATGGCGGAGCCTATGCGACCCACGGCGCAGCTCCTCTATTGTTGGTACCCTGCCCAGGGCACCCACATCGACTCACAGACATCTTCGCAAGGATCGAGCAGATCGCTGCCAGAGTCCATAAGTAATTGTTTACAGCATGGCTAGTTGTGGAGACGGAAAGTTACGTCCCAGCTGCAGAGCGCGTCTGCCGCGCCGCTAGCGGGAGATCCCGCGCCTCGAAAACGAGATTTGCGTCGACTCACGCTCCAGATGACTGAAATCGCTGTCTCCGAGCTCGGGCCGGCAAAAAAGTCCGGGGTCTGCTCCGAGCGCGTCGCCGGCGAGCTTCATCGCAGCGTACTGGGTGTCGCGGTAGTCCTGTGCCAGGACGAAGTACAGGCCGCTAGGGGTGAGCTCAACGCGCCGGATCTCGAAGGGCAGGTCCGCGGTCAGTGCGGCGAGTTGCTGGGTGATCACGGCGTCCGTCAGTTCCTCGACCCCGTCGGCAAGGCCTGCCTTCACCAGAGGGACGAAGTTGCGATTGCACGAACGTTTGAGCCATGGGTAGGGCTCCATCTCCACGACGAGGGAGGACTTGTCGAGGCTGAACGTCGGAGCGCCATCGCTGGCCGCAAGCTCGCCGCAAAACCGGACGCTCATCGGATGGGTTTTGCAGTCACCGATACCGAAAAGCTCCGCCAGGCCGCCGACGATCCCTTCGGCGATGATGTTCCAGCCGCCCGGACGCGCGCGAAGCTCGGTATTGGTGGCGAAGTAGCTTCGAAGGCAGGCTTGGCGCTCGCCGCTTTCCTTCACATGGTAGTGAAACTCACTTGGAATGTCTCGAGGCCAGAGGTTGGTGAACGCGTCGAAGAACCAGACCACGTCGTCCATTTCGTTGCTGTTGGCGGACTCGGCGCGGGCGGCGTCGAGCTCGTCCAAGGTGAATTCTGCGAGTCCCCGGTTGCCGAGCATGGGTCCGACCATTGCGTCGAGCCGCGGGTCGCGATCCTCCCATTTCCACGGAACGAAGAGCGAACACGCCCCGAGGTCGACGTTGTGTGCGCCTCGCAGTGGCCCCGCGACCGGCTGTCCCGTCCAGCGTTCTTCGCTCCATTCCGCGCCGAGGGCATCTTCGGCTGGGTGCCAGGGGTCGCTGCTCTGTACCCAGGAATGCCAGCCGCTCGTCAGCCTAGAAAATGAATCGGCCTCCCAGGAGGTATCGGGAAGGTCTCCGATGAACGTCGTGTCCTGCCGGTCGAGGACCTCCTTGCCGGCGCGCCGCTCGCTGCAGTGCACCCGGCCCACGGACTGCACGTAGTCCACCGTGCAGACGTGCATGTCTTGCCCGGGGCGTTCTGGGTGGTCGATCACGAGACCATCGCCGGTGATCACTTTTAGGCGCGTCACGCAACCGGGACGCTTGCACTCCCAAACCGAAAACGGCAACCGATGGAAGAAGATGAACTCCTCTTTGTCGACCTCCTCGGCGACCTGCCAGGGAGAGCCGGCCAAGAGGAGGTTTCGGCTCGCTCCCTTTCCAGCGATGACCGGGGCCTCCAAGACGTTCTCGATGATCTGATACCCCTTGGCGGGATGTGAAATCTCGTAGCAGCCGCAAACGAGCGCGAGAGTCAAGGTCAGCGCGGGCAAATGGCGCATAGGCCCTCCAGTCCTAGGAAGGTAGGGCTAGAGCGGGTGCGGGATCAACTCCTCGACCGCAACGGCCCGGCGAGCGGCGACCCGCGCTACTCCTGAACGAAGGGATTTAGAAGCGCGTTGTCGTCCAGGCGCCAAGCATCGGACTCCAAGGGCTCGTAGAACGTCGTGACCTCGATCTCGTCTAGGCGGGGAAAGGTTGTCTCCCAGGGGTCGACAAGCGGGTCGCTGCCAACGAGCGAGACCCAGAAAATCATCGCGAGCGCCTTCACAGCAACGTTCCTCCTGATGCTTACACAATAGCGATTGGAGTGCTGAACGCCTGTGCGGAAGATCGCATTTCTGCGCGAAAGGATGGGGACGAGAGTTGCGGAGCGGGAGACGGGATTCGAACCCGCGACAACCTGCTTGGGAAGCAGGAACTCTACCACTGAGTTACTCCCGCAAAGAGCCGAAGAAGTAGCCCTGCTTGCTTAGGCCGTCAAGCGAGGGCTCCGCTCCGTGGGAGCCCCCGCCCAGGCGAAGGTCATGGGGTGTGGACCAGTGGCAGGCCGTTTGGGCCCACGGGGATGTAGACCGTGGTGTGGTTCGGCGCGCTGGCCATGCTGCGTTGCGCCTGGATGGCTTCGTGCTGCAGGTAGTTCGGACTCAGCGTAGCGTTGATGATCTTCTGAGCCTGGGCGATGCCCTTGGCCTCTTCGACTCGGATTTCCGCATCGCGCTGCGCGATTTCACGCTGCGTCTCTTTCTCTTCGAGGAGTTGCCTGGCCGCGAGCTTCTTCTCGACCGCCTGCGAGACCACGGC
Source organism: uncultured delta proteobacterium (assembly GCA_963842915.1). Taxonomy (GTDB): domain Bacteria; phylum Myxococcota_A; class Polyangia; order Polyangiales; family Houyiibacteriaceae; genus SG8-38. The sequence goes on along the minus strand of CAWJII010000004.1, from coordinate 169,297 downwards.
CGGGTAGTCGATGTTGCCGACCGCAAGTCGAACCAGTTCGAACGGCGCGTTCTCCATGTAGGTGCTCAGCGCGCTCGCGATGGAGGCGGCGATATCGTCGCGCTCTGCCTTGAGCTCACGGCTCGAGTACCCCTGCACCGACTGGCGCACGATGGTTCGAAACGGTTCTCTGACGAAGCGCTCGTACCAGTGCGGGCCGCCAAAATCTTCGACGACCGATCGGACCTGGCCGCGCCGGACCTTCATCACCGCGTGTACGTCGAACGCCACGTTGAGGTCGTCCTTCACGAGGATGCTGAACTGCTCGGTGTAGGTGGTGGGCCGCGTGTCGATGTTGATGGAACGGTTGCGAAATGCGCTGACGCCGTAGTTGCCTGGGCCTTCGACGACACCGCGGAATCCGCCTTCGCCAACCATCCGTGGGTCTTCGAAGACGTAACCTTCGTGACCCGCTGGGGTGTGCGGGTTGGTGCAGGCGAGGATTCCGCCGGCGGCTGTCCCGAGCAATACGAGGCAGCTGATGAGAGTGAGGATGATGCGGCGCATGATGGGCTCCTTATCTTGCTGTATGCTTGATTATTTATATCTTGAAGCATAATAGTATATCGTGCAGCATAAATTTGTGGTTTCGTATGGTTTGGTGTACAAGGCTACAGATTCGGAGGGACCCATGAACGACGAGTTTCGACGCATCAGCCTGATGATCCGGGAAGACCAGCACCTTCGGCTCCTGGACCTCGGCGTGAACATGAGCGGGCTCATCCGCAGCTTGATCGACGACCACTTGAGCGAGTCGAAGATCACCCTGGCGGTATCTGAAGAGACCGCACACCTGTATCAGCAAATCGTCTCGCACACGGGCAGCACCGACGCCGACATCGAGCCCTACCTCCGAGCCGCCCTCAAGAAGATGCTCAAAGACCGCATTGGCGACATGGAGAGACTCCACCGCTCGATCAAATAGGAAACGCTTCACACCACAAACGTCCCTTTTTCCGGTAGCTTGGGATGCACGCCGCGAAGACCCGGTCCGGCTTGGGTTTTCGCGGTCTGCTGTCGGACCGGTCGTCCCTATGAGATTTTGGCTCTTCTTTGGCTTGGGATTCGCGGCGTTTGCTGCGGTGGCGCTGGCTCAGGACCTGGTCGCGCCCAGGGTGAAGTCGCTTCCCGGCATCGTGGTGCCGGCCGGCGTCGAGACGCCGGATTCGGGTCTGGTGCGGGTCTTGGTGCGGATCGATCTGGAAGGGAAGGGTGTGGTCGAGAGTTGCGACGCGAGTCGGGAGCTGTGTGAGCTCGCAACCGAAGCGATCGGGAAGGCGGAATTCGAGCCCGCAACCCGCGACGGAAACCCCGTTGTGTCGCAGACCAGCGTCGACCTGCGCGTGAGGCAAAATGTTACCGATGAGGCTCCCGAACAGCCTCCCGCCGACATCACGCCAGCGCCCGAGAAGGTCGAAGTCGAAAAAGAGTTGGTCTTCTCCGAGATCGCCCAGGTGGACGCGCGTGTTCAAGCGCCGATTCGGCTCGAGCTCGAAGGAATCCGAAACATACCGGGGACCTTCGGCGAGCCGTATCGCATTTTGGAGGTCTTGCCCGGCACCGTGCCGGTCGCCAACGGTCAACCCTATGTGTATGTACGGGGCGCGCCGCCCTCGGGTACGGTTTATCTTTACGACGACATCCCGGTTCCCCTGCTCTTTCACTCCGCGCTTGGGCCGGCGACGATTCAATCCGGCCTGATGGGCGGGATCGACGTGTACTCGGGCGCGGCGCCCGCTCGATACGGCGGGGCGACCGGCGGCGTCGTCGCCGGCAGGGCCCGTCGTATTCAAAACGACAGGGTGCATGGCGAGGCCGAGCTCCGCGCCATCGATGCCTCCGCCTTGCTCAACGTGCCCATGCCCAAAGAAGGGTCGATGACGTTCGCAGGCCGAATCGGCTACCCCAATCTCGTCCTCGGTGCCATCGGGGTCGATGCCAGCGTGAACTACTGGGACTACCAGTACCGAACCGGCGTGGACATGAACGCCCGGTCGCGGTTCGAGATGGTTGCCATTGGTGGACGAGACAGCTCGGTCTTCGATGCCAGTGACCCAGAGGAGCGGCTTTCGTTCGATTTGCAGTTTCACCGCGTCGAGGCGCGCTTCATCGGAAAGCTGAAGCGATGGAATGTCATGGGAGCCATGCTCTACGGCTACGACTTCTCGCTGGTCGAAGATGCCTCCGGACTCGCTCTTCCGGACATCGGTGCGAGCGTTCATCGCGTGGGTCCCCGTTTCTCTGCCGCGTTTCGGACGCGCAAGATCCACTTGCTCATCGGAGGACAGGCCCAGGGCTTCTTCGGTCCGGTGCAGTGCTCGCAAGAGGGGACGCCTAATGTTTCTGCGCCATGCGCATCTAGCGAACCGGGGACGCCCAACTACGATCCCAACTTTGCCGACCAAGACCGCCGAGCCAGCGCGGGCGCGTTCGTCGACCTCACCCTCTCACCCGTTTCCTGGTTCGATCTTTCGCTTGGGCTCCGAGCCGACATGTGGAAGACGGGCAATAACCGCGATGCCGGCGTCGGCCCGCGAGCACGGGCGACCTTCCATGCTAAAGACCTCGCCGACTTCTTCGTTGGTTGGGGGCTCGAAAACCGTCCGGCGACCTTCGCCATTCCATTGCCCGGCGTCGGTGATGTGCCGCTCGAAGCGGGGCTGCAATACGCGAACCAGACCGAAGGAGGAGTTCGCTTCTTCCTGCCGCACGAGCTCACCTTCGAAGCGCGCGGGTATCTCAACCTGTATCGCGACCTTCGCTTCGTCGACATCTTCACCAATCCGCTGATCACCGCGGGTGACGCGCTCAACCCCATCCCGGCTGGCGCGATCGACGATTCCGCCGACGGGAAGAGCTACGGCCTCGAGCTGCTGTTCCAACGTCCCTTCGACGTGGGTGTTTCGACCCTGGTGAGCTACACGCTCGGCTTCAGCGACCTCACGGCGACTCAGGTATTCAACGGCATTCCGATTCAGTCCTTCGAGTACACACCTTCGTACGACGTCCGCCACGTGATGAATGGCGTGCTCGCATGGCAGGCCAAGTTCGGACTCATCCTATCCGGGCGCGTGTTCGCGCGATCGGGTCGTGCCGAGGGCTGGCTCTGGCTCGATTCGACAGGCCAGGTTCAGCAGTATGTGCAGCGTGTTCCCTGGTTCGTGCGGCTCGACGCACAGGTTGCGTACGAATGGGCGAAGCCCGGGCGTCGCATGCGCATTGCGCTCGAATGGATCAACATTACCCAGGCCCGGGACGCCCAAGAGATCGACTCCACGAACATAGCGGCTCCCGCCCAATGTCAGTGGCGCGTGGGTGTCCCCGCCGAGCCCTGTCCGATCCGCTTCACGACCGCGATCTGGTTTCCGAATCTCTCGTTTCGCGCGGTTTTTTGAGCCAGATCAGTCTGTCGGGGCACCGATACCCGACCAATGTTCTGCGTTGAGCGCGCCGGCCGCCGGCTTCACCTCGACCACGAACCCGGTGAGGTGCGCCATGCCGGAGACACGTTCCAGCTTATCTGGGCCATCGGCTGCGAGCAGGTTCACGTTGACGCCACTCGTCTTGCTGGCGACGCCCATCTTGCTGTCCTGATGTCCCCAGCCATGCGGAAGGGCCACCGAACCGGGCATAAGCTCGGAAAGTATCTTCACCGGGATGCGAACGGCGCCGGTTTCGGTCGACACGTCGGCAAGGTCGCCCTCCGCGAGCCCTGCCCGAGCCGCATCCTCTGGATGCATGTACAAGTGGTTGGTCCCGCGTTCTCTCGAAACGAACTCTTCGATGTTGTGCGTCCAAGAGTTGTGCGTCGTAATCGCGCGTTTGGTGATCAGCTTGAGCTTGTCCTTCGTGTCGAGCTCGAGTTGAAAGTCGGCTTCGAGCTTCTGCGTCTGCTTCAGGAACACCGCCGGGGCGAGATGCACCTTTCGATCGTCATGAACGACGCGCTTGCCGAGGAAACTGCCCGGGTCGTGCTGAGGTCGTAGGCGGCCGTGCTTGTCCTTCAAGAGCTTCTTGAAGCCGCCCTGTTTCGTGGCCCTGAGAAGGCCCGAGAGCAGAAGCTCCTGCGGGATCGACGGCTGCTTGCCCCGTCGCCCCACGGAGTTGAGCGCCTTGCTGGCTTCGAAGATCCGTTGCGCCGCCGCAGAGCCCCAGAGATTGACGCCGCTCGCCTTGGCGATGTCCACGTAGATGCTGGCCTCGTCGCGCTGCTCTCCCTGAGGAGGAACGACGGCCCGGGTCGCCTGAAGATACGGCTTCATCTGGAGCCCGAGCATCAAGGGGAAGACGAAGGGAAGGTCCGGCCGCTGAAACGGTGTGGTACAGGGCAGGACGTGAGTTGCGACCGACGCGGTTTCGCTTGGCTGAATGTCGAGGACGACGAGCAGCTCGAGCTCCTTGAAGGCATCGCGGAGCCGCTCGGAGTTCGCCATGGTGATCAAGGGGTTGCCGCCTGTCACGAACAGGGCTTTGATCTGCCGGTCACCGGGGGTGAGGATCTCGTCGGCGAGGATTCCGCCGGGCATCGAATCATTGACGGACTGGAACTTCCCGATGCGACTTTGGTTTTCGTTCAATAGTACGCCGGTCTTCTTGCCGAACGCGGCGAAGTCGATGACGCCGGTGCTCACCAAGGTGCCGCCCCTGCGGTCCAGGTTGCCCGAAATCGCGTTGATGCACTCCTGCAACCAGAACGCCAGCGAGCCGTTGGTACCCATGTTGACGCCGGTCGAGCAGTAGAGAGCGGCCCCATCCGCTTCGCGGTAGACCCGCACCATTTCGCGCAGCGTGTCGGCGGGGATTCGGGTGACTTCGGCGGTTCGCTCGGGCGACCAGGCTTCCGCCACGCGGCGGAGCTCGTCGAAGCCCGTCATGTACTCGTCGATTCGCGAGCGATCGATGTTGGCAGTCGCGAGCAGCTCGTGCAGGAACGACAGGTAGAAGAAGACGTCGGTGTTCGGTCGGATATAAACGTGCTCTCCGGCGACTTTCGCAGTCTCGGTGCGGCGGGGGTCGACGACGAAGATCTTCGCGCCGCGAGCCTCGATCTCTTTGAGACGCCGAATGGGGTTCGAGACTTGCAGGAAGCTCCACTTCGAGATGGCCGGATTGGCGCCGACGATAATCAGGCAGTCGAGGTTCTCCAGGTCGGGGAAGGGCTGCGTGAAGGGGAAGCCGTAGATCTCGCGCGCAACAGAAAACTTGTTTGCGCAATCCTGGGTCGCTGACGAAAACATGTTCGTCGAGCCCACGCCTTGCATGAAGCCCTGCGCGAAGACCGGATGCAGTACGCCGAAACCCGCTGCCGTGCCGACATACATGGCAATGCTGTCGCGACCGTGTTGGTCGATGAGCTCACGAACCTTGGAGCCGATGCTACCGAGCGCGTCGTCCCAGCTCACGCGCTGAAGCTCGCCGTCGATGCGCTGCATGGGGTAGAGCAGGCGGTCGGGCGTGTTGTACATCCGATGCTGCTTGAGTCCCTTGAGGCATGCGTAGCCTCGCGTCGCCACGTGCTGGTCGTCCGGCTTGATGTCGACGACCTGGTCGCCATCTACCGTGACTTCGAGACCGCAAAGCGCCTCGCAAATCCGGCAAAACGTCTGCACTGTTTCGGCCATGATCAGCCCAGTCTATAGGGCTTAGTCTTGGTGGATCAACTCGTCGAAGGCGCGATTTACGTCGTCCATCGATTCGAGAAGCAAATCGTCGTCAGAGCTCGTACTGGGTCCCCCAAGACGGTGCAAACGCTGACTGACCTCTCGGTACCGGGGTTCTCGTTGGAAAGTGTATTGATAATGCAGGCGCGCCTGGTCTGTGAGGCCGCTGGCTTCGCAGGCCATGCCGAGCTCGTAGTGCAGGCCGAGCGACTCAGAAGCCGTCTTTTCCGGGCTTTCGAGGCCGGATTGGAATGCTTCGATCGCATCGCGGGGTCGACCCTCTTCCATGTAGATGAGGCCTATCATCGTCCAGCAAAGGCAGCGTCGTCTGGGATCGCCCATGGCTACTTGGAATTCGCGGCGTGCATCGGCGTGCAGGCCCATTTCCTTGTAGGCGATGCCGAGGTCGAAGTGCGTGTCGCTGTCGTCGTCGGCCACTTGCTCTGCAACGCCTGCCTTGAACTGCTCGAAGACGGTTTCGACGTCGATCATCTCGGCGCCTTCATCCATCGGCGCGATGTCTGCGACTTCCGCAAGCTCTTCGGCGAGTTTCTCGGCGAAGTCGAAGCCCTCGTCGCCCGGTTCGAGCTCCTCGTACTCGAGCTCCATTTCGGGCGCGTCCGAGATCGACCGTGTAGGCGCTGAAGGCGCTGGCGGCTGAACGAGCGGCTGGGCTACCGCGGATACCCCTGAGGAGGCAGCGGCCAGCGCTTCGATCTCACGCGCTTTGTCGAGGACCAAGGGATGATTGGGAAGCGTCAGCTGAAGCTCGCTGACGATCGCACGCGCCTGCGTGAACAGCCCGTCGACCAAATACGAATCGGCGAGCTCTAGCGTTTGCTCCATCAGGCTTGGCGCCAGCGCAGCGCTTGCCGGCGCTACCTGGGTGCTCACGAGCGGAAGCGCGAGGAACTCAGAGTAAGTCATCGGAGAGGCCGTTTGCAGAGGGACCACCCGCGCGCCGACTGGCATTCCTGGAGCCGAGGGCACCGACGGGTACGACCCTCCAAGTCCGCTTGGCTCCTCGGAAAGCGCGGGCAGCGAGCCGGTCAGAGTGCTTCCCTCTTCGATGTCTTCATCGAGGTACATGATGCCCGAGGTTCCAGTCAGACCCGAAGCGTCGCTAGGGCCGGCCGCGCCAGTCAGGTTGGAGACGGAGCTCAGGCTAGCGGACTGGGTGCTCAGCTGGGACGCGACGCTCGATCGGACGCTTGGAACCGAGTCTATCGGCCCCGCCGGCTGTTGCGCCACGCTCGGCTGCATCAGGTGCTGTCCTGAGGCCGAAGCGGTCTTCTCGAGCGCGGCCTGCGCCTCTTTGTCGTTCGGATTCAGCTGCAGAATGCGGTGCAATGCGCTCATGCGCTCCTGCGGCCGATGCGCTTCACGATGGATGCGCGCGATTTCGCGGTAGACGCTGATCGCCTTGTCGGTCTGCGAGAGCATCAAAAAGGCTTCCGCCAGCAGCGACAGGGTAGACACGTCACGCGGGTCGGCCTTGAAACAGATTTGCAGCTTCGCGAGTGCGCGTTTGGGGTCGCGACGCGCAATGTACGTTTCAGCAAGCTCCTTTGCGACGTGAACATCATTGCTGCGGTGGTAAAGGAGCCGCTCTGCGACTTTGACGTAATCTTCGAGTCGGCCCTGTTCTTTCAAGAGCAATGCGCCCTGCTCGAATTCGATGGCGGCGTCCTGGGTCCGCCCGGCACGCGAGAGAGCCTCAGCGTACTTGATGCGTACGGGGATGTGCTCGGGATCGATCTCGACGATCTTGCCGAGCATCGCGAGCGCTTGCTCTGTGTCGCCCGCGCGCATGAAGGCGTTCGATGCGTCTTCGAAGACGCTCATGGCGTCGCTGACCAGCTGCAGATGCTCGTACATTTCGCCGAGTCGAACCTGCGCATCGAGCCTCGACGGGTCGAGCTTCAGGATCTGTTTGTAGACGGCAATCGCTTTCAGGAAGAAGCCCTGTGCAGCATAGTGGTTCGCGACTTCTTCGTAGGTTGCGATCGCCCCGGGGCGGTTGCCGGCGCGCACTTGCAGGTCGCCGATCTTCAGCAGGGAACGAACGTCCCGCTTGTCCGCAGCTACCAGCTTCTGGTACTGCGCGATCGCCTTGTCGTACTGCCCGCGCGACTGGTACTTCCGCGCCGCGTCCAAGACCTTATTCCTGTTGATAGCCAAAGCCCCTGCTAAGCCCCCGTACGTTCAGTACACCCACACAAGTCTACTAATGCCGCACGGTGGCGGTCAACATGCACTAGCCCTGAAGCTCTTCGAGGAACCGGGTGGAGATCCGGCCCTCTTCAAACGCCGGGTGCTCCAGAATCCTCTGATGGAGCGGAATGTTGGTGCGAATGCCCCCGATGATGGTCTCGCTGAGCGCTCGCCGCATCTTGGCAATCGCCTGCGGACGTGTCGGTGCATGTACGATGATCTTCGCGACCAATGGGTCATAGTGTGGCGGTACCCGCCCTCCGCCGTAGATGCCGCTATCGACCCGGACGCCGGTTCCGCCAGCCATGTGAAGCTCTGTGATCACTCCCGGCGAGGGCGCGAAGGTGTCTGGATCTTCGGCGTTGATGCGACACTCGATCGCATGGCCTCGTGGCGTGAGCGGCTGCGTCGGCAGCTCCAGAGGCTGGCCATCCGCGATGCGGATCTGCTCGTCGATCAAGTCGACGCCCATCACGAGCTCGGTCACCGGGTGCTCGACTTGGATGCGTGGGTTCATTTCGAGGAAAGTCAGCTCCCCGCGCTCGTCGAGCAAAAACTCGAGCGTCCCCGCGGAAAGGTAGCCCACCTGGCTCATCGCGCGGACGATGGTGGCAGACATGTCGCCCCGCATCTCTTCGGTTAGCACGACGCTCGGGGCCTCTTCGAGGATCTTCTGGTGGCGCCGTTGGATTGAGCATTCGCGCTCGCCCAGCACGTGGATGTTTCCGTGCATGTCACCGAGGATCTGGAATTCGATGTGTCTCGGGCGCTCGATGAACCTTTCGAAGTAGAGGGCATCGCTTCCGAATGCCGCCCGCGATTCCGCGCGAGCAGTCTCGAATATGGCCCGCAACTCTTCCTTGCTTCGCAAGACGTGCATGCCTCGGCCGCCGCCTCCTCCCGATGCTTTCAGGAGCACGGGGAAGCCTAGATTCTCGGCCTTCTTCACGGCATCTTCGACATCCTCGACGAGCCCAGTCCCTTCGAGGATCGGGAGGCCTAGAGACTTCGCCAACGCCCTAGCGCTCACCTTGTCGCCCCAGAGCCGAATCTGCTCAGGACGCGGCCCGATGAACTGAAGCCCGCACTGTGCGCAGGTTTCGGCGAATTCCGGGTTCTCCGACAAGAAGCCATAGCCGGGATGCACCGCGTCGGCACCGGTGATCTCGGCCGCCGCGATGATGGCCGGGATGTGCAGATAGCTTCGACTCGGATCGGCGGGACCGATGCAGATGGCTTCATCAGCTAGGCGGGTGTGCAAGGCGTCTGCATCGACTTCGCTGTGGACTGCCACAGTCCGCAGGCCGCGCTCGCGACAAGACCGAATTACGCGGAGCGCTATCTCCCCCCGGTTTGCGATGAGCACTTTGTTGAACACGGCTCAGCTGGTTTCGATTCGAAATAGCCTGTCGCCGTATTCGACGGGCTTGCCGTTCTCGACGAGGATCTCGACGATGGTGCCCGCCACTTCGGCTTCGATTTCGTTCATGAGTTTCATGGCTTCGACGATGCAGAGGACTTGGCCGAGCGCGATCGAATCGCCGACGTCGACGAAGGGGTCGCCGTCGGGCGAGGGCGAGCGATAGAAGGTGCCTACGAAGGGCGAGGTCACGTAATCGCCACCCTCATCCTCGGCAGCGGGCGCTGCGCTTTGCGGTACCGAGCCCGCCCGGGCGGGCGCCACCGCGTCGGAGGCCACGGCTCCTGCCAAGGGTGCAGGATCACGGCGCACACGAATGCGATCGTCGTCCTGCTCGACCTCGATCTCGGTGAGATTCGATTCGTCGAGGAGTCGAATGAGATCGCGCAGTTGATCCAGGTTCAACTTCATAGTGTTCCCCGACCGTAGTTGGCTCAGCCGGAAGCGTTCAAATAGTCGATTAGCGCTCGGAGGCCAAGCCCGTAGCTGTTCTTTCCAAAGCCCGCCACCGAACCAATACACACCGCGGCGGTGACTGACTGATGACGAAAAGACTCGCGCGCCGCGGTATTCGAGATGTGCACTTCGACGACTGGCAAGCCGGTTGCCGCGATTCCGTCACGCAAGGAGACGGACGTATGGGTAAGCCCCCCGGGGTTGAGCACGACGCCGTCAAACGCGTCGCGCGCCTCGTGGAGCCAATCGATGAGTTGGCCTTCCTGATTGGACTGGCGGCAGTCGACGGTGGCGCCGAGGTCCTTGGCCAGGTCTTCGAGGGCCTGCTCGATGTCGTCCAGGGTGGTCGCGCCGTACACATCAGGCTCTCGGGTCCCCAGCAAGTTGAGGTTAGGCCCGTTGAGCACGAGGACGCGTTTCGCCGAGGCCGTCATGACATCAAAGGTTTTCGAGCAGCTTGGCTGCGCTCGTTCGCAGCAGGAAGCGCCCCTTGCCGACATTCCCGCCGGGCGCGACGGCTAGGGCAACGAAGTACTCATCGGTGAGCATACGAACGATGGTCGTGAGCCGCTCGGTCCGGACAGCGACCTCGTTCGTGTGGCCGGTGTCGAGCATCTCGCCGGCTCGCTGAACGCCTTTGAGCACGACGCTGTACTCCATTCCAACCGACTCGATGTCGAATGGGCCGTCGCCTTTCGAATATTGGTCGATCGCGATTCCGTCCGATGCCATCAGCAGCCCGGCCACTCCGCCATCGGTTCGATCGACGATGTCTTGCAGTATCTCTTTGAACATCGGCCCTCCGCCGCGCAATTCCCGCACGGACCGAGGTTCGGGTCAAGTATCGGGTAGAGCGAGCAGCTGGCTGCTAGCTCGGGTGCGTCAGCTCGACCGTTAGACCTCCGCCGTCCGTGTCGCGCAGCTCCAGATGCAGACCATGACGTTTGGCGACGTCACTGGCGATATGCAGCCCCAAACCCATCCCGTGCGGGTGACGCGTTCGCGCATCGCTTCCGCGGAACGAGGCTTGGACGACCCGGCTGCGATCGGCTTCTGGAATTCCAGGGCCATCGTCGACCACCCGAAGAGTCCATCTGCTGGCCGTGCCTTCGAGGACGACTGCCACATGACCATTGCTGCGGTTGTAGCGAATCGAGTTCTGAACGATGTTGCCAAGCGCCTGCTCGAGCAGCGTGAGGTCGCCGGGGAACTCGATGGCGGCCTCGGGCACTGCGAGATCCAGGCTGATCTGCTTCCGTTTCGCGATCGGCCGGTGCCTTTCGACCACGCGCTCGACTAGACGATTCAAGTCGATTGGGTCTCGATGCGTCAGCCCGTCGTGGGCTTCGAGCCGCGCGACCGCGTTGAGGTTGTGCAGTAGCGAACCCAGGTACTGCGACTCCTCGAGGCTCGGCACCATCGCCCTGGCATCGAGCGCCTCGCCGGCTTCGATTCGCTGCTGGAGCGAAGCCAGATGGCCCTGCAGGACGCTCAGCGGAAGCATCACGTCGTGCGTCGTGTTGGCGATGTAGTTGCGGAGCGCTGTCTCGCGTTCCCTGAGCGAAGCCAGCTGCGCTCGGATCGTTTGACGGCTTTGCTCGAACGCGGCACCGAGCTCGGCGATCTCGTCGCTGCCCTCCACGTCGATGGGCTCCTCCGAGTCGGTTCCCAAAGTTCGGACGGATTCGGTCAGCTGGCGCACGCGGCGCACGATCGGGCCGGCCGCAAAGAGCGCGACGAGGATCACGACCAGCGCGACGAGAAACGCGGGCATCAGCACCGCGCCCGAGAACCAGGAAGGCGGCCCCTTGGAGCGCATGAGCAACACCGCGCAGGGACCCTCGTCCCAGGGCATTCGAATGGCAACACTAGTGCGACTTTGGTCGGCTGAGCGTTCGGTCGCGACCTCGCTTCCGGCTCGCAGTTGCTTTGCGAGCTCGGGCGGGAACCTTGGGTTGCGTGGATTGGCGCTCTCGAAATCCGCACCGTAGGCAAAGATTCGGTGCCTCGGCAGCGCTTGGTGCGCAGGCCCCGGGCGCCGTCGAGGCCGTCGTTCTCCTTGCACGCCCGGCCAGCGTTCGGGGTTGGCCTCGCATCGCTCCCGTCCGCCCGACTCCATCCGATGCACTGCGGCTTCAGCGAGCGCTTCCACTCGCATCTGCCGGTGCCAACGAGACTGAGCCCAGCCCAGGAGCACCAGCAAGCAAACCGCTGCCAGGCCGAGGGTCAGCGCCAATCGCGCTCGCAGCTTCATGCGCCCCCACAGAGGCGGTAACCGATGCCCCAAACGGTTTCGAGCTGTGTCGCGTCGTCGCCGAGCTTGCTGCGGAGCCGAGAGATGTGGACGTCCAGTGTCCGTCGGCTGCTGTCCTGAGCCGAGTCGAGCGCCGCATCGACCAGGGCCTCTCGGGTGACCGCCGAGCCCTTTCGTCGTGCGAGGAGCGCCAGGATCTCGAATTCAACAGGCGTCAGCGAGAGCGTTCCCCGAGCGTTGCTGACTTCACGGCGCTCGAGGTCGACCTGAATGGCTCCAACCACGAGGCGTTCGATGCCCACCAGGTTCGGGCGCCGCAAGCAGGCCTGGATGCGCGCGATGAGCTCTTCGGGGAAAAACGGCTTGGTGACGTAGTCATCCGCGCCCAGCTTGAGTCCGCGAATTTTGTCAGCCGTGTCGTCGCGCGCGCTCAAGATCAAGACCGGCACTTCGGACTTCAGGCGGTAGCGCTTGAGTAGGTCCATGCCGTACGTGCCCGGCAACATCAGGTCCAAGACGATGACGCGGTATTCGTCGGGGTCGAGGTCCCGCGCCGCGTCGCCGTCCTGGACCCAGTGCGGCTCGAACCCCGCCTGCGAAAGGCTTCGTACCACTTGTCCACCAAGGGCTACGTCATCTTCCACGAGCAGGATTCGATTGGACACCGGGTTCTCCAGTTACTTCTGGTCTGCAGAGTGATGGCGCTCGAAGCGCTGTTCCATTCGCTCGACTTTGTGCTCTCGCTTCAGCAATCGAAGTTCTTCTCGCTGCTCACAGCTGAGGTTTGCATAGATTTGGTCTTCGGTCGCGAAACGGAGCTCCTTCATGGCCACGAACTTCTCTTTGCTTCGGGGCATGTCCTTGATTTCTTCACGTTGCGTCTGGGCACGCTCCACGATGGCGCGGATGCTCGCTTCCTGCGCGGGGTCTAGCTCGAGCCGTTCGGTCATTTCGGCGAGATGTTCTTCCATCTTTTCCGGCGACCAGGGTCCTCCCTTGCTGTGGGGGCCTCCATGAGGGCCGCCGTGCGCGAACGCGACGCCCCCTACGGTGAGCGCGATTGCAGCGACGCCACCCAGCAGAGCAGCGACGATGGTTCCTTTGTTGATGAACTTCATGGGTTTTCCTTTCTTGGAGGTTTCGCCTCCTCACCAAGTAAAGGGCCGGAACCTTAAGCGATTCTTAAGGCAGGCGGATTTTCTGCTTTTCCGCTAGTTTTGGCGCGTGGCTCGCTCCTTTCTAGTCCTCGACATCGAAACCGTTCCGGACTCGGACCTGGCCTGGGACGCGGCCGTCGGCGGTTTTCCTCCTGCGCCGTTCCATCAGGTGGTCGCGCTTGGCGTTCTCTGGCTCGATGCAAACTACGAGCTCCAGAAGCTCGGCGCCTTTGGTGGCGAAGAAGACGCGCCACCGGACGAGTCGAAGGTTCTCCAAGAGTTTGCCGAGTTCATTGGAAAGCGGCACCCGACCATGGTGAGCTTCAATGGCAGGCGCTTCGACTTGCCGGTGCTTGCCAACCGCATGCTCAAGCACGGCGTCCCGTTTCCGGCGTACTACGCCGGGCGTAGTGGCGGGGCGGACTATCGATATCGCTATAGCGATGAAGGCCACATGGATTTGGCAGACCTGCTGACCGACTACGGCGCGAGCCGGATGCCCAGCCTCGGCGCGCTCGCGCAGCTCGTCGGCATGCCGGGCAAAATGGACGTCGATGGCTCGAAGGTGCAGAGCATGTTCGAGCACGGCCGCTACACGGAGATTCGCGACTACTGCCTGCACGACGTGGTCCAAACGACCTTCGTGTTTCTTCGCTCCGAGCTCTTGCGCGGCCGTTTGAGCCAGGCGGACTATCGCGAACGGGCCCGGGCACTCTGGGACGCGCTCGAAAAAGACCCACGCGTCGTCGAGGTCCTCGAACGCGCGGACAAATCCCTGGCACTTCTAAGTGGCTGAAACAACGCAACAAAGTCCGGATTTTCGTCCCTTTTTTCGCCCCTTAAGAGCTTCGTAAGGTCTGCCCTCGTCCGAGTTGCTGAACCGCGGGGAAAGCCCGCAACAACTCTTGAGAAGACGAGGAATCATCATGCGTTATCTATTTCACATCGGGCTCTTTGCATTTGCGCTCACCGCTGTAACCCAGGCTGACGCCCAGGATAGGCGGCGCGGCGATCGCGGGACGACGGTCGTGGTTGCCGCGGGGAGCCGTCCGCAGCTAGTGCGGCCGGTGCGCGCGAGCGTTCATCCGCCGCGTGCGGTCTACGACCAGAGGCGGACCATCCACAACGCGCCGAAAGCGACGCTCGTCGCGCGTCGCGCTTACTCCGAACAGCGGAAAGACTTGGAGCAAATCGTCCGGATCAGCCAACGCTGGGGGCAGGCGACCGCCGAGCGGAATCGGGACGCGCAATGGAAGGTCAACCGCCGGCTCGACGCATGGCTCCAGCGTGAGATCCGTGAATCGATTCGCGAGCCTCAGAACCAGCGCTACACGCAACGGGTCCGCTTGCTCAGCAACGAGCTCGTGAAGCTGGAGCGGGGTCGCTACCACGAACGAAGCTATCGCGGTCGCGGCTACCGCGGCCACAGTCCGCGTAACTATCACGAGAGGAAGGCCGCGATTCTCAGCGAGCTGGTTCATCTGTCCGAGCGGCAGGTGCACCGCGCTGAAGCAAACCTTCATTACCCCTATCGTCTTTCGGTCGCCCGTCGCTGAGCGATCGAAGCGGCCAAGTCGCAGGCGCCTCGGCAGTTGCCGGGGCGCTTCCTTCTTAACCGCCGCCGAACGCAGCGCGTTCTTCATCGAGCGCGCGCTCGATGTTGCCGCAGACGATCTCGCAGAGCCTGAACACCGCCGGGTCGGCCACCGAGTAGTACGCCGAGTTCCCACGCTTCTCGCGCTTGACCAAGCGGTGCGCCAGCAGGGTGGTGAGGTGCTTGGAGACGTTGGGCTGCGTGCTGCCGGTGGCTTCCACAAGGGCGGTCACCGTTCGCGCACCATCCGCCAGCTCGTTGAGGATCTGGAGGCGAAGAGGAACCCCGAGGATTCGGAACCGCGTGGCGACCGAGTCCAGGTTCTGCGGATTTAGAGCGGTTTTCGCCATTGCTTTACCTATATAGCGCCATTTCTCTGAAATAACACCACTTGACTATATGATTATGTGGACATATAGATGGGTCTGAGTTCAAGTGGGAGTTCAAACGGAGCTGATGTCCATGAAACGCAAGATTCTCGATTTTCCAATTCAACACGCGCGACTCGTCTTTGCCGCCCTGGCGGTGCTCACCATCGGTCTCGGCGCGGCCATTCCCTCGATCAAGATCGACACCGACCCAGAGACCATGCTTTCGGCGGACGACCCCGCCCGCGTCTTTCACAACGAGACCAAGGAGGAGTTCGCTCTTCATGACCTGATCGTCGTGGGCGTCGTGAACGAGGCTGAGCCAGAGGGTGTGTTCAACCCCGAGTCGCTCGGCCGCATTCACCAGCTCAACGAACGTCTCAAGTCGATCGATGGTGTCATCGCGCGCGACGTTCTCGGGCCTTCCACGATGGACAACATCGAGCAGGCTGGGCCAGGGACGATTCGCTTCGAATGGTTGATGGAGGAGGCGCCCAAGACACCGGAGGAGGCACTCGCGATCAAGGAGGCGGCCCTTCGGCTGCCCATGCTTCGCGGCACAGTAGTATCCGAAGACGGCGATAGCGTCGCTCTCTACGTTCCGATCGAAAGCAAGGATCAGAGTCACCGAATCTCCGAAGAGATCGAAGCGATCATCGCAGGCTTCGGCGCCAACACCGACGAGTTCTACATCACCGGCCTGCCCGTTGCCGAGGACACCTTCGGCGTCGAGATGTTCAAGCAGATGGCAGTATCCGCGCCGCTTGCCGCACTGGTGATCTTTCTTCTGATGTGGTGGTTCTTCCGCTCGTTCTCGCTCGTCCTGTCACCGATGATCGTCGCGATGACCACGGTCACCATCACGATGGGGGCGCTGATCGCGAGCGGCTTCACCGTGCACATCATGAGCTCGATGATCCCCATCTTCCTGATGCCGATAGCGGTCGTGGACTCGGTCCATCTTCTGTCGGAGTTCGTCGACATCTACCCGAAGACCGGCGATCGCAAGGTCGCGATCAAAGAGGTCGTCGGGCACCTGTTCGCACCGATGCTGTACACCTCACTCACTTCTGCGGCTGGTTTCCTCTCGCTCACGCTGACCCCGATTCCGCCGGTTCGCGTGTTTGGCGTGTTCGTTGCGCTCGGTATCGGAATCGCGTTCGTGCTGACGATTCTTTTCGTTCCTGCATACATCGCGGCGCTCCCAGAGAAGCGTCTGACCGCGCTGCTCTCGAGCAAGCGTGATGCCAGCGATCCTGGCCTCCTCGGACGGGTCGTCGAAGCCGTCGGCGCTAGGAGTCTTCGCTTCGCCAAGCCGATCCTCCTGGTGACGGTCGCCGCCATCGCCATCAGCGGATACGGAATTTCGCAGATCAACATCAACGACAACCCGGTTCGCTGGTTCAAGTCCGATCACAAGATCCGAGTGGCCGACAGGGTGCTCAACCAGGAGCTCGCTGGAACGTACATGGCGTTCCTCATCATGAAGCAGGATACCGACGCGAAGACCGAGATTGTTGCGGCCGGTGACCGCGCCCTCGAAGGGGCAAGCGAGGCCGTGCGCAGTCGCTGGGACGCCACCAAGGCCGAGGCGCAAACCGCGAGCGAGGAAGGGGTGACGAATGTCTCCGATGCCTTGATCGAAGCGACCTCGGACTTGGTATTCGACACGAGCGGCCAAGAGTCCGAGCAGTGGCAGGCTGTGCAAACGGCACTCGAAGAGGCGCAGACGGCAAGCAAGACCTTCCAGAACCCCGAACATCTCGCTTACGTCGAGCGACTCCAAGCGGCGGCCGAGTCGCTGCCTCTCGTCGGAAAGACGAGCTCGATCGCCGACGTCGTGAAGACGGTCTACCGCGAGCTCATCAGCGGCGAAGACGAGGACTACCGCATTCCGGGCTCGACCGAGGGCGTCGCGCAGACGCTCTTGCAGTTCCAGTCTTCTCACCGACCGAACGATCTCTGGCATTTGGTGAGCCCCGACTATCGTGAAAGCGCCGTCTGGGTGCAGCTCAAGAGCGGCGACAACCAGGACATGATCTCAGTCAAGGCCGACCTCGATGACTTCATGGCCGCCAACCCACCGCCCGATGGCCTTCGCGCGCAATGGGCCGGCCTCACGTACCTCAACACCGTTTGGCAGGAGGAGATGGTGGGCGGGATGCTCGAGAGCTTGATGGGCGCTTTCGTCGTCGTGTTCCTAATGATGATGATCTTGTTTCGCTCGCCGGTCTACGGTGCGCTGGCCATGGTTCCGCTCACAATCACCATCGTTTTCACTTACGGAATCATTGGTCTGGTCGGCAAAGACTATGACATGCCGGTGGCTGTCCTGTCGTCGCTCACGCTGGGCCTCTCGGTCGACTTCGCGATTCACTTCCTCGAGCGTGCCCGCGCCATCCGAGGCGAGACCGGAGACTGGACGGCGACGATGGCGCTCATGTTCCAGGAGCCGGGTAGGGCGATCACGCGCAACGCGATCGTCATCGCCATCGGCTTCCTTCCGCTGCTCGCCGCGCCACTCGTTCCGTACAACACCGTGGGCTTCTTGATGGCTGCCATCATGGCCGTCTCGAGCGTCGTCACGGTGGTTCTGCTGCCCTCGATCATGATGCA
Source organism: uncultured delta proteobacterium (assembly GCA_963842915.1). GTDB lineage: Bacteria > Myxococcota_A > Polyangia > Polyangiales > Houyiibacteriaceae > SG8-38. Next base: position 151,519 of record CAWJII010000004.1, on the reverse strand, counting down.
AATTCAGAACTGGCTCTCCCCGAAGAAGGAGACCGTGGCAACGAGCGAGGACGACGGTTCTGCAACCCTCGCGACCAACAAGGAGCAAACAGCATGAAGACCCTTAGCAAGATCTGGTTGGCGGCCGCAGCCGCAGCGATTCTTCTCTCAACGCCCAGCATGTCTGCCGAGGCAGGCGACCTGAAGGACGCGAGCCAAATCGTGAAGCGCACCAACGAAGCCCAGTACTACGCGGCCAACGATGGGCGAGCGCTCATTCGGATGAAGATCGTCGATAGCAAGGGTCGTTCTCAGCGTCGACAATTTTCTGTCCTACGCCGCGACCTCAAGGACGGAGGCGACCAGAACTACCTCGTCGTCTTCGATCAGCCGGCCGACGTTCGAAACACGGCGTTCCTGGTGAAGAAGCACGCGAGCAAGGACGACGACCGCTGGCTTTATCTGCCAGGCCTCGACCTCGTGAAGAGAATCGCGGCCAGTGACGAGCGTACGAGCTTCGTCGGGACGCACTTCTTCTACGAGGATATCTCGGGCCGGCATCCGGATGAGGACAAGCACGAGCTCGTCGAAACGACCGACACCGAGTACCTGGTCAAGAGCACGCCGAAGAGCAGTAAGGGTGTCGAGTTTGCCCACTACACGCTGCGCATCAACAAGAAGACCTTCCTCCCGAGCCAGATCGAGTACGTGAACGCACAAGGCAAGGCCTACCGTCGCATCGAAACCGCCAAGGTGGACACCGTGCAGGGCAAGCCCACCATCACGCGTCTCAAGGTCTCTGATCTCGAGTCGGGCGGATACACACTGAGTGACGTCAGCAACGTGAGTTACGACCTCGGGATCCCCGACGACATCTTCGTCGAGACCTCGCTTCGTAACCCTCCCCAGAAGTGGCTCCGCTGAGCGGAGCGCCTGATGAGAATCACGGAGTAGTTCCATGAAACCGACGATCTGTACGACCAAGCAGTGCCACCGGGGTGGCGGCTCGCTGCGCTGCATCGCGATGGCCTCGCTCGTCTTTGCTGCTCTCGCTCTAGCCTCCAGTGCCTTGGGTCAAGTCGATCAAGTCAGCGACCGCGCCCAACGTGGAGGAGGGCGCGGGCGAGTCCGACGCAGGTCCATCTACAAAATCTCCGCCCGAGGCGTCCGCAGATCCTAGGAGCGAAGAGGCCCTCGAGTCTGATGCCGAGGGCCCAGTGAACGCCGCGGATGCCGCGGATTCGCCCGAGGAGCTCGCTGGTGACGTCGAGCCGACGGAGCAATCCGGCGGAGACGAAGACTGGGGCGAGTTCGACGACTGGGACGAGGAAGAAGGCGGCGGCGAAGGTGAAGGAAGCTCTGGCGCCAGGGGCTGGGGCTTCCAGCTCGGGGGCTTCGTCGAAGGGCTGGTTGCTCCGCGGGTCGTTCGAAGCAGCGCCAGCGCCAACGAGTTCGCGGCGGCCGAAGCTCGCTTCAGGTTGAACCTCGACGCGACCCACGAGATTGCCAGCGCGCGCTTTCGCGGTGACGTCTACGCGGACGGCGCCGATAGTCGTGTCTGGTTCGACATCCGAGACGCGTCGATCTTCGTGCGCGGCGGAACCTGGTTCAACATGCGATTTGGCCGGCAAGTCCTGACCTGGGGCACCGGCGACTTCCTGTTTCTGAACGACCTCTTCCCAAAGGACTTCAACTCTTTCTTCATCGGCCGCGCCGACGAGTACCTCAAGGCGCCCTCGAACTCGGTCCAGACCACCTTCATGATGAAGAAGGTTGGGCTCGACTTGATTTGGACCCCGATCTTCGAGCCTGACCGTTTCATCAATGGGGAGCGGCTCTCGTTCTTCAACCCGCTGCTGGGGCAGATCCAGGGGGACCGCTCTGAGTTCAGTCCGATTCAGCCGCTATTCCCTGACAAGCGCCTGCGCAATGGCTCGATTCACGGCCGTCTCTATGGAAGCGCCGGCCCCGTGGAGCTCGCAGCCTACGGTTACGTGGGCTTCTGGCCGCAGCCGATCGCGCTCACGGCCATTCCCGATCCGGCAAACCCGCCGCCTGATCTGACCTACGCAAGGCTTGCCGTCTATGGCGCAAGCGTTCGTGCCCCGCTTGGCGGTGGCCTCATCAACGTCGAGGGTGCGTTCTACGATTCGTTCGACGACAGGCTCGGCACCGACCCAACCACGCCCAACTCGCAGTTTCGCGGCCTGGTCGGCTACGAGCGGGAGCTCTTCCCCAAGTTCCAAATGGGCCTACAGTACTACCTCGAGTACACGCTCAAGCACGACGAGCTGCTCGCGAACTCTCTTTGGAGAGAATACGAGCAGCACGAGTTTCGGCATCTCATCACGCTTCGGCTCACGCAATTCCTGGTCATGGACAACCTCGAGCTCTCGCTCTTTGTCTTCTTCTCGCCGGACGAGCTCGACACCTATATCCGACCGCGCATCACCTACAAGATCATCGAGCCCCTGGCGATCGTCGTCGGCGCGAACCTCATGTTCGGTCGCGACGACTACACCTTCTTCGGTCAGCTCCAAGAGAACACGAACGTGTACGCGAGGCTTCGCTACTCGTTCTGAGAATTCAAAACGAAAGGAACACACATGAACATCGACAAACTGGTCTTTCGAGTTGCGGGCATCATGGTCACCGCTGGCGTAGCCTTGGCGTACAGCCACCACATCGCCTGGCTCGTCCTTCCCGCATTCGTCGGCTTGAATATGTTTCAGGCCTCGTTTACCGGCTTGTGCCCCATGGCCACGATCGCCAAGCGTTTCGGGATGAGCGAAGGCAAGGCGTTCTGACCGCCTGACCTCGCGCAACCGCTATTCTCGGCCGTTCTCGTGGCAGTCTAGGCAGAAATTCGGGGGCGCGGGGCCCGTCGGATAGTCGTTCTCTTCGCGGTGTTTCGCGTCCATATTCGCTCGCGTGTGGTCCCCGTCGTGGCATCCGACGCAGTCCGCGTTCTCACCCGCCACCGGCGATCCGAGGTCAGGGTTGTGGCAGGACACACAGTCGTCGCGATAGTCCTTATGGGGCCCTGACTCGATCGGGAAAGCGTTCTCCGGATGATTGCCACCGGTTGCCGGCGTCCAGGCGCTGCTCGTGTGGCAGTCTTGGCAGCTGAGCGCGAATGTGTCGTGCCCCAGATACGGGCTTGTGTCGTAGTCGCTTCGGTGACAGTCCACGCAGAGCGTTCCGGTCCCTTCGTAGACCGCTGGGGTCCCCGTGTGACAGCCAGAGCATTCGGTTTGGGCGTGCGCACCCTCGAGCGGCCAACTGTGTTCAAACAGCGCAGGGACCCACTTGTCGTTCGTATGACAGTCTTGACAGGTCGTTGGGAACGTATCGTGCCCGGGGAAAGGGCTGTTCTCGTAGTCCGCCTGATGACAGCCCGCGCAGTCCGTCGGCGTGCCCTCATAGACGGCAGGGTCGCCGACATGGCAGCCTAGACAAGAAGCTTGCGCGTGTGCGCCCTCGAGTGGCCAAGGGTGCTCCAGGGTCGAGAGCGCGGGCACCCATGCCTCCGTCGAATGACAGCCCTCGCAGCTCGTGGGGAACCCGTCATGACCTGGCTCGGGGCTGCGGTCGTAGTCGTCCTGATGGCAGCCGACGCAGAGGGTGGGCGTCCCCTGGTACAGCGGAGGTTCACCGACGTGGCAGCTCATGCAGAGCGTCCGCGCGTGCTTGCCCTCGAGTGGCCAAGAGTGGCCCATGGCGAACTCGGCCGGGGCCCACTGCCTTTCGGAGTGGCAGTCCTGACAACTGGTCGGGAGGGTCTGGTGCGGCGGATTGACCGCGGATTCGCGCTCCGACTCGTGGCAGCTCATGCACTGGGCCTGACGCACTACCCCGGGCTCGTGGCTGCTGTTGCCGGGGGCCGTGCACCCCGCGGCTCCGATCTGCACCATCAGAAGGGCGCCGGCTGCGAGCGCCGAGAGCACAGATCGCGCAGTAAGCCTCATGGATTACACGATACGTCTCTGAATTAACCCTGTCAGGTTAATTTACGAAATATGACGATCGTTGGGCGCGCGGCGGTGGATCAACTCACAAAAGCAAGTCTTTCCATGGCCTTAGCGGGGCCCTTCGGTCGCCGGATGGGCTACCCCGTCTAACACCTGGGTGCTACCTTTTTGGGAACCCATGTTTCTTCCTGATCGAGCGGCGAAACGCCTTTTGACCATCGGCGCTCTGGGCGCACTGCTGCTCCAAGGGGCATGCACGAGCGGGACTCAGGACCACGAGCGTCTACAAGTCCGAAGCGCCGACTGCGTCGTCTGCCATGCGGACGATGTCCAGCACGCTCGAAACCCAACTCATGAGGGGTTCCCGGACAGCTGCGGCACCTGCCACGGCAACGAGGCCTGGTCGCCCGCGGCGTTTCCGCACCCTTGGCCACTCAACGGTGCGCACGAGACGCTTGCCTGCGCCGCATGCCACGTCGGTGACCCTCCCGTGTATCAGGGGACGCCCACGCTCTGCGTCGGCTGCCACCAAGATGACTACGACGGAAGCTCATTCCCGGGCCACAGCGAGTTTCAGACGACCTGCCAGGACTGCCACACCACCACTGGGTGGAAGCCCGCAACCGGCGGCAACCATCCGGAAGACGCCTTCCCGATCGAAAACGGCGATCACTCGCCCTATCGCGACGACTGCGTGTCCTGCCACAACCCGGAGCTCGGCTCACCGGTCGACGGCGAGAACGCCGATTGCGTAGGCTGTCACGATGGCGAGCATACGCGCGCGGAGATGGATCCCAAGCACCAGGAAGAACCCGACTACCCGCAGGGCGCCGCGCCCCCGAACTTCTGTCTGGACTGCCATCCAGACGGCCGGAACCGCGACTAGGCCTCTCCGTACTTGGTGACGATCTCGATCCCGATGTCCTGAAGCAGGGCGGTAGGTGCCGTTCCGCCGATCTGGATCACCACCGCGTCGTTCTGAATGCTGCGGGTCTCTCCGGAGCCATCGCGCAGGCTGACTCGGTCCTCGAAGATCTCCTCGACCTGTGTGCCCATCAAGGCTGTCAGTCGAGCGGCCGCGACCTCGGCTTCGATCCGCCTGCGATTCGGTTCGCGGCACCGGGCGAAGTTGTTCTTTCGGTAGCTGATCGTCACAGAAGCGCAGTTTCCTCCGTCGATCAACGCGAAAGCGGACTCCACAGCAGCATTGCCGCCCCCAACTACCAACACGTGCTGGTCGTGAAACACGTCCGGCTCGATGACCCGGTAGACTACTTTGGCTTGCTCTTCACCGGGCACATCGAGCTTGCGCGGGGAGCCCCGACGGCCGAGCGCCAAGAGCACGTTTGCGGTCTTGAACACGCCGCCTGTGGAAGACACCAGCCAGCTGTCGTCGTCACCGCGCTCGATCTTCTCGACGAGCTCTCCGACGGCGACCTGCAAACCGGTCTTCTCGCGGATGTCTTCCCAGAGCGCGACCAGTTGTTCCTTGCTCATCTTTCTCTTGGACACGCGTCCGTACATGGGGAAGTCGAGGAAGCCCGTCATGACGACCTTCGCCCGGGGATAGTGGGTGATCGTGCCGCCAAACGCTTCGCGCTCGAGCAAGAGCACGCGCAAACCCGCTTCCATCAAGCGGAGCGTTGCGCTCGTTCCTGCGGGGCCTGCGCCGACGACCAGGGCATCGAGAGCCTCGCCTTCCGCCCTGCGATCACCGGCGATGACATGGTCGGCGGCCTGCCGGCCCTGGGACACAGCGTTGCGAATCAATCCCATCCCACCGAGCTCGCCGACGATGTACACGCCCGGCTGGTTGGTTTGAAAATCAGGATCCAGGTTGGGGAGCTCGAGGCCGCGCTTGGCGGTGCCGAACACCAAGCTGATCGCTTGAACCGGACACGCCGACGCGCAGGCCCCGTGTCCGATGCAGCCGAGCGGGTTCGTCAGCACACCCCGGCCGTTGACGACCGTGAGAACGCTCTTCTCGGGACAGGCGTACACACACGCACCCGAGCCGATGCATCGGATCGGATCGATGTACGGGTGAATGCTCGCCGGGACGATGTCTCCCATTGCGCGCAGCTCTTCGAGCTCTTGGCGCCCGGTTTCCGTTCGCACCTGTTCCCTTTTGCGCCAATAGAGGTTCAAGGCGCCGGCAAGCGCGACAAAGCAGCCGATCGCGATCCAAGTGATCATAGGAACTCTAGCCTAGCCCTTTTGTCCGAATAGTGGCTGTTTGTTATGCTGCGACTCTAACATGCGCGACGGGTGGGGACCCGTCGCCAGCAGGGCATTGTGGGGAAGCAAGCAACAGCATCGTCTCGACGTCGCAAGGCGAGAGCGGCCGGTTTACTAGTCGTGTTGGTGCTGGTCGCGCTGACGTACCTGCTCTGGGATCTCGGCGACGACTTCTATCTGTCCGACCTCCAATCGCGGGTCGAACACAGCGGCTACGAGACGCTCCGACCCGGGGGCCTGGTCGGGCACGGGTACGGGATCATCGGCACGATCCTGATCCTGGCGAACCTTCTCTACTTGGCGCGACGGCGGCTGGCTCGCTGGTCGCTTGGCTCGATGAAGACCTGGCTCAACCTGCACGTCTTCACCGGCCTTTTCGGCTCACTGTTGATCCTCTTCCACTCTGCCTTCCAGTTTCGGACGCCGATTGCCGTGGTCACGGCCATCAGTCTCGGCATCGTGGTCGTCACGGGGATCGCCGGGCGGTATCTCTACGCGCTCACGCCGCGTCCCGATCGCGCGGCGCTCGAGCAGGCGCTCTCCACGCTCGACGGTATGGCGCCCGGATGCAGTGCCCGCGTCTATCAAGCGCTCTCGATCCACAAAGTTACGCAGGTCGACACGCATCGCTGGTTGCTGGCCAAGCTTGCCGCGGTGCCCAAGTGGGCGCGTGACGCGCGCTCTCGTGGTTTCATTGTGAGCTATGTCATCGAGGACGTACCGATGGCAGCGGTTCTCGACCGCAAAGATCGTCGTCGTTTTCGAAAGGCGAAGCGAGCGGTGCGCAAGTATGCGACACGCGAAGTGGTCGCGGTCGGCGCCTCTTCGCTGCTTCAGTCCTGGCGAGGCTTCCACCGGCTCTTGGCGGTGATTCTAGTCCTGCTCGTTCCTGTTCACATCGCCGTGGCCTGGATCTATGGGTATCGCTGGATCTTCTCGACGTGACCGGTCGGGCCAAGGCGTTCTTGTTCTTGGGCTGCCTGGTCATGGCTGCCGCGGTCAGTGGAGCACTCGCGCCTCGACCCAGTGGCGCCCAGTTTCTATCGCCTGGCAAGTTGGCCCGTGCCCACGCCGAGATCGATGGCGATGCGAACTGCAGCGAATGTCACACGACGGGCAAAGGCCTCGATACCGAAGCCTGTCTTGGCTGCCACGAGGACCTCGGCTCTCGGATTCGCCGTGGGCAAGGCTTGCACGCGACGCGGGAGTATCGGGAGCAGTCCTGCGGCCGATGCCATGTCGAGCATCTCGGGCGAGACGCCAAGCTCGTGCGTTGGCCCGGAGGGCGAAAGGAGCGATTCGACCATCGCAAGTCGGGCTGGCCACTCAAGGGCGCTCACGAGTCGGTGGGCTGCGAGGACTGTCACGACAAGAAGAACCGCCGTGGCGCTTCGACCTTTCTCGGGCTGAAGACCGACTGCGTGTCCTGCCACGAGGACCCTCACCACGGCACCTTCGCCGGAGCCGAGTGCAGTTCTTGTCACAACGAAAACGACTGGGCTCGGGTCGACAACGTCAGGGCCAATCATCCCGGGCTGAGTCTGGCCGCCGGTCACGCGAAGACGAAGTGCGAGGCCTGCCACGATGAAGGCAACGTCGAGCCGCCCAGCATGGGCTCGGACTGCGTTGCCTGTCATGCGCAAGTGCACGAGGCGAAGTTCAGCAATCGATGCGAGGACTGTCACGCGAGCATTCGTTGGACGGGTTTGCCGAAGAAGATCGGGCTCCGCGCCCATCCGCTCACCGATTTCCCACTCCTGGGCTCGCATCGGGAGGTCGCTTGCGCGCGCTGCCATTCGCCCAAGCTGCCGGCGCAAAAACGATATCGACGTCTGGAGTTCGATCAATGCGGTGACTGTCATCGGGACGTGCATCGCGGGAGTCTCGGAAGCACGGACTGCGCGTCCTGTCACGACGAGCACGGATTTTGGCCGACACGCTTCACCGTCGAGCAACACAGCAGGACCGAGTTCCCCCTCGAATCGAAACATCAGGCCGTTCCTTGCAGCAGCTGTCATCAGGCGAAGCGTCCTCGCTACAACTTGAACCTGAAGGCGCGCGCCTGTGCCAGTTGCCACAACAACCCGCACGGCGATCAGTTTGCCGAGGAGATGCGGACCGATGGCTGCGCCCATTGCCACTCCGAACGCGGCTGGGATTCTCCGCGGATCGACCACAGCGCCTGGCCGCTGACCGGCGCCCATGCGGAGACCGCTTGCGACAGCTGTCACAGTCCTTCGAAACAGGACCGACAGAGCGGCAAAGGGGCGACGTACAGCGGAGCGCCGCGCGACTGCGTCGGCTGTCACCGGGACGCACATGCAGGGCAGTTTCGACTAACAGCTCCGGAGCAGGCCTGTGACGCCTGTCACCTCACCGTGTCTTTCGAGATCGATGCCTTCGATCACGAGAAGCTGACGGACTATCCGCTCGAAGGTGCGCACGCCGAGCTTGGCTGCGTCGCATGCCACAAAAAGGAGCGCCTACGAGGCGGCGCCCAGATCACGAGATACAGGCTCGGCTATCAGGAATGCGCGGACTGCCATGCAAATCCCCATTCCCGTCGAAAGGGGCAGCGATGAACCGTGCGATCGTGATCGGGCTCGGCATCGCTCTGCTCGCCGGCATTGCGGGCATCGCCGTGGCCAAGGATCCCGAACGGAACGCCGCCCGAGCCAGGGCCTCGCGTCACAATTCGATCACCGAAGGATTGGATTGCGGGAACTGCCACACCCCGGCGAGCTGGAAGATGGCTGCAGGCAAGGCAGGCGGAAGCTTCGACCATTCCCGAACGGGTTTTCCGCTGACGGGGCGACATGAACCCGCCTCCTGCAATCAGTGTCACAGCGGAGATCAGCGCGTCATCCGCGAGTGCGGCAGCTGTCACGAGGATCCGCACCAATCGCGCCTGAGCAGCCGATGCGACAGCTGTCACTCGTCGAGACGATGGAACGACATGGAGGCGTTCGAGATCCATCGCCGGACGCGCTTCCCGTTGACGGGTATGCACGCGCTCGCCGACTGCACCGAATGCCATCTGCGCAACGGAGAACGGCAATGGACGACCGTTCCGACCGACTGCTTCGCCTGCCATGCCGCGGACTACCTCGATCCGAGCATTCATCCGAGCCATCGCGGCACCGCCACGTCCGCACCGTTTCCGCAGGATTGCTCCCAGTGTCATCTCGCGAGTGCCTGGAGCCCCGCGTTCATCGACCCGACGGCCTTCACGGCTTCGTCGACGAGCTCCGTCCGAGCAAAGCTCGGCGGGATGGCCGTGCCTGCGAATCACGACATGCATTTTCCGGTGTCACGCGGTCCGCACCGTGGTGCTCCCTGCAACAGCTGCCACATGTCTGTGAAGGCGCCTCGCCTCGTTCGCTGTGTAGGCTGCCATGCGCACAACCCGGTCAAGCTGCAGAGTCAGCACGGACGGCGGATATCGAACAGCGGTAACGCCTGCCTGGGCTGCCATCCTGGAGGGACTGCGCGGTGACCTGCCTTCGCTCCGCGACGATGTTCGCACTGCTGGCCATCATGGCCGTTTCGAACCTGGCTGGGGCAGAATCCCGCCGCAAAGTGAGCGTCAAGGTCGTCGATATCGCTGGCGGCCGCGCGTATCTGGTCCCAGGCGAGGTCGCCGGAGTTGGTGTCGGCTCCGTCGTGCTTCTGCGAGATAGGCGCTATCGCGTCATCGCGGCCAGCGCAAAGCACGCCGTCATCGAAATGAAGGGCCGTGAGCTGCGGGTGGGCATGTCTGGCCGTGCAGATGCCAAAGTTCAACGCACGGCGGCCGCGGCGCTCCCGAAACCCAAACCTCTGAGCGCCTACGAGAATCAGTGGCCAGAAGCCGTCTTGCCGGCAACGAAACAGACGCCCGAGCCGGTGCCTCTGGGAACCTGGTCCGATGGAAAGCGCATCGATTTCGCGCTGTCGACCAACGTCGGCGGCACGCTGGCCCTCAGCGACGGCGAATCCTTCGGACGCGCCTCGCTGCGCGCGCGCCTTCATGCCGAGCCCTTCGAGCAACCCGTGTTCTTCGACATCGACTTCGCCGCGCAGTCTTGGTTCGGCGGCAACATCGCGAATCGTCCGGGCAGCTCCTCTCGCCCGGTGATCGCGATTCGAGAGTTGCAGTTTGGCTACGGCACGAAGCTGAGTCCTCAGGTAGGCCTCGGCCGACTTCCTTTCGTGGCAGTCGGCGTTGGGCAACTCGACGGACTTCGTGTGCGTTCGCCCTCCTGGGCAGGCTTCACGATCGGCGCGTTTGGCGGCACCGTTCCCGATCCGCTCGACAATCTGCCAAGCATCGACACGACGAGATTCGGTGTCCAACTGGCGTATCAGAACGAATCGCTCGACGCTCAGCCCTTTGTCGGCCTATCGATGCACGCCTCGACATTCATGGGTGACATCGACGAGCGTCGCCTGAACGCAGAATTCGATGTCTTTCCCGGATCCGGACGGATCGCTGGGCATTTCGAGCTTTCGATGCACGACGAGACCAACCCCTGGCAGGCGCCGCGGTTCGAGGTGAGTGCAGCGGGCCTGGACGCATCGTTTCGCGTGGGCATTTTTCAGCTCGCCGGTCGATTCGACATGCGGCTTCCGGAACGCTCGCTCTGGCTCACCTCGTACCTGCCGCTCGGATATCTGTGCAACACGGTTCCAGACGTGGCGTCGAGCACCGGCGAGGAGATCGTCTGCGCCAACAGCAACGATGCCCGGTACTTCGGGGGCCTCGACGCGAGCTTCACGTTCTCCCGTTTTGCCCTTCATGCGGGGGCGAGCATCGTGCACAGTGAATCGGCAGATCAGTTCGAGCAGCTTTCCGGATACCTACAGGCCCGCATTCTACGCATTGCGGACATCATGTGGGCTGACATTTCGCTTGCGGCCTACGCTCGCTCCTTCGTGTCCGACTACGCGGCCCGTCTCGGGCTGGGCGTAGACATCGGGCATGTCGGCGAAGTCTCCGCGTACTATCGCGCGTCTCTCAATCAGTACACCGCCTCCCCGAGCAACTGGCTGCAGCATTCGGCTGGGGGCATTCTGTATTTCTCGCTCGGACACGACCTCGATCTTGGCGTTCGGGTCGATGGGATCTTTGGCGAAGACGTGAGCGTGCTGGTGCTCGGCTCGAATCTGACTTGGCGTCCGTCCTGGTAGCGGCTTGTTGCGTCGGCTCAGCGGCGGAGATGCCAGGCGCTACTCGATCCGAGCCTTGAGCGCTTCGATCTCTTGAACGATGCCGGCCCCGATGTCCTGCAAATCAGGCACCAGGTCCGTGCAGGCCAGTGCGCCAAAACAAAGACGGTCGACTGCGCTCATCACCGTGACGTTGAGCCCTGAACCCTGTTGCACTGGGCCGAGCGGGAACAGGTGGGTGAGCCGCGTGCCCGGCGTGAAGAGGGGGACCGGCGGGCCTGCGATGTTCGAAATGATGAGATTCCACAAGGGCGGAAGCCGATCGGCCAGGTGTCGCGAGGAGAAGAACCCGATGAAGTGGGTCGCGATCCAGGGCACGGTGATGTTGTTCACCAGGTCGGCGAAGTTCTTGAGGATGTCGCCTCCGCCTCCCTTGCTGTGGCGCCTCTTCTGGCGAGAGGTTTCCTGGTTGATCGCCATGAGCCGATCGACCGGGTCGTCGGTTTGGATGGGCAAGTGAACTCGAATCACCGAGATGCGGTTGCCCTCCTGGTCTCCTTCGTGTCGGATCGATACCGGCATGGTTGCCACGAGCGGACGTTCGGGAAGGCCGCCGTGTGCCTCCAGCCAAGATCGTAAGCTTGCGCAGCAAGCGGCGAGCACGACGTCGTTGACGGTCGTTCCAAACGCCTTCTTGATCGCTTTGACGTCGCCAAATGGAACATCCACGAGCGAGACCGACCGGCTAGGTGTGAGGGCAGCGTTGAACATCGTTGCTGGCGCTTCGAAGAGGGGAGGCTTCTCGGTAGCCTCGCTCGGCGCGGCGGGGGCGGGTTTGGAATGTCCCTTGTCTCGCAACGCGGCGGCCATTTTCGCGGCTGCCTCGACTGCTCGTCGCGGCTTGCCTGCCAAGGTCCGAAGCGTGTCTGCTGCTAGCCAGGGGATCGAGGGTTCTCGATCGGGAAGCCAGGGCTCGTCAGGCGGAGGGATGACCCGGCCTTCGGGACTGGTGTCCATGAGCTCACCTGCGATGGCCGCGCTTCTGCCCCCGTCCATCGCCGCGTGGTGGATCTTCATGACGAGAGCCAGCTTGCCGCTCTCCAAACCCTCCACGAGCGCGGCCTTCCAAAGTGGCCTGTCGCGCTCGAGACAGGTGCCCGCGAAGCCGCCGACGAAATCGCAGAGCTCCTGCATCCCCCCCGGAGAAGGAAGCGATACGCGCACCAGGTGCCGGTCGAGATCGAAAGCCGGATCCTCGATCCAGTGAGGGTCGCCGATCTGCAAGGGGCCCTGAACGATGCGGCGCCGAAATGGCGGGATGAGATGGAGCCGCTCTGCAAACCGCTGGCGGGTCACTTCGAACGCCGAGCCCTCGCCGAGCTCAGTCCCAGGCTCGACCTCGGTTTCGAGGATCAGGACACCCATCGTGTGCATGGGCATTTCGGGCGTCTCCGCGTAGAGCATCGCCGCGTCCAGAGTCGAGACCGGAATCACAGCGGGCTCCCCGGCTGCAAGAAACCGATGCCCATCATGAAGCGGGCCATCTCGGTAAGATACTCGCCTCGATCGAGGTGGATGCTGTGGCTCCCCGGAAACCAGTGCATGCGGCAGCGCTCCCAATGGTCCCAGAGCAGCCGGGAATGCTTCGGAGGTGCAAGCCGATCACCTGCGCCGCCGACGATCATCAGCCGCTCGCGCGGCAGAACGGGAGGATAGCTGAGCGGACAACTCACTGCGAGCAGTCGCCGGGCGTCCGCGGGGCTAAGGTTCGAAGCCGAAAGGGCGGTCCGCATGATCGCGCCTAGCGGCTGCCACTCCAGGACCAAGTCCGCCACGCTGATGATCGGCACGTTGGGCAGCGCGAACGCCAGTTTGTCTTCGACGCTCGCGAGCATGGACGAGATGAAGCCTCCGAGGCTCAGGCCGGTCACGCCAACTTGTTCGACACCCTGTTCGCGCTGCAGCCAGTTCAAGAGAATCCTGAAGTCGAATACCGACTGCGCGACCGCTTCGTTGAATCGAGATGTGCCGCCCGCGAAAAAACCGTGGCCTGAAAACGGGGAGAAGCGTGTTTGCCTTGGTCCGTGAAATGGAAGCGTGAACAGGACGACGTCGCAGCCCATGCGATAGAACCAGGGTAGCGCAAAGAACCACTCGTTGATCAGGTATCCCTCTGCCGTGAACCCGTGAATCGCAACGATGGTCGGTCGCGGTCCGTCACGGTGCCGAGTCATGCGAGCGTAGGCGACGCGATTCTCGTCGTGTCGCAGATAGCGCTGGTGCTTGTTTGGGTGGACAGGCTGGAAGGGGCTGTCGAAACGCAGGACCTCGCAGACGCCGTCGTCGGGTTCGAAGCGGGGGAACCAGCGCCCCTTTTTGACGCGAACGCGCACTCCCGACGGAGGCTCATGGAAGAAGCGGCGGCGGTCGCCCGATTCCGCCATCTCGGCATACAAGCGCGCATCTTCCATGGAGCGCCGAAGCTGGCGGGGGTTGAAGCCAAACGGGATGGCTGTCGCGCCCACCATCGAACCGAATACCGCTCTGACCACGTGGTCGAAGGCGGCGGCAGCGCCGATCTGCAGGCGATCGGCACGCGCAAGGTCGAACTTCTCCGGCGTTCGCGCGAAATCGTCGTCGAGATGCTCCCACCAATGGCCGCTAGGGATCAGTGGGGCCGCCCGCTCGCAGGACTCGTGCACAATCCGAGATACAACCGCGGAGTCTTCCATGAGTGAAGCCTACCCCTTTCGAGCGCCGATGGAATGGGGCTTTTCGGGTAGATTGCGCAGGCCCATCCAGGCGAGCGCAACGATGTGACTGGCAACCTTTTCGACCGACGGCTTTCGGACGACGCTCCACCACTGGCCGACCAGTGTGACCATTCCAATGAGCGCGTGCGCGTAGATGGGCGCCACTTCCGGGTCGTAGCCAGCCTGCTCGAGCGCCTCTGCGAAAACGCTGCTGACGCGCTCGGCCACTTCATTGAGGAGGCTCGAGAAGCTGCTCGAGCTCGATGCTGTCGTGGGGGTGTCGTGCGTGAGCACTGCGAATCCATCGGGGTTGTCTTTGACCCAGGTTAGAAAGGCCAGGGCGGCCTGCTCCGCGCGCTCCTTTGGCGAGCCGACCGACAGGGCTTCCGAGATCACCCGGATCACGTACTCCATTTCCCGGTCGACCACGACGGCGTAAAGCCCTTCCTTGCCTCCGAAGTGCTCGTAAACAATAGGCTTTGAGACCTTCGCCCGAGCCGCGATCTCTTCGACAGAAGTCGCCTCATACCCCCTTTCGGCAAAGACCCGGCGCCCTACCTGGATCAGTTGGGCCCGACGTTCAGCCGCTGTGAGTTTCTTTCTCGAGGCCATTTGACATGGATACTACGGTGCCGTAAGTTACGCAATAGTAAGTTACTGATTCGTAACTTAGCCTCTGTTCATGCTCCGTTTGGAGCCAACAGGCTCGAGGAGAAAAGCCCATGACTGACCAGTCCGCCCAGATGCGATTCGTCGACCGATTCGTCGACCATGGTGCGCCGCTTTCGTTTCGAGAGCTCTGCAATCGCGTGCTCGACGAAGATCATGATTTCCTGATTCTCGATCTCGATAAGACCACTCATCTGGGTCGCAATCTGGGGGAGCTCCTCGCTTGGGAGCTCTGCGCACACGAGGCGTATGGTGATTCGGTCCTGGGGCGTCCGGTTCAGCGCTGGTTTGGTGGACGGGTGCTGGTCGATTGGTCGCAACCGGCGAAGCTCGTTCGCTATCTGCTATCCGGCGCGCGAAGGTGGGCCCCCGCAGGGATTCACTACTTGGTCTGGGGGAAGTTGGCATCGAGCATCCCTGCGCTTCGACGACTCGCCTACAGCCGTTTCGGTCCCGAACCGACGAGCGCTGTACAGCGGCGCCCACAGATGATCGCACTGAGTCACCTCGCGACGGCAGACGACAATCTTCTCCGCGAGCTGGCTCGAAGGGTCTGGAGTCGGCAGGTTCCCAAGCAGGTGATTTCAAGAGCGGACCTCGACTGGGTTCGTGCCCGCTCGCCCGGTATCCAGATCATCTTGAGCAGCGCTTCGCCCAAGGCGATGTTGGATGTGGCGGTCGAGGAGCTCGGTGCAGACGGAGCGAGCTACTCCAGTATCGAACGGATCAACAGCGGGAGGGCGAAGATCGCCAGGCTGCGCGAGATCTGTCCGCGTGTTTTCGATCCGGAAGTCAAGGTGCTAGCCATCACGGACACGAGTTACGGTGAGGACCATTGCTGGGCAGAGCACTTCGATTCCGTCATCGACGTCAATAGCCCCACACCCTTTGCGCCGATCGTCCCGCAGACGTCGCGAACCCGAGAGGTGCATTCGGCGATTGTGTTGACCCACGAGGAACGGTCTCGCCGAAACGACGGAGACGCGTTGTATCTAGACGCGCGGAGGCGAGACCGGACACCGCGGCGGCCGCTGGAGTTCAACCGAGAGGCGCTCGGAGCTTTGCTTGGAGACCTGATCGACGAAATCAACCGACTGGCAGCGCCCATCCCCAAAGCTTCGAGACGATGGGACGTTTCGTACGCCGTGAACACCCTGATGGAAGCCTCTCGGGCACGGCTGGGCAGAGCAGCGATTCCACTGACAAGCGCCTCGATCTGAATCTTATCGGTGACTCCAACGTCATCGACTCGATGACGGGTTCGACGATCTCGAAGAGTTCTTTCTGCTATAGCTTAGAGGTGCTCAGGCCTTCTTGGATTGGACTGCTTCTCGCGATAGCTGGGGTTTCCGCGGTGCTTTGCCATGGAGAAGGCGTTGCTGCGCAGGACGAATCCGAGATTGAGATCATCACTGAGCCGCCTCCGCAACCGGAACCGCCAGCGTCTGCGCCCCCTCCCGTCGATGCCCCCAGCACCGAACCGCCGCCTCTACCGCCTCCGCCGCCCCAGCCAGAAGGGCCAAAGGAACCGCTCGGTCATCTGCGTGTCGGTGGCGGCATCGGCTTTGGCTTCTCTACCGGCCTGATCTCGATCGGCGTGGCGCCGCAGGTCTCGTACATCTTCAAGCGCATCGTCGAGCCCGGGGTCTCGTTCCGTTACGAGTACACGAGGGACCGCATCGTGATTCCACAGAGGACTGCGCACACCTATGGTGGCTCGCTCTTCGTTCGGATCTTTCCGATCAAGCAGCTCTTCTTCCTGGTCGAAGGCGAGCTCATCAACACGGGTTGGAAACAAGGAGGCTTCACCTCCGGTCGCAGGAACTTTGGCAATCTGCTCTTGGGCGGCGGCCTCGTGATGGGCGTCGGCAAGGGCGTCTTCGTCGCGACCTCTCTCAAGATTGCCGTCTTGAGGAACGCGTTTTACCCCGACGCCTTCCCGATCATCTCGGTGGGCGTCGGTTACGCCTTCTAGGGAGCTCCGTCGAACAAATCCTGGAAGCCGCTTGGCGCGTGCCTTCCGAAGACGATGGTTTCGAGGATGCCGATACCCGTCTGGTCACCCATCTTCGCGCGCACGACGTTGTGCACGTGAATGGAGCAGTATTCGTCGGGCTCGACCTCGTCGATCTTCCAGCTTTCGTAGCCAATTTCGAGCTCGTCCCGCCAAACGGCGTGCCCCCACTCGGGGTGCTGGTAACCGATGCCCATCATCTGGAATCGGAAGATCGGATCGAGCTCGATGGTGAGCTTGGCCCCGTCACGCTTTTCGAAGCCAAGTGTTGCTCGCTTGGGCCAACGGGTACCGCTGATCCACTCAATCGAGTTTGTGGCCCTCGCCATCTTCTCATCTTCGGCTTCGGTCACGTCGGCGGGAACCTCCGCATCATCGGGGTACGTCTTGATGATCGCAGCCGAGAGCTCCTCCGCGTAGCCGTCGGGCAGCTCGCGAGTGAGAAAGTGCGTGGAGAAGCCGTCGAAGTGAATTGGTGACCAGATCCAATAGACGGCCGGGTCGGTCGTCAGCCTGCTCGGCGCGCCCTCCTCGTATTCGCCCACCGGACGCATGCCCCAGGACTTGTCCCGCATGCCGATGACCTCGCTGCGGCTCACCTCGATTCGCTGGCCCTTGATCGACAAGTATCCCTCCCAGGTGCCGAGCTGGGTGAAGCGTTGGGTGTCCATGATGAGCCGGGTGCCGTCCCACATGTGGTTCTTCGGCTCCTGAATCGGCGGCGCCTTGGCGTGGAAGGTGAGATCGCATTCCACTTCGGTTTCGTTCGGGTCGATGACGATGCGAACGACGCGCAAGGGATGTACGACCTCGACACGCATCGGACCGGCGCTCGAGTCCAGGGGGTTATCGGCAATGCGGCGCGACGCGTGAAACGAATGCTGGACACCGTCGACCGCCACGCTGAAGTGCGCGTCTTGAACGAAGCGATTTGGGTAGCGTCCGAACCCGGCTTCAAACAGAAACGTGCCCGCCTTGTCGAAACCGTTGAACCAGTAGCGGTCGTACGCGTTGCGATTGACGATGCCCATCTGATTGACCGGCAAGGCCGCCTGGTGGATCAAGTAGTCGTCGAAGTCGGTAATCATCTCGTTTTCCTCGCTAGGACAGGGTCACTCCGCACTCACGCAGGATCTCTTCGGTGTCCGCGCCACGTTCTCTGGCTGGGGTTGGGTCGGCGGACTTGGTCCTCGAGAAGCGCGGCGCCGCCACGGCGTGCTGGATGCCATCGAGTTCGACGAAGGAACGTCGCGCCACGTGGTGTTCATGCTCGAACGCCTCGGCTGCTGCGAGCACCGGTGCGAAGCAAGCGTCACTTCCTTCGAAGACCTCGCACCACTCGTCGCGCGTCTTGGTGCGGAAGCAGTCTTCGAGGGTGGGCCGAAGCTCGTTCCACTTGGCAGGGTTCAGATGTTCGCCGACGGCAGGAGCGCTCTCGGCGATATCGAGCTTGTCGATGAGCTCCTTATAGAACTGCGGTTCGAGCGCGCCGATTGAAATGTACTTGCCGTCGCTCGTCTCGTAGACGTCGTAGAACGCTGCACCAGAGTCGAGCAGATTCTCGCCGCGCTTGTCGGACCAGAAACCCTGCTGCATGCCCGCGTAGATGCTGGCCATGAGCGCGGCGACGCCGTCAACCATTGCTGCGTCGACGACCTGCCCCTTGCCTGACTTCTTCGTCTCGAGAAGCGCCGCGAGGACGCCGAACGCCAGCAACAAGCCGCCGCCCCCGAAGTCGCCGACGAGGTTCAGGGGAATCGTGGGACGCTCGCCCCGGCGGCCGATCGCGTGCAGGGCGCCCGCCAAGGAGATGTAGTTGATGTCATGCCCGGCGCGCTGCGCCCATGGGCCGTCCTGTCCCCAACCCGTCATGCGTCCGAAAACGAGACGCGGATTGGCTTCGAGACAAACCTCAGGACCGATTCCGAGGCGCTCCATGACGCCGGGTCGAAAGCCCTCGATCACTGCGTCGGCCGTCCCAACGAGCTTCAGCAGCGCGGCCCTGTGCTCCGGGTTCTTGAGGTCGAGCGTGATGCTCTTCTTGCCGCGGCTCATGACGTCGAAGTTCGCCTGCAGGAACGATGGCTCGGGCCGGCCGACGCGAATGACTTCGGCACCTAGGTCCGAGAGCAACATCCCCGCGAACGGACAAGGTCCAATGCCCTCAATTTCAACGATTCGAATTCCTTCTAGTGGCCCCATCTTCAAAGCTCCGAAAGTGCGCGTCGTAGAGTAATCGATGCGAGGTTCTCGTAATCGAACTCGTTCTCTTCATCGATGATTTCGATTTGCTTCATGTACTGACCCACGCGCGCCATGTTCATGGAGAAGCGCGTCAATGCGAGAATGAAATAGTAGTCGAAGTTGGCCGCGCTGTGCCCTGTGGCTTCTTTCCAGCGCGCGATCGATTCTTCCTTGCCGGGGAAACCCGCTAGCCGTTCGAGCTCCAGTCCTTCGGAGAAGCAGCGATCCGATGCGAGCCACCAGGCTAGGTCCTGAACCGGGTCTCCGAGTCGCGCCATCTCCCAGTCGAGCACCGCGACGCAGTCGACGCCGTCGAAGATCTGGTTTGCGAGCCTGGAGTCGCCCCAGCACAGAGCGACTGGTTCGCTCGCCGGCTTGTTCGTTTCGAGATACTCGAGAGCTCGAACGATGTCCGGGTGTCGGGCAGCCTCCATGCCCCAGCGGAAGTACTCCTGCCAGTAGTCCAGCTGCTGATCGAGGGGCGTGCCGCCACGCGCGGGCTCGGCTAGGAAACCGAACCCGAGGGCTTGCCAGTCGAGGCGATGGACCCGGCACATGGCCTCGAAGCCATTCCACCAGATGGCGGCTCGTTCTTCTTCGGAGGTGTCTTCGGCGATCCAGCCTTCGTCGTGCATGGGTGGATTGTCGGTCGGGATTCGGCCTTCGACTCGAGTCATCACATAGAACGGAACTCCGAGAACCGACTTGTCGGTTTCGAGCCATCGCACGATCGGAACCGGAACATCGCTGCCTTCGAGCAGCTGCACGACCTTCGCCTGGAGTCCAACGTCGTAGTACGGGAACATCACGTACTCTTCGGGCTCCAACCTCGCGACCAGGCCTTCTCGATGCTCGGTGCCATCCTTCGTGTAGACGAGATCGAAGAGCAGGGTGTCGCTAGAGAAACCGGTGCTCAGCGGCGAGTCGAGATCTTCGATGCGGATGTCGTCGGCGGGTATTGCGAGCTTAGGCGCAAGCCAGCTCTTCAAGCTGCTCGCGGTTTGTTCGAGATCTCGCTCTTCGTCTGCAAACGCCATCGCCTACCTCGTGCGCATTTGACTCGCTGCGCGGCTCTGTCATTTACGTCATTCCACCGCGCGGGTCGAGGACTGCGCGCGTGAAACAAGTGCAAATGACCACGAGCAAGCTGAACGAACCTCTGACTCTTCCCTGCGGGGCCACCCTGCCAAATCGCATCGCGAAGGCCGCGATGAGCGAGCACTTGGCATCTCCCAAGCAATCCCCCACCCGTGGTCTAGCCCGTCTGTATGAGCGTTGGTCGCTGGGTGGCGCCGGCCTGTTGATCACGGGCAACGTCATGATCGACCGCTCCCATCTGGAGGCGGTGCGCAACGTGGCCATCGGGGCCGACTCGAACATCGATCGGTTCCGCGACTGGGCGGAGGCGGGCACGGCTCGGGGCAACCAGCTTTGGATGCAACTCAACCATCCCGGTCGTCAGACCCCGCGTCACCTCAACCCCGACCCTGGCGCGCCGTCGGCCGTCGAGCCGGTGAATCTGTTTCGCCGCGCCAAGGCGTTCGCAAAGCCGCACGCGATGGATGAAGAGGAGATCGGACGGGCCGTTCGGAGCTTTGCCAGCGCGGCTTCGTTCGCAAAGGCCGCAGGTTTCACCGGGGTGCAGGTTCATGGCGCGCACGGCTATCTGGTGAGCCAGTTTCTGTCGCCGCTGACCAACCAGCGCTCGGATCGCTGGGGTGGCTCGCTCGAGAACCGCGCTCGCTTTGCGCGCACCGTGCTCAGCGAAATCCGCAGGGCAGTCGGCGATGACTTTCCGATCGGCATCAAGCTCAACTCGGCGGACTTCCAACGCGGTGGCTTCACCGAAGAGGAGTCGATGCGCGTGCTCGGCATGCTTCAGCAAGACGGTGTCGACCTCGTCGAGATTTCCGGTGGCAGTTACGAGTCCCGCGTCATGCTCGAGAAGGTGGAGAGCAAACGCGAGGCTTTCTTCCTCGAGTACGCAAGGAAGGCGCGCGCCGAGGTCGATATTCCCTTGATGGTCACCGGTGGTTTCCGCGCTCGCTCGATCATGGAAGACGCGCTTGCGACGGGCGCGCTCGACGTCGTCGGGATGGCCCGGCCGTTCACGAACGACCCGAGCGTTGCGCGAGACCTACTCGACGGGCGCACCGACCGAGCTGCCGATCCTCCGGTCATGCCCGGTCTAGGCCGCCTGGGCGGCACCTCCCAAGCGATGATGAGTGTGGCTCAGATGGGGCTGATCGCGAAGGGAAAGAGCCCGGCGCTTCGCTTCGGCGGCCTGGGCGCGGTATTTTCGGCACTGGTGCAGGAGAGTGCTGATCTCTTCAAGCCGAAGCGTTCCTGAGGCGGCTCATCGTTGTTCGGACGGTGTCCAGTCGTTGACGACACGGAACAGCCTCGCCGGCGTGAGCACGAGACGCAGGAGCCGAAACATCCGGCTCTCGCCGATCCAGATCTGCTCGTGCCCGCGTTCGATGTCGCGCAACATTCGGCGCGCGCAGTCCTCCGAGCTCATCTTCTTCCAGTTCTTCTCGGCGAGCATGGGCGTATCGACTGCCGGAGGAAACACTTCGATGACTCGGATGTCTTCTTCGAGGTGGTGGCGAAGGCAGAGCGTGTACGCGTGAAGGCCTGCCTTGCTGCTGCTGTAGATCGGCGTGTTCGCGAGAGGACCCAACCCAGCTGGCGAGCCCACGATGACGATGGTCGGGTCCGAGGTCTTGCGTAGCCCGTCGAGCATCCGCTGCGTGAGCTCTATCGGCGCGAATAGGTTTGCGTCGAGGATCTGCTTGGCCTTTGCGAGGTCGAGCCCGCCTGCCAAGGAATCGAAGCCAAAGATCGCCGCGTTGCTGATCAACGTGTCGACCCGGTGCCCGTCGTCTTCGATCTTGGCAAGCATCGCCTGAATGTCGTCCGACCTGGTCAGGTCACAGCGATAGGTATGAATGCGCTCCGAAGCGGTTGCAGTCTGCTCCAGGGGCTCCTTCCGCCTCCCACAGATGAGGACTGAATTGCCTTTCTCCGCAAGCTGCCGTGCGAGGGCCCGTCCGATGCCGGTGCCGCCGCCGGTCAGGAGAACCGTTCTTTCGCCGAGCCTCATGGTTGGATTCGTCTTTCGTCTGCTGGTCTCGTTGAGTGAGAGGCAGGCGCAGAGTTTGCGCCATGCTCCGCAAAGCGCCAATCGGCCTTGCGCTTGTAGGCGTCCTATTGCGCCCGCGCTGCGGCATGCCCGCGGGGTGCTGAACGGTAGCGGCGCTCGCCGCCGCCTCATCTTGCACGGCTGGATGTTGTTGGCGGACGTGCATTCCCTGCCCGGGCGCTTCGTCGCGGTGGCAACGGACTTCCTACGCAGCTAAGAGCCGGCAATGAAGCTCTTCACCGATACCATCACGCTTTCGACGACTCGCGAGCGCGAGCTGGTTGATTTCACTCGCGAGGCTCAGGGGCTCGTCCGCGCGTCCGGCGTTCAGGAGGGGCTCTGCGCTCTCTACGCCCACGGCGCGACGGCCGCCCTGATGATCCAGGAGAACGACGACCCCAACATCGGAAAGGACGTCGTGAGCTGCCTCGACAAGCTCGTCCCCAAAGGCGTCTGGCTCCACGATCGGATCGATGGCAACGGGGCCTCCCACATTCAGGCCGGCATGATTGGTCCCAGCGAGTCGATTCCGATTCGCGGGGGAAAGCTCGATCTGTCGACCTGGCAGAACGTCTTCTTGTGCGAGCTCGACGGTCCGCGTCGACGACGAACCGTAGTGGTCACGATCCTCGGAACCTGAGCATCAGGCGATGGTGGAGACGATCAGGTAGACGGCGAGCACGGCGAGCACCAGTTGGAACCAGAAAACAAAGCGTTCCTTGGAGATACGACTTAATAAGTGCTTACCAAAGTACGTGCCGCCGATCACCGCGAGGACCAGGCCCAATAGGACCGGCGCATAGGGCATGTAGTCGAAGCTCAGTGCCAGGAACGCAGGAATCTTCAATAGGTGCAGCCAGGTCTGGCAGACCGCCTTGGTAGCGATGACCTGCTCGTTGTCGAAATCGTCGCGCAGGAAGAAAGGTGCCAGGAAAGGACCCGTGGCGCCGACGAAGATTGCGAGCAGGCCGGCAGCAAAGCCCACAAAGGCGTACGACCAAATCGGAGGACTCCGAAGCTTCGGCTTGTACCTGCGCCAAAGTAGGAAGAACAAGATGAACGCGCCGATCCATGCGCGGAACCAGGTGAGATTCAGATCAGCCCAAATGTTCGCCGCGATGGCTACGCCCAGGACGGCGGGGAGCATGAACGAAAAGAAGATCTGCCAGCGGACGTGCCGTCGAAAGGCCCAAGTTCGCGTCCAGTTGGAGGCGAGCTGCACGATGCCATGCAGGGGTACGACCACGGGGGCCGGGAGCAGGGCGGTCATCACGCCGAGTAGGGTGACGCCGCCGGCCATGCCAAGAATCCCGGAGATGGTGGCCGTGACGAAGCAGGCGACGACGAGCACGACCACCGTAACCAGCCCGAACATGGGCCGAGGCTAGCACCCCTTTTTCAGCTTGTGCTCCACAGGCATCGCGGGGTATTCGACGAGACGCATGCCGAAGCGCGTCCTGCGATTCCATTTCGACTTCATCTCGCCGTACAGCTACTTGGCCTGGCAGCAGCTCGACGGTTTAGCGCTGAAGCACGACTTGCTTGTGGAGCCAAAGCCCACTCTCTTCGCCGGCCTGCTCAACAGCTTCGGCCACAAGGGTCCGGCCGAGATTCCGCCCAAGCGAATCTACATGTTCAAGGACTGCCTTCGTACGGCGGCGCAACTGGGCGTGCCCTTTGTGCCGGTGTTCTCGCATCCCTTCAATCCGCTCCCGTCACTGCGCGCCACGCTTCTCGACATGGACGACGAGACCCGCAAACGCCTGGTGACCAAGTTGTTCCATGCGACCTGGGCGCAAAGCCGTGATCTAGGCTCCGCAGAGCTCGTCGGCGAAGTCTGTGCGGAGGCCGGCGTCCCGAATGCGATCGAACGCATTCAGGATCCCGACATCAAGCAGCGCCTCCTCGACGCCAGTCGCGAGGCCCTCGAGCTGGGTGTCTTCGGGGTCCCGACGATGATCGTCGACGGTGAGCTGTTTTGGGGCACCGACAGTTTCCCCCACATCGATCGCTACTTGAGCGGCGACGACCCTGTGCGCCCCGAAGATGTCGAAGCCTGGCTCGCCGTTCCCGCGACCGCGAGGCGAAACTAGCTGCGTTATTGGCTCTGCCAGGCGACCATGCCGCCTCGCATCGAAGCGATTCGTTTGAATCCGAGCTTTTCGAGCTCGAGCGCGACCCGTCCCGAACGCCGGCCCGAGCGGCAGATGGTGATCACCGGGATCTCCTTGTCCCAGGCCTTCGATGCCTCGTCGACCGTTCCCATCGGAACGACGTCGACGCCCTCGATCTTGCCGTCGGACTCGGCCTCGTCGATTTCTCGAACGTCGACCATTCGAACCGCGCCTTTGTTTTCCGCAACCCAGGCGATCGAAACTTCCGGGATGCCCTGTGGGCTACGCTCGATCGCGGCCCAGCCGCGTTCGGGGAGTGGATCGCCCGACATCGAGCTGGGTGGAACGATGCCGCAGTGCAGATTGGCGGGGACCGCGACGTCTAGCTTCTTCGGTGCGGGCAAGTTGAGGTTGTCCATGATCACGGAGAACTCGGCCTCGGTCCTGCCGTCGCCGACGCGCGGATTCAGCCGTTTCTCCTCGCCAACTGTCGTGAAGGTCATGCCGCGGTAGTCATGCCCCGGCCAGATGATCGTGTCGTCGGGCAGAGTGAAGATCTTGTCGTGAATCGAACGGTAGAGCCGCTGCGCGCTCCCCTGTTGGAAATCCGTTCGGCCGGTACCGCGGATGAAGAGCGCGTCTCCGGTGAAGGCGTGCTTGTGGTCCGAGGTGACGAAGGTCACACAGCCGTCGGTGTGCCCCGGCGTCGCTCGAACCTCGAGCTCGAGCGAGCCGAACTTCAAGCGGCTCCCGTCGTCGACCAGGACGTCGGCGCCTTCTGCGCCTGACTGGGCGCCGACGACGGCCTTGCTACCCAAGCGCTTGCGAAGAAGCCCGGAGCCCGTGATGTGGTCGGCGTGGGCGTGCGTGTCCAGGGTGTACACGAGCTTCAAGCCGAGCTCGTCGAGGAGCTTGATGTCGCGCTCGAGCTGGTCGATGACCGGGTCGATCAAGACCGCTTCGCCGGATGCCTCATCGGCGATGAGGTAGGTGTAGGTCCAGGTCTCTCGATCGAAGAGTTGCCGAAGTAGCATGGGAAGCCTCCTGATTGTGCTCGGGCGCGCAATACGAACCGGAGCTAAGTCGCTGAATTAACAGCACTCGAGCCCGATCGCAAACCCAAGCACCACAAAGAGCTGGCGGTTTGGCACCGGGGCTGCTTTGAATGAGCCCCATGGAATCGTTTACACCCATCGCCTCCACGATTGGGGGCTTGATGATAGGCGCGGCTGCAGCCGGATTGCTGCTGTTCCACGGCCGAATCGCGGGCATCAGCGGCATCGCTGGCGGCGTCTTCCGTCGCGAGACCGGAGACATTGCCTGGCGAGTCATGTTCCTCGTCGGACTGTTCGCCGCTGGAGCCGGCTGGAGCTTCTTCTACCCGCAGGACTATGTCGTCGAGATCAGTCGCTCGACCCCCGCGTTGATCATCGCCGGTCTCACGGTGGGCCTGGGCACACAGCTCGGAAGCGGTTGTACCAGCGGTCACGGGGTCTGCGGCATCGGGCGCCTCTCGAAGCGGTCCACCGTAGCCACCATTTCGTTCATGATCACCGCCGCGCTGACCGTCTTCGTCGTGAACGAAGTTTTGGGAGGCTCGATATGAAGGTCAAGATCGGCGCGTTCCTCGGAGGAGCGTTGTTTGGGGTCGGCCTCGCAATCGCGGGCATGACCCAGCCCGCAAAGATCATCGGCTTTTTCGATTTCTTTGGAAACTGGGATCCCAGTCTGGCCTTCGTGATGCTGGGCGCCATCGTCGTGTACACACCCGTATATCGATGGGCGATTCGAACATGGCAGAGGCCGATTTGGGCGCCTGCGTTTTCGTTGCCCACGCGCAAGGACATCGACGGCCGGCTCATTTTGGGTTCTGCGATCTTCGGCGTGGGCTGGGGTCTCGGCGGCTACTGCCCCGGTCCCGCGTTCACGTCGGTTGGCGCCAGGTCTCAGGAGGCACTGACATTTGGCGTTGCGATGCTCGCCGGCGTAGGCGCGTATCAGCTCTTCATGCGAATGCGTGAGAGCGGCAGTGGGGGTCCGGTGGATCCACAAGCCGCCGCCATGATCGACGGATGAGCCAACCCGGTAGAGCGACGGCGTCGGCACGCGGTTCCGGGGTTCCTGCGCTGCCGATCATCGGCTGGCTCCGGAACTATCAGCGCGCCGATCTCGGCGCCGATCTGGTGGCTGGTCTGACCACGGCGGTCATGCTGGTTCCGCAAGCCATGGGCTATGCGCTTCTTGCAGGGCTTCCGCCGATTCACGGGCTCTACGCCTCTGTCGCGCCGCTCTTGCTCTACGCCGTGCTCGGCACCTCGCGACAGCTTGCCGTCGGACCGGTGGCCATGGATTCGATCCTGGTCGCCGGGAGCGTGGCGACCATCGCGGCGGTCGGCACCGAGAACTACATCTTGGTGGCCGCTGCCCTTGGGGTGATGGTCGGCGTCATTCAGGCGGGGCTCGGGTTTCTGCGCGCCGGTTTCCTGGTGAACTTCCTCTCCCGACCGGTCGTGGCCGGGTTCACCGCCGCCGCCGCGCTCATCATTGCGGCGAGCCAGCTCGGCCACCTGTTGGGGGTCCCGCTTCCGCGCACCCATCACGTTCACAAGGTCGTTTGGGAGGCGCTTGCAAACGCCTCGAGCTGGTCGTGGCCGACGCTCGCGATCGGCGCCTCGTCGATCGCCGCGCTGGTGCTCTTCAAGAAGCGGTGGCCGCGCCAGCCGGCAGCCCTGTTCGTGGTCATTGCTGCAACAGTCGGCGTTTGGGCGTTTGGTCTGTCCGCTCGCGGAGTATCGGTGGTCGGTGAGGTTCCGGCGGGCCTGCCGGGCTTCCGCGTGCCTTCGGTGGATTCTGAAATCCTCACGCAGCTCATTGCAGCGGCGTTCACGATCGCTTTGGTTTCCTTCATGGAGGCGATCTCCGTCGGCCGGACCTTCGCGCAGCAGTTCCGGTACGACATTTATCCGAACCGTGAGCTCATCGCGCTGGGATTCGCCAACATGGCGGGCGGTGTGACCGGTGGTTACCCCATCGCAGGAGGCTTCTCGCGTACCGCGGTGAACGTGCGCGCTGGCGCGAAAACACAGTTAGCCGCGCTCATCACCTGCGCCGTCGTCGTCATCACCTTGCTAGTGCTGACCCGTGCGTTCTTCTATCTACCCAAGGCAGCCTTGAGCGCGATCATCGTCGCGGCTGTCACTGGGCTCATCGACGTCGGCGGCGCTGCCGAGGTCTATCGAGTCAAGCGTGCCGATTTCTATCTTCTCGTTCTCACCTTCGTCGCGACCCTGTCCCTAGGCATTCAGTGGGGCATCTTGGTTGGCGTCGCTGCGTCACTGCTGCTCTTTCTCGTTCGCACGACCCGACCCTACTTTGCGGTCCTCGGGCGTGTTCCCGAATCGCAGACCTATCTCAACATTGCGCGCCACCCGCATGCCGAGACGATCCCGGGCATCATCCTCGTCCGTGTCGACGCGCAGTTCTACTTCGGCAATGTGAGCTTCCTGAAGGAAACCGTCCGCAGCCTGGTGCGGGACTCCGAAACACCGGTCCGGTACTTCGTCCTCGAAGCTGCAGGCGTGAACGACCTCGACTCGGCGGCGGCCGCCACCTTGGCGGAGCTCGACGAAGAGCTGGCGGCTCAGGGCGTCCGACTGGTGCTCACGCGAATCAAAGGACCGGTCCGCGATGTCCTTCACCGTACCGGGCTTCTCGAGAAGCTCGCGTCCGAGGGCCGGGTATATCTTTCCACCCATCGCGCCATCGAGGTGATCCGCTCGGGCATGGCTCTTCCCGATCTCTCCGCCGAGTCCGACGACCCACGAGAGCCGTCGGACCAAGTAGGCTGCGGCATGCTCAACCCCGATGCGCCTGATCCAGGGAAGAACTTCTTCGAGACTGTGAAGAAGCGTAAGGCCTGAGGGGGACTTGGGGCGAGGTGAGTAGGCTCGAGGATTACGATGCCTGGCGGCGCAGGATGGAGGCCGTAGCGGCTCGGGGCGATGCGGAAGCGTGGCGAGCTCAGCCGAAGTCCTCGGTTTACGACGCCGGGCTTCTGCGTGAGCACACCGAGGAGCTCACAGGCACTCGCGAGGCGGGGAAGGCCCTGGCGCTCGTGCCCTTGTTGCGGGAGGCCTTGTACCGTCATCTGGGCGAGCTGGCGGACCCTCGGCTCTATGGCGTCACGCCGCTCGGCACCAAGCATCTGGTCGAGGCTTTCTACGCGGAGGCGCTCGCCTGCATCGCGTATTTGGCAGACCCCGATCAAACAGGGTTAGAGCCTGCGTTCACCTTGGCAGGTTTTCGCAGGGCCTCGCACATCTTCGGGCGTTCTGCGCTGCTGCTTTCCGGAGGCGCATCTCTTGGCTTCTTTCACCTGGGTGTGGTCAAGGCCCTATCGGAGCAGGATCTCCTGCCCAACGTGCTTTCGGGTGCGTCGATGGGCGCCCTCATCGCCTGCGGCACCGGCGTTCGAACCGACGAGGAGCTCAAAGTGCTCTTCGCCAATCCCCGGGTGATCCGAACCGATGCGCTCAAACGTCTCCCAGCCAAGCGTGCCGCGAGCGAACGCGCAGTGTACGACCCCGCCCGCCTCGAAGAAGTCGTGGCCCACAACTGCGGCGACTACACTTTCGCCGAAGCCCACGCTCGGACGGGGCGGACTGTCAGCATCAGCGTCTCCCCAACGCGCGAGCGCCAAAAACCGCGCGTCCTGTGCCACTACACGACGCCCGACGTGCTCATGAACAGCGCGGCGGTGGCCTCGGCGGCGATCCCCGGTGCGTTTCCCGCCACGACCCTCCTTCAACGCTTAGCCTCGGGTGAAACCGCCCCATACATGGGCACCGAGACCTGGATCGATGGTTCCCTCAAGGGCGACCTGCCGATGCGCCGACTGAGTCGTCTACACAACGTCAATCACTTCATCGTGAGCCAGGTCAATCCACATGTTGCGCCCCTGCGGCGCGTCACAGGCAGGCGCGGACTGGTCCCTGTCGTTTCGGGCGTCGTCGTCTCGAGTTTCCGAGCCCAAGTCACACACCAACTCGAGCTCGCTCGCGACTTCACGAAAAGCACGCCGTTCTACAGCACCTTCGACGTTGCCCATTCACTGGCCGGCCAGCCCTACGGCGGCGACATTGACATCCACCCACGGCTGCGCCCAATCGCGCTCCTCCGTGCCATGTCCAACATCTCGCACGAGGAGCTTCTCAAGCACATTCACGAAGGCGAACGCGCGACCTGGCCGACACTCGCTCGCGTGCGCGACCAGACCTGCGTTTCGCGTGCCTTGGACGCGGCCATACAGCGGCTGTCGGCGATCTAGGTCGTGCCCGGCGAGCGCTTAGGAATCCACAGCCAAGTATATGACGTCGTCTCCGACCTCGACGTCGAGGTTCGGCAGCACCGCATAGCAGGATTGGCTGACGCGGATCTCGGTGACACGGTCGCGGCCAACCAGCGCGCCCGGCTCGAGTCTTTGGAAGCCAGTCCATGGAGCACCGAATCCGAAATCCTCGCTTGGCTTGGTGATTCTTTCGACCACGTGCACGGTATGGACCTCGCTGCCGCTGGCTGTGTTCCCATCATCGATGGCGCCGGTCACCCGCAGAAAGTTCATCGCAATTCGGTGCGCCGTCTCGGAGATGTCGGCATCATCGTGCGCTCCGCACTCGACCGAGAAGGCCGGCACGCTCGCGAGCTTGAGAAAGCCGATGATCACCTTGTCGGCTAGGCCGTACCAGGACTGCACCAGGTATGAAATGCCGACCTTTTTCGCGATCTCGTCGATCTGCGCCTCGCCGTTGCTGACGCCAAACGGGGGTGTCGCAGTTCCGGCGGAGTGAAGGTCCAAGAACACGTCCAGCTTGCCGAGGATTTCCTTGAGCTCGAGCGCGCGATGGTGTTCGTAGCCCCAGGCTTCTTGGCGAAGAGTCTCGGTGAAGTCGAAATCCCAGAGCCGGTTGAGGTCGTCGCCTTCGGGCGTGTGGCGACGCCCCTGCGAAGTCGCTTCGGGGTTCGCGTGGACGAGGAAGACGGTGCCCTTTTCAGGCTTCAGCTCTCCGCTCTCGAAGGCGCTGGCGATTCGCCCAATTGCGTCGGCGCCGCAGGGTTCGTTTCCGTGCATCGACCCGCCAACGCCGATGTATGGCCTCGGCCAATCGGCCGATGCCGATACTCGGAGCACACCTGGTTTCAGCTCTTCGATGTACAACGCTGACTCTTCGTTTCGCGGTCTAGTACCTGACGTGTCATCTCGAACCACTGGTCCGCCTCGGCTGGGCTCTTGCCCACCGCCGTGATGCCGAGCTTTCCGAATTCGCTGAGCGCGCCCGTGAAGTGAAAGAGCACGCCCGATTCAGACCAAGCCTGATAGTGCAAACCGTTCACCGCCGCAATGTCGAGCAGGTCCTCGACCAGCAGGCCGCGGTAAGCATCGGAACGCATCGAGTCGGTCGCGACGTAGAACTGCGGCTCGCCGCGGGGTGTGAGGTAGAGCCCTGCGTCCGGGTCGTATCGACCGTCGGTCAGCATCCGGAGCATCATCATTGGATGCGTCGTCCCGCCCAATCGCAGGTTGGTCTCGATCGCGTAGTGTTTCCAGGCGCCATCGTCGTCCGGTATGCAAATGAAGTCGACTGCCAGCCGGCCGACTGCGCCCTTGTTCTGAAGAACCTCAGCCACGCGAAGCGCGTCTCGCTGAATGTCCAATCGATACGCTGCGTCGGCGGGGAATCTACAACCAGCGTAGATCTGCCCGTCGATTCCCTCGACCAGCTGGTCGTGCGTCGAAATGATATCCAGGCTGCCTTCGGGCGAGATGCGAAGTTGACAGCTTGGCGCACGCTTGGCCCTGTCTTCGACGAAGGCTTCGACGATTCCGCCGTCCCGTTCGAACTTGTTCAAGAAGCGGTCCCAGGTCATCTGGGGATCGACGAAGCGCATCTTCGGGAGCGCATCGGCAATCGCTCGCTCGCGTGCCTCCTGATTCGCGTCAGTGCTCGTGCAAACCCTGTGCAGGGCGCCTAGGTCGAAGATCGCGTTGCCCTGGCCGCTGAAGCCCGCGTTATGCTTCACCACCACGCGCTCGAGGCCTTCATCGGCAGACGATAGGGAGTCTATCGCACGCACCAGGGCTGCTTCGCTCTTCAGATCCCCGGCCCCGGGCAACGAGGGCACGCCTGCCTCGCGAAACGCACAGCGCGAGCCGCTCTTGGTGCCGAGCCAGGCCAAGTCGGGGTCCACGCCGTAGAGCGGAACGCCCAGCTCAACCGCCAGGCTGCGCTCCAGCCCGGAGACGGTGAAGCAGGTCATCAGACCGCATTCGGGGCGAATCATGTTCCGGATGCGCTCGATGACCCGAGGCCGCTCCAGGATCTTCTTCGAAAGTGGAACGAACGAGCTGTCATACAGAGAGAGCACGGTCAGGCGTTGACGCATGTGTTCGTTTGGAATGCCGCTGATCAACGAGAGCATGTAGTCGACAGCTACTGGGTGAATAGGTGCGGAGCTGACGTAGATCAGGCGCGCCCGCGGATGGCGCAGCAAGTTCAGCGTGAATAGCATCCGCTCTTCGTAGTGAATCACCCCGTCGATGGAGACGGTGTCGATACCGTCAAACGAGAGCGAGGGAACGACCACGATGTCCCTGGGCTCCGGGCCGTCACCATCCGCGAGCAGCCAGCGGGGGGCCAACTGAGCCTGCAACTCGCGAAATGCCTTCATTTCGTCGCGGTCGCTACTCATTGCTTTTCTATAGCACGGATGCCGGATTTACTTGCTTGCGGAGCGCGGGAAGGGCACAAGAACCCAGTGGCCATCGTCATCGAGTTACTCATCCCCCTCGCGGTCTTCGGCCTAATCGGCTGGGGATTGTGGCTCTGGTACAAGCTTCGCCTCGCACGCGCAGAGGAGACCGAGCGCATGCAAGAGGAGCTGACCGAGCTTCGAGCGTACAAGCGGGACACCGAAGCACGCCTGCAGGCGCTCGAAACGATCGCGACCCTCGGCGAAGGCCGAATCCGTGTCGACTACAAAGACGTCGGAGAAGACGACGACGACGAGGAACGCAAGCGCAGAGGTTGAACGTGACCGAGGGGGCGAATGCAGAATCGGCGAGTGACGGGCTCTTCAGCTTTCTTTCGAGGCGCCGCTTTCTCAAAATGAGCCTGGTTGCCGGCGGCGCGATCCTGGGCGTCGGTGGCGGCGGGCTTCTGGCGCTGCGGGGACGGGCGCCCGAAATAGAGGGGCTCCGCGTCCTCGATGCGCACGAGTACCGAACGCTGCAGAGCTTGGTGGCGATCATGCTGCCCAAGACCAAAACGATTCCCGTCGACCCTGCCTCTATGGATCTCCCGCGCGCCTTCGACGCCTTTGTGGCCGACGAGCCGGAACACAACGTCAAGGACCTTCAAAAGGCGCTCGTCCTGATCGAATTCGGACCGCTGGTCTTCGACAAGAAGCTCACCACGTTTTCGCGCCTGGATGTCGCGGAGCGCACTTCGCATTGGAACGACTGGGCAGTCAGCGACAAGCTGCTGCGACGTCAGGTCAGCATCGCCATGCGCAAGTTCTTCAACTTGGTCTACTTCGACCATGAAGAAGTCTGGCCGCATATTGGCTATCCGGGTCCGTCGATGAAGCGCCTGGGAGGTCATCAGCCATGACGGGCGCGATCGTCGATCTGTCCAAGGAAGCGCTGCCGGAGTCCATCACGGCGGAGATTTGCGTCATCGGTTCGGGCTCCGGAGGGGCCACTGCGGCGCGCTTGTTGGCTGAGGCGGGGCACGAGGTGCTCGTCCTCGAGGAAGGTCGTGATCTCGTAGGCCCAGAACGCACGCAGCGCGACGGCCCCATGTACGACCAGCTCTACATGGACAGAGGGGGGCGAACCTCACACGATCTCTCGGTCAGCGTGCTGCAGGGGAGGGTCCTCGGCGGCGGTGGAGTCGTCAACACCTGTGATGTCGTGCCCATCCCCGAAGGCGTCTTGCGTCATTGGACGGGCAAGTACGGCCTCGAAGACTTCGCGCCCGCTCAGTTCAAACGATTCCAACAGGATGCGCTTGCCGATCTTTCAGCGAATCGAATTCCGGACGACATGGTCAACAAGGCGAACAAGCTGCTACGCGACGGCGGCGAGGCGCTGGGGTTCCGTGGGGAAGTATTGATGCACAACCGCGTGGGTTGCCGAGGGCTTGGCACCTGCATGCTGGGCTGTCCGGTTCACGCCAAACGAAACCCTCGGATGGTCGCCCTGCCCAAGGCGGTCGAAGCGGGTGCGCGAATCTTCACGAGGGCGCGCGCCGTGAAGATCAGCAAGGCCAAGCAAGAGCTCAAGGAGGTCACCGTCCGTACTCTCGATCCCAAGGGCTACCACGAGCAGGGGACGTTCAGCATTCGCGCCAAGATCGTCATCGTCGCGGCCAATGCCATCGCGTCGGCGCAGCTCCTGCTGCGATCGGGAGTAGGCAACTCGCATGTCGGCCAGAACCTCACCCTCCAGCCGCAGCTCGCGATTATCGGCATGTTCGATGAGCGGGTGGCTGCCTTTGACGGCATCCCTCAGTCCTACGCCATCACCGAGTTCGAGGAAGAAGACAACGCGCAGTTCGGGCTCTGGGGATTTCGCATTGAAGGCATCATGGGAACGCCAGGGATTGTGTCGAGCCTGCTGCCGTTCTCGGGTGCCCCTGGAATGGAGGGTATGGCCCAGTACGACCACATGGCGCCTTCTCTTCTCCTGGTGCCCGATGCGCCATCGGGTACTGTCGAAGTTGCGCGTGACGGACGGCTGACGATTCGCTACGAGCAGCGCGAGGACCATCGGGCGCGGCTTCGCCTCGCAGTACAAACCGCCGCCAAGGTCTACCTCGAGGCCGGCGCGCGCGAGGTTCTCGTCCCGACCGCTCCACCCCTGACAATCCGCTCGGCCCGGGAGGCCCAGCAAGCCCAGCAGCTGACTCTTGCGCCGGCCACCGCGCCGATGATCAGCGCCCATCAGCAAGGCACGGTACGATTCGCCGCCTCAGAGCGGGATGGCGGCGCCGACTTGAACGGTCAGGTCTACGGCACTCGCGACGTCTACGTTTTCGACTCGTCGGGTTTCCCAACGAGCGCGTCGAGCCACACCATGACCCCGATCATCGCCTCGTCGCGCATGTTGACGACAAAGCTCTTGACGCGAATCTGACTCACGAAGCTCACGACCAGTCGTGCGCCGCAGAAGCGAAGCCTGGGCCCTTCATCCCCACCCCCCCGCGCGCGCCTACTCCTCTTCGATCTGAATCGACTGGGTCGGGCACATCATGCAAGCGTCCCGGACCTGGTCCTCGAGGTCGGGGGGGATGTCGTACGTTTGAATCATCAGACTCCCGTCTTCGGCAAACGAGAAGACCTGAGGCGACTCTTCGACACAGACGCCGTAGTGATTGCAGGTCGCTGGGTTGTACATGATTTTCATGGTTCTGCTCCCAGGCTAGGGCCTACTCAACAGCTCTCGCTCTTCGTACTGCATGTCGTCTCGGATAGCGCGCGAGAGCTCCCGCACCCCAACCACCAAGCTCGAGCCGACCGCCGTCTCGTCGAGCTCGCGAATGATGCGATCGAACAAGTCGCGCTGCGCTCGATGCTCGCGTCGCATGTCTTCGGCAACCCGGTCGACTTTGTCGGCCTCGGTCAAAGACGGGACCTGGTACTCCTCGTAGTGCAGGTGCTCGAGCAGCACCGCCCCCAGCGCTGTCAGCTCGTCGCGTAGTGCAATCACCGCCTGCGCGTCGCCGTCGCCGACACGCTCGGTCAAGGCCTCGACGCGCGCGAGCTGCGCGGAGATCTGCGCGTGCTCGCTTCGGATGCGCGCCCTGATTTCATCTGGCGTTGCCAGAGCATGTGTATCGGAACCCCTGTCCATCTATGCTGCGGCAAGCCGCTTGCGTCGCTCCGCCAGTGTGAGCGGCTTGCTCACCTCCTTGACGCCATCATACTCTTGTTGGGCCTGCTTGTGGTACCAGTTCGGGTAGAACTCCTTGCACCAGTTGCGGAATTCGGCGACCGGCCCATCGCCGTCGCAGAGCATGGGCTGGTGGAAGAACGCCTTGTTTTCCCAGATTGGGGCATCTTCTTCGAGCTGCCGCGCGACCTCCTTGGTGAACGCCCTGCCCACTCCGGCGGTGATATCGGCACCGCCGATCTTCTTGACAGTGAAGGAGAAGCGGACATCGCAGTATTCGTCGTCGATTGGCGTGACAGAGGCCATGTTGGTCGTCTCGACGATGCCCCGGAAGCGGCTCAGGGAAAAGCCGAAGCCGTGGACTTCGACGTCGAGCTCGCCGGTCACGTCGCCGCGCGGCGTCTCCATCGCAGTGTCGGTGACCATGTGGATGTGCGGGTACTTCAGCTCCACCGTGTGCGGCTGCGGAACGATGTTCATGCCGTGAACGTAGCGAAAATGTGCCTTGTCGACGACGTTCTCGCACATGTCCTGGTTGTGCGTGCGCATCTTCCAGCGCTGCTTCCAGTATGGGGTCCAGGCCTCGTTGTTCCATTCCGAGATCTCCGGGATGTCCCACTCGGGCTCCTTCCCTTCGATGTCGTGCCAGACCATGATCAGGCCGTTTCGCTCTATCGTTGGCCATGCGGTGATGTTGGCCTTGCGAGGGAGATGCTTGGCGTACGGCACCTCGGTGCACTTGCCCTCGCCGTTGAACTTCCAGGCGTGGAACGGGCAGACGATCCCGTCACCGTCGACCTTGCCGCCGTGGCCCAGATGCGCGCCCATGTGAGGACAGAAGGCATCGAGGACGCTGACTTCCCCGTCTTCGGTGCGGAACATGACGAGCTCGACCCCGAAGTACTTGAGCGGCTGGACCTCGCCGGGTTTGATCTCGTCCGCATAGGCAACTTGGAACCATCCCCGGGGATAGCGAGGAATCGGAAATCGCGGTCTCTTGCTCATGGCTGTTCTCTCATTTCTGTCTGTCGCTTTGGAGGCCTCCGGTACGGAGATTGATGGCCCCAATCGCTGATTCGGCTGTAGGTGCTTGGCTCCCAGTTCGAGTCGTCCACGGTCCGTCCGCCCCAGCCCAGCTCACATTCGAAGCCGGAAGGCGTGACGCAATAGAAAGTCACCATCTGATCGTTCGGGTGCCGTCCCAGGCCCTGCACGACGCGCACCTTGTTGGCGAAGGCCCGATCGAGCGCCGCGCCGACGTCGTCGAGCGAGCCCATCTGCAGCATGAAATGGTGCAAATGCTTCTGCAGCCCCGAACCCAGTGCCACGGTGTGGTGGCGCTGATTGACGTGAAGAAAGGTGATGTCGACTTTGAACTCGCCAGGCAGGGTGCAGCGGATGTAATCGCTGAGTCCAAAGCTCAACACCTGCTCGAAATACGATCGCGTCGCGGCGATGTTGTCGGCGCGAAGCGCTAAGTGGCCGACCCCTTGCTCGCCGGTGACGAAGCCCGCCGCCACCTTCTCGCGTCGGAAGGGCGTTTTGGCGAGCACGGGGCCGTGAAAGAGCTCGAGCGCAACACCGCCGGGCTCAAAGGTCCGAATCAGGCCTTCGACGCCACGCGCCTTCGCCTCGTCGGGGAGCACAGGCTGGACAGTGTAGCCCGCCTCTCGAGCATGCCTGCTCAGTTCGTGCTGGCTTGCCTCACTGGGCGTCTCGAAGCCGAGCGCGATCAAGTCGTCCGCCGGACCGTGCCGCAAGAGGATTCGCGCGGCACGCTCGTCGGTGCGATAGGGTACCAGCCCTTCGCCCAACGCATCGCCCCTTTCGACGCCGATCACCTCGGTCAGAAAGTGATCCCAGGCGTCGAGGTCGCAAACCTCGAAGAGGAAGTAGCCCAAGCTGTGAACGGCCGATCCCATCGTCGCCTCAGAGGAAGAAGTCCGTCGTTTGCTCGCCCATCAAGAGGCCGCCGTAGTTACGCTGCGTCTTGAGCGGGTTGTTCGCGTGGTGCGCCCGTGCCCCGTGGATGTCCTGGAAGAAGCGCTGGATGTCCTGGTCGATGAAGATCGCCGAACCGCCGCTAGCCATGAACAAGTCGTCCAGCGCCTTGACCATGCGATCGGTCGCGGCTCCTGCGTTGGCCCGGTACGCAACGCGATCTTCGACCTCGATCCGTTCACCCGCCTCTGCCTTGGCCATCATTTCGTTCCAGTCGTTTCGAAGCAGAGCTCGAACTTCGCGCATCGCGAGCGTCGCGCGCGCACAGGTCTCTAGATTGAACGGGTCATCCGAGACCTTCTTCCCATCGGCACGGCCCGTACGGCTCTTGTTGAGATTCACGTAGGCTTCGAGCGCGCCTTGGAGCATGCCAATCGCGGGCGTCGCTACGGTGCGCGTGAAGAGCTGTCCGAACGGGACCCTGTACAGGGGGCTCGTGTTGACCTCGTTCCCCGGGTTCTTCAGACGGTACGCGTCCGACATCCGATGCACACGGTGCTCCGGGACGAAGACGTCGTCGACGAGCACAGACTTGCTGCCGGTGCCCTTGAGTCCAGAGACGAACCAATCGTCGATCAGCTCGTAGTCGGAGCGAGGGACGAGCAGAGTGAACATGTCGGGCGGCTTGCCTTCTTCCTTTGGAGCGTAGGCGCCGAGGAAGTTCCATTGGCAATGATCGGAGCCGCTCGAGAAACCCCACTTGCCGCTGAGCCGGTAGCCTCCGTCGGCGCGGGTCACCTTGCCGACCGGCATGTACGAGGACGCCGTGAGCGTATCGAGACCGTTCTCGCCTTCCCAGACGTCTTTCTGAGCCTGCTCCGGGAAGAGCGCCAGCTGCCAGTTGTGAACGGCGACGACTCCGAGCACCCAGGCCGTCGACGGACAGGCCGAGGCGACTTCGATCGCAGCGTCGAAGAACTCGATGGGGTTACATTCATAGCCGCCCCAGCGCTTCGGTTGCAGCATCCGAAAGAAGCCGGCGTCCTTCAATTCTTGAATCGTTTCGTCGGGAATGACGCGCTTGGCGTCTGCCTTGGGGTTACGCTCTCGTAGGATCGGCTTCGCGTCTTGCGCGAGCTTGACGAAATCCGGCTTGCTGGCGTTGCTCATGCGGATGCTCCTGGCTACTCGGCTGCGTCGGCGGCCTCGTTGCGTGGGGTGTAGAACTGTGAGTACCAGCGGCGGAACTCG
Organism: uncultured delta proteobacterium; assembly: GCA_963842915.1. Lineage (GTDB taxonomy): Bacteria > Myxococcota_A > Polyangia > Polyangiales > Houyiibacteriaceae > SG8-38. The sequence continues at coordinate 113,104 of CAWJII010000004.1, read as the reverse complement.
CCGATGGGGCCGTCGCCGTCGCAGAGCATCGGCCGGTCGAGGTAAATCTTGTTCTCCCAAATCTGCACGTCCTGCAGGTAGCCGTCGCGCATGTTGTTGATGAAGTGATCGACGAGATCGTCGGTCATGCCCTCGGTGGCCTTCATCGAAACCGCGAAACGCAGCATCAGGTTCTCGTCGTCGATTGGCGTGTGGGCGTTGATGATCACGCCGAGGCCTGCGCCGTGCATCTCGGTGACCTGGTATGCGGGACCGTAATAGGTGGCCGTCGACGAAAATTCGTCCTTGCCGCCGTGTACGGGGTAGGCAACCGCCTTGATTTTCTGCTGGCCGATGTGGTCGGTGTACGTGTTGCTAAAGGAGCCAGGAACCGGATGCGTGTTGTGCACCGGAATGAAGTGACCCGCGTCGGCCAGATTCTCCGCAATGGCGAGAGGTGGCGTCTTGATTTGGAGCTTTGCGAATCGCCACGGAAGAAACTCCGGGTCATCCCATTGTTCGAGCGCTGGGATCTCCCAATCGGGCTGGCTCTTTTCGCGGTCGTGCCAGACGAAGATCATGCCGTTACGCTCGAGCACGGGCCAGCACGCAAGGCCAGCTTTTGGCGGGATGCGCTTGGCGTAAGGAATCTCGATGCACTTGCCGGTGCCGTCGAACTTCCACGCGTGAAAGGGGCAGACGATCCCTTCACCGACGATCTTGCCGCCGTGTCCGAGGTGCGCGCCCATGTGAGGACAGTACGCATCGAGCACCTTCGCTTCACCCGACTCCGTTCGGAACAGGACCAGTTCCTGGTCGAAGCGCTTGAGCGGCACGACCTGTCCCGGCTCGATCTCCTCGGAGAACATGAGCAAGAACCAGCCCCTGGCAAAACCCGCCCAGGGGTTCGTCTTCGTTTCGTTGGTCATTGGAAGCTCCAATCGTCGTTTGGCCGCGACCCGGGCGACGCACCGGGCAACTAGAACATGTTTCACTAGAACATGTTTCATTTTCTCAAGTCTCGCAAGCACAATGTCGCGAAGCGGCGTCGTCTATCTTCTGTGTAGATAAAAACAGACACAAAGTAGACGAGGCGGATGTCTTCGGTTGACCTCCGAACGCAAAGACAGGAGCTTACGCAGATGAAGACGCGTACTTTCTCTCTGTTTACGGCCCTGACATTCGTTTTCGCTTCTCTTGCAGCATGCGACAAGGCTGCCGCCCCGCCCGCCTATCCTGTGGCTCCTGAGGCTGTGGAAACTCAAGGCGAGCCCGTTGCGGTGTCCGACGACCCGACCTCGCCCCTGAACTTCAAGGGCAAGATCTCCGAGCGCTACGAGGACTCGGAGGAGTGGTGGCCTCCGACCTACAAAGCCGCGCCGGCCAATGCACCGAACGTCGTTCTGATCCTTCTCGACGATACCGGTTTCGCGCAGCTCGGTAGCTTTGGCGGTCTCACCGAGACCCCGAACATCGACAGCCTCGCCGAGGGCGGTCTGCGCTACAACAACTTCCACACCACCGCGCTGTGTTCACCATCCCGTGCGTCAATCATGGCCGGCCGCAATCCGCATTCGATCGGGCTCGGCTCGCACTCGCTGACGGCGATGGGCTTCCCCGGCTACAACGCCATCATCCCGGACGATGCGAAGTCCGTCGCGAAGATCATGGAGATGAACGGCTATGTGAACTACGCGCTCGGCAAGTGGGACCATACCCCGCTCTACGAGGTGTCTCAGGCTGGACCGTTCAATCGCTGGCCGAGTGGCGAAGGTTTTCAGCACTACTACGGCTTCATGGCCGCCGACGCTGATCAGTACCGCACCGTGATGTTCGAAGATCACGCGCCAATCGAGCCTTGGAAAGCCAAGGGCAAGGACTACCACAACTCGACGGACCTCGCGGACAAGGCGATCGAGTACATCACCGGCCACATGTCGACCGCGCCCAAGGACCGCCCGTTCATGGTGTTCCTCGCGCCAGGGGGAATGCACTCCCCTCACCAAGCGCCCAAGGCGTACCTCCAGAACTGGCGAGGCAAGTTCGACATGGGCTGGGATGAGGCTCGCAGGTTGATCCTCGAGAGGCAGAAGTTGCTTGGCGTCGTTCCCGAGGACACCGAGCTCACGTCGCGGCCCGATTCGATTCCTGCTTGGGATTCGCTGAACGCCAAAGAGAAGAAGCTCTATGCCCGGCAGATGGAGGTGTTCGCCGCCCAGCTCGAGCATCTCGACATGGAGATCGGGCGAATCGTCGAAACCCTCAAGCGAGTCGGACAGTTCGACAACACCATCATCATGGTGACGTCGGACAACGGTGCGAGCGGAGAGGGCGGCCTCGCCGGGACCTTCAACGAGACTTACGTGCTCAACGGCAGGCAAACGGCGTTTGACGCGAACTGGAAGCGATATGAGGCATGGGGCGACCGCAACACCTACCCGCACTACCACGCAGGCTGGGCGATGGCGGGCAACACACCGTTCCGGTATTTCAAGCAGTCGGTGCATCGTGGGGGCATTCAAGATGCGCTGATCGTCCACTGGCCCGAAGGGATCAAAGCCGAGGGCGAGGTCCGCGATCAGTATCATCACATCTCCGACATTGCGCCGACCTTGCTCGACGTGACCGGTCTCGACGTCCCGGAACAAATCGACGGCATCGAGCAGCGCCCCATGGACGGGGTCAGCATGCGCTACTCGTTCAACGACGCCGATGCTCCGAACGCGAAGAAGGTCCAGTACTACGAGATGTTCGGTAACCGCTCTGTCTGGGCAGATGGCTGGAAGGCCGTCACGCTCCATGGGAACCGAATGCCCTGGGAGCTCAACTCGACGTCATCGTTCGATGACGACAAGTGGGAGCTTTACCACGTCGCCGAGGACTTCAGCGGCTCGAAGAACCTGGCCGAAGAGTATCCGGAAAAGCTTGCCGAGTTGCAGCAGCTCTTCGATGAGCAAGCCAAGAAGTACAACGTGTACCCGCTGTACGACGACATGATCGCGCGCATTTCGAAGCAGCAGGACAGGCTCTTCAAGGGGATGACCGAGTTTATATTCTATGCGCCCGGCGCCACTCGTATTGCCGAGAAGGCATCACCGCCGATCAAGGGCCGGTCCCACACCATCGAAACCGTGATCAACGTGACCGGCAAAGAACGAGGCGTCATCGTGGCATGCGGCGGTTTCACTGGCGGCTACACGATGTTCATCAAAAACCGGCGAGTCTTCTACGACTACAACTTCCTCGACGGGGTGCACTACATCATCAAGTCTCCGCTCTTGAAGAAAGGCGAAACGAAGGTCACCTTCAAGTTCAGCCACGCCGGCAATTTCGCAGGCAGCGGTGAGCTGTTCATCAACGACGAGAAGGTGGGCGAGGTCGACATGCCTCAAACCCACAACGCCACCTTCTCGCTCTCGGAGCCCTTCGACGTCGGCATCGACAACGGAACTCCGGTGTCCACGCTCTACCCGGACCAGTTCGCTTACCAGGGCGGCGAGCTGGACAAAGTCATCTTCCGCCTCCTCGACTAGAAAAGGGAACATCCCTCTTCGTGAGAGCTCCAGATCACCTATACTCGCGCGATGATTCATCGCGCGGCTTGGTTGGGATTCTGTGTTCTCGGGCTCGCGCTGGGGGGCTGTGATTCCTCGAGCGGGCCGGCTGGGGCCGGAGGCGCAGCTGGCGAGCCTCGGCTCGTGGTCACCGCCGACTGGTTGAATCAGTCGCTGACGCTTCTCGACTACGACAAGCTCGTTGATGGGCAGAGCGACGCGGCTTCGTCCATCGTGGATACGATCGATCTGTCGAACTGGGAGCCAGGGCCGGTTGAAGTGGAGCTGACGCCAGATGGAAAGACCGCCGTGGTGTCCGTCGGGCCGGCATTTTTCGATGGCTTGCCCGGGCTGGTGGGCGACCCGGAGATTCCCGCTGGCGGCACCTTGCTCATCGTCGACCTGCAGACCGGGGCAGGCGAGGCAATCCAGACTGAGGACGTGCCACTCGGCATTGCGATCAGCCCAGACGGCAGCCGCGCGTACACCGCAAACTACGGGACGGCCGATGCGCGGGGCGACACCCTGTCGATCATCGACATCCCCGGCAGGCGCCTGATCGAAGACATCGAGGTCGGAAGCGGCCCAGAACAGGTCGCCTTGAGCCCCGACGGAAGCCTCGGCATCGTCAATATCGTCAGCCGAAGCGGCGTCCGAATTTTCCAGACCTCCGACGCAGCCGGCACGATGAGCGAGGTGCTCGAGACCGGATCGGATCCGTCCGATGTCTCGTTTCTCGACGGTAACGATCGCGCGGTCGTGGCGAACACATTCAGCTTCAACGTCACGCTCATCGATTCCTCCGAGCCAAGCCGCCCGACGGTGATCGAAAGCGTCCCGGTCGGCGTTGGGGTTCCCTACGGGCTGACCTACGTCCCTTCGCGAGACGAGATCCTCGCACCGGCCAACGCGACGGGGGCCGGAATGCCAACCAACCTAGTCACCATCGCCCGAGCTGGTGACACGCTCACGCCCACAGCGCCGCTTCGACTTCCAGGAGGGAACTTCCCCCTCACTGCTGCCGCCGACTCCACAGGCGAGTTCGCATTCGTGGCGCACACCGCCGACCACAAGCTCTCGATCATCGACCTCGGGACTGACGAGGTACGTGCGGTCGAATGGCTCAGTCAAAGCGGCCCTTCTTACGTCGCCGTTCAGCCCTGAACGGACGATCAAGTGTGTGGCGGGGGTTCCGCTGGCGACGGAATGCGGGCCCCGGCTGCCCGGGCTGTCTATAGTGAGGTGAAGAAGAAGAGGGGGGTCTCTTCTTCGCGGGGGGTGAATGATGTCTGTTCTTCGTGGATGGGGAGTTGTTGGTTTCATGTTGGCTGCGGCGCTCTGGTTGGCGCCGGGCCAGGCGCGCGCGTTTCCGGATGAGCCCTACAGCCTCGACGACGGTAAGAAGGCGCACACCAAGCGCTTCCACATCCTTGGCGAGCTCGGCTTGTTTGGCGGAAAGCTCGAGGGCGACCAGCGCTCGATTGTCGTCAGCCCCTTGATCGAGATGCGCCTGCAGCTCGCATATAGCGTGCTCATGCAAGTGGTTTGGGGCATGTCGTACGCCAACGTCGATCGCTCGACCGATGTCGATGTCCCGGCTGAGAACGCGTTTCGCGTGGGCAACCCGTATGTCGTATTCCACTACCAAGGGAAGAAGGGGCAGTTCTCCTATCGAGTGGGAGTGGGCGCCACGATTCCAGCGGCCACCGTCCCAGACAGCATCGACGAACGTTTCGGCGGTGCCGCGCAATCTGCCTACACCTTGGCTGCCGCCTTGCGCGGTAACACGATGTACTGGCTCTGGGACGCACATTCGGCGAGCGTCATCGTCCCGATCGCAGTCGAGCGGAGCAAGCCCAGTGGCTTTCTCTGGGGCGCCTACGTCGACACCGGGGCCTTGATCAAGATCGACGACAGGAACAATCGAAGCCAGAAGACCGACTTCATAATGCAGATGATCGGCATGATGGGGTATCAGGCGACGGACTGGCTTCGGGTGGGCTCTCGTTTTAGCTTGGTGCTGATTCCCAGGTTCAGCGATGCCAACACGCAGCTTGCAGTCGAGCCCTACATGCGCTTCGGCAGGGACAACGCATTCGGCGCGGTCCGCCTGAACATCAACCTCGACAACCCGTACGGCTTCTCGTTCGACAAGGGACAGGTATGGGGCCTGCGAATCGCCGGCGGCGCCGCATTCTGAGTCCCTCGAGCTCGAAGCGTTGCGCGCAGGCGTGACGCGTCATATCTTCCGCCCGCTCAGAGACCGATTCCCGGTCTCTTGGCTGGGTTGGATGTCGTGTTTGTCGTGCTCGCGCTTGCCGTGGCGCTCTTCATCTTCGTGATGGGCGCCTGGGGTGTATTCGCCCCAGGGTCGATCTTCGCCTTCATATCCGGTTGGAGCTCGAAGTCCGGGTTCTGGCTTGCCGTGCTCCTGCGCCTCTGCTTCGGGCTCGTCCTCTGGTTCGCCGCGCCCGACACCCGCTCACCGATCCTTCTGCAGGTGCTCGGGGCGATTGCCATTCTGAGCGCGGCCAGCCTTCCGATCGTCGGCTATGAGCGCTTCGAACGCGTTCTCACCTGGTGGACCGGCCACTCCCCGCTCGTCATGCGGCTCTGGTCCCTCGTCGCGGTGGCGATCGGAGGGCTCGTGCTTTGGTCGCTGACTTAGCCGAAGATCGGCAGGTCCTCGCCCGCTAGCGGGAACGCTGCTTTGAAGTCGTTGGGGATACCCGCCAGATTACGCAGTGCGCGGTGTACGTGCGCGATCGAGAGCCTGGTGCCCTGTGCCGTGTCCGGCGAGCCGGTCGCTTGAAGGGTCACCGGGTCGACGAGCTGCAGACCGTGACGATCATCGGTTCCGCCAATGACTCGGTTACCGGGAATCCCCGGGCCCATCATCATCATGCTGCTGATCGGCCAATGGTCTTTGCCGTTGCCGCTGTTGTACCCCGGCGTTCGGCCGAAGTCCGAGCCCATCACGACGGCGACCTTGTCGGCGATGCCCATTCGCTCCGCTTCCTGCATCGCGAAATTCGCGCCGTTGACGAAATCGATGAGGCGCGGCAGGTGATTGCCATCGTGGTTGCCGTGCGTGTCGAAGCCACCACGGCTCACGCTGACGCTCACCGAAAGGCCCGCCTGGTAAGCGGCCAGGGCAACTTGGATTTGTCGCTCGAGCTGATTGTCGGAGAAGTTCTCCGGAAGCGAATCGGAGACGCGCTTGAGGTCGTCCTGCCCGAGGCGCGCGAGCATCAGCTCGTTTTGGCCGTCCCAGATTCGCGGTAGGCGTTGCCTGCCCTGGAGCCTCAGGAGCCGCAGCTGCTGCTCCCGCTGAACGATGCCGGGCACGTCCGGATGGCCGAAGTAGTTCTCCTCCGAGCCCGTCGGATCTGGACGGGAAGGGTGCGCCAGGTTGTGAAGCAAACCGCCATCGCCCAGCGGCACGGCGTTCGTGACACCCTGTGTATCGAGGTATCCGCCGTATCCGATCAGGGGCATCGGAAGGTTCGGGCCGTGGGTTGCCGCGATCAGCGCGCCAATTGGCGGGTGGCCCTCTGCGGTGCGACCGCTCCAGGTACCGCGCGTGCCCTGGTCATGACCGTTGGTGGTCGTGTCCATGCCATTGATGACGAGTAGGCGCTCGGAATGCGTCTGGAAGAAGGCGTCGAGAGCGGTTCCATCATCGCCGAGCGGAGCGTACTCGATGTTGCCCGCCGTTCGGATATCGCTCTTGAGAAAGCGCCCCATCGGGTTGCTCTCGCCTTCAGTTGCGCGGCCCTTCGGGTCGCAGAGGTGCGTTGGATCCCAACCGCCGCCTGCGTGCATGAAGATCCAATACGTGCCCGTGTATGCCGAGCCGCTGATCGGTTGAGCGCTTGCGCGCAGAGGGTCCAATGCCGACGGCAGAACACACGTCAGCCCAGCCCAGCTTGCCATTCGTATAAAGTCGCGACGATCCACAGCTAGTCCTCCCTCACTCGTACAGGTATCTGTAATCGGACAGGAGGTAACTCATCGCTGCCATCCAGGCGCGGATCGTGTACTCGGTGTCCCTGTTGATTCGGCGATTGTCCGGCAAGTCGGCGCCGGTGATTCGGTCGTTGTTGAGGCGGCACGGACCGGACAGCTGCTCCGGGACCGTTTCGTCCGCCAGACCTTGGCGGCCGAGGTTGTACGCTTCCATGAGCACGACCATCGTGGCCTCGATTTCCTCATCGGAGCCAGCGAGCTCCTCGCCCAGGAGCTGATCATGGAGATGGCGAACGGCGTCTCGCACCTGGTCCGAAGTTTCCGAGAGCGGCGTGCTCTGCTCGATGTTCGGGAAGAGGAGACGCTGATGCGCTGGTTTCGAGAAGTCGTACGAAACCGCCGAACACGCCACCTCATAGGCCATGCGCTGCGCCAGGCTTGCCATGACGCCGTTCGGTTCGGTCACTCGCTGGGTCACGAGGTCCGAATCGATGCCGCCGTAGAAGATACGGTACTGGTCTTTCAGGTAGTCGGCCCGATTCGGGTTGGATCGCCAACGAACTCCAGTCGTCGCCTCGATCTTGCGGTTCAGGTGCTCGGGAGTGAGGAGCCGGGCCGTGCCAAAGGTCGACAGCTCGAGCTCCATGTCGCTGCTGAGCGGGGTCGCGTTCTTGGCGCGGAAGTAGGGACTGAGCACGATTTCACGAATCAAGACCTTGAAGTTGTGCCCGCTGTCGATGAAGCGTTGTTGAATCGTGCGCAGGACCTGTTGCTGTAGGTTGTACGCGCGCACGAGGCCAGGATGGACGTCGGGGTCGATGTCTGGATTGTCCTCTGGCAAGGGCGGGGGAGGAGGTGGCGGAGTCGTTCCACCGACGCCGCCCATGCCGCCGACACCGACGTCACCGCCCATGCCGCCAGCACCGACGTCACCGCCCATGCCGCCAGCACCGAGGTCACCGCCCATGCCGCCAGCACCGACGTCACCGCCCATGCCGCCAGCACCGAGGTCACCGCCCATGCCGCCAGCACCGACGTCACCGCCCATGCCGCCAGCACCTCCGGCGCCGCCCATGTTTGGTGGCATCCCTGTGGTGATGTCGAGGATCTCCTGGCCGGTCAGCCCCTGGAACACCGTCTTCAAGGTCGCCTGGGCGAATCTCGGGTTCTGTGCGATCCGCTGCGCGAACCATTGCAGCGCATTTTTGCGGTTGTGGTCAGGCAGCGCTTCCCCGTTGAAGCCGGGGGGCAGAATGTAGTCCGGCCCAAACCACTCGCCCTCGCCGCTGTATTCGCCGCTCTCGTTCCAGTTCATGAAAAGACCGGCCACAGGATCCATCGTCGTGTGACAGACGATGCAGTCCGGGTTGTTCAGCGTCGGGTTCTCTCCGAAGTCGCTGCTCGCATCTACAGGACGATTTCCGAATTGATTGATGTCGATGTCCAGGAAGAACCAGTACGCCATTCGTGAACGATGGCGGTTGATGTTCGTGTCGCTCGTCGGAAAGCGATTGAGGAACATCGAGGAAGTGAGAATGCCCGCGTGAGGAATACCCGGCACGTGGATCTCCTCGAAGGCCTCCGGGTTGTTGCCGAGGCCGACAGGGATGTCGGGAAGCGCGATCAGTGACATCGCCGAGAAACTGTTCGCCATGGTGTAGTCCGCCGTGAGAATCTCGGTAAACGGACGCTCCGTGCTGATGACGTGCGCGATCAACTCCAGCGGCTCGCGCGCCAAAGAATCGTTGGTGATCAAAGCCTTCTCGTCGTCTCCAGGAAATCGATTCTCGAACCAGCGCAGATTCGGCCATAGGTCTTCGTCGAGGAGCTCGATCGCGTTTTCTCGCCCCAGGTATTTGTCCGTCAGGAAGTGATCGTTGTAGAGTTCGATCGTCCGGTCGATGAAGCCGGGGTCGCGCATCATCTCCGCAAGCGATGCTTCGAGACCGAGCTGGCCCTGCGCTTCGGTGGCAGCTCGCTGAGCGGCCGTGGGAAGCTTCCCAGTGAGCTCGAGACTCGCCTTACGGAGGGTCTCACTCCAGGTCAGAAGCTCGAGCTGACCTTCGTATGGGTTAGTGAAGCCGTCCGATCGCGGACAGTCATTCATGTCTCGGGTTGAGCAGCCCCCAAAGAGGGTCGGATCTTCCTTGCAGCCGGATACGGTGAGTACCGATCCGAGCAGTAGAATAAAGAACCCGCCCTTTAGGCTGCCGTTGATGCAACTCTTGCTCATCTGCACAAACGTCAGCCTAACATGCGAAAATCAACCCTGCAGGACTAAAGATGGGCTGTAATACAAGCTCCTACAGTCAAAAAATAAGCCATGAGGGTCTATTTTTTAGTGATCGGACTTGCATCTGATTTCTATTCTGCGAAGATCAAACAGGAAAGTGGGGGTGAATTTTTCCTTGTATAGCTCTGTGACCATTCGCCCACGGTTCAAAAATAAGCGTACTTTTTTGCTAGGAGTGTTAGACAAAATGCCTTTCAGACGGACGAATTTGCTGCGATTGACGACCCTTGTCGCCCTCGGATTGCTCGCTGCCGCTTGCGGAGAGAGCGACGCCGCGGAGTCACGGGGCCTGAATCTGGTGTACTGCGAGAACCCGGACGCGGCCGTTCCGTCCTGTGACTTGAGCGGCTACACCATGAACGACGACTCGGCGCTCCGCGCGAAGCTCGAGGGCTGCGCGACCGGCGGCTGTCACGGTGAACCGCTCTCTGCCACGACCTGGACGCTCGATCTTTCGGGTTCGGTCGAGGGTGCCCTCTCGGCGTTGACCATTCCCGGAGGGACCGGCCAGTTCGACCTCGTCGACGATTTCGATCCCGACTGCAGTCAAATGCTGAGCGAGGTCAGCTCACGACCCATCGGAGCGGTGCGCATGCCTGTCACCGGCGGCTACTGGATGCCCTCCGAGATCGACTGCTTCCGTTCGTATCTGCACGAACTGAGCAACTGAGCCAAGGCGGTCAGCCGCGTTCTGCGCGGCGGATCCCCAGGTTCACGATCTTCTGCAGAAGCTCCGGGTAGCTCATGCCAGCGGCTTTGGCCGCGCCCGCAAACTCTTCGAACTCGCCGATGTCGGGGTTGGGATTGGCTTCCAAGAAGTACAGCCCCCCCGCCTCGTCGAGCCGAAAGTCGATTCGCACGCAGCCGTCGGTGCCGAGGCGCCGGCAAATGCGACGCGATAGGCGGGCAATTCGGCGTTCCAGCTCTTCGGAAAGCCCCTTGGCGCGACCGATGTGAACGCCGTGCTTCTGCTGGTACTCCAGGTTCCATTTGACGTTACGGGTGGCGATCTTGGCCGCGTCGTCGGGGAGCTTGTCGAGGAAGATTTCCCATGTGGGGAGCACCTGCAAGCGGTGGTTCCCGAGCACCGAGACGTAGAGCTCACGGCCCTCGATGTATTGCTCTACGACGGCGTCGGTGCGGATTTTCTCATGGATGAAGGACACCCTTTCTTCGAGCGCCTTGTCGCTGTGTACGACCGAAGCCTGCGCGATTCCATAGCTTCCTTCTTCGATCAGCGATTTCACGATGAGCGGAAACTCGAGTTTGGGGGGCCGCTTTATCTTTCGGTAGCGGGGGAACACGCGGAACTTCGGCACCTGAATCCTGTGGTACGCCAGGACCTTCTTCGAGAGCGCCTTGTCGCGGGCGAGCAGAAGCCCGCGCGGGTTACAGCCCGTGTATGGAGCTCGCTGCAGCTCTAGGTAGCCGACGACATGTGCGTCGAAGATAGCCTCACCGTCGAACTCCTCTAGGAGGTTGAACACCACGTGCGGCTTGAACTCTTCGATGGCCTTGCGAAGAGGCGCCAGCTCGTCGCTCAGTCCGACCATCGTGATGTCGTGGCCGAGCATGCGTAGACCCTTGCGCACCTCGAGCTCGGTTTTGAAAGGCGCGACCTGTTCGTCGCTAAGATCGCTGAGGTCTTCGGGCGGGATGAGACTCTCGTGCACGAGAACGATGATTCGCCGTCGTTTTATAGTGGATGCCATGTGTCTCGCCGGTGCAGAAGGTGCACGGTGTGCACCGTCAACATGATGGCAAAGTCGAGCTTCGTCTGACGCTCCCCCTTGGTGAGCCGGAGCCGAAGCTCACGACACCGGCCGATGATATCACGAAGCACCTGATCGACGGTGAACTGATATTCGCCCGTAAAAAGCGAGATCTGTTCGCGAATCTGACGTCGATTGCGACGCAGGAAAGATGCCGCTGTTTCGTTGTTCCGATAGCGCGCGGAGTCGCTGAAGATCTTGAGCAGGTCTCGGTCGTACTCGTCACTGAACCCGGGGCTGTAGTGGTCCTGCCGCCGCTCGTAGTGACGGCGCAGCGTGTGCCGCAGTCGCGGCAAGGAGTAGGGGCGCGCCCTCGAGCTCGACTGCGGCTTTTTGTTGGAGAGGTCGGCAACCAGCTCTTCTATGTACGCGAGCTTTTCGAGCGCGGATGAATGGGCGTACCGCTCTTGCCAATTCGATCGCGGGGCAAGCCAGACCGCGAAGGTTTCTGCGAAGTCCTCCACCGGATGCGCCTGCGCATACCAGCCGTCCAGGTGCTCCACGAAGCCCTTGCTCAAGGGATTGGGTCGATAGAAGTCCGGGTAGGGCTCGGACGCCCGTCCGAATGCGCGCTGCCAGAGCTTTCGACGCTGCAGGTTGTAGGCGTGTTGCAGAGCGTGCCCGGCCTCATGACGGAGCAGACGCATGCACTCGGCGCGAGTGCCACCCTCCACTTCGAACATCATTTGACGTTCGAGGCGCATCAGCCGGGGATGGGCGAGATAGAACGGCACTCCGACACCAGGAATTCCATCAGGAGAGCACCACTCGTCGCTGAGCCAGAAGTGAATGCGAAAGCGCCGGAGCCCTGCGGCGTCCAGCTCGTCGCGAAGGCGCTCCACGCAGTTCTCGAGCCAGGTGCCGGCGATGGTCAGACCCAGATCACTCAGGCGAACGTCGAGGAGCTCCTCGCTTGGCAAGCTTTCCCAGTCGACGCGCACGGCTCGAGCAGCTTGACGGATCTATCTTCCGGCGACAACAGCCAGGCGACGCTCAGTTTCGCTCGTGGCAGTAGGTTCCCTGCCAACCGTCCAGGCAATGACACTCGTAGGACCCGTACTCGTTGTTGCAGTCCTCCGTGCCGAATGGGTTGCAGAAGCCGAAGCCCCAAGCACATTCGTCGATGTCCTCGCACTCGAGCTTCGGCGTTTCCCAGTCGCCATTGGCTTGGCAGGCGACGCTGTCATAGCCCGGTCCAAAGCCCCACTCGCAGCTATAGACCACGACGTCGCCGTATTCGGTGCCGGTGATTTCACCTGTCTCGGAGTTGGGCGGGCCTTCCGGCGGGCTTCCGCAGCCCACGGGGACGTTGCAGTTCGAACCCGAAAAACCAGGCTCGCAGGTGCAGATGACCGTGCTGGAGCTGTCATCGCAGTTTCCGTGGATGCAGGCGTTGGGCGTGTCGCAGCTCAGAAGCGGAACGCTACACGAGCCGCCTTCATCGATTGCCCAGCCTTCGTCGCAGTCACACGAAGACGCGCGAACACCATCGAGACATTGGCCGTGCGAGCAAGCGACTCCCGCACAGTCGTCGATCCACTCAGAGCAGCTCGGGCCGCTGTAGTCTACGGGTTCGCAGAAGCAGTCCGTCACAACGCAGACACCGCCGTTCTCGCAGGCGGGTGTGCAGCTGGCGCGCGGTCCGGGAAGCTCTAGGCCTTCAAGACCGGATCGGTCCACGAAGCAACCGGCCAACGCGGGACAAGCGCACAAACCCCAAGCGTCGTGTCCAGCCTTCTGCCCACAGTTCAATGAAACAGACACCTTCGACCCCTGCCAGGGTGACATGTGTGACTCTGTGCGCGCTGCTACCAGGGGAGCCGTTCGCCGTTGGCGTGCCAGAAGCCGCCCGAGCTCTCGAGCTGCAGCTCGTCGATTCTAGAGATCAGGCCCTTGGCCGACTCTTCGGTGGAGATGCCTTGATGGCCGGTCATTTCGGTAGCGACCATACCCGGGTGCAGGATCGCGACTGAAACGCCCCGGCTGCGAAAGTCGTGAGCGAGGTTCACGCCAGCCATGTTCAGGGCGGCCTTCGCCATGCGGTAGCCGTAGTAGCTGCCTGAACCGTTGTCTCCAATCGAGCCCATCCGGCTCGTCATGAGGATGACTTTCGAACCCTTCGCGAGATGCGGTGACATGATCGAGGTGACCCGCAGCGCTCCGAGCGCGTTGACCTCGAAGTGCTCGCGGATTCGGTCGAAATCGAGGCGGTCGAAGGATTCGTTTCCGAAGATTCCCGCGTTGTTGATGAGGACGTCGATTCGGGTGTCGCCGAGCTCCCGCGAGACCGCTTCGAGCGCCGCCGGGTCGGTGACATCGACGTTCTCGAAGAGCCGAACCCCTAGCGCCTCCAGCGCCGGGCTGCCTTTGCGACAGAGAGCGACGACCTCATCGCCGCGCTCCCGAAGCTGTCGGCTGAGCTCGAGGCCAATGCCCTTGTTCGCGCCAGTGACTAGTACAGTTGCCATGAAGCCTTCCTTGGTTCGAAGGCTATCATAGGGCCCCTAGCGTCGTGTCCAGCCCAGGGTGCTCATCGAATGGGTACGCAGAGCCTGTCTCGGTCGATGACCTCACATCCGAAGCCAGCCGGGACGTCGCAATCTGCATCCATCTCGCAACGTTCGATGCAGACGCGCGCGCCAATCGGGCCACCGAGAATCGCGTGGTCCAGACAGGCGCCTGGCAAGCCATTGAACTCGGAGACCGGGCAATCGAGATCATCGAAGCAGTCGACCGTGCAGATCGCATTCACGAAGTCGGTGTAGCGATCCGCCGGCAAGGCGAGCTCTTCGCAGTACTCACCTGCGAAGCAGTCGATGTTGGAGTAGCAGACCTCGTAGGTGATCGCCTTGGAATGAGGTTCGAAGACATCGTCGTAGTCTCCGATGAAGATGCAGCCGGAAAGCATGGAGATTGACACTGCGATTCCCAACCAGGTAGAGCGTCGAACAATATTAAGTTTCATGGGGAAAGCCCTCTCTAGGCAGGTAGACGTTCCCCGCTGCCTGCGATTCAACGGGGCGCTTTCCCTAGTCATTTCGTCGTGAATTCCGCCCTCGCGCCGTGCTCTGCGTTCCAGTCGCAGCGGTGGTATCGTTCTGCTCATGGCAAGCCCTGGGCGCGCTCGTGTTCTTTACATCGACGGTTTCATCAACTTGCTCTTGGGTGTGGCGCTTCTGTGCTTCGATCCGGTTGCGGACTGGTTGGGTCTCCCTGCGTCCGACACGGCGTTCTATCCGACCATTCTCGGAGCGGTGTTGTTCGGAATCGGGATCGCTCTGGTCTGGGAAGCTGTCCGTGGTGATGGGCAGCTCCTGGGCCTCGGACTCGGCGGGGCGATTGCCATCAATCTCTGTGGTGGTCTGGTGCTGACCGGCTGGCTGCTCGTCGGCGATCTGCGCTTGCCGCTCCGCGGGCAGGTGATTCTCTGGACCCTGGCCTCGATTCTCGTCCTGATCAGTCTCGTGGAGCTCAGCATGCGCGCGAGGCAACACCGCGACAGCTTGCGGTAGGACCCGGTGCTGGTCACGCTCGGCACCGATCCCGGCAGTCTTTTGGAGTGAAATATGCGTTCTTTGGGCCTTGTTGTAATTGGCTGGATGCTTTCAGCCGCGCTTGGCGGCTGCAGCACCAGTACTGACACCCCGGCATCCTCCCAAATCGTCGTCGACGCCGGCGCCTTGAAGATGCGCGTCACCCAGTCGCCCTGGAACATGTCGTTCTTCGACGCGGAGGGGAATCCGGTTCTCGTCGAGCTTCCGGACGTGGGCGATGGCCCGAGCGGAAGCCTGGGGATGCACCTGGGCCCGCCGCCTCCCGGTAGCGGACAGATTCCCGCCTTGCCGCCGCTTCGGGATGGTGAGCCGTCGACGCCGCCGGAGCGCGAGAGCGGCTGGGTGCATGCGATTGCCGTCGAGTCTTCGAGCGACGAGGGGGATGCTTACGTCGCAACGCTCAACACTTCGGATCCAGCACGCAAGTTGGAGCTCGTTGCTGTGCCGGAGGCAGACGGGGTGATCCAGATCACCGTCCGGCCTATTAGCACCGACGGCGTGCAAGCCATTGGAGTAGGATTTGTGGCCGACGAAGCGGAGCGATTCGTCGGATTCGGCGAGCGAAGCAACGCCGTGAACCAAACGGGCTGGGACCTCGAGCACTACGTGGCCGATGGGCCGTACTACGACGGGCAGGAATACGCGGTCATGGGCGATCTCCTCCCTGCCTGTGGAACGCGCCGGCGGCCGGACACGACATACTTTCCCATCCCCTGGCTTCTGTCTTCCCGCGGCTACGGCGTGCTCCTCGACAACGACGAGATGAGCTATCACCGCGTCGGCTCGGAGTCCTCGGACGCTTGGAGCATGGAAGTCGAAAGCGTGGAGATGCGCTTTCGCGTCTTTGCCGGCCCTACGCCGGTCGAGGCTCTTGGCCGCTACACCGAGGCCGTGGGCCGGCAGCCCGACAACTACGCCCCTTGGTTTTTCGGACCCTGGCTTCAAACCCAATCCGATATCCAAGTTGAAGAGGCGCGGCTAAGCGACGTGCCGACATCGCTCAATGCGACGTACACGCACTACCTGCCCGGAGGCAGTCAGCAGGGCAACGAGGAGAACCAGAGGATTCGAACCGCGGCGAACCACGACATGGGCGTGGCCATTCATACCTATTTCAATCCGATGATCGAAGTCACGTACCAGCCGGCATTTGACGAGTCCGAAGCTGCCGGTGCGCTCCTCAAACACGGGGACGGGGAAACCTATATCTACGACTACTGCAGCAATCTCACCAGCTGCTTTGAAGTCAGCCAGTTTGACTTCGAGGCAGACAACGGCGTAGCGGCGTACAAGGTTTTGACCGACGAAGCGATCGAGCACGGCTTCGACGGCTGGATGGAGGACTTCGGCGAGTACACGGCGCTCGATGCGGTCTCAGCGGACGGGGCCACAGGGACGGAGTTTCACAACCGCTACCCGCGCGACTACCACTGCGGCGCGTACGAGGCGACAACCGACGCCGGCAAGCCCTTGGCTCGATTCACGCGGTCGGGCTGGACGGGTTCGCCTGCATGCACTCCGATTGTCTGGGGCGGAGACCCCACGACGGGCTGGGACTACGACGGCCTCCAGTCTTCGATCTACCGAGCCCTTTCCATGGGCACGTCCGGTGTGGCAATCTGGGGCTCCGACATTGGGGGTTTCTTCTCCTTGTTCGGCCGCTTCCTCGACGACGAGATGTTCGATCGCTGGATTGCTTATGGCGGCCTTTCGGTAGTGATGCGAAGCCAGCGGAACGGAGTTCAGTTCCCTTCGTACGACAGGCCGCAGCCCTGGGACGAAGATCACCAGCCGGTCTGGCGCCTCTACGCCAAGCTCCACACCCAACTCTACCCGTACATCCAGGCGGCGGCCGAGCGCTACTACGCGACCGGAACGCCAATCATGCAGCACCACGTGCTGACGCATCCCGGCGATGCGGAGGCGACCGGGCGTGATGACCAGTACATGTTTGGCCCCGACATCTTGGTGGCGCCGGTCTACACTCAGGGCGCGACCGTTCGCGAGCTCTATCTACCGGAGGGAACCTGGGTCGAGTGGTGGCGTTCGGTGAGCTACGGCGAAGAGGGTGGCACTTTTTCGCTGGGCGCAGCGCTGCTGCACGATGGCATGCACGCGGTCACGGTCTCGGCGCCCAATCCGGAGATCCCCATGTTCGTCAAGGCGGGAGCCCTGGTCCCGATGCTCTCGCCCGAAGTGTTCACTCTAGCCGAGTATGGTGACAACCCCGAGATCATCCACGCATCCGATCGCGATCACCTGCTTCACGTTCTCGGGTTTCCACGTGGCGAGACGGCGGGCGAGTTCTACGACGACGGCACATGGTCCAGCGTGGAGGCTCAGAGCTCCTGGACCCTCACGCTCGAGAACAGCAAGGAACGGACGATCCAACTGGAAGCGTCGATGAGCACTCTCGACCAGCCGTTCGACGTTTGCGGCGTCAGCTTGGACGGCACGGCGCTTTCGGACGAAGACTGGTCCTACGACGAGGCGAGCGGCGTCCTCGACGCGACCTACACGACGCGGTCCGGGACTCTCACGGTCACTGGCTGCTGAGCGCGGCCTCGCAACAAGAAGCGACTCTGTTACGTATTCACCCGGTTGCGTGCCGCGCGGCGCGCAATCCCGAGTAGACACAGTCGGCTATCGATAGGCCGCTGACGTATTGGCGGGAGCAGATGCCAACGGCGTTGCGGCCCGCTGCGTAGAGGCCGGGGACGGGGATTTCGTTCTCGCTGAGGACTTGACCGGTCTCTTCGTCGACCGCGAGCCCGCCGAGCGTCATCACGGCGCATAGGTGACGCTTCGATCCGAGTGAGCAGTCGATCGCGTAGTACGGCCCATCGCTCAAGGGGTGCACGCTGTCGGGAGCCTTGTCGAAGCGATCACTGCGAATGCCCTTGGCAACAGCGTTGTTTTCGTCGAGCGTCTTTTGCAGGTTCTCTCGGGGCACGGCGAGCATTTTCGCTAGAGCGTCGAGGTCTTCAGCCTTTTTACAGTTCAGGTACAGGTTCATGAGCGCGGCGGCTCGCTGAAACCACTGGAGCTCGCCCGGCTTGGACTGCTCATGGGCGAGCTTCTTGAGCTTTTCGTCGATGATCAGGGTTGCAACACCGTGGTTTTCTTCGACCATGGCCTCGCCGATCTTCGCTCCGTACCAGAACTCATTCGCGAAGCGCTCGCCTTTTGCGTTGACCAACACACCCTGAGCAAACGCGTTCGGTGGGTAGAGAAAACGCCAGGCAGAGGCGCGATGCATTTGCTCGAGCTTGCCCCCGACGCTTTGGCCGAGTCGAATTCCCATGCCGTCGTCGCCCGCCGTTCCGAGCGGCAAGCCGGGAACGAACTCGGGGATGTGCTCGGCGACCATCTCGCGATTGAACACGAAACCGCCCGCACAGAGAATCAGCCCTCGCCGGCAACGAATGCGTAGCGGCGCCGAATGCTTGGCCTCGATGGCATCGCAGCGCCTGCGGAGCGATGCAGCGACCCCGGTGGCGACCTTCGCGATGGTCGTCTCCCAGATGTGCAAACGCCTATGCAGGCTGCGCCAGAACCTCGAGGGAATGTGCTGGTACTCGGCGCCGATCACGCGGCCCCCTCCATCGACGATCAGACGGCTGACTCGGGCCTGAAGCTCCAGGCGCACGCCTTTCTCAATGGCGGCCTTGCGAAGCGGCTCGATGATGCTCGCGCCAGGAAAGGCTCCACCATCGGCGCGGTGGCCGCGCTGTGCGGGCTTGGCATGCGTGCTGTACGGAGGGAAGGTCTCATTGCCGGAGTAGTAGAGATGGTACTCCTTGGTCGGATACGAGGTCTTGAAGGGGCATAGATTGGGCAAGAAGGGGACGCCGCGCTCGGTCAGCCACCTCACGTTGGCCGCGCTCGTCTCGCAGAAGTCGCGCAGCGTCTCGGGGGAAACCGCGTCTTGCACCTCCATCGATAGATAGCGGTACATGTTCTCGACCGTGTCCTCTACGCCGGCGCCCTCCTGGATGTGGGTGCCGCCCCCGGCGTAGAAGACTCCGCCGCTGATCGACGTCGCGCCGCCTCCTTCGAAACGATCCAGGAGGACCACCTCGGCGCCGCGTTCACGGGCTTCGATGGCTGCGGTGATGCCCGCCGCGCCAAAGCCGACCACGAGCAGGTCTGCGACATCGTCCCAGTGCGCGCCGTCCACATCTTCGACTACGATTGGCGTCAGGCTGCTCATAACGGATTGCGCAAGCTAGCACGACGGTTCAAGTTTCGGCAGTGATTCATGGAGCTTCCTGTTGATCCAAATCAAGTCGGCCCCGTCTGTCTGGTGACCGGTGGCAATGGCTACGTCGGCAAGCATCTGGTCCGCCGCCTCCTGGAGCTCGGCTGTCGGGTGCGGGCGCTCGATCTGGCGCCGTTTGAGGGCGACGATCGGGTGAAGGGAATCGTCGGCGACATCCGGCGCATCAGCGATGTAGGCCCCGCCTGTGAAGGTGTCGACACGGTCTTTCACACTGCCGCAATCATCAACACCTTGACGCTAGCGCGCGCCAGCGTTCGCAGGCAGGTCTACGGTGTCAACGTACTCGGGACCGAATGCCTGATCCGCGCCTGCCAGGCTTCCGGCGTGAAGAAGCTCATCTTCACCAGCTCGATCACGGTCGCAGTCGACGGCCCAATTCGCGAGGGCGACGAAACCGCGCCCTACGTCGGAACCGACGGGCTCCCAGACCTGTACTCGCAAAGCAAGAGCCGGGCCGAACAGCTGGTTCTCGAAGCGGACGACCCCAGCGGCCTGCGGACTGCGGCGGTTCGGCCGGGCGGCGTCTGGGGGCCGGGAGAGGGCGCGATGATGGTGCAGGACTTTCTCGAGCACCTGGCAGCGGGCGACTTCAAGATCATGATCGGCGACGGCAAGTCGGTGACCGACAACGTCCACGTCGACTCTGTAGTGGATGTGCACTTGCTCGTCGCCGCGAAGCTGTCCGAAGCGCCCGAGCTCGTGGGTGGCCAAGCCTATTTCGTGAGCGATGACGAGCCGACCAACCCGGTGCTCTGGTACCGCCCAATCGTCGAAGGCCTCGGCTATCGTTGGCCGAAGCTACACATTCCATTTCCCGTCGCTTACGCCATCGCTCAGGCCGGAGAGCTTGCGCACTACTTTGGCGGCCCTTTTCCGATGCTCACGCGTCGCGGCGTGCTCTCGGTCTGCCGTGATGCGTCGTTCCGGGTCGACAAGGCGCGAGCCCAGCTCGGTTACGAGCCGCGGACCAGTGCGGCCGAAGGCATTCCGAAGCTGATGCACGAATTTCGAGCAACCCACGATCGCCTAAAGGCCGCCCGGTGATCAAGCTCATCTACTTGCTCTGGCCCCGTCAACCGATGGAATCGGCTGAGCGACGCATCACCCTCTTGGATGGCTGCGCTCCGAAGCTTCTCGATTCCGGCGCCCGCCATCTGCTGATGAACATCGACGACGACTTCGTGACCGTGCCGTCACCGACTCCGACCACCAAGCTCACCGATGCCTTCGCGGCTGAGGTTAGCATTTGGGTAGACGATCTCGGTGTCCGTGGCGCTCTCGAAAGCGTTCTGCTCGACGCGGGTTTCGACCTCGCCGGCTATCGGGTCCGGGAACACCTGTACACCGACTACGGCGGCAACGAGCATGGCGCGCCTCGCGACTGGCCCGACGGAGAGCGCTCGCCGTACGTCATTTCGGTGACCCCTCTGGAGCGACCAACGCGCATCCCCAAGGATCGCTGGATGCGGCACTGGTTCAATCGTCAGGGGCCGATGTCGGAAAAGATGCAGCCCCGCGCCCGCTATGTCCGAAACGTCGTCGAAGAGGTGCTCACCCCCGGCGCCATTGCATACGAGGGAATCGTCGAAGAATCCTGGCCATCCGCGGCGCACGTGACGAATCCCTACAAATTCTACGGGGCGCGCAATCGATTCGAGCTCATCAAGAACATGGGGGTCATGGCGCAAAGCGTCGCGGCCTTTCTTCCGATCTGGAAGATCACCAGTGTCACCATGAGCGAGTATTTCGTCCGCAGCCCACAGGGCTAACAGATTGTTTTGTGCTGGACCCCAGGCCCGCGTCTGTGCGTACACTCGGGTTCCCATGCAAAGCGATCGACGTGATTTCCTCAAGCTGTCCGTAGCCGGTGCTGCCGCGCTATCGACGATGAGCGCTGGCGCAACCTTGTCGGGTTGCACCTCTAGCGCGCCTGCATCCGGCATGAAGCTTCTTCGCCGCGAAGACGTGGAGCTCCTGCGCGCGCTGACCCCGGCGGTGATGAAAGGCAAGATCGGGCCGGGCGACACGGCCGCGATCGAGCAGACAGTTCAGTCGTTCGACACCTTGCTGGTGGACCTGTCCGAACCGGTCGTTGCGGGCGTGCATCAGGCCTTCGACGTACTGAGCTTCCGCCTGAGCCGCGGCTTGATGACCGGCCAGTGGTCGAGCTGGTCCAAGGCTTCTCTGCAAGACGCCGAGAGCGCTCTTGCTCGCTTGCGAGACAGCGGCATCGGCTTGCTGAACGCGATCTACGCAGCGGTGATCAGATTGATCATCAGTGCCTGGTACTTGATCCCGGAGAACTCGGCGACGACCGGGTATCCCGGCCCGCCGAAGAAGGTAGCGAGCCCGACGCCCATCCTAGCTCCCACGCAGGAGGTCACGCCGTGACCGACCTATCGCAAGTCATCTTGGGCAGCAGCACCGACCCCTACAACAAGGCCGCCCAGCGCGGCTGGGACATTCGCGATGCCAGCAAGCTCAGTTCTTCGCTCGAGCTCGAAGCAGACGTCGTCATCGTGGGCACCGGTGCGGGCGGAGGCACGGCCGCCGAGACCTTGAGCCAGGCGGGCTTGAGCGTGGTTCTCCTCGAAGCAGGGCCCCTCAAGACTTCGAGCCAGTTCGACATGCAGGAGCGGGCGGCCTACCGCGACCTCTATCAAGAAGGCACCGGGCGCGGCACCAAAGATGGCGGCATGGTGATCCTCCAGGGCCGCTCCGTCGGCGGGTCCACGACCGTCAACTGGACGACGAGCTTCCGCACCCCGCCCGAAACTCTGAAGTTCTGGGCGGAACAGATGGGAGTGAGCGGCTGCTCCGTCGAGGAAATGGCGCCGTACTTCCAGCGTATGGAGCAACGCCTCAACATCCACAAATGGCCCCAGCCGCCAAACCGAAACAACGGCATGTTGCAGCGCGCGTCGCAGAAACTCGGGTATTCCTGGGATACCATTCATCGCAACGTGAAGGGCTGTCTGAACCTCGGCTACTGCGGGCTTGGCTGTCCGGTCGACGCCAAGCAATCCATGCTCGTCACCACGATTCCGGCCGCTCTGGACCACAAGGCCAAGCTCGTGCACCGGGCGCGGGTCGTGAAGGTGCTACGCGACGGCGACGTCGTCACGGGGGTCGAAGCAGAGGCACTCAGCCCCGATGTCCGAGGAGTGACCGGGCAGAAGATCACCGTTCGGGCCAGCCGCACCATCCTGGCAGGCGGCGCGATCAATTCGCCGGCCGTCTTGCTGCGTTCGAATGTTCCCGATCCGCATGGCCTCATCGGGAAGCGAACCTTCTTGCACCCGACGACACTGACGATGGCGATCTACGAAGACCCGATCGATCCATTCTATGGCGCGCCGCAGTCGATCTACTCCGACCACTTTCAGTGGCAGAACGTTCACACGGGGCCGGTTGGGTTCAAGCTCGAAGTGCCGCCGCTTCAGCCTGCGTTCGCTGCCGGGTTCTACTCGGCCGCAGGTGAAGAGCTCACCCGGAGCATGGACCAGCTCAACCATACACAGTGCATGATTGCGCTGATGCGCGACGGCTTTCACGAGCAGAGTCAGGGTGGCGCGGTCGAGCTCAACGACAAGGGGCAACCGGTCCTCGACTACCCGATCAACGACTACCTGATGGAAGGGGTGCGGCGAGCGTTCAATGTGATGCTCGAGATGCAGTTCGCCTCCGGGGCCAAGTCCGCGCGCCCCGCGCACAAGCAAGCGAAGCACTACATGTCCTGGAAGGAAGCCAAGGCGGCGGTCGCCGAGCTCGACGTCGTCGCGCACAAGGCCACGGTTGGCAGCGCACATGTCATGGGCGGCTGTCCGATCGGCGACGACCCCAGTCGAAGCGTTGCCGGCGCCGATGGCAAGTTTCACCATCTCGACAATCTCTACATCATGGACGGCTCGCTCTTTCCGACGAGCATCGGCGCCAACCCGCAGCTCTCGATTTATGGCCTCGTCTACAAGCTCGCTAGCAACCTAGCGAGGCAATTTCAGGCGTAGACAGATCTGAGAAACCCCAGGAGGTGCCGGTTCACCGCCTCCGGCTGCTCCTGCTGTACGAAGTGGCCGGCATTGGGAATGAGCTCGATGCCCCGGAGGTCCGAGACGCGTTCTGGCATCGTCTCTAGGGTCTTGGGGGTGATGATCTGGAGGACGGGGTCCTTCTCGCCGCAGAGGAATAGGGCAGGGTGCTCGATCTTGGAGCGCCCGTATTCGGGATCGCGCTCCCAGTTGATGTCCATCGCGCGGTAGGAGTTGAGGCCGCCGATGAACGCGGTCTCGGGCCCGGTCTGCATGTACTGCTCGACGAGGTAGTCGAGGTCCGCCTCGCAGAGCCAAGGCCAGGGCAGGGGCTCTTTGGGATCGGCGAGGACATCCAAATAGCCGGTGCCCTCTGCCGGGAAATTTTTGAAGTCGAGCAGGCTTCCGCGCGCGCTCAGGGCCCAGTAGATTCGCTTCAGAAACCGTCGAGGGTTCCCGCCGAGCTCCGCTTCGGCCGGTCCGACTTTCTGGAAGTAGTGCAGATGCAGGAAGTGGCTCTTCGCGATAGCCGCGTAGGTTTCGCTCGGCTTGGGGCCTCTTGGCCGTGGTGCCCCAGGCTTACTCTCGGGCTTCGGTGCCTTCTTCTTGCGCGCGAACCCGACTCCGTACGGCACGGCTAGCGAGACGACGCCGCTAACCCTCTGTGGCGCATGAAGCGCTGCCGCCCATGCCGCTTGGGCGCCGAAGTCGTGACCGACGAATACAGCCTGCTGCTCTCCAAGCGCATCGAGAACGCCGGTTAGATCGGCAACGATGGTGTGGTTGCCGTATTCGGTTGCGGGCAGGGGGCGTTCCGTCCGGCCGTAGCCGCGCATGTCGACCGCAATCGCACGAAAGCCTGCTTCGGCGACGACGGGCAGCTGATGGCGCCAGGAGTACCAGAGGCCTGGAAAGCCGTGACAGAACAAGACGGCCGGGCCCTGACCCTGGCTGACCGCGTGCATTCGAATCCCGTTGGATTCGATCTCGAGGTGCTCAGGGTTGCTCACGATGGCCGCGCGCGATCGCTACGGCTTCGCAGCTTCTGCTACGGCATTTAGAAGGCTCTTGGAGAACATGCGCCCGGTCAGGTTGTCACGGACCTTCTTGTGAGCCGCGTCCCAATCGGCCTTGGCGTCACCGGCTTCGACCGGCACAATGCCCTTCTTCAAGACGACTTGGTAGGCCTTTTCGTCATCCTTGCGAATGGTCTTGTTGAGCAGCTCGTGCGCCCGAACAGCGGTGCTATCGAACGCTTCCTTGAGCTCAGGCGAAAGCTCGTCGTACTTGTCTTTTCGCATGACGGTTCCACCCGCGATGATCGCCGAGTTGTGGGCTGTCATGTACTTCACGCGCGTGTACCACTGCAGAGCCACCGCAGTGAGCGCCGACGAGGAGATCACGTCGACCATGCGGGTCTGAAGGGCGGGGTAGACCTCGGGTACGCCGAGCCGGACCGCGTTCGCGCCGATGACCTGATAGAACTCGACGAAAATCGGGTCGTCCTTCCAGACCCAGGGGCGCATGGCCTTGATTTGATTGGGCGACTTGATGGGCTCGACCGAGAACAGGCGCGTCTTGCCCGCGTCGCCCCAGCCGACGAGCCGCATGTTCTCTTTGCCGAACATCGCTTCGAATTCGGGGGCCATCTTGCCGCGAACACGGTCGAGCTTCTCATAGGTGTTGAGGAAGCCGGGGATCGTGAGCACGTTCATCGCCGGGACCAACATGCTCATCCCGGTCATGGTGACGACGCCGCCGTCGAGCTGGCCGACTCGCATCTTGCGTACGAAATCTCGCTCGTCACCTTGGGAGCCGCCCGGGTAGAAACGCATCTTGAGCTTCCCGTCGGTCTTCTCTTGAAGCGTCTTGTTCCAGGCGTTGAGGATCTTCATCCACGATGAGCCAGCCGGCGCCAAGGACGCGATCCGTAAGGTGTAGCCCTCCTCCGCTTTGCTGGGCGTGGCGGTGCCTGGTAGTGCAAAAGCGGCAACCAAGAGCAACAAAATCGGTACAAAACGGCGCTTCATTCTCTAAATCCTTTTCCCGTCGCGTGGGAGCCCGCCGAGAGTCACAAGTTACTTCGTCCCCGTCAATACGAATGGCTTGCTTTCTCCAACATGCCGGGCGCTTCTTTCTCGAATAGCTCGACGAGGCGACCGGGGCTTTTACTCACTGCCTCGTCAACCCTGACCCCTACGATCACCTTTCCGGCGTAGCTCGAGATACTGAGGCCGACGCCGAGCCGGGCGGGGCGTGGGACCCATAACGTCATGTCCGAAGGCGCTTTGCGTCGATGTAGAGGGGTCCGCGCGGGCCGGGGAGCATGGACGCTGTGGCGCATCACGCGGTGTCGGCGGGGCTCATTCGTTCCGAAGTCATCCTTGCCACCTCGGACCGACCAGACTCGCTGCCCGTCGTCGGGCGAGCTGTGCTAGATGCTCGTGCGATGGTTCGAGACCTCGTCGAAAACCGCGACAGCACCGCGCGCGACCACCTGGCAAATGAGCGAACCTTCCTGGCATGGATTCGCACAGCTCTCGGTCTGGTCGGGCTTGGCGTCCTGCTCGAACGCCTGGGGGCTGGCAATGGACAGACCATCGCCATGGCGGCGGGCGTCGGCTTCATCGCCTTCGGCGGGCTCACCCTGATCTACGCGGTGAGCCGCTACCTCCGGGTCGCCAAAAACCTCAAACGAGGCTTGTTCCCGGTCGCGATTCGGGGGCCGATCCTCATTGCGTTTGGCGCCTTGCTGGTTGCGGGTGGAGCGATGCTCTACGTCTTGCTGCTGCATTAGCCAGCTCGTCCATTTGGACGCCGCCGGGGCGTGGGCGCGTGGGTCACCCGAAGGGAGCTGCGACGCGAATCTGGTCGTACCGAGAGTAACCGAAACGGTTACCCGCCGTGGCTGACTTGGTCACAAACGCTCGGCACGAACTGGCCATAGTCCTGTAATTTCGGGACGATTCCCGAGTGGCACGGGAGGTGCTTATGTCAATCGCGACTCAGATTATGTGCGTCCGAGACATCCACACTCCGGTTCGATCATCCCGCATGCATAGGGCTAGGGCGGCCTCGCTGCTGTCCGGGCTCGCCTTGGTCCTATTGGCGGGGTGCGGGAGTCAAGTCGAGCAGCAGTCACGGTCCGACTTTGATCGCGTCCGTGCTCAGTTCAACGAGCCGGCAATGCCAGGCGCTGAACAAGACGATTCACATCCCGAAGCGGAGCCCCAAGACCTCGGGACGCTGCGGAGCTACGTTGCAGCAGCGTTCGCCAGCAGTCCGGAACTGCGGGCTTCCTACGAAGAGTGGCGTGCTTCCCTACAAGGGCCGGCGCAGGCACGAAAATTTCCGGAGTTGGTGCTCACCTACGGGGGCTTCATACGCGCAGTCGAAACGCGTGTCGGCCCGCAAAAGCATCGCCTCGGCGTCATGCAATGGTTCCCCTGGCCGACTCGGCTGAACGCAGGCCGCGACGCAGCCGCTTTCACAGCCGTGGCGGCGCAAAAGCGTTTCGAGGCATTTGCGCTCGATCTGGCGGCGCAGGTAGCGCGCGCGTACTGGAAACTCTGGCTCATTCAGAAGAACCAGGTGGTCCAGCAGGCTCAGCGCGAGGTTCTCATGAGCCTTTCACGACAAGTCCGCGCGCGTTTGGAATCGGGGAAGGTCGGCCTGTCCGATCTTGCGCAAGTCGACCTGTCGATCTCTCGTATCAGTGACGCGATCGCAGGGCTCCGAGAAGCAGAACGAAGCGCCACGGCCGAGCTCGTTCGGGCGATCGGAGCGGAGAGCGGGACGGCGATTCCTATCGTTCCAGAGCAGGACCCCCCCTCGGCTTTGCTGCCGGCGTCCGAGCTGAGTGAGCTCAAGGACGCTGCGGTTGCGCATCCACGCGTCCTAGCCATGGGTTCCATGTCAAACGCCGCCGAGGAGCGAGCACGCGCAGCAAGAGGAGAACGAGGCCCGTCGATCGGCCTCGGTTTGGATTGGATCATCACCGGCGAGGCTATCGACTCATCGATTCCGAAGAGCGGGCAGGACGCGGTCGTTGGAGTGGTGGCTCTGAAGGTTCCTGTCTCCGGCGGAGCGTACAGGGCAGCCCAGGAGCAAGCAAAAGCCGAGGGAGCCATGTACCGTGCGCGTGAGCATGCGGCACGGGATCGCGCCGTGGCAGAGTTGGAACAGGCTCTCGCCAACCTTCGCGATTCGGTTCGACGAGTGCAGCTCTACGAGACGACGCTCCTGCCTCAAGCGGAGACGACCTACAGCTCCACGCTCGACGGGTACCAGAGCGGACGCTCTTCGTTGGCGGAAGTCCTGATCGCCGAGAAGGATCTGCTCGAGCTCGGGCTGGGGCTGTTCCAGGCACATGCGAGCTACGGGGTATCGTGGGCCGAGCTCGAGCGTGTCGTCGGAAGGCCGGTGCCCACCCAATCGGCTGAGGATGTCATCGCGCCATGAACACAACTAGACGAAAAGCCTTCGCCGCTGCAGCGCTTCTCATCACGTTTGTGGTCGGCATCACCGTCGGCGCAAAAGGTTGCGATGAGAAGTCTGGCGAACAGGCCTCGCTCGAATCCGGGCATGCAGGCCATGAACAAGCCGCCGTGTGGACCTGTTCCATGCATCCCCAGATCCGCATGGACGAACCGGGCCAATGCCCGATCTGCGGAATGGACCTCATCCCTGGGGCGCCCTCTGACGATGAAGACGAAGGCGAGCATGTGAGCACCCGCGGCGAGCTCGTGAAGCTCTCGCCACGCTCGCGAGCTCTCGCGGCGATCGAAACCGCGGTGGTCGCGCGCACGAGCTCGCGCGCGGAAATCCGCCTGCTTGGTCGCATCGACCTCGACGAAACCCGTATCCGAACCGTGACGCCCTGGACCGCCGGGCGTATCGATGAGCTTCGCGTTACGGTCACGGGGGCGCGGATCAAACGCAATCAAGTCGTCGCGAAGCTCTACAGTCCCGAGATCTACAGCGCGATGCGAGATCTGGTTGCCGCAGCGGAGCAGTCCGAGCGTCTCGCGAGCGGGTTGCACGGCTCGGCGGAGTTGGCGCAGCAAGCCCTCAGCGCAAGCAAGCAGCGTCTACGCCTACTCGGGGTGCCCGCCCGTGAGATCAGCAACGTCGTTCGGAGCCGGAAGCCTCCCAGCGATGTCGGGATTCGGTCTCCGTTTGCGGGCACGGTGCTCGAAAGACTGGTCGATGAAGGCCAGTACGTTTCGGCGGGGACGCCCTTGTTTCGGATCGCGGATCTTTCGCGAGTCTGGGTGCAGATCGACGCTTACGAGACCGACTTGCCCCATCTCCGCGTCGGTCAAGAGGTGGTCGTGCAGGTCGAAGGCTTGGCCGGAGAGCTGTTGACGGGCCGCACGGCGTTCATCGACCCGGTGCTAGACGAGCGTGAGCGAACCGCGCGTGTTCGCGTCGAGGTCGACAACCCCAAGGGTCAACTGCGGCCGGGCATGTTTGCGGAGGCGATCATCGAAAGCGAAACGGCCGGCGGGCCGGCGCCGTTGGTCATCCCCGAGTCTGCCCCCTTGTTCACCGGACGGCGTTCGGTGGTGTTCGTCGAATCCCCGCAAGCATCGGTTCCGACCTATGAGCTTCGCGTCGTCCGGCTCGGGCCTCGTGCCGGCCCGGTGTACCCAGTGCTCGCAGGGCTCAACGAGGGGGAACGGGTCGTGACGCACGGGGCCTTCGTGCTTGATGCCGACGTCCAGTTGAGGGGAGGGCGCAGCATGATGACCTTGGCGGACGATGTGTCCTCTGCCCCTCCGACGGCGCCGCCTGTGTCACCCTCATTTCGAACGACCTTGCGGCCCATCGTCGAGGCCTATCTCCAGGCCCACGCTCAGCTGGCCGACGATGACTTCGATGGAGCCCGGGACAGTCTGGGCAATCTCGCGCGGCGCGCGAACGAGGCCAGCCCTGAAGGCTCTCGAAGAGCGATCGATGAATGGCAGCGCGTCGCGTCCAAGCTAGTTGGGCACGCGCGACGCGGCGCGTCCTCCGGTGACATGGCGGACCTTCGCAACGCGTTCGAGCACTTGAGCATGCAGATGGGCGAGCTCCTCCGGGTGTTCGGCAATCCTCTCGAGGTTCCGCTGCAGCTCGCGTTCTGTCCGATGGCCTTTGATTCCAAAGGCGCCGAGTGGATTCAGCAGGACGGACCCCTCGAGAATCCCTACTACGGACGGGCCATGCTCCGCTGTGGCGAGTTTCGGGCGACGGTTCTTCCATCCGAACGTCTGGGTGCGTCGATCGAACCCGACACACCTCCACCGGCCGCAGCAGCAACTCACCAGCACTAGCCCGATGATCCAGGAGCAATACGGTTGGCCGAACAAGACCAAAGCATGAGCGAACGACGTTGGGAGGAGTTCTCACGGTTCTTCGTCGAGAACAAGCTCGTCGTCTTCATCATGCTCGGCGTTTTGATCGCTGCAGGCTTGTCGGTTGCGCCGTTCGACTGGGAGCTCGGCGGATTTCCCCGTGATCCCGTTCCCGTCGATGCTTTGCCGGACATCAGCGAGAACCAGCAGATCGTCTTCACCGAGTGGCCGGGGCGCTCGCCCCGCGACGTCGAAGACCAGATCACGTATCCGTTGACGACGGCGCTGCTCGGAATTCCGGGCGTGCGTTCGGTACGCAGTGCGTCGGTTTTCGGTTTCTCTAGCATCTACGTCATTTTCGAAGACGCGGTCGAGTTCTACTGGTCGCGTTCACGCGTGCTCGAAAAGCTGGCTTCGCTGCCAGCGGGCACTCTGCCCGATGACGCCACGCCAACACTGGGGCCCGACGCGACGGCGCTTGGGCAGGTCTACTGGTACACCTTGCAGGCACTCGACGAGCACGGAAACGTCGTACCGGCGGCGTTCAGCCTGGAGGAGCTCCGATCGATTCAGGATTGGACCGTACGCTACGCACTTCAAGGGGTTGCGGGCGTGTCCGAGGTGGCGTCGGTGGGAGGCTATGTCCGGGAGTATCAAGTTGATGTCGACCCCAAGGCGATGCTTGCCCACAAGGTGACGATTGGTCAGGTCGCCAAGGCGGTCAAGAACGCGAACCTCGACACCGGCGCCCGCACGATCGAAATCAACCGTGTCGAGTACATCATTCGTGGTCTTGGGTTCATCCAAGAGCTTTCCGATCTCGAGGACGTGGTCATTGCGGTCCGAGACCACACTCCAATTCGCGTGCGAGACATCGCCCGAGTTGCGTTCGGCCCCGCGGGGCGGCGAGGAGCGCTCGACGATGGCGGCGCCGAAGCAGTAGGCGGAGTTGTCGTCGTGCGCTTTGGCGACAATCCGCTGGCCGTTATCGATCGACTGCGTGAAAAGATCGACGAAATCTCCATAGGGCTTCCGCGCAAGACGATGGAGGATGGCACGGTCGCTCAAGTGCAGGTCGTTCCTTTCTACGACCGCACCCAGATCATCAACGAAACCCTCGACACCCTTTCGCTGGCGCTCGTTCAGCAGATTCTCATCACGGTCATCGTCGTCCTCCTCCTCATGCGCCACTTGAGGACGTCGCTGCTCATCTCCGTTCTGCTTCCACTGGGGGTTCTCGCGACGTTCGTGGCCATGAAGTACGCCGGTGTGGACGCCAACGTCATGGCGCTATCGGGCATTGCCATCGCCATCGGGACGATGGTGGACATGGGGATCGTGTTCACGGAGAGCATCGTGCAGCGTCTCGACGAAGCACCCCCTGACGAGGACCGCGTTCGCATCATCCCGCGCGCCACTGGCGAGGTTGCCGCCGCTGTGATGACCTCCGTTCTGACGACCGTCGTTGGGTTTCTTCCGATTTTTGGTCTGACCGCAGCCGAAGGAAGGCTCTTCTCGCCTCTGGCATACACCAAGACCTTCGCCATCGTATCGGCATTCCTGATCTCCGTTATCTTTCTGCCTCCGCTTGCGCATCTCGTTCTGAAGGCGAGGAGGGAACGAATCGACGGGTCGGCGCGGGGTCTCTTGGCGGAGGTCTTTCAAGGAAGCAACGCATTCAACTGGGCGATTCTGGGCGCTGGCGTCGTGTTGCTTGCAACCGGGGCTGTGGCGGCCGGCCTGCTGGCGATCCTGGTTGGCGGCCTCGAACTTGCCGTGCCCTGGCTGCCGGAGCGACATCGTGACCTCGGCCGGTTTGCCGCGATCGCGATTGCCGTCGCCGGCGTCGCCATTGGCCTTACTGCGTACTGGATGCCACTCGGGCCAAGTCGAACGCTGTTCGCCAACCTGCTTTTCGTCGCCATCCTGGTCGCGATCCTGATGTTGCTGTTCTGGTTGTTTCAGCGGTACTACCAATCGATCCTGGCCTGGTGCCTACAGCACAAAGTTCAGTTTCTCACGTCCAACGTGGCCTTCGTGCTTCTTGGCGCGACCGCCTGGCTTGGGGTGCCTACGGTCTTTGGATGGTTACCCGATTGGGTGCGCACGCTGGGCGTTTACGAAGCCGCCGAGAACGTGGCCCCCGGGCTTCAAGAAGATTTCATGCCGCCATTCGATGAGGGTTCCTTCCTCTTGATGCCGACAACGACCCCGCACGCGTCACTTGGGCAGGCCTTGGAAATGATGCAGAGCATCGATGCCGCGGTGGCTGCCATCCCGGAAGTCGAGCGCGCCGTTGGTAAGCTTGGTCGAGCCGAGAGCCCGCTCGACCCCGCTCCAATCTCCATGTTCGAGACAGTGGTCAACTACCACTCCGAGTTCGTCCTCGACGACGCCGGCCACATCGCAACGTTCCGGTACGACGCGGGGGCAGCGGAGTTCGTACGGGACGATCGCGGTCAGCTCATTTTAGACGCCGACGGCGAGCCATTTCGCCAGTGGCGCGACCACATACGTTCTCCCGATGACATCTGGGCTGAGGTAACCAAGGCTGCGCAGCATCCGGGCTTGACCGGGTCGCCCAAGCTCATGCCGATCAAGACTCGTATCGTCATGTTGCAGACCGGCATGCGATCGGCAGTAGGCATCAAGATCAAAGGACCGGATCTCGAAACGCTCGAGTCAT
This sequence comes from uncultured delta proteobacterium, assembly GCA_963842915.1. Lineage (GTDB taxonomy): Bacteria > Myxococcota_A > Polyangia > Polyangiales > Houyiibacteriaceae > SG8-38. The sequence goes on along the minus strand of CAWJII010000004.1, from coordinate 80,649 downwards.
TCGGTTTGGAGCTCGAAGGGATTCTCAAACAGATTCCAGAAATCGAAACCAACACGGTGCTCGCGGACCGGATCGTGGGCAAGCCCTACATTGAGATCGTCATCGATCGAGAGGCCATTTCGCGTCACGGACTCTCCATCACAGATGTGCAAGACGTCATTCAGGTGGCCATCGGTGGGCGCATCCTGACCAGGACTGTGGAAGGTCGCGAACGTTATCCCGTGCGCGTTCGCTACATGCGCGAAGAACGCGATAGTCTGGAAGCCTTGAAGCGGGTGCTGGTTCCCATGTCCAACGGCGGGCAGATCCCGCTCGAGCAAGTGAGCGACATCCGCTACGTACGCGGTCCTCAGCTCATTCGTTCGGAAGACACCTTTCTGAATGCCTACGTCACCTTCGATCCTTCCGATGGCGTCGGTGAGGTGGAGAGCGTCGAAGCCGCTCAGCGTGCGCTACAGAAGCACATCGACGCAGGCGAGTTGCTCATCCCCGCAGGCGTTAGCTATCGCTTTGCCGGCACATACGAGAACCAGATCCGGAGCGCGAAGCGCTTGATGGTGCTCGTCCCCTTGGCCTTGGCCATCATCTTCGTCCTTCTCTATCTACAGTTCCGCCGAACGACGACCGCTCTGATGATATTCGCAGGTGTCGCGCTTGCTGCGTCGGGGGGCTTCCTCCTGATTTGGGCGTACGGCCAATCATGGTTCATGAATATGTCGCCTTTCGGTGTCGACCTTCAGCACCTATTTCACGTCGGCGATACGCGCCTGACTGTGGCGGTCTGGGTCGGCTTTTTGGCCCTCTTTGGGATCGCGACAGACAACGGGGTGATCGTCGCAACGTATTTGATGCAACTCTTCCGGGGGAGGTCACCAAGCACGGTGAGCGAGGTTCACGAGCTCGTCATTGAAGCCGGTCAGCGGCGCGTTCGTCCCTGCGTGATGACGACTGCGACGACTCTGCTCGCGCTCTTGCCGGTCGTGACTTCGCAAGGCCGTGGCTCGGACCTCATGGTCCCCATGGCTTTGCCCTCGATCGGGGGAGTCGTGCTGGCGCTCGTCACCCTATTCACCGTACCCGTGCTCTACAGCATCGGTGAAGAACGCCAGCTCAAGAAGCGTCAGGCGGCATCGGGTTAGCCCGGGGGTTCAACGGTGCTCATCCGGTTGAATCCCGTACCTTCGGAGCAGCCGATAGAAGCTCTCTCGTTCGACGCCGGCATGCGCTGCAGCTTCCCCGACCTGACCGTCATGCTTGCGCAGCACCTCTTTCAAGTAGCGTCGCGCAACTTCGCGGCGGCCCTGTGTTTGGGCTTCCGACCAGGTGAGAACGCCCAAGGTCGAATCGGACACTTCAGATCCGGCGAGCTTCACGACTTCCGGTGGCAGGTCTCCTAAGTCGATCCGTTCATCGGTACAAACCACACTCGCGCGTTCAACCGCAGCGCGGAGCTGCCGCACGTTGCCTGGCCAATCGTACTGTTCCATCGCCTCGATGGCCGCCGGCGTGAATCCAAACAATCGCGCGTCACCCATGGCGGGAAACTCCCGCAAGAAGTGGGTCGCAAGTAGCTCGATATCGTCACGTCGTTCGCGCAGAGGGGGAATCCGAATGACCGCGACGTTGAGGCGGTACCAAAGGTCCTCTCGGAAGCTTTCGTTGCCAACCATTGCCTCGATGTCCCGATGCGTCGCTGCAATGAGCCGCACATCGGTCTTCCGTTCCCGTGACTCGCCCAACCTCCGGATTGCGCGCTCTTCGAGGGCGCGAGTGAGCTTCGCTTGAAGCGAAAGGCGCATTTCGGCGATCTCGTCGAGGAATAGAGTTCCCTTGTGCGCTTCTTCGAACAAGCCGGGCCGGTCTTTGCCCGCGCCCGTGAACGACCCCTTTGCGTAGCCGAATACCTCGCTCTCGAGAAGCTCGGCCGGGATGGCTGCGCAGTTGACCGCAACGAAGCGCTGGGAGCTGCGTTGGCTGAGGCGATGCAGCGCCCGGGCCGCGCGCTCTTTGCCTGTGCCCGTTTCACCCAAGAGAAGCACGGTAGCGTCGCTGTTCGCGACTCGCTTGATCAGCTCGCTCAGCTCTCGCATGACCGCGGACCGGGCCAGCATGTCGGGCAGCACCTCGTCTCCGGTACCGTCGCTTGCCTGGTCTGGCATCGAGGCGGCCGCACGCCCCATGGCTCGAAGAACGACGGCGCGGCCACTCTGCGGGTCAAATGGCTTGGTCAGGTAGTCGTACGCTCCAAGGCGCAGGGCTTCGACCGCTGTTGCCACCGACGCGTAAGCCGTCATCAGGATGAACTCGGCATGAGGACGCACTCGTTTGCAGAGCTTCAGCACCTCGACGCCATCCATGTCGGGCATCCGCAAGTCGCAAAGCACTACGTCGACCGGCTCGGCTTCCAGAATCTTCAACGCATCTAGCCCGCGTTCCGCAGTCAGGACGCGCGCATCGGCGCGTAGCACCTTCTTCATCAGGCTCAGCATGTTCTTCTTGTCATCCACGACGAGCACGGTGGAGACGCGGGGGCTATCCGGGTTGCTCATGAGGCTGCCTCTAGGGTCTCGACCGATGCGCCAGGGACTCTCACGCGGAACGTTGCACCGCCTCGCGGATTGTCCTCGACGAGGATGGTTCCCCCGTGCGCTCGCGCGATACTCAGGCACACCGAGAGGCCAAGCCCTGATCCGCCGGCCCTTTTGGTGAAAAAGGGCTCGAAGATCTTGCTCTGATCCTCGGGGGCAATTCCGGGCCCCTGATCGGATACTGCGATCTCGTAGCCATCCGCTCCCCAGGGGCGGCCGGTGACCTCGATCGCCTGGTCGGTGTCCGAGAAGTACGCTGCGTTGACCAGGAGGTTGCGAACGATCTGGCGAAGCCGGCCGCCGTCCGCGAGCGCGTGGCCTGGCTTCACGTCGAGGTGTATCGGCTGCTTGGCGCCTTCGTTCGTCTCTCCGAAACGGCGAATCGACTCGCACAACAGGCGCTCCATATCGATGTAGTCGCGTCGAAGCTCGGGCGCGCGAGCAAACGCTACCAGGTCTTCGGCAATACGCTGACAGGCGGACGCTTCCTCATCCAAGATTTTGAGCTCTTCGCCAAGCACCTCGGGCGGGGTTTCTGGTCCCATGGTCTTGAGATAGCCGCGAATGACCTGAATCGGATTGTTGACCTCGTGGGCGACGCCCGCGGCAAGTTGGCCGATGGCTGCCATTCGTTCGGTTTCGATCAGTCGTGCCTCGCGTGCTTGGAGCTCTTCGGCCATTCGGTCGAAGGCCATTGCAACCGCTCGAAGCTCTCCTTCTCCCACGGGGCCCACCCGACTCGTAAAATCACCCGAACCGAAGCGCCGGGCGGCATCCGAAAGCACCTGCAGCGGCTCGAGCACCGCTCGTCTCAGCCGAACGGTGAATACGACTGAAAGGCCGAGAACCAGCAACACGCAGATCGCACCCGTCAGCAGCCCCATTCTTGCGGCTCGGGTTGCGGACGTGTGATCCATCGCCATCCCTTGTTCTACCGCCCGCGCAATGAAGTCCGCCTGCTTCGTAGCTCGCTGCGACAGCTCGTTTGCTTTTTTGTGGAGACGAACGACGCTCTCCTGGTCACCGCGCTTGATCGCTGGCACCAAAGCATCCCTGAAAATCAGGTCGAGCGCATCGCTGTCAGTCAGCACTTGCGCGACGCGCCAACGCTCTGGTTCGGGCACCATCGGCGCGAGCGTTTCGGTACCCTCGCGAACTCGCTCGACCCAGTCGCTATAGTGCTCGAGGTGGTCGGCGTCTTGTTCGATGATCCAGTGGGCTTGATGGATGTACTGTTCGCGTACGGCGGTTGCCAGGACGAGGCTCTCGCGAATCGCGGCCTCCTGCGTTTGCATGTTGGCAACGAGCCCCGCCACTTCGCCAATGGTAGCGATGAGCATGCCGCACATTGCGACGGTGACGATGGAGACGAGCGCGAAGCTCAGAGCGAGGCGACGGGCGATGACGCGTTTCGGTCCCTTTGGCGCTGGCGGCTGCACTAGGTCGGACGCATTGTTCGATTGCATGACGTACTGCTCCATCCCGGCATTGCAGTGCTTGGTCGCACAAGTCGTGCCACCCAAACGCGGGTCCAAGTCGTTCTAATTTCCAATGCTTAGCCGGTCACCGACGCCTCGTTTGTAACCGCTATGGACACCAGTGTAACCGAAGTGGTCACAGCCTGGTCCAATTATCGCCTGCCTGGGCGCCGTGCCGCTGTCCTGCCAACTGGCACCGCTCTTGCTTGAGAAGCCCTGCAGTGAACACAATCTCGTCCGCCCCAGCATCCCACATCTGTCCGATGCACCCGGAAGTCCGCCAAGACGACCCGGGAACCTGCCGGAAGTGCGGAATGGCTTTGGAACGGGTTGCGCCCCCGCCGTCGGAGTCGCGAGTCGAGTGGACGTGCCCCATGCACCCCGAGATCGTGCGCCCTGAACCAGGAAGCTGTCCCATCTGCGGCATGGCCCTCGAGCCCCGCACTGCGGTGGCCGACGAAGAGGGTGCCAGTCCCGAGCTGACCGACATGTCACGCCGCTTGTGGATTGCCACCGCGTTCACCGTCCCGCTGTTCATCGTGGCGATGGGTGACCTACTTCCAGGAGCTCCCATTTCACGGATTCTCTCTCCGAGCGCGCGCGTCTGGATCGAGCTCGCACTCGCAACACCGGTCTGTCTCTGGTCCGCCTGGCCGTTCTACGTACGCTTCGCTCAGTCGCTGAGGAACAAGAGCCTCAACATGTTCACCCTCATTGGCCTCGGTGTGGGCGTAGCGTACGGGTACAGCGTCGTCGCCACCTTGGTTCCGCAAGTCTTCCCCGAATCGTTTCGCGACAATGGGGTGGTCGCCGTCTACTTCGAGGCCGCCGCCGTCATTGTCGCGTTGATTCTCCTGGGTCAGGTTCTCGAGCTGCGCGCCCGCGGCCAAACGGGCGCGGCCATCAAGAAGCTTCTCGGACTCGCGGCCAAGACTGCACGTCGCATTCGCGACGACGGCAGCGATGAAGACGTTGCATTGGATTCGGTGCGTGTCGGCGATCGACTGCGCGTTCGCCCGGGCGAAAAGATTCCGGTCGATGGAATCGTTCTCGAAGGCAAGAGCGCGGTCGACGAGGCCATGGTCACCGGCGAGCCAATTCCCGTGGAAAAACAAGAAGGCGATTCGGTGATCGGCGCAACGGTCAACGGCACCGGGAGTCTGGTTGTTCGGGCCGTCAAGGTCGGGACTGAGACCCTCCTGTCCCGGATCGTTGCCATGGTCGCCGAGGCTCAGCGAAGCCGTGCGCCCATCCAGAAGCTCGCAGACACGGTCTCGGGCTACTTCGTGCCCAGCGTGATTTCTGTTGCGATCGCGACCTTCGTCGTTTGGGGACTCGTAGGTCCCGACCCGCGCATGGCGCATGCGCTCATCAATGCCGTTGCCGTTCTCATCATCGCTTGCCCTTGTGCACTTGGTCTAGCCACGCCGATGTCGATCATGGTGGCCATGGGAAAGGGCGCGAGCCTCGGGGTTCTCTTCAAAGACGCTGAAGCGATCGAAGTCATGCGCAAGGTGGACACTTTGGTCGTGGACAAAACGGGAACTCTGACCGCGGGGAAGCCGCTCCTCGTGACTGTGGAGGTCGCACCCGGCGTCGATGAAATCGAGCTACTGGGGGCGGCAGCTGGCCTCGAACGCTCGAGTGAACATCCCTTGGCAGAGGCGATTGTGGCGGGAGCTGTCGAGCGGGGCGCTCATATCGAGCCTACGGATTCGTTCGAGTCCATCACCGGGAAGGGTGTGCTCGGCAGCGTCGGAGGGAGTGCGCTCGCGCTTGGTAACAGGAAGTTGCTAGAGCAAATGGGAATCGACACCGGCGCGTTCGCCCCGCGTGCGGACGCACTTCGCGCCGAAGGGCAGACCGTGATGTTCGTCGTCCAAGATGGCCGTTTGAGCGGGATTCTCGGTGTTGCCGATCCCATCAAAGAGAACACAGCAGGCGCAATCGCCGCGCTTCGCCGGGAGGGCATGAGAGTCGTGATGCTGACCGGGGACAGTCGGACAACGGCCGACGCAGTCGCAGCGAAACTCTCTATCGATGAAGTCGTTGCCGAAGTGCTCCCCGATCAGAAAGCGGCTGTAATCAAACGCCTGCAGGAGGCCGGAAACATCGTGGCGATGGCGGGTGACGGGATCAACGACGCGCCCGCGCTGGCGCAGGCCGACGTCGGCGTCGCGATGGGGACCGGAACCGACGTGGCGATCGAAAGCGCAGGCGTCACCTTGGTCAAGGGGGACCTCAGAGGGATCTTACGCGCACGCAAGCTCAGTCGGGCGACCATGGCCAACATCAAACAGAATCTGTTCTTCGCGTTCGTCTACAACGGCCTGGGTGTGCCGGTGGCCGCTGGCGTTCTCTATCCCGTCTTCGGTCTCTTGCTCAGCCCCGTCATCGCGGCTGCCGCCATGAGTTTCAGCTCTGTGTCCGTGATTGCAAACTCGCTGCGTCTACGTCGTCTAGAGATCTGAGGGCTCCGTTCACCCGTGCGCCCAATCAAGGCGTCCTACTTTGCTACTAGTTGTCGTTCTCGCCCCCGTCGCCGCCCACGATCTCCCCACACTCGAGCATCTTGGGACCGACGACGATATCCGCGATGACCCCCCGACGGCAAAACGAACCGGCACAAAAACATGGCCTTGCAGGGCTATCGAGGGTACGGAACGGGCGGATGCACCCCAGGCTCGAACAGTACATCAGCCGCGCTCTGCCGCATGTTGACGAGATCTCGGACGAGCGGAAGCGAGCCTTGCTGGATGTCGCGGCATTCGTCGTCGCGAAACGTCGGTCCGGAGATCTGGCCGAGCTGACCTTCATCTGTACGCACAACTCCCGCAGGAGTCAGATGGGGCAGCTCTGGGCGGCGGCGGCCGCTGCGCATTTTGGCGTCGATCATGTGCGTACCTATTCGGGCGGAACCGAAGCGACTTCCTTCAATCCACGCGCGGTCACCGCCATGCAGAGAGCTGGCTTTGTCATTGAAAATCCACGGCGGCGACAATCCACGCTATCGGGTGAGCTTTGATGAAGGCGGTCCTGTGATCGAGTGCTTTTCGAAGACCTTCGATGACCCGTTCAATCCCGCCGATGGCTTTGCGGCCATCATGACTTGCTCCGATGCTGACGAAGCATGTCCGGTCGTGATGGGCGCGGCTCTTCGGGCACCGATTCGGTACCGAGACCCCAAAGCTGCCGACGGGACAGCGCAGGAGGCGCAAGCGTACGACGAGCGCTGCCTTCAGATCGCCACCGAGATGCTGTACTTGTTCTCTCGCGTGACCTAGCGAATCACTACCGAGCTCGGCTCGGGTGGAGCAGCGAGGACCTTTCGATTCGATTTCGGTTGCCGGCCGTCAGCTTCGGAAATGCCGTATTGCTCGGCTAGCTCCGCGACAATCAGAACGCGGCCCGAGCGTTCCATGCGCTCGTCGTCGCGATGGAGCGCTTCGATCACGCGGCCGATCAGCTCTGGGCTTTCGGCGTTGGCCAGGAACTTCCCGTAGGGACCCTTCATGGCGTCGGGATGCTGGAACAGTGGCTCGTTGCGCTCGGTTCGAACGAAGCCGAGCCACAGGCTCATCGCTGCAACGTCCTGGTCGCGAAAGTCGACGGCCATGTCCATCGCCATCTTGTCGACGCCCGCCTTGCCCGCGCCGTACGCCGGGCCGTGCATGTAACAGCGCCCGCCGTAGCTCGAGGTGAACACGACGAGGCCGCCACCTGTGTCGATGAGGAGGGGTGCAGCGAAATAGCTGGCGACGTAGTGTGAGCGTTGTCCGACGTCCAGAATGCGCAGCAGGTCGAGGGACTTCGACCAAAACGGGCCGGGTTTGGCCAGCTCTCTCGGGACGGCGGTCGCGTTGTTGACCAGGATGTCGAGGCGCCCTTGCTCGTCGGCGACGCGTTCGAACAACTGGCGTACTTGCTCGTCGTCGGAGTGGTCGCAGCTGACGCCAATGCCAAGGCCGCCTGCCTCGCTGACAGCGTCCGCCGTAGCCTGCACGGTTCCGCCTAGAGGATGTTCCTTGCCGCCTTGCTGGCTCCGTCCGGTGATGTACACCGTGGCGCCCGCGGCACCGAGGGCGATGGCGATGCCCTTGCCGACGCCGCGGCTCGCGCCGGTGACGACGGCAACTCTCTGTCGATGCTCGTTCATGCCGCTAGGCTTCTAGCACGGCGGGCGGAGCGAAGTATCTCTTCCGAATTCGCAGGGCGACGCTGACCAGAGCGATCATGACCGGAACCTCGACCAGGGGCCCAATCACCGCGGCAAAGGCGGCCCCGTGGTGGATGCCAAAGGTCGCTACGGCGACCGCAATGGCGAGCTCGAAATTGTTGGAGGCTGCGGTGAATGACAGTGTCGTGGCTACCGGGTAGTCGGCCCCGGCAGCCTTCGAGAGCCAGAACGAAATGAAGAACATCGCCACGAAGTAGATCAGGAGGGGCACGGCGATGCGAACCACATCAAACGGCAGCGCAACGATGGTGTCCCCCTTCAAGGAGAACATGACGACGATCGTAAAGAGTAGGGCGAGCAGGGTGATCGGACCGATGCGCGGCGCGAACGACTCGTCGTACCAGTCGCGTCCTTTGGCCTTGATGAGCCCTGTCCGCGTAAGGAAGCCGGCGGCGAAGGGGATGCCGAGATAGATGGCAACGCTCTTGGCGATTTCCGCGATCGTGATGTCGACTACCACCCCTTCGAGGCCCAGTTTCGTGGGCAGCCAGGTGACGAAGAACCATGCGTAGACCGAGAAGAACAAGATCTGAAAGATCGAGTTGAAGGCTACGAGCCCTGCGGCGAACTCCCGATCTCCGAGCGCCAGGTCGTTCCAGACGATGACCATCGCGATGCAGCGTGCCAGGCCGATGATGATCAGGCCGACCATGTACTCCGGCTTGTCGGGCAGAAATGTGACCGCCAGGGCGAACATCAGCACCGGGCCGATGATCCAATTCTGAATCAGCGACAGCGACAGCACCTTCTTGTTGGTGAAGACGCGGCCCATCTCCTCGTACCGGACCTTCGCGAGGGGTGGGTACATCATGAGGATCAGGCCCAGCGCGATCGGAATGGACGTGGTGCCGACGCTCATGGCGTTGAGCGCGTCCGCGAACCCTGGCACCAGGTAGCCGAGGCCGATGCCGAGCGCCATGGCGACGAAGATCCAGAGGGTCAGGTAGCGATCGAGAAAGGAAAGTCGGCGTTCGTCGTCGTTCATTGGGTCGTGCTTTGCGTGGCGGCGGGCAGGAGCTTTCCATATACTGCGCGCCGATGAAAGCCGAGTTGCACGAACCTCGCCCGAACGACTATTTGATACAGGGTCGCCGGGTGACCATGCCCTGCATCGTGCGGGATGCCTGCTCCGCGACCGCGACTTGGCTAGTCAGCGCAGGGGCAGCCCAGGCGCTCCTCCCCGGGCCCGAGCTCGAGATCGCCGAAGTCCTTCCGGGTCGCGGTCTACTCAGCATCTCGTGCATCGACTACCGTGACAACGATCTCGGTGACTACAACGAGGTTTCGATCGCGTTTTTCGTTCGCAGGCGCGGCGACGCAAAGGGCGTGCCGTTCATGGGCGCGGCCGTCGACATGATGCGCGGGCTGCTTCCGACGCACATCGTTCACCTCCCGGTGAACCAGTCCTTCACCTGCGAAGCAGGACGAGCCATTTGGGGTTTCCCGAAGACTGTCGATGAGATCGATTTCGACACCAGTGGCGACCGTGCACGCTGCATCTGGAACAAGGACGGACAGAACGTGCTGAAGATCAGCCTGCCAATGGGCGGTGACCGCAAGTTCCCCGAGCAAGAACTGCGCACGTACAGCTACATCGACGGAGCTCTGCATCAGACGCCGTTCGTTTCGAGCGCCGAGAACCTCGGTGTTCGGATGGGCGGCGTGAAAATGGCGCTTGGCGCGCACCCCATTGCGGACGAGCTGCGCTCGCTCGGTCTTCCGAAGCGCGCGCTGATGAGCATGTGGATGGAGAAGATGAAAGGCCGCTTCGAGGCGGCGCAACGCTGCTAGTCGCTCTTCTTTCCGAGCCAGGCGTACACCGCCGGCAGCACGAGCAAGGTGAGCAAAGTGGAGGTCACGAGGCCTCCAATGACCACCGTGGCGAGCGGGCGCTGCACTTCGGCCCCGGCGCTGCTGGACAAGGCCATCGGTATGAAACCAAACGCCGCGACCGCGGCCGTCATGAGGACGGGCCTGAGCCTCGTCAGCGCGCCGTCCCTCACCGCGTCGTCGAGCGGAGAGCCGTCATCCTGAAGCTGGCGGATGTACGAGATCAGGACCACGCCATTGAGGACGGCGATGCCGAACAGGGCGATGAAGCCGATGCCGGCGGAAATGGAAAACGGCATGCCTCGCGTCAGCAGGGCGAGAATGCCTCCGGTCGCCGCAAAGGGCACGTTGAGGTAGACGATCAGCGCCGGCATGACCGCGCCGTAGGTCGCGTAGAGCAGGACGAAGATCAACAGAAGAGCGATCGGGACGGCGACGACGAGCCGCTCGGTCGCGTCTCGAAGGTTCTTGAACTGGCCGCCCCATTCGAGGAAGTAGCCTGCTGGCAGCACGCCGGCTTGTTCGATTCGCGTCTTTGCCTCTGAAACGAACCCGGCGAGGTCGCGCCCACGGACGTTGGCTTCGACCGTCAAGCGCCGTTGAATGCGATCCCGATTGATTTGAGCGGGACCTTCTTCCACCCTCAGATCTGCGAGCTGTCCGAGCGGGATCAGCGCTCCGCTCGGGGAAGCGATCGGGATTCGCCGGATCGCCTCGATGCTCGAACGCGCGCTCTCGCGATATCGAACCTGCAGGTCAAATCGACGCTGGCCTTCGAAGACCTCGCCGACCTTGCGCCCCCCCATGGCCGAAACCGCGTCGAGAACATCGCTCGCGTCGATGCCGTATCGAGCGATGCGGTCACGGTCGATCTGGACCCGAAGCACAGGAAGCCCGGCAGACTGCTCGGCTTTGACGTCCGCGGCTCCCGGCACTGTGCTGAGGATTCTCACGATGTCTTCGCCGGCTTTACTCAGCGCTGCCAAGTCCTCGCCGTAGATGTTCACGGCTACGTCGGAGCGCACGCCGCTGATCAGCTCGTTCATCCGCATCTCGATCGGTTGAGAGAACGAAAAACGCTGGCCTGGCACCTCTTCGTGGAGGGTTTGCTCCATGGCTGCGATCAGCTCCTCTTTGTCGTCAGCAGCGGTCCATTTCGATGGCGGTGTGAGCATGATGATGACGTCTGAAAGCTCGACGCCCATCGGGTCCGTTGCGACCTCGGGTCGCCCGGTCTTCGAGACGACGGTCTCGATTTCATCCGGAAAGCTATCGCGAAGGCTGCGTTCGACTCGTGTCGTCGCCAGCACTGACTCCTCGAGCGAGACCGACGGCAAGCGAATCGCATGCATGGCAATCGCGCCCTCTTCGAGCGTTGGGACAAACTCTGCGCCCAGGAAGGGCACGAGGAGCACCGACGCTGCGAAGATCGCGGCGGCCGTCGCGAAGGTTCTCTTTGGTTGCGCGAGCGAGCGTTCTAGTAGCGGCTCATACCAGCTCCGAAGCCTGCGAAGCAGCCAGGTTTCGTGCTCCGTCACGCCCTTGCGGAAGACGAGGGTACAAAGCGCGGGCACCCAGGTCAGGGCGAGCACGAGAGATGCCGCCAGGGCGAAGACGACGGTCAGCGCCATCGGCTGAAACATCTTGCCTTCGACGCCGCGCAGGGAGAGCACTGGAACGTAGACGAGAATGATGATCAGGACGGCGAAAGCGACCGGCCTGCCCACTTCGAGCGCGGCCTCATGCACGGTGGATTGAACCGCGCGGCCCTTCGGGCGCCGCTCGCTCATGACCCGGACGATGTTCTCCACGATGACGACGGAGCCGTCGACAATCAGACCGAAATCGATGGCTCCCAGGCTCATCAAGTTCCCCGAGAGTCCGGCAGCCCGCATGGCGATGAACGCGCCCAGCATCGACAGGGGGATCACCGAGGCCACCAAGAGCCCGCCTCGGACGTTACCAAGCAGAAGCAGCAGAACCACGACCACCAGGATCCCGCCTTCGATCAGGTTGATCGCAACGGTGCGAATGGTTCGATCGACCAGGTCCGTCCGGTCGTAGAACGCTTCAATCGTCACCCCCTCTGGTAGTGTCGGCTCAATCTCCTCCAGCTTGGCCCCGACGTCGCGCGCGACTTCTCGTGCATTGGCGCCCATCAGCATCATGGCGATGCCGATGACCGTTTCGCCCCTGCCTTCGAGTGTCGCCGCCCCCTGTCGGACCAACGGAGCGTTCGCGACCGTGCCAAGGTCGTTGATCGTGATCGGCGTTCCTTCGTGGCGATTGGCGACCACGATGCTGCGGATGTCATCGAGGTTGGCGATCAGGCCTTCCCCGCGGATCAGAAGCTGCTCGCCCGACTGTTGGAGGTAGGCGCCGCCCGCGTTGGAATTGTTGCGCTCGATCGCCTCGAACACGTCGCCTAACGGAATGTCGAGCGCCGTCAGGCGCGCCGGGTCGAGCTGAACCTCGTAGGTCTTCACCTCTCCGCCGAACGTGTTCACCTCGACCACGCCTGGAACGGAGCGGAGCTGGTAGGCGATGTACCAGTCGAGCACGGTGCGGAGCTCCATCGGCGTGTAGCAGTCCTCGGTGTCCGGCTCACCCGTTGGGCACATCGGCTCGCCCTGGACGGTGAACTGGTAGATCTCACCGAGGCCGGTGGAAATGGGTCCCATGCTGGGATGACCGTAGCCCTGCGGAATCGCTCGGCGCGCTTCGGCGAGGCGCTCGGCGACGAGCTGCCGTGCGAAGTAGATGTCGGTCCCCTCTTCGAAGACGATCGTGACGGACGACAGGCCGAACTTCGAAAGGCTTCGCACCTCGGCGAGGTGGGGCAGGCCGCTCATGACCGTTTCGACTGGGAAGGTGATGAACTTCTCGACTTCGAGCGGGCCGAGCGCCGGCGCTGTGGTCAGTACTTGGACCTGGACGTTGGTGACGTCCGGAACTGCGTCGATCGGAAGCTGTTGTGCGGCCCGAAGTCCGAGTGCGCCCACGAGCAAGACCCCGAGGATGACCAGGGCGCGGTTTCGAATGGAGAACTCGAGGAGACGGTCGATCATGATGACTCTCAGCTCTAGTGGTCGCCGTCAGCGAGCCGACTGCGTAGCAACTCCGATTTCAGTGTGAAAGCGCCAGAAACGACCACCTGGTCGCCTTCGACCAAGCCGCTACGCGCTTCCACCTTGCCTTGCGCCTCGGCTCCTAGGGTCACGAAGGTTGGGCTGAAGACGCCCGGCTCGCCGCTTGCGACGAAAACCAGGGCTTGCCCATCGACTCGCTGAATCGCGCTCTTCGGAATGACCGCGACCGCGTCGGCGCTTGGGCCCTCCGGGCTCAGCGAGATTCGTCCGAACAGCCCAGGCCGAAGCGTTCCGTCTGGATTATCGAGCTCGACGCGGATGGCGAGCGTCCGAGTGTGCGGGTCGAGCGTGTGGCTCACGTAGCTCACCTCGCCCTGCCAGCTCTTGCCGGGGTAGGCTTGAAGGGAAACCAGCGCGGGCGCCCCTATCTCAGCTGCCGCCACGTCCTGTTCATAGACCCGCCCGACGACCCAGACCCGGCTGAGGTCCGACACCATGAAGAGTGAGCTGCCGTCCGAGACCACCTCGCCGGCTGTCGCGTGCCGTTCGATGACCGTGCCGCTCAAAGGGCTTCGAATCGTCGTCGTGCTTCCTGCTCCCTTGCGACCGCCGTACACCTGCAGTCGTTCATTCGACGCGGACAAGTCTGATTCGGCACTTCGCAACTCGCCCTGCGCCTCGAGATATGCGCGTTGTGATCCGATGCCTTCGCGCTTGAGCTCCTCCTGTCGCACGAAATTGGCGCGAGCGACCTCGACCCCAGCTCGGGCGTTTGCCACAGACGAACGCGCTTCTCCAAGCGCGACGCTTCGCATCGTGGCCAGTGCCTGGTTAGCCTCTACCGACTCTCCGAGAGCAACGTGAACCTGGTCGATCTGGCCGGCGACCATGGGCGTGATGTGCGCGGTCCGATCTGGATTGAGCTGGACCTCGGCGGGAACGTCGATACCCCCGACGAGCTGCTCGAGGCGGACAGGCTCGGTTCGAATGCCGCTCCGTTCCACGCCGACCTTCGATATCCGGACCATCCCGCTGGGCTTGCCTTCGGCCTGCCTGGCGTCGTTTTCGTGCTCGTCGGCCGGCGGTTCGCTCTTGCAGCTGCTGAGCAAAGACAGCGCGAGCACCAGCCCCAAAGATCGTCGGCTATTCATCATCCTGCTCCCCGTGGTCCTCTTCATGGTCGTGATGCTCATCGGGCCAGACCTCCGTGCCGACTTCCGCCTCGAGCGCGGCGACGTCTCGGTAGTAGTCCTGGTGCGCCGTCAATGCGTCCTGCTGGATTCTCAGCAGTCGCTCTCTCGCCACGAGCACTTGAAGCAGATCGACCTCGCCAAGCTCGAAGGCGCGGCGAAGGAGGGTCAGATTTCCTTCGAACGCGGGCAAGATTTCCGTTCCATAGGCGGCGATGCGATCTGCGTCCGCGTCCACGGCGATTGCCGCTCGGGTTAGTCGCGCCTCTAGGGTCTGACGAAAGGATTGCGCCTCGGCTTGGCGGACGCTGAGGTCCGCCCGGGCTCGCGCGCGACCCTCCTGGTTTCGCTGGGAGAAGGGAATCGGCACTGTCATCGTCCCCTGCACGATGTGCTCGTGAATCTTGATGTTGGGAAGCGACTCCCTCGTGTACAGCACGCCGAGGATGGGCTCCGGCCAGGCCTCGCGGTTCTCCAAGCGCACGCGCGCCTCCGCTTCTTCGACGGCGCTTTGACGCGCTGCGATGCCGGGGTGCCGCTCCGCCGCCAATCGTAGGAGGTCGTCGATTGCAGGTGTGCGTCTCGGTTCGTCTAGCTCCCCGAGCGGATCGGGCAGAACATCCGGAGGCCATCCGGACACCTCTGCAAGCGTCAATTGCGCGGAGCGATAAGCGCGTTCGGCCGTGAGCGATGTTTGTCGAGCCTGGGCGAGCTCACCTTTGGCGAGCCGAACTGCGAGCGGGGAGATGTCGCCTGCCTGCAGACGACGCTCAGCGACCGACACGAGCTCCTCGGTTGAAACCAGGAGCTTGTCGACGACTTTCCAGCGCTCCCGTGCCACCAGTGCCGTGTGGAATGCGGCGTGGACTTCGCGGTGCACGATCCATTCCGCCTCCACGAGCTCTTTGCGTGTTCGCTCGTCGAATTTCTGGGCCGTCTGCATTCGCTGTTTGCGCTCGCCCGCGATTTCGATGGGTTGCGAGAGCCAGACCTGGAAATCGACGCCGCGGGCTCCTTCCGCAATGCGCGGACCCGCCGCTGCACCGGCTAGCATGTTGCGGCGGAGCACGACCGATGCGCCGTCGACAGCCGCCTTCCCGCGTTCGAGCTCCGCGCGACTGACGCGCAGGCGCGGAGCATGCACCTGGGCGTGCGCGAGGATCGTCTGCAGTGATACGGCGGTCGGTTTCGGGCCCTCATCGGCCCCGGCGTCCGCCAACGCCATTTGAAGCGCGAGCAACGCAGTGCTCACACGCAGCCAAGCTGCCAAACTCATTCATCTCTCCTTTGCTCCGCTTCGCGGAGCGATGCTCGTGTTGAAGGTCCGGTCCTGCGCATTCGGACTCCGCTGAACATCCCGTTCGGCGATCTCGAGGCGCAGTTCTCCCTAGAACGACAGAGCTAAGCGATTGGAGGACGGAAAACGCTCGCGAACACCCCGTCTCCCTGGAGAACGGCCACGAACCAGTGGAGGGTGTGAGGCTCGGCTTCAGCGATGCAGATCTCGGGGGGCGCGCTGTCGGTCACGAAAGCAGTCGTCCCGTGACACGGACAAGTTTCAAAAGGGCCCGAGCAGCCGTGCGTGTCTTCGTTCGGCCCTTGGCCGGCGTCGTGGGGCGCGTGTGCCGCGTGCCCATCGAGGAGGAAGTGCGTCACGTTTTCGGTCATCTCACCTGCGCCAGGCGTAATCGCGTACGCGAGCAGAACCGCAATGCCTGGGATGAGCCGGTGCACGCGCGCAACCTAGCGCGGCTCACAATCGCGCGCCAATCACCACTGCCAGCTTTCCTGTTGAAATCCAGTTGCGACAAGCGTACCCATGTCCGTTCACGGAGGGTCACCATGGAAGTTCGCGCAGCAATCGCCCACCAGGCGGGCAAACCCCTATCGATCGAGACGGTACGACTCGAGGGGCCTCGGGCCGGTGAGGTGCTGATCGAAATGAAGGCCACGGGCATATGCCACACCGACGCGTTCACGCTTTCGGGCGCAGATCCGGAGGGGATCTTTCCCTCCGTGCTCGGGCATGAAGGCGCAGGCCTGGTCGTTGAAGTCGGGGCGGGCGTGACCTCGCTGAAGCCTGGCGATCACGTGATTCCCCTGTACGTGCCGGAGTGTCGCAACTGCGAGTACTGCACCTCGGGCAAAACCAATTTGTGTCAGGCGGTGCGCTCCACGCAAGGGCGAGGCTTGATGCCCGACGAGACCAGCCGGTTTTCGATCGGGAACGAGACGATCTTTCACTACATGGGCACGTCGACCTTTGCTCAGTACACGGTGGTTCCGGAGATTGCCGTCGCGAAGATTCGCGAAGACGCGCCCTTCGACAAGGTTTGCTACATCGGCTGTGGGGTGACGACGGGGATCGGAGCCGTGATCAATACCGCCAAGGTGGAGGCTGGCGCCAATGTGGTGGTGTTCGGGCTCGGAGGCATTGGGCTCAACGTGGTGCAGGGCGCCCGCATCGTCGGTGCGGACAAGATCATCGGAGTCGACCTAAACCCTGCACGGCGCGAGCTCGCCGAGAAGTTCGGGATGACCCATTTCGTCAATCCCAAGGACGTCGAGGGCGATTTGGTTTCGTACTTGGTCGATCTGACCGGAGGCGGCGCGGACTACAGCTTCGAGTGCATCGGAAACGTCGAGGTGATGCGCCAGGCGCTGGAATGCTGTCACAAGGGATGGGGCGAGAGCGTGATCATTGGAGTCGCAGGGGCGGGTGAGGAGATCGCCACGCGTCCCTTCCAATTGGTCACCGGCCGTGTTTGGCGCGGGACGGCCTTCGGCGGCGCCAAGGGGCGGACGGACGTCCCGAAGATCGTCGACTGGTATATGGAGGGCAAGATCAACATCGACGACTTGATCACGCACAAGATGCCGCTCGAGGAGATCAACACGGCGTTCGATTTGATGCACGAGGGGAAGTCGATTCGCAGCGTGGTGGAGTTCTGAGATGAGCGCGGAGTCGGAGATTTTCGTTCACCAGTTCGAGCTTGGCCCCTGGGACAACTTCATCTATTTCGTAGGCGACAAGACGACGCGCAAATGCGCGGTGGTCGACCCTGCCTGGGACGCGGACTTCATTCTCGAAGAGGCGAAGCGCCTCGACGTCGAGATCAGCAAGATCCTGTGCACGCACAGTCACTTCGACCACGTGAATCGTGTCGAGGCCATTCTCGAAAAGCGGGATGTGCCGGTGCACATGCTCGGCGAAGAGATCGACTTTTCGGGCTTCCGTTGCGAGAACCTGCAGCGCCAGAGCCCAGGCGACGTCCTGCGCGTCGGCGAGCATCTAGAGATCACGATGCTGCACACCCCCGGGCATACGCCTGGTTCGACGACCTATCGCATCCGCGACGCCATCGTCACCGGCGATACCCTCTTCATTCAGGGCTGCGGCCGTTGCGACTTCGTCGGCGGTGATCCGGAGGTCATGTACCGAACGCTGAAGACTCTGACCGAAGGGCTCCCCAGCGAAACCCGCATGTACCCGGGCCACAACTACGGCCCGGTCACCGTCTCGACCCTAGACGAAGAGCTCAAAGAAAACCCCTACCTCCAGCACGCGACCCTGGATGACTTCGTCTCCCATCGAATGGAAGGCAAGACCCCCAACACCCCGCTGCCGCGACCCTAGCGCCTAGCGTGACTGTTTTTCGCGGGCTCGGCTCAGGCCAGTCGTCACGTATTGAACGGTGCTGATGGTGATGGTGACGAGGATGGCGGCGCCTAGGACTCGGAGGGCGAGCATGGGGGGCTGGCCGCGCCAGGCGTGGCTGATGGTGAGCAGGACGAAGAGGATCTGGAGGACGGTGTTGAGCTTGCTTGCGCTGGTGGGCTCGCCGTGGACAGGGGCGACGTAGACTTGGTAGACGATGGTTCCGGTGATGATGACCAGGTCGCGTCCGACCACGACCGCCGAGAACCAGACCGGAACCAATCCAATGACAGCGAGAGTGACATATGCGGCGAACATCAGGAGCTTGTCTGCGGCTGGGTCCAGCAATCCTCCCAAGCGTGTCCGCCAGTCGAACCGCCTCGCCAAAAAGCCGTCTAGGGCATCCGAGAGCCCTGCGATCAGAATCAAACCCAGGGCGAGACCATAGCGGCCCTCGAGCAGGCTCCAGACGATCGGCGCTACCAAGATGATGCGCACGATGCAGATCGCGTTTGGGATGTACTTGGGGTTCACGAGGGACTCGCGGAGCTACTTGGCGCTGAACTTGGAATAACCGACGGCGATTCGCTGGTAGGTGGAGGGTAGCAGTCGAACGACCCAGTCGAAGACGCGGGCGTCTGGTCCGACCAGAATTCGTCGTTGATTGCGTCGGACGCCGGCGAGGATCTCGCGGGCAGCTTTGTCGGCGCCGGTGATGAAGGTCTTTTCGAACTTCTCTCTGCTATCGACGTCGTTGATGCCCAGGTCGCGAACGCTGCTGTCGATCCGGGAAGAGCGGGCGATGCCGGTCTTGATTCCTCCAGGGTGGACGCTCGATGCGCTGACACCGCAGCTCATCATGTCGAGCTCTTGGCGCAGCGACTCGGTGAAGCCGCGCACGGCAAACTTGGCCGAGTTGTATGCGCTCTGGCTCGGGATTCCAGCGAGTCCGAACACGCTCGAGACATTGATGATGTGTCCGTCCCCCGAAGCCTTGAGATGGGGCAGAAACGCTTTGGTCCCGTAGACGACGCCCCAGAAGTTCACGTCCATCAGCCACTCGAAGTCCCCGTAGCTCATGCCTTCAACCGTGCAGGCGAGCGCCACGCCAGCGTTGTTGAAGATCAGATTGACCTTTCCGTGCTCCTCTCGCACGGCGTCGGCCCAGGCATATACGGCTTCCCGGTCTGCGACGTCGACTCTTCGAGAGGTCACATGAACACCAGCTTCGCGCGCTTGCTCGACGGTCTGTTGCAAGCCTTCCTCGTTCAGGTCGGACAGCGCCAGATTGCAATTCGCGCGCCCCAACTCGATCGCCAACGCGCGGCCGATGCCGGACCCCGCGCCCGTAATGGCGGCTACCTTGTTTTCGAAGCTTTTCACGACCCTACCTCTTTCGCGAGAGCCGCAATCCTGCCAGACCGGCTGCGCGCCGTCGACTAGTGAGAATTGTGGTTGGGGGCGCGGCATTTGCTGGCATACTCGCGCCGGATTGCGCCTCGGAGGACTCTTGCCAAACGCGTACATTTCTGGAACCGGCTTCTACGTACCGGAAGACGTCGTCAGCAACGACGAGCTCTCGAAACGCTACGGGATCGACACCACGCACGAGTGGATCGAGAAACGCACCGGCATCGAGGAGCGGCGATTCGCGCCGGAGGGGATCGGAACATCGGACTTGGCCGTTCCCGCCGTAGAGATGGCGCTCGAGCGCGCGGGGCTTGCCAAGACCGACATCGGGATGATCATCTTCGCGACACTCTCGCCAGACCACGCCTTTCCTGGGTCGGGGGTCTACCTTCAAGCCAAGCTCGGGCTGACCGACCCTGACCTGGGCCACTTCGTCGGCTGTCTCGACGTGCGCAATCAATGCTCCGGGTTCTTGTACGGCCTCGCTACCGCAACGGCGATGGTACAGTCCGGCTCCGTCGACAACGTCGTGGTCGTCGGAGCGGAGGTGCATTCGGCGGCACTCGACCTGAGAACGGCGGGGCGCGATGTCGCATCGCTCTTCGGGGACGGAGCAGGCGCCGTGATCGTGAGCGCTACGAGCGAGGACCGCGGCGTTCGCAGCTGGCACCTCGGGGCGGATGGTCGTCACGCGGACGCGCTTTCCCAGAAGATTTGGGACATCAGCAAGCGACCGTTCATTCCGCAAAATGAAGAAGGCGTCGGCCAGGTAGAACCCGATCACATGTTTGCGCGCATGGCGGGGCGTCTAGTCTTCAAGAATGCAGTCGAGCGCATGATCGGCGCGCTCATGAAAGAGTTCCAGAAGCAGAGCCTCACGCTCGACGACGTCGACCTGTTCTTCTTTCATCAGGCCAACTTGAGAATCAACCAGTACGTCGCCACGCAAGTCGGCATTCCCGAGGACAAGCTCTTCCACAACATCGAGCGCTACGGCAACACCACCGCAGCGACCATCCCGATCATGCTCGCCGAAGCGCAGGGGCAGGGCCGCCTCGAGCGCGGAATGAAGATCGCCGCGGTGGCCTTTGGGTCTGGGTTCACCTGGGGCGCTGCGATTATCGACTGGTAGCTCGGCTCAGACCTGGGCGAGGTCTGGGTGGGCAGGATCAAACAAGTCCGGTTCGAGGTAGATCATGCAGGTGAGCGAGACGGCATCTCGAATGCGCCGTTCGGCCTGGTTGATCGCGGCCGCAACACCGGCCGTGTCGAGGCCCTGCTTCAATTGCACTTTGGCAGCGACCAGTAGCTCATCGGGCCCGATGTGCTGCGTGCGCATGTGAAGGATGCGTTTCACGTCTGCGCTCTCTTCGATCGCGCTCACAATCGTCGCTCGCATCGGCGCCAGCGCAGACTCGCCCATCAAGAGGCTCTTCATTTCGAGGACGAGAACGGCGGCGATGACGACGAGCAGCGTGCCGATGGCGATGGTGCCGTAGGCGTCCCAGCGAAAATCGCCGGTGATTGCCGCAATCGATATGCCTAAGAGCGCGAGCACCAAGCCCATGAGCGCGCCGAGGTCCTCGAGGAGCACGACCGGGAGCTCGGGTGTACGCGAGTGGCGAATGAATTCCCACCAGGAGGCCTTCCCTTTGAGAGGTCGCGATTCCTTCACGGCGGTGAGAAAGGAGTAGCTCTCCAAAAAGATGCCGAGCACGAGAATCCCGATTGCCCAGCCGACGTTGGAGACCTCGTGACTGGTCTCTCCGAGCTTATGCACGCCTTCATAGATCGCAAAGAGCCCCCCGAGCGTGAAGAGAACGAGCGCAACGATGAACGACCAGAAGTATCGCTCCCGACCGAAGCCAAATGGATGCTCCGGCGTCGCGTCTCTTGCAGCGCGTCTGCTTCCGAGCAGAAGAAGGGCCTGGTTGGAGGTATCAGCGACAGAGTGAATGGCCTCGGCCAACATCGACGAGGACGAAGTAAACGCATAGCCAACGAACTTCGCGATCGCGATGCCGAGATTCGCGAAAAGAGCCGCCAAAATGGCCTTGGTAGATCCGGATGCCATGACCCGAAGCTATGCGATAATATGTCGATGTGCGAGTTGAGCGCGTGAGGGAAGCAAGGTCGGTGAGCGCAGTCTGCGACGACGTTCTCGGGACCGCCGATGCCGTCGAGATCGCGCGGCGCATCCGAGACAAGGAAATCCGGCCTCAGGAGGCCGTCGATGCCGCCATCGCACGGGCAGAACGTGTGAACCCGTCTCTCAATGCGATCGCATTCGCGTGCTTCGATTCAGCGCGCGAAGAAGCCGGCCGGCCCCGCTCAGGGGTCTTCGCTGGCGTGCCTTCATTCATCAAGGACAACGAAGCCGTACTGGGCACGCCGCTGCTGCACGGCTCGCGCGGGCTTCCGAAGCTGCCCTCGGCCGAGAGCTCGCCATTCGTCGAGCAGTTCTTGTCACTCGGTCTGATCAACCTCGGGAAGACCACGATGCCCGAGTTCGGGCTCACTGGGACCAGTGAGGCGCTGGTCTATGGTCCGACACACAATCCGTGGAAGTTGGGATTCTCTACCGGCGGCTCGTCTGGCGGCTCGGCGGCGCTCGTGGCGGCGGGCGTCGTTCCGATTGCGCACGCGAACGACGGGGGAGGGTCGACGCGGATCCCGGCGTCTTGCTGCGGACTGGTGGGCCTCAAGCCCTCGCGCGGTCGACTCATCGACATGGAAGGTGCAGCGTATTTTCCCGTCAAGATTGTCCACCAAGGGATGCTGAGCCGTTCGGTGCGCGATACGGCGGCGTTCTACCATGCCGCCGAGCGGTACTATCGGAATCCCAAGCTGCCGGAGATCGGTTTGGTGACGCGGCCCGGCCGGCGATTGCGCGTTGGCTTCTTCACGGACCTCGACGAAGCAACGCCCTCACATCCGGACTGCGTAGCGGCCGTGACGGACGCAGCGAAGCTGCTCGAAAATCTCGGTCATTCGGTCGAGCGTGTGCCACTCCCGTTCGACGAAGCATTTCTCGAGGACTTCTTCTTGTTCTGGGCGATGCTTGGTTTTGCGGTCACCCGCTTTGGGACGCAGCTCGTGCACCCCGACTTCGATCGAACGAAAGTCGAGGACTTCACCAAGGGGCTCGCGGACTACTTCAGGGAAAACGCTCGACGGGCTCCCGCGGCCATTTGGCGATTGAGGAAATTTGCCCGTCGGTACGCGCGCCGTTTCGAGGAATACGACGTCTTGATGAACCCCACTGTCGCCATGCCCCCGCCCGAGCACGGCTACATCGACCCCGGGGTTCCGTTCGAAACCGCGTTGGAGCGATTGAAGTGGTTCATCCCCTTCACCCCGACCCAGAACGTGTCGGGTGGTCCGGCCATCTCGCTGCCGCTCGGCCGGAGCAAGGACGGACTGCCCCTGGGCGTTCAGCTCGCATCGCCGCTTGGTGAAGAGCGAACACTTCTCGAGCTCGCGCTCGAGATCGAGGCTGCCGCGCCCTGGCCTACGGCAATCGGCTAGCGGCCAAGCAGCTCGGCCAAGATGGCCGGGTCGTCGGTGATGATCGCAGTTACGCCCTTGTCGAGCTGGGCCTGCATGAGCTCGGTCGTGTTCACCGTCCAGACGTTGACCTGAAGTCCAGCATCGAGCGCCGCTTGAACGGTATCGGCCGAAACCGAGAAGAGCGGATGGATCGCGTCCTGGTCGAGGCGGAGCGCTGCGTCGACGAGGTCTGCCCCGGGATCGGCCGAAAGAAGTGCGGAGTAGTATCCGGGGCGCGCCGTCTTCACGAGATCCGCGACGGTTTCATCGAAAGACGAGAAGATGGTGCGATCTTCGCCGCCAATAAGGGTCACCTCGTCGAGCACCGCCGCAGCCAGCTGCTCGGGTCCCGTCGAGTCGGTCATGCAGTCTGCACCAAAGACTTTCAGCTCGAGGTCCATGATCGCGTTGTCAGCGATCGCGCTGTACGCCTCCAGCAGGGTCGGGGGCCTTTCGTTCGTCGGTTCCCCCGCGCCGTCGAGTAGGCGACATGCTCGGACCTCGTCGAAAGTCATTTCGCTGACGCAACCCGTGCAGTCGGTCGTTCGGTCGACGGTGTCGTCGTGCATGATGATCAGCTGTCCGTCTTTGGTGATCTCCACGTCGAAAGAGATCCCATTGGCGCCTTGCTCCATCGCTGCGACGAATGAAGAGATGGAGTTTTCCGGAAAGGGATGGCCTTCTCGAGTCGGCCCGGTCCCGCGATGACCGAGATTGGCGGAAGGCGCGAGGAGCCTGATCCGATCGCGCACATTGTCTGCCGGCGCGTTCCCCATGCAAACCTCCCGTTCGTTCCACTGTGTGTCGCAGGCCGTGTCATCGCAGGCGTTTTCGGCCGCGCAGGAGTACCAGGCGCGGGTTTCATCCGTGCAAAAGACGTTGATCGTCTCGTTGACCACCCGCTCGCAGCTCGAGTCCTCCGAGCACGCCGCGCAGTATTCGGTTGCCACGGGGTCGATCGGAGCCGCCCCCGAGGAAGACCCGCAGCCAATCCCAAGGATCAGCAACCCGACCCATCCTGCACGCACATGCGTCATCTGCACACCTCCACCCGACATCAAAGCGCCAGGGTAACTTAGGATTGAGGGATCGTCCCGTGCGTTTCGAGGTCGGAGACGTGAACGTACCAAGGTGCCCGTGAATCGTAGTGGACGCTGAACCTTGGCTTGACGCCTGGGTCGTCATCCAGCGCGCCTGCACCAACGACCATCACTTTGCCGTTTCTCGTGAGCCAGGGCATTGCGGAGCCGCAATCGGTGCAAAACGCCGTCGACCAGTACTTGGCCGACGGCAGCTCGAATCGCTTGACCTTGTCCTCTCCGCGCTCCCAGCTGAACTGGTCGACCGGAACGAAGATGTTGGCCACGTGCGAGGAGCCCGACTTCTTCCGGCAGCGGCTGCAGTGACAATACTGAAACCCGCGGAACGGGCCTTCGATGCGAAATGCGACGGCGCCGCATACGCAGCTGCCTTGCACTGACTCAGTCATCGCGGTCACTTCGGGAGCGGGGTGAAATTGAGCTTCTGGCCGCCGATACTCGCTTCGGCCATCAAACCCGAGGTCGGAACAACGATGATGGCGATGCCGTCAGCGTACTTCGCATTTGCGGCGCCACCCTGGTCGGCCACGTTGGCCGTTGCCTGCGCGCTCAGCTCCAGCCTGTTCTTCTTGAAGCGATTCAGCGCCGACTTCGTCCTGAACAAGATGATCTCTGCGAACTTCTGGCCCCCCATCTGTGCGCCAACTGTCCCTTGGGAGAGCTTCGCGTATCCGATGAGCGTTCCGCCCGCGTAGACCTCGCCGCGGCCGCCGGCCCCGCCTACGATGAACCCCCCCTTTGCGACTTCGGGAAAGATCGCATATCCAGCGAGTTTCCCGAGCGTGGCTTTGAAGGAGCTGTCCTTCTCCTGGAAGCGCTCCATGGCATCGTGGACGTCCACCGCCAATTGCTCGTCGCTTCCTTTCTTCGCCGCCGCCGAAGTGCTGGTCGCGAGGACCAGCAGGGCGAGGCCCGTCATGACTGCTCGTGAGATATGCATGACCGGAGTCTGAGGCCCCTGTCGCAAGGGTCAAACCAGCAGCTCAGGGAGCTCTCTTGGCTGGAGACTGACTCGAAAATTTTAGGTACTGTCGAGACCTTCCGAGGAGCCAGTCATGTCCGAGCCCGTCACCTTGCCTGGATTCATCGCGCAGCACGCGGCCCATCGGCCGGAGCGAAATGCGCTCGTCGAGGTCGCTCCCGGCTGTGGCTGGGTATCGACCAGCTGGGGCGACTACTGACGGCATGTCCGCGTCCGAATCTCGCCGCTCGTCCGGGGTCAGCCAAACTCTCTGAGGAGCGAGACGACTTTCGCCCTTTATTTTCGGGGCCTAACTGACTAGAAAGACCCTCAATGCGTAAATCCATCTTTATCCTCGGAGCGCTGCTGGCTCTATCCTTGGCCGTCGTCGGACCCGCGATCGCGGAGGACCCCGAATTCGTCATGGAGGTCGGGACGGTCGCCCCAAAGGGAAGCCCTTGGGCCGAACAGCTCCAACGGTTCAAAGCCGAGGTCCAGGAGAAGACGAACGGTCGGCTCAAGGTCAAGCTGCGGCTCGGGCGAGGAAACGAGCGATCGATGGCGCGCCGGGTTCAGATGGGAAGTATGCAGGCCTTTGCCGGTTCGGTCGGCGGCATGAGCTCCATCGTTCGAGAGGTCAACGTCATCGAAACTCCGTACCTGTTCGAGAGCTCCGAGGCCGCGGACAAGGCACTCGACACACCAGAGGTCACCGAACAGGTCAAGAAGGTTCTTTCGAAGCGTGGGTTGATCTTCGGGATATGGGCTGAGAACGGATACCGTTCGTACTTCAGCAATCAGAAGATCCGGAAACCGAGCGATATGGAGGGGATCCGGTTCCGCTCCCAGGAGTCGATGGTTCACGTCGAGACCTACCAGGCCTTCGGCGCGACCCCTGTCCCCATCGACAACGGCAACACGCTGATGAGCGTGCAGACGGGCGTCGTCGACGGCTTCGACAACACGCCGCTGTTCGCGATGGCCGCGAGTTGGTACCAGGGGCTCAAGGAAGGCGAGCGTCACATCTTCCTGAGCCGCCACTGCTACCAGCCTGCGCTCCTCGTCTACTCCAAGAAGTGGTTTGATACGCTTCCCAAGGACATTCAGGAAGTCATCACGACGATGCCTCACGACCTGACCATCTGGGGGCGGGAGCAAGTTCGAAAGATTGAGCCGGTCTTGCTCAAAAACCTCAAGCGCTATGGGTATGAGATTTACGAACCCACGCCTGAAGAGCTCGCGGCGTTCAAGGCGAAGCAAAAGGGCGTTCCAGACCGCATCGCCAAAGAGATGGGCCCGGAAGGGGTTGCACTCTTGAAGGCGATCCGTAAAACCTTCTGAGCCTTCAGCCCATGAGACCACACGTTCTTCACGGCAAGAACATCGCCGTTCAAAATCAGCCTCTCAAGGCCCGCCAGATGCTCGGCAAATATCGGATTCGACGCCGAATTGGAGCCGGTGCGTTTGCGACCGTATACGAGGCGTACGACACGATCGAGGGGATTCCCATCGCCCTCAAAGTTCCCAATCTGGATCAGCTCGACAAGGAATGTCTGAGCGCCATCCATCGCGAGGTCCGGCTTACCGCGCGCCTGGACCATGAGAACATCCTGCCGCTCCGAAACGCCATGATGATCGACGGCCACTTCGTCATCGCCACTCCGCTCGGCGAGCGGACGCTCACCGACCGGCTGCACTACCGCCTGGGTCCGAAGACCGCTCTTTGCTACGCGGAGCAGCTGATCGACGCGCTTGCGTACGCGCACGAGTTGCGAATCATTCACTGCGACATCAAGCCGGACAACGTGATCCTCTTCCCGGAAGGGCAGGCGCGTCTGGCCGATTTTGGCATTGCGAAGGTCTCGCTCCGAACCCGAACGATAATGGGCTCCGGGCAGGGCACCGTCGGCTACATCGCGCCGGAGCAGGCGATGGGTAAGCCTTCGTTTCGCTCCGACGTGTTCTCGATGGGCCTGCTGATCTACCGAATGTTTTCCGGTGAGCTCCCTGCCTGGCCGTTCGATTGGCCGCTGCCGGGCGCCGACCGGCTTCGCCGCACCGTCAGCCGGGATTTCGTCGACTTTCTTCGACGCTCGATCGAGGTCCGGGAGCGCAAGCGGTTTCGAGATGGGGTGCAGATGCAAAGGGCGTTTCAAGCGCTGGCGCCCAGGGCTCTTCGGAGTCCAACACGCAGCAGAAGAGCTTCGCTGTGAGCAAGCCCCACATCTTCACGGATGTGGACATGGCGCAGGGTGAGCGCTTCGAGCTTGGCGGCTGCGAGGCTGTGGTGCTCAGCATTCGTAAGCCGGGACGAGACGGCCCTAACGAGGACGCAGCGGCGCTGATCTCCGTCGGCGAGGAGGCCGGCGTAGCCGTGGTTTCTGACGGTGCGGGAGGCCATCCAGGCGGAGCGGAGGCTGCGACGCTGGCGGTGAGGGCAGTCTGTGACTCGGTGGCGGAGCTCGGAGGGGAGGTCGAGAATCTGCGCGGTGCCATCATCAACGGCTTCGAGTCGGCCGATCGCGCGATTTCCGCGCTTGGAACGGGCGCCGCTGCCACTCTCGCTGCCGTCGAGATCCAAGGCACGAAGATGCGCTCCTACCACGCGGGGGATTCCATGGTGCTCGTCACCGGGCAACGCGGACGGATCAAGTGGCAGACCATTCCGCACTCGCCGGTCGGGTACGCCGTCGAAGCGGGCCTGTTGGACGCAGGAGAAGCCCTGCACCACGAGGACCTGCACATCGTCTCCAACCTACTGGGCGCCAAGGAGATGCGAATCGAGCTCGGGGCGACTCTGAATCTGGCCCGGCGCGATACGGTGGTTCTGGCGAGCGACGGGCTCAGCGACAACCTTCATTTGGAAGAGATCGTGGAGCGGCTGCGCAAGGGGCCGCTTCGAAGGGCGGTCGATGATCTGGCGGCCCTCGGGCGAAAACGCATGGAGGCGCCGAGCGAGCGGGCCCCTTCGAAGCCCGACGACCTCACGTTCATCGCGATCCGGCGTCGTCGCTAGTCCCTAGGAATTCGACCGGCAAGCATGGGCCAGGTTGTAGAACTTGGTGGTATGGTCCGCGCCATGCTGGCCAGGCTTGGTGAGGTTTTCAGCAGGTGGGCCGAACGATGGGTTCCCGATCCGTTCGTGCTCGCGCTCGTGCTGACCTCGATGACGCTCATCGGAGGCTTCGCGCTCTGCGGGTCGGTCGCCGCGGTGCTTCAAGGCTGGTACGGCGGCTTCTCGAGCACGCCGCTACTCGCCTTTGCCCTGCAGATGTGCCTCATCTTGGTGACTGGGCAGGCGCTGGCTTGCAGCCCGCCCGTTCAGCGGATCGTCCGCGCGGTCGCCCGCTTGCCCAAGCGAACCTCGACGGCCGCGGGCCTGGTCGCGCTCATCGCCTGCCTGACGGGCCTGATCCAGTGGGGCCTCGGTGCTGTGGTTGCAGCCTTCGTCGTTCGTGAAATCGCGCACATCGCGGCGGAGGAGCAGCGACCGATGGACATTCCCGTCCTCGGCGCTGCAGCGTACACGGGGCTTGCGGTCTGGCACGGCGGGCTCAGCGGCTCGGCTCCCTTGAAGGCCGCGGAGTCGGCGCAGTTCACCGAAGGCGCGACCCAGGCGATCCCCGTGAGCGAAACTCTGTTCTCGTCGCTGAATCTCGCGGTTAGCGGCGGCTTGCTGATCTTGTTACCGCTGATGTGCATGGCGCTCGCGCCCAAGGTCGCCTCGGTTCCGGATGCGCCGACGGTGTTTGTTCCGAGCTCGACGCAAGCGAAGCGATCGCTCCTCGGCATCTCGGTCGGTCTCCTAGCGGTGCTTCTGGTCGTCTACGGCTGGATGCGTGGCGAAGTCGCGTTCGATCTCAACTCTGTGAATCTGTTCTTTTTGGCGCTAGCGCTCGCCGCGCACGGGTCGATTCGGGGCTTTCTCGATTCGGTGTCGGAAGGCGCTCGCGGCGCCGGCGCTATCATCGTTCAGTTTCCTTTGTACTTCGGCATCCTCGGCGTGATGAAAGCGAGCGGCATGATCGAAGCGCTGTCATCCGCAATGGCATCCGTCGCGTCCAGTAGCACCTTTCCGCTGCTGACGTTTCTAAGCGCCGGCCTGGTGAACTTCTTCGTGCCGTCTGGCGGTGGACAATGGGCGCTGCAAAGCGACGTGCTCCTGACGTCCGCTTCGACTCTTGGGCTCGACTCTGCGCGTACGGTCATGGCCTTTGCCTACGGAGACGAGTGGACGAATCTCCTGCAACCGTTCTGGGCTTTGCCGCTCCTCGCGATCACCGGCCTCAAGGCTCGGCAGATCGCCGGCTACACGCTGATTGTTGCGATCGGCATGGGGCTGTACGTAGGGCTGGTCCTGCTGGTCTTCGGCTAGAGCCCCGCCGCGACGGTGTAGGCCGCTTCGGTGCACTCGGCGATTTGCTCCAGCGTCACGCCGTCGGCTAGCTCGACCAGCGTCATGCCCCCGTCGCCCTTCTTGTCGATCTCGAAGACACCGAGGTCAGTGATGACCAGGTCGACGACCTGGGTGCCGGTCAGGGGCAGGGTGCAGCTCCTGAGGAGCTTGGGCTTGCCCTTGGCCGTGTGCTCCATGACGACGACGACTCTCGGAACGCCTGCGACGAGATCCATGGCACCGCCCATCCCTTTGACCATCTTGCCGGGGATCATCCAGTTCGCCAGGTCGCCGTTCTGCGCGACTTGCATGGCGCCGAGAATCGAGAGGTTGATGTGACCGCCGCGAATCATTGCGAACGACTCGGCGCTCGAGAAGAAGCTCGTGGTCGGAAGCTCGGTGACCGTTTGCTTGCCGGCGTTGATCAGATCCGCGTCTTCGTCTCCCTCGTAGGGAAAAGGGCCCATGCCGAGCATTCCGTTCTCGCTCTGCAGCTGGACGGTCATCCCGGCGGGGATGTGGTTTGACACCAAAGTGGGAATTCCGATACCGAGATTCACGTAGAAGCCGTCGCGAAGCTCTTGCGCGGCGCGGGCAGCCATTTGGTCGCGGGTCCAAGCCATCGTTCTCTCCTCAGGCGCGCGGGCGCGTGGTCCGTTGCTCGATGTGCTTCGAGGGAGTTGCGTAGTGAATGATGCGATCGACGAAGATGCCAGGCGTCATGATCTGATCGGGCGCTAGCTCACCGGGCTCGACGAGCTGTTCGACCTCAGCGACCGTGACTCGGCCGGCGGTCGCCATCATGGGATTGAAGTTTCGCGCGGTCTTTCGGTAGATCAGATTGCCCTCGGTGTCGCCCTTCCAGGCATGCACGATGGATACGTCCGCGACGAGGCCTCGCTCCATCACGTACTGTTCACCATCGAACTCACGAACCTCTTTGCCTTCGGCCACCGTCGTCCCGACACCTGTCTTGGTGTAGAACGCCGGAATGCCAGCGCCCCCGGCGCGAATCCGTTCAGCCAAGGTGCCCTGGGGGTTGAACTCGACCGTCAGGTCGCCATCGAGAAACTGCTTCGCGAAGAGCTTGTTCTCTCCGACGTACGAGGAGACCATTTTCGCGATTTGTCGTGTCTCGAGCATCACGCCGAGGCCGATGCCATCGACGCCAGCGTTGTTTGAGATCACGGTCAGGCCTGCCACGCCGGACTTGGCCACCGCTTCGATCAGTGATTCGGGAATGCCGCAGAGACCAAAGCCGCCGGACATCAAGGTCATGTTGTCGCTCAGCAGGCCATCGAGGGCCGCGGTCGCGTTGGGATACACCTTATTGGCCATGGCTCGTCTTTACCTCCGGCTCGATCGGCTGACAATCCCGAACACTAGTTGAAGCCCAGCATTTCTCTGGCTTCCGCGGGCGAAGCGACTTCTCGCCCTGCGTTGCGCGCGCAACCCGCGAGCGCTTCGATCAGTTGCCCGTTACCGGTCGTCTTGTCGCCGTTCGGTAGGTAGAAGGTGTCTTCGACGCCCGTTCGGAGCATGCCGCCGAGCTCGGCAGCTCTTTGATGCGTCTCCCAGATCTCTTCGCGTCCGATGAGCGTCGCCTGCCAGTGCGCGTCGCCACTTTTGTACTTCATGAGCAGCTCGAGAAGCTCGGGATCGCAGGGCATCCCCGAGGCGACGCCCATGACGAAGTTGTAGTGCATCTCCTTGGCCATCCCGGCTCGAAGATAGAGCCCGACCGAGCGGACGATGCCCACGTCGAAGCACTCCATCTCGGCCGTGGTATGCGTTTGTTCCATCGCGTCGAGCATCTTTTGGACCTTGTCGACGCCGTTGAGAAACACCATCGGAGGCCAGGCCCAGGTGTTGTCTTTCTTCAGCTTCAGGTAGTTCAAGCTGCCCGCATTGCAGGCGGCGATCTCCGGCTTGATTCGATGAAGACACGCGACGGGGCCAGAAACATCCTCGTCGATGACGCCGGTCGTCTGATTGATGATGATGCCGGGGCAGGCCTCGCGAATTGCGTCGCTAGCCGCTGCCGCTATCTCGGGATCCCAGGAAGGGAAGTGCCCCATGCCCGGCTCCTGGCGGCGGAAGTGGATGTGCACGATCGACGCGCCCGCGTTGTAGGCATCGCGCGCCGAAACCGCCATCTCTTCGGGCGTGACCGGCACGGGGTGCTGCTTCGGGTTGGTGAGCACGCCATTGAGCGCGCAGGTGATGATCGCCTTGTCCATCTAGGTCCTCCAGCTTCCAGAGCTTCGGCTGGGTTTCTAGGCTAGGTTTACGTTTACGTCAAGCAACCACTAGCTGCGTAAATCACCTATTGATACGGAAAGATTGCCGGGCTATCGTCTGCCAAGATGGCCACGCCTTCTAGACCAAGCGCCCGCAATGACCGGGTAAGGGCATTCGTCGAGGCGCACGGGGAGGGCGAAGCGCCCGATTTCTTCTCGATATCGGAACTCTCCGACGAGTTCGGCATTACCCATCGGGCGATCCGTTTCTACGAGTCCAAGGGCCTGCTTTCCCCAAAGCGGCTGAACGGCGCCCGAATCTACTCGCGCCGCGATCGGGCTCGCCTGCACATCATCGTTCGCGCCAAGTCCCTCGGCTACAGCCTCGAGGAAACCAAGGACTATCTCGACTTGTACGGCCAGCAGGGCGAAGGCCGCCTCAAGCAACTCGAGATCTCGGCAGCCCGGAGCGCAGAGATGATCGCGGAACTCGAAGAAAAGAAGCGGCAGATCGACGAAAAAATCGAAGAGCTCCGGCTGATCAACAAAGTCTGCCGGCAGAAGATCGCGAAGAAGAAGCCGCGCTGAAGGCTAGAAGCAATCTGCTTCGGCCCTGATGTAGGAATCCTCGTTGCTTTGGCAGAGGTTTGCCAGGAGCGAGATGCGGGGAAGCTCTGTGCGGAGCCAGTACCGCGACGCAGCGTCGATCCCTCGTCTACGTTCGTCCGGGATGGATGCGGTCTTCGCTACCGCGGCCATGTTGAGCCACTGCCAGCCGATGACGAGGGTCGCGAACATGTCGAGGTAGTCCCAGCTGTGGCCGAGCATGCCTTCGGCGTCGCCCGACATGCCGCGTCGTCCGAGCTCCATGGTGATCTCGCCCACGGTCCCGACCGCTCGTTCGAGCTCGTCGCATAGCTCCGCGTCGCAGCCGGCCTTCCTGGCGCGCGCGATCGTGCCGCCGATTTCTTCGGCTAGCGCTCGGAGCGGGGCGCCGCCTTTGGACATCACCTTCCGGCCGAGCAGATCCATGCTTTGGATCCCGTTGGTGCCTTCGTGAAGCGTATTGAGCTTCTGATCGCGCATGTACGCTTCAGGGAGGTACTCGCTCGTGTATCCGTAGCCGCCGTGGATTTGAACGGAGAGCACGTTGGCCTCGAAGCCGCGCTCTGCCGGGAAGGTCTTGGCGATCGGGGTAAGCAAATTGAGGAGCAGATCTGCGCGCTCCCGCGCCTGCTCCGATGCGCCGTGAGCAGCGAGGTCCGCGTAGAGAGAGACGGTGCCGAGCAGGGCCAGGCTTCCCTCGACGATGGCTTTTTGGCGCAAGAGCATGCGCCGAACATCGGCGTGCTCGATGATGCAAGCCTGCTCGCCGCCGCGCTGACCGAAGGTTCGCCCCTGCTTGCGATCGAGCGCGTAGAGGCGCGACTCGTGATAGGCGGCCGAAGCCGTGGCGAAGCCGTTGACGCCCACCATGATGCGGGCCTCGTTCATCATCTGAAACATGCAGCGAAGGCCTTGATGGGGTTCTCCGACCAGCCAGCCGCGGCAGTCGCCCTCGTCACCGAACTCCAGCGCCAGGCTCGGCAGCCCCTTCCAGCCGATCTTGTGGATCATCCCCGCGATCGTCACGTCGTTCGGGACGAGCTTGCCGCCCTCCTCGCGAAGCCTCGGGATTGCAAAGAGCGAGATGCCCTTCGTCCCTTCGGGAGCGCCCTCGATCCGGGCGAGCGCGAGGTTGACGACGTTTTCCCTGATCTGGTGGTCCGCTCCCGAAATGAAGATCTTGCTGCCCTTGATCAGGAAGTGACCCTCGTCCGTGGGCTTTGCCGTGGTGCTGATGTCACCCAGGCTGCTTCCGGCCTGCGGTTCGGTCAGCGCCATCGTGCCCGTCCAGTCGCCCGCGTACATCTTCGTCATGAAGCGCTCTTTGAGCTCATCGGAGCCAAAGGCTTCGATCAGGTGCCCCGCACCCACCGTGAGACCGATGTAGCCGTACGCACTGAGGTTGGCCGCCATCAGGTAGGCGCTGGCCATGGTGTGGATGAGCATCGGCATCTGCTGGCCGCCGACCGATTCGGGGCGCGTCGCGGTGAGCACGCCCAGGTCGATCATCTGTTCGTAGAGCTTGGGCAGCGCGGGATGGGTATGGATGCGCCCGTCGCGAAACACGGGAGGCTCTTCATCCATCGGCTTGTAGGTCGGAAGCAGGTCGTTTCGCGAGAATCGCCGGACACTGTCGATGTAGAGGTCGAAAGTCTCCTTCGAATGCTGCCGATAGGCCTCGAGCTCGCAGAGCGATCCGGCATCGAGAACGGAGTAGAGGATGAAATCGACGAGGCCGTCGTCGATCAGTGGGTTGCCTTGTGTTGCCATGCGCTTCGTCTGCCTCAGTCTGGCGAAACCTAGCACCGGAACTGCGCAGTTCCCGCGTGAATTGTCCAGACGCATGCGGTATCAAGGCGAAGTATGGATTTCACGCATTCGGAGCGGGCCCAAAACGTGATGGCGCAGGCGGAGCGCTTTGTTCGCGAGCGCATCGTCCCCAACGAGCAGACCTATCTCGACCAGCTCGTGGGCAGCGACGACTGGCGGGAGTGGAAGATTCCCCCGATCGTCGAGGAGCTCAAGGCCGAGGCGAAGGAGCTTGGGCTTTGGAATCTCTTCCTGCCTGACGAAAAGTACGGCGCCGGCCTCGACAACCGCGACTACGCGCCGGTCGCCGAGATCACAGGACGAAGCTTCCTCGCGCCGGAGGTCTTCAACTGTAGCGCGCCCGACACCGGCAACGCCGAGGTCCTGGTCAAATACGGCTCCGAGGAGCAGAAAAAGCTCTGGCTCGAGCCTCTGCTCGACGGAAAGATCCGTTCGGCGTTTGCAATGACCGAACCCGCGGTCGCATCGAGCGATGCGACCAATATGCAAGCCACCTGCGAGCTCGTCGGCGACGAGGTCGTGCTCAACGGGCAGAAGTGGTGGGCCAGCGGCGCCGGTGACCCGCGCTGCGGCTTCTACATTTTCATGGGCGTCACCGATCCGACCGCGAGCCGGCACGAACGACATTCGATGGTGCTGGTGCCGGCCGATGCCCCTGGCGTCAAGGTCCTGCGCATGTTGCCTGTCTTCGGCCATCCCGATGAGCCGCACGGTCACGCCGAGGTGCTCTTCGATGACGTGCATCTCCCGGCGAGCGCCATCATCGCCGGGCCGGGCCGAGGTTTCGAGATCGCCCAGGGCCGCCTGGGGCCTGGGCGCATTCATCACTGCATGCGCGCGATCGGCGCAGCGGAACGGGCGCTCGAGCGTCTTTGTCAGCGTGCCGTTCTTCGGGTCGCGTTCGGCAAGCCGCTCTCGAACCTGGGCGGCAATCGCGACATCATCGCGAACTCCCGCATGGCGATCGACCAGGCCCGGCTTCTGACGATGAAGGCCGCCTGGGCGCTCGACACGATGGGCACCTTCGGCGCGCTGGTCGACATTTCCGCGATTAAGGTCATCGCGCCGAACGTGCTGCAATCGGTGGTCGATGCCGCGATTCAAATCCACGGCGGGGAGGGCATGTCCGACCTCGAGCTAACCCGTCTGCTCGCGATGGCGCGCGCGCTTCGCATCGCCGACGGGCCGGATGAAGTGCACCGCGGCATGGTCGCGCGGCTGGAGCTCAAGAAGTACGTCTAGAACGGCGGGACTCAGCGGAAGAGCAGGCCGATGTAGGGGGTGACCCACTGCTCGCGCCGAAAGAAGAAGCTTCCGGGGCCGGAGAGCGAGTACTTCACCCCGATGTCGATGTAGCTTCCGGATGCCACACGGACGGCCAAGCCGACCTTTGCGGTCATGCCGGGGGTGAAGCGGAAGACTGCAACCCGCGTGCAGTAGTACCAGCCGCAAATGATGTCGGTGGCTTTCACGCGCCACCAGTTCGCGTCGAAGCTGATGCCGATGTACGGCAGTAGTGGGCTGCGGTTGGGCACCTGAACCCGAAACTCGGGGGAGAGGTAGAGGCGTGTCATCGGGCTTCGGTCGTAGCTCGACCCGGCCGGTAGATTGGGGATGTTGTAGAAGTTGATCGGCGTCCAGGCTGCGCCCAGCGAGAGACCGAAAGCGACGTAGCCCATGTCGAAGCCGCCGAAGCCCGTGAGATCGGCGCCAGGCCGCACCACATCGCTGTCGACCTTCAGCCAAATCGGGACGCCCAGGCTGAAGGAGCCTATGTAGCCGCGGTGCGAGGCTTGCTGCTTGGCCGATGTCGGGGGCGGGTACTGCTCTACCGGGCTAGTCGTGTAGGTCGAGCTTGGGGTTGGCTCGTACGACCAGGCGCCCTGTGCCGAGGCTCCCGAACTGCAAAGAAGAAATGCCAGAATCCCGGCAGCTGCAAAGAATCTCGTGTTCATCATGTCTTGTTCATCCAGCGGGCGATCTTTCGAACCAGGGCTCGGGGGCCGAAGCGGACACTGAACGCAGCGATCCAGTTCAGCAAGCCCTCGATGGCCACTACCTTGCCCTTCATCATCGAGCGGTAGGCGTGTCTGGCGACCTTGTCCGCGGGCGCGGCCCCGAGCTTGAAAAGGATGCTCGTGTCGTTCCCCGCGGTGCCGCCGAAATTCGTCGCCGTCGCGCCCGGGCAATGCGCCGTCACGGTGACGCCTGCGTCCTTGACCTCTTCGGCGATGCCCTCGGAGAACATGAGCACGAACGACTTGGTCGCATAGTACACGGCCATGTCGGGCCCTGGCTGAAAACCCGCGGTTGACGCAACGTTCAGAATCCGTCCCTTGCGGCGCGCGAGCATGCCGTGCAAGGCAAGGTGGCAGAGGGCAACGACGGCATCGATGTTGACCTGCAGCATGTCCATCTGTGACTGGAGTGAAAGCTCCGCGAAGGGGCCGTTCGCTCCGAAGCCGGCGTTGTTGACCAGGTAGTCGAGCTCGACCCCCTTGCTTTGCAGTGCCGCGAAGATGGCGGCTGGCGCGCCCGGGTCCGTGAGGTCGGCTGTCACGACCTGAGCGCTGATGCCGTGTGCGCCTTCGAGCTCCTGCGCCAAGCTCTGAAGCTTGTGCTCGCTCCGGGCGACGAGCACCAGGTCGTGGCCGTCCGCCGCGAAAATCTTCGCGAGCTCTTTGCCGATGCCCATCGAGGCACCGGTGATTAGGGCTGTTTCTCTCCCGTTCATCTGGGCCTCCTCAGCGTTGGCTTTCCTGCATGAGCGTCAGCGAGTCCTGTGACATGGTATCTTGCGACGCTCAAGACTCGATCAGTAGAACCTGGAGGAACTCACGTGCCAGAGTCACGACATCCCGATTGGGAGCCAATGACCGCCTACGTCGCGGACATGTCGTACTTCAGCGGCAAGATGGAGGCCTACCTGCGCTACAAGGAGATCCCGTACGAGCGACGGGTGGTCGATTCGAAGGTCATGGTCGATGAGATCCTGCCAGCGACTGGGCTCATGAAAGTGCCCGTCCTCCGCCTCGCGAACGGGCAGTGGCTCAAAGACACGACGCCGATGATCGACTGGCTCGAGTCGGCCTATCCGGAGTCACGGGTGATCCCGAGGGACCCGGTCCTGCGCTTCATGTCGAAGCTGGTCGAGGACTACGCTGACGAATGGTGCTGGCGGGCCGCGCTCTATTGGCGTTGGCAGCCTGTCGAGTCCCGCAGGCTGCTGATGCGGCGCATCGGTCACGAGGTGCTGGCTGACTTCCCCGTCCCCAAGTGGCTCGCCGGCTGGTACTACGGACGCCGGCAGATGGCGACCTATCTGAGCGGCGACGGCGTCAGCGCAGAAACCGAGCCGCATGTGAAGCAGCAATACTTGGACCTGCTCGATGCGATGAGCGAGCTGCTCGCCGACCAACCGTTCCTGCTCGGGAGCCATCCGACGCTCGTCGACATCGGTCTGTTCGGGCCGATGTTCCGGCACTACGCGCAGGATCCGACTCCGAGCCGGGTGATGGAGGAGCGAGCGCCCGCGGTGTACGCCTGGGTCGGCCGGGTCTGGAACGCTCGCGCGCACCGCCTTGGGCGGGAACCCATCCTCAGCGATTTCTCGCAACCCGGGTGGGCGTACTTCCTTCGCGAGATTGCACAGAGCTACTGGCCGTTCCTTCTCCGGAACGCGCGCGCCTGGGCCGCGGGGAAGTCACGTCTCGACCACGAGGCGCACGGCGTGACCTATCGCGATCTCAAGGTCGTGCACTATCGCGTCTATTGCCTCGAAGTGCTCCAGAACGAGTATCGGAGTCTCAGTGAACCCAATCGCAAGGCTGTGGCCGACTTGCTTCTCCCCTACGGTACACTCGAGCTCATCGATGGCATCGACTCCGGGCTCATGCAGGAGCACGAGCTCCCGCTCCGGCCCAATCGCGTCCAGCCCTCGAAGTTGCAGCGAATGAAGCTGGCGCTCCTGGGCACTCCCTGGGACATGCCGGTCCACCCGACGGAAAGAGAGAAAGCATGACGGACAAGGATTCGTTCACCCCGCAGTGGTTCGAGGGAGCTCTTCCCAAGCGCTCCTATCGTTCGGCCTTCAAATGGGGTGCGCCCGAGGCCTACAAGCACCCGAATCCCCGGCTCTACGACTTGATGAAGGAGACGTTCGGTCTGAGCGACGAGCACTTCGCGACGCCGCAGAAGCTCGGCCTCGAAGAGGTGACGGCGGATGCTTCGATCTCTCTCAACGCCGAGCAGCAGGGCTTCTTCCGCGGGCTCCTGGGCGAAGAGAACGTCAGCGACGATGTCTACTCGCGACTCCGCGTGTCGTACGGCAAGACGATGATCGACGCGCTTCGGCTGCGCGATCACCAGGTCGAGAACCTTCCTGACCTGGTGCTTCATCCGCGCGACCGCGACGATGTCGAAAAGATCGTTCGCTACTGCCACGAGCAAGAGATCCCTCTGTACACCTACGGCGCAGGCTCGAGCGTGACCCGCGGCACCGAGTGCTTCAAACGCGGGGTTTCGATCCACCTCGGCACGCACATGAAACGCATTCTCTCACTCAACGCCGTCAACCAGACGGTGACGGTGGAGCCTGGGATTTTGGGGCCGGAGCTCGAAGAGGCGCTCCGCTGTGCCTCAGAGCGATTCAACGCGCCGCACGCGTACACCTGCGGCCACTTTCCGCAATCCTTTGAGTTCTCGTCCGCAGGCGGCTGGGTGGTGACCCGTGGAGCGGGGCAGAACTCGACTTACTACGGCAAGGCGGAGGACCTGGTTCTGAGCCAGGAGTACATTACCCCGGTTGGCACGATCAAGACCGTCGATGTCCCCGCCTATGCGACTGGACCGAATCTCGACCAGATCATGATTGGAAGCGAAGGCGCCTACGGGATCTTGGTGTCGGTCACCTTGAAAGTCTTCCGCTACCAGCCGGAGAACACCCGCCGTTTCAGCTTCATCTTTCCGGACTGGAAGAGTGGAACTACGGCGGTGCGCGAGATCATGCAGGGCGAATTTGGGTTTCCGTCGGTCTTTCGATTGTCCGATCCAGAGGAGACCGACGTTGCCTTCAAGCTCTACGGTGTGGAAGGCACGCCGATCGACACCCTGGTGAGCCTGCGAGGCTTCAAGAAGGGCGAGCGATGCCTGATGCTGGGCACGGTCGACGGAGACCGCGCCTACACGGCGATGGTCAAACGCCGCCTACGCCAAGTTTGCAACGCGCACGGCGGCATGTACACGACCGGCTTCATCACCAAGAAGTGGGAGCACGGACGCTTCGCCGATCCCTACATGAGAGAGGACTTGCAGGACTACGGCATTCTCATCGACACCCTCGAGTGCGCCACAAACTGGGACGAGCTGCCGAAGGTGCACGAGCAGGTGCGCGCGTACGTGAAAAGCCGCCCGCAGACCGTGTGCATGACGCACATGTCTCACTGCTACCCGCAGGGCGCGAATCTATACTTCATCTTCATCGCGAAGATGGGCCACCAGGAGTTTCTGGAGTTCCACCGCGGGCTTCTCGACGCCGTTCAAGCTTCCGGCGCGACGATGAGCCACCACCACGGCATCGGGAAGATGACCGCGCCCTGGCTCGAGGGTCAGATCGGCAGCGACGAGCTCGAAGTCTTCCGCGCCCTCAAACGGCACTTCGACCCGAGGAACGTGCTCAATCCAGGTGGCACTCTCGCGCTCGACCTTCCGGACGAGCAGCGACGATTGCCTTGAGCGACGAGCGTGAGCGTGCCGCAGGTCTTGACCCAGATACCCCGCTATCCCTAGGTACCCCCGCATGAACCGAACAGGTCTTGCCTTGTTCGTGCTCGCGCTCGCACTGGATGTCGCGATGGCTTCTGGCTGCAATTCCGGCCGCAGCGCATCATGTCCTCCATGTGACGCAACCGCGGGGCACGGTCATGCCGCCACACCCTCCGCGGATGAGTCGGGCAATCCCGAGTACTACGCGCTCCCGGGCTTGGACCATGGCCTGCTCCAGTCGCCGGTGAACATTCTCTCGCACGAGACGGAGCCCGGAAAACACAAGATCGTCTACCACGGTGGTATCGAGGCCGAGAAGGTGGCGAACCTCGGAAGCACGGTCGAGCTCAGCTTCGGGCAAGGGATCACGACGGAGCTCGACGGCAAGCTCTACGAGTTCAAGCAGCTCCACTTCCACACACCCGCCGAGCACCTGATCGACGGCATCACCTATCCGATGGAAGCTCATCTGGTTCATTCCAGGCCCCGGCCCTCCGCGGACGCCCCGCCGGAATACCTGGTCATCGCGCTGCTCGTCAGGATGGGCAGGCCGAACCGCTTCCTGAGCGAATTCCTCGACGCCGTTCCGCCACGGCCAGGAGAATCCGCAGAGCTCCACGACGTGTATATCGGCGACGCCTTTCCGCCCAAGGTCGACCTCCAAAGCCTGCACTACTACCACTACCGAGGCTCGCTCACGACGCCGCCCTACACGGAGTCCGTAGATTGGCTGGTCGCCAAGGAGATCGTCGAGGCGGGCCCGAAGCAGATTCAGCGCATCAATCTGCTGGAAGGCAACAACGCGCGTCATGTTCAGGCGCTGTATAGCCGCGCGATCGACGAGTAGTCGCGGTTTTCGACTGCGGATCGGCCCGGCTCGGCTAGGCTTGTCCGGTGACTAGCTCTGACGATGGCGGCTTGCGCGAACGGGTTTCCGGCCGCGTTGTGGTAATCACCGGCGCTTCGAGCGGGATCGGCGAGGCGCTCGCGAATCGCCTGGGCGACGCCTGCGCCAAGGTGCTGCTCGTCGCCCGCTCGGCAGACAAGCTCGATGAGATGAAGACGGCGATCGAAGCCCGCGGCGGGCTCGCGTTCGCATACCCCTGCGACCTGTCGAACGCCGATGACGCGCAACGCCTGGTCGCGACGGTTCTCGAAGAGCACGGGAAGGTCGACATCCTGGTCAACAATGCGGGCATATCGATTCGCCGAAGCGTGCAGAAGTCCTATGAGCGCGTTCACGACTTCGAGCGCACGCTCGCGCTCAACTTCCTCGGCGCCGTGCGTCTCATCATGGGCTTCCTTCCCGGGATGCGCGCGCAGAAGCAAGGTCAGATTCTCAACGTGTCGACCATCGGCGTTCAGGTGAACGTGCCGCGCTACGGCGCGTATGTCGCAAGCAAGGCGGCCCTCGATGCCTTCAGCCGAGTGCTCGCAGTCGAGGCGCTCCGGGACGGGGTCAAAGTCACGACGATCTACATGCCGCTGGTCAAGACTCCCATGATGGCGTCGACCACCATCTACGATGCGTTTCCGATGCGGACGGCCGAGCAGGCCGCGGACCTGATCGTCGACGGCATCGTCCACCAGCCCAAGCGAGTGGCCACTCCGGTTGGGAATCTCTTCGAATTCGCCTATGGCGTGGCCCCGAACGCGATCGACCGGGTCCTCAACGCCGCCTATCAGCTCTACCCCGAGTCGGGCGACAAGAAGGACCAGCGCGAGCCCGTTTCCGGCGACGCGGCGATGTTTCAGCGGGTGTTCAGAGCGGTCACCCGTCGTGCCAAGCGCAGTAGCTCTGGACGAGAGTAGGCCAGGCCGGGTATACCCCGTTTCGTGAATCGATATTTCCCGTTTGTACTGGTCTTGGCGGTCGTTCTCCTGGGGCTACCGGGCAGCGTCCCGAGCAGCCGCGCTGAGGAGGCCGTCACGTTCCGAATTGCCTCTCTCGCGCCTGCCGGCTCGTCGTGGATGAAGGT
The DNA here is from genome assembly GCA_963842915.1 of uncultured delta proteobacterium. GTDB lineage: Bacteria > Myxococcota_A > Polyangia > Polyangiales > Houyiibacteriaceae > SG8-38. Next base: position 38,745 of record CAWJII010000004.1, on the reverse strand, counting down.
TCTGAACGCCTGGAAGAAGACGCTCGAAAGCGAGACCGAGGGCCGCATCAAGCTGCGCTTCTATCCGGGCGGCGCCCAAGGAGACGAGCGCGACTTCGTTCGAAAGATGCGCGTGGGGCAGCTCGACGGCGGCGTGGTCACGATGACCGGGATGAGCATGCTCGTCCGTCCGATGGTGATCTTGGTCTTACCGAACTTCCTCGACACGTACGAGAAGCTAGACCGGGTGCGTCTGAAGATGGCCGACGAGTTCGAGAAGCTGTTCGAGGATGAAGGCTTCACGATGTTGGCCTGGGGAGACGCAGGAAAGACGCGGCTCTTTTCACAAAAGGCGATCGAGAAGCCATCTGACATCAAATCGATGCGCCCGTGGATGTGGAAAGACGACCTGGTCTTCATCGAGTTTTACAACGTGATCGGAGCCAATGGAGTTCGGCTCGGCGTGAACGAAGTGTATCCCGGGCTGCAGACCAAGATGGTCGACGTGGTGACCTCCTCGGCGCTGACGGCGGTGGCGCTTCAGTGGTACACGCGGGTGAACTACATGACCGCTCACAACTCTGCGATCATCGCGGGCGGTATGGTGATGCGCAAAGACAAGGTCGACGCGCTTCCAGCCGACCTCAAGGAAACGTTTCTGCGGACCTGCGAGCGAGTCGAAGTGCTGCTCAACAAGACGATTCGCCGGGACGACCAGAAGGCCTACGAGGTCGTCATGAAGAAGGGAATCATCGCGACCGATACGAGCAAGTACAAGGACGAGTGGGACGCGGCCGCCAAGAAAGTCAGAGATCAAATGACGGGCCGGGTCTTCCCCAAGAGCCTGCTTCAGGCTGTCGAGGCTGCCGCCGCGGCCGAGTAGACAGGCGGGCTCAGGCCCTCTCGCTCAGCTGTGCGTCGACTCTGGCCGCGATCAGGTTTTGGACGCGGTCGCGCAAGCCGGCGATGTCGTCCTCGCCGAGTCCTTCGGTCTGAATCGGTTCTTCGACGTACGCGGTGACCACATTGCCGGGGCGAATGACGAGCGAGCCCTTGTGCAGCACCTCGTAGAGGCCGGTCACCGCAACGGGAACGATCGGGATGCCCAGCTCGATCGCGATGCGAAATAGACCGTCGTAGAAGGGGCCCACCTGTCCGGTCTTGGTTCGATGCCCTTCGGGGAAGCCGAGGATCGAGTGCCGGGCGTCGACTTCGGCGCGAATTGCCTTGCGCAGCGCGCCGAGGGCGCCCGCACGGTCCTTGGGCACGGGGATGGTGCCGCGCGCCTTCATGAACCAGCCGTAGAAGGGGTAGTCGAAGTGGCTTTCGAGCTCGATGCCTTGCTTGAAGTGCGGCGTCGCCGTGTACATCGCGACGTGATCGAGGTGGCTGCTGTGGTTCTGAATGAAGATGTACTGGGTGCCCGGGTCGACGGCGGGGTGCACCTGCTGTCGCTGCCGGTTGAAGGTTAGCGCGAGTTGAAGCCTGCAGTAGAGGCGTTCGAGAAACTGAACGCGATCGGGCCGCACGAACTGGTAGAGGATCGTGAAGAACGACAGGGCCACAACCAAAAACCCGCCCGCGACGACCCAGATGCCGAGGCTCACGATTCGATTCCAGACGGTTGTGGTCTCGTTCATACGACTAAGCGAATCGCACCGGGAAGGACTTCGATCGAAAGGGGCGTGAGATGATAGAGATCGCCGTCGATCAGCACTGCTTGATAGGACGGGTTCACGAACTCGACCCGATCGACCTGCCCTGTCCAAACCTCGTCGAGGTCGGTGTGCGTCCCCGAGAAGATCCGTGCGAACGCAGCCATCAGAGCGGCCCTTCCGAGAGGGCCTGCGCGGACGAGGTCGACAAGCCCGTCCGCGACCTGAGCATCGGGGGCCATGCGCATCGAGCCACCCGTATACTGGCTATTGGAAAACGAGGTGAGAACAGTGCGGGCGTCATCTGTCTTGCCCGCATAGCGGAGCGTGTTCGTTTCATATCGAAGCTTGACCACGCAAACCAGCACCGCCGCGATGTAGCCTGCGGCCCCTAGGAACTTGAAGCGTTCGTTGGTGAGCTCGCCTGCTCGGGCAACGAATCCGGTCCCCATCGTGTTGATGAAGTGGATTTCGCCGGCTTCGTGCGTCAGGCGGATGACGTCGATGGGCATGCTGCGGCCGCGGGCAATCGCCTCGATGGCGACTTCGGGATCGGTGACGTCGAAGTCCCGCAGAAACGAGTTTCCGGTGCCGAGCGGCAGCATGGCTAGCTCGCATTCCCCGGCAACGCCGGCGGCGACGAGCCCGTTGACGACTTCTGCGGCGGTTCCGTCGCCCCCGACGGAGAGAAAGCGGCGCTGCCCCTCGCCGGCCGCTCGCCTGGCGAGCTCGGTGGCGTGTTTGGGGCTCTCGGTAGACGTGACCTCGAGCTCCAGCCCGCGGCGTCTCAATTCGTCGAGACAGCCCGGTGCGGCTTTCGCGCATCGCCCCGCGCCCGCAGCCCCGTTGATGATCGTGTAGTAAGCGCCGCTCACCGCTCGTCGAAACTCCAGCTCGGGTCTTGGCAGAGGATGCCGTTGGAACAGGGTGCATCGCTTGCGCAGGCGGCGACTGCGAGCAGGACTAGGGGAGCAAAGGTCTTGGCGAGTATCGGCATTGGGCGTCCAGGCCGCGCCTAGCTCGCTGCTCCGATGGGAACAGGGGTTACGCGCAGGACTTTGCCGTCTCCGCCCCCGCCGTCGTTTGTGATGTAGAGGAGGCCGTCTGGGCCTTGCCGGGGGGTGCGTAGACGCCCTTGATCTCCGATGCTGCGCTCTTCGCCGGTCACTCGGCCCTCGGAATCGACGACGTAGATGTGCAGGTGGCGGGCCTTCAAGGTTGCCACGGCGAGGACCCCATCCCAGTTGCCCCAGGCCCTGCCTTCGATGAAGGTCGCGCCTGCAAGCGCGAGGGTTGGCGAGCCGCTCGACCAGACGGCGGGAACGGCATCGGGGAACTTCACGAGGTCTGTCATCGGCACCGATTCGTTGTAGCCGGGAACGGGGTCCCAGCCGAAGTTGCCGGCTACGAGCAAGTTGAGCTCGTCGTCGACGCTCGGACCATGCTCGGCGGAGATCCCGATGCCGTCGGCTCGGAACGCCATGCCCTGGATGTTGCGATGCCCCTTCGAGTACCAGCGAAACCCTTCGGCGTTGTCCGGAGCAGCCGCGCCCTCGCGGTCGACGCGCAGCACCTTTCCGCCGAGCGAGTCGTCGTCCTGTGGGTTCGCGCCGATCGCCGCATCACCGGTGCCGACCCAAAGAAAGCCATCCGGCCCGAAGCGCGGCCGGCAACCGCTGTGCCTTCCCGTGCTGTAGGGCATGCCCGTCACGATGTCCTGGCGTTCGAGCACCGCACCCCCATCGGGTGTGCGCAAGGTGAACCGGATCAGTCGCACGTCGGGGTCGCCGCCGGCGTTCGAGGTCGTGCAGACGTACACGTAGCCGTTGTCTGCGAAGCTCGGGTCGACTTCGAGGCCCATCATGCCGCCTTCGCCGCGGGCGACGACGTCCTCAGGCGAGATGACGAAGGGCGCCGCGTCGACTCCGTCCAAGTACAAGTTGAGACGGCCCGGTCGCTCGGTGACCAAGAGGGTCCCGTTCGGCAGCCAGGCGAGGTCCCAGGGCTTGTCCAGGCCGGCAACGAAGTCATCGACTTGGAGACGGATATCAACTGGCGCCGACGTGCTGTTGCAGCCGCCGGCACCGCAGCCTTCGTCGCCGCACCCCGCGCTGAGCAGCAATAGTGAGACGAGCAGCGTCGAGACCGGCCTCATGGGGAAGTCACTTCGAATGGCGGGCTTTGCGCGACGAAGCTGCGAACCCCGCTGCCCTCGAGCGGCTTCTCGTTTCCGTTGAAGATGAGCCGGTAGCTCCCCGGCGCGGCGTCATCGGGAATCTGCCAGGCGATGGTGACCGTAAACGCCTCGTTGATGGGCGGTGGAGGCGCGGCGAAGGGGTCGAGCGGATCGTAAGGGGGGATCACTCGGCTTTGCTGACTCCAAATCGCCTTCGTCGACGCATCGGCCTCGGTCGCCACCACAGACCAATCGGAGTCGACCATCCTTTGAATCTCGAAGTAGCGAGCGTCCCGCTCGTAGGCGTTGTCGGGATGCCCCGTCCAGAATGCAACCGTCATCGTCGAGCCCGGCGTATAGGTTGCGTTGGGGGGCGTGACCAAGTCGCCAAACGAGGCCTCCGCCGGCGATTCGTCGTACTCGTTGCCTACGAGGTTGGACGCGACCATGCCGCGGAGGTCACCCGCGTCCGCGGGGCTCGGCGCAGGCGTGCCGTTGGCCAGCGCCTTGGTCAGACGGTCGATCTCTTGCTCGAACGCCGGCAAGGTCCAGGGCCCGAAAAGAGTGTGACCGCCTTCGTACTGCTGGACCGCGTACTCCTCGGGTGTCGTGATGTAACCAGCGTAGTCGTTTGTGTAGCCCGCGACCATCACGTATTTCGCCTCGTCGCCTAACACCGCCGTGACCGTGTCTCGCAATCGACGGCCCGACATGGTGGTCGCTTCGCTCGGGACGAACACGATTGCGAGCTGACCGACCTTGGCGACGCCGACCGGCAGAGCGTTTTGTCGTTCTTTGGGAAACAAGAATCGGCTTCGGCGCGTGGCAGGCGCGGAGCTCGTCGCTGATCGGCGGCGGCTCGACCACGAGTTGAATCAAGGCATCGAGGGAAGACTCACGTTCGAGCATCCCCTCCATGAAGAGCGGGTGGCCGCCACCATCCTCGGTCGACCCGCCCGCGTAGGAATAGCCGTAGGCGGAAAAACAGGTCTTCTGCGGGCCCGCCCCAGTGAACTCGTCCCCCACATCGAGGTCGGTGAAATCCACCGCGGTGAGCCGGTAGTCGACCCCTCCGCTCAGGGGCTCCGAGGCGGAATCGAGAAGCGCCATCGCCACGTCCATCTGCCGCTCCCCGATGATGCGCGCGCTGTCGTACTCGTCGTTGCCAGGGCCGGTGTTGTCGAGGTTGAGGTTGCCTGTCACATCGCCGCAGTTGCTTTGTGCGAACGCTGCGACGAAGCCGTCCCCCGTGTCGCCTCGCTCCCGGGCGCGCCGCTCCATCTCGAAGGATGCGACGCCCTTGTTATCCGCCGATACGAGCAGCTGGTTGTACGTCAGCGAGGTGGGGTGAACCGCGAACCAGCTAAGGGCGCCGATGATGCCGTCTTGCGTTTCGAACTTGAGAAGGGTCATCTCCTTGTCGGTATCGTTCGCATAGCGCGCTCTTTCGGCCTCTGGGTTCTGGGCATAGGCGACGGCCGAGCGATTGCTGCCCGCGGCCTCGACCTCTTGCTGGCCGAGCAGGATGCGTCCGGGCTTCAGAGTCTCGTGCGCCGACTCGATGGCCTCCGTGATTCCCTCCACGACCGCATTGAAATAGCTCTCGCGAAACGTGCCGTCGTGCGAGTAGCCCGCTGGGCTCGAATGCGTATGGGTCGCGCTCACAACGACGTTGTCGAGCGAATAGGTCTCGCCGTACTTTGCGCGTAGATTGTCGACGACCGAGAGCCTGACTTCGTGCGACATGTTCAAGAGCTCGGCAGTCACGAAGACGAGCCTCCGTGCCCCGTCGAGCTCTGCGATGATGAAGGCTCGCGCATGGAGGCGGGTGTGGAGGCCGCTCGCGATGTGGGTTGGAAGCGAGTAGCCCGCGAACGGCAGGTCGACGACGGGGCTGGTGATGTCGCCGGCTCCGCTGCCGATGAGGTAGTTGGGCTCGCTTGGCACAGCTGGATCGCTGCTCGAACAGCTCCACGAGAACAGCGAGAGCGCAACGGCGATCGAGAGCCGGGCATGGGTGAGGACCCGAGGCTGTGGATAGGTCATGGGATTCCTTCGATATCGTGCTTCGATTTCTTGGCGGCGCCAGCCTACCACGAAGCTCGCGATGGGGTTCTCGTTCCGGCCGCCGTCACTGGGTCCCGCAGGGATCTTCCCCCGGGCCGCCACAGGGCACGAAGCCCCAGCAGATTCCCACGCCGTCAGCTCGAAGTCCGCAGCTATGGTACTGCCCGGCGGTGAGCTGGTCGAAGACCTCTCCAGCCGGTGGGTCGAGGTCACCCGAGCCGCCCTGGTCGATGCCCCAGCATACGGTGCTGTTGTCGCTGCGAACGCCGCAGCTGTGCAGCCAGCCGAGGCCGAGCGCCTTGAATTCACCGTCGGGCGGGATCGCTTGGCCGCAGTGCAGGTTGTCTCCTCCGCTGCAGCCTTGCTTGGTCCCCGCGCCCCAACAGGACAGCTCGCCAGAAGCGCTCAGAGCACAGTAGTGCCAGACGCCTGCGAACAGTCTGTCGTAGCTACCCGCGGGCGCCAGCCCCTGACCAAAGTTGGGCGCAACTGAATCGTCGGTTCGGCCGGCGCCCCAGCAGTAGATCGTTCCCTCGGGCCTCAGACCGCAGTTGCTGTAGTGCCCTGCGGCGATTTGAGTGAACGTGCCATCTGGGGAGGCCCCCTGGCCGCAACTGTACTTCTTGTTCGCGCATTCCTCGTCGTCGGTGACACCGCCCCAGCAACGCACCGTCCCGTCGGCGCGCAGGCCGCAGGCGTGATTGACGCCCAGCGCCACGGTTTCAAAGAGCTCTCCGGTTGGGACCGCCGTTCCCTGGCCTTCGCCCCAACAGGCGACCGTGCGATTGGTCCGGACCCCGCAGGAGTACGTGTTCGCCGTTTGAATCTCCTCGAAGGTCTCTCCTACGGGAGGGTCGACACTCGCGTGCGCGTCGGAACCCCAGCATTCGACGCTCCCGTCTTCAGAGAGTCCACAACTGTGACTGCCCCAAGCCGTCAGCTGTAAGAACCTCGAGCCGCCGGCGCCGCCATCCCCGGCAGAACCGCCCAAGCCAGCCGTCCCTCCTGAGCCCCCGCTGCCAGCCGAGCCGTCATCCGACGAGCCTCCGCAACCCATGGACAAGACAAAGCTGAGTGCAACCAACATCGGAATTTTCGAAAAAGCGCGCATATCTCCTCCGGCTGCAAATCAACGCAAGTCGCGTGCCAGAACGAAACGCCCAATTTTTCGGGAACGGGTCTCGCCAGGACTGCAATTGCTGCGCCCCGATGCACCGAGCGCGCAGCAAATTCGTCTGACGAGAGTGCCGATCAACCAGCGACAGGACCTCGCCGAGCCGTGCGCTTGGCGAAGGTCTCGGTCCAGTCCAGACGGCCGGTGAATTGCATCACCGCAAAGAGAGTGAGAATGGCGCCGACTGTGATCGACAAGCCCGTGAAGCCTTTCCAGAAGAAGGTCGCCGAGAAGAGAACGAGGTAGATCAGCTGCACGGGCGCGACTCGTTCGAGCGCAAAGCGCCAACCCACGAAGAGCCGGACGTAGCTCAGGACCAAGGCCATCGAGACGACAGCGGACAAAATGAACGCCCAGGTCAGCGCGAGGTGATCGAAGGCTTGTGGAGGCTCTTGGTACAGAGGCCCGCCCCAGAGGCCATAGACCTCCTCGCCTCGGGCGCTGCTCGTATCGGCGCTTCGAATGGTCAGGCTCGATCCGAGAATCGACCAGGCGAGGGTGCAACCCAGCCAAATGAATCCAATGATGAGCAGGCGAGACATTGCGGCTCCTTCAAAGGGCTGAAACGCGAGAAAATGGGCCGGTATTCCTGGTTTAAGCGCCACGAGTAGGGTACCTCGCTACCAGCCATGACTTCAGCCATTCCAACTCGCATCGTTCCCAGCGTCGAACCCGCCGATCTGACCCCGCGCCAAGTGGCACGTGAGCTCCACAAGCTGCTCGACTCGGGCGCGGAGATTCGCCCTGCCGGCGAGGCCAAAGACGACCCCGCCGGACTGCTGACTGCTGGGTACACGCCGAAGTACGAGCTCTCGGTTTTCGACACTCGATTTTTTCTGACGAACGTTCGACAGAACCCCGCATTGCGGTTCTTCGTTGCCTATGTCGTGCAACGGCATCGAAGGACGGGGCGGACCGAGATCTTTCCGCGCATCTTCTACAAGGATCTATCCCTGATCTGGCGCGCGGCCTCGCACATGATCTCCAGGGACGGCGATTTCTGGATCGGCAAAGGTGACGTCGTCACTCTGGCGCGCGGCGGTTACGAGATCACCGAGTGCGTCGAGTCGACTACGGACCTGCCTTTCGAAATTCAGACCGCACTCGAAACGCTCAACCGAAGAGCTCGGCACGCCATCCACGACGAGGAAGCGCTCTACCTTCTGCTCCGAAACGCACCGAGCCACCGCACGGCCCCATACAGCGACTTTGCCGGACCGCGACAAAGAGCAGCCGCCAATCGACGAAACCTGATCAACGGCGGCCGCAGCATCGCTCGGTTCACACGGAACAACGATCCGACCTCGCTCAAGATCGTGGCGGGCTTCGAGCCGGACTTCGCCAAGGGCATCATCGAGGTTAGTGAGATGAGAAGCGCCATGTACGGCGGCAAGCTTCAGAGGTTTCGCATCCTCTCGCGCAATCGAAAAGTGCAGTACCTGTTCATGGCGGGCCCAAAGCACGTGTGGATCATCCCGCCGCAGGCGACCACGACCGAGCTCTCGTCCTTCGGGGTTCGCACGATCGATGTCGTTGCGGACGAGGACCTCTTCGTCCCGGGTTTCGAGTATCACTACTTCGACGAAAACGCTGATGAGTCCGAGCATTTCAGCCAAATCCCGGAAGGATTTGCCGGGGCAATGTGTGAGCATGACAACGATCGCGCGGACGCCTCGGCATGGCTCGACCCGATCCCGATCATCCGCGAGTTTCGCCGCAAAGTGCTGCGCTAAAAACGCAAAAGAGGGTTGTAGGCGAAAGGCCTCAGAGGGTAGAACGGCACAAGAGCCGCGCTCTGCTGATGTCGCACACGTACTACGACCGCCTTTCTGCTTTGGATGCCTCGTTTCTCGGTTTCGAGGAGCAGAACACGCATTGGCACGAAGCCGCCGTCATGGTCTTCGACGCAGGGCCGCTCCGGACGTCAGACGGAGGGCTCGATTTCCAGAAGATCCTCAACAACTACGAGTGGTCGTTTCAGGGCGTTCCCCGGTACCGCCAGCGCCTCATCAAGATTCCGCTCTTCGATCATCCGATTTGGGTAGACGACGAGAACTTCAACGTTCGCTATCACGTCCGGCAAATCGCCTTACCGCAACCAGCCGATGAGCGCGTCCTCAAGCGCGTCTGCGGCTATCTGCTGGAGCTGCCGCTCGACATTCACAAGCCGCCCTGGGAAGTCTGGGTCGTCGACGGCCTCGAAGACGACCGCTTCGCGCTGGTCACCAAGATCCATCACTGCATGGCCGACGGCATTTCGGGTGTGAGCATCATCCAGACTTTGCTCGGCCAACGGCCGTTCGAGCGAGAGGACTCTCCCCCGCCGTGGACGGCTCGCCGAGCGCCGCAGCGCGCGGAGCTGGTCGCCACCGAGCTGGTTCGGCGCATCCAGTCGCCATTCGAGCTCCTAGCGCCGCTTCGGCGGCCGAGCGAGGCGTTGCAAGAGGCGCGGGATGTGGTCCAGGGCCTCCTCGCGGCGTCAAAGCTGGGCTGGCGGGCCGCTTCCAAGACGCCGTTCAACCCGGACAAGGTCGGACCGCATCGCCGTTTCGACTGGACCGAGCTCTCGATGGGCGAGATCAAAGACGTGCGATCGGGTCTTGGTGGGACGATCAACGACGTCGTGCTGACCACCGCTGCGGGTTCGCTCGGCCAGTATCTCCGCGAGCACCGGACCGCCACCGACGACATCGATTTCCGCACCTTGATTCCGGTGAGCGTTCGTACGGACAATCAAAAAGAGCTCGGTAATCGGGTCGCGATGATCATGGCCCAGCTTCCAGTGGGTGAGCGTGACTCCGCTGCTCGCCTCGCGCGCGTGATCGAAACCACCCAGGAGCTCAAACACAGCAAGCAAGCGCTCGGGGTGTCCTGGCTCGAGGGCTTGGCGGATCGAGTCGGTGGGCGCTTTTTCGCCCAGCTCAGTCGCTCGGCAACTCGTCACCGGCCGTTCAACGTGGTCATCACCAACGTCCCCGGTCCGCGGATGCCACTATACTTCCTGGGCTCCCAGATGCGGGCCATCTATCCGATGATGCCACTGTTCCCGAATCAAGCTCTCGCGCTCGCCGTCCTCAGTTACGCCGGCACGGTGTACTGGGGCTTCAACTCGGACTGGGACGCCCTGCCGGACGTTCACAACATCGTCGAGGGCATCGGCGAACAGTTCGACGAGCTCCACACCGTCGCGCGGGCAACTAGCCGCCGCAGAGAAGAAACAATGACGTCCCCCACCCGGAGTTGAAATGAGTGAATCAGGTACCGGTCTCCCGTTGAGCCTCCGGAAGAGAGATATCTTCTTCGTGGCGTGTTTTTCGTTCTTCGCGTTTTCGTCGTTCTTCTCGGACTCCTGGCATGCGCTCGGGCTTCTCGAGGGCGACGCGTTCTGGTCACGTGCGAATCGTTGGTACGGAGAGATCGCCCAAGACCATTTCTTCCTGGCCGATCATCAGTACGTTCGCGTGAACACTGGAATCTCGGGGATGATCTACGGTCCTTTCTATCTTCTGCTCGTCTACGCCTTCATCAAGGGAAAGAACTGGATCCGCCCGATGGCGCTCGTTTACGTGGGCGCCATGCTGCACGGCTGCACCGAGTTCCTGATCTACGAGTACTGGATTGGGCCACCGCCGGGCAATCCGCTCGTCTTCTGGGCCTTCAACGGCCCGTACTGGGTCGTCCCCTTCTTGCTGGGCATCCGCATGTGGAAGCCCAATCCATTTGGGTCGGCGTCAGCCTGACGCTCGCCTGCGCGGCGCGTGGCTCAGGCGCAACGAGCCTTGGCGGAATCGGGCCGGGAGCGCTTGGCCTTGGCGCGGGGGTCCCATCGCCGGAATTGCGCGCGTGGGTTTCGCTTGTCCGGTCGGGCAACGGCGCGTTCGAAGCGCGGCGCTTCGCTCGCCAAAACGTCCACGGTCGAGCTCTTTGCTGAGACTCGGATTGCTCCGACCACCTCGCTCGACACGTCGCCTCGTCGGCAAACCATCGCCAGAAGCTTCCTGGCGTCGGCGCCAGCCTCTCCGCCCCAGCTGACTTGAAATGTGATGAAGTCGCCCTTTGGGCGTTTCGCCTGTGGGCGCTTTGCAGACTGCGACCTCGCGCCGGCCATCTGCGGCTTGCGTTCGTGGCGACCGGGCTTCGCGTCGTCTCGGATGCGCTTGGGGCTGCCCTGGCTGCGTTCCGATTCTCGTTTGAGAAGGCAGGCCACCAGGTCGGCGGGCGAGTGCTCGGCGAGCAGGCGCTCGGCCAAGTCCTTGGCCCGGCCGTCCGGCTCACCGGTCTGCTTGGCGAGGTCGCGCAGGAAGCTTTCGCCGGTTCGCTCGTCGGTGGCGGCGAAAATCTCTTCGGGAGTCGGAATCGGGACCAGCCGTGCGTCCACTCCCGCTGCACGCAAGGTGCTCTTGACTCGGAACTCGGCGCGGGCCGCGGCGAACAGCACGTTGGTGCCACGGCGTCCGGCTCGCCCGGTTCGACCGCTACGGTGGGTGAACACATCGGCGTTGTCGGGGAGGTCGACTTGAATGACGCGGGCAATGTCTTGCACGTCGAGGCCGCGCGCCGCTACATCGGTGGCGACCAGGTAGCGAATGGTGCCATTTCGGAACTGCGTGAAGGTCGCGGTTCGCTCGCGCTGAGTCATCTCGCCGTTGAGGGCGCGCGCCGCGAGCCCGGCGGCGGTGAGCTCATCGGCGAGCCGGACGGTTTCGGTTCGCGTGCGCACGAAGAGCAGCGTCTTGTCTTCCGGATAGCGAAGCAGCACGTTGATGGCTGCGTGGAAGCGGTCGGCCTGGCGGACGTGCATCACTTGGTGCTCGATGTCGGCATTGGCCTTTCCGAGAACCGTACCCTGCACCGAGACCGGTCGCTGCTGAAGGCGGTCTGCCAGCCTCACGACTGCGCGCGGAAAGGTTGCCGACACCAGATGGGTGCTGCGCGTCTCGGGCGTGAAGCCGAGGATGCCGTCCAGCTCTTCCTCGAAGTTCATGTCGAGCATCTCGTCGGCTTCGTCGAGTGCCAGAGTCTTGAGCTTGTCCAGCGTCAGGGCGCCGCCGCGCAAATGATCGAGAAGGCGGCCGGGCGTACCGATGACGACCTGCGGCAGGGTAGCGAGCTGGGAGCGCTCCTGCATCACGCTCGTCCCGCCGGTAACGACGAGAACGCGGGCCTTGAGCGGTTCGTAGAGCCAGCGAAGCTCACGTCCGAGCTGACCGGCGAGCTCCCGGGTCGGGGCAATGAGTAGGGCGACCGGTGCGGCCGGTGCGGACCTGCGAGCCTTCCGCGGCTCCGCCGTGGCGGCTGCAATGGCTACCGTCGGACCGAGGAGCAGGCCGAGCGCGACTGTCTTTCCGGAGCCGGTTTGGGAGGAGATGCGCAGGTCGCGCCCTGCCAAATCGGGATCCAGAATCGCTTGCTGGATGGCGGTGAAATTCTCAAAACCGGCCTTGCGCAAGGCGGCGCCGAGGCCCGCAGGGGCCTGCTCTAGGGTAAGTAACTCAGACATGGAGCGGGCTCAGTAGCACAAACTGGGAGAAGCACACAGCGGGCGCCGATCGCAGCGAATCGCTTGACGAGCCGCAGAACCCACGAGATTGTGCCCGGCAATGGACGATCGACCCCTGAACCTCGTGCCCGGAAGTGTCTCTGATTACCGAGACTTGGCGCGCAAGAAGCTGCCCCGGCAGCTCTTCGACTACATCGATGGAGGCGCCTACCAGGAGTCGACCATGCGCGCGAACATCGAGGAACTGGGGCGCATCCACCTGCGGCAGCGGATTTTACGGGACGTCTCCGAAATCGACCTCGGCGCCGAGGTGCTCGGAGAACAGCTCTCACTTCCGCTCGTCCTCGGGCCCGTGGGTCTGATCGGGATGTTCGCCCGACGAGGTGAGGTTCAGGCGGCGAGAGCAGCCGAGCGGGAAGGCATACGGTTCTGTGAGTCGACCGTGTCGATCTGCTCGATCGAAGAGGTGAACAGCGCGACGAGCGTGCCGATGTGGTTTCAGCTCTACATGATGCGGGACCGCGGCTATGCGGCAGAGCTCATGGAGCGCGCGCAGCGGGCCGGCTGCTCCGTTCTCATGTTGACGGTGGACCTGGCGGTCGTAGGCGCGCGTTATCGTGATACGCGCAACGGAATGATCACCGCGATCCCTGGGCCCAAGAAACTGATTCGGGCCTGGGACATTCTCTCGCACCCCGCTTGGGTGCTCAACGTCGCGCTACGCGGGAAGCCACTGACCTTTGGCAACCTCGAGGCAGCCGTGCCGGGTGCTCGAAATCCGAGCCAGTTCAAGGGTTGGGTGGATAGCCAGTTCGATCCGAGCGTGACCTGGGATGATCTGGCCTGGATTCGCCGGCAGTGGCCGGGCAAGCTCGTGCTCAAGGGCATCCTCGATCCACAAGACGCCAAAGAGGCGGCCGAAGTGGGCGCGGACGCCATCGTCGTCTCAAACCATGGCGGCAGGCAGCTCGACGACGTGCGTTCTACTGCCTCCGCCTTGCCGGGCATCAAGGAGGTGGTTGGCGATCGCCTAGAGTTGCTGGTCGACGGGGGGATTCATAGTGGCCTCGATGTCGTGAAGATGCTCGCCCTCGGAGCGAAGGCCTGCCTGCTCGGACGCGCGTGGGCCTACGCGGTCGCCGCTGGCGGTGAAGAAGGGGTCGCTCACGCCCTGCGCATCATCCGCGAAGAGATGAAAGTCGCCATGGCTCTAACCGGACATACGCGTCTCGACCAGCTCGGTCCTGAGGCGCTCGATTCGGTCTAGCCGAGTCGGCTCAAGAACACGACGGTCTCGACGCCGTTCAAGGCGCGGGGAAGTCGCCGACGAAGTCGTTGGGTGTGTTGCCCGAGAGGGTGATGTTGGTCGCCGTACCTGTGCCTTCAGGGCCTCCGCCCCAGTGCGCGACCGCGCCACCCCACGCCGATGTGTTGTTGGTGAAGGACACGTCACTAGCGTTCAACGTGATGCCGTTGAACTTGAGCGCACCGCCGTCGCCGTCTCCTGCGGAGTTCCCGTCGAAGCTACAGTCATTCAGCGTGAAGTACGAGTTGTTCACGTACGCCGCCCCACCGCCTCCGGTGGGGGAGTAGTTGTCGGTGAAGGTCGACTTCTCCCAGGTGATCGTTTGGCGTCCCCCGCCGGTGCCCCAGTATCGCGAAACGAAGACCGCGCCGCCGAGGTCGCCCGATACGTTGCTGGACATCTCGACCCCGCAAAACACGACCTCAGGATCGTGCCCATCGGTGTAGAAGGCGCCGCCAAGCCCGCCGGCTCCGCCCTGATCGCCATGGTTGAACACCGGACAACCCGCGGCCTCGCCCCCGGCGAAATTCGCCAGCATCCCGGTCGCTGCGTTGTCCTCGAAGGTGACGTTGTAGAGGTAGGAGGCGGTGTGAAGCAGGCCGATGGCACCGCCGTTCGAGGCTGAGTTGCCGCGGAACGCGCTATTGGTGACGACTAGCTCGATAGCGCCGAGCACGTAGATCGCACCGCCAGCTACGTCGGGTCCGATATCGGGACCCTGGTTGTCTAGGAAGGTCGCGCCCCATACGTGTACCTTGACATTGCGCGTGAAGATCGCGCCCCCACCGCCGTCCTTGTATCCCCAAGCGCAGAGGCTGTCGCCGCTGCGGGGGGCGTAGCCGGTTCCGGGATCGTGCCCGCGCTGCATCACGAGCCGTTGCACCGTGAGCGTGTGCCCGTTGTTGCGCCAGTCGCCGTCGTAAGCCGTGAGGATCTGCGTGTTGCCGCCGCCGTCCAAGGTGATCTTGTGGTTGCCGTCGATCGTGGTGTCACGGTCCGAGGGTGCAACCAGCGTCTGTGTGATGCTGATGGTCTTGTTTGCCGACCCACAGTCGAAGGTGATGATACCGCCGCCTGCGATCGCATCGCGTAGCGCACTTTCGGTACAACTCGCCGGAGTTCCGTCTCCCACGACCCGCGTCGGGTTCGATGTGTCGACCGGACCCGAAGGGGCGTTGCAGGTCGCCGGCGGAAGGTCCGGGGGATCGCTGGGGAGCGGGTCCGGGCACGCAGCGCATCCGTCGCCGGGATCGGTGGCGGGAGGATCTTGCGCGCCGGGATCGGTGACCGGCGGATCTTGTGCGCCAGGATCGGTGACCGGCGGATCTTGCGCGCCAGGATCGGTGACCGGCGGATCTTGTGCGCCGGGATCTGTGACCGGCGGATCTTGTGCGCCGGGATCTGTGACCGGCGGAGCTTGTGCGCCGGGATCTGTGACCGGCGGAGCTTGTGCGCCGGGATCGGCGGCTGGCGGAACTTGTGCGCCCGGGTCGGTGGTGGGCGGAACTTGTGCGCCCGGGTCGGTGGTGGGCGGAACTTGTGCGCCGGGATCCTGGCAATTGGCGCAACTCGGATCCGAAGCAGCCGGATTGTCGACGTTGCCTGGCGACTCCGAATCCCTTGGCTCGACTTCTTCGAGCGCAGCCGTTCCACAGCCTGTCGAGCTCAATATGGCAGCCAACACGGCGTATCTCATCTTCAACATCACGATCCCCCCTACGATAGCCCTCAAGTATTAACGGTACCGTTTGAGAGATAGCCCGCAAGGCGTATCGGCTAGCGTCAGGGCAAGCTGACGGTCCTATTGGTTGGGAGGTCGCCCGAGCTCGACCCAAAACATGCGGCATCTTCGCCGTTCCTCGCTTGCCCCATACAGAGAGAAGCCCGACGCCTCTCTCTGTAATCAATTGTCGCCCGTCCTGAGAACGCTGACGAAACCTACCAGCGCGCCCGATCGATGATGCGTTCGACGGTTTTGAGGGTCGGGTCGAGGATGTCCGGAGCCATCGACTTGCCGGTCGCCACGGCCGTGAGGACGTAGCGTTCGGAGTCCACGGTGAAAACTCGGTGCACGACGACCTGGTTGGCCTGGTCGCGAAAAACCGCGGCGATCGGTGCGGGCAGCTCGTTGCCTTTGACACGATCGACCATGGTCAAGAGCAAGGACGATAGGCCCGCGTGGACTTCGACGTCTTTGCCTCCCTTGTTGTTCGCCATTGGCAAACCGACGTTGTCACTGAGCACGACAGTGCCGAAACCGCCGGCGTCCGCGATGAGCGTCAGCGCGTTGGGCAGGTCGCCCGACTCGGCAATTGCTGGGTCGAGATTGGCGAGTGCTGAGGTCGCCTGGTCTCGTTCGAGAAGGGGTTGAAGTTGCCGCTTGAGGTCGGCATGGAGCTGTTCGGACCTCTGCGCGCCTTGAAGGAGCGGCGCGATCTCGGCTTTCACTCTGCTGGCGATCTCTTCCATGCGCTCGCCGCTGCGATCGGCAAGAGGAGCCCGACCCGCGAGCATGCTTCGAGCGCGCTCGAGTTGGGACGCCAGCTCGCGGATTGCATTCTGATCGTCGACGACCTGGGCCTTGAGAGCCGCGTTGTGCGCTTCGGCGTTGGAAAGCGCTGTGCGTAGCGACTGACGGGCCACGCGACTCGAGTAGACGCCGAATAGATAGCCCGAGCTCAGGAGCATCGCGATGGCGAGGCCGGCCCAAAGCAATACGATGGCACTCATGGCTTGTTCCCTTCTCGATGTGAACACGCCGGTTCACCACCGGTGCGCAGGCTTACGCGGCGATCGACTGCGGATGGTCCGTCTCGCCGTTCAATGGGGCGGAACGCGCCATACGCCTCGACGTCGATGCGCAGGGGGTCCAGACCCTGCAAAGCGAAGAGCTCGGCAACTGCCCGGGCGCGATCGAAGCTCAGGCTCAGATTGAGCTTGGGGCCTCCGGTGGCGTCGGCATGTCCCTCGATGATGAGGACAGCGTCGGGGTGACGCTGCATCCAGGCGACGACGGCGCGAACACCGTCGTCTAGGTTGTCGACGGGTTTGCTACGACCGACACGGAACGAGAAGCCCGGAAACTCGGGACAGTCCGGCGCAGCGGGCTCTTGCGCAACCGTGGGAGTCTGCGCTTCTCGTGGGCTCTCCGGCACAGCCGCCTGCATCGTCGTCTGCGTTTCGTCGACGGGGGAGGCCGGCGCGACCTGAGGCGTCGGCGTGCTCGGCCGCCCTTTCGACGCGCGCTCGGCAAGCGCCTTGGTCGTGAGCAGCGCGCTTAGCACACCAATGATCGTGAGCCCGATGATGACGAAGAGGGGAACCTGTTCTCCCAGCACCGGCGAGCGAACGGCGTTGCTCATGAGTCCTCTCCCGTGGCGTACCCCATGTCCGTCAGCCGTTTTAGGTTGGCGATGACGCGCGAGTCGGTCGGCACCAGGCTGTTGCATTCCTTGAAGGCCTCGAGAGCTCGCGGGTAGTCGCGCGCCAAAAGCGCGTCGACCCCCTCTTCGTAGAGCTCGTCAAAGCGGACCTTGACGTAGTTCGACGCGGCTGGTGCGGTTTGACTTTGGGTGTCGACGTTCCTGGCCGGGTACTGGCTCTCTTCGTATTCTCGCAAGCGGCGTTCTCGTTTCTCGTAGTCGAACACGACTGTGGGCCTCGACTCGGCCGTGTTTGCGGGGGGCGCTGGGGGTGGCGCGGTTTTCGGCTGCTCCTCTTCCACACGGTCGAACTCGAAGGTGACCGTGCCGTCGTCGTCGAAGGGACCCTTGGGGGAGGCTTCCCCTTCATCGTGAAGCCGCGCGGCTTCGAGCAGAATCGACTCCCAGCTTTGATGGATCGTTCGCTCTGTCTCGGGGCGCCGAATGCCTACGCAGCTGACTTCCACCCCGGTGGCGAACACCAACTCGCGCAGCGCCTCCTCTCCCTGCGATTGGCCCTTCACCGCTCCCCAGAGCTCGCCGTCTCGAATCAAGATGTGGCCGAGCTCTTCTGCCTCTTGGTGCACGACGATGTCCACCGACTTGCGGCACATACAGGCCAGTTGCAGATAGTCCGTCGCGTCGAAGGGAGCCGCTTTCTCCTCTTCACTCTGCGCGACACTGAGCCGATCGGTTACCATCTTGCGAATCTCGGCCAGCGGAATTGGTTTCTCGAGAACCGTGATGTTGCTCCGGGATGGAATTTGAACGCGGTACTTCGCGACGTACGCCGATGCGTAGATGATCGGGATCTTCAGCGACCTCTGGTCCAAGACCGAGATGAGCTCGAGCCCCGATCCGTCGGGCAAGTCGATGTCGGAGACAATCAACTGCGGAGGTTCGTTTTCGATGATCTCGAGCGCCTCGGCGATGGTTCCAGCGCCGACCGCGGTGACTCCTTGGAGCTTCGTCAGGCCGCGAACCAGCGAGATCCGCAGGACCGGCTCATCTTCCACCACCAAGAGTAACGCGTTCACCAGGAGCTCCTCAGCTGGGGATCTTGTAGATGCCTTCCATCGCGTCGATGCCGCACTCCAGGGTGTCGCACCAGTCGATGAACTTGTTGACCATCTCTTTGCCCTTGAACTGCGCGCCATGCTGAGGCGCGATGATTTCGATGTCCAACTGGCGAGCCAGCTTCACCCAGACCTGCAGAGCCTTGGTGCTTGCCATGTACCGCCTGTGAAACCCTTCCATGTACTGCAGGTGCGAATCGAAGTCGGACACGAAGATGTACTCTTGCCCGAGGGAGGCTCCGAGATCTCCGGTGTACAGAATCTTCGATACGGGATCGTAGAGGTGGAAGTTTCCGGTCGAGTGCAGGAAATGGGCCGGGAGCGCGAGCAGATCCTGGCCGCCCAAGCTCAGCTTCATTCCCTCATCGGGAATGGGTTTGAGCCGGTCGGCGACCAGGCGATCGAGGCCGAAGTGCGGAACGAATCGAATCCACAGCGACGAGATATAGGCCTCTGCGTCTGTGGTCATGAGCCAGCCGTTCACCGCTGCGATGATGTCCGGATCTTGATGGGACAGGAACAGGTACTTGAGCTGCGCGCCGCCGAGCAAGGACGTCGTCTCGGAGAGCACCTTGTTGTAGACTTTGTGCCCGCCGGGGTCGAGAATCATCCCCTCGTTGCCGTGAATGACGAGGTGCTGGTTGGCCTGCACCGCAAGGCCGCCGTGGCCGAAATCGGGCAGAAGGATGTTCTTGTGGCCGTTCTGGTCGTAGAGAACTGTATTAGGCATGGGAAATCCTTTCGTCCCTTAGAGGATTTTCTTGATGTCGACGACGGCTCGTCGCATGTCGAGAAAGATGAGGCCCAACTTGGCGGCCGCGTTTGCCATGACCAGAAGTAGTGTCCCGCCACCGGCATCGAGCATGACCGCGTAGCCATCCTTGCCGCGAACCAGCACCTCCATGACGTCGCCGCGCTCCAGCTCGGTCGCAGCGCGAGTGCCCAGTGACAGCAGTGTTGCCGACATGCCCGCAACCCGGGTTTCGTCGACGTGCGCGGGTAGGGCGCTTGCGATCATGAGACCGTCCTCGGAGATCAGTGCGCTTGCTTCGACGTCCGGTGAGCCGCTCTGCAGCGAACGTAGTATCTTGTTCAGGTGATCGACTCTCGACATGTGTTCCCCCTATTCTCGCGGTGGACCCCACCGCCAATGCTTACGCTCTTGCAACTGTTTTGCCCGGTGGACTGGTCGCCTCCGGAATGATGACGGTAGCCTCGGTCCCCTTGCCGAGCTCAGAGAAGAACCGGAGTTGGCCGTTCGCTGTTTCCACGCAGCGCTTGACCAGCGCCAAACCGAGCCCGCTTCCTCGCGATTTCGTGGTGAAGAACAGGCTGGTTGCCCTCTGCATGACCTCTTCGGACATGCCCGCACCGGCGTCGGTGACGACGAGGTAGAACGAACGACCAGAATCGAGGCAGGCTTTGACTTTGACCGCGCCCCCTTCGTTCGATGCGGCAATCGCGTTGTGAATCAGATTGAACGCGATCGCCTGAACGACGCTGACGTCGAGAGGCAACAGCGGCATCGTGTCGATCTCGTCGACGAGCGTGACCGCCTTTGCTTCGGCTTGGGCCTCCATGACGCGAAGCAGGTTGTGCAGGCACTCGTCGACTGCAGCGAAGCGAGATGAGCGCAAGTCACGCACCACCGAACCGACTCCCTGCAGGTTCAGGCTCACTCGCCGGATTTCCGTGAGAAGCGCATGCAGGTCGTTCTGCAAATCGCCTTCGGATTCCTCCACGAGAACTTCCAGGCTGGTGGCGATGGCGGCCACTGGATTACGAAGCTCGTGCAGAACCGACGGCAGCGCAGCATTCAAGGCTCCGACTTGAAGAAGGCGGTCTCGTTCGACCTGAATCTGACGTAGCTGCGTGATGTCCTGGAACATGCACGCGTAGGTTCGCTCGCTCTGCGGTGGGAGCGAGCCCAGATCGGCCGACTCGTCGACTCCCAGGGCCGTGATCGAAGCGCCGATCGCGATGAGCTCACCGCCGGGAAGTCTGATGTCGAACTCGATGCGCTCTTCGTTGGCGCCCGCGACGAGATCCTCGACGCTGACCAGCACATCGGACACATTGGCGCCGACCAAGTTGTCCCATTTCCGATGAAGGACGACGCGCGCGCGGGGATTGCCAAACAGAATCTCGCCGCTGCCGGAGAACACGATGATGCCTGCGTTCAGCGCGCGCAGGACGTCTTGCGCCCACGCCTGGCCAACTTCCCAGCTTGTCCGAGCCCCCGTCAAAGCCCCCCCCAAATCGGCTTTCAAGGTGCCACAGCGGAATTACGATGTCTACACGTTCACGGAAAACACGGGCGATCAGCGTCGCTTGTTCAGGTTAGGCCTTCGCCTTCGTGTCGGGAGCGCTCTTCGAATCTTCGATCACCTTGCCGAGGTACTCCGGAAGCTCCACGCCAGCCATCTCGGACAGCTCGTGAATTGGCGGAAGCGATCGGATGAGGCTGGAGATAAAGCCCGAAGTGCTGGACCCATGCTCCGCATTTCCGGAGTCCCAAACCGTGATCTTGTCGATTTTCAAATTCTGAATCGCCTCGACCTGACTCGCGACGATTGCTTCGATCTTCTCGACCATGAGCAGGGTGGCGGCGGCCTTGGCGTCTCCCCCGGCCGCTTCGACCAGTCGCTGGTACCCCTCAGCTTTGGCTTGAAGAACGCTGAGCGTACCTTCGGCCTCCGCCTTGTACCTGGCCAGGATGGCGTCGGCTTCACCGTGGGCCTCTCGCCGAAGCTTCTCGGCCTCGGCTTCTGCCGAGATCTCGACCTTCTGCTTGTCGATTTCTTCTCGTGCGATCTCTGCGGCGCGAAGCCGCTCTTGCTCGGTCAGGTACTGCGCCTTCTGAATGGCTGCCTCTGCCTGGCGCTTAGCCACCTCACCCTGCCGCAGCGCTTCTGCCTCTCGCACCGCCAGTCGCGCATTGTATTCCGCGATGTTGGCCTTCGACGTGTTCTCACCGTCGATCGCTTGGGCTTCTTGCTCCTGCACGAAGATTCGCCGGTCGGCCTCCGCTTGTTTCTCGCCTTTGATCGCCGCGGCTTCCTGTTGCTCGACGAAAATCCGCCGATCGGCCTCGGCCGCCTTCGTCCCTTTGACCGCTTGGGCCGCGTTTTCGGCCACGCGGACGTCCTTCTCGCGAAAGGCCTCGGCTTCACCGATGGCGCCCATCTTCTCCTGAGCCGACACGTCGACACGGGCGGTGTTGATCGCCTCGGCGGCCGCCTTCTTACCGATGCTCTCGATGTAAGTGGACTCGTCGGTGATGTCCGTGATGTTCACATTGATGAGGTAGAGCCCGATCTTGTTCAGCTCCGGCTCGACGTTCTTGCGAATCGACTCGAGGAAGCTCTCGCGGTCCTGGTTGATCTGCTCGATCGTCAACGAAGCGACCGTCAGGCGGAGCTGCCCGAAGATGATTTCCCGCGCCATGTCTTCGACGGCAGCGTCGTCCAGGCCGAGGAGGCGCTCGGCCGCGTTGGTCATGATGGTCGGCTGGGTGCTGACACCGACGGTGAAGGTGCTGGGCACGTTGATGCGGATGTTCTGAAGCGACAGCGCGTTTTGCAGCGGGATGCTGATCGTCAACGGCGTGAGCGAGAGGTAGGAGTAATCTTGGACCAGCGGCAAGATGAGCTTGCCGCCACCGTGAATGCACTGCGCCGATTGCCCGGCACCGACCCTGCCGTAGACGACCAGAATTCGGTCCGATGGGCAGCGCCGATAGCGCGATGCAAGATAGATCGCGAAGCCAATGAAGATAACCAGGGCGGCAATCGCCGCAAGCATCGTGAACATCATCGCTGTTTCTCCTTCGCGCTAGAGTCTCGTAACCACCAGCGTGTGGCCATCGTTCACCCGCAGCACCAAGACCCGGGCGCCGGTTTCGATGCGCTCGTCGTTCTCGGCGATGGCGGGCATCACCTTCAAGCGCCCTTGAACCGTCAGCTGCACCTTTCCCTCGCCAGCTTCGGGCAGGGTGAGGTAGACGGTGCCCTCCTGGCCGACCGCCGATTCCATCCGAATCGTCCCGCTGGACTGCAGCCTACTGAAGGTCGCGAAGAGCCGGCCGAGCACCCAAGACATGACCAGGCCTGCGACGATCGCGAGGCCGAGCGACAAGAACGCGCCGACCTCTCCTTCACGGTGCGCCGACAGGCCCACCAGGCCGAACATCGTCAGGAAAGCGGAAAGCCCCTGAAAGGAGAGCAGGGTGAAGCTGACATCAGAGCTGCCTGAGGCCTCCGATGCGTCGAAATCCGCGCCCGCGTCCACGTCTCCTTCGAGATCAGCGCCCAGAAATTGCAGCCCGAGCCACACCAGGAAGGCTACGCCCCCCGCCACGGCGCAAAGCAAGAAGACGATGTCGATCGTCGGCCATTCGTTCAGAATCTGAGACATCCACCCCTCTCCCAACTTCGATCCAGCGGACAGCTGGATGCTGCACTACTGGCGCTCGAATGGAAAGCAAAAGCGCCGCGTTTTTCCTGCCCCAGCCGAGTGATGGGATACGATGGCGACGTGGCTTCGGAACGTTGGTGGGGCGCGGCGTCGATCCTTCTTGTTCTTCTCACGGTTTTGGTATTCATCCCCGGACTCAGCGATGAGTTCACCTGGGATGACAACGGCCTCATCCGTACGAACGAGAACATCCAGCGCCCGGAGCGCTACGGCGAGGCGCTGACGAGCCACTTCTGGAACGTTTCGAGCGACGCCGCGCAAGCCAACGAGACCTACAACCATCTCTACCGGCCGCTCGTCACGGCGGCATACATCGTCCAGTACCGCCTCTTCGGCCTGCACGCTGCAGGCTATCGCGCCGTCAGCCTCGCGCTGCACGCGCTTTGCTGCCTCCTTGCGTTCTTCTGGTTGCGACGACGCATCCCGCCGGGTGACGAGGTGCATCGACTGCTCGCCATCGGCCTGGGCGCTGCGCTCTTCGCGTTCCATCCAAGTCGTGCCGAAGCGGTTTCCTGGATTTCTGGAAGCACGGAGCTCTGGATGTGCGCGCTGGTGCTCCTCGGGGCGTTGGCGTTCGATTCGAATCGGAACTGGCTCGCTGGGTTGTTGCTTGCGGCCGCGCTCTTCGCAAAGGAGTCGGCCATCGTTGCGGCGCCGCTGCTCTTGGCGGACCGGTTCCTTTTGCAAAAGCGTCGCGAGCGCTCCGCGTCGATCGCGTTGACGGCGCCGGTCGTCCTGGCACTTCTTGTCCGGATCTGGATCGTCGATGTCGAGCTTCCCTCCGCAGAGACCAGCGGCGCCGTCCCGAGAGTGCTTTCGTCCCTCGGATTGTACGCGCAGCAGATCTTCGCGCCCTGGAATCCGACCGCGTTTCCGGGCATGCGGGTCTACGATTGTGATGGGGGCGAGTCGCTGCAAGCCGCCTGGTGGC
This sequence comes from uncultured delta proteobacterium, assembly GCA_963842915.1. Classification (GTDB taxonomy): domain Bacteria; phylum Myxococcota_A; class Polyangia; order Polyangiales; family Houyiibacteriaceae; genus SG8-38. The sequence continues at coordinate 14,983 of CAWJII010000004.1, read as the reverse complement.
TGGGCGGAACGCTAGTCGCGGGAGCTCTCCTCGCCTTGGGGGTCGCCGCATTTCGCCGACCCGCCTGGCGTCCGGTCTTGGCCGACGCGCTCTGGGTCGTCGTTCCCTTGCTTCCGGTCGCGAACCTGATCGACCTTGGCAGCCGCAACCTCACGGCCGACCGGTTTCTCTATCTCCCGATGCTCGGCGTCGCTTCTCTTCTTGCCCGCGGGCTCCTGTGGATGTTCGCGAAGCGCAGCTCCCTCGGGAAGACCGCGGCGACCGTGGTCTTCATGCTCCTGCTGGGATTCGCATTCGTCACCTCGCTCCATGCCCGCGTCTTCGCCTCGTCGGCATCACTCTGGGAGTACGAGGTGAAGCGGAACCCCGACAACCCCTTCGCGCTGCACGCCGTTGGAACCGCCCGCACACGCGCTGGCCTTCTCGGGAGCGGCTTCGACTACCTCGAGCGCGCGCAAATACTGGCGACACGCAGCTGCGTACGGGACGACCAGCTGCAAGCCGGCAAAGACGTCGCCTGGGCCCTCGCTCTTCGGACGAGCCCGGACGACCGGAGCGCCCTGCTCGCCTTGCAGACGACATACCGCCGTGCCGCGCGTGACGCTGCATTCGAGTACAGCGGACCTCCCGGCTGGTCGATCGCGCTCACGCCGCAGGAGGCGCGCGATCTCCTGTCCGAGGATCTTCAATTTGCTCTCCCGCGCGCGACGCTAGAAGCGCGGCTCGGTCACCTAGACGCCGCGGCTCAGATCCTACGGGACCAAGCCGGGCGTTCGGGTTCGCTTCATCCTTTGTCGCAGGGTCTCCGGCTGCGACTGATCGCGGCGCAGGGGCGTGTAGAAGATTCCCTGCGCGAGCTCGAGCAGGACCCTGCGGTCGCCGACGCCGCCAGCCTCACCGTCGTGCTTTCGACGCTTCGGGAGACGCTCTCGCGGACCAATCTTGCTGCCGACGCCCAGGCGCGGCTCGCCCAGTACGCCCTCGGGTTCGGGCAGGCGCCTCCTGATGCAGACAATCTGCCCAGCGATGCGCGCACAGTCCTCGACGCCCTCCGTGCCTACGAAACCGGCGCCCCCGTCGACCTCGCGCCGCTCGAGCTCGAGGGTGCCAAGCACAGCGAGCTTTCAGCCTTCATCCAGCTCGCGAAAGCGAGAGCCGAGGTCCAGCGCTTCGACGACGAGCTTCGCGGTCTGCAAAGATAGCGACGCCTGGTCGCGCGGTGTCGCTCAGCTCTTCTTCTTGCGCCAACGTTCGACCACGCGCTGAAGGAGCCCTTGCTGCTCGTTCTGCTCGCCTTGCAGTTGCTCCGCGACCTGGAGCGAGCGTTCTGCGCTCTGCGGCGTACCGGTCGCGATGTAGACGCGTGCAAGCGTTCGGTGGCATTCCGCGTCGTCCGGTGCGTTTGCGACCGCTTCTTCAGCCCGACGTTGCGCGCGTTGCAGTTGCGTTCCGGACGCGAGAAGCGCTTCGGCCACGCCCCGGGCCGCCCGTGCGTCATCGGGCTCTCCGAGGAGGACTTTCTCCCAGGTCTTCGCCGCGGCCTCCCACATGCCCAGGTTCTCCTCGTACTCGGCTTGAGACCGGAACGTCGGCGCGAGGCTCTTGTTCATCTCGAGACTGACCGTGGCCAGCGCACCCTCGAGAGCGCCGCACTGCGAGACAATCGAGTTCGCCAAGCGAAGAGCGTTGGTCGCTCCCACGAAATTCTCGGCTTTGCGTTCCACGATGGCGCTGCGAACCAAGCCTTCGGCGCGCGCCCTTCGAGCCCCTTGAGGTGCATGCTCACGGAGTGCCGCGATGAGGTAGTACTCGGCGAGCCTTTCTCCGGGGAGATGTCGCGGTGCGGTCAAGTTCTCTCCCATGAGACCGCGCTCGGATTGCGGCACCGCGACCGCAGAGGTTCGTGCGGGCGGGGGCACTAGGGACGCTCGCTTCATGCCCTCGGATAGCGCGTCCTCGATGGCACGTGTTTCCTGTCTGAAAAGCAGGTACTCGTCGTACTTCTGCCTGCGCTCCGGGGAGCGAAGCACCTGGTAGGCAGCCGCCACACGTTCGCGAACCCGGCGCGTTCCGAGCCGTGCAGCCATGCGAGCAGCCAATGTGCCTTCCTCGAGCTCTCGCGCCCGCAGATGTCCGCCCTCGATCTCGTCGTGGCCGCAGTCCGCGTAGAGGCCGAGAAGCTGGTAGTGGGTGAGCCCTTCAAACCGCTCGAGCAGCTGAGCCTCGGGGGCTCGTAGCGACGCGAGGTTTCGCTTGGTGCTCAGTCGAGTCCCGGACCTACGACGCCCTGGCTCTTCGGAAGGTTCCGCCGAGCTGCTCGGCCCGTCCTGGTGCCAATCGATCAGTCCCATCGCGGTCAGTCGATTGAGGATCTCCGTCACAGTCCAGGCGTCGAGACCGCAGGCGTCGACGATTTCGTGCGCAAGCATTACGCCGTCGATGCGCGACAGCACGAAGGCGTCTCTCGGATCGAGCGACATGGACCGGAGCTTTCCGAATGCGTGCGGTGCCAGTCGAGGCGCCGGTGGGTGTCGTAGTGCGGGCGTAGGTTCTGCAGCGGCTTTCATGAAGAGAAACCGTAAGGGACAGCGAGCTGGAAGGGCAGTTTTCGGATCGCTGTTCGCCGAGGTCGGCAAGAACGACGCGGAGAGTTAGAGAAGCTTTGGTACTTTGTAATTTTAGTTACAAAGAACAGAAACCAGAACGTCTAGTTTTCCTTTCCGAAGAACGGTGTGCCCTTCAAAGAGGATCTCGAACGCATGCAGCGTTCCCCAGTGCAGCGCTCGATCGTCGAGGTTCCTCTTTGAAGGCAAGCCGGACGTACATCGCTGACTCGACGGCCGTGATGGTCGACCAACCGACCACGTTGGCGACCGTAAGCAAAATGGATTTCCCTAGGACCGTCGTGCCGCCGGGAATCCAGACGAGCAGGCCAACCAATACGGCAATGGTCCCGGCGCCCATCAAGATCAGCAACGCCACCACGCCCTGAATGGGCCAGTGCCAGCCCTCCGTAAGCTCCCATGAGCGCCGCAGAGCGGCGATCGGCCCACGGCGTTCGGCAATCGAGACGGGGATGCACACCGCGCCGCGCACGAGCACAACGACGCCCGGCACAATCAACAGAGCGAAGCCGAGCATGACCGCGATGACGTAGACGGTTCCGGTCAGGCATCCCGCGGCGATGGAGTACGAGTCCAGAGGCTTGCCGCTGGACTCGGGCAGCCGCTCCTTCATCTCGTGGATGAAGACCTTGCTCATCCAGCAGACCAGCTCGCCAGGCTCATGACCTGCTTCAGAAATGACAAAGCCGACTTCTCCCTTTCCCGTCTCCGACAGGCTATCGACTGGGCCCGCGGGTCGCAAACCCTTCGCCGCTGACCAGAGCCGCGGCCGCGTGGCGTGCCAAACTTGCCTGTCGTAGATCGGCGTCATGCGAAATATGGCTCATGGGCTTCTGATTTCGATCCTCGTTGCCGGCTGCAGCAGCAACGGGGGGACCAGTGACCCGCCTGTCGACACGACGGCCGAGCTCAGCGTCGATGCCTCGCAAGCCGTTGCGACGGTCGATGAGCGATACCTGTCGGTCGCGGTGGACACCGCTCAGCTGGTCGGGGGTCGCTTCTGGTCGGAGGATGGGAGCGTCGAGTTCGTCGGGCAGGAACGGGTCCCTGAATACGACTTCAGCCGGCCGCGGCTGCGTGCGCTCGCCCAAGAGCTTGCGCCTGCGTTCTTGAGAATTGGCGGAACCGATGCCGACCGGGTCATCTACGACATGAGCGCCGACCCGATCGAAGAAGCGCCCGAAGGTTTCGAGTTCGTGCTCACCGCGGCGCAGGTCGACGGGGTGTTCGAGTTCTCCGAGGCGCTCGGCTACGACGTCATGTTCACAATCGGCGCAGGCAAGGGAGTGCGGGACGATGAATCTGCCTGGACCCCTGATATGGCACGAGAGCTCCTCGAGTATGTCTCGAGCAACGAGTACGACGTGACGCTCTGGGAGCTTGGCAACGAGTGGGACCTCTTCTTTCTGCACGGCGTCGCGATTGGTCCATCGCAGGTGGTTGCGGACTTCGCGGCGGCCCGGGCGCTCTTGGAAGAGTTCTACGACGACTTCATGTTCGGCGGTGTTTCGAGTGCCTACTGGCCGAGCTTGGGAGAGGTCACGGAGGTCTATCCCGACTTCCTCGCGATGGGCGGCGCCGACCTGATCGACGTCATCACCTGGCACTACTACCCGCAGCAGTCGCAGCGCGGTGGCTCGGTCGTGTCCGACCCCTGGGAGCGTGGGCTGCTCCTCACACCAGAACGCCTCGACCTCGCCTTGAACTGGGCAGACGAGATCGCGGACTACCGCGATGCAGGGGCGCCCGGGACTCCGATTTGGCTCGGCGAGACGGGACACGCGCAGTACGGCGGGCAACCCGACTCCTCGGACAAGTACGAGGGGACATTTTGGTGGCTGGATCAACTAGGCGCCCTCGCGCGCCGTGGTCAGCAGGTGTCCGTGCGCCAAACACTATCGGGCTCGCACTACGGGCTCATCGATGACGCTACCTTGGAGCCAAGGCCCGACTACTGGGCCTCGGTGCTCTGGCGTCGCTTGATGGGGCAGCGAGTCCTCGATGTGGGGCGCATCGCGGTCGACGACTACGTACGGGTCTACGCGCACTGCTCGTATGACCGTCCCGGCGCGGTGACCGTGCTTGCCATCAATCTCGACCCGGACAAGAGCGTTCGTCTCGAGGTGGCCGGATTTTCGAGCGGCGCAAAGGAGCTCTACGTGCTGAGCTCGGACGCGCTCGACTCATCGGACATCACACTCAACGGCACGATCTTGCGCGACGACGATGGCGTTCTGCCGGCGCTCGAACCCGTGCCGATCGGTCAGGGGCCTGCCGACCTCCCGCCTCGATCCATGGCTTTCGTCGTCTATCCAGACGCCGCTGCCGCTGCCTGCCTCTGAGGTCGCCCCGAGCCGTCGCTTGGCGACCCCGGTTCACGGAGCGTGCCTTGGCTTGCACTGACTCGAGGCATCGCACACAGCCATGAAACCATGGGAGCGGCAGCAACAAATGTTTCGAAGATGGACTCAGACCCGCCAAAGCCGCGCGGAGAAGAGCTCTTTTTAGACCTGAAGGGGCGGGGCCGCATCCGCGTCGTCGAGCACAAGGGACCCGAGGGCGCTCCTACACTCCTGTTGCTCCACGGCCTTGCTGCGACGGGGCCTCTCAACTGGTTTGCCGCGTTTCCTGAGCTTGCGCAGCGGTACCATGTGGTTGCGGTGGATCACCGTGGCCACGGGCAGGGCATTCGCACTCGTCATTTCCGACTGAAGGATTGCGCCGACGACGTCGTCGCTGTGGCCGACGAGCTTGGCATCGACCGGTTCATCGCAGTTGGGTATTCGATGGGCGGTCCGATCGCCAAGCTGTGCTGGAACAGGCACCCAGAGCGCGTGCGTGGCCTGGTGCTCTGCGCGACCTCGAGGTACTTCACACCGCAGCAGTTTCCGATTCTGACGCGCGCCATCTTGCCTGGGGCGGTGGTCGGTGCTCGATTGGCGCCCAAGTTCGTGCTCGGGCAGATCATCGACAACATGGTGAAAGCCGCGCCGACGCAGCAGGGCAAGGACTTCGTTCGCACTGAGATGTCGGGCTGCGATCCAGCCACGCTTGCTCAGGCAACCCGAGCCGTCGTTCGCTTCTCGTCACGGAACTGGGTGTCCAACATCGCCGTGCCGACCGCGGTCGTGATTACGACGCGCGACAAGATCGTACCCACGCGACGTCAATATGCGCTCGCCGCGGCGATTCCGGGTGCCAGGCAGTTCGAGGTCAACGGGGATCACTTCGCCTGCGCCGCCCGCAAGACGAACTTCGTGACCCAGCTGGTCGCGGCGTGTGAGTACGTCGACGGCAGGGCAAAGGCTTTTTCCTAGGCTCATGGCGGCAACTTCGAGGGGTTCTGTCCAATAGTGGGCGCAGCCGGTTTCGCGTCCGTTCCATCGCACTCGGCTGGGCAGCAACAGAATTGAAATCGGACTTGGCTTCGTGTAGTCAGTTGACTATGAAGAACACGATTTTCCTCTTCGTCCTCGGCTTTGCCGTCTCCATTTCCGCCATTCCCTCGAGCGCGAGCGCACAGGACTTGTGCCCGGAATTCAAGAACATGGTCAGCGTCATCAGCCCGGACGGCAAGTCTGCCAAGGAGCTGTCGCCAGAGAGAGCCATCGCGAAGCAGAAGAAGAAGGGCATCTACCGCGGCTACGACAACAGCGTGAGGCTCGAGGGTGCCCAAGCCCAGGTTACCGTCAAGCCCGCCCAGAAGTTCGCGGTCAAGCCGATGGACCCCGAGGTGCATCCTGCGCAGCAAATCAGGCTCTATCCGTTCAAGAGTCAGAAGTCGTACAGAGAGCTGGTGATCGGCGGGGTGAACACCTTCGGCGGCAGCAAGAACCGAAAGTCCGGCGACAACGCGATCCCGATCAAGTTGACGAAGATCAAGACTGGTTGCTACGAGGTTTCGACCGCGGCACCGCTGCCCGCCGGGGACTACGCTTTCAGCCTCGGCGCCCAGGGCTCTTCTGCAGACGTCAAGGGCACCAGCGCGGGCTACGGCTCGAGTACGCAGGGACAGACTTGGTTCGGCTTCGCGGTGAAGTAAACCACGCCATCAACCACTGGTGTTCGTTCGGTCAGGGCGATAGAGCCGCATCAAGTCTGTTAGAGTCGACGTGATGGAGATGGAAGAGCTCTCAGCCGAACAGGCCGAAGCATTGCGGCTGCAGCTCGTTGCGCTCATTGCCGAGCTCGAGACCGCGCTTCGGGCCAACGCGAGCTCGGCTGCGCCCGTGGCGCTCGACCAGAGTTCGGTCGGCCGTCTCTCGCGGATGGACGCGATGCAGCAGCAAGCCATGGCAAAAGCGACGCGTCACAAGGCCCAGCTCCGGCTCGGCCAGTGCAAGCGAGCGCTGTCCGCGTTCGAGCGCGACGAATACGGCCTTTGCCGAAAATGCGAAGAGCCGATTGGCTTCCGTCGCCTGACTGCGAAGCCCGAGGCGCCGTTTTGCGTCGACTGCCAGCGCGGCTTTCACGAGGCCTAGAGCGGCACTCGAGGAACATGCCGGCAGAGAACCGCGCCCAGATGTGCAGGCTCAGCACAACCAGCGCGACCGCCAGCACCAGCCGAGCTTCTGGAGAGCTTCCAATGGGCCGGATTTGGTAAGAAACGTCGTGAATTATGCGAATCTCGTCCCCAGTGGTCGAAATTTCCTTTTTTTGTCCGACCCGTTGGGTTTGCCAAGCAATTCTCCTATCCACGCTCCGAGGCTTCGAGTGCTTCGAGAGCCATTCGAATCACGTCGGTGTCGGAGCGTGCCGGCAGGTTGGTGCGAAGCCTTGCCAGGCGAAGAACGTCTTCATGTCGAAAGCGAAAGCTCTTCAGCACGGACGGCGACTTGCCGCGTCGACCGACTTCGGTAACCCAGGGCATGTATTGTTCGGGCGGCACGCCTCGAAAGTTCGGCACCGCTTTTCCATGGCGGATCGCGTGCATCACCGCGATGACGTCATCGGGAAGATCCCGCGGCAACCGAAGCAGGCTCGGCTTCTTGACCAGCACGGCTGGAAGCAGCTCCATGATGCGCGGCTCCACGGTGCCGGCCCACAACGCATCGTCGAGTGGCACCGGCGCTTTGCGCGGACGAATCCCTTCGATGTTGGTTTCGAGCAAGCCCTCGCTGACAAAGCGGCCGATCACGTTTCGGAAACGGGGATCTCGATGCTTGCGTCGTAGCGCCGTATACCGTTTGCGCGCCCTCGCCCCCAGCTCCTCTTGGGCCCGCGTCATACAAACTGCTCCAAGTCCACGTCGTACTTCTGCGCGAGCTCGAAGAAGCGCTCGCTCGCACCCTTGGCTAGGTACTCCGTGATCAGGGATTTGTTCTTCTCGGCCGCTTTCGAGGCCTTGGAGATCAGAACGGCATCGGGGTCGGCGACGAATGCTTCGACGTGAGTGCCCTTGTAGAGCGGATCGTACCGCGTCTCGCGCGGCATCCACACCTCGTGTCCATGTGGATCGAGAACCTTCCCCTCTTTGGCCAGCAGCCGCTCCAGCTCCCGCTGAACCGCCCACTCGAAATCTGCGTACGCATCGAGGTCTTGGGTGGCAGTCAGGGTGAGATCGGGCTTGCCGACCCACAGAGCGGCCTGCCCGAGCACGCGAATGGTGCACTTCTTGTGCGGAAGCATCCCATCGGTCCGAGCCCGGACGTTCTCCTTGGCCACCCATTGGTCGAGGGCGAGAAAGAGCTCAGGGAGATTGTACATACATCTTTCTTAAGATGTATGTACAATCTGTCAAGCAGCCATCGCTGGGATCTTCTGCCACAGCGCGTGCAGTTCCTTGAGCCCGGCTCCCGGTGCAATACGCAGGCCCCTAACAGGGGCCGAGTACACCGTAGGTCGAGTCCTCGTAGATACGTATGAAACGTTTACAGAGAACCCGGTGCGGAAGAGAGGACTCGTGTGTGACTGGAATGCGGCAAAGTCGGAGTGGACACAGTCCACGGAGCTGCCGGATTCCAGGTGCAATACGCAGGCCCCTAACAGGGGCCGAGTACACCGTAGGTCGAGTCCTCGTAGATACGTATGAAATGTTTACAGAGAACCCGGTGCGGAAGAGAGGACTCGAACCTCCACGAGTGTTACCTCACTAGATCCTTAGCAGACGTTGAAGATCAAAAAGCCAACGAATTCAAGGGTGCAAGTCGGTCCGGAACGCCCGAGAACACCCTCGGAAGGCCCGATTTCTCACCAGTGCTGAAGAATCGCGCACGCGATCTGCTCCGCGCCGTAGCTCACGGTGGCGACGTGTCGATCGCGCGGGTTCACGACTTTGCAAGAGCGGTCATCGAGATGCCGACATTCCAGGTCGCCCAAGAGCTCTTGCATGACGTCTCTCCTGAGTTTGCCGTCCGCAAAGCGTTGGAGCTTGCTTCGATGGTGCTTAGCGCCGACGACGACGCAACCGAACACGTCGCAGAAGCACAGGAGCGACGGAGCTGATTGCCCTTGCGCTCGTTCACCTGAGGCAACCGACCCAGGGGCTTCCGGCTGGCGGCCGCCGGCGCGACGCCAGCGTCTCGCTACTTCCATACGCGATACTCGTCACAAACACGCCGGAATCCCCTTGGCTGACAACGGCACGAGTCTTGATGGTGTTCCGTAGTCGTGGAGTTTCACGCCGCGGCGAGCGAGGCGATTTCTCGATCCTACGTGCGTCGTGCGCCGGAGCATGGGGTGCTCCACCGCGTCGTCGTCGAGCACCTGCGGACCTTCCTTGGGGAGCTCGACCGGCAGGGCGACCAGCGCGGCGCTCCTTTGTTCGTGAAGCGCGAGTTTCAGCGATTCGTTCGCTGCGGCATCCTCGCGCATGGCTTTGCCCGGCTTTCGTGTACGGGCTGCGGCACCGATCGGTTGGTTGCGTTTTCGTGCAAAGGCCGAGGCTTTTGCCCGAGCTGCGGAGGGCGTCGCATGGTCGAGCGTGCGGCGCATCTCATCGACCACGTGCTCCCCGGTGCCCCGGTTAGGCAGTGGGTGCTGGCGTGCTCCGTCCACGAGCTCAGCGCGCCATGCATCTCGCGAATCTACGCGAGTCGCATGCGCTGCGAACAGGCCTTTCGAGACGGGAAGAATCTGCGCTTCGGACTCGGGCTCGGTCATGTGTCGGTGCGCCAGACCGAGCGCCTGCACGTCTTGCTGCTCTTGGTCGCTCTGGCCTTGTGGGCTGCGTCCTTGCTCGGATGTCTCGGTGAACAAGCAGGAGCGGCCAAGCCACTGCAAGCCAACACCGTCAAAACCCGAAGAGCTTTCTCCGTAACCGTCGTCGGACTCCTCATCCTCGAGCACAAGATCCCCATTCCCGTCTCCTTCAGTCGGCTCCGCCAAGCCCAATCCCTCTTTCGCCAACAGCATCAGCGACTTCTCATCGCATAACTTTGTGGGGATCCGGCAGAGCACGGTTGGGTCGCGGCATTTTGGGGGTTTGGGCTTGATTCGATGTGCTGACTCGATGTAGTCATTTTCGATGGTGCCTCTATTTCATAGTGTTGGTTGGCTTGGTGTCGTTGTCGTGGTGGGTGCGCTCGCGGTGAGCTGTGGCGGCGATGCCGAACGCTCGGATTCGACGGGCGGGCTTCGGCTGAGTCTCGAGCTTTCGAGCGGCGTGCAAATCGACGAGGTCCGTTACGAGATCACGAGCGCCACGATGTCTCCGATGGGCGGGGTCATCGACACGAGCGCAGCGGGCGCGACGGCGTCGGTCGAGCTCTTTGGGCTTGCGGCTGACGATGGGTATCGGGTCACGATGTCTGCGGCGTCGCTTGGTGGGGAGACCTCGTGCGAAGGCGGGGCGGAGTTTGCGGTGGAGGCGGGCCGGGTGACCGGGGTGATGGCGATGCTTCACTGTAAAGCTCCTCCGGTCTTTGGTGCGGTGCGCGTCGACGGAACGCTCAACGTCTGTGCCGAGCTCGACAAAGTGGTCGTCGCGCCGCTTCAAACCACCGAGGGCGCTGCGATCGAGGTGCAGGCCAGCGGCAGGGACACAGACGGCGACACGGTCGCGTATCGATGGAACGCCACCGGCGGCTCCTTTGCGGACCCTAGCGATGCGGAGACGAGCTTCACGTGCGGGGAGGCCGCGGCCGAGACGATCACCATCGGAGTCTCCGATGACGATTTCGAGCACTGCATCGACAACTGGACGGTCGATGTTCGCTGTGTCGACGCCGGCGGCGCGGAGCCGGCTTGGGGTACGCCCGTCCTCATCGAAACCGACGATGCGGGCGATGCGTCACAGCCGCTGCTGGCGGTCGACCCCAGCGGCAACGTCACGGCGGTGTGGCAGCAGTTCGATGGCAGCCGCACGCACCTCTACGCGAACCGCTACACGAGGAATGGACCGTGGGGCGCCCCCGTGCGCGTCAGTGATGGCACGGGCGATGCGAGGAGCCACCAAGTCCTGGTCGACCCCAAGGGCAAAGTCACGGTCGTGTGGCAGCAGTCCAACGGCGTTGGCTCTACCGTCTACGCGAACCGCTACGTGGCCGGTGGGCCCTGGGGTGCGGCGCTTCCTCTCGGCGATGGAGTCGCCCCTCGCGCGGCGGTCGACCCCAGCGGCAATGTGACGGTCGTGTGGCGGTATGGCAGGACGATCTACGCGACGCGCTGTTCGGCGGGCGGGCCGTGGGGCACGCCGGTGTCCCTCAATGATGGGCTCGTGGGCAACGTTGACTTCGGGGGACCACACGTAGTGGTCGACCCCAGCGGGAACGTCACGGCAGTATGGAGGCAGGAGTACGAGGTATTGTATGCTGGGGGGCCTTTGCGCTGGGGAATCATTGCGAACCACTATTCGCCCGGGGGGCCCTGGGGCGCAGCAGTTCCTATTAGCGAGGGCAGTCTCTTCACGAATGTCTGGACCATTGGCGACGTCGTCGTCGACCGCTTCGGGAACGTCACGGTGACGTGGACGCTTGAACGAAGAGCGTCGAACTTCCTGGGCTTGTTCGCCTGCCGGTATCCTGCGGGCGGGCCGTGGGAGAGCCCTGTGGCGTTGGCGGGTCGGACAGAGTACCCAGCCCCCCGACTCTCGGTGGACCGGGACGGGAATGTGATGGCGGTGTTCGCCGATTTTCCATACGACGTGCCCGCTTGGTTGAGCTCCGCAAGCGCGCAATCGCGCCCCGCGGGAGGTTCATGGGAGAACGCGGTGAGCATCAGTCCGGATGTTCCGGTAGCCCCGACGACCCCGCAAATCGCCAACGTCCCGCAAGTCGCAGCCGACCCCAATGGGAGCTTCACGGCCGTTTGGCAGGAGTCGAACACGCGAACGGAGTTTCGCTTCGGTATCTGGGCCAACCGCTATCGCGTGGATGGCTCCTGGGGCACGGCTGTGCTGATCAGTGATGGGGCGACCGAGGCCGTTGCACCGCAAATCGCGGTCGATCCCCAGGGGGACGTCACGGCCATGTGGCTGCAAGAGCAGACCCCCGGCGGCTCCGTGGACGACGCCCGCGACCTGTACGCGAAACGCATCGGAGCGAGCGGGGCGTGGGGTGCAGCGGTGCGGGTGAGCAATGGTGCGGGCGATGCGGGGAGCCACCACGTCGTGGTCGACGTCGACGGGAACGTCACGACAGCGTGGGCGCAGCTCGACGGGACGCGCACGAGCATCTGGACGAACCGCTATGAATGATGCGCCCTGTCTGACGAACTGGTAACGACCGGCCCCTCGGCGCTAGCCCGATGAAGTCTCCGACAAGCGCACGGTGGGCTGAGAGAGCTCGACTCGTTCGGAAAGGCGCAGACTTGCCTACACTGCGGATGTGACTAGAACGAGCGTCCAAGGGGACGGACGTATGTTCCGGCCCCAAACTAGAAGGGCGGCTCGGCTGTCTCGCCGCGCGGCCACGAGGTTCTCGAAGGCGAAAATGTACGCTCGGTTCTCTCTTAGCCCCTTGGGACCATTCTGAGAGCCCAATTGCGTAGAACTAATCGTTATTTCGCGTGGGGATTGCACCAGAGACCCCTTTGTTTCAACTATCGGCCGCCAATCCCGCGAAGCCCGCAACCGTGCCGCGAGCGATCCAGGCGAATCGAGCCGCGTCAGCCGACGTCGACGATGCTATTCCGGCTCCTCCCAACGCCACTCCCGACGGCCAACCTCGGTCGGATCTTTTTCTACGGCGCCGGTACGTTGGGCCTAATCCACGCAGCCCTAACGATTACGCCGGACGATCGCTCGGAGCTCCTTGTCCAAGCGTTGCGCCGCCTCGGCTCCGGTGAGCTCACCCTTCAGTGTTTGGTTGAACGCGCGAGCGACTTTTGCCGACACCTCGCTGTAGAACGGTGACATCGGCCGCGCATGCAACTGGGAGGTGAGGACCTCGTTGCCGAGCGCCATGACGGGGACTTGCTTGACGAGGTCCGCATCGTCGTAGAGCGCCCGGAGGATCGGCAGCACTCCGGCCTCCCGGGCTTGGCGCTTCTGCTGAGGCGCGCTCGTCAGGTAGCGAATCAGCTTCCACGCGGCGTCGCGCTCGGACTTGCTCGAGCTGGCGTTGATCATCAGATTCCAGCCACCGAGACAGCTCGCGCTCCGACCGCCCGTGGATGCCGCGGGCAGCGGCGCGATCCCAAGCTGGTCCAGCGTGAACCCTGCCTGCCGAAGCGAAGCGTAGACGTAAGGCCAGCTTCGAAGGAAGACCGCGTCTCCGGAGACAAAGGCGTCGAGGGCCTCTTTTTCGCGAAAGCTTGCAACCGCCTCGGGTGAGACTTTGTCGGCCACCAGCTTGCGCGCGATGTCGAGACCTCGCGCCGCCGCATCGCTGCCGACCAGCACCGCATCCGTCTCGGCTACCCCGGGAAGGACGGTTCCCGTGGCGGTCACCTGGCCGACCATGAGCTCCCCCCCCGCGCTCCAGATGAACTCGGCAGCGTTGACCGTGCCACCTTCGTACTCCGCGCCCTGAAAGACGAAGCCATGACGGGTGCCGGTGTCCTCCATGACTTTGCGCGCCATGCGAGCCAGCTCCTCCCATGTGGCCGGCGGGGCACTGAACCCGCTCTTGGCGAGCTTGTCCTTTCGGTAGAACAACAAGCCTGCGTCCGTATACCAGGGCACACCCCAGATGCGGAGACGATACGTGGCGGACCCGAGGGCCGACGAAAGGAATGACTCGCGATCGTACGCCTCGTAGAAGCGCTTGGTCAGGTCCTCGACCCATTTCTTCTTGGCAAACTCAGCCGTCCAAATGACATCCGTCGCTATCAGGTCAATCCCACCCTTCTTGAAGGAGAGCGCCTTGACGAGCTGTCGCCGATGGGCGTTGTTCTCCCTGTCCATTTGGCGCCAAGTCACGTGGATCGCCCCGCGGTTCGACTCGTTGAATGCGTCTATGAGCCGCTGCACGGTGCCGGTCCCATCCGGTCCCGACGCGAATACGATCTCTGTGGCGCCAGCTTCGGCCTGCAGCGGAGCCGCTAGCATCGAAGTCGTGGCGAGGCCGAACGCAATGGCAAAGAAGAGCGAGAGCAACCTAGACGTCAGCAGTCTCATGGTCCGTTCCTTTCACGCGGCCATTGTCCTCGATTACGAGCGAGCTGTCAGTGGACAAAACGGATGCTATCCATAAATAAGAACCATCCGAGCTCGGCCCGATCTCTGCGGATGGGACGAGACCGCAGTCAGGCAGGGCGTCGAAGTCGCTCTTCGAAGAACCCGAGCACGCGATCGAGCGCCTGCTTGGTCGGATGCCCATCATCGTCGACGAGCTCTTCGGTGAGTACCCTGTGGGCGATACGCTTGATTCCCCACGGATTGCCAGGCCCGGAGTCAATCTCGATTGATTCGAATCCCTCGCCGAGCTCTCTGCGCAGCGTCTTGAAACGCGCCCGCGTACAGACTGGATCGGCTGTAAACCTGAGTGCAAGGGCGAAGTTGCCCGTCATGCACATGCCCAAGGCGCCGACCCCAGGCCCCCCGAGCTCCTCGTGCACTTGGCGACACAGCTTGCGCAACCAGTCGGTGATGGGACTCGAACCTCCTGCTTCGAGAACCTGAAACTCGCGTGAGATACAGCAGTGCAGCAAGGAAGGGACCACGTACCCGCCGCTCACCGGCCTATCGACCGTACCAAACATCTTCGGCAGGCAGACGGTGAACCCGCGGTCGCGTACAATTCGGGCGAACCTCGCCACTTCCGGCGTGATTCCTGGCACCTCGTGCATGATGATCACGCCGGGCCCGCTGCCGCTTCGCCAAACGGGCTTCGTCTCGCCGTCGATCGTCACTTCGGCGCGTTCGAAATCTTCGGCCACTGGTCTGTCCTCAGGAAACATGGCGAGGCTCTCTTAGCCTATCGGGATGACGATGAGCGCCGAATTTCGCAGAACTAATCGTTATGTCGCGTGACTCACAG